>NZ_JBHRWO010000006.1:0-262986 GCF_042647865.1 Glycomyces rhizosphaerae
CCATCGACCTCAAAGGCCTGATCGGGCAGCAAGTGCTGACGCACCTGCTGCCCGAACGACGGCTGCGCACTGCGCCCCGCGTGGTCAAACGCGCGATCTCCAAACACCGCGCCAAAGGCCCCGTGAACAGGCGAACCTACAAAGCCACCCTCGACATCGCCATCATCGCCAGCCCTTAACTGAACGGCATTGCCTCTAGGGGGTGATCGGCGGTGACGCTGCGCACCCGCACGGAACACGATCGAGTGACCTTTATCAGAGGAGTGCGTGGCTTTGCGGGAAACTGGCGCGCGCGAGCTGTTTTCCGTCGTACCGGTCGGATAGACTTTGTGTCGCAGCCGAGCACGTCACGGCTGTGTTTCCGAAGAACGCGGGACCCTACCGAATCAGGTGAGTTCATGACGCTGTCAATCGAGACCGCCACGACCGACGCCGGGGTCGTCACCGTCGAACTGGCCGGCGAGGTCGACTACGCGACCGCCCCCCAGATCCGCGAGACGATCACCAACGCCCTCGAGGCCGGCGGAGCCACCGCCATCCGCGTCGACGTCGCCAAGGTGACGGTCCTCGACTCCACGGGCATCGGCACCATCGTGGTGGCCTACCGGATCGCCCGCGAGATGGGCGTCGCACTGGCCGTCGTCAATCCCAACCGCTTCATCACACGCCTGTTCACCGTCGTCGGCGCCGAGGAACTCCTCGAGGAGCCGACCGAGACGTTCTCGAGCAAGGAACGCAGCGCCGCCGGCTAGTCCGCGGCACGACTACGAACGTATGCCCGCGCCCCGGTTCCGCCGGGGCGCGAGTGCGTTCCGCAGCGCCTCGAAAGCTCGGCTTTCGCGCACATCGCGGCGGGGGCGATCGTGCGAAACGCCGTTGTGGCGAACGAGACTTCCACGCGTATCAGCCTGCTGCGCAGCACATTCGCAGCGCCTCGAGTGACCGGCCCCGCAACGGCGTTACCGGTACTACACTTTTTCCTCCCCCCGGTTACCCTTGACTCCGGGGACTGCCGTCCCCTTCCACGCAGCGTCAAAGAAGAGGCGATTCAGTCGTGTCGAGTGCGACTCCGGGCAATCCGTTGACCGATTTCGGTGCCAATGAATGGCTGGTCAACGAGATGTATGAGCGTTACCGCGAAAACCCCGACAGTGTCAGCGCCGGGTGGCGCGAGTTCTTCGGCGGCGATCCGACGGGAACCGCGTTCGCCGAAGACGGCGAGGCCAAGGCGGAAGCGGCCGCCGCCGCACCCGCCCCTGCCGTCGAAGTCGCTCCCGAGCCTGTCGCAGAGCCGGTCAAGGCCGCCCCGGTCGTCGAAGCGGCACCCCAACCCGAGCCGGTGAAGGCCCCTGCCGCTGCGTCCCCCGTTGCAGATCCCGCGAAGAAGGCGACTCCGAACGTGAACGAACCAGGCACCAAGCCGCTCAAAGGCGTCGCGGCCAAGGTGGCCCAGAACATGGACGCGTCCCTGGAGATCCCCACGGCCACCTCGGTGCGTGCGGTCCCCGCGAAGCTCCTGTTCGACAACCGGATCGTCATCAACAACCACCTCAAGCGCGGCCAGGGCGGGAAGGTCTCCTTCACCCATTTGATCGGTTACGCGCTGGTGCAGGCCGTCAAGGCCCACCCGGGCATGAACGCCTCCTACAAGGAGATCGACGGCAAGCCGCAGCTGGTCACCCCGGACCACATCAACCTCGGCCTCGCGATCGACCTCGCCCGGCCCGACGGCTCCCGCACGCTGGTGGTGCCCTCGATCAAGAACTGCGAGTCGATGGACTTCCGCGAGTTCTTCCTGGCCTACGAGGACCTGGTCCGCAAGGCCCGCAACAACAAGCTCACGATGGAAGACCACGCCGGGGCGACGCTCACGCTCACCAACCCCGGCGGGATCGGCACCGTCCACTCCGTGCCGCGCCTGATGAAGGGCCAGGGCCTCATCGTCGGCGTCGGCGCCATGGAGGTGCCCGCCGAGTTCGCCGGAGCCTCCGACGAGACCCTCTCCGACCTGGGCGTCTCCCGGATCATGACGGTCACCTCGACCTACGACCACCGGATCATCCAGGGCGCCGAGTCCGGCCAGTTCCTGGCCACGCTGCACAAGCTGCTGCTCGGCGACGGCTTCTTCGACGAGGTCTTCCGCTCGCTGCTCATCCCCTACGAGCCGGTGCGCTGGGTCCGCGACGTCTCCAAGACCCACGAAGGCCAGATCGACAAGAACGCCCGGGTCATCGAGCTCATCCACGCCTACCGGGTCCGCGGCCACCTCATGGCCGACACCAACCCGCTGCACTACGAGATCCGCCGGCACCCCGACCTCGACATCCTGTCGCACGGGCTGACGCTGTGGGACCTCGACCGGACCTTCCCCGTCGGCGGCTTCGCCGGCCAGCAGCGCATGAAGCTGCGCGACATCCTCGGCGTGCTCCGCGACTCCTACTGCCGCCGCGTCGGCGTGGAGTACATGCACATCCAGGACCCCGAGGAGCGCGCGTGGATCCAGCGCCGCATCGAGGTCCCGTTCGAGAAGCCGAAGGTCACCGAGCAGAAGCACATCCTCGGCCGCCTCAACGCCGCCGAGGCGTTCGAGACGTTCCTGCAGACGAAGTTCGTGGGCCAGAAGCGCTTCAGCCTCGAAGGCGGCGAATCGCTCATCCCGCTGCTCGACCGCGTCCTCAACGAGGCCGCCACGGCGGACATCGACGAGGTCGTCATCGGCATGCCGCACCGCGGGCGCCTGAACGTGCTCGCCAACATCGTCGGCAAGAAGCTCTCCAAGATCTTCACCGAGTTCGAGGGGCACATCGACCCCAAGAGCATCGGCGGCTCCGGCGACGTCAAGTACCACCTGGGTCTCACCGGCAAGTTCACCTCCCCTGACGGGCGCAGCGAGACCGTCGTGTCGGTCGCGGCCAACCCGTCGCACCTGGAGGCCGTGAACCCGGTGCTCGAGGGCATCGTGCGCGCCAAGCAGGACCGCCTCAACCTGGGCGAGGACGGCTTCACCGTCATGCCCGTGGCGATCCACGGCGACGCGGCCTTCGCGGGCCAGGGCGTCGTGGCCGAGACGCTGAACCTCTCGCAGCTGCGCGGCTACCGCACCGGCGGCACCGTGCACGTGGTCGTCAACAACCAGGTCGGCTTCACCACCGCCCCGGCGCACTCGCGGTCCAGCCTCTACTGCACCGACGTCGCCCGGATGATCCAGGCGCCGATCTTCCACGTCAACGGGGACGACCCCGAGGCCGTGTGCGAGGTCGCGAAGCTCGCCTTCGCATACCGGCAGGAGTTCAACAAGGACGTCGTCATCGACATGGTCTGCTACCGCCGCCGCGGCCACAACGAGGGCGACGACCCGAAGATGACCAACCCGCAGATGTACCAGGTCATCGACGGCAAGCAGTCCGTGCGCAAGCTCTACACCCGCGCGCTCATCGGCCGCGGCGACATCACTATGGAGGACGCCGAGGAGGCCCTCGCGGACTACCAGGCCCAGCTCGAACGGGTCTTCCGCGAGACCAAGGAGGCCCTGGCCGGGCAGACCGGCCCGCTGCCGTGGCGCCACCAGCCCGAGCCGGTGGCCGACGTCGACACCTCCGTCGACGCCGAGACCATCGCGATGATCGGCAAGGCCCACACCACGCTGCCGGAGGGCTTCGGCCCGCACAAGGCCGTCCGCAAGGTCCTCGAGAAGCGCAGCGAGATGTCCACTTCGGGCACCGTCGACTGGGCCTACGCCGAGACCCTCGCGTTCGGTTCGCTCCTCATGCAGGGCAAGCCGATCCGCCTCGCCGGCCAGGACTCGCGCCGCGGCACCTTCGTGCAGCGCCACGCCGTCGTCGTCGACCAGGCCACCGGCGCGGAGTACACGCCGCTGGCCCACCTGGGCGAGCAGGCCGCGAAGTTCTTCGTCTACGACTCGCTGCTCTCGGAGTTCGCCGCGGTCGGCTTCGAGTACGGCTACTCGGTGGAGAACCCCGAGATGCTGGTCCTGTGGGAGGCCCAGTTCGGCGACTTCGTCGACGGCGCCCAGACCATCACCGACGAGTTCATCTCCTCCGGTGAGGCCAAGTGGGGCCAGCACACCGGCCTCACGCTCCTGCTGCCGCACGGCCACGAAGGCGCCGGCCCCGACCACACCTCGGGCCGCATCGAGCGGTTCCTGCAGCTGTGCGCCGACGAGAACATGCGCGTGGTCAACTCCACGAGCCCGGCGAACTACTTCCACCTGCTGCGCCGCCAGGCCCTCGACCCGGTCAAGAAGCCCCTCGTGGTCTTCACGCCGAAGTCGCTGCTGCGCCACAAGGCCGCCGTCAGCCAGCTCGAGGAGTTCACCACCGGCCGCTTCCAGCCGGTCCTGCACGACACCGCGATCGCGAGCGGCCAGATCCGGGCCGAGGACGTCAAGCGGGTCCTGCTGTGCTCGGGCAAGGTCTACTACGACCTGGCCGCCGCCCGCGAGAACCGCGGCGTCACCGACACCGCGATCCTGCGCGTCGAGCAGCTCTACCCGCTTCCGGCCGAGGAGCTCAAGCGCGCGCTCGCCGCGTTCCCGAACGCGACCGACACCGCGTGGGTCCAGGAGGAGCCGGCGAACCAGGGCGCCTGGTCGCACATCGCGCTCAACCTGCTCGAGCAGCTCGGCGGGGTCCACCTGCGACGCATCTCCCGCCCGGCCGCCGCCGCGCCGTCCACCGGCTCGCCGAAGGTCCACGAGGTCGAGCAGCAGGCGCTGGTCGACGTCGCGGTCCCGCAGCCGCAGTAGCGCACAACGCGATAAGGAGCAGGGGAGGCCGAATGGCCTCCCCTGCTTTTCTCTCGCCCCGTAACTTTACCGGTAACGTTTCGGCGACAACGAACTTTACGGACATTGCAATATCGCTTTCTCTGCATACCTGCCCTTGACGGAGCAGATGAGAACGATAACAATGGCTCCACGGCCCACCCCCCGACCGGCCCACCCGATAAAGAATCACATTGGAGTGATGCATTGATGCCGAATCATCCCTCGCCCCCTGGCTCTGCCTCTATACCGGGTCTTTCCAGACGGGCACTCCTCACCGGCACCGCGGCGGCCGCCGGGATAGGCCTGGCCGGCTGCGGCTCGGTCACCGGAGGATTCAGCGGCAAGACTCAGGTGAAGCAGTGGAACCTGCTGGCCGGCGCCGACGGCGCGGTCATGACGGAGATGCACGACCAGTTCTCCGCGGAGCACTCCGACATCGAGCTCGAGGCCACGACCTTCGGCTGGGGCACCCCGTTCTACACCCGCCTCGTCATGGGCGCCTCCGGCGGCAACGCCTCCGACATCGCCACGATCCACCTCTCGCGCCTCAAGAGCGTCTCGCCCCAGACCCTCCTGGACCCGATCACTGTCGACGAGCTGCAGGCCCACGGCCTCGACCCGGCCGACTTCCCCGAGAAGATCTGGGAGAAGTGCTTCGTCGACGACCAGCTGTACGCGCTGCCGATCGACACGCACGCACTGGTCAACTACTACAACAAGGACCTCTGCGCGCAGATCGGCGCCCTCACGCCCGAGGGCACCCTCATCGAGACCACCGGCGTCGAGCAGTACTTCGACCTCCTCCGCGCGGCCAAGGAGATCACCGGCCAGTACGGCACCTCCCTCGACACGCTCGGCGGCTGGCGCCAGTTCTGGGCCTGGTACCGCCAGGCCGACGGTGAGATGACCTTCACCGAGGACGACTACGAGATGGACGACGACAAGGCGCTCCAGGCCATCGAGGTCATGTACAAGATGGCCGAGGAAGGGCTGTGCCCGCCCTTCGCCGACGGCGGCCAGTGCGCCTCGAACTTCGAGAACGGCGCCGCCGCCTTCGTCCAGGTCGGCAACTGGGAGATCAACCGCTTCAAGCTCTTCGGCGGCGACAACCCGGAGTGGTTCTCCATGACCGAGATGCCGGACTTCTTCGGCAACCACCGCACCCAGGGCGACTGCCACTCCTATGTGCTGCCGTACCACAACGCGTGGGGCGAGGGCGTCCGCGAGGCCACCCTCGAATACGCGTCCTGGATGCTCCAGCACAGCTTCACGTGGGGTGCGGGCGGCGGCCACACCCCCGCCTACCTGCCCGTCACCGAAGGCGCCGAATACCAGGAGCTGCAACCGAACTCGGAGTACTCGGGAGTGGTCGAGAACGTCCAGTTCGACCCCGACGTGTGGTTCTCCGGGTCCGCGGCCCGCCTGTTCGACGAGACCGGCGCGATCTTCAACCAGGTGTACGGCCTGCAGATGACCCCCGAGGACGCCCTCGCGGAGATCAAGTCGCGGATCGAGACACTGCTGGCCCTCCCCAACCCGGTCGACTGAAACGTTGCATTAGGACTCCCGATGACTGTGAAAACCGTGGCGCCCGCATCGGCGCCGGCCGCGATGACGCGGCCCCCGACCCCCAACGGGGCGAAGAAGAAGCAGTGGGCAGGACTGTGGTTCGTCCTTCCCTTCGCCGCCTTCTACGCGCTCTTCCTGGTCTGGCCGACCTTCCTCGGCCTGTACTACTCCTTCACCGACAAGAGCCTCACCGGACGGCCCGCGAGCTGGGTCGGCCTGGAGAACTGGGCCGAGGCGTTCGGCGACGAACGCGCCTGGGCCGCACTGTGGAACACCGCCGAGTTCACCCTGTACTCGACGCCGCCGCTGGTGATCCTCGCGATCGTCTTGGCGCTCCTGGTGAACCGCGCCCGCAAGCTCGGCTGGTTCCTTCGGATGGCGTTCTTCGCGCCGTTCGTGGTGCCCGTCTCCGTCGTCACCATGGTGTGGATCTGGATCTACCAGCCCGACGGCGGCCTGCTCAACCACTACCTGCAGCTGCTGGGCATCCAGGACGCCGCGGCGCCCACGCTCTGGCTCCAGGACAAGGGCACCGCCATGTGGTCGGTCGTCATCACCACCGTGTGGTGGACGATGGGCTTCAACTTCCTGCTGTACCTCGCCGCACTCCAGACGATCGACCCGAACGTCTACGAGGCCTCGAGCATCGACGGCGCGAGCTGGTGGCGGCAGCTGTGGCACATCACCCTGCCCCTGCTCAAGCGCACCACCGCGCTGGTGATCACCCTGCAGCTCATCGCCAGTCTGCGGATCTTCGACCAGATGTACCTCATGACGGGCGGCGGTCCCGACCGCGCCACCGAGGTGGCCATCCACTACATCTACATCTCCGGTTTCGAGGGCTACCGCATCGGCTACGCGTCGGCGCTGTCCTACGTGCTGTTCGTCCTCATCCTCATCGTCTCCATCGTCCAGTTCCGGCTGTTCTCCCGGAAGGAGGACTGACATGACCGCAGTGCAAGAGAAGCAGGCCGCCGCCCCGTCGGCGCGGCCGGTGGTCCGCCGCCGCTTCAGAAGGCCCTCCGTCGGCGCCGTCATCGTGTACATCGCCGCGGCCGCCCTGGCCGTGATGTGGCTGCTGCCGCTGCTGTGGGCGCTGTCCACCTCCTTCAAGGAGGAGACCGAGGCGAGCCTCGGCCAGCCCATCCACTGGATCCCGCAGGACTGGTCGATCCAGGGTTACCGCACGCTGTTCGAGCGCGGCGACCACCTCACGTGGATGATCAACTCGACGATCGTCTCGACCATCGTCACCGTCCTGACGCTCGTCCTGTGCGTCTCGGCCGCGTACGGGTTCTCCCGGTTCGACTTCCCGGGCAAGAACGTCATCTTCGGTGCGATCATCGCCGGTCTGATGGTGCCGGGCCAGGCGCTCATCATCCCGCTGTTCGACCTGGTGAACGACCTGCACCTGGCCGGGACCTACTGGGGCCTGGCGCTCCCGCAGGTGGTCGCGCCGGTGATGGTGTTCATCCTCAAGCGGTTCTTCGACGCGATCCCGCGCGACTACGAGGAGGCCGCGAAGCTCGACGGCGCCGGGCACCTCCGGGTGCTGTGGAACGTGATCCTGCCGCTGTCGGGCCCGATCATGGCCGCCGTCGCCATCTTCACGTTCATCGGCTCGTGGAACAACTTCCTGTGGCCGCTGCTCGTGGCCACCGACCCGTCGATGATGACCCTGCCGGTGGGTCTGGGCGTCGTCTCGGGCGGTTACGGCCTGTTCTACGCCCAGAACATGGCCGCGGCGGTCCTCGGAGCGCTGCCGCTGCTGATCATCTTCCTGATCTTCCAGAAGCAGATCGTCAAGGGCGTCGCGGGCGTCGGCCTGAAGTAACCACGCCTCGAAGCGAAAGCGGGGCCGGGCAAGCCATGGCAAGGCTTGCGTGCCATGAATTGGCACAGCCCGGCCCCGCTTTCCCTTTCCCTGCCCCGATGTCGTTCAGCAGCGCTGCCCGTCAGAAGATGCCGTCACTGACGAGGCAGGAGGCCGGTGTGTAGCCGACCGTGTCGCCGTGGCGGACGTGGATCCACTCGGTCTCCCATTCGAGTCCGTTGCAGCCCAGGGACTTCTCGCCTTTGGTGGAGGTGCAGGAGCCGTTGATCTCGGTGCCGTTCATGATCCGCGCGAGGCGCCTGGAGCTCCAGTCGGTCTCGGTGAAGATCGAGACGCCGAATGTGGCGTCGACGTGGTACTTGCAGAGGAAGAGCTGCTCGGCGGTCCAGCCCTCCGCCAGGATCGCGCGCTGCGCGCTGATCGGATGCGCGTCGGTCCCCGAGATCCCGGCCCCGCCGTTCTCGGACGCGGCGCTCTCCCCGTGCCTGGCCAGTGCGATGGCCACGACCATGATGGCCGCCGCGATCGCGACCCGCACCAGGAGCTTCTTCGTGATGGCCCACGTGCTCCCGGCCGCGGATTTGAACCCGTCTTTGACCCGTCCCATTGTCGACATGGCCGCTCTCCCCCTTGCGCACCCCCGAACCTGTTGGCGGTGACATCCATTACAGGGTGTACGCAGGCGGGCCCGCCCGGAGGACGAACCCGCCAGAAAGCGGGCCCACTGTCGTACTTACGACGTTGGGCTTCTAGCCGTTGGTGACGATGACCTTGCCGAAGGCCTCGCCCGAGGCCAGGCGTCGCAGCGCCCGCTCGGCGTCGGCGAGCGCGTAGGTGGAGTCGATGACGGGCTTGACCTCCCGTTCGGCGCAGAAGCGGAGGAGTTCGACCAGTTCGTCCCGGGTGCCCATGGTCGAGCCGAGGATCTCGAGCTGCTTGAAGAAGACGTGCCGCAGGTCGATCCGGGGGGCGTGGCCGCCGGTCACGCCGCAGATGACGAGGCGCCCACCGGGCTTGAGGGACTTGATGGAGTGCTCCATGACCGGCTCGCCGACCGAATCGACGACGATGTCCACGCGTTCGGGCAGGCGGCCGCCGGCCTCGGTCGGCACGGCGCCGAGTTCGGCGGCCTTCTCGCGGCGTTCGGGGCTGCGGCCGGTGGCGTAGACGCGCGCGCCGAGGGCTTTGGCGAGGACGATCGCGGCGGTCGCGACGCCGCCGCCGGTGCCCTGCACCAGGACCGCGCCGTCCGCTGCGGGGAGGCGTCCGCGGGTGGTGAGCATCCGCCAGGCGGTGAGGTAGGCGGTGGGCAGGCAGGCGGCCTCGGCCGCTGTCCAGCCCTTGGGGGCGGGCAGCAGGTTCCGCTCAGGCACGGAGACGTACTCGGCGAGCGTCCCTGGGTGCAGCTCGGAGAGGAGTGTCCGCTTGGGATCGAGCGTCTCGTCGGCGAGGGAGGCGTCCCCGATGACCGGGTACACGACCACTTCGTCGCCGTTCTCGGTGCGCCCCACCGCGTCGGTCCCGAGGATCATCGGGCACTGGTCGGCACGGAGGCCGACACCGGCCAGCGACCAGAGGTCGTGGCGGTTGAGCGAGGCGGCGACGAGTGCGACCCGCGTCCAGTCCTCGGGAACGGCCGGAGGCTCGATCTCACCCACCGAGAGGGCGGCGAAGGGGTCGTCGGGATTCACGTTGCGGGCGTATGCGGCGAGCATCGGGATTGACCTCCGTCTTTGCGGCGCTTGCGAGCCGAAGCTCGCCGAAACGGCGTTTTCACTGTCCAACATGGCGTTCCGTGAGGAACCGTGTCGCGTCTCTTACTGTAGGGGCCGGGCCGAAATCGCCTCCCGGAGAGGTAGGGTCGGCGATGGAATCACACCCACTGGAAAGAAGCGGAGGGGCAATGTTCAAGCCTCTGTTCAAGCGGCTGCTGCCGCAGATCTCGGCTTCGGCTCACTGCGATCTGCCTTGCGGGGTCTACGACCCGGCACAGGCCCGCATCGAAGCGGAGTCGGTCAAGGCCATCTGCGAGAAGTACCAGGCCAACGAAGACCCTGAGTTCCGCACGCGCGCGCTGATCATCAAGGAGCAGCGTTCGAACCTGGTCAAGGAGCACCTGTGGGTGCTCTGGACCGACTACTTCAAGCCGCCGCACTTCGAGAAGTACCCGCAGCTGCACACGCTCGTCAACGAGGCGACGAAGCTCGCCGGGGCCTCCGGCTCCAAGGGCTCCGCCGACCCGAAGGTCGCCGAGGAGCTGCTTGCGAAGATCGACGAGATCGCCAAGATCTTCTGGGAGACCAAGCAGGCCTAGCGGTTGTTACCCGCTGGCGCCCGCCGCAGTCGCTGCTCGAAGCGCCCGATACCGCCACCAGCGGTGCCGGGCGCTTCGTCTTGTTCCGCCGCTGCTCAGTACCCGTCGGTGGTGACGCTGCCGGCCCACACCCAGTAGCCCGTGAGGAAACCGGCCGAGATGCGGCACATGGGCCTGCCGTTGACGATCGAGCGCCGGTCGAAGGGGGCGTTGGAGCGGTTGGCGAACTTCACGATCCGGGAGCTGCTGAAGCGTCCGTTGGTGCCGACCTTGTAGCAGGTGACCTCGGTGTTCGCCGGGAAGGTCAGTCTCCGCGCGGGGTAGCAGGTGGTCGGCAGGTACTCGCCGACCAGGTAGGCCTTGGGGAAGTTCTCGCCGATCCACCAGCCCGCGTAGGTGCCGGCGTTGATGCGGTAGTAGATCCCGCGGTCCTTGATCCGCCGCCGCCGGTTCGCGGGCGCCTGTGTGGCGCGGGAGAACGTCACCGTCTTGCGGGCGAGCTCCTTGTCGTTCTTCGAGGGCACGTAGTCGCCGTCGGCGTCGGTGTCGAATTTGTACAGGGTGTGGCTGCCCGCGGCGAAGGCGATGTTGGCGCCGGTGGCCAGCGAGACCCAGGGGTAGTCGTCCGTGAGCTGATCGGTCATGCGGGCGAAGCGGGGGCTGCCCGTCTGCCAGTGCAGCTGCCGGAACAGGTTGATGTGGTGCTGGTGGTACGACACGGTCGGGATCCGGTGCGTCTGGCAGTAGTACGAGATCCAGCGCTGGTTGCGCAGCAGCGGGAAGTAGCGGTCCATCGTGGTGCACGCACCGTCGAAGAGCGCCACCGCCAGCTCGTTGCCGGTCGCCTGGATGTAGTCCCACAGGCCGAACATGGCGAAGATCATGCCGTTGTACGTGTAGTCGCCCGTGCCCGGCGTATTGCCCGGGTATTCCTGGATCCACAGGTAGCCGGCGCTGTTGCGGTTGACCACCCAGGGCGTGCCGTCGTCGGCGAGGAGCAGCGAGGCGAAGGCGCCGTCGGCGGCCGTGAGGTACAGCGCGCGTTCCTCTTCGGTGACCCCGTCCAGTTCCGCGAGCTGGATGAAGAGGCTGATCGCCTCGCCCTGGGCCATCCCGGAGTACCAGGGGGCCTGGTAGTCGACGCCGCTGTGGGTGGTGTGGGTGAAGTCGAAGGGGTACGGGAAGTACCAGGCGCCGCGGGCTTCCACCCGGGTTTCGATCAACCGACCGGCCTGGGCCTTCGCGCGGGTCAGGAACAGCTCCTTGCGGGCGGGGTCCAGCTCGGTCCGGTAGCTGGTGATGCAGCCGAGGCCGAACTGGATCTGGGTGACGGGCTGGTCGTAGCCCGGCTGGCCGAAGTCGGGCCGGTACTGGATCACGCCGTCGGCGTCGAGGTAGGTGTTCTTGGTGTTCGGGGTGACGTTCTCCCACCTCGTGGGCCGGTCCCGCCAGGGCTTCATGGCCTCGGGCAGATCCGCGACGGCACGGTAGCCGTTCTGGTTGAAGGTGAAGGGCAGGGAGTCCGGCAGCTCCTCCAGCGCCTCGACGTCCGGTGCGTCGCGCGGGTCGGGCACGTGTCGGCTCGGCGGCGCGACGCTGCCGCCCTCCAACTGCTCCGGCAGCGGCGGGAGCGGGGTCCCGGTCGGCACGTCCACAGCCACGGGGGCGCTCTCCAGCAGCTCGACCGGAGGGTTCGTCTGCGGGCCGGCACTGAGCGCGACGACGCTTCCTGTGGCGGCGACCGCGGCGCCGCCGGCGAGATGCATGAACCGTCTGCGGTTCAGGGCAGATTGGTCTGTATCGGTCATGTTCGAACCCTCCGATTGAAGTCGACGACGACTGTGCAGCCGCGCAGCCGCTTCGACTCCCACTTCGGAGTGTCAGTTCGGACTCGAATCGGAGCTTGACCAGGAGGTACACGCCACAGGGGTTTCGGGGGTTGCAGGGCGCCTATCGAAGTCGCGGTTGCCTGCACCGGTTGGCGATCCGCGCCGAAGCCCGCTCAATGGCCCGGCGGTCGGAGCGCGCCGGACGCTCTCCGGAGCGCGGGCCGCTTCGAGACACTTCACCGCCCGCGGCCCCCGCGGAATGCGATGGGAATCCCCGCGGCCTCTGACGCGTGATTCCGCCAGGGTGGTACCCGCATCTCGGGGCGCCGCACTATTCTTTACAGCGAGAGGGCGGGAGTCCTTCGGCCCCTCAGTCACAGGAAGCGGCGATGCCGGTGAGCGATGAGCGCGAGGACGTGCTGCTGCTCGACGTGCCCTCGACAGGCGACTACCTGTCGGTCCTGCCGACCGCCACCGCGGCGGTGGCGACCCGGCTCGGGTTCTCGCTCGACGAGATCGAGGACCTGCGGGCGGCGGTCAACGCCGCCGTGGCCCTGCTGATCCCCGCCGAGCACGGGCGCCCGCGCCCGTTCCGGAGGAAGACCGGCGACCACCCTCTCCACTGCCGCCTCGCGGTCGGCGAGGAGACCCTCCAGATCGCCCTGAGCCGCCCCAAGGGCGAGCCCCTCCCCGATGCCGGCTCCTACCAGTGGCAGGTCCTCAGCGCCCTCACCGACGAGGTCGAGGCCCACGTCGAGGACTCGACCACCACCATCAGAATCAGCCAGCGCCGCCCGGCCACCGAAGCCGACGCCGACACCCAGCGCCACCAGATCTACTGAGCCCCAGCTCAACCCCGAATGTCGTACCCCTCGGATACGTTGGTTCGACCATGCAAATTCATGGCACGCGAACGTCGCCAAGAGCAGGCGCTCAGGCTCGAGGATTTTTCATCTCGAGACAAGCTTGAAGGCCCGACGCGCACGCCGGGCCTTTCAAGCTTCTGTTGTCACAAATTCGAGGGAGTGGGCTAAATCAAGGGATTGCGCGGTGCTAGCCGACGACCTGGGTCGCCAAGGTGCGCAGTGCACCCGAGCGGCGCTTCAGCTCCCGGCGCTCGATCTCGCTCATGCCACCCCACACGCCCGCGTCCTGACCGGACTCGAGCGCCCACCGCAGGCACTCCTCGGTCACCGGGCAGCGCCGGCAGACGTTCTTCGCCTGCTCGATCTGCGTCAGTGCCGGTCCGGTGTCCCCGATCGGGAAGAACAGCTCGGGGTCCTCGTCACGGCAGATGGCCTCGTGGCGCCAATCCATCAAAACATCTCCTTGCTAAGCATCAAGCATCTTGCTTTCACGGTGTTATGAACAGCTCTTGCGGTTCGGGCGTCGGCCCTCTGCGGGCCGCGGTGGCGTTCAGGTCGCGCATTGCGTGAGTGTCGCGCCGCGTCCGTCACGGAGAACAGTTGTGACGGTCGCACCTTCGCGGGCGGCACTGGTGAGCGCTCGGCACGGAACCCGTTCCCTGCAAAGGGAATCGTTGTCACCGCGAGTTCGGAGCACTCTCGCATCGCATCAGCGTCATTGCTGAACGCCTGGGCATCGGGGAGCACACCCGCCTACGGCGTCGGTCGCCCAAGTGGCGACTGAATAGGTCCGCACCTCACCCGATCTCTCTTGTGAATACTTTCACAAGCTCGGGATTTGTCAAGGGTTCGACTCCGGAAATCAGCCCGAAGTGAGTGAACTCACCGCGCTGCCACCTCGAAGAAGACTCGCGGAACACGTTCCACGTTACCGCCGGGATCCCTACCGCGGATCCTCATGGCGGCCTCCGCCACACTCGCCCGAACAGAAAAGACCGGGGTCGGTGACAGCGAGTCGAACCGGTTTGACACACTGGTACTCAAAGTTGGCTTGCTTACCACGGTCGGAAGTTCGCCAGGGCTTGACAAATTCATGGCTCGCAAGCTTCGCCAAGTTGCAGAGTACCCACCGAATGCCCGGTTATACGCACCGAAAATACGATATTCGGTTGTAAGTCGCATGCCGTCCCGGTAGGGATGGCGAAATCAACCTTGCCTGCTCACCGGCGAGTTGTCAACACCCGCCTTGAGGTTTTCCCAAGTTGTTAGCAGGCCACCCGCAACGCCTCCGGCACCGAGCTGAGTTCGATATCGGTTCGCTCTCCGAGATAGTCCCCGTCGAGCTGGAAGGCTTGCGGCAGCGACGCGCGCAACCGGATCCTGGAGAGATCGTGATGCGTCACCGCGTGTTTGCCGTCGGGCCCGTCTCGTCCCACCAGCAGTGAAGCGGCGGTCTTCGCGGCGTCCGACAGGCCAAGTTTACGCAGAATCAGGACATCAAGTCCAGCATTAAAGGATGCCCGCGCGTTGAGATTCACCGGAAGGGTACCGAGATAGGTCCACGGTGCGCAGTTCTGCACCACGACCATCCCTTCGGAGAGGTCCACCTCACCCGAGGAGAGTTCCACCTCAATCGTGTCGCCTTCCACGCCATGCTCATTCAACTCGGCCATCACAGCGCGGGCGTAATGCGCGCCGAGGTTGCGCTTCTTGCGGTACGACTCGACCTTCTTGATGATCGACGCGTCCCAGCCGAGTCCGGCGCAGAAGGTGAAGAGCCGGTCGACGTCGTCGCCTTGAGCGCGTCCCAGACTCACGGTGCGCACCCGCGATTCCTCGAGTGCGGCGACGATCGCCATCGACGCCCTGCGGCGGTCCCAAGGCAGCCCTAGGGCCCGCGCGAAGACGTTCGTGGAGCCGGCCGGGATCGGCGCGAACACCGGCGCCTCCGCCGCGGGGCGACCGCCCGCCAGCAGGCCGTTCACGACCTCGTTCACGGTGCCGTCCCCGCCGAGGCTCAAGACCACGTCGTAGCCCTCGTCGGCGCCGCGCATGGCGAGCTCCTCACCGTGACCGCGCCGCTGGCTCAGCTCCACGTCGAGGTCCAGCACACTGCCGAGCCGCTTCCTGACCCAGCGCGTGCGTCGGCGCGAGCCGGTGGAGGCCTTCGGGTTCACGATGAGCAGACCACGCTGTGGCGCCGCTTTCAGGTCGCGCATAGGCGCAGCGTAGCCCGGGATACGGTTGGCGTGTGAACGAAACCGATGCCGACATGGGCGCCGTCACCGAAAGTCCCGAACCCGGTGACCGTCCTTGGACCCTGACAGCCGCGGCGGGCCTGTTCTGGCTCCTCGCAACGGGACTCGCGGCCGCAGGAGTGTGGGGACTGGCACAGATCGTGATGGGCGAGGTCGAGAGCGCGAGCGGCGCGATCGGCGTCGCGCTCGTCGCGTTCCTCGGGGCCCTCTACTACTGGTTCATCGGACGCCGGCTGCTGCGGATGCAGGACATCATCGCGCAGGCGGTTTTCCAAGGGCTCCTTTGGCTCCCGGTCGGGTACTACCTCCGGGAGGCGGCGCATCCGGTCATCGGCATCGCTGCTTGGGCGCTGGCGGCGGCGATCCTGGGGCTGGTCCTCAGCGGGCCGACGCGGCGAGCGGTCGGGTTCGGTGAGCGGCGGCCTTTCGGCGGAGCCGAATTAGCCAGTTCAGTGGGCGGAGCCGAATTAGCCAGTTCAGTGGGCGGAGCCGAATTAGCCAGTTCAGTGGCGGATCCGAATCAGCCAGTTCAGTGCCGGAGCCGAATAGCCAGTTCAGTAGCGATTGACCGGGCTTGAACCCGCGTCCTTCTAACCGCGACCAGGTGTTCTGCCAACGAAAAGGCTTACGCCTCAGCGGCGCGCTTCGCGATGAGGTCGATGAGTTCCGGTGCCGTGCCGAGCGGTTCGCCGACGTGGACGATGCCGGCCTCGCGGGCGGACGCGACCGCCGTGTCGCACAGCAGACCCGGTGCGATGAAGTAGCAAACCGCCGCGATGCGCTGGGCCCCTTGGGCTTTCAGTGCTTCGACGGTCTCCCCCGCTTTCGGGCCGGGACCCGAGGCGAAACCCGGTCCGGCCGGAACGCCGAGCAGGCGGCCGGCTTCGGCGGCCACGGCCGCCACATGCTCGCGGCCCTCATCGACGCGTGTGCCCGCGGCGCAGACCACCAGACCGTCGATGCCGTAAGGCAGGTCGCGGACGAGCGCCTTCGCGAGCGTCAGGTCTCCCACCGGGCGGGCCACCGCGACCGCGAGGCCCGGGCGGGACTCCTCTGCGCGCTTGGCGACCTCGGGCAGGTCGGTCCGGGAGTGGTAGGCGTCGGTCAGCAGCAGCGGCAAGGCCACTGCGGCGCCGACGCCGGTGTCGGCGAGGCCCCTCAGGACCTCGACCGGGTGCGGCTCATTGAATTCCAGGAAGCCCACGTCCGCTCCGGCCGCCCGCGCGATGACGCGGACGGCCTCCGGGGAGCGCGGGTCGGGGCTGCCGTGGGCGACCAGCACGATCGGCCGCAGCGGCCCCGAGAACGGCGCTTCGGGATCCGAGAACGCCGACACGCTGGAATCCGACGCCGCGAAGGCCGCGTCGGGTTCCAGCGTGGTTTCGTCAGACATGCAGTCCGCATTCGGTCTTGTCGAACGCGGCCCAGCGGCCGGCGCGCGGGTCCTCGCCCGGCTCGGTCCGCCGGGTGCACGGCCAGCAGCCGATCGAGCGGAAGCCGTCCTTGAGCAGCGGGTTGACCGGGATGTTGTAGCGCTCGATGTACGCCTCCTGGTCGGCCTCGGTCCACTTCGCGATCGGGGAGACCTTGACCTTGCGGCGGGACAGGTCGAAGTCGACGACGCGCGTGTTGGCGCGGCTCGGGCCCTCGTCGCGGCGCAGGCCGGTGGCCCAGCCGTCGTAGTCGGCCAGGGCCGCGTTGAGCGGCAGGACCTTGCGCAGCGAGCAGCATTCGTCAGGGGAGCGGGCGAACAGACGCGGCCCGAACTCGCCGTCCTGTTCCAGCACCGACTGGTCGGGCTGGATCGAGCGGACGTTGACGTTCATCGTGGCGGCCACGAAGTCGCGGACTTCGAGGGTCTCGGGGAAGTGCAGACCGGTGTCCAGGAAGACGACGTCGATCCCGGGGGCGACCTCGCTGGCGAGGTGGACCACGGCGGCGTCGGCCATCGAGGAGGTCACACAGAAGCGCTCGCCGAACTCGCCGACGGCCCATTCCAGGATCTGGTGGGCCGTGGCGTCCTCCAGGCGCTTCCCCGCTTCCATTGCGAGGTCACGGAGTTCGAAGGGGTCTCTCTGGTTCCCTGTGCTGCTCATGCTGCTTCACTCCGATCGGGGGTACTTCACTCGGGCGTCGAGCCCGTGGGCGGGGCCGCGAATGTCGCTGCGGCCGCCATCCCGTGGTATTTGACGGCGAACACGCGCGTGCAGTCCGCGCAATGCCAGCCGCCCCGGATCTCGACGTCGCTGTCGGGCTCCGGTTCGTACGGCGTGAGGTCTTCCTCGCCGCAGTAGGGGCAGTAGTAGGGAACGACGCGGGCACTCACTGCAATTCCGATTCCTCGGTGCGGTGGACCCACTGAGCGAAGGTCTCGCCGTCTGACCTGGCGGCCAGGTAGCGGCGGGTGAGCCGTTCCACATAGTCGCCCAGGTCGGCCGAGGCGACCTTGAGGCCGCGGGCCTTGCGGCCCAGGCTCGCCGCGGCGGCGTGGCCGCCGCCGAGGTGGACCTGGAAGCCCTCGACCTGTTCGCCCTGCTCGTCGGTGACGAGCTGGCCCTTGAGACCGATGTCACCGGTCTGGGTGCGGGCGCAGGCGTTGGGGCAGCCGTTGACGTGGATGGAGATCGGCGTGTCGAGTTCGGGGACGCGCTTCTCGAGCTCGGCGACGAGGTCGCGGGCGCGGTCCTTGGTGTCGACGATGGCGAGCTTGCAGAACTGGATGCCGGTGCAGGCCATGGTGCTTCGCCGCCAGTTGGACGGCTCGGCCTCGAGGCCGATGGCCCGCAGGTCCTCCACGGCCTCGCGCACCCGGTCCCCGGGAACGTCCAGGAGCAGGAGCTTCTGGAGCGGCGTGGCGCGGACGCGGTCGGAGCCGTACTTCTCGGCGATGTCCGCGAGCTGGTCGAGCACGGTGCCCGAGACGCGGCCGACGACGGGGGCGACGCCGATGTAGAACTTGCCGTCGTTCTGCTCGTGGACGCCGATGTGGTCGATGAGCTTCTCGGGGACCGGCGGCTGGTCCAGGTCGGGCAGCTTGCGGCCGAGGTACGCCTCGGACTCGAGGACTTCGCGGAACTTCTCGGCGCCCCAGTCCTTGACGAGGAACTTCAGGCGCGCGCGGGTGCGCAGGCGGCGGTAGCCCCAGTCGCGGAAGATCCGGACCACGTTGACCCAGACCTCGACGATGTCGTCCTGGGAGACCCAGACGCCCAAGCGAGGGGCGAACATCGGGTTCGTGGAGAGGCCGCCGCCGACGTACAGGTCGAAGCCGGGGCCGAACTCGGGGTGGTGCGCGCCGATGAGCGAGATGTCGTTCGTCTCGTACGGGCTGTCGGGCAGCCAGCCGATCGTCGACTTGAACTTGCGCGGCAGGTTCGAGAGGCTGCGGTCGCCGATGAAGCGGTCGTAGATCTCCTGGATCTGCGGGGTGGCGTCGATGACCTCATCGGTCGAGACGCCGGCCACGGGCGAGCCGAGGATGACGCGCGGGCAGTCGCCGCAGGCCTCCTGCGTGTCGAGGCCGACGGCCTCGAGGCGGCGCCAGATCTCCGGGACGTCCTCGACGCGGATCCAGTGGTACTGGACGTTCTCGCGGTCGGTGACGTCGGCGGTGTCGCGGCCGAACTCCTTGGAGATCCCCGCGATGGTGCGCAGCTGGGCCAGGTTGAGCTGGCCGCCGTCCATGCGCACGCGCATCATGAAGTACTTGTCGTCCAGCTCCTCCTCTTCGAGGATGCCGGTCTTGCCGCCGGCGATGCCGGGCTTGCGCTGGGTGTAGAGCCCCCACCAGCGGAAGCGTCCGCGCAGGTCGGCGGGGTCGATCGAATCGAAGCCGCGGTGGGCGTAGACGCCCTCGATGCGCTGCCGCACGTTGAGCGGGTTGTCGTCCTTCTTGGACTGCTCGTTCTTGTTGAGCGGCTCCCGGTGGCCCATGGCCCACTGGCCTTGGCCCTTCGGGCGGGACGGTTTGCGCGTTGGCGTTGGCACAGTTCTCCTCATGCGGACACAGGTGTGGCGTGGTTCGACGGCAGACTGCCGGAAGGATTAAGCGCACATAAGACAGGCGGCGCTGAACACACGGCAGAGGTCGACGTGGCGGCGTGCCACCAGTCGGAGCCCGTGTGCGAGAGACATGCCTGCAAGCATGCCACACATCTCAGACATCGGCATCCACCGTCCCGGTGCGTGGACGTCCCCCTCACACGCCGAATGAGGCGGCCGCGACACAGGGACGAGTGCCGGAGGAGCGGACGTTGGCGGGGAACATGTCGGTGGAGGCGGCGGGGGCGCGGCGGTCCTGGTCGTCGTTCATCCCGGACTTCAGCTCAGGTTGTTGGAGGGCGCTGTGCCATTTGCTTCGCACCTTCCGTTCCTTCGTCACTGCAGAGCGAAGTCGACGACGGCTTCGGTGCCGCCTTCGGGGCGCGGGCGCATGTCGATGGTGCCGCGGAGCTCGCCCGTGACCAGCGTGTGCACGATCTGGAGGCCGAGGCGCGTGGAGTCGGCGATGCGGAAGCCCTCAGGCAGGCCTTTGCCCTGGTCGGAGACGGTGACGCGGAGGTGGTCGCCGTCGCGGGCGACGTTGATGACGACCTCGCCGTCCTGGCCGGGCGGGTAGGCGTGCTCGACGGCGTTCTGGATGAGCTCGTTGACGACCATGACGAGCGGGGTCGCGTATTCGCTGGGCAGGACCCCGAAGGTGCCCTCGCGGCGGAGCGTCACCTTCGACTCGGCGACGGAGACCTCGACGGCCATGGAGGCGACGCGGTCGACGATCTGGTCGAAGCCGACCGACTCGTCGCCGGACTGCGAAAGGGTCTCGTGGACCAGCGCGATCGACGAGACGCGGCGCACGGACTCTTCGAGGGACTGGCGGGCCTGCGGGGAGCCGACGCGGCGGGCCTGGAGGCGCAGGAGCGCGGCCACGGTCTGGAGGTTGTTCTTGACGCGGTGGTGGATCTCGCGGATCGTCGCGTCCTTGGTGACGAGCTCGCGGTCGAGGCGGCGGACCTCGGTGATGTCGCGGACGAGCACGAGCGCGCCGGCGGCCTTGCCGCCGGGGCGCAGCGGCAGGGCGCGCATAAGCACGGTGGCGCCCTTGGCTTCGATCTCCTTGCGGCGCGGGGTGCCTCCGGCGAGGGCGTCGGCGATGCGGCGGGCCGCGTCGGCGCCGATGCCGGCGTTGGAGGGCAGGCTGCGGGTGAGCTCGGCGAGGTCGCGGTCGCGCAGGTGGCCGGTGACGCCCATGCGGCGGTAGGCGGAGAGCGCGTTCGGCGAGGCGTAGCGGACGAGGCCGTCGGAGCCGATGCGGACCAGGCCGTCGCCGATGCGCGGCGCGGTGGTCGGCTCGCCGGGCAGCAGCGGCGGCGGGAAGCCGCCGTCGGTGAGCATCTGGACGAGGTAGTCGGCGGTCTTGAGGTAGTTCAGTTCCAGGTGGGAGGGGCTGCGCGTGTCCGAGAGGTTGGTGTCGCGGGCGGCCACGGCGATGACTTCGCGGCGGTCGCGGCGGCGCACCGGGATGGCCTCATGGCGGGCGGCGACGTCGCCGCGCCAGACCGGGTCGCCCTCGCGGAAGATCCGGCCCTCGGTGAAGGCGACGTGCAGGTGCTGCGCGTCCTCGCCTTCGAGGATGCGGTTGACCTGGTCCTCCTCGTAAGCGGTCGGGCCCGTGGTGGGCCGGACCTGGGCGAGGCAGACGTACCGGCCGGGGTGGTCCTTGACGGCGCCCCAGAGCAGGAAGTCGGCGAACGAGAGGTCGGCGAGGAGCTGCCATTCGGCCACGAGCCGCTGCAGGTGGGCCGCGGAGTTCGAGGTGAGGTCGGTGTGCGCGCTGATGACGTCGCGGAGTGTGGACACCCGACCAATAGTAGCGGCGGTACGGGCCGCGGTCCTCGTCCTCAGAGGCGCACCGGCGCAGGTCGCTGAGCACGATCACAGTTACGCAAGCGTTCGCCGATACTGCAGCGAAAAGCCCCGCCGCGGAGGACGGGGCGCGCAATCCGGACGACTAAGGAAGCGTCATGTCGGGCTTGTCCAGTTCCTCGACGTTGACATCTTTAAAGGTCAGGACCCGTACGTGCTTGACGAAGCGGGCCGGGCGGTACATGTCCCAGACCCACGCGTCGCTCATCTCGACCTCGAAGTAGGTCTCGGCGTCGGCCCCCCGCACGTGGACTTCGACCGCGTTCGCCAGGTAGAACCGCCGCTCGGTCTCGACAACGTAGGTGAACTGCCGCACGATGTCCCGGTACTCCCGGTACAGCTGCAGCTCCATGTCGGTCTCGTACTTCTCGAGGTCCTCGGCGCTCAACGCTCCTCCTTCTCAACGACGGTTCCCACGATAGTGCGCGGGTGCCCCGCCTCGCTCGCGGCTCTCTCAGCGAACGCTTGCGGAGCCGTAATTCAGTGCCGCCCGCGCGGTCCCGATCGCACCCTGGACGGTCCCGCGAGACCCGGTCACACGTGGACGTCGGCGTCGATGTGCGCCGCGACGTTCGCATACGACTTGCGGTGCTCCCCACAGGGACCGAAGCGGCGGAGCGCCTCCTCGTGGACGGCGGTGCTATATCCCTTGTGGATGGCGAATCCATAATCCGGGTAGACCAGGTCGAGCTCGGTCATGATCCGGTCCCGCGTGACCTTGGCGACCACGCCGGCCGCCGCCACACACGCGGCCGTCCGGTCGCCCTTGACCACCCCGAGGCTGCCGGGCAGGCCCGGCACCGGGAATCCGTCGGTGAGCACGTATCCGGGCCGCTCGGGCAGGCGCGCCACCGCGACGCGCATGCCCTCGAGGTTGCACACGGCGATGCCGCGACGGTCGATCTCTCCGGGCCCGTAGACCACCACGCTGATCGCGGCCCGCGAGCGCTGCAACCGCTCGAAGACGCGTTCGCGGGCGGCCTCGGTGAGCAGCTTCGAATCGTTGAGCTCGGGAAGCCGCGCGCTCGGCGGCAGGCTCACCGCCGCGACGACCAGCGGCCCCGCGCAGGCGCCGCGCCCGGCCTCGTCCGTCCCGGCCACCGGGCCGAGGCCGCGCCGCAGGAGCGCGGCCTCCAGCGCGTACAGGTCGCTGTCGCGCCTGAGCCTGGAGGAATCGGGACGGAGCATACTTCTAGGATGGCGCGGGAACGTCGTCGTAGGTGACCGGGATCTTGAACCAGGTGAAGTCGTCGACGGGCCAGAACAGCACGAAGGCCTTCCCGATGACCGCGTCGACCGGGATCGTCGAGGACTCCACGTCACCGCCGGTGCGGATGTACCGCTCCCGCGAGTCGCCCGAGGCCGAGCGGTGGTCGCCCATGACCCACAGGCGCCCCTCGGGCACGGTGATGTCGAACGGGTCCTGCGAGGGCAGGTCCTGCTCGCCGGTCAGCGGGTTGGTGTACAGATAGGACTCTTCCTCCAGCGGCTCGCCGTTGACCGAGATCTGGCCTTCCTCGTCGGCGACGACGTGGTCGCCGCCCACGGCGATGACCCGCTTGATGAACTCGTCCTCCTCCATCACCGAGCGCCAGGACTCGGGGGCGGTGAAGACGATGATCTCGCCGCGTTCGGGCTCCGAGAAGTCGTAGACGAGCTTGTTGACGAGCACCCGGTCGTTGATCAGGAGGGTGTTCTCCATCGAGCCCGAGGGGATGTAATAGGTCTGCACGACCCAGGTCCTCACGACGATCGCCACGAGAATGGCGACGCCCAGGAGGATCGGCAGTTCCTTCCAGAACGACCCCTTCTTCTTGGGCTGCTGTTCTTCGGAGGTTTCCTCGGCGCTCTCACCGTCGGCGCCGGGCGCTTGCCCTTCTTCGATCACGGTGCGAGTCTACGCGCTCGCGCTCTGGCCTCATGGGTCAGCATCACCGTGCCGGGCAAGGAAGGCGGCTGCTGCCAGCGGGTGTTCCAGGCCACCGGGACACCGTCGCCGACCAGGCCGGAGGCGGACTGTTCGCCCTCCGGGGCGGTCGTTCCGGTGGTGCCGTCGAGGGCGTCGAAGGCATCAGGAATCTCGAGTTCCCGGGCGCGGTCGGTCGGCCAGACGAGGGCGATGGCGCGGCCGATGATGTTCTCCACGGGCACCGGGCCCGAGCACCGCGAGTCCGAGGAGTCGCCGCGGTGGTCCCCCATGACCCACACTTCGCCGTCGGGCACGGTGATCTCTTCGAAGCGCCGCGCGCCGCAGACGCCGGGCTCGATCTCGAGCGGCGAGTTCTCGAAGACGTACGCCTCCTCGTGGAGGGAGACGCCGTTGACGACGACGTTGCCGTCCGCGTCGCAGCAGGAGACGGTGTCGCCGCCGACGGCGATCACCCGTTTGATGAAGTCCTTCTCGTTGGGCTTCGCGAGGCCGATGAGGTCGAGGACGCCGGTGGTGAAGCTCGAGAACGCGCCTTCGTCGCCAGCGGCGGGCCGGTACTCGGGGTCCCAGGAGTCGGTGCCGCGGAAGACCACGACCTCGCCGCGCTGCGGCGTGCGCATCGTGTTGGTCAGCTTGAGGACGAGGACCTTGTCGCCCTCTTTAAGGGTCTCCTCCATCGAACCGGAGGGGATGTAGAAGGGCTGCACGGCGAACGTGCGCAGCAGCACGGCCGCGGAGAACGCGATGACGAGCAGCAGCGGCAGCTCGACCCACAGCGACAGGTACTGGCGCTTGTGCGGCTGCGAGAGGCGGCTCTCGGTTCCCTTGCCGCCCATGCGCTCACCGGTCGGGTGCTCGCCGGAGACCTCGTCATGGGAGCCGGTGGCGTGCTCGACGGCGGCGCTCACGCGTTCGCGTTCGGCGGCCACGCGGTCATGGGCCGCGGTGGGGCCTTCGGGCCGGCGGAAACTGCGGGTCGCGTCGAGGTCGTCGCGGAGCCGGTGGGTCTGGTCGGTGCCGCCGGCGACGGGACCGCGCGGCAGGCCCGCACCGGGGCGCCGCGAGGCGTCGGGGGGCGGCGGCGGGGTGCCCGGTCCGCCTGGACCGGGGAGGCGGTCCCAGTCGATGCGGCGAGGGCCCTTCGCCCCGCCGGGGGTACCAGGACTCATGTGCTGAGGGTATCCGAAGTTCGCAGACAAGGAAAAACCCCGGGACAATGCCCGGGGTCCTCCAAAAGTCACTGTGCAGATTCATGGCTCGCAAGCTTCGCCAAGGGTGCGGCTTAGAGCTCGCGCTTCTCCTTGATCTTGGCGGCCTTGCCCTTGCGGTCGCGCAGGTAGTACAGCTTCGCGCGGCGGACCTTGCCTCGCATGGCGATCTCGATGGAGTCGACCATGGGGCCGTGCACCGGGAAGGTGCGCTCGACGCCGATGCCGTAGCTCAGCTTGCGGACCGTGAAGGTCTCGCCGATGCCCGCGCCGTGGCGGCGGATGACGACGCCCTGGAACACCTGGACACGGGACCGGGCGCCTTCCTGGACTCGGACGTGCACCTTGACGGTGTCACCGGGACGGAAGTCCGGCACGTCGGCGCGCATGGAGGCGGCGTTCAGCTCATCCAGAATGTTCATGGTTTACAACCCTCGTCGATAAATAAAGCTCAGAAGTTCGAGCCGAGAGAGGTACCGCTTGAACGAACGGCACGTCACGGGAACTCACCTACTCTGCCACACCCTGCTCGGGCACGGCGAACCCGGCCTCCTCGAGGAGGAGCCGGTCACGTTTGTCGAGGCTACCCCGATCGAGGCCCTCCAACAAGTCCGGGCGGGCCTGCGCGGTGCGCAGGAGTGCCTGGTCACGCCGCCAGCGAGCGACCTTGCCATGGTCCCCCGAGAGGAGGACGGGCGGCACCTCGTGGCCGCGCCATTCGGCCGGGCGCGTGTAGGCGGGGGCCTCCAGGAGACCGTCGTTGTGCGACTCGTCGTCGAGCGACGCGGCGTTGCCGAGGACGCCGGGCACGAGCCGGGTCACGGCCTCGATGATCGCGAGGACCGCGACCTCCCCGCCGAAGAGCACGTAGTCGCCGATGGAGACCTCGGTGACCTCCATCCGCTCGGCGGCGTAGTCGACCACGCGCTGGTCGATGCCCTCGTAACGGCCGCAGGCGAACATGAGCCACGGCTCGGCCGCCAGCTCGTGCGCCATCGCCTGCGTGAAGGGACGCCCCGCGGGGCTGGTCACGAGCAGGCGCGGCTTGACGTCGGTGGGGATGAGTTCGTCGAAGCACTCGCCCCAGGGCTGCGGCTTCATGACCATCCCGGCTCCGCCGCCGGCGGGCGAGTCGTCCACGGAGTGGTGGACGTCGTGGGTCCAGCGGCGCAGATCGTGCACGTTGAGGTCGAGCATCCCGCGCTCGCGGGCGCGGCCGATGAGCGAGAGGTCAAGCGGCTGAAGGTATTCGGGGAACACCGTGACCACGTCGATGCGCATTACAGCTCCAGCAGGCCCGGCGGCAGGTCGACGCTGATCGTCCCGGCCTCGACGTCCACTTCGACGACCATGTCGGCGACGAACGGGATGAGCGCCGGGGTCTGGCCCTTGCGCTTGACGACGAGCGTCTCGTAGGCGGCGCCGTGGTCGACGCGGGCGACCGTGCCGATCTCGCCCGCTTCGCGGTCGACGACCGTGAGGCCGATGAGCAGCGTGTCGTGCACCTCGTCCTCTTCGGCGACGAGTTCCTCTTCGTCGATCTCGACGCTGAGGACGACCCCGCGCAGCAGTTCGGACGCATTGCGATCCGAGTGGCCCTCGAAGCCGATCATGGGCCGGCCCTGGTGCCAGCGCACCGTGACGGCCTTGAGCGGCGCGCCCTTGAGCTGGCCGCCCTTGGTCCGGTACTCCGTGCCGGGCTGGAAGCGCGTTTCGGGATCGTCGGTGCGGACCTCGACGACGACCTCGCCGCGCAGCCCGTGCGGGCGCACGATCCGGCCGACCACTAGCTCTGGCATTGCAACCTTCTTCTCAGAACAACGGAACGGCCCCGAGGTCACACCTCGGGGCCGTTCCGAATGACTCAGTAGGAATCGACGACTTCGACACGAATGCCTTTGCCGCCGATCGAGCCGATGACCTGGCGCAGCGCGTTCACGGTGCGGCCGCCACGGCCGATCACCGTGCCGAGGTCGTCCGGGTTGACCCGGACCTCGAGCCGCTTACCGCGGCGGGAGTCGACCAGACGGACACGAACATCGTCAGGATTGTCGACGATGCCTTTGACAAGGTGTTCAAGCGCCGGTCGCAGCACGATTACTCCCCTTTGGTCTCAGAGGCCTCGTCGGCGGTGGCCTCGACCTCTTCAGTCTTAGCCGATTCGTCGGCCTTGGCGGCGGACTTCTTCGACTTCGGCGCGGCCTTGGCGGCCTCCTCCGAGACGTAGGCCTTCGAGGGGTCGATACCCGACTCCTTGAGGGCGGCCACGTACAGGGATTCCTTCTCGGGCTTCGGCTCGGCGACCTTCAGCGGGGCCGGCGCGGGCAGGCCCTTGAACTGCTGCCAGTCGCCGGTCTTGCGAAGGATGGCCTTGACGGTCTCGGACGGCTGGGCGCCCACCGAGAGCCAGTGCTGGATGCGGTCGGACTTGACCTCGATCCGGGACGGGTTCTCCTTCGGGTGGTAGATCCCGACGTTCTCAATGACCTTGCCGTCGCGCTTGACGCGCGAGTCGGCGATGACGATTCGGTACTGGGGAGTACGGATCTTCCCCATTCGCGTGAGGCGAATCTTAACTGCCACGTTTTGTTACTCCTGTAGTAAGGATCACGTTAGTGCGCGCACCGCCCAGGGGAATTACTCCAGATGGTGTTCGCACTGAAACTTGGCCTTGCGTCACGGTAGTTGAGAGGGCTTCCGTCCCAAAGCTCATGTACAGCGACCGAGTCTAGCGCATCGGGCGATCAGTACGACCGCGCCAGGTAGGCGATGAGACCGGACTCATCCAGGGAGTCCGGCACGGTGCCGTCCTCGCGCTGGAGGACGCGCACGGTCACCGCGGACTGGGCGGCCTTCGTCTCCCCTTCGACGCCGCAGGCGTCCCAGGGCAGGCGGGCGTAACCGGTCTGGGCGGCCTCGACCGCTTCCTCGACGGTGGACACGTCGTGCGTGAGCGACTCGCGGCGTCCCACGGCCTCGTCCCACAGCTGGTCCTGGGCGCCTTGGAGCGCGGCGGCGACGGCCTCGGCGAGCATCCCGAGCGGGACGGTCTGCTTCGTGCCCTCGACGCGGCTGACCAGCGTGGCCTCGCCGTTCTTGAGGTCGCGGGGGCCGATCTCGATGCGCACGGGGTAGCCCTTGAGCTCGGCGTCCACGGCGCGGCGGCCGAAGGCCACGTCGCCGCGGTGGTCGAGCTTGACGCGCACGCCGTCGCCCTTGAGCTCGTCGTAGACCTTCTTCGCGGCGGCCTGCACCTCGTCGGTGTCCTTGACGACCATGACGAGGGCCTGGACGGGCGCGAGGTTCGGCGGCACGCGCAGGCCCGCGTCGTCGCCGTGGCCCATGATGAGGCCGCCGACCATGCGGGTCGAGGTGCCCCACGACGTGGTCCAGCCGTGGGCCTGCTTGCCGTCCTTGCCCTGGAACTGGATGTCGAAGGCCTTGGCGAAGTTCTGGCCCAGCTCGTGCGAGGTGCCCATCTGGAGGGCCTTGCCGTCGCGCATGAGGGCCTCGACCGCGAAGGTGTTGAGGGCCCCGGCGAAGCGCTCGGCCTCGGTCTTGATGCCGCGCAGCACCGGCAGCGCCAGCACGTTCTCCATGAAGTCGGCGTAGACGTCGTGGAGGATGCGCAGCGTGAACGCGTGGGCGTCCTCATAGGTCTCGTGGACGGTGTGCCCCTCCTGCCAGAGGAACTCCGAGGAGCGCAGGAACAGGCGGGTGCGCAGCTCGTAGCGCATCACGTTGCACCATTGGTTGAGCAGCAGGGGCAGGTCGCGGTACGAGTTGACCCACTTCGCCATGTACTCGCCGATGATGGTCTCGGAGGTGGGCCGGATCGCCAGCTTCTCCTCGAGCTCCTTGCCGCCGCCGTGCGTGACCATCCACAGCTCGGGGGCGAAGCCCTCGACGTGGTCGGCCTCGCGGGTGAAGTAGGACTCGGGGATGAGCAGGGGGAACGAGGCGTTCTCCGTGCCGGTCTCCTTGATGCGGGCGTCCATCTCGTCGACCATGCGCTCCCACAGGGCGAAACCGGTCGGTCGGATCACCTGCGAGCCCTTCGCCGGGCCGTTCTCGGCCAGCTGGGCCTTGGCGATGACGTCCTGGTACCAGCGAGGAAAATCCTCGCCCTGCGGTGTGAGTACATTGGCCATAATCAGCGATTCTAGGCGTCGGCCCCGGTCGGGCCGCAATCGGATTAGGGCGTGTGCGGGCCGCGTCTCGGCGATCGAACGTATCGGTCGAATGGAGGAGGCGCGAAAAGGCGTCTTCGGTCCTTCGGCGGTGATACAGAACAGCACCTGTCGCATAAGCTGTCGACGTGACAACACCCATGCTGGCAGGTGACCGCGGCCTGACGGCCGCCGAGGTTGCCGAACGCGTCGAGGCCGGAGCCGTCAACGAGGCGAAGCGCCACACCAGCCGACCGCTCTCCGCGATCCTCCGTGCGAACTTCTTCACGCCGCTGAACGCCGTCATCGGCGTGCTCGCCGCCATCGCGATCGGCTTCACGGCGATAGAAGACGGGCTGCTGGAGGGCTTGAAGCAGGGCCTGTTCGCGGGCGTCATCATCGCCAACATCGCCATCGGCACGATCCAGGAGCTGCGCGCCAAGCGCACCCTCGACAAGCTGTCGCTGATGAACCGCTCGAACGCGAAGGTCCTGCGCGACGGCGAGATCCAGGAGATCGAGCCGAACCGGATCGTCCGCGACGACCTCGTCTACGTCGAGCCCGGCGACCGCATCGTCGTCGACGGCCCCGTGGTCGAGTCCCGCAACCTGGAGATCGACGAGTCGCTGCTCACGGGCGAGGCCGACCCGGTCGCGAAGACCCCCGGCGACGAGGTCCGCTCCGGTTCGTTCGCCGTCGCCGGCACCGGGCTCTTCCGGGCCGAGCAGATCGGCGCGGACTCCTACGCCGCCAAGCTCGTCGAGGAGGCCAGCAAGTTCACACTGGCCCGCTCGGAGCTGCGCGAGGGCATCAACCGCTTCATCAAGCTCATCAACTGGCTCATCGTGCCCATCGCGCTGCTGCTCATCATCAGCCAGCTCGCCGACGCCGCCAACTGGCGCCAGATCATCGTCCGCACGGTCGCCGGGATCGTGCCGATGATCCCCGAGGGCCTGGTGCTGCTCACCTCGGTCGCGTTCGCCGTCGGCGTCATCCGCCTCGGCGCGCGCCGCTGCCTCGTCCAGGAACTGCCCGCCATCGAAGGCCTCGCCCGCACCGACGTGCTGTGCCTCGACAAGACCGGGACGCTCACCGAAGGCGGCATGGACGTCGACGAGGTCCGGCCCATCAACGGTTCCGACGGCGAGGCCGCGGACAGGGCGCTCGCCGCGCTTGCCGCCGCCGACGACAGCCCCAACCCGACCATGCAGGCCGTCGCGGAGCACTTGCGCGAGAAGCAGATCGGCGACCCGAACTGGCGCGTCATCGACGTCATGCCGTTCTCCTCTGCCCGCAAATGGAGCGGCACCCGCTTCACCGACAACGGCACCTGGCTCCTCGGCGCCCCCGACATCCTCCTCGAACCCGGCGACCCCGTCGCGCTCGAAGCGGAGATGCTCGCGGCCCAAGGCCTGCGCGTCCTCGCCCTGGTCACGGCTGAATCGGCCTCGACCACCGGCGGCGTGACCGGTGTCAAGGCCCAGGCCCTCGTGGTCCTGCGCCAGCGCCTGCGCGAGACGGCCGCGGCGACGCTGGCCTACTTCAAGGAGCAGGGCGTCGCGGTCAAGATCATCTCCGGCGACTCCCCCGCCGCCGTCGGCGCGGTGGCCGCGCAGCTCGGCGTGGACGGCGCGGCAGACACCGTGGACGCTCGGCGGCTGCCCGAGGACCCGGAGGAACTCGCGGACCTGCTCGAGCGGGCCACGATCTTCGGACGGGTGAAGCCGCACCAGAAGCAGGCGTTCGTGAAGGCGCTCCAGTCAAGGGGCCACACCGTGGCGATGACCGGCGACGGCGTCAACGACGTGCTGGCGCTCAAAGACGCGGACCTGGGCATCGCGATGGGCTCTGGTTCGGCCGCGGCGCGTTCGGTCGCGCAGGTGGTGCTGCTCGACGACGAGTTCGCGACGCTGCCGCACGTGGTCGACGAGGGCCGTCGGGTCCTCGGGAACATCGGGCGCGTCTCGAACCTGTTCCTCACCAAGACCGTGTACGCGATCTCGCTGGCCCTGTTCATCGCGGTCGGCGCGATCACGGCCTGGGCGGCGGGGAACGACCCGCTGCCGTACCCGTTCCTGCCGATCCACCAGTCGCTCATCAACCTGTTCACGATCGGCCTCCCGGCGTTCTTCCTGGCGCTCGCGCCGACGTTCGAGAAGGCGAAGCCGAACTTCGTGAAGCGGGTGCTCAAGTTCGCGATCCCGGCCGGGATCTGCTGCGCGGTGCCCACGTTCGTGGTGTACCTGATGTCGCTGGCGCACGACGGCACGGACTCGCAGTTGCCGCAGACCACGGCTGCGATCACGCTGTTCTGCCTCGCGCTGACGGCGCTGGCGATCGTGGCTAAGCCGTACGTGTGGTGGAAGGCGCTCCTGGTGGGCGGCTGCGCGGCGGCGTTCGTGACGGTGCTGGCGGTCCCGCCGTTCGCCGAGTTCTACGAGCTGCAGCTCCCGGGCGTATGGAACACCACAGCGGCGGCGATCGCCGTGGGCTCGGGCGTGGCGGCGCTCCTGTTCTGGCTGGTGGTGCGGCCGAAGCACCTGGCCGATTAGCACTGTGTTGTTAAGGAGCAAAGCCAAAGGCCCCCGCTACATCGGATGTAGCGGGGGCCGTGGCGTTCCTGTAGCGCCTTCTGGATGAGAGCAACTGAACGATTCATCCAGGAGGCGGACATGTCGCAGCGCGACCTCGCGATCCGAGCCGAAGGGCTCGTCAAGCACTTCAAAGACGTCAAGGCCGTTGACGGCGTGGACCTCGATGTCCCGGCCGGGACGGTGTACGGCGTGCTCGGTCCCAACGGGGCGGGCAAGACCACCACGGTGCGGATGCTGGCCACCCTGCTGCGTCCGGACGCGGGGAACGCGACCGTGTTCGGTCGCGACCTCATCGGTGACGCCGCGTCGGTGCGGTCCCAGGTGAGCCTGACCGGGCAGTACGCCTCGCTCGACGAGGACCTCACGGGTGTTGAGAACCTGATCCTCCTGTCGCGGCTGTACGGGTACGGCAAGCCCGCTTCGCGTGACCGCGCGGCGGACCTGCTGGAGGCGTTCGGGCTGACCGCCGCGGGCGGCAAGCAGGTGAAGGCCTACTCGGGCGGCATGCGCCGGCGCTTGGACATCGCGGCGTCGATCATCGTGACGCCGAAGCTCCTGTTCCTGGACGAGCCGACGACGGGCCTGGACCCGCGCAGCCGCAACCAGGTGTGGGACGTGGTCCGCACGATCGTCGGCGAGGGCACCACGGTGCTGCTGACGACGCAGTACCTGGAGGAGGCCGACCAACTGGCGAGCCGCATCGCGGTCATCGACACCGGCAAGGTCATCGCCGAGGGCACCCCCGGCCAGCTCAAGTCCTCGGTGGGCGCGGGCTCGATCCGGGTGCGGCTGCACCACGCCGACCAGCGCGAGCATGCGCAGAAGGTGCTCACCGACGCGCTGAGCGGGGAGGTCGCGTTCGACGACGACCCGGTGGCGCTCACCGCGCGCCTGGCTCCGGGCCTGGACACCGCCGAGCAGGGCTCGCACGCCCTGGGCGAACTGGCTCGCGCCGGCATCCTCGTGGACGACTTCTCACTCGGCCAGCCGAGCCTGGACGAGGTGTTCATGGCCCTCACCGACAAAGTCGACGCCTAGGAACCACGGACTTTAAGAAAGGAAATCGCAATGACTGTCACGCAACCCAACACGAAGTCCGATGTCGACGCTCCGGCGCCGGTCGAGAAGGAGCACCTGCGCCGGCTGCTGGCCACCGGGGAGCGACCGGCGCCGCCGAGTGCGTTCGCCTCGGCGCGGGCGTTCGCCTGGCGTTCGATGTTGAAGATCAAGCATGTGCCGGAGCAGTTGGGCGACATCCTGGTCTTCCCGATCATGATGCTGCTGATGTTCACGTACCTGTTCGGCGGTGCGATCGCGGGCGGCACGACCGCCTACCTGCAGTTCCTGCTGCCGGGCATCATGGTGATGAGCATCGTGATGACCACGATCTACACCGGCATGAGCGTGAACATCGACATCAACAAGGGCGTGTCGGACCGGTTCCGGACGCTCCCGATCTGGCGGGCCGCGCCGATGGTCGGGTACCTGCTGGCGGACATGTTCCGTTACGCCGCAGCCGGAGCGGTCATGTTCGGCACGGGCCTGCTCATGGGCTACCGGCCCGACGGCGGGGCGGTCGGGGTGCTGTCGGGCGTGGCGCTGCTGCTGGTGTTCTGCTTCGCCTTCTCGTGGGTGTGGACCTGGCTGGGCCTGATCACGCGGTCGGAGAAGACCGTCATGTCGATCTCGATGTCGATCATGTTCCCGCTGACGTTCCTGTCGAACATCATGGTCGACCCGGCGACGATGCCCGGGTGGCTGCAGCCGGTCGTGAAGAACACGCCGATCAGCCAGCTGGTCGACGGCGTGCGGGGCCTGTTCGACGGCAACGTGGACTCCGGTTCGGTGGCCACGACGCTGATCTGGTCGGCCGGTTTCATCGCGGTCTTCGGGTTCCTGACGATCAGGGCCTACAACCGCAAATAAGGCTTCATCGAAAAACACCCGGCGGGGCCGGGCGGGTCGAATGATCCGCCCGGCCCCTTCCGCGTTCACAGCTCCCATCGGGGCGCTTCGCCTTGCGGGCGGTAGACGCAGGCGGAACCGGTGGCGACGGCAGTGTGGAGATGGGCGGCCAGCGCGGGGTGGACGGCTTCGATCTTCTTGAGGGTGTTGCGGATGCGGTTGGTGACGCTCTTGCGGGCCCGTTCGGCGTTGTCGCCGAGGCGGCGGGAGCGTCCGCCAAGGCCGGTGGCGGCTTTGAGCTGTTCGATGAGGGCTTGGCGTTCGGCGTCGAGGCGGGTCGCGCGGGCGTCGTCGCCGAGTGCGGCGGCGGTGTCGATCTGCTCGTCGAGGGTTTCGAGGTGGTCGCGGTAGCGGGCGCGGGCTTCGGCGTCGAGGAGGTCGTCGCCGCCGAGGCGCGCGTCGGCCGTGACCGCTTCGCCGCCTTCGGGATCGAGGAGGTCGACGGCGCTGACTTCGATGCCCGGCTGCTGGAGGAGCCGGTGCAGGTCGGCGAGGCCTTTGGTGTGCGGGAGATGGATCATGGCGCCGTCGTAGCGGAGTAGCCATGTGGAGCCGTCGCGGCGAAAGCGCGCACCGGGGGCGGTCGTGTTGTCGCGCTTGGGTTCCGGTTCTGCGGTGACCGCGAGCGCGGCGAGGGCGGTGCGGGCGGCTTCGGCCCAGGGTGCCGCGTCGAACCGCTCGGCCTGCTCGATCGCGGCGGCGAAGTGATTCGAAGCGCGCGCGGGCTCTCCGGAGGCGGCGGCGAGGACGCCGAGCCAGTGGCTGATGGGGCCGTGGATGCTGGTGCCCCACAAGGCGACGAGCCATTCGCCTTCGTGGGGTTCGAGTCGTTCGCGCAGTGCGGCAATCGCTTCGGTGTCGCCTTCGGCGGCCGCGAGTTCGACTTCGAACCGCAGGAGCAGGGAGATCCAGGCGTCGTGCGGGTCGGCTGCGGCTTCGACGCGGGACATGGCCCGGCGGGCCTCGTCGAGGTCGCCGCGGCGCAGCGCGCTCAGGCCGCTGAGCAGGTCGGTGTGCCACACCCCGAAGAAGGTCCGCCACGAGTCCATGATCGGCTCGGGCGTTTCGCCGCGCGCGAACGCCAGCTCCCACCGGAGGTGGCGCATCATGTGGCCGTTCATCAGGTCGTCGCCGGTGAGGGCGAAGGCCGCGTCGATGCGCGCGGCGGCCGCGTCCCAGCGGCCCTGCACGATGTCGATGACCGCGAGGTCGATGTCGGCGCCGCTGCGCCAGCGCTCGGAGTCGCTGTTCTCGGCGAGGGCGCAGAAGAGGTCGACCTGGGCGCGGTAGGCCGGGTCGCCCTGTTCGAGCATCGCGACCCAGCGCAGAGACGCGGCGAACAGACGCATGTCGAGGTCGCCGCTGCGCCTGGTGATCTCGTCGATCTCCTCGACGATGACCTGGCGGCCCGCGGCCGTGCCCGGGCCCCAGTTGACCGAGTGCGTGGCCCACAGCCCGAAGGCGACGTCCTCGTCGTCGCCGGTCTTCCTGGCGGCCATGAGGAACTGGTAGTTGAGCTGCCGGGTCAGCTCGTCGTGGTCGAGGCCGGGGTCGGGGCGCTCCCCGGCGAGCGCCTCGTAGGCCTCGGCTTTGAGGCGGCACAGGGCGTCGAGCCGTTCGGTCTGGGGCACTTCGATGGCGGCGCGGGCCAGCAGCATCGGGTCGCCGGAGTCGCGCGCTTCGAGGACGGCCTGGTCGTAGAGGCGCCAGGACTCCTCTTCGCGTTGCAGCCATTTGACGGTGCCGGCGAGTTCGAGGCGGAGGAGGACCCGGCGCCGCACCATGTCGGGGGTGCAGCGTTCGAGGGCGCGCCGGTAGTACTTCTCGGCGCCGGCGGCGCTGTGGCAGCCGCGGGACTCGGTGGCGGCGCATGTGAGGAACTCGACGGCGATCTCGGGGTCGAGGTCGTCCCCGGCGAGCCACGCGTGGTGGGCGATCTCGGTGGCGAGCATGAGCTTCTGCAGCGACTCGTCGGCGACGAGGGCGCGCACGACGCACCCGTGGTGGTGGGCGGCCTCCTCGCTCGACATCGTGTTGTAGAGGGTCTCGCGCACGAGGTCGTGGACGAACACGTACCGGTCGGCCTCGCGGCGCACGAGCCGGGTCTGGCAGGCCGCGTCGAGCGCGGATTCGATCCGGTGCAGTTCGAGCCCGGAGGCCTGGGACATGACGCCGGCGTGGAACTCGCGGCCGCCGACCGAGGCGAGGGTGAGCATCCGGGCGATCGGGGCGGGGAGCTGGTCGATGCGGCGCTGGAGGGCGTCGCGCATCCCGGCGGTGGTGGCGTCCACTCGCTGCCCGGAGGCCCACAGCTGGGCGGTCTGCTCGACGAAGAACGGGTTGCCGCCGGTGCGGCGGGTGATCTCGGCGACGGTGGCGGCGTCGGGCGCGTCGCCCACGGTGGCGCGCATGAGCGCGGCGACGCCGGCCTCGTCGAGTCCTTCGAGGCTGATCACGGTGGCTTTGGCGACGAGCGGCAGCATCCGGGCGCGCAGGCGGTGGCCGGGGTCGATCTCGGAGTCGCGGTAGGTGCCGACGAACAGGATGCGCTCGAACCAGGTGTGCTGCGAGGCGAATTTGAGCAGTTCGAGGCTGCCGGGGTCGGCGAAGTGGAGGTCGTCGAGGACGATCAGGAGCGAGCCGCGCTGGGAGGCGCTGATCAAGAGCTGGGTGACGGCGTCGTACAGCTCGAACTGGGCGGGCGCGGAGCCGTCGCCCTGGCCGAGGAGGGCGTCGACGGGGGGCGCGGGGTGGAGGTCCTGCCAGGTCTCGTCGCCGAGCTGGGCGCGCAGGGACCGGAGGACCTGGATCCAGAGCCAGTGGTCGGGTACGGCCTCGGATTCCCAGGAGGTCGCGAAGGCCACGGTGAGCGCACCGCGGTGGCGGGCGGCTACGTCGGTGACCAGGGTGGACTTGCCGATGCCCGCCTCGCCGGTGACGAGGGCGAGTCCGCCGTGGCTGGACACGGTGCGTTCGACGGCCGAGCGCAGGGCCGCGGCCGGGTGGTCGCGGCCGATCAGGAGCGAGTCAGTCACCTGACCAGTGTGGCCGAAGGGTGCGACACGTGCCATCGGGATCCGGACGGATCGGCGCCGCGGCGAGGATTCGTTCGATTGTCGACTATCAGACGAAATACCTCATGTTCTGTCGTTCGCCGAGGTCGGGCCCCTGATCGATTTACTTGTGCAACAGAGGTTCGGTTTGATTTCACCGAATCCATGCGTTGCTCACTATTGGTACTTAAAGTGCTACGGAAAGTAGACATCTCGGTGTCGAAGGGCGGTCGATCCGTCCCCATTGGCGGTTCACGAAACCGCGCCTGAGCCGGGAAAGCCCACGATCAACGGGAGCAATCCTCATGGCAGAGTCCATGTTCAAAGTCGAACGAGCCAAGGAAACCAAGAAGACCTGGCGCACAGTCGTCATCGGAGCCGCCGTTCCGATCGCCATGCTCGCCGCCGCACCTGCGGTGAGCGCGGCCGAGATCGACCAGACCGCGGCGCAGACGGTCCAGTCCGAGCAGCTGCCGGACCTTCCGGTGGATCCGCCCGCGGGGCTGCCCGACCCGGCGGCGCTGCTCGATCTCGAAGCGTGCCTCACCGAGCTGCAGGGGCTCGTCGCCCAACTGCCGCCCCCGGCCGACGTGCCGGCCGAGGCGGAGCAGCTGCCCGGTCTGCCGCTGCCGGACCCGGGCACCGATGCGCCGCTGCCTGCCGTGCCCGACGTCGGGTTGCTGACCGAGACCTGCAAGCAGGTGGTCGAGATCGTCAAGGGCTTGCTGCCGCCAGTCGACGTCCCGCCGGTCGAGCCGCCGGTGGGTGTCCCGCCGGTCGAGCCGCCGGTCGAGCCGCCGGTCGAGCCGCCGGTCAACGACCCGCTGCCGGTCCCGGCGCCCTAGCGCGCAACGAGCAGGGCCCGCGACTTCCAGCCGCGGGCCCTTCGTCGTGTCTGCGTTACTTGAGCCGCTGAGCGGCGTCCGCGATCGCCTCGTCCGTGGCGGTCAAGGACAGGCGCACATGCTGGTTCCCCTTGGCGCCGTAGAACTCTCCCGCCGCCGCGAGGATGCCGCGTTCGGCGAGCCACTGCACGCTGTCCCAGCAGTCCTCGCCGCGCGTGGCCCACAGGTACAGGCCCGCGGTCGAGTGGTCGATGCGGAACCCGGCGGCCTCGACCGCCTGGCGGAGCACGCCGCGGCGGTGCTCGTAGCGGGCGCGCTGCTCGATCGCGTGCGACTCGTCGTGCAGGGCCGCGATCGTGGCCTGCTGGACCGCCAGCGGGACCATGAAGCCCGAGTGGCGGCGGATCTCCAGCAGGTCGGCGATCAGCTCAGGATCCCCCGCGAGGAACGCCGAGCGGTATCCGGCCAGGTTCGAGCGCTTCGAAAGCGAGTGCGCCGCAAGGAGACCCGTGAGGTCGCCGTCGTTGACGCGCGGGTCGAGGATCGAGACCGGCGGATGGTCCTCGTCCCAGCCGAGCGTCAGATAGCACTCGTCGCTGGCGAGCGCCACGCCGCTGTCGCGGGCCCAGCGGACCAGGTCGCGCAGGTACTCGACCGAGGCGACCTCGCCGGTCGGGTTGGTCGGGTAGTTGATCCAGGCCAGCCGCAGGCGGGACCCGGCGGCGTCGCGCGGGTCGGCCACCGGCAGCGCCTCGGCCTTGGCGAGGATCGCGCCGATCTCGTACGTCGGGTAGGCGATCTCGGGATAGGCCACGGACTCGCCGGGGCCGATGCCGAGCTGGAACGGCAGGTTCGCGACCAGTTCCTTGGAGCCCACCGTGGGCAGGACCGCGACGTCCTCGGCCACACCGGTGTGGCGGTGCAGCCACGACTGCATCGCCTCGCGCAGTGCCGCCGGACCGGCCACCGTCGGGTAACCGGGCCTGCCTGACGCCTCGATGAGGGCCTGCCGGATCGACTCGGGCACCTCGTCCACGGGCGCGCCTACGGTGAGGTCGACGATCCCGCCTGGGTGGGCCGCCGCGCGTTCCTTGAACGGGACCATGCGGTCCCACGGGAAGCGCGGCAGCCGCCGGGCCGGAGAGGCGCTGTGAAGACGGCGCAGCGCCATCGCGGCTACTCCGCTTTCGCGGGCAGTGCGACCACGAACGGGACGTCGCTGTCGATCTTGCCGACCTTGGAGGCCCCGCCGGGGCTGCCGAGGTCGTCGAAGAAGTCGACGTCGGCCTTGGTGTAGGCGGCCCACTCTTCGGGGACGTCGTCCTCGTAGAAGATCGCCTCGACCGGGCACACCGGTTCACATGCACCGCAGTCGACGCACTCGTCGGGGTGGATGTAGAGCTTCCGGTTGCCTTCGTAGATGCAGTCGACAGGGCATTCTTCAATGCAGGCCTTGTCGAGAAGATCCACGCACGGCTCGGCGATTACGTAAGTCACGAGTCGTCCTTCCTACAGCGCGCAGTCGGGCGGACTGCGCTGAGATGAGCCTAAAGCCTATTTCCATGTATAGACCCGAAGGCAGGGGGTGCGCCAGATGCTGGGACCGGAACATGTCGGCCGTCGCGTCGCGGTTCGGATCAGGTTGGACGACCCCGAACCGGGTCGCCGGTTCACGGACATCACGGGCGAGCTTATCGAGATCGGTGTGGCGCAGTGGCGCGTACTGCCCGCTTCGGGGGCGGTCGTCACCATCGAGGCGGCCGCGGTCGTCGCGGCCAGGCCGATCCCTCCCAAACCGACCCCGTTCTCCGAGATCCTCGAACTCGAACGGCTCCTCGCGGCCACCTGGCCCGCAATCGAGTCCGCCGAACTGGGGGGATGGCTTCTACGGTACGCCGAAGGTTTCTCGCGCCGCGCGAACTCGGTGCTCGCGCTGACCGCCCCGCCGGGCGGGACCGACGCGGCGATCGCAGCGGTCACGGCCTGGTACGGGGAGCGCGGGGCGCGGCCGCTCGTGTCGCTGGCGGGAGGCGTGGCGAAACGGCTCGACGAGGAGCTGGCGGCCCGCGGCTGGGAGGCCGAGGCGGAGACCGCCGTGATGACGAAGGCGCTCGAACCGGTCGAGTACAAGGGCGAGGCGCGGATCGTGCACGAGCCGAGCGCGGCGCTGCTGGAGCAGGTCGGGCGCGGCAGGCCCGAGGTCGCGGCGCGGATCTTCGGATCGGGGCCCGACCGCGGTTACGCCGAGATCCGGCGGGACGGGTCATTGGCGGCACGCGGGCGCGGCGCGATCGCGGGCGACACCGTGGCGATCACCAATATCGGGACGCTGCCGGCGTTCCGGCGCCAGGGGCTCGGGACCGAGATCCTGCACGCGCTCGAGGCGTGGGGATACGAGACTGGAGCGCGGCGGGCCGCGCTCCAGGTCGAGACCGACAACGAGGCCGCGATCGCGATGTACGGGCGGCTCGGCTACGCCGAGCGGTACCGCTACCGCTATCGGGGCCCGGCCAGCTAAGCGGCCTTGGGGTTCGCCTTGCGCTCGAAGGCGATCCGGGTGGCCTTGAGCTGGCGTCCGTACACGTCCACGCCGAGGGCCATAACGATGAGGAAGCCGACCCAGCCCGAGAGCGCCAGCAGCGCGAAGTAGATGAGGGTCTGCGAGAAGACCCCGTCGAGCGAGGGGTAGTCGACGCGCGCGATGAGCGGGTTCACCAGGACGGTGAACAGGGTCGTCGCCACGAAGATCGAGAGCAGTTCGCCCGTGATCTCCTTGCGGTCGCGGCGCGTGCCCCACCAGATGCCGGCGGCGACGGCGACGGCGGCCATCGCGCCGAAGGTGTAGACGCCGATGAGGTCGCCGACCGCGGTGCCCTCGCCCCACTTGTTGGAGGCGATCCGGCCGGCCAGGTTGGCGGCGATCAAGCCCAGGGCGAAGCCGTAGATCGAGGGCCAGTGCGGCATCAGGAGGCGGCTGAGGAGGGTCACTGTCGGGACTCCTTCGTAGCGGTGGGGGTGGCCTGCGCCGCGACCCGGGGGTCGGCGACGGTCCGAGGCTTGGCGCTCGGCTTGGGTCGAAAATACTGCCACAGCGCGAGGGCGATTCCGGCGGTCCCCGCCAGGAGCAGCGCGTAGCCGTTGAAACCACTGGTGACCACCAGCGAACCAGCCGAGGTCGGCATGGTGGCGATGACGACCACGGCGAACCAGGCGGCCGAGGTGAGCACGACGGACCAGCGTCCGCCGGTCCAGTACACGGCCAGCGCCGCGAGGCGCCAGTTCGCGACGAACGCGATCGCCCCGGCGAGGGGGACCGCGATCCCGCCGATGTAGAAGGGCACCAGGAAGGATTCGAGGACGGCGGCGAGCACGGCCGCGGCGGTGACGACCACCGCGCCGCCGATGCGGATCGCCGCTTCCAGACCCTTCTCATGCACGGTGGCGATCCTACGGCAGGAAGCGAAGGCGCCGAATGGCAGCGCGGAGCGCGTTCGGCGGTTCGGCGCGATAGGCCGTCCACAAACCCCCACCCACCACGAGAGGGGAAGATACTGCCCAGCGTCCCTCGCAGGTCCGACAAGAAGCGGGCCTCCCAGCGCCCATGTCACCCGAACGTGTCGCGCCGCGGCGGGTGCGGCCCGCGCCCCCTGGACCGCGACGCGCCCGGGGCGCGCTGAAAGTCATTGCATATCAACCGATCCGGGACAATCGGCTCATGACCGCAATACGAGAGACAACTGCCACGAAACGCCGCCGCTTCCGACAGCTGTTCCCCGAACGGTCCGACTACCTCCACCTCGGCCGCCACTGGCACACCGACCTCCTCGCCGGCCTCACCGTCGCCGTCGTCGCGCTGCCGCTGGCGCTCGGCTTCGGGATCGCCTCGGGCCTCGGCGCCTTCGCCGGGCTCATCACCTCGATCATCGCCGGGGCCCTGGCCGCGCTCCTCGGCGGCTCGAACCTCCAGGTCTCCGGCCCCACCGGGACCATGGCCGTGGTCCTGGTGCCGCTCGCGGCCACCCACAGCCACGCCGGGGTGATGCTCGTCGGCATCATGGCCGGGCTCATGCTCGTCGTCCTCGCGCTCACCGGCGCGGGCCGCTACGCCCGCTACGTGCCGGTGCCCGTGGTCGAGGGCTTCACGGCCGGGGTCGCGATCGTCATCGCGATCCAGCAGCTGCCTCCCGCGCTGGGCCTGCCCGCGCAGAACGCCCACCTGCTCAGCGGCGCATGGGAATCGCTCAGCGACTTCGCGGCCGACCCGAACTGGGCGCCGCTCGCCGTCGCCTTCGGCGTGGCCGCCGCGATCCTGCTGGGCTCGCGCCTGCACTCCCAGATCCCCACGCCGCTGCTCGCGGTCATCGCCGCGACCGCCGTGACCTGGTGGGCCAGTGCGGAAGTGTCGGTCATCGGTACGCTGCCTCGCACCATCCCGGCCCCTGAGGCCGGGTTCCTCGACTTCGCCGAGATGCCCGAGCTCGTCGCCGCGGCCGTCGCGATCTGCGCCCTGTGCGCTCTGGAGTCGCTCCTGTCGGCCACGGTCGCGGACAACATCACGGTCGATCAGCACCACAACCCGGACCGGGAGCTGTTCGGGCAGGGTGTGGCGAACCTGGTGACGCCGTTCTTCGGCGGGATGCCGTCCTCGGGCGCGCTGGCGCGCACCGCGGTGAACGTGCGGTCGGGGGCCGCCGGGCGGCTCGCGTCGCTGACGCACGCGATCGTGTTGGCGCTCATGATGCTCGCGCTCGCGCCGCTGGTGTCCCACGTGCCGCTCGCGGCGCTCGCTGGCGTGCTCATCGCGACCTCGATCCGCATGATCGAGGTCGGCTCGATGCTGGCGCTGGCGCGTTCGACGCGCGCCGACGCGGCCGTCATGTGGCTGACGCTGGCCGCGACCGTGACGCTCAACCTGGTGTGGGCCGTGGCGGTGGGCATCGCGCTCGCCGGGCTGCTGGCGCTCGGGCGGATCTCCAGGTCCGTCTCGGTCGAGGAGGAGCCGATCGAGCCGGCCGACCACCACGACGAGGAGGCCGCGCTGCTGCACGAGCACATCGTGGCCTACCGGCTCGAAGGGCCGCTGTTCTTCGCCGCCGCGCACCGGTTCCTGCTGCAGCTGCTGGACGTGGCCGACGTGCGGGTGGTCGTGCTCAGGATGAGCCGCGTATCCACGATGGACGCGTCGGGGGCTACGGTGCTCGCCGACGCGATCAAGCGCCTCGAGCACCGCGGCATAGCCGTCTACCTCTCCGGCCTCGAACCAGTGCACGCGAAACCGCTGGCGGCCCTGGGCATCCTGGAACCGCTGTGGCAGCAGGGGCGCCTGTTCGAGCACACCAGCGAGGCGATCGCCGCCGCGCGCCAGCGCCTCAAGGCCGACGGGCTCCTAGAGCAGCTCGAAGCGGAGACCGCTCGATTCGGCACCGGAGCGGAGACCGAAGCGGAGCGCCCATAGCCGGTCGGGGGCGCCGCGGTGGTCCAACGCGTCGACCGAGTCGACCACGGCGTCCTCAGGGTTGATCCCGTGGAGCACGAGGGTGCCGCGCTCCCCGGCCCACACCGCCGTGGTGCCCTCGAGTTCGGGCCGGATGCGGCTGACGAACGACTCGGTGATCTCGGGGCCGTAGTCCTCCAACGAGATCGACTCACCCGTCCAGGCGAGCTTGCGGATGAGCGCGCCGTCGCCGTACGCGTCGACGTACACGTCCACGCCGTCCACCGTGCCCACGAGCTCGGCGCGGGAGTCCTCCCCGAGCTGCTGCCCGGCGCCTTCGACCGTCGGCACCGAGTGCCAGGCGGCCGAGGGGTGGACCTGCTCGTAGCGTTCCGGGCCGAAATAGGCGGCGGTGTACTCGCCCGCACCGGGATCGCACAGGAGCTGCTCGCCGTCCACGGCGATGAGGAACGAGCCGAGGTCGAGGTGGTTGTGGGGCTCGTCGTTGAAGCCGCCCTTGACCGCCAGCGCCCACATGCGGCGGCCGATCTGGCGGCGTTCGACGAACCAGCCGACGTCGGCCAGGAGCGACCGGCCGGGTTCGACCTCGGTCTCGAAGGGCCGTCCCCAGTCGAGGGTGCGGGTGAGTGGGGCCCAGCGGGCGCAGGCGTCCTCGGCGAAGGTCTGGACGCGGGTCGCGGCCGGCAGCGGGACGCCGAGCCGGTCGTGGAGGCGGCTGAACAGGCCCGCCGGGAGGAGCGTGTCGGCCCCGGTGTCGCCGAAGGTCGCGAACGAGTTCGGGTAGAGCTGGGCTCGGGCGGGGAACGAGGCGATGGCCTCGTTGCCGGCGAGGAGGTCCTCGCCGGTGGCGTCCCTCCAGGCCTCGGCGAAGTACGTGAAGTAGCCGAAGCCGTAGACCCAGTAGTCGACGCCTTCGACGCAGCCGCCGTCAGGGCCGAAGGAGAAGATGTAGCCCGAGAGGGCGGGGAGGACGCGGCCGCGGATCACGTCGGTGTCGTAGTCGAGGGCGAGGGCGGCCATGCCCGCGGCGCCGGCGCACACGGCGGTCCAGTTGGAGTGGCGCTCCTCCCACCAGAAGGGGAAGTCGGCCTCGAAGAACGGGTCGAGGACGCGCTGGCGGATCTCGGCCTCGATCTGCTCGGCGCCTTCGATGTCCTCGCGCAGGCGCAGGATCTCGGCGAGGGTCTGGGCGGTCTCGCAGGCGAAGAGGTCGACGCAGGTGCGCGGGTCCGACTCGGCCTCCCAGTGGGCGGGGAGGGCCCAGGAGCGTTCCTGGCAGACGTCCTTGAGGAGCGAGGAGAGCGCACCGGCCTCCCCCACGAGCGCGAGCGCGGCGAGGTGGCGGCGGCGGGCGAAGTACTGGGTCTCGTACGGCAGGCGGCGGCCGGTGGCGGCGAAGTCGTCGGCGAGGTCCGGGTCGAAGGCGGGGACGGGAAGTGCGGCGATCTCGCGCAGCTCTTCGAGGAGGGCCGTACGAAGGTCGGACATTGACCAACGCCTTTCCGGATGCGGTGATGGGTGGAGGCGGGGGTTCCTGCCGTGGCTCAACGGTAACGCGGGCGCGCATTCCGTCATAGACTCCCTCGTATGCGCATCGGGGAGCTGTCGGAGCGGACGGGCGTTCCGGCCGCCACCATCAAGTACTACCTGCGGGAGCATCTGCTGCAGGCCGGCGAGCACGGTGAGGGCAACACCGTCGAGTACGGTCCGGCCCACGTGCACCGCCTGACGCTCATCCGCGCCCTGTCGGAGACGGCGGGCCTGTCGGTGGCGCAGATCGGCGAGGTGCTCACTGTGCTTGGGCGCCACCCGGATTCGGTGTTCCAGGCACTGGGTGCGACCCTCGCCGCCACGCATCGGGACCCGAAGTTCTCGCTCGCGAGCGAGGGCACGACCGAGGCCGCCGAGCGCACGGTGGACCAGCTGCTGACCGAGTACGGCTGGGCCGAGGTGGCGCCGCCGAACTACCGGGACGCACTGGTCACGGCGCTCACCGCGTTCTACCGCTTGGGGAACCCGGACCCGCAGGAGGTGCTGAGCCACTACGCGGACGCGGCGGCGGCGCTGGCCTCGGCGGACATGGAGGCGATCGCGGAGGCGACCAGGATCGAGGGCGTGAACGTGGAGCAGGCGGTGGTGGCGACGGTGCTCGGCGAGACGATGTTCGCGGCACTGCGGCGCATCGCCCACGTCGCGGCCTCGGCCAGGACCCAGGCCGCGCAGCCGCCCTCGGGCACAATGGGTCCGTGAGCCCGAACCCGCCCGAATCCCCGACCGAACGTCCGAACCTGCGCATCGACCGCGATCCGGGCCGCCCGAACCTGCTGCACCTCGTCGCCGACGGCGTGGTCCAAGCCACCGTCGATCTCGACGATCCGTCCTATCTGGATGCCGAGTACATGCAGCGGATCGCCTATCTCGTCGACTCGATGGCCGCCCCCAAGCAGCCGCTCCGGGTGCTGCACCTCGGCGCGGGCGGCCTGGCGATGGCCCGGTACACGGCCGCGACGCGTCCGGGCTCGTACCAGCAGGCGGTGGAGACGAACCAGGAACTCGTCGCCCTGGTGCGGGCCGAGGCCCCGCTGCCGCGCGGCGTGAAGGTGAAGATCCGGCACACGGACGCGCGCGAGGCGGTCGCGTCCGCGCCGGAGGCGAGCTATGAGCTCATCATCACGGATGTGTACGAGGGCGCCCGCGTGCCCGCGCACGTCACGAGCACCGAGTTCCTGCGGGAGGCGCGGCGGGTGCTGCGCCCGGGCGGGCACTACGCGGTGAACCTGTGCGACGGCGGCCAGATGAAGTTCCTGAAACCGGCGCTCGCGGCGATGGGCGCGGTGTGGCCGCACGTGGCGGTCATGGCCGAGCCCGCGGTCCTGCGGGGCCGCCGTTTCGGGAACGTGGTCGCGGTGGCGGCCGATGTCGAGCTTCCGGTGGCCGACCTGCGGCGCCGCTGCGCGGGCGCGGCCTTCCCGTGCCGGGTGCTGGAGGGCACCGAGCTGAAGGAGTACATCGGCGGCGCTCCCCCGGTCACGGACGCGACCGCGATCCAGTCCCCGCCGCCCCCGCAGTCTCTCCGCAGCTTCTGACCGCGGGGCGGTGTCGTACCCGCCGGGCACCTTCGAAGCCGGGGGCGATGGCGAATCCGAGCCCTCCTCGCCGCCCCGCACCCGCCGCCACCACCCGGACCACCGGCGGGTCGGCCGTTCGGACAATAAATCCGCTGGATAGTGGCCCTGTCTCCCATCGCGTCCTCACTGTCCGTTACTGGACTATGGAGCGACTCACAGAGGACTTGGCGATTCGGGTCACCTTGCGTTAGCGTCGGCGCCTGTTCCGGTCGGGTCCTCAGGGCTCCCCCAGAGACCCACCCGTCCGGACCGCCGAGCCGCGCTCGCATGACGCCCGTTCCTCCCGGTTCCGGGTGAGACACCGATGCGCGGGCCGGGGACCCAGCCGCGCCGCGTCCCTCCAGTGCAACACGTGGCGCACGGGGTGAATCCCGCTGCAGCGCAGCCGCAGCGGGTAGGGCGCGCTTCCCTGCCCGAACCCGACAGCTAACCCGGTAGGCGGACGAGGAAGAAAGGCCACCCGTGGCTCAAGCCTGCTCCGACACCGATTATCGTTCGCGAACCAGTGCCATCATTCGCCGCGTCGCCGCCTACACGGGAGTCACCCTCGCCACCGTCGCGATCGTGACCGCCTTCGCCGGCACCCACGCCGACGCGGCCGACATCGACTACACCTCCGCATCCGCCTCCGAGATCGAAGCCCACTTGGCCGATCTCGAGACCCAGCGCGACGACGCCGCCGCCGACCTCCAGGACCTGCGGGTCCGGCTCGGCGAAGCCCGGGCCGTCGTCGACGCCGCCACCGCGGACTACGGGACCTCCAACGCGCAGCTCAGCATCGTCACCGCCGCGGTCGAATCCGCCGAGGACGACCTCGACGCCAAGGTCACCACCCTGGTCGCCTACGCGCAGGAGCAGTCCGACAAGTACGACGAGGCCGAGGCCGCCGCCGAGACCGCCGAAGGCCTCACGGCCGACATCGCGACCGCGCAGCGGCAGATCAAGGCCCTCGACACCGAGATCGACGAGGCCGAGAAGGCCGCGGACGAAGCCGCGGCAGCCGAAGCGGCAGCCGCCGCCGAGGCTGAAGCCGAAGCCGAGGCCGCAGCGGAGTCCGCCGCTTCCAGCGACTCGTCGTCCTCCGACTCCGACTCCACGGCGGCCTACAGCGCCGACGCCGCGACCGCCGCGGTCGAGTTCGCCCGCGACCAGCTCGGCGAGTCCTACGTCTACGGGTCCGCCGGCCCCGACACCTGGGACTGCTCGGGCCTCGTCCAGGGCGCCTACGCCGTCTCCGGCATCTCCCTGACGCACTACACGAACGCGATCTGGGACGAGACCAGCGCCATCGACCGGGGCGACCTGAAGCCGGGCGACCTGGTCTTCTACAACGGCCTGGGCCACATGGCCATGTACATCGGCGACGGCCAGGTCATCCACGCCCCCAAGCCGGGCGACGTCGTGAAGATCTCCGATCTCGACATGGGCATGTCGATCGACGGCTACCGCCGGGTCTGACACGTCCGGAAGACGAGAGCACGACGAGAGGGCCGGGGCATTCGCCCCGGCCCTCTCGCGTTATGTCCTTAACGCTTCCGCAGTCAAGCTGCTTCAGCCATGACCTGGTCGTTGGCCAGTTCCTTGAGTCGGGCCAGCGCCTGGATCTCGAGTTGGCGGATGCGCTCGCGCGACAGGTGGAACCGGTGCGCGACCTCCGTGAGCGAGTGCTCGCGGCCGTCCTCGAGCCCGTAGCGGGCCTTGACGATCCCCGCCGAGCGCTCGTCGAGGTGGTTGAGCATCATCTCGATGCGTTGGCGTTCCATCCCGGCGAGGACGACGTCCTCCGGGCTGGGCTCGTCGGAGTCGGCGACGAGGTCGCCGAGATTGGTGTCGCCGTCGTCGCCGATCGGCGTGTCCAGCGAGACGGTGTCCTGGCTCCAGCGGATGAGCTCGTTGACCCGCTCGACCGTGACGCCGAGCGCCTTGGCGACCTGGTCGGGTTCGGGGTCGCCGCCGAGCTCACGGGTGAGCTGGCGGGTCACGTTGCGCATCCGGTTGACGTCCTCGACCAGGTGCACCGGCAGGCGCACGGTGCGCTCCTGCTGGGCGATCGCCCGGCTGATGGCCTGACGGATCCACCACGTGGCGTAGGTCGAGAACTTGAAGCCGCGCTGGTAGTCGAATTTCTCGACGGCGCGGACCAGGCCCGTGTTGCCCTCCTGGATCAGGTCGAGCATCGGCATCCCGGAACGGACGTACCGGCGGGCGATCGAGACGACCAGCCGCAGGTTCGCCTTGATGAACTGCTCCTTCGCCTTCGCACCGTCTTCGACCAGGCGCTTCAGGTCCTTTTCGGTGGCGTCGCCGAAGGTCTCCCCCTCGCCGAGCAGGTGCTTCGCGAACAGACTCGCTTCGATAGCCTTCGCCAAGTCGACCTCGGCGGCGGCGTCAAGCAGCGGCGTCTTCGAGATCTCATGCAGGTAAACACCCACAAGGTCTCGTTCCTCAGCGACCTCTTCGGTGGTGAGGGTGGGTGTTGTCGTTTGCTCCACGCTCAAGGTCTCCTCCAGCTTCCTCGTCCCCCGACACCGCGTGAACGGTGTACCAGTTACAACGACCGCTTCGTTGCGTGGAATTCCGTGCCCCGGTGTTCGATGCGCCACGGTTACGAAATCGATGCGAATCGGTGGCCCTAGGGCCTTCACACCGTTTCGAGTACCCGTTTTCATCGGCTAAGCTCGGTTCACGGCTCCCATTTCAGAGACGGGGGCACTTCGGCCTCATGATGCCTCTGAGACGGGGATCACCTCACCTCGGCAGAGGCCTGATGACCCGAGCCCTGGTCACGGGATCGTCTCCGGTCTGCTTCATCGCAAACCTTCAATCTCTAGGGGAACACGCGCCCTACCTTGAAAAAGTTGAGAGATCATCTTTTTGCGGCCCTAATCACTGCGATCCGGGCCGCAAAGGCGGCGACGCTCTGATACCCGCACCATAGCGGACTGTAGCGGTGACAAGCAACACCTTTCTCAGGCGTTGATGTCCGATTCCGAACACCTCTCGTTCTTCTCAGTCTGCGCCCTCCAGAGGCACCCGTGGGGCGCTTCCGGCAGCGTGCCGCGTAGATCACCTGGTGTGTCGCTTGCGCGTAGAGTTGGGCCGGTGACTGAAGAACGCCTAGTGTGGGTCGACTGCGAAATGACCGGCCTCGACCCGGAGACCGAAGCCCTCATCGAGATCGCCGTACTGGTCACGGAACCGGATCTCACCCCCTTGGACGCCGGACTCGACATCGTGATCGCCTGCGACCCGGCACACCTCGCCGACATGGGGGCGTTCGTCGCCGACATGCACGCCAAGTCCGGGCTCACCGACGAGGTGCGGGCCTCGCAGGTCTCCCTGCAGCAGGCCGAGGACGCGGTACTGGAGTACGTCAAGCAGCACGTGCCCGAAGCGCGCACGGCCCCGTTGTGCGGCAACTCGATCGCCACGGACCGCACCTTCATCACGAAGTACATGCCGCGCCTCGACGAGCACCTGCACTACCGGATGATCGACGTCTCCTCCATCAAGGAGCTGGCGCGGCGCTGGTACCCGCGCGTCTACTACAACCAGCCGCCCAAGGGCCTCGCCCACCGCGCCCTCGCCGACATCCTGGAGAGCGTGCAGGAACTCGAGTACTACCGGCGCACCCTGTTCGTGCCGCTGCCCGGGCCCTCCAGTGACGAGGCCAAGGCCGCCGCGGCGAGCATCGCCGGGAGCACCGGAGACTGAGACGGTCGACACCGAACCCCGTTGACAGGAACCCCGGAAGCTTGGCTATGATTGTCGCCGATCCCAGGTTTTCCCTGCGAGATCGGTCTTGGTGGTCGTAGTTCAGTTGGTAGAACGCCTCGTTGTGGTCGAGGAGGTCGCGGGTTCGAGCCCCGTCGATCACCCCAAGGAAAAAGCCTCGCGGCACTGCCGCGAGGCTTTTCGCTTGTCCAGGGTCAGCGCTGGTTCCGCTTGCGGCGCAGGCGTTCCTGACGCTTGCGCGCCTCGGCCGGGCGAAGGATCAACCGCTCGGCGATGGTCAGTGCCGTCGCCACCACGCCCAGCGGGATGACGACCCAGACCGGCCAGAAGTACTGGTGGCTGCCCGACAGCCAGTACACGAACCCCCAGACCCCCGTGACGATGCCGACGGGGATCGAGCTGCCCACCCAGAGCCACTTGATCCACTCCGGGGTGCGGAGCTTCTCGGGCACGAACGCGTCCTCCTGGGCCTTGAGCACCCGCTGATACGCCGGCAGGTCCTGGAGGATCGGCTCGGCGTCCGCCCAAGTCTTCGCCGCCATGAGGATGTCCACGCGCTTCTCGTACTCGTCGAGGTCGATGTAGTCCTGGTCCACCGAGGATCGCAGGATCTCGGTCAGGGCCGTGCGCTCGGGACTGCCGATCCGCATCTCGCGGTCGTCGCCGAAACGTTCGAGGGAGGACATTCGTTGGGCTCCTTGGGGAAGGGATGGGGGTTCGGGTCAGTGGCGATCGCGGCGCTCATTCCGGTCCTCGTCCTCGTGGCCGTGACCGTCCCACCCGCCGTTCACCAACTGCATGACCGTGGCGATGCCGAGGCCCAGGATGGGCCAGATCGGCCAGAAGTAGGTGGGCTCCCCGGTGCCGATCCAGGTGGCGACCCAGATGCCGGTGGTAATGGCGCCCACGGTGACCAGGCCGCGCAGGGCGGGGAACCGGTGCAGCCAGGGCGGGCCGCCGTGCGGGTGCCCGTGGGGGCTCTGAGCGGGGGCTTCGGCGGGCGCTGCGGGCACGACCTCGGCCTCTTTCGGGCGGCCGCCGGGGAGGTCGTCGAAGATGAGGTCGAGTTCGGCGTTCGTCTTGGCCTCGTAGGCCGTCTTGGCGCGCTCATCGAACTCCGCGAGGTCGATGCGGCCTTCGTCGAGGGCGGCCTGCAACTGCGCGATCGCCTTGTCGCGGTCGGCATGGGAGATCCGCAGCTTGCCGTGGTCTTCGGTCACGAGGCCAATTATGGCATCGGAGTCCTATTCGGCGCGAGCCGCGCTCGCGACCGCGTCGCCCAGCTGTTCGACGCCGCCGTCAGGGGCCGTGAGGACCCAGACGCCGTCCTCGCAGAGCGCGATGGTGTGCTCGACGTGGGCCGCGATGGAGCCGTCGTCGGTCACGATCGTCCAGCCGTCCGCCAGTTCGGCGGTCTCCTCCGAGCCGAGGGTGATCATCGGCTCGATCGCCAGGGCCATGCCCGGGCGCAGCTTCGGGCCCTCGTTCGGGCGCCCGTAGTTGAGGATGTGCGGGTCCTGGTGCATCTCGGTGCCGATGCCGTGCCCGCCGAAGCCCGTCACGATGCCGTACTCGCCCGAGTGCTCCACCGAGTGCTCGACGGCGTGGGAGATCCCGCCGAGGCGCTTCGCGGTGGCCGCGGCCTTGATGCCGGCCCACATGGCGGCCTCGCAGGCCTCCCGCAGGGCCGTCAGCTCCGGGGCGACCTGGCCGATCTCGAGGGTGATCGCGGCGTCCCCGTGCCAGCCGTCGACGATCGCGCCGACGTCGACCGAGAGGAGGTCCCCTTCCTTGAGGACCACGTCCTGCGAGGGGATCGCGTGGACGACCTGCTCGTTCACCGAGGAGCAGATCGAGCCGGGGTAGGGCCCGTTGCCGATGTCGTAGCCCTTGAAGGAGGGCACCGCACCGCAGTCGCGGATGACCTGCTCGGCGATGCGGTCGAGTTCCGCCGTCGTCACGCCCGGCCCCGCGGACTCGCGCATGGCCTGATGGACCTCGGCCACGACGAGACCGGCGGTCCTCATTTTGAGGAACTGCTCGGGCGTCTTGTACTGGATGTTCTGGCGACGACGGAACACGACGGGGTTACTTCGCGGCGCCGATGGCGTTCAGGGCGCGCTCGGTGACCTCGGCGACCTCGCCGAGGGCGTCGATCCGCGTGAGCTTGCCCTGCTGCTCGTAGAAGCCCACGAGCGGCGCGGTCTGCTCGGCGTAGACCTCGAGGCGGTGCTTGACAGTCTCGGGCTTGTCGTCCGAACGCTGGAAGAGGTCCTCGGAGTCGGGATCCGCGGGCGGGTCGAACTCCAGGTGGTAGATCTTCCCGGTCGACTTGGAGACGCGGCGGCCCGAGAGGCGGCGGACCACCTCGTCGTCGCTCGCGGTCAGCTCCAGGGCCACGTCGAGGGTGACGCCGGCCTCGTCGAGGATCCGGTCGAGGACCTTCGCCTGCTCCGTGTTGCGCGGGTAGCCGTCGAGGAGGAAGCCGTCCTTGGCGTCGTCCTGGGCCAGCCGGTCGGCCACCATGTCATTGGTGACCTCGTCGGGCACGAGTTCCCCGGCGTCCATGTACTCCTTGGCCTTGAGCCCCAGCGGCGTGCCGCCGGAGACGTTGGCGCGGAAGATGTCGCCGGTCGAGATCTTGGGGATGCCGAGCCGCTCGGCGATGATCTCAGCCTGGGTGCCCTTGCCGGCCCCGGGCGGGCCTACCAGTACCAGTCGCAAAAGTCTTCCTCCCGTGTCGTCGACATGCCAGTAGCGCGGCTGGAAAGCCGCGCTCTGGCGCTGAGGTCAGGCCTGCGTCAGCGCAGGAAGCCCTCGTAGTGGCGCTGCATCAGCTGGGACTCGATCTGCTTGACCGACTCCAGGCCGACGCCCACCATGATCAGCACCGAAGTACCGCCGAACGCGAACTGTGCGAACAGCTGCTGGTTACCGAACGCGATGATGGCCAGATTGGGAAGGATAGCGATCGCGGCCAGGTAAAGCGAGCCCGGGAAGGTCAGGCGTGACAGGACTCGCTGCAAATAGGTCGCGGTCGGGTTGCCCGGACGCACGCCGGGGATGAATCCGCCGGCCTTCTTCATGTTCTCGGCGACGTCGTCGACCTTGAAGGTGATCGAGACGTAGAAGTACGTGAAGAAGATGATGAGGAACGCGTACAGCGTGATGTACACCCACGAGCCCTGGTTGAGCAGGTACCGGTCGATGAACTGCACCCACTGGGAGTCGCTGTTCTGGTTGAGCTGGCGGAACAGCGTCGGGATGTACAGGAGCGAGGAGCCGAAGATGACGGGCACGACGCCGGCCTGGTTGACCTTGAGCGGGATGTAGGTCGAGGTGCCGCCGTACATCCGGCGGCCGACCATCTTCTTGGCGTACTGCACCGGGATGCGGCGCTGCGACTGCTCGATGAAGATGACCGCCACCATGATCGCGACGCACAGGCCCACGATCACGCTGAACATGAACCAGCCCTCGGACTCCTGCAGTGCCCAGAACTGGCTCGGCATCTGCGCGGCGATCGAGGCGAAGATCAGGAGGCTCATGCCGTTGCCGACGCCGCGCTCGGTGATCTGCTCGCCGAACCACATGATGATCGCGGTGCCCGCGACCATGACGGCCACGACGACGATGATCGTCATCCAGAAGGGGATGTTGGCGTCGGTGGTGGAGAGGTCCGGGAGGATCGGGTCCGGGCACTCGGCCTGGAACAGGATGCCCGAACGCGCCAACGCGATGTAGCCGGAGGCCTGGAGCAGGGCGAGGCCCAGCGTCAGGTAGCGCGTGTACTGGGTGATCTTGACCTGGCCCGGCTGGCCCTCCTTGCGGAGCTGCTCGAGCCTCGGGATCACCACGGTCAACAGCTGCATGATGATCGACGCGGTGATGTACGGCATGACGCCGAGCGCGAAGACCGAGAGCTGGAGGAGCGCTCCACCGGTGAACAGGTTCAGGAGTCCGAAGACCCCGGCCTCATCGGTGGGCTGCTGGTTCAGACAGGTCTGCACCGCCGTGTAGTCCACGCCGGGACTCGGCATCTGCGCACCAAGACGATACAGTCCGATGATCATCAAGGTGAACAGGATCTTCTTGCGCAGATCGGGGGTCCGAAACGCGCTGATGAAGGCGGAGAGCAATGCGGTTCCTCCTGAACAAGACCCCCTGGCGGGGCCCATGGTGTTGCGGGGCAACACCTTTCGTAACCAGTGGGCGTGTGTAGTTCGTAGCGAGAGCGACACACGCCCGAGGAAGACGGTGGTCCTCGCCAAGGGAGCCTAGCAGGCGCATTCGGACGCAGAGTATTCGGCATTCATTACGACGAAACGGGCCGGAGTTCCCTCCGACCCGTTTCGCAGATCATGTGTTCGGCTACCTCGGTTCGCTTGTGTCGCACAAGCTCTGCCGTGGTTACCCGGTGCGATTACTCGCCCAGGGCCTCGCCGGTCTTCTTGTCCACCACGGTGGCCGTGCCACCGGCGGCGGTGATCTTGGTGAAGGCGGAGGAGGAGAAGGCGTGGGCCTTCACGTCCAGCTTGACGCCTTCGAGCTCGCCGGAGCCGAGGACCTTGATGAGCTCCTTCTTGTTGAGGACGCCCACCTCGATCAGCTGCTCGGGGCCGACCTGGCCGCCCTCGGGGAAGAGCTCCGCGAGGCGGTCGAGGTTGACCACGGTGTAGACGAGCTTGTTGTGCGGCTTGAAGCCCTTGAGCTTCGGCAGACGGATCTGGAGCGGCATCTGCCCGCCCTCGAACCCGGCCGGCACGGTCTTGCGGGCCTTGGTGCCCTTGGTACCGCGGCCGGCGGTCTTGCCCTTGGAGCCTTCACCGCGACCCACACGGGTCTTGGCCTTCTTGGCGCCGGGGGCCGGCTGCAGGTCATGAATGCGAATAGCCATGACTACTCAACCTCCTCGACGTCGACCAGGTGGCGGACACGGTGGACCATGCCGCGGTACTGCGGGAGGTCCTCTTTGAAGACGGTCTGGCCGATCTTGCGAAGGCCGAGCGTCTGGATGGTCGCACGGGCCTTCGGCTTCTCGCCGATGACCGACTTGTGCTGGGTGATCTTCAAACGTGCCATGTCGATTCCCCTACGCCTTCGCGGCCGCGGCGGCCTCGGCGCGGGCGCGCAGCAGGCCCTGAGGAGCGATGTCCTCGAGCGCCATGCCGCGGCGGGCCGCGACGGCCTCCGGGGACTCGAGGGCCTTGAGCGCGGCCACCGTCGCGTGGACGATGTTGATCGCGTTCGAGGAGCCCAGGGACTTCGACAGGATGTCGTGAATGCCGGCGCATTCGAGCACGGCGCGCACGGGACCACCCGCGATGACACCGGTACCCGAGGAAGCGGGCTTCAGGAGCACCTTGCCGGCCGCGTCTTCACCGAAGACCTCGTGCGGGATGGTGCCGCCGATGCGGGGAACCGTGAAGAAGTTCTTCTTGGCTTCCTCGACGCCCTTGGCGATGGCCGCGGGAACTTCCTTGGCCTTGCCGTAGCCGACACCGACGTTGCCGTTGCCGTCGCCGACCACCACGAGGGCGGTGAAGGCGAACCGACGGCCGCCCTTGACGACCTTGGCGACGCGGTTGATGGTGACTACACGCTCGACGTGCGGGGACTTCTCGGCGCGGTCGCGACCGCGACCGCCGTCGCGGCCCCCGCGTCCGGCGCCACGTCCGCCGCCGCGGCGGTCGCCGCCGCCGGCGGCGCCGTCACGGCTGCCGGCCGCTTGCTGTTGATCAGCCACGAGACTGATTCCTTTCGTTCGCTCAACGCCAGCCCGAAACCGGGCTGACTCGCATTGAATGTCCAGCTTCGAGAGCCGGAAGAGTCGCACCGAAGCGCAACCTCTCGATTATGCCTGGTCAGGGGTACATCAGCGAACGGCGGGGTCGGGCTGAGGCCGAGGACACAGCAGGACCGCCGCCAGTGCTGCGAAGTCCGCTGGCGGCGGTCCTTGTCCAAGGCCCCGAACGCTCGGTTCGGGGCGGTGCGGCGGGTGGGCCTAGAGGCCGGTCACGTCCCATTGCTGGTTGGCGGCACCGGTGCAGGTGCTCTGCACGAGCGCGGCACCGTTGGCGTTCGAGGCGGGCTGGAGGCAGAGCCCCGAGTGCTGGGCCACGATCGTGTAGTTGCCGTTCGCGGCGGTGCGCAGCGAGAAGCGCTGGTTCCCTCCGGCCCAGCAGCCCCACTGGCCGACGGGGGCGCCGCTGGCGGTGGCCTCGTCGAGCACGTCCCAGCATTTGCCGGTGGCGGTGTTGGAGACGGCGCCGACCTTGGAGCCGGGGTAGACCGGGTCGAAGGTGAAGGCCTGGGGTGCGCCGTTCCAGCAGTCGTACTGGATGAGCTTGGTGCCGTTGGTGCTGGAGCCGGCGGGTACGTCGATGCAGCGGCCGGAGGCGGCGTTGACGAACTTGGTGGCGTACGGGCTGCCGTCCTCGGAGCCGACGACGCCTTGGATCGTGCCCGCGGCGGTGTCGATGTTGAGGGTGGAGTACCAGGTCAGCGACATGGAGGTGTTGCTGGGGAAGGCGATGGGCAGCCAGACGTACTCGCTGTCCATGGGCTTGCCGCCCCATTGCGGTCCCCAGCGGTCGCCCATGTAGAGGTAACTGGTGCCGGCGGTGCCCTGCACGGTGGTGACGAAGGTCGGCTGGGAGCCGAAGGTCGTGGAGTTGCCCGCGTTGGTCCAGCCCGACCAGGCGCCCTCGGGGAAGTTCGTGGTGGTGGCGTACTGGGTCTGGTTGGCGTTCCAGCCGGTGGCGCCGGAGGTGACGAGGAAGTAGACCCCGTTGCGCTGGAAGACGGCCGGGGCTTCACGGTGGTAGCCGTCGAAGACGTGGACGAGCTCGTCGATGGCGAGGTAGTCGGGGGTGAGCCGGTAGACGTTGAGGTCGTAGTTCACGTCGGCGGCGGAGATGAGGTAGCCGGTGCCGTCGGTGTCGACGAAGAGGGTCATGTCGCGGGAGTCGTATCCGGCGGGACGGAAGGAGCCCTGGTAGTCGTAGTCGCCGGCGACGGTGTCGGAGACGGCCACGGCGACTTCGGCGTCGCCGTAGTCGACGCCGTTCTCCTTGTGGGCCCAGAGGACGTACTTGCCGGTGCTGGCGTTGTAGATGACCTTGGGGCGTTCGATGTTGGCCGGGGAGAGCTCGGGGTCGGACTCGGCGCTGAGGATGTCGTTGGCGAAGGTCCAGTTCACGAGGTCGGTGGAGGAGTACATGCTCACCTGGTCGAACAGGTAGTCGTTGCGCTGCTCGCCGACCATGTAGTAGGTGCTGCCGACCTTGAGCATGCCGCCGCCGTGCGCGTGCATGAGGTTGCCGGAGGTGTCGGTGATGGTCTGGCCGTTGTCGAATGACACGGGCGCCGCCACGGCCGGGGCCGGGGCGGCGAGGCCGAGGGCCGCGGTCACGAGGGCCGTCGCGGCGGCGAGGGCGCCCAGCCGCTTGCTTGCTGACATCGTCGTCTCCTTCTCGAGCGCCCCAAGGGAGAGGGCGTGATCGAATCATGTCGATATTTCCACAGATTCGAACCCTTGTAAACACCCTTCGACAAACCGGTTGAATAACCGGCTGCGCAGGCGCAACGCTCGCAACGTGTCCGCAGTCTTACTTGATGGCCCCCGCGGTGAGTCCGGCCTGGATCTGGCGCTGGAAGAGGATGTAGGCCAGGAAGATCGGGATCATGGCCATCACGGTGCCCGCGAACAGCGCGCCCGAGTCGCCCTCGTAGCCCTGGCGCAGTGCTAGGTTCGCCAGGCCCTGCGAGATCACGGCGTCTTCGGGGTTGCGGCTCAACAGGACCAGCGGCAGCAGGAACTGGTTCCACTGGCCGATGATGTTGAAGATCGTGATGGCGATGAGGCCCGGCTTGGCCATGGGCAGCATGACCTGGAAGAACAACCGGTAGTGCCCGGCGCCGTCCACGACCGCCGCCTCGGCGACACCCGATGGGAGCGTTCGGAAGAACGCGGTCAGGAAGAAGACCGTGAACGGCAGCGAGTAGGCGATGTAGACGATCACGAGCCCGGGGTAGGTGTTCAGCAGCCCCACGTTCTGGAGGGTCTTGAACAGCGGGAACAGCGCCAGGAACACTGGGAACATCATGCCCGCGGCGAAGCCGAAGTAGATGATGCGGTTGCCGAAGAACTCGTAGCGGGCCAGCACGTAGGCCGCCATGGCGCCCAGGAGCATCGTGCCGGCGACGCTGAAGACCATGACCTGCACGGTGTTCAGGAAGTAGTTGCCGATGTTCCCGTTGGTCCAGGCGTTCAGGTAGTTCGCCAGGTGCAGCCCGTCGGGCAGACCGAGCGGGTCTGAGGCGATCTGCCGGGTGGTCTTGAACGAGGTCATGACGATCCAGACGACCGGGATGATGACCATCAGGGCCCACAGCCACAGGAAGCCCTGGGAGAAGAAGTTGAGGACGTTGCCCTCGGGGCGGGGCGCGGGCTGCGCGGTCCGCGCGGCGGGGGCCTCGGTCTTGGCGGGGGTCTCGGTTGCCATGTCGCTCCTCAGAACTCGATCCGCTCGCGGCGGCCGAACCGCAGCGACACGACGGCCAGGCTCAATGCGGCGAAGAACAGGACCACGCCGAGCGCCGACGCGAACGCCTGCTCGCCGTGGTTGAACGCGTACTTCCAGATGACGCCGCCGACCACTTCGCTCGCCGCGTCGGGCCCGCCGCGTTCGGGCGTCATCATGTAGATGAGGACGAACACGTCCAGGGCCACGATGGACAAGTAGATCCACGCGGTCTGGACCGAGTCCCACAGCAGCGGCAGGGTGATCTTGAAGAACATCTGGATCCGCCCGGCGCCGTCGATGATCGCCGCCTCGTACAGGTCGCGCGGGATCGAGGCCATCGCCGAGGAGAAGAACACCAGGTAGAAGCCGACGGCGCTCCAGACGAGGACGCCGATGACGGCCGCGAGCACGAAGCGCTTGTCGGCCAGGAACCCGTTGACCGGGGCCGGAAGCCCGACCGAGGTGAGCGCCCCCGTGATGAGCCCGCCGAAGTTCTCCGGCGCGTAGACCTGCTTCCACAGGATCCCGATGATCGCCACCGAGAGCACCTGCGGGAAGAAGTAGACGATCTTGTGGAACCGGGCGCCGCGCACGCCCTCGATGCGGCCCTGGCGGACCTTCCCGCCGAGGTTGAGCATGAACGCGAAGAACAGGCCCAGCGCGATCGTCACGACCGGCAGCACCACCAGGATGATCCCGGTGTGCCGCAAGGCGGGCAGGACCAGTCGCTTGTCCTTGAACAGGTTGACGTAGTTGTCGAAGCCGATGTAGTCGAACGTGTTGCTCGACCCCGACCAGTCCGTCAGCGAGATCTGGAAGGCCTGGGCGAAAGGCAGGATCACCAGCCAGGCGTACAGCCCCACCGGCAATGCCAGGAAGCTCAGGATGAACGGATATTTGCCGTGCTTCACAGCCCAGGCCCTCCTCTCTGTCGCTCGTGCTTACTCGTCGTGGGTGAACTTCTCGATGGTGTCGTCGGCGGCGGTCTCGTCGGCGACCGCCTGCATCCGCGCGATGAAGTCCTCGGGCGTCGCCTCGGCGTTGATGAGCTGGCCGAGCGCGGGACGCACCTCGTCGTTCATCTTCGTGTACCAGTACCGGAACTTCGGCTGGAACATGTCCTCCGGGTTGGCCGCCAGCGCGTCGGTGGTCTTGGCGGCCTCGTTCTCGAGCTCCACGCCCTTGACGACGGTGGCGGCCTGGACGGCGTCGGCGAAGATCTGCGAGCCCTCCTTGGAGAGCATGATCCGCAGGTACTCGTAGGCGCCCGCGAGGTTGGTCGCGTTCTTCGGCACCACGAACGGCTCGTCGCCGCCCGCGCTGATGAGCCCGGGCTGGACGCTCCCTTCGAGGTAGGGCACGCCCATCGGCATGTACTCGAAGCCCTCGGGTGCGATCGCCGCCTGCTCGTTGGGGAGCCAGGACCCGCACGGGAGGAACGCGGCCTCGTTGTTGTTGAAGGAGGTCTGGGACTGGATGTGGTCGATGCCGGCGCTGCCTTCGAGCAGGAAGCCGGACTCCCCGAGGCTGTACATCGCCTCGGCGGCCGCCACGACCGACGCGTTCGACCAGGCGCCCTCTTTGAGGTTGTCGATGTCCTTGAGGACCTGGACGCCGCCGTGGCGTCCGGCGAGCATGAGGAACATGTCGTAGAGGTACACCGGGTGCTGCCCGGCGTAGGTCCACGGCGCGATCCCGGCGGCCTTGATGGTCGGGCAGAGCGCCATCATCTCCTCCCAGGTGGTCGGCGGGGTCCAGCCCTGGTCGCGGAAGAGCTTGGCGTCGTACCAGATCGTCCACGCGTTGAACACGTAGTTGAGGGCGTAGACCTTCCCGTTGAAGGTGCCGGCCTCCAGCACGCCCTCGCGGAGGGTGTCGCGGACGGTCATCTCCGGGTCGTCGTAGGACGGCGCGTCGAGGAGCGGGGTGAGTTCGGCGAGCTCGCCGTCGCTGACGAGCGAGTCCATCGGGATCTGCTGGGCGCCCGAGTTGTCGAGGACGTCGGCCGGCTTGCCTTCGGCGAAGCGCGGCTGCTGGGTCTCCGCGATCGCCTGCGTCGCAAGGGACTCGATCTTCGCGTCGGGGAACGCCTCGTTGTAGAGCGCCTGGTGGGCGACGGCGTACTCGTTGCCGAAGCCGCCGTCGAAGATGACGACGTCCAAGGGCGCCTTGCCGTCGACGCCGAACGGGTTCTCGGCGTCGTCGCCGACGGTGACCTCTTGGGCGTCCTCGTCGCTGCCGCTGGTGGCGCAGGCCGCCAGCGACGAGGCGGCGAGCCCGGCGGCGGTGGCGCCGAACAGGTTGCGGCGGGAGAACAGCGGGTGGCGATCGGCTGGTGTGGTGTTCATGGTCGCTCCTTCAAGGGGTAGCAGGTTGGGCTGGACCGTGACTGTGGACGGTGAGAGGGTCAGCTCGTACCGTGCCGGGGCTGTCGGGTCGGCCGGTGGCCGACTACGGCTCGGGCCCGGGACTCCAGGGCTTCGAGGGCGTCGGGGAAGTTCCGCTGCGCGACGGCGATGTGGACGAGGTCGGCGACGAGCAGCGCCGAGTGCCGGGAGGCGAGCAGATCGGCGCGGTGGCCGGTGCGGGTGGTGGCCGAGACGAGGCAGACGTCGGCGATCTCGGCGATGGCCGAATCCGGGTCGCCGGTGAGCGCGACGGTGAAGGCGCCGCGGCTGTCGGCCTCGGAGAGCATCTCGACGACCTCGGCCGTCGAACCCGAGAGGGAGACGGCGACCGCGACGTCGTGCCCGCCGAGGAGGGCGGCGCTGGCGAGGGCGTCGTGGACCTCGGTCCAGACCCAGGCCGCGACGCCGGTGCGGTAGAAGCCCATCTGGAGTTCGCGGGCGACGGTGGCACTCGTGCCGACGCCGTACACGTCGACGCGGCGGGCGTCGCAGACGCGGGAGGCGACGCGCTCGACCGCTTCGAGGTCAAGCGTGTCCACTGTGTCGCGGAGCATCGCGGCGTCGATGGTGATGAGCTGCTTGAGGACCCGGTCGAGCGGGTCGGAGGGGGCGATCTCGCGCCCTATGTTGACGTCCCAACCGGTCTCGAGGCGGGCGGACGCACGTCCCGTTTCGGTTGCGATTGCAACCCTGAGGGCGGCGTAACCGTCATATCCGAGATGACGGCAGAATCTAGTGATGGTTCCTGGGGAGGTACCGGAGATCTCGGCGAGGTCCATGATCGTGGCCCGCGCCGCGGCTTCGGGGTCGGCGAGTACCTGGTCGGCCACTTTCGACATGGCTTCGGACAGGTCTCCGGCGCCGTGGCGGATCCGTTCGAGGACTCCGGCCGCGGCCGGAGGATTGGGTGCTTCAAACCCGATTTGGTCCATTGGCGTCCCCTTCGGGAGGTGGATGCAAGAAAAACTATTACCTATGACACACTCGTGTCAAGCTCATGAGAATTATTTTTACTGATTTGCACCGAAGGCGGATACTGCTGGTATCGCAAGGAGCGGGGACCCCATCATGCAAGCAAGACTCGCCGTCGGCCTCGACGCCGGCGGGACCAGCAGCCGCGCCGTTCTCATAGACGAGACCGGTGCGGTGCTCGGTACCGGTGCGTCCGGACCGGCCAATCCGGTCGGCGGCGACCGGGAGATCGCGCTGTCCAACATGGCCCTGGCATTCCAGCGGGCCCTCGGCGGCATCGACCCCGCAGAGGTCGGCTCGGTCTGCGTCGGCACGGCCGGAGCACTCTCCCTGACCGAAGAAGTCCGCGAACTCTCTGCGGACCTCAAGCGGCGCTTCGCGACCGACTGCGAAGTCCAGGTCGTGTCGGACGCGGTGATCGCGTTCGCAGCCGGATCGTCCGCATCGGACGGCACCGTGGTCGTCTCGGGCACCGGCGCTGTGGCGTTCGCGATCCGCGACCGCACGCCGGACCTGCGCTCCGACGGCTACGGCTGGCTCTTCGGCGACGCCGGCTCCGGATTCTGGCTCGGCCGCGAAGCCGTCAGGGCCGCACTGCGTCACATCGACGGCAACGGCCCGGGCGGACGCCTCGTCGAGGCCATCATCGCCGCGATCGCCCCGGAGCACCGCCGGTCGGGGGCGCTGGTCGCGAAGTGCATGGCGGACCCGCCCGTGCGGCTCTCGCGCTTCTCGGCCCTCGTGTGCGAGGCCGCGGACGGCGGTGACCCGGTGGCCGAGTCGATCGTGGCCAGGGCCGTGGGGCACCTGGCCGAATCGGTGTCGTACGTGGTCGACCGCGAACTGCCGATCGTCATGGCCGGCAGCCTCCTCACCCGCCCGACCCCCATCGCCGCACTCCTGCAGGAGCGGTTCCGCCTCGTGTACCCGAAGGCGGGCATCAGCAAAGCCACGGACCCGGCGATCGGAGCGGCCTGGATGGCCGCCAGCGCCTTCGTGACCGACCCCGACGCGAGAGTCAGGCTCCACCGCCAACTCGCATGGCGTTAGCCCTGCGCGGCAACGCCGCTACCCGCCGTTCCTCGGCTCGCTATCAGGTTGAGCAGCTGGTTTCAGGTTGAATTGCACGGGAAACGGCCGATCTGCACTGCAGCGCGTTTTCGACTTTGATCGCACGAACGCCGAACCAATAACGTCGACCTCAAGCGAAGATGTCCTCACGTTAGGTAATGATGTGATGCTAGTCTCATTTCATGCTCTCCGATCCAGACCCGAGTCGCTTCGGGCGTGAGGGCGGGGATTCCGGAGACCCCCATGTCTCCTCGAACCGCCCGGGCTGGGGTCGGCGATTCACCAGCCGCACGGGGGTCGCGCTGGCAGTCGGCCTTGCGACCCTCATGATCGGCCTCCTCCTCGGCTACGGGGCGGCGGTACCTCGTCAATCCGAACTCGATGAACTCGAGTCGGAGAAGGCCTCAGCACTCGACGCATCCGAAACCCTCCGGGAAGAGATCATCGAACTGCAAGACCAGATCGAGGCGCTCCAAACCCAGGTCGACCAGATCGACGAACGCGAGGCCGGACTCGATCAGCGCGAGGCCGGACTCGATCAGCGCGAGGCGGACCTCGACGCGCGCGAGCAGGACCTCGAAGACCGGCAAACCGAACTCGACGACCGCGAAGAGGAGATCACCCAGGAAGAGGAAGAGATCGAGGCGAACACGATTCCGGGTGACGGCGTCTGGGTGGTCGGAGAGGAAGTCGAACCTGGGACCTACAAAGCCCAAGGCACTGGGTCCGGCTGCTACTGGGCCAGACTCGGTTCGCTGGACACGTTCGACATCCTCGACAACCATTTCGGCTCCGCCAACGTCTCCGTCGAAATCAAGAGTGATGACTTCGCTTTCGAGACCTCTGGGTGCGGCGACTGGATCAAGCAGTAGATCGACAGCGGCGACAGCGCCGTTGCGACCTGTCGGATCTACGGAGTTCGCCCCGCCAGGGCACCCGCAAGGCGGCCCTCCGCTCGTCCCAGCCGCTCTGCGGCTTCCGCCGCGTCCACGCCCAGTTCGATCATGACCACCGCGGTCTTCACGTGCTCCCCCGAAGCGGTCAGCGCCGCCTCCGCGGCCTCGGCGTCCACTCCGGTGATCTCGCGAATCATCCGGACCGCCCGCGCCGCCAGCTTCGAGTTCGCGACCCGCATGTCCACCATGTAGTTCCGGTAGACCTTCCCCAAGCGCACCATGCTGATCGTCGAGATCATGTTGAGCACGAACTTCTGCGCCGTGCCCGACTTCAGCCGCGTCGAACCGGCCACGACCTCCGGGCCCACCTCGACCTCGATCCGGTGCTCGGCCACCGCCGAGAGGAGTGTGCCGGCGTTGCACGACAACCCCACGGTGAGCGCGCCGCGCCGCCGCGCTTCCTCGACCGCCGCGACCACGAACGGGGTCCGACCGCTCGCCGCCAGGCCGACCACCGCATCGGCCGGGCCGATCCCCTCGGCGACCATGGCCGCGACCCCGGCCGCGGCGTCGTCCTCGGTGCCCTCGACGGCGCCGCCCTCGGCGGCCTTGCCGCCCGCGAGGATCGCCTTCACCAGCTCGGGGTCGGTCGAGAACGTCGGCGGGCACTCCGCTGCGTCCATCACGGCCATCCGCCCGGCCGTGCCGGCCCCCACGTATCGCAGCCGCCCGCCCTTCGCGAGGCGGTCGGCCACTGCGTCGATCGCGGCGGCCACCTCCGGGAGGACCGCGGCGACGGCAGTTGGGACGCTCGCGTCCGCCTCGTTCATGGTGCGCGCCAAGTCAAGCGTCGAAAGCAGCTCGATCCCGGCATAGCGGGGATCGGCCTGTTCGGTCGCCAAGGTGGCCAGCTGGGTGCGCGCCTGCAGGCGCTCGGTCGTCTCACTCACAGTTGCGAGCCTAGCGCAATGAAGTAAAATTTCATCCAACCGGCTGGGTATGAAGAATCGCGCCGCACCATGGGCGGCGGTCGACAGGTGTACGGTGTCGTCATGCCAGCCAGCCGCACCGACACGCCCAACCTCCTGGTGCTCATCAAATCGGTCCTGCCCTCACTGTCCAAGGCCGAGACCAAGGTCGCCCAAGAAATCATCCGCGAACCCGAGGCCGCCTCGACCCGGACGATCACCGAACTCGCCCGCGCGGCGGGCACCTCCGAAGCCACCGTCGTGCGATTCTGCCGCTCCCTCGGCCTCGCCGGGCACCGCGAGCTGCGGATGCGCGCCGCGCAGGCCGTCATCGGCACCGGCGAAGGACCCGACCGCGAGATCGCGGGCGGCGACATCCCCACGGGCGCAGACATGTCCCGCATCATCGCCACGGTCAGCTACGCCGACGTCGGCGCGATCACCGACACGGCAAACGCGCTCGACACGGCCGCCTGCGAGGCCGCCGTCGCAGCCCTGGCGAGCGCGGGCCGCATCGACGTGTTCGGCGTGGAGGCCTCCGGAATCGTGGCCCTGGACCTCGTCAAGAAGTTCCACCGCATCGGCTGCACCGCCTTCTCGTGGCCCGACGTGCACTCGGCATTGGTCGCGAGCGCGCTGGCGGGCCCGAAGGACGTCGCGGTGGCGATCTCGCACTCGGGGGCGACCACGGAGACCGTGGAGTTCCTGGAATCGGCCCGCGACCGGGAGGCGACGACGATCGCCATCACGAACCACGCGCGGTCGCCGCTGGCGAAGGCCGCCGACCTGGTGCTGACGACCGCGGCCCGGGAGACGACGTTCCGCTCCGGAGCGACGGTCAGCCGCATCGCGCAATTGATGGTCGTCGACTGCCTCTTCGTCGGAGTGGCCGCGAAGCAGCGCAAGCGAACCGCGAAGGCGCTCGCAGCGACGGCAGCGGCCGTCTCCGGCCGCCAACGCGCCTGACGACACGAACGGCGCGCCCTACGCGGGACGCGCCGTTCTGTCGGCCCTCTCGGGCATTGTTGAATTCGGGGGGATCCCGACTGTCCGATTTGAAGGCTAGTGCCGGAATAACTAGCTTGTGCCGCTTAGCTTCCGCGCGCCTCTTCGACCGCTTCCCGGAGCTCCGGGAGTCGGTCGTGGAAGATCCCGGGGCACTGGGTCGAGTTGAAGTCCATGTGCCCGTAGATCTCGCTCGACGGGATCGCATACTGCTCGCATGCGAACGCGCACACCGCGACCAGCGAATCCCATTGCGCCGCAGGTGGTTCCGCGCCGTCGTGGTAGGAGCCCTCGTTCGAGATGCCGAGCGCCTGCGTGTTCTGCCCCGAGGTGTGGATGCCCTGGATGAACCGCTCGCCCGACAGCAGCGCGTCGAGACTCCCGGTGGTGCCCTCGGTGATCCAGCCGCCGCGGCTCACGATGAAGTTGTATCCCGTGTCGCGCCAGCCGTTGTCGTCCATGTGCAGGTCCTGCACCCACTTCGCGTGGGCGTGCGCCTGCTCGCGGGAGAAGTCCTCGGTGTTCGCGGCGACCGTGTGGTGCACGATGAGCCTGCCCGGGCTACCGGAGATGACCGGGTTGGTGCCGTTGGGGGTCCGCGCGCCCCACACGTCGGTCGCGTCGATGTCGGGCTCGACCGCCTGGGCGCTCGCGCCCGGCGCGGCGAGGGCCGCGAATCCGGCGGCCCCGAGGAGTCCGGCCGCGCCGGTCCCGAACAGGACCCTGCGGCGGATGCGTTGGTGGTCTGCGTCCATGCCTGCCTCCAGACGCCGGAGTCCGGGGGCCGGTCGGGCCCCCGGACTCCGGGTTCCTAGGTGTTGTTCGCGAGCGCCAGCAGGCGGTCGCGTGCGCCGTTGAAGTGGTCGCGGTCGACGTTGCCGGAGATGCCCGGGACCGATCCGGTCGCGGTGTACTGCCAGAACGTCCAGGTCGTGCTGCTCCAGCCGGCCGGGAGCGTCGGGGACGAGGCGCCCCAGTGCGCGACCCACAGCGGGCTCTTCGAAGCCATGCCGGTCCATGAACCGGTACAGGAGTTCCACCACGAGGCGGTCGTGTAGATGACCACGTCGCGGCCGGTGCGCGCCTTGTACCGGTTGTAGAAGTCGGTGATCCAGGTGCGCATCTGGGTGGTGGTGAGGCCGTAGCAGGCCGCGCCCGAGGGCGGGGCCTCGAGGTCGACCGCGCCGGGCAGGGTGAGGTTGTCGGCGGACCAGGCACCGCCGTTGCTGGCGAAGTAGTCCGCCTGCGCGGTGCCGCTCGAGGAGTTCGGCCGGGCGAAGTGGTACGCCCCGCGGATCACGCCGGCCGCGTGGGCCGCCGGGTAATTCGTGTTGAACCGGGGGTCCTTGTAGGTGGTGCCCTCGGTGGCCTTGATGTAGGCCCATTGGACGCCGGAGTTCTTGACCGAGGTCCAGTTGATGGCGCCCTGGTAGTTGGAGACGTCGATCCCGGCGATGCGAGTCTGCGCCTGCGCCGGGCTCGCGACGGCGAGTCCGGCTGCGGTCATCACGGTGGCCGCCAGCAGTACGACGGCGGCGCGGAGGCCGCGGCGTCCGGAAGGTCGTTTTCGATGGGTGGGGAAGATCTTCACGCTGTACTCCCTGGTTGTCAGGAGATCAGGGGATTGGGGGTGAGTGCGTGGATTTGCACCCGGATCCCAGTATGGAGATAAACTCCACGAAGAGTCAAGCGTGTGAAAATAACTTTCTACGACGCGCGAGTGAACGACTACGCGTAGTTCAGGCCGTGCCCGAGGGCGTACGCGATCTCGCCTGTGGCGGCGGGGACGTCCACGGGCAGCACGCCGCTCGGGTTGATCGCGCCGGTGATGGCCTTCGCCAGGGCCGCAAGGGAGGCGGTCGTGTACGAGTACGTCGCCAGGCTCGCGTTGGCTCCGCCGAGGTGTGCGGCGTCGTAGGGGGTGCCGACGGCGGCGGTGACGACCGGGAGGCCGGCCTTCAGCAGCTCGGCCACTAGGTTCGCCTGCGCGCCACCGGCTTTGACATTGAACGTCGACACCACGACGAGGTCGCGGCCCACGGCGGCGGCCACCGCGGACTTGATCGCGTCGGCATCCGGGTCATCCCCGGTGACGAGCGCTTCCGCCTGCAGGCCTTGGGCGGTGAGCGATTCGGTCAGTCGGGCGGTCGTGTTCTCGCCCCAGCCGGTCACCAGGACATTCCCGGCCTCGAGCGGCAGCGTGCCGTCGTTGGCGAGCAGCGTGATCGAGCGGTCCGCGATGTCGGCGGCCATTGCAAGGTGCTCGTCGGCACCGACCACGTCGACCGCGTCGGGGTCGGTCGTCGGCTCCCCGATGATGCCGCGGGCCAGCTTGAGTGCGAGCAGGCGCCGCACCGAGGCGTCGATGCGCTCCTCGGTCAGCTCCCCCGACTCGACGGCCCCGAGCACCGCGTCGTAGGCGAGCTTGAAGTTCGGCGGCATGAGCAGCATGTCGGCTCCGGCCAGGATCGCCATCACCGGCACCCGCTCGTCGCCGTACTCGGTGCGGACCCCTTGCATCTCAAGGGAGTCGGTGATGATGACGCCTTCGAAGCCGAGGCGGTCGCGCAGCAGCCCGGTGAGGATCGGTTCAGACAGCGTGGCGGGCTTGAGCGAGTCGTCGAGGGCCGGGAACTGGATGTGGGCGGACATGACCATGTCGGCGCCGGCCGCGATCGCCGCCGTGAACGGCGGGGCGTCGATCCGCTCCCACTCCGTGGCGGTGTGCGTGATGACCGGCAGGCCCACGTGGCTGTCCGTCCCGGTGTCGCCGTGGCCCGGGAAGTGCTTGGCGGACACCGCCACTCCCCCGGCCTGGTAGCCGCTCACCTGGGCCGCGACGAAACCGCTCACCGACTCGGGATCGGACCCGAAGGAGCGGACGCCGATCACCGGGTTCGCCGGGTCGACGTTCACGTCGGCGTCGGGAGCGAAGTTCTGGTTGAGGCCCATGGCCCGCAGCTCGGTACCTGCCACTTCGGCCGCGCGGTTCGCGGCCTCGGTGTCACCGGTCGCGCCGAGCGGCATCGACCCGGGGAACTGCGTGGTGGGCTCCTTGATCCGCACGACCGTGCCGTACTCCTGGTCGGTCGCGATCAGCAGGGGGAGGTCAGCGGCCTCCTGGAGGCCGTTCGAGAGCGCCACGATCTGGTCAGGATCGGTCAGGCCGTTGGCCCAATCGAAGTAGATGATCCCACCCGGGGCGAAGTCGGCGACGAACGCAGCGCCATCGTCCACACCGAGGCGCTGCCGGTTCGAGGCGACCGCATCGGCATGGTCCGAATCGGCCGACTCGCCGTGCACGTAGACCATGAACAACTGGCCGACCTTGGCTTGCAGGGACATCGACGCCAGCTGCGTCTCGACCCAGTCGGGCGTCGCCTCCATCGTCGGGTCCCCCTCGGGCTCGTCCTCGCCCCGCCGGGACGCGGCCTCGGCGATCACGGCGCCCCCGCCGACGACCGCGAAGGCCCCGGCCACGCTCGAGGCGAGCACGGTCTTGCGGGAGAGTTTCGGCGAACGCACCCGCCCATACTGGCTCAAGCCCACACCCCGTGCAAGGCCGACCCGCGTGGCCACTGACGCGAATCACATCGAAATACCCCAAGACATGACGAAAGCCGGGCCGGAGCGAATGCTCCGGCCCGGCCCTGCGAATAGCCGTTCTAGCGGACTAGAACTTCAGGCCGTTGTCACGGGCGGCGTCGGCCAGGGCCGCGACGCGGCCGTGGTACTTCACGCCACCGCGGTCGAAGACGACGGCTTCGACGCCGGCTTCCTTCGCACGCTCGGCGATCAGCTTGCCGACTTCCTTGGCCTTGGCGGTCTTGTCGCCCTCGAACGCGCGCAGACCGGGTTCCACCGTCGACGCGGCGGCCAGCGTGTGGCCGGTGACGTCGTCGATGACCTGGGCCACGATGTGCTTCGAGGACCGGAAGACCGCGAGGCGCGGCTGCGAAGCCGTACCCGTGATCTTCTTGCGGCCGCGGAAGTGACGGCGGTTCTTGCCGATCCGGCGACGCTCCGAGACGGACCCGGAGGGGCGGCGGTTTTCGAGTTTGCTCGCCATTACTTACCAGCCTTTCCGGCCTTGCGGCGGATGCGCTCGTCGACGTACTTCACGCCCTTGCCCTTGTAGGGCTCCGGCGGACGCAGTCGGCGAATGTTCGACGCGACCTGACCGACGAGCTGCTTGTCGATGCCCTCGACGTGCAGCAGGGTCGGCTTCTCGACCTTGAACGAGATGCCTTCCGGGGCGTCGACCTGGATGGTGTGGGAGAAGCCGAGGCTCATCTCCACGCCCTTGCCCTTGGCGACGGCCCGGTAACCGGTGCCGTTGATCTCGAGGGACTTCTTGTAGCCCTCCGAGACGCCGACGACCATGTTGTTGACGAGGCTGCGAGCCAGGCCGTGCAGGGCACGGGACTTGCGCTCGTCGTTGGGGCGGGTGACCGCGAAGGTCCCGTCCTCGTTCTTCTCGATGCCGATCGGCTCGGGCAGCTCAGTGCTGAGCTGGCCCTTGGGGCCCTTCACGGTCACCGTCGCGCCATCGATCTTGAGCTCGACGCCGGAGGGCACCAGAATCGGCTGCTTCCCAATGCGGGACATGCTTAATACCCTCCTGCTACCAGACGTAGGCGATGACTTCGCCGCCAACGCCGCGCTTGCGAGCCTGACGGTCGGTCAGCAGGCCCTGGGAGGTGGACACGATGGCCACACCCAGGCCGCCGAGGACGCGCGGCAGCTCAGTGGACTTGGCGTAGACCCGCAGGCCCGGCTTGGAGACGCGGCGCAGGCCCGCAAGGGACCGTTCGCGGCGCTCGCCGAACTTCAGGTCGATGACCAAGGTCTTGCCGACTTTGCCCTCTTCAGGGTCCACGACGCGCCACTCGGCGATGTAGCCCTCCTGCTTGAGGACCTCCGCGATGGAGGCCTTCATCTTGGAGTGCGGCATCTTGAGCTCGTCGTGGTACGCCTGGTTGGCGTTCCGCAGACGGGTCAGCATGTCTGCGATCGGGTCGGTCATTGTCATTAGCGTTGTTTACCTTTCTCACCCCGGTTCCCCGCCTTATGAAGACCGGCGGGGCCTGTGGCGATCGGAGTTCTAGGAAGCCGGTGGCTTACCAGGAGGCCTTGTGGACGCCCGGGAGTTCACCCGCGTGGGCCATGTCGCGCACGCAGACGCGGCACAGGCCGAACTTGCGGTAGACGGCCTTCGGCCGGCCGCACTTCTGGCAGCGGGTGTAGGCGCGCACGGCGAACTTCGGCTTCCGCTTGGCCTTCGCGATGAGGGCTTTCTTCGCCATTAGTCGTTCTCCTTGAACGGGAAACCGAGCAGCTTCAGGAACGCCCGGCCTTCGTCGTCGGTCTTCGCGGTGGTCACCAAGGTGATGTCCATACCGCGAACCCGGTCGATCTTGTCCTGGTCGATCTCGGGGAACACGCTCTGCTCGGTGAGACCGAAGGTGTAGTTCCCGTTGCCGTCGAACTGCTGGTCCGAGAGCCCGCGGAAGTCGCGGATGCGCGGCAGCGCGATCGCCAGGAGGCGGTCGAGGAACTCCCACATGCGGTCGCCGCGAAGGGTGACCTTCGCGCCGATCGCCTGGCCCTCGCGCAGCTTGAACTGCGCGATCGACTTCTTGGCCCGACGGACGAGAGGCTTCTGACCGGTGATCGTGGTCAGGTCCTCGAGCGCCCCGTTGATGAGCTTGGAGTCGCGAGCGGCCTCACCGACACCCATGTTGACCACGATCTTCGTCAGACCGGGGATCTGGTGGATGTTGGTGTACTTGAACTGGTCCTGCAGCGCGGGCCTGATGTCGGACCGGTAGGTCTCCTTCAGGCGCGGCTGGACCTTCTCTGCAACGTCAGTCATTACAGGTCCTTACCCGTCCGCTTCGAAACACGGACCTTGCGGCCGTCGTCGCCGAACCGGTAACCCACGCGAGTGGGCTGGTTGTCGGCGTCGAGCACCTGCACGTTCGAAACGTGGATCGCGGCCTCTTGCACCACGATGCCACCGGTCTTCGAACCGCGGGCGGTCTGCCCGGCCTTGGTGTGCTTGGTCATCCGGTTGACGCCCTCGACGAGCACACGCTCGCGGTCGGGGTACGCCTCCAGGACCAGTCCCTCGGCACCCTTGTCCTTGCCAGCGATGACGCGGACTCGGTCGCCCTTCTTGATCTTCATCTCTTACAGCACCTCCGGTGCGAGGGAGATGATCTTCATGAACTGCTTGTCGCGCAGCTCGCGGGCGACCGGCCCGAAGATACGGGTCCCTCGCGGTTCGCCGTCCTTGACGAGGACAGCGGCGTTCTCGTCGAACTTGATGTACGTGCCGTCGGGACGGCGCGTCTCCTTGACCGTGCGAACGATGACGGCCTTGACGACGTCACCCTTCTTCACCCCGGCACCCGGGGTGGCGTCCTTGACGGTGGCCACGATCGTGTCGCCGATACCGGCGTAGCGTCGGCCGGAGCCGCCGAGGACACGGATGCACAGGATCTCCCGCGCACCGGTGTTGTCGGCGACCTTGAGCCGCGACTCTTGCTGAATCACGTCCCGATCCTCCTACTTCGCCTTCTCGAGGATCTCGACGATGCGCCAACGCTTGGTCTTCGACAGGGGACGGGTCTCCATGATGGAGACACGGTCACCGATGCCGGCCTCGTTGGCCTCGTCGTGAGCCTTGTACTTCTTGTTGGACTTGACGACCTTGCCGTACAGCGCGTGCTTCTTGCGGTCTTCGACCTCGACGACGGCGGTCTTGTCCATCTTGTCGCCGACGACGAAGCCTTCGAGCACCTTGCGCCGTCCGCGAGTCTGAGTTTCCTCGCTCACTTCTCAACCTCCTCCGGCGCGGCGCTGAGGCCCAGCCGGCGCTCGTTCATGACGGTGTAGATCCGCGCGATCTCCTTGCGGACCAGACCGAGCTCGTGGTTGTTCTCCAGCTGGCCCGTAGCGTTACGGACACGCAGGTTGAACAGTTCTTCCTTCTTCTCCACGAGCTTCGCCTGGAGTTCCTTGTCGTTGAGCTCGCGCAGCTCACCGGTGTCGATACCAGTAGCCATGTCTACTCCCCTGCCCCTTCACGGCTCACGATGCGGCACTTCATCGGGAGCTTGTGGATCGCACGCTGCAGTGCCTCGTGGGCGATCTCCTCGGTCGGGTAAGAGAGCTCGAACATGACGCGGCCCGGCTTGACGTTGGCCACCCAGAATTCGGGCGAACCCTTACCGGAACCCTGACGGGTCTCGGCGGGCTTCTTCGTGATCGCACGGTCCGGGAAGATCGTGATCCAGACCTTGCCGCCACGCTTGATGTGGCGGGTCATGGCGATACGAGCGGACTCGATCTGGCGGTTGGTCACATAGCTGTGCTCCAGCGCCTGGATGCCGTACTCGCCGAAGGAGACCTTCGTGCCCCGAGTGGCCTTGCCCTTGCGCTTCGGAGCGTGAGGCTTCCGGTAACCGCGCGGCGGTTTCCGTGGCATGAGCATGTCGCTTAGCCCTCCTGCTTCTCAGTCTCAGCGGCGGGCGCGGCGACAGCGGCCTCGGCAGGCTGAGCGGCGCCACGGCCACCACGGCCGCGTCCACCGCGAGCGCCACCGGCACCGCCACGGCCGCCACGGTCGCCACCGCGACCGCCGCGGTCGGGACCGGAGTCACGACGACGCTGCACCTGCTCGGCCTGCTCCTTGAGCGTGGCCTCACCCTTGTAGATCCAGACCTTCACGCCGATGCGGCCGAAGGTCGTGGCGGCCTCGAACAGGCCGTAGTCGATGTTCGCGCGGAGCGTGTGCAGCGGGACCTGGCCCTCGCGGTACTGCTCCGAACGGGACATCTCCGCGCCGCCGAGGCGGCCCGAGCACTGCACCTTGATGCCCTTGACCGTCGGGTTGCGCATGGCCGACTGAATGGCCTTGCGCATCGCGCGACGGAAGTTGACACGGCTGGACAGCTGCTCCGCGACGCCCTGGGCGACGAGCTGAGCATCGACGTCGGGGTTCTTGACCTCGATGATGTTCAGCTGGACCTGCTTGCCCGTCAGCTTCTCCAGGTTGCCGCGCAGACGATCGGCCTCGGCGCCTTTACGGCCGATGACGATGCCCGGGCGGGCGGTGTGGATGTCGACGCGAACCCGCTCGCGGGTCCTCTCGATCTCCACCTTGGAGATGCCGGCGCGCTCGAGACCCTTGGTCATGAGCTGGCGGATCTTGACGTCCTCGCCGATGTACTCGGCGTACTCCTTGTCGGCGTACCAACGCGACGTCCAGTCGGCGCTGATGCCGAGGCGGTACCCGTGCGGGTGGATCTTCTGACCCATTAGGCGGTCTCCTCCTTCTCAGCGTTCTCGGACTTCACGTCGGCCTCGACCGGCTTCGGAGCGGCGGCCTTGGGCCGGCGAACCGAGGGAGAGGCGGACTGCTTGGCCTGGACCGACTCGACCACCACGGTGATGTGGCTGGTGCGCTTGTTGATCCGGTAGGCGCGACCGTGGGCGCGCGGGCGGTACCGACGCATGGTCGGGCCCTCGTCGACCTTGATCTCGGACACCAGAAGCGATTCCGGGTCGAGACCGAGGTTGTTCTCGGCGTTCGCCTGAGCCGACGCGATGACCTTGTACACGATCTCGGCCGCGCTGAAAGGCGCGAACTCGAGAGTCGTCAAGGCCTCGTCCACGGGCAGACCACGCACGAGGTCGACGACGCGGCGCGCCTTGCGAGGTGCTACGCGGACGTACCGCGCCGACGCGCGCGCCTTCGGAGCCTCCTGCTCCACTGTTGCCATCGTTTTAAATCCTTCGTTCGTTTCTCATAGCCCGTGGCCTAGCGGCGACGGCTCTTCCGGTCGTCCTTCTCGTGCCCGCGGAACGTGCGGGTGGGAGCGAACTCGCCGAGCTTGTGCCCGACCATGTTCTCCGTGACGTAGACCGGAACGTGCTTGCGGCCGTCGTGGACGCCGAAGGTCAGCCCGATGAAGTCGGGGGTGATCGTCGAGCGGCGCGACCACGTCTTGATGACGTTCTTGCTCTTGGTCTCGATCGCAACGTCCACCTTCTTCTGCAGGTGGTCGTCGATGAACGGGCCCTTCTTGAGGCTGCGAGCCATGGACTACTTCCCTCGCTTCCGGTTGACGTTGCGACGACGGACGATGAGCCGGTCGTTCGGGTGGTTGCGCTTGCGGGTGCGGCCCTCGGGCTTACCCTGCGGGTTCACCGGGTGACGACCACCGGACGTACGGCCCTCGCCACCACCGTGCGGGTGGTCGACCGGGTTCATGACGACACCGCGGACGGTCGGGCGCCAGCCCTTCCAGCGCATGCGGCCGGCCTTGCCCCAGTTGATGTTGCCCTGCTCGGCATTGCCGACTTCGCCGACGGTGCCGCGGCAGGTCACCTGGACCAGGCGGATCTCGCCGGAAGGCATGCGCAGGTGCGCGTACTTGCCTTCACGGGCGAGCAGCTGGATCGAGGCGCCCGCGGAGCGGCCCAGAGCGGCGCCGCCGCCGGGCTTGAGCTCCACCGCGTGGATCGTGGTACCGACCGGAATGTGACGCAGCTCCAGCGAGTTGCCGGGCTTGATGTCGGCCTCCGGGCCGTTCTCGATCAGGTCACCCTGCTTGATCCCCTTGGGGGCCAGGATGTACCGCTTCTCGCCGTCCGCGTAGTGCAGCAGCGCGATGTTCGCGGTGCGGTTCGGGTCGTACTCGATGTGCGCGACCTTCGCCGGCACGCCGTCCTTGTCGTGGCGACGGAAGTCGATCACACGGTAACGGCGCTTGTGGCCGCCACCGCGGTGACGCGTCGAGATCTTGCCCGAGTTGTTGCGCCCGCCGGTCTTGGAGATCGGACGGAGCAGCGACTTCTCGGGGGTCGAACGGGTGATCTCGGCGAAGTCGGAGACGCTCGAGCCACGACGCCCGGGCGTCGTCGGCTTGTACTTGCGAATAGCCATGCTTCTTGCTCCTACGAGATCTGTCCGCCGAAGATCTCACCCAGGCGACCGGGGTCGCCTTCCACGGTGACGATCGCGTGCTTGACACTCTTGCGCTGTCCCCAGCCCGTACGGGTGCGCTTGCGCTTGCCCGAGCGGTTCAGGGTGTTGACGCTCTTGACGTCCACACCGAAGATCTGCTTGACGGCGATCTTGATGTGGCTCTTGTTGGCGCGCGGGTCGACCTCGAAGGTGTACTTGCCCTCACCGAGGAGGGTGTAGGTCTTCTCCGAGATGACCGGCTTGATGATGATGTCGCGCGGGTCGGCGACGGTCACTTCGCTCACGCCGCGACCTCCTGCTCAGTCCGGTCAGCGATGAACGCCTCGATGGCGGCCTCGCTGAACACGATGTCCTCGTTGTTGAGCACGTCGTAGGTGTTGACCTGGCCCCAGTCGAGCAGGTGCACCTCGGGAAGGTTGCGCAGGCTCAGAGCAGCGGTCTGCTCGTCGCGGGTCAGGACCACCAGGACCTTGGAGGACTCGGTGATCGCGGCCAGGGCGGCCTGAGCGGTCTTCGTCTTGGGCGCGTCGCCCTCGATGAAGACGTCGATGACGTGCACGTTCTCGCCGCGGGCCCGGTCGGTGAGGGCGCCGGCCAGAGCCGCCGCCTTCATCTTCTTGGGGGTCCGCTCGGCGAACGACCGCGGCTTGGGGCCGTGGACGACGCCGCCGCCGGCGAACTGCGGCGCGCGGATCGAACCCTGACGGGCGCGACCGGTGCCCTTCTGCCGGTACGGCTTCTTGCCACCGCCGCGCACTTCGGCGCGGGTCTTGGTGTTGGCCGAGCCCGAGCGGGCGGCGGCCAGCTGCGCCGTGACGACCTGGTGCATGAGCGGGATGTTCGGCTCGACGTCGAAAATCGACGCCGGGAGCGCGATGGTCTTCCCGGTCTCTTCGCCAGAGGCGTTCTTGACGTTGATTTCAAGGCTCATGATTAAGCCACCTGCTTCACTGCCGTGCGGACGAGCACCAGGCCGTTCTTCGGCCCGGGGATGGCGCCCACGATGAGCAGCAGACCGCGCTCGGCGTCGACCGCCTGGATGCGCAGGTTCTGCGTGGTGTGACGGTTGTGGCCCATCCGGCCGGCCATGCGCATGCCCTTGAAGACGCGGCCCGGGGTCGCGCAGCCACCGATGGAACCGGGGGCGCGGTGGACCTTGTGCGCACCGTGGCTGGCGGGGAGACCGCCGAAGCCGTGGCGCTTCATGACGCCGGCGAAGCCCTTGCCCTTGGTGGTGCCGGTGACGTCCACGATCTGACCGGTCTCGAAGATGGTGGCTTCGATGGTCTGACCGAGGTCGTACTCGGCGGCGTCCGAGGTGCGCAGCTCGACGAGGTGGCGACGCGCGGCGACGCCAGCCTTCTCGAAGTGGCCCTGGAGCGGCTTCGTCACGTTCTTGAGTTTGATGTCGCCGAAGCCCAGCTGAACGGCCGAGTAGCCGTCGACGTCGGGCTTGCGAACCTGGGTGACCACGTTCGGCCCGGCCTGCACCACAGTGACGGGAACGGCGCGGCCGTTCTCGTCCCAAACCTGGGTCATGCCGAGCTTGGTGCCCAGGATTCCCTTGATCTGCCTGTCCATTGGTCCCCTACAGCTTGATCTCGATGTCGACGCCGGCCGGGAGGTCAAGGCGCATCAACGAGTCGACCGTCTTCGGGGTCGGGTCGAGAATGTCGATGAGGCGCTTGTGCGTGCGCATCTCGAAGTGCTCGCGCGAGTCCTTGTACTTGTGCGGCGACCGGATCACGCAGAAGCGGTTGATCTCAGTCGGCAGCGGCACCGGCCCGGAGATGGCAGCACCCGTACGGGTGACCGTCTCCACGATCTTGCGGGCCGAGGAGTCCACGACCTCGTGGTCGTAGGCTTTCAGCCTAATGCGGATCTTCTGTCCCGCCATGATTCCTAACCTAACGTAAATTGGCTGTTCAGACCGCTCCACGCGGTCGGGCGTGTCGCGAGTGCGAGACTGGCTTGGGCACAGCAGTGCCTTCAGTTGATCTCTTGATCTCGCCCGCCTGCCCGCCATGAAACGGTCCCTCTCAGCACGGTCAAGTGCCTACTCGGGCCCGCGGGCCGGGCGTGAGCACCGGCGTAGTTTTCAGTGCACAGCACTGGAAACGCCGGAGCGTACGCAACCTGAATATTATGCCTGGTCCCCCATTAGCCCAGCAAGCTGGGGTCGGGGAACAGTGGGACAGGTTACGCGTATGCGCTTGGTTCGCGTCTCAAGCGCCGGATCGACGGTGATCGTCGAGCACGAAGCGTTCGATATGAGACGCAAGTGAACCGGGGTGACCCTCTAGGCGTTGATGCGGCTCGAGAGCCGCGCCAAGGGGGCCACCCCGGCAATCGGTCTTACTTGAGGACCTTGGTGACGCGGCCCGAACCGACGGTGCGGCCACCCTCGCGGATCGCGAAGAGGAGACCCTCGTCCATGGCGATGGGCTGGATCAGCTCCACCTTCATGTCGGTGTTGTCGCCCGGCATGACCATCTCGGTGCCCTCGGGGAGGGTCACGACGCCGGTCACGTCGGTGGTCCGGAAGTAGAACTGCGGACGGTAGTTGTTGAAGAACGGCGTGTGACGCCCACCCTCGTCCTTGGACAGGATGTAGACCGCGGCCTCGAAGTCGGTGTGAGGCGTGGTGGTCTTCGGCTTCACGACGACCATGCCGCGCTCGACCTCTTCGCGCTTGGTGCCGCGGAGCAGGAGGCCCACGTTCTCACCGGCGCGCGCGTCGTCGAGGGTCTTGCGGAACATCTCGATGGCGGTGACCTTGGTCTGGATCGCGCCTTCGCGGATGCCGACGATCTCGACTTCCTCGTTGGGGAGGAGCACACCGCGCTCCACACGACCGGTGACGACGGTGCCGCGACCGGTGATGGTGAACACGTCCTCGATCGGCATGAGGAACGGCAGGTCGGTCGCGCGCTCCGGCTCCGGGACCGAGTCGTCGACGGCCTGCATGAGCTCGGCGACGGCGTCGACCCACTTCTGCTCGCCCTCGAGGGCGCCCAGAGCGGAGACCTGGATGACCGGCGCGTCGTCGCCCGGGAAGCCCTGGTCGGACAGCAGCTCGCGGACCTCCATCTCGACGAGCTCGAGGATTTCCTCGTCGTCGACCATGTCGGACTTGTTGAGCGCCACCACGACGTAGGGGACACCGACCTGGCGGGCGAGCAGCACGTGCTCACGCGTCTGGGGCATGGGGCCGTCAGCGGCGGACACGACGAGGATCGCGCCGTCCATCTGGGCCGCACCGGTGATCATGTTCTTGATGTAGTCGGCGTGCCCGGGGCAGTCGACGTGCGCGTAGTGCCGGGCCTCGGTCTGGTACTCGACGTGCGAGATCGAGATCGTGATACCGCGCTGGCGCTCTTCGGGAGCGTTGTCGATCTCATCGAACGGCGTGTACGGGTTGAGGTCCGGGAACTTGTCGTGCAGGACCTTGGTGATCGCAGCGGTGAGCGTGGTCTTGCCGTGGTCGACGTGACCGAGCGTGCCGATGTTCACGTGCGGCTTGGTCCGCTCGAACTTTTCCTTAGCCACTTCGTCCTCCTGTGGACTGTGTAAATCTGGTTTGACTTATCTGACCTATTGCGTCGCTTCGGGGCAACAGCGCCTTTGCTGGCAACAGGTGGTCAGCGGTGGGCGCCCAGGCTTGGGCGCCCGAGCCGCTTACTCGCCTGTCGCCTTGGCGATGATTTCCTTGGCGACGTTCGCCGGGACTTCGGCGTAGGTGTCGAACTGCATCGAGTAGTTCGCACGCCCGGCCGTCTTCGACCGCAGGTCGCCGACGTAACCGAACATCTCCGACAGCGGCACGACGGCCTTGACCGTACGGTCGTTGCCGCGCTCGCCCATCTCCTGGACCATGCCGCGACGGGAGTTGATGTCGCCGATGACATCGCCCATGCTCTCCTCGGGGCAGATGACCTCCACGGACATCATCGGCTCGAGGATGACGGGGCGAGCCCTCTTCGCGGCTTCCTTGAGCGCCATGCGACCGGCGATCTTGAAGGCCATTTCCGAGGAGTCGACTTCGTGGTACTGACCGTCGATCAGTTCCATCTTGACGCCCACGAGCGGGTAACCCGCGAGGACGCCGTCCTCGAGGGCGCTCTCCGCGCCGGCCTTGACCGACGGGATGTACTCGCGCGGGATGCGGCCACCGGTGATCTTGTCGTCGAAGGCGAAGATCTCGTCCTCGTTCGACTTCATCTCCAGCGGTTCGAGGTTGACGAGCACGCGCGCGAACTGACCGGAACCACCGGTCTGCTTCTTGTGCAGGTACTCGACCTTCTCGATCCGCTGCGTGACCGTCTCGCGGTAGGCCACCTGCGGCTTGCCGATGTTGGCCTCGACGTTGAACTCCCGCTTCATGCGGTCGACCAAGATGTCGAGGTGCAGCTCGCCCATGCCGGAGATGATCGTCTGGCCGGAGTCCTCGTCGGTCTTGACCCGGAAGGTCGGGTCCTCTTCGGCGAGGCGCTGGATCGCGGTGGCCAGCTTGTCCTGGTCGGCCTTCGACTTCGGCTCGATGGCCACGTCGATAACCGGCTCCGGGAAGATCATCGATTCCAGGATGACCTGGTTGCCCGTGTCGCTCAGCGTGTCACCGGTGGTGGTGGCCTTGAGGCCCTGCACCGCGATGATGTCGCCGGCGTGCGCTTCCGAGCGCTCTTCGCGCTTGTTGGCGTGCATCTGGTAGATCTTGCCGACGCGCTCTTTGCGGCTCTTGGTCGAGTTGATGACCTGAGTGCCGGTCGTGACCGAGCCCGAGTAGATCCGGACGTAGGTCAGACGACCGAGGTGCTTGTCGGTCTGGATCTTGAACGCCAGGCCCGCGAAGGGCTCCTCGACGTCCGCGTGACGCTCGGCGGGGGTCTCGTTGTCGGTGAGGGTCCCCTGGATCGCCGGGATGTCGAGCGGGCTCGGCAGGTAGTCCACGACCGCGTCGAGCAGGGGCTGAACGCCCTTGTTCTTGAACGCGGTACCGCAGAGCACCGGGTTGATCTGGTTGGCGATCGTGGCCTTGCGGATCGCGGCCTTGACCTCGGGAGTCGTGATCTCCTCGCCGGAGAGGAACTTCTCCGCGAACTCGTCGTCGACGTCCGAGAGGGTCTCCAGGAGCTTCTCGCGGTACTCCTCGGCCTGGTCGGCCAGGTCCGCGGGGATCTCCTCGACCGTGTACTCCTCGCCGAGGCCGGTCTCGCCGCGCCACACCTTGGCGTGCATCTCGACCAGGTCGACGACGCCGATGAAGTCGGCCTCGTTCCCGATCGGGAGCTGGATCACCGCGGTGTTCGAGTTGAGGCGGTCCTGCATCATCTCGACGCAGCGGAAGAAGTTCGCGCCGGTGCGGTCGAGCTTGTTGACGAAGCACATACGAGGAACGTCGTACTTGTTCGCCTGACGCCAGACGTTCTCGGTCTGCGGCTCGACGCCCGCGACACCGTCGTAGACGGCGATGGCGGAGTCGAGCACGCGGAGCGAACGCTCCACTTCGACGGTGAAGTCGACGTGGCCGGGCGTGTCGATGATCTGGATGACGTGGTCGTCCCACTCGCACTTGGTAGCGGCGGAGGTGATGGTGATACCACGCTCCTGCTCCTGCTCCATCCAGTCCATGGTCGCGGCGCCGTCGTGGACCTCACCGATCTTGTGCGACACGCCCGTGTAGTACAGGATGCGCTCGGTGGTGGTCGTCTTTCCGGCGTCGATGTGGGCCATGATGCCGATGTTGCGGAGCTTGGCGAGCGCCGCGTTAGCTTTATTAGCCACGATCTCTCAGTCTCTCTGCGACTACCAGCGGTAGTGCGCGAATGCCTTGTTGGAATCGGCCATCTTGTGCGTGTCCTCACGCTTCTTGACCGCGGCGCCGAGGCCGTTCGAGGCGTCCAGGATCTCGTTCGTCAGACGCTCGACCATGCTCTTCTCGCGGCGGTCGCGGGAGTACCCGACGAGCCAGCGGAGACCCAGGGTGGTGGCGCGCTGCGGGCGCACGTCGACCGGAACCTGGTAGGTGGCGCCACCGACACGGCGGGAGCGGACCTCAAGGGTGGGCTTGACGTTGTCGAGCGCGCGCTTGAGGATCACCACGGGGTCCGAGTCGGCCTTCTTGCGGCAGTTCTCGAGGGCTTCGTAGACGATGCGCTCGGCGAGGCGGCGCTTGCCGTCCTTGAGGACCTTGTTGATCAGCTGGGTGACGAGCACCGAGTTGTAGACCGGGTCGGCGGTAAGCGGCCGGCGCGGCGCGGGACCTTTACGCGGCATGGCTTACTTCTCCTTCTTCGCGCCGTAGCGGCTGCGGGCCTGCTTGCGGTCGCGGACACCCTGGGTGTCGAGCGCGCCGCGGATGATCTTGTAGCGGACACCGGGCAGGTCGCGGACACGACCGCCGCGCACGAGCACGATCGAGTGCTCCTGCAGGTTGTGGCCCACACCAGGGATGTAGGCGGTGACCTCGGTGCCGTTCATGAGGCGCACACGGGCGACCTTGCGCATGGCCGAGTTCGGCTTCTTCGGCGTCGTGGTGTACACACGCGTGCACACACCGCGAGCCTGCGGGCTGCCCTTCAGCGCGGGCGTCTTGTTCTTGCTGGTCTTGGCCTTGCGGCCTTTCCTGACCAGCTGCTGGATGGTTGGCACTGAGGCGAACCCCTCTCAACAGTCGACGGTTGCGTATTCCTGTCTCGGTGACGTCACCTGTTCCCCACACCGTAAAACTGGCCCTGTAAAGGCCCAGGTCAATGGCGTAGGTTTCCGTCCCCCGCGTTCGGGCGTGTCGCGTCTCTCCGGACCCATACCGGCATCAGCGGCAGACCGAAGTCCGCCATCGTGCAGGTTCAGACGCGTTCGTAAACGAATCCGTCAGGACCGGCCATCATGGCCGTGTTCACGAAGCCCCCAGTGCGAGGGATGCGTGCCGGTGACGCCATCCGACGGAACCGAAATTCCACCTTCTTGCAGGCACGCAACCTGGCCTGGCTCTCACGGGGACCGAGCTGCCGGAGTTGACAGGGCCACCATGCCGCTCAAAGCGGTGTCCAGGCGCAAGGGAGAAGCCTACCTAGCCTAACGAACAAGGTCAAAGCGGTTTTCGCCCCACAAGGCATCCGTGTTCAGTGTCACGGAACTTGAATGAGGGACTTCGACCTGTTCGTTCGGTGCGGCAGACACACCGTGGCCTATATTAGCTCGCGATGCGGGACGGGCCCGCGCGGGATGCCCTCTAGAGGCGCTGTTCACCAGCAGTTCCCTGAGGCGTCAACACCGAAAGCGCGATGTCCCCTTCGTAGCCCGGATCCCCCGCGGCGCGGGCGAGCGAAACGACCCAGACCAGCAAGGCGGCCACCACGACCGCGATGGCGATCCCGATGGCGATCCAGGCGAGCCGCCGCACCAGCGGCAGCCGGGAAGCGCCGAGCAGGAACCCTTCGGAGGCACGGATATCGGCCTCGCCCTGCCGGGCCAGGATCAAAGCGATGAAGGCGGGAATCACTCCGCCCACGAAGGGCGCCAACGCGATCCCGACGGCCGCGAGCAACCGCGCCGCCACGACTTTCGTCGACTCCACCGGCTCCGGATCATCCGGATGCCGAACCCCGCGAACCCCGCGCACCTCAACCACCCGCCCATCCTATTGGGGTTGACCCGTACCTTCCGGCCGGGGAACATCGCCGAATGACACAACGCCCGGGCGAGGAAGAACTCAGAGAGCAGTACAAGGAGGCCATGGACGAGTGGGACGCCTCAAACGACGCCGAACTCTGGGAGTCGACCATCGGCGACGGCCTCGAAGACGTACCCGAATGGGGCGCGACACTTCCCGCGCCTGACGACGACATCGGCGGCGCTGCACGCCGCCGATGATCACGGGTTCTTGAAAATGCCGTGGGTGCCGATTCGGCGCCAGATGATATGGGGCTCACCTGGCACCTTCTCACTACCGTACGACCAGGTCGCCCGCCCGTCGGGAGCCCAAGTGAGTTCGAAGACGCCGGGTGCGGACTTGACTCCCTTGACCCGCAAGCCCGGTCTCGGGCGCATGCCCGCCGCCAAGTCTTCCTTGAACTCGCCCACGGCCCTCATGAACCGTTCGCGCTGTTCATCACTGAGCCGATCCCAGTCTTCATCGAATCTGGGAAGCGGCTCGTAAGTCGGGACCACTGCCGCTATCGCTCCCGATTCAGGTACTTGAACATGTCGTCAAGGTCGTGGAAGACCTTGCCGCCGCCGGCCGCGATCTGGTCCTCGGCTTCGCGCTCGCCAGCCTGCCATTCCGGCGTCCAGAACCAGCGCTGGTCGGCGGGGATCTCCACCAGACCCTCCATCACCACCGCACCGTTGTCGTGGATGTTGAACCTGATCGTGTCGCCCTCTTTTACGTGCAATGCCTTCTGAACCTCCTTCGGGAGCGTGAACTGTCCCTTCTGGCGGATTCGAGCGGTGTAGGTCGCGGTCATCTCTGCTTCCACGCCATTCTCCTCAGCCATGAGACCTCCTCCCCAGGATATTCTTACTTTCCGACTTTAGCACGTTCCCGAGCGCCCTGTGGAAAACGCCGGTGGGCCGGTGGCGCTTTCGCGCCACCGGCCCACCGGTTTCTTCATGCCGTCGGGAATCGGCAGTTTCTAGCTTTTAGAAGGAACCCAGGTCGTAGGAGTCCTCGAGGCTGACCGCCGGGCCGCCGCCGTAGGCGAAGGCGTTGGCGGTCGTGTCCTCGTAGCCGCCGAGGGAGTAGACCGCGGCCTTGGCTTCCTCGGTGGGCTCGACGGACACGTTGCGGTACTTGGCGATGCCGGTACCGGCCGGGATCAGCTTGCCCAGGATCACGTTCTCCTTCAGACCGACGAGCGAGTCGGACTTGCCGGAGATCGCGGCCTCGGTGAGCACGCGCGTGGTCTCCTGGAACGAGGCCGCGGACAGCCACGACTCCGTCGCCAGCGAGGCCTTGGTGATGCCCATCAGCTGCGGGCGGCCGGAGGCCGGCTCGCCGCCGTCGGCGATCACCTTGCGGTTCTGCTCCTCGAACTCCAGGCGGTCGACCAGGGAGCCCGGGAGGAACTCCAGGGTGCCCGAGTCGATGATCGTGATCCGCTTGAGCATCTGGCGCACGATGATCTCGATGTGCTTGTCGTGGATCATCACGCCCTGCGAGCGGTACACGTCCTGGACCTGCTCCACCAAGTGGCGCTGGACCTTGCGCGGACCGAGCACGCGCAGCAGCTCGTGCGGGTCGATGGTGCCCTCGACGAGCTTCTCGCCGACCTCGCAGTGCTCGCCGTCGCCGAAGCGCAGGCGCAGACGACGCGGCACCTTCTCGACCACGATCTCCTCGGAACCGTCGTCCGGGGTGATGATGATCTTCCGGCTCTTCTCGGCGTCCTCGATGCGCACGGTGCCGCTCGCCTCGGCGATCGGCGCCTTGCCCTTCGGGACACGCGCCTCGAAGACCTCCTGCACACGGGGCAGACCCTGCGTGATGTCGTTCGCCGTCGCCGCACCACCGGTGTGGAAGGTGCGCATCGTCAGCTGGGTGCCCGGCTCACCGATGGACTGGGCCGCGATGATGCCCACGGCCTCGCCCAGGTCGACCTTCTCGCCAGTCGGCATCGAACGGCCGTAGCAGGCCGCGCAGACACCCTGGCGGGACTCGCAGGTCAGGACCGAGCGGACCTTCACGTCGCTGACGCCGGCGGCGACCAGCGTGGCGATGTGGTCCGAGTTCAGCGGCGTGTTCCGCTCGAGGATGACCTTGCCGTCGACCTCGACGTCGTCCGCCAGGTTGCGGGCGTCGATCGAGGAGTCGACCAGGTCGGACTCGATGAAGCGGCCGTCGACCTCGACAGAGACCTGGAACTCCAGGCCGCGGTCGGTGCCGCAGTCGTCCTCGCGGATGATGACGTCCTGCGAGACGTCCACCAGACGACGGGTCAGGTAACCCGAGTCGGCGGTACGCAGCGCGGTGTCGGCGAGGCCCTTGCGCGAACCGTGGGTCGAGATGAAGTACTCCAGGACCGTCAGGCCCTCGCGCAGCGAGGACTTGATCGGACGCGGAATGATCTCGCCCTTCGGGTTCGCCACCAGGCCGCGCATGCCGGCGATCTGACGCAGCTGCAGCATGTTGCCTCGCGCGCCCGAGTTGATCATCTGCCACAGCGGGTTCTCCGGCTGCAGCGTCTGGTTCAGGTCGTCCAGCACCTCGGCCGTGGCCTTGGTCCAGATCTCCGTCAGCTCGCCGCGACGCTCCTCCGCGGTCATGAGACCACGGACGTACTGCTTGTCGATCTTGGCGGAGTCCGCCTCGTACTTCTCGAGGATCTCGGCCTTGTGCGCCGGCTCCACGACGTCCTCGATACCGATGGTGACACCGGACCAGCCGGCCCACTTGAAGCCCGCGGACTTCAAAGCGTCCAGGCAAGCGCCCAGCTGCACCTTCGAGTAGTGCTCGGACAGGTCGTGGATGATCTCCGAGAGCTGACCCTTGCGGACCTCGTAGTTCACGTACTCGAAGTCCGGCGGCAGGCACTCGTTGAAGAACACCCGGCCCAGCGTCGTCTCGACCAGCAGCGGCTCGCCGGGGGTCCAGCCCTCAGGGGCCGTCCACGCTTCGCCCGGACCGTTGTTGATGGTCTCGATGCCGTCCAGACGGATCCGGATGGGCGCCTGGAGGTCCAGTTCGCCGCGGTCCTTCGCCATCTGCGCTTCGCCCTCGTTCGCGAACGCGCGACCCTCACCGGGGCGGCCTTCGGAAAGGTGCGTCAGGTAGTACAGGCCGATGATCTGGTCCTGCGTGGGCAGGGCCACCGGCTTGCCGTCGGAGGGCTTGAGGATGTTGTTCGAAGCCAGCATCAGGATGCGGGCCTCGGCCTGGGCCTCAGCCGACAGCGGCACGTGCACGGCCATCTGGTCGCCGTCGAAGTCGGCGTTGAAGGCGGTGCACACCAGCGGGTGGAGCTGGATGGCCTTGCCCTCGACCAGCTGCGGCTCGAAGGCCTGGATGCCGAGGCGGTGCAGCGTGGGCGCGCGGTTGAGCAGGACCGGGTGCTCGGAGATGACCTCTTCGAGCACGTCCCACACGACCGGACGAGCACGCTCGACCATGCGCTTGGCCGACTTGATGTTCTGCGCGTGGTTGAGATCCACCAGGCGCTTCATCACGAACGGCTTGAACAGCTCCAGCGCCATCTGCTTGGGCAGACCGCACTGGTGCAGCTTCAGGCGCGGGCCGACCACGATGACCGAACGGCCCGAGTAGTCGACGCGCTTGCCGAGCAGGTTCTGACGGAACCGGCCCTGCTTGCCCTTGAGCATGTCGGACAGCGACTTCAACGGACGGTTGCCGGGACCCGTCACCGGGCGGCCGCGGCGGCCGTTGTCGAACAGCGCGTCCACCGACTCCTGCAGCATCCGCTTCTCGTTCGCCACGATGATCTCGGGAGCCCCGAGGTCCATCAGGCGCTTCAAGCGGTTGTTGCGGTTGATGACGCGTCGGTACAGGTCGTTCAGGTCCGAGGTCGCGAACCGGCCACCGTCGAGCTGCACCATCGGGCGCAGCTCCGGCGGGATCACCGGCACGCAGTCGAGGACCATGCCCAGCGGCGAGTTGCCGGTGGCCTGGAACGCGGCGACGACCTTCAGGCGCTTGAGCGCACGGAGCTTCTTCTGGCCCTTGCCGGTCGCGATGGTCTCGCGCAGGCTGATCGCCTCGGCGTCCAGGTCCAGGTTCTCCAGCAGGTTCTTGATGGACTCCGCGCCCATGCCGCCGGTGAAGTACTCGCCGAAGCGCTGCTGCAGCTCGCGGTAGAGCATCTCGTCGCCGATGAGCTGGCGGACTTCGAGCTTGCGGAACGTGTCCATGACCTCGTCGAGACGGTCGATCTCACGCTGCGCCTTGTCGCGGATCTGGCGCATCTCGCGCTCGCCGCCGTCCTTGACCTTGCGGCGGACGTCGGCGCGGGCGCCTTCGGCCTCCAGCTCGGCCAGGTCGCCCTCGAGCTTCGAGGCGCGCTCCTCGATCGCGGCGTCGCGCTGCTGCTCCAAGTGCCGCTTCTCGGCGACGATCTCGTTCTCCAGGGTCGGGACGTCCCGCTGGCGGGCCTCGTCGTCGACCGCGGTGATCACGTACGCCGCGAAGTAGATGACCTTCTCGAGGTCCTTCGGCGCCAGGTCCAACAGGTAGCCCAAGCGCGAGGGAACGCCCTTGAAGTACCAGATGTGCGTCACGGGCGCGGCGAGCTCGATGTGGCCCATCCGCTCACGGCGCACCTTCGAGCGGGTCACCTCGACGCCGCAGCGCTCACAGATGATGCCCTTGAAGCGAATCCGCTTGTACTTACCGCAGTAGCACTCCCAGTCCCGGGTGGGACCGAAGATCTTCTCGCAGAAGAGACCGTCCTTCTCAGGCTTGAGGGTGCGGTAGTTGATGGTCTCGGGCTTCTTCACCTCGCCGTGCGACCACTGCCGGATGTCCTCTGCGGTGGCGAGGCCGATCTTCAACTTGTCGAAGAAGTTGACGTCGAGCACTGAACTCTTCTTCCCCTTGATGTTCTTTAAGGATTGGATGAGACGTTGGCGAGGGCGGCTTTCGGGGAGCCGCCCTCACTCGACGTCAGGCGCTTTCGAAGTCCACGGACGAGGGCTCTTCGTGGGACAGGTCGATCCCCAGCTCCTCGGCCGCGCGGAAGACCTCGTCGTCGCTCTCCGTCATCTGGATGGCCTGCCCGTCGGCGGACAGCACCTCCACGTTGAGGCAGAGCGACTGGAGCTCCTTGAGCAGCACCTTGAACGATTCCGGAATGCCCGGCTCGGGCACGTTCTCGCCCTTGACGATGGCCTCGTAGACCTTCACTCGGCCAACCACGTCGTCGGACTTGATCGTCAGCAGCTCCTGCAGCGCGTAAGCGGCGCCGTAGGCCTGCATGGCCCAGCACTCCATCTCACCGAAGCGCTGGCCGCCGAACTGGGCCTTACCGCCGAGCGGCTGCTGGGTGATCATCGAGTACGGACCGGTCGAACGCGCGTGGATCTTGTCGTCGACCATGTGGTTCAGCTTCAGGATGTACATGTACCCGACCGAGATCGGGTCCGGGAACGGCTCGCCCGAACGACCGTCGAACAGCTGCGCCTTGCCCGTGGGGGCCACCATGCGCTGGCCGTCGCGGTTGGGGAGCGTGTTCGCCAGGACGCCCTGGACCTCGTCCGGGTGCGCACCGTCGAAGACCGGCGTGCCCACCTTGGAGTCGGCCGGGGCCTCGTCGGCGCCGATGGCCTTGAGGGCCTGCTGCCAGGCCTCGTCGAAGCCCTCGAGCTTCCAGCCGGTCTTGGCCGCCCACCCGAGGTGGACCTCCAGGACCTGGCCGATGTTCATACGGCCCGGCACACCCAGCGGGTTGAGCAGGATGTCGATCGGGGTCCCGTCGGGGAGGAACGGCATGTCCTCCTGCGGCACGACCTTCGAGATGACGCCCTTGTTGCCGTGGCGGCCGGCGAGCTTGTCGCCGACGCCGATCTTGCGCTTCTGGGCGATGTAGACGCGGACCATCTCGTTGACGCCCGGGCTCAGCTCGTCGCCGTCCTCACGAGAGAAGGTGCGGACGCCGATGACCGTGCCGGCCTCGCCGTGCGGGACCTTCAGCGACGTGTCGCGGACCTCGCGGGCCTTCTCACCGAAGATCGCGCGCAGCAGCCGCTCCTCCGGGGTCAGCTCGGTCTCGCCCTTGGGCGTGACCTTGCCGACGAGGATGTCGCCGTCCTCGACCTCGGCACCGATGCGGATGATGCCGCGGTCATCCAGGTCGGAGAGCATTTCCTCGCCGACGTTCGGGATGTCCCGGGTGATCTCCTCCGGGCCGAGCTTGGTGTCGCGGGCGTCGACTTCGTGCTCGTCGATGTGGATCGAGGTGAGCACGTCCTCTTCGACCAGGCGCGAGGAGAGCACGATGGCGTCCTCGAAGTTCTGGCCTTCCCAGGTGGTGAACGCGACGAGCAGGTTCTTGCCCAGGGCCATCTCGCCCTTGTCCGTGGACGGACCGTCGGCGATCGGCTGGCCGGCCTCGACGCGCTGACCCTCGGTCACGAGCGGCACCTGGTTGATGCACGAGCCCGCGTTGGAACGGCGGAACTTGTGCAGCAGGTAGGTGCGGCGCATGCCGTTGTCCTGCGCGATGGTGATGTAGTCGGCGCTGGAGTCCTCGACGATGCCGTCGGACTCGGCGACGACCACGTCACCGGCGTCGACGGCGGCGCGGTACTCCATGCCGGTGCCCACCAGCGGCGAGTCGGTCTTGATGAGCGGCACGGCCTGGCGCTGCATGTTCGCACCCATGAGGGCGCGGTTCGCGTCGTCGTGCTCCAGGAACGGCACCAGCGCGGTCGCGACCGAGGTCATCTGGCGCGGCGAGACGTCCATGAAGTCGATCTCGTCGGCGGTGAGGAGCTCGGCCTCGCCGCCGCGGCCGCGGGCGAGGACCTGCGCGTCGATGAACGAGCCGTCCTCGTTCAGCAGCTGGTTCGCCTGGGCGATGGTGAAGCGGTCTTCCTCATCGGCCGTCAGGTACTGGATCTCGTCGGTGACCTTGGAGTCGACGACCTTGCGGTACGGCGTCTCGATGAAACCGAACGGGTTGACCCGCGCGAACGTCGACATGGCGCCGATGAGGCCGATGTTCGGGCCTTCCGGCGTCTCGATCGGGCACATGCGGCCGTAGTGCGACGGGTGCACGTCGCGCACGTCCATGGCGGCGCGGTCGCGAGAGAGACCGCCCGGGCCGAGCGCCGAGAGGCGGCGGCGGTGGGTCAGACCCGTGATCGGGTTGACCTGGTCCATGAACTGCGACAGCTGCGAAGTACCGAAGAACTCCTTGATCGCGGCCACCACGGGGCGGATGTTGATCAGGGTCTGCGGCGTGATCGCCTCGACGTCCTGGGTCGTCATGCGCTCGCGCACGACGCGCTCCATGCGGGAGAGGCCCACCCGGATCTGGTTCTGGATGAGCTCGCCGACGGTGCGCAGGCGGCGGTTGCCGAAGTGGTCGATGTCGTCGGGGCCGTAACCCGGCTCGGCCGAGTGCAGGCGCAGCATGAACTCGATCGTCGCGGCCAGGTCGTCCTCGGTGAGGACGCCCGTGGAGATCGGCGAGTCCAGGCCGAACTTCTTGTTGACCTTGTAGCGGCCGACCTTCGCGAGGTCGTAGCGCTTCTTGTTGAAGAACAGGTTCTCCAGCAGCGACTGGGCGTTGTCCTTGGTGGGCGGCTCGCCCGGACGCAGCTTGCGGTAGATGTCGAGCAGGGCCTCGTCCTGCGAGTTGATGGTGTCCTTTTCCAAGGTCGTCATCATGAGCTCGGACCAGCCGAAGCGCTCGCGGATGCGGTCGTTGTCCCAGCCGATGGCCTTCAACAGGACGGTGACGGCCTGGCGGCGCTTGCGGTCGACGCGCACGCCGACGGTCTCGCGCTTGTCGATGTCGAACTCGAGCCAGGCGCCGCGGCCCGGAATGACCTTGGCGCTGGTGAGGTCGCGGTCGGAGGTCTTGTCGGGCTGCTTGTCGAAGTACACGCCCGGCGAGCGCACCAGCTGCGAGACGACGACGCGCTCGGTGCCGTTGATGATGAAGGTGCCCTTCGGGGTCATCATGGGGAAGTCGCCCATGAAGACCGTCTGGCTCTTGATCTCACCGGTGGTGTGGTTGATGAACTCCGCCGTGACGAACAGCGGGGCGCAGTAGGTGAGGTCCTTCTCGCGGCACTCCTCGATGGGGGCCTTGACCTCGTCGAAGCGAGGGTTGGAGAAGGACAGGCTCATGGTGCCCGAGAAGTCCTCGATCGGGCTGATCTCCTCGAGGATCTCGTCGAGGCCGCTCACGGCGTCCTCGCCCACACGGGCGCGGTAGGCCTCGTTGCCGACGAGCCAGTCGAACGAGTCGGTCTGGAGCGCCAGAAGGTTCGGGACTTCGAGTTTCTCTTCGATCCTGCCGAACGAGATACGGCGAGGTGCGTGCTTGCTCTTGCTGGAGCTGGTCTTGCCAGTGCGGGAAGCTGCCAAGATTCGTCCTTCCGAGGACCTGATTGTTACGACGGCCGGCGCATGCCGCAGTCACCGCACCGATGCGGGATAGACGAGGACAGCCGGAGACGGGCATCGAGTTGAGCGGACATGCCGAAATCGGCGTCTCACATCGGTCGATTGCCTGGAATCCCCACCGTCCACGACCCTCACCGCGTCAAGAAGGCGTGAAGGAGGCAGCGCAAATTAATAGCTTAATGTACGCTCCGGCAACTGTCAACTTCCCCACCGGGTGGTGGGGTAAGAGGTGACGACAATCTCTCCCGCTGCCGAAGTTCCTTCCGTACATGTCTCCGTACCGGCTTGGTGGTCGCCGGACCGTCCTGCCTCCGGGCCGCCCCGCGGCGGCTCGAGCGCCCTTTCGCGGAACCGGGACGAGCCCGGTGATGACGAACGTAGCGCGCGCCACGCAGTGGCGCTTGAGGAACTAGTTTGCAGGATCAAGTCACAGTTCGTCAAGTCAGGCGTCTAATTCGCCCGGATGCGCCCCTTCGGCCCCAGCGCCTGAAGCGGCGGTCGCGAAGGGCCCGAACGCAGGTCCGGGGGCGGGCGAATCCCAGCACAGCGGGGGCGCGGGCCTGATCCGCCGCCCCGGCGCGGCGGAGCGGTGCGGGCCCCGGATGAGGCCGCACAAGGGCCGGGGCCCGGGCGTGTCGCCTCTGGAGCCCCGGCGGAAGGTTCGGTGCGGGCACGGGACGCCTTTGCGTCGCCCGCGGCCGACGCCGACCCGCTCGCGCGCGTCAGTGCCGACCGCAATGCGGCGTCCCGGCCGCACACCTTCGGCGGCGGGCCCACGGAACCGGACCGACCGCTTCGTCCTGTACAACGAGCCCGCGCCGGAAAGGTGACGCGGGCTCATCGCGATTGCGCACCGCGGCGGCGGTCAGCCGCGGATCAGGTCCTGGGATTTGTCGAGGGCCGACTCGATCTCGTCCTGCCAGGCGAAGAGCTCGGGCTCGATCGACCGGTAGTACTCGAGGTGGACGGCCTCCCACTCGGTCGCGCTCGCCTCGCCGAAGCCGCTCTCGGCGGCGCATTCGGTGAAGTCGACCGCGAGCTCGGTCTCGTATTGGCGCTTGCCTTCGAAGTCGGCGGGGAGGTCGGCTGGCGGGCCGGGGGTGCCTTCGGCGTAGTCGGCGCCGTCGCCCGATTCCCATTCGCCGGTGTAGACGCCGACGAAGTAGCCCCAGATGCCGAGCTCGCCGGTGTCGGAGAACTCCCAGGCGCCCCTGTCGCGGTCGATGAGGCACTCCAGGAACGCGGACTCCTCGTCGGCGACCCGTTCGCGGTAGGCCGGGAGGATCTCGTCATCGGCCGTGCCCTGGAACTCCGGCGACTCGGGGCGTCCCGACCAGCGGCTGCTGCCCTCCTCCTCGTCGACGATGAGTTCCGGTTCGCCGTAAAGGGACTCGATCATCTCGAGCAGGCAGCCGCCGGGCTTGGGGGTCGTCCAGACCCCTTCGTCGTCCTGGTACTGGTCTTCCAGCTCTTCGTCGCTGTAGCCCTGCCAGGCGGCGTATTCCTCACCGCCGTAAGCGATGTACCAGGCCAGCCGGTCGTCCTCCGAAAGATCGTCGAACGCGGAGTTGTCGATCGCCGGGCCCATGTCCTCCTGGAGCACGCCCGCTTCGCCCGAGTCGTCGGGCTCCTCGGGGTTGCGAATCGCGTCGTACTCGGCGTAGTCGGGTGATTCCATGCCCTCGGTGGTGTCGGCCCAGGCGCCGAACCCCCATGTCGCCGCCATGTCCGGCTCCGGGAAGAGGCCTTCGGTGGGGAGCCCGAGCGACAGGGATTCGGCCTCGTAGCCGCCGATGTCCATGATCGTGAACTGGTCGTGGACGGTGTGCCCCTGGTCTTCGAGGCATTGCTCGATGATCCGGTTCTCTGCGGACACCAGCTCGGCGACGAGCCGGTCGGACTCGTTCAGCAGCTCCAGCAGATCGGTCTGCGTGCCCTCCCCCGGCGGCGGGTTCTCGGCCTCGGAGTCGCCGCCCTCGGAGGAACCGCAGGCCGCGGCGGAGGCCAGCGCCGCCGCGCCGACGAGGGCACCGATCCTTCTAGTCCATTGTGGCACGAATGTCGCCCTTCCTTGTTTCCTGCTCTACTGCAAGGAAATACGCTCGCCTGGCGACATCGCGTTGCCCTGGATCGGGGCACGTCCGCACCGTTCGCGGCCCGGGCACGGAAGCGGCCCGGGCCGCGCCCCATCTGCGCAGCCCGGGCCTTTTTCCCCGATGAGAGGTGGCTTCTGTTAAGCGTCCAAGAGCTCCTGCGCCTTGGAGACGGCGTCGTTCATCGTCTCCTGCCAGGCGTAGACGTCCTCTTCGATCGCGCTGTAGGCCTTGACATGCGCCTCGTCGTAGGCCTTCTCGGAGGCGTCGGCGTAACCGACCTCCTCGCCGCACTCGGAGAAGTCGACGGCCGTCTGGATCTCGTAGGCCTTCCACTCCTCGTACGTGGTGCCGGCTTCCTCGGGCAGCGGCGGGACCTCGGTCTCGGAGTCGCCGCCCATCATCATTTCCTGCTCTTCCTCGCTGGCGTTCTGGTAGTACAGCTCGGCGAAGAACTCCCAGATGGGCATGCTGTTGTACTCGGTGAACTCCCAGCCCTCGTAACCGCGGGCGGCGATGCAGTCGGTGAACTCGAGCTGCAGGTCGGACATCGCCGCGGCGTAGTCGGCCTCGATGTCCTCCCACATGGTCTCCTCGGAGTCGTACGCGGGATTCTGGGGGCGGTAGGTCCAGTACTTCCAGGTCTCCGTCTCGCCGTCGCCCTCCCAGGTCTCCTCGACCATGGTGGGTTCGCCGTAGAGCGCCTCGATCATCTCGAGCTGGCAGCCGCCCGGCTTGGGCTCTTCCGACTCGGTCTCCTCGACGATGATCTCGCCGTCGTCTTCGGCGGCGGCCTCTTCCTCGAGGTCGGCGAGCTCGTCTTCGGAGAGCTCCTCCTCCATGGCCTCTTCTTCAGCGGCCATGCTGCCGACGTAGTCTTCGCGGGTGCCGTAGCTGTACTCGGCGTACTCCTCGCCCTGGTAGGCGACGTACCAGTCGTACTGCTCCTCAGGGGTGAGGGCGTCCCAGTCGGTGGAGTCGGGCTCTTCCCACTCGCCGTCCTCCTCGCTCCACTTCTCCTCCTGCGCGGTCCAGTAGTCCTCGGCGGCAGGGTCCTCGGAGCCCTCCATGGAGTTCGACCACTGGCCGAAGCCCCACTCGGCGGCCTCTTCGGCGGGGAGCAGGAACTCCTCGTGGGCGTAGCCGTAGGTGAGGGAGTCCATCTCCTCTTCCTCGTAGGCCTGCATGGACCACGGGTCGTGGACGGTGAAGCCGGCGGCCTCCAGGCAGTTCTGGACGATGCGGTTCTCGGCAGCCATGAGGTCGCTCTCGATACGCGCGCTCTCATTGAGCATCTCGACGAGGCGCTGCTCATCGGACTTGTCGTCGTCGCCGCCCCCGCCGATGCCGAGCATCCCGCAGCCGGCGGTCAACGCGAGCACTGTGGCCGCGCCGAGCCCGGCCGCTCCTCTCCTTGCGGACATCGTCCATCTCCTTGAGTGTCTGGGTGTGTCTACTCGCAAAGACGTGTCGATGCTCCGGATTCGTTGCGCCCGGACGGAATTCTTCTCAGAAATCTCTTCAAGACAGAGAAGACCGGGTCCGCGCCGCCTTCAGGCGGTGCGGACCCGGTCCACGTACAAGGGCTGGGAGGCCCCTTCTTCAATTCGCGAAGTGCGCGATTACTTCAGGGAGACGGAGGCGCCGGCGCCTTCGAGGGCTTCCTTGGCCTTCTCGGCGTCTTCCTTCTTCGCGCCCTCGAGGACGGCCTTGGGGGCGCTCTCGACGAGCTCCTTGGCTTCCTTGAGGCCGAGGCCGGTCAGGCCGCGAACTTCCTTGATGACCTTGATCTTCGACTCACCGGCGGCTTCGAGGACGACATCGAAGGTGTCCTTCTCGACAGCGGCCTCGGCGGCCGGGCCGGCAGCGGCGGCAACGGCGACCGGAGCGGCGGCGGTGACGTCGAACTCTTCCTCGAACGCCTTGACGAACTCGGAGACCTCGAGGAGGGTCATTTCCTTGAAGGTCTCGAGGAGCTCTGCAGTGGACAGCTTGGCCATGGTGTTTCCTTTCTTTAAAGTCTCGGGCGGGTGGGGTTACTCCCCACTGGCCGCCTTCTTGTCCTGCAGCGCCGCACCGAGTCGAGCCACCTGCGAAGCAGGGGCGGCGAGCACGGAGGCGGTCTTCTGCGCGGTGGCTTTCAGCGCGCCGGCGAGCTTGGCCAGGAGCACTTCGCGCGACTCGAGGTCGGCGAGCTTGGTGATCTCTTCGACGGAGAGGGCTTTGCCCTCCATGTATCCGCCCTTGATCACCAGTGCTTCGTGCGTCTTGGCGAAGTTGCGCAGGCTCTTCGCGGCTTCCACCGGGTCGCCTTCGATGAAGGTGATCGCGGTGGGACCGGTGAACAGCTCGTCCAGACCGGTGACACCGGCCTGGTTGGCAGCGCGCTTGGCGAGGGTGTTCTTCGCGACGCGGTAGTGCGTCCCCTCGCCGAGGGAGCGCCGAAGCTCGCTGAGCTCTGCAACGGTGAGGCCGCGGTACTCGGTGAGCACCGTGGCGTTCGCGTTGGAGAAGTCCTCGGCCAATTCGGCGATGGCGGTCGTCTTACCCGCCGGGTATTCCCGTTCAGCCATAATTCCCTCCTCTCTCGGCTGATCAATCCTCAACCGTCGCGGAGGCGACAAAAAAGGCGCCCCGCGGGACGCCTCATCTTCAGGACCTGAGGCCAACTGAGTTGGCCCACACCATGGTCGCTTTCGAGTAGTCGCCCTACGTCGGTTCCGGGTGGTTTACAACCGCACAAGGCGGTAACCGAACGGTCTATGGGTTGTGCTGTCGAGTCTAACAGCGGCAATACGAAAGCCCCAGCGCAGGAGCCTGCACTGGGGCCACGTCACACCTCGCGGTGCCTACTTGATCTTGACCGCCTGCGGGTCGACCGGGATGCCCGGGCCCATGGTGGTGCTGACGGTGACCTTCTTGATGTACACGCCCTTGGAGCTGGCGGGCTTCAAGCGCTGCACCTCTTCGAGGGCGGCGTTGTAGTTCTCGGCCAGCTGCTCGGAGGAGAAGCTGGTCTTGCCGATCGGCAGGTGCAGGTTCGCGTGCTTGTCGACGCGGAACGAGATCTTGCCGGCCTTGATCTCCGTGACGGCCTTGGCGACGTCGGGCGTGACGGTGCCGGTCTTCGGGTTCGGCATGAGACCGCGCGGGCCCAGGATCCGCGCGATGCGGCCGATCTTGGCCATCTGGTCGGGCGTGGCGACGGCGGCGTCGAAGTCGAGCCAGCCTTCGGAGATCCGCTTGACGAGCTCGTCGGAGCCGACCTCGTCGGCACCGGCGGTGACGGCGGCCTCGGCCTTGTCGCCCTCGGCGAAGACGATGACGCGGACGGTCTTGCCCGTGCCGTGGGGCAGGGAGACGGTGCCGCGGACCAGCTGGTCGGCCTGACGCGGGTCGACGCCCAGTCGCAGCGACACCTCAACGGTGGCGTCGAACTTGGTCGGCGAGGTCTCCTTCGCGAGCCCGGTCGCCTCGACGGGCGCGTAGAGCTGCGTGCGGTCGACCTTCTTGGCGAGGTCGGTGTACTTCTTGCTGCGCTTCATGTTCCATCCTTCGGATGTCGTGGTGAGGACGGGCGCGCGTCCTGCCACTGGGTTGGTCTGGGTGACGGCCGAAATGCTCGGCAGAGCCCTACTCGGCGGTGTGCTACTCGACCGTGATGCCCATGGAGCGGGCGGTGCCGGCGACGATGAGCGACGCGGCGTCCAGGTCGTTGGCGTTGAGGTCGGGGAGCTTCTTCTCCGCGATCTCGCGCACCTGGGCCTGGGTCACCTTGCCGACCTTGACGCGGTGGGGCTCGCCGGAGCCCTTGGCGACACCAGCGGCCTTGAGCAGGAGCTTGGCGGCCGGCGGGGTCTTGAGGATGAACGTGAACGAACGGTCCTCGTACACCGTGATCTCAGCGGGGAGAACCTCGCCGCGCTGGGATTCGGTGGCCGCGTTGTAGGCCTTGCAGAACTCCATGATGTTGACGCCGTGCTGGCCGAGGGCAGGACCCACCGGCGGAGCCGGAGTGGCCTGGCCACCCGCGAGTTCCAGCTTGAACGTCACAACGGCCTTCTTGTTGGGAGCCATCGTGTCCTTCTCTTCCTGGGATTTGCAGGGATGAACACCCTGCCTTACACGCGCACGAGCGTGAGCAGGTGCGCAACCTCTCCAGGGTACCTGCCGAACCGGCGGGCTCCTGAAGCGAGGTGTGTGAGCTGCAACAGACGCCACAGGCGCCGGAGCAGCACGCGGGCGGTGCCGCATGATGCGGCACCGCCCGCAGTACTAATTCATGGCTCGCAAGCTTCGCCAAGACTGACTTAGAGCTTCGAGACCTGGTTGAAGTTGAGCTCCACCGGGGTCTCGCGGCCGAAGATCGAGACGAGCACCTTGAGCTTCTGCTGCTCGGCGTTGATCTCGGCGATCGTGGCCGGCATGGAGGCGAAGGCGCCGTCGACGACGGTGACCGACTCGCCTTCGGTGAAGTCGACCTTGATGTCCTCGCCGCCAGCGGTCTCGCCGCCGGTCTCGTCCTTGGGCTTCTGCTCGGGCGGGAGCAGCCACTGGATGACCTCGTCGAGCGGGAGCGGGCTGGGCCGGTCGGTGCGGTCGACCACGCCGACGAAGCCGGTCACACCGGGCGTGTTGCGCACGACCGAGTAGGACTCGGGGGTCATCTCCATGCGGACGAGCACGTAGCTGGGGAAGACCTTGGCCTCCACCTTGGAGCGCTTGCCGTTCTTGATCTCCACCTCGGTGTGGGTGGGGACCTCGATCTGGTAGATGAAGTCCTCCATGTCGAAGGACTGGATCCGGTTCTCCAGGTTCGAGCGCACGCGGTTCTCGAAGCCGGCGTAGGAGTGCAGCACGTACCACTCGCCGGGCGCGAAGCGCAGCTTGGCGCGCAGCGCCTCCGCCGGGTCGACCTCGGGCTCGCCGGTCTCGGCGGCCGCGTCCTCGTCGATCTCCGGCTCCGCTTCGACGTCCGCGACCTGCGCCGCGGCAGCCTGCGCCGCGACCTCGTTCTTCAGGGCCTCGTCGAACTCAGACACGCTCAACTCTCATTCCGGCTCGACCCCGCGACGGCGGGGTACTGCGACTGAACATTCTCAACGACGGTGCGCTTGATCCGAACCGTTTGGTTTGATTCGGCGATCCCCGCCTGTGAAGTCGCGCGCCGGCGGAACCGGCGCGCGTCATAACCACTAGGGTAGCCGCTCCGGAAGGCGGCGCGTCTCAGGCACCGGCGAACCGGCGCAGGTCACGCGATTCGCCCGCCGCCTCGGTGGGCGGGGCGAATCGAACGGCGGGCTGGGCCGGGCCCTAGGAGCCGTCGCCGAAGGCTCGGCGGACGAGGTCGCCGAAGAGCAGGTCGAGGCCGCCGATGTAGGCCATCATGATGCCGACGAAGACCAGGACCACGATGGAGTAGGTGATGAGCTGGCGGCGGGTCGGGTAGACGACCTTGCGCAGCTGCTCGACGACCTCTTTCAGGAAGCGGCCCAGCTTCTTGAGGGGGTTGCGCGACGCGGTCTTCTCGCCTTGCCTGCGAGTGGGACGCCCCTTGTCGGCGGTCGCATCGGAGCGGCTGGTGTCGTCGGCCACGTCGGCTTCCTCCAGGGTTCGTCTGATCGGGGCGGTCAGGGTTGCAGCATACCGGAGCGGTAGATCACGTCACTATCGCGGCGGCGCGCTTCGACGCCGCTCCACGTAGGCGGCGCAGAGCGCTTCGCGGCGTTCGTTCCAGCGAACGCGCATCGCGGCCATCTCGGCCTTCATGAAGTCCATGAACGCGGCGGTCTGGACGAGCCGGTCGCGGCCGGGCCCCGCGGGGAGCGAATCGATGCCGACGACGGCGGTGTCCTTGTATCGGTCGAGGAAGTCGGTGCGGTCGAGCAGGATGGCGCCCCAGATGTCGTCGTCGTTGAGCCGGTACACGTCGGCGCGGGTGGAGGTGCGCCGACCCTTGATCAGCAGGCCGGCGGCGAGGAGTTCGCGCACGGCGCCGGAGACGGCGGCGAGGCTGATGGAAAGGCCCTCGGCGATCTCGGCGGCGGTGTAGGTCTCGGCGTCGTCGACCAGGATGTAGGTGAAGACGCGTGCGGCCATCCGCTGCATGCCGCTGGCGACCATCACCGCGGCGAACTGCTCCACGTATTCCAGGAGCGCCCGCCGCTCGTCGGTGTGCCCGTCCATCGCTCCCCCGTCGTCGAATGTCGTGCCAACATGATAGCCGAAGTCGCTATAAGTTTTACAAATTCATGAAAATCATGATAGTTTGAGCGCATGAACGCAGTGATCCGCACTGAGCAACTGGTCAAGCGCTTCGGCCACGTGACCGCTCTCGACCGTCTCGACCTCGAAGTGGCCCAGGGGGAGACGCACGGCTTCCTGGGCCCGAACGGCGCCGGGAAGTCGACCACCATCCGCGTCCTCCTCGGAATGCTCCGCTCCGACGAGGGCCGCGCCGAACTCTTCGGCGCCGACCCCTGGAAGGACGCCGCCGAGCTGCACAAGCGGCTCGCCTACGTCCCCGGCGACGTCGCCCTGTGGCCCGGCCTCACCGGCGGCGAGACCATCGACCTCCTGGCCCGCCTGCGCGGCGGCGTCGACAAGCGCAAGCGTGACGAACTGCTCGAACGCTTCGACCTCGACCCGCGCAAGAAGGGCCGCTCCTACTCCAAGGGCAACCGGCAGAAGGTCGCGCTCGTCGCCGCGTTCGCCGCCGACGTCGACCTGCTCCTCCTGGACGAACCCACCTCCGGTCTCGACCCGCTCATGGGCGCGGTCTTCAACGAATGCGTCAAGGAGGCCGCCGCGGCCGGACGCACCGTGCTCCTGTCCAGCCACATCATGAGCGAGGTCGAGGCGCTGTGCGAGCGGGTGAGCATCATCCGCAAAGGCGTCATCGTCGAGACCGGCACGCTCGCCGAGATGCGGCACTTCTCGCGCTCGCGCCTGCGCGCCACCGTCAAGAACCCGGTGCGCGGCCTCGAAGACCACGAAGGCGTCCACGGCCTGTCGATCGACGGCCTCGACCTCGAATGCAGCGTCGACACCGCGGCGCTCGACGACGTGCTCGCGCAGCTGGCCGTCGCCGGCGTCGCGGCACTGACCTGCGAACCGCCGTCGCTCGAGGAGATCTTCCTCCGCTTCTACGGCGACGAACTCGCCGCCAAAGGCGTGAACAACGGGGAGTCGCAATGACCACCGCGGTCGCCGAACTCGAGAACGGCCTGGGCACGCTCGCCGGCACCGGCAAGCTCCTTCGGTTCCAGGCCCGCCGCACCCGCGTGTACCTGATCGGCTGGTTCACCGGCCTGGTCGGCGGCACCTGGCTCATGGCGTCGGCCTTCCCGGACCTGTACCCGACGGCCGAGGACCGCGCCCAGTACGCCATGACCGTCAACACGCCGGCGATGCGATCGATGACCGGACCCGAGACGTACATCGACGCCTACGCCGCCTCGACCGGCGCCATGTTCGCCCACAACATGATGCTGTGGACCGGGGCGCTGACCGCGGTCATGTTCATCCTGCTCATCATCCGGGTGACCCGCGCCGACGAGGAGACCTCGCGACTGGAGGTCATCCGGTCCGAGCCGGTCGGCCGCCGGGCCGACCTGGCCGCGGCGCTCCTCCTCGCCACGATCACGGCGGTCGTGCTGGGCCTGCTCATCGCGCTGTCCGTGGCCGGCATCGACGGCGTCGACGCCGGGGGCGCGCTCCTGTACGGCGCGACGCACGCCGCCATCGGCCTGGTGTTCGCGGGTGTGGCCGCGGTGGCGGCCCAACTGGGCGCCTTCGGCTCCAGCGCCAACGGGATCGGCTTCGGCGCCCTCTCCGTGTCGGTGCTGTTCGCCGCCGTCGGCAGCGCCCAGGGCAACTGGGTCGCGTGGCTCTCGCCGGTCGGCTGGTCGCAGTCGACGTACGTCATGACCCCCGAGCAGCGCTGGTGGCCGCTGGCGGTCAGCGCCGTCTTCGGGCTGCTCGCGGTGTGGCTCGCGTTCGCGCTGGTCACGCACCGGGACTTCGGCCAGGGCATGATGGCGGGCCGGGCCGGGCGCGCCGAGGCCGACGCGAGCCTGAGCGGTATCGGCACGCTGACGTTCCGGCTGACCCGCGGCCTGATGTGGGCGGCCGTGATCACCATGGTGCTGCTCGGCGCGGCCTACGGATCGGTCATCGGCAGCGCCGACGACATGCTCGAGACGCTGTCGGAGACGCAGCAGCAGGTGCTCAACCAGGGCGGGGCGAGCATCGAGGAGAACTTCGCCGCCACGATCGCGGCGATCTCCGCCCTGTTCGCGACCCTGTTCGGGCTCTTGGTCGTCGGCCGCGCCCGCAAGGAGGAGACCGGCGGCCGCGGCGAGCTGCTCGCCGCAGGGGCGGTGCCCCGCAGCGGTTGGCCCGGCTCGTACCTGCCCGTGGCGCTGACGACCGTGACCGTGGCCGTCGTGGTCGGCGGCGCGCTCCTGGCCGTGACCGGGTCGTCGTCGCTGGGCGACTGGGGCTTCTTCGGGAAGCTGTTCGGCGCCTCGGTGCTCCAACTGCCCGCGGTGTGGGTGCTGACGGCGTTCGCGTTCGCCGCGTACGCGTGGCTGCCGCGCCTGGGCTGGCTGCGATGGCTGGCATGGATCTTCGCGTTCGTCGTGGCCTATTACGGGCAGCTGCTCGACATGCCCGGCTGGCTCATGGCCGTCTCGCCGTTCGACCACATCGCGAAGTACCCGGCCCAAGAGGTCGAGTGGCTCCCGATCACGGCGCTCGTCGTGGTCGCGGCGGCCCTCGCGGCCCTGGGCTACGCCGGGGCGAGGCGCAGGGACCTGCACTTCAGCTAGCTTCCGCACCGTTCAGCTTCCACACCAGGGAAACCAAGCGCCGCCGGGGCCCGATCGGGCCCCGGCGGCGCTGCGCGCACCGACCGCGAACCGCAACCCAGGACCCGAGTCACACCAACCCAAGACCCGCCGACGAACCCACCCCACCCACCCGGGGGCCGACCAGCCTGCGTCAATCGTCACCGCCGGCCCCGACAACAAATCGCCTAACGAGCCGTCCCGCCGCCGAATTGCACCCGAAAGCATGAACGCCCGGTGCGAGCGGCGCGACCGTGGCGGCGCATGCTCATCCGGATTGTCGTGGGGCCGTGGTTCCATTGGGTGCGTGTCCGACCTTCGGTATGAGTTCACCGATCCGCCCGCCGCGACCGAGTCGAGTTTCGACCTCGACCCCCGGCAGCTGGCGGTGGTCGAGCACGCCGCCGGGCCGCTGCTCGTGCGCGGCGGGCCGGGCACCGGCAAGACCGAGGCGCTCCTGCGATCGGTCATCGCGAAAGTCGAGGCCGGGGTCGACCCGGCCTCGATCCTCGTATTCGGCCTGCGCCGCCAGGACACCGCCCACCTGCGCACCCGCCTGAACGCGGCCACCGCCGGACTCTCGGCGGCCGAGGTCGGCGTGTTCACGTTCCCGGCGTTCGCCTTCGCGCTGCTGCGCGCCTCGGCCGTCGCCGCGGGGCGCGACGAGCCGCGCCTGCTCACCGGGCCCGAAGCGGACGCGCTCATCCGCTCCATGCTGGAAGGCGAGGACTTCGCCTGGCCCGCGGGCTTCGACGAGGCCGTGCGCACCTACGCGTTCGCGCAGCAGCTGCGCGACCTGGTGCTGCGCTGCGGCGAGCGCGGCCTGTCCGCCCCCGAGCTGACGCGACTCGGCCGCGAGCACGACCGGCCCGAATGGGCCGCCGCCGCGCGGTTCTACGACCGCTACGTCACCACCCTCGCGCTCCAGTCGATGTCGAGCGCGCTCTACGACTCGGCCGAGATCGTCCGCGCCGCCGCGTCCGCACTGCGCGCGAACCCGGCGCTGTTCCTAAGGCCCGCTTGGGTGTTCGTCGACGACCTCCAAGACGCCACACCCGCGCACCTGCGCCTGCTCGAACTCCTCGCCGGAGACGGCGCGAACCTGGTCGCGGCCGGCACCCCGGACGCGGCCGTGTTCGGATACCAGGGCGGCGACCCGGAATCGGTGCGGGACTTCCCGTTCCGGTTCACCGGACGGGACGGGGCCGAAGCACCCACGGTGCAGTTGGACGACACGCACGACGTCGCGCTCGCGCCGCTCAACGCGACCACCGTCCTGTCGCGGCGGCTGCGCGGCCACGACAGGGACCGCAAGCGCGGCACCGCCTCCGAGGAGGCGGGCCGCGTCGACGTGGTCTACCTGCCGTCGCCGACCCGCGAGGCCGTGTACCTCGCGGACGTCGCGCGCCGCGCGCACCTGCTCGACGGGATTCCCTACGGCGACATGGCCGTCATCGTCAAATCGGCCTCGGCCATCCCGCATCTGCGGCGGGCCATGCAGCACGCCGGGGTGCCGACTCGGCAGGCCGCCGACGACGTGCCGCTCCCGGCGCACCCCACGGTGCGCAACCTCCTGCACCTCGTCCTCGTCGGACGCGGGCGCGAACGGCTGGACGAATCGAACGCGGCCGGACTGCTGCACTCCTCGTTCGGCGGCGCCGACCCGTTCGAGGAACGGCGCCTGCGCCAAGAACTGCGGCGCCTCGCGGTCGCCGCCGACAACTTCTCCCCCGGCGCGGACCTGCTGGTGGAAACCCTCAGCGACCCGGAGCAGACCGCGGCCCTGCCCGAAGAGCCGTGGGCCGAACCGGCGCGGCGCCTCGGGGCGCTGTTCGCGGCGGCCCGCGAAGGCACCGGCCTCAGCGGCACCCTGTGGGCGGTATGGGAGGCCTCGTCGATGAGCGAGCGCCTGCGGCGGCGCGCGCTCTCGGGAGACCGGCGGGCGCAAAGGGCCGACGCCGAGCTCGACGCCGTCATCGCCCTGTTCGACCTGGCCGCGGACTACGAGCGGAAGCAGCCCGGCGCGGGCGTCGAAGTGTTCTGCGAGCATGTGCTGCACCAGCAGCTCCCGGGCGACTTCCTTTCGGCGCGTGCGGAACTGGGCGACGCGGTCACCCTCGCGACGGCCCACGCCGCACACGGTCGCCGCTGGGAGTTCGTGGTCGTGGCGGGCGCGCAAGAGGGCGCCTGGCCGAACCTGCGCCCGCGCGGGTCCCTCCTCGGGGCCGAAGCGCTCGTCGACGTGATCGACGGCCGCGCCGACGTGGACCAGGTGGCGCAGCTCCTCGACGAGGAACGGCGGCTGTTCTACAGCGCGTGCACCCGGGCGCGGGCCCGGCTGCTGGTCACCGCGGTGGATTCCGAAGAGGCGCAACCGAGCCGGTTCTGCGCCGAACTCGGGATCGAACCGGTCACGGCACCGCGCCGGGGACGCCCGCTGAGCCTCGCCGCGCTCACCGCTCGCCTGCGCGAAGCCGTCGTCGACTCGGGGCACGCCGAACGCGACGCCGCCGCGGCCGCCCTGCGGCGACTCGCCGATTCGGGCGTGCCGGGGGCCGATCCCGCCAAATGGTGGGGCCTGGCGGCGATCTCCGACGAACGGGCGCTGGCACTGGCCGGAGAGACCATCAGAATCTCACCGTCCCAAGTGGAGAAGACCCAGCAGTGCGGGCTGCGATGGGTGCTCGAAGCCCACGGCGGCGACTCGGGCGACCTCCTCCCCCGGCACCTCGGCACCCTCCTCCACGCGGCCGCCGAAGCGGTGACCGCCGACCCGGCCGCCGACCCGAAAACCGTGATGGAACAGGTCGTCGGCGAGCACTTCGACCGCCTGCCGTTCGAGGCGCCGTGGCACGCCGAGCAGCAGCGCCAGCGCGTCTCGGGCGCGGTCGAGCGGTTCGCGAAGTGGTTGAGCGCCAACCGGAGGGAACTGGTCGGGGCCGAGCGGTCCTTCCGCCTCAAACTGGAGATCGGTCCGCCGGGGGTCGAGGTCGTCATGTCCGGCCAGATCGACCGGCTCGAACGCGACAGCGACGGCCGCCTGTACGTGGTCGACCTGAAGACCGGCAAGAGCGCGGTCACCAAGGCCGAGGCGCAGACCAATCCGCAGCTGGGGATCTACCAGCTCGCGATCGCCGAGGGCGCGTTCGAGGAGGGGTCCGAACCGGGCGGGGCCGAACTGGTGTACCCGAACGCGAAGGGCGCCACGGCCACCGCCCGCCAGCAGGGCCCGCTCGGCGAGCACGAGAACCCGGACTGGGCGCGCGACCTGGCGGGGGACACGGCCGTGCGCATGGCCGGGTCGGTGTTCGAGGCCCGCAACACCAGCAAGTGCGAGACGTGCTCGGTCAAACGGTGCTGCCCGATCGCCGACGAGGGACGACAGGTGACCGATGAGTGAGCGCGGAGCGATCCGGTACACGGCGGTGGGCCTGGCCAACCGGCTGGGGACGCCGACACCGACCCCGGAGCAGGCGAACGTGATCGAGGCCGGGCCCGACCCGATGCTGGTCGTCGCGGGCGCCGGATCGGGCAAGACCACGACGATGGCCGACCGCGTGGTGTGGCTCATCGCGAACCGGGTCGCCAGGCCCGAGCACATCCTCGGGCTCACCTTCACCCGCAAGGCCGCGGCGGAACTCGCCGCGCGCGTGCGCGACAAGCTGCGGCGCCTCACCGAGTCCGTCCCCGAACTGGCCGAACTGCACGGCGAACCGACCGTCTCCACGTACAACGCGTACGCCGGGAGCCTGGTCGCCGAGCACGGCCTGCGGATCGGGATCGAACCCGGGACGAGGGTCATCACCGACACCGGCCGCTGGCAGATCGCACGGGACCTGGTGTGCGCGTGGGACGGCCCGATGAGCGAGTTCGACGTCGGCGTCGACAAGGTCACCGAGCAGGTGCTCCAACTCGCCGGGCAGCTCGCCGAGCACCTGCGCGACGGCGACGACCTGCGCGCGTTCGACCGCGGGCTCTCCGAAATGCTCGCCGAACGCCAGGGCAGCCGCTCGAACGACCAGTTCCGTGCCCTGATGTCCCTGCGGCTCAAGCGCGAGCAGCTGCTGCCGCTCGTCGAGTCCTGGGACCGGCGCAAACGCGAACTCGGGGTCATGGACTTCGCCGACCAGCTCTCGCTCGCCGCGCAACTCGTCGCGGGCGCGCCCGAGATCATCCGGACCGAGCGCGAACGCTGGCGCGTCGTCCTCCTCGACGAATACCAGGACACCTCGTACTCGCAGGTGGCGCTCCTGCGCGACCTGTTCGGCGGCGGCCACCCCGTGACCGCCGTGGGCGACCCGAACCAGTCCATCTACTCCTGGCGCGGCGCCTCCGCCGGCACGCTCCTGCGGTTCCCCGCCGAGTTCCCCACGGCCGCAGGGCGACCCGCCGCGCGCGTGGAGCTCACGAAGTCGTGGCGCAACCGGGCCGAGATCCTCGCCGTCGCCAACCAGGTCTCCGAGCCCTTGCGCGCGGGCGACATCCGGCCGCTCGAAGCGGGCGTCGACGGCACCGGCCTGGTCCGCACCGCCATGCACCTCACCGTGAGCGACGAGGCCGACTGGCTCGCCGCGAACCTCTCGGTCATCCGCACCGCCATCGAGGACCAGCGGCGGGCCGAGCACGGCGACGCCGCGAAGCCCGTCGAGGCCGCCGTCCTCGTGCGCAAACGACGCCAGATCCCCGCCCTGCACCGGGCCCTGACCGCCGCCGGACTGCCCGTCGAGGTGGTCGGCTCGCTCGGCCTGCTGTTCCATCCCGAAGTGGCCGAAGCGGTCGCGATGCTCAGGGCCGCCGCGGACCCGACCGACGGGCCCTCGCTCATGCGGCTCCTCGCCGGGAACCGGTGGCGCATCGGTCCGCGCGACATCGCCGGGCTGTGGGCCCGCGCCCGCGAGCTCGCACCCGACACGCGCGGCTTCGAACCGGACGCCGGACGCGAGGCCGAAGCGTCCCTGGCCGACGCGCTGGCCGATCCGGGTCCGGCCGAGCGCTTCTCGGCCTTGGGGTATCTGCGGTTCGCGCAGCTGCATGAGGAGCTGGCGTGGATTCGCGGCCGCCTGGGGCAGAGCCTGCCCGACGTGGTGGGCGACGTGATCGCGCATTCGGGTCTCGACGTCGAGGTGATGCTGCACCACGGGGACTTGTCGAACCTGGACGAGTTCGTCGACATCGCGGCGTCCTACGAGAACGACACGAGCGGGGCGAGCATCCCGGGGTTCCTGTCCTATCTGGAGACTGCGGCCGAGCGCGAGCGGGGGCTGACCGTGGAGGGCGCGACCCCGGCCGGCGGGGTGGTGCAGCTGCTCACGGTGCACGCCGCGAAGGGTCTGGAGTGGGACGTGGTGGCGGTGCCGGGCCTGTGCGAGGGCATCCTGCCCGGCAAGGTGAAGGGCGACCAGACCTGGGTGAGCGACGCGGCGCGGCTGCCGTACCCGCTGCGCGGCGACGCCGAGAACCTGCCGGCCCTGTATCTGGACGACGCGACCGTCCCGGCGGAGGTCAAGCAGGCGGTCGAGGACTTCAAACGCGACGACGAGGAGGCGCGCCTGGAGGAGGAGCGCCGACTCGCCTACGTGGCGTTGACTCGCGCGCGGCAGGCGCTGCTGGCGAGCGGGTACTGGTGGGAGGCCGAGCGGCGCCAGCCGCGGACGCCCGCGCCGTTCCTGAACGAGGCCGTGTCGGCGGGCGCGGAGGCGACCGTGTGGGCGGACTCGGGTCCGGTGAACCCGCTCGAGGCCGAGGCGCGGACCGTGGAGTGGCCGAGTAAGGCCCCCTTGGGTTCGCGGCAGTCGGCGTTCGCGGAAGCGGCCGACCTGGTGCTGGCCGCGCCCGACGACACCGCCATCGCGGGCCCGCAGGCGGGCGCCTGGCAGGCCGAAGCCGAACTGCTCCTCGCGGAACGGGCCGAACGCGAATCCGGCGTGGTGCAACTCCCCCGCCCGATGCGCCTTTCCACTTCGCAGCTCATGGCGATGCGCGAGGACGAAGAGGGCTTCGCGGCCGAGCGGCGCCGCCCGATGCCGGTCCCGCCGCGCCCGGCGACCCAGCGCGGCACGGAGTTCCACTCGTGGGTGGAGGAGTTCTTCGGCGGCGGCACGCTCTTCGACCCGGCCGACCTGCCGGGAGCGGCCGACGCGGTCGGTCCGGACGCCGACCTGGACCGCCTCAAGCAGGCCTTCCGCAACTCGGCCTGGTCGAAGCGTCGCATTGCGGCCCAAGAGGTCCCATTCGTCATCGACTTCGAGGGCACGATCGTGCGCGGGCGCATCGACGCGATCTTCCATCGGGACGGCGGCGGCTACGACATCGTCGACTGGAAGACCGGCCGCCCCCCGCAGGGCGATGCCGCCCGGCACGCGGCCCTGCAGCTCAAGGTCTACCGAAAGGCCTGGGCCCGCCTCAAAGCCATCGACGAATCCGAGATCCGCACCGCCTTCCACTACATCGCCGCCGACCACACCTGGTGGCCCGACCTCGATTAGCGCGCCGGTCCTGCGGCGTTCGCGGCGGCGTCACCGCCGGTTTGCAGTGCGTCGCTAATGTGGACGCTGTTCCCGAGGCCGGGCCCATCCGGCCTTCGGTCCCGCCACCCACGGGGCCGCAACGGGAACCCCTCATCTGATTGGAACCCATGAACACTGAGCTGCAGCCCCGCCGCGCCACCGCCCTCCTCGGGGGCGCCTTCGCCGCCCTCTTCGCCCTCGCCGCCTGCGGCGGCTCCGACTCACCTGAAGGCGCGGTCGAGAACTTCCTCGACAACGGGGTCGAGGACGTCTTCAACGCCGTCGCCGAAGGGGACTTCGACGGCGCGGCCGACGCCGCCGACGAGTACTTCTGCGCGGCGGACGTCGCCGCCATCAAGGGGCTCGGCGCCGCGTTCGAGGGCATGAGCCCCGAGGAGATCGAAGAGGCCATGGCCGCGAGCGGCGAGGACCTCTCGCTGCCCGAGGACTGGTCCTACGAGATCGGCGAGGTCACCGAGGACGGCGACACCGCCACCGTCGAGGTCGAGATGAGCGAGGAGGGCGCGGTCACGAACCAGTCCTTCGACGTGGTCAAGGAAGCCGGAGCCTGGAAGATCTGCGGCTACATGTCGGCGTAGACGGACACCTGCACGGAACGGGGCCCGGTGACCACTGGTCGCCGGGCCCTCAGTTCGTGAATCTAGGACACGCTCACGAACAGGGAAAACCTCGTGATACCGCGTAGTATCTCGAGGTAGCATTACGGTATGGCCATGACCTTGCGACTCTCAGAAGAAGACGACCGCCTGCTCACTGAGCGCGCCGCCAAAGAGCGCCGCTCGAAGCACGACTTGGCGACCGAGGCGATCCATGTGTTCCTGACAGAGCGCGAAGCCGCCTTCAACCAGGCGCTGGATCGCGGCATGGAAAAGCACCGAGAGCTGCTTGACCGGCTCGCGAAGTGACCGAGTACCTCAGCTTCAAGCAGCTGCAGATCATCGCCTGCCGTGTGACCGCCACTTCAGAGCCCCCGGTCAGGGACTGGGGGCTCCTCGAGTCCGCGCTCAACCGGCCTCAAGCGAACATCTTCGGCGCCGACGCCTACCCAACCCTGCATCAGAAAGTCGCCGCGTTGCTGCATTCGCTGGCGCGAAACCATGCCCTCATCGACGGCAACAAGCGCCTGGCGTTCATGGCCGCATATGTGATGTACAGCCTCAACGGGTTCGAACTCGATCCGCCTAGCGTCGATGAAGGCGAGACGTTCGTGCTCGCCATCGCCCAAGGAGAACACGAGGTGCCCGAAATCGCGAAGATCCTCGCAACCTGGGTCACGCCCCTCGGGTGACCGAAAGTGCCGCATCGAGCAAGGGCCCGGACGCCTGCGACGCCCGGGCCCTCTCGTTGCGGCGCTTACTGCTTGGTCACTGCGGCCTTGACCGTTGCCTCTCCGGCCTCACCGCTGGTGGCGGTGTCGGGGAGGTCGCCGAAGGTCAGCTCCAGGGCGAGTGTCTCTGCTTGGACGAAGTCGCGGTGCGTCTCCACTGCGGCCTTCACTTCGTCGGCGGCGTCGAGGACGACCGCGACGCGGTCGGTGACGTCGAGGTCGGCGTCCTTGCGGGCCTGCTGGATCACCCGGACGACGTCGCGGGCCAGGCCCTCGGCGGCGAGTTCGGGGGTGACCTCGGTGTCGAGGACGATGACGCCGGCGTCGTTCGGCAGGGACTCGGTGTGCTCGGCGTCGACGGCGACCATGGTCAGCTCGTACTCGCCCTCTTCGAGGACCACGCCGCCGGCCGTGACCGTGCCGTCCACGACCGACCAGTCGCCGGTCTTGACGGCCTTGATGACCCGCTGCACGTCCTTGCCGAGGCGGGGCCCGAGCACGCGCGGGACCAGCTTCAGGTCGGACTTCGAGTAGGCGCTGACGTCGGAGTCGAACTCGACGGTCTTGACGTTCAGCTCGTCCTTGAGCAGGTCCGCGAACGGCGCGAGCCGCTCGGCGTGGCCGGTCGCGACGGTGACCTTCGCCAAGGGCAGGCGCACCCGGAGCTTGCGGGCCTTGCGCATGAACAGGCCGACCGAGGCGATCTCGCGCACGGCGTCCATCGCCTCGACCAGGGCGTGGTCGGCGGGCAGGTCGTCGGCGTCGGGCCAGTCTGCGAGGTGCACCGAGCGGCCGCCGGTGAGCCCCCGCCAGATGTCCTCGGTGATCATCGGCAGCAGCGGCGCCGCCACCTCGCAAGCGGTCTTCAACGCCGTTGCGAGCGTGGCGAACCCGGCTTCGTCGCCCTCCCAGAACCGGTCGCGCGAGCGGCGCACGTACCAGTTGGTGAGGCTCTCCAGGTAGGACCGGAACGCGGCGGTGGCGCGGACGAGGTCGTAGGCGTCCATCGACTCGGTGAGGGTCTCGACCAGTTCGCGGGTCTTCGCCAGCAGGTACTTGTCGAGTCGGTGCTCGCTCGCCAGCGCGGTCGCCCGCGCCTGCTCGGGAGTCGCCTCGTAGCCCGCGGCGCCGGCGTAGAGCGTGTAGAAGTACCACACGTTCCACAGCGGCAGCACGATCTGTCGCACCGAGTCGCGGAACCCGGTCTCGGTGACGGGCATGTCGCCGCCGCGCAGGACCGGGGAGGACACGAGGAACCAGCGGACCGCGTCGGAGCCGTAGGCCTCGAAGGACTCCCGGACGTCCGGGTAGTTCTTGAGCGACTTGGACATCTTCTGCCCGTCGGCGCCCAGCAGGGTGCCGTGGACGACGGCGGTGCGGAACGCGGGCCGGTCGAACAGGGCCGTGGCGAGGACGTGCAGCAGGTAGAACCAGCCGCGCGTCTGCGCCGTGTACTCGACGATGAAGTCGCCGGGGTAGTGGTGCTCGAACCAGTCGGCGTTCTCGAACGGGTAGTGGACCTGCGCGAACGGCATGGAGCCGGATTCGAACCAGCAGTCGAGGACCTCGGGGACCCGGCGCATGACGGACTTCCCGGTGGGGTCGTCCGGGTTGGGTCGCACCAGGTTGTCGATGCCGGGCCGGTGCAGGTCGGTGACGGCCACGCCGAAGTCGCGTTCGAGTTCGGCGAGGGAGCCGTAGACGTCGACGCGCGGGTAGGCCGGGTCGTCGCTCGTCCACACGGGGATGGGCGAGCCCCAGAAGCGGTTGCGGCTGATGTTCCAGTCACGGGCGTTGGCGAGCCACCGGCCGAACTGGCCGTCCTTGACGTGGCCGGGGGTCCAGTCGATCTCCTGGTTGAGTTCGACCATGCGGTCGCGGAACTGGGTGACCGCGACGAACCACGCCGACAGGGCGCGCTGGATCAGCGGGGATCCGCAGCGCCAGCAGTGCGGGTAGTTGTGGTTGTAGGTGTCGTGGCGCAGCAGCGACTGGGTCTCTTTGAGGTCCTTGATGATGAGTTTGTTGGCCTCGAAGACGTGCACGCCCGCGTACGGCGGCACTTCGTCGGTGAACTTGCCGGCGCTGTCGACGGGCACGACCGGTTCGATGCCGGCGGCATCGGTGACGAGCTTGTCCTCTTCACCGAAGGCGGGGGCGATGTGGACGATGCCGGTGCCGTCCTCGGTGGTGACGTAGTCGGCGGCGAGCACCTGGTGGGCGTTCGTGCGCCCGGCGAAGAAGTCGAACGGCGGGTGGTAGCGCAGGCCGACGAGGTCGGCGCCCTTGTACCGGGCGAGGACTTCGGGGTTTTCCCCGAGTTCGCGAGCGTAGGCGGCGAGGCGGGCTTCGGCGAGCAGGTAGCGGGAGCCCTCGGATTCGACGACGGCGTAGTCGACGTCGGGGTGGACGGCGGCGGCGAGGTTCGACGGCAGCGTCCAGGGCGTGGTGGTCCAGACCAGGAGTTTGGCGCCGTCCAGGGGACCGTCGTCGGTGATGTCGAGGCCGACGGTCACGGCCGGGTCCTGCCGGTCCTGGTACGTGTCGTCCATCTTGGTCTCGGTGGCGGCCAAGGGGGTCTCGCAGCGCCAGCAGTACCAGAGCACGCGGTAGCCCTCGTAGACGAGGCCCTTGTCGTAGAGGGTCTTGAAGGCCCACATGACGCTCTCCATGTAGGTGAGGTCGAGGGTCTTGTAGTCGTTCTCGAAGTCGACCCAGCGGGCTTGGCGGGTGACGTAGTCATGCCATTCGCCGGTGAACTGGAGGACCGAGGCCTTGGCGGCGGCGTTGAACCGGTCGATGCCGTAGGCCTCGATGTCGGCCTTGGATTTGAGGCCGAGTTCCTTCTCGGTGGTGACCTCGGCGGGCATGCCGTGGGTGTCCCAGCCGAAGCGGCGTTCGACGTGCTTGCCGCGCATCGTCTGGTAGCGGGGGACGATGTCCTTGACGTAGCCGGTGAGGAGGTGCCCGTAGTGGGGCAGGCCGTTGGCGAAGGGCGGGCCGTCGTAGAAGACGAACTCGTTCGCGCCGTTCTCGCCCGCGGGGCGGGCCTCGATGGAGGCGGCGAAGGTGTCGTCCTTGGTCCAGAAGTCGAGCACGCGGCGCTCGACCTCGGGAAGGTTCGGGCTCGCGGGTACGCCCCGTTCGGGGTCGTCAAGTGGATAGGCCATGGGACCCTGGTCTCCTCACACACACCTGGTGGACGTTCGGTGTGCGAGGACGAGTCGCGCCTTTGGGGGCTTGACCCGCGGTACCACCTCGCTTGGCGCACTGGGTGCGCCCGCTTGATTCGGCGGCGGTGACGGGCCGCGTCCGTCCGGGTCTAGTGAGGCTCCAACCTTTGCGGCTTCGCATGCTCCGCCGCGGGTGGGGCCGGTTCTTCCGGAAGCTCGCCGGTGATGGCCGGGTCGACGCTGTTGTCCGCAAGTGTAGCCCTGGCCCGTCGGCGGACGCGAGGCGATAATCGCCTGTCGGTCCGGCTTTCGGCGGTCGCCGCCGCGGGTGGCGCAGGCGGGGTGCAGTGCGCGCCCGGTGCAGGCCCGGTGCGTTCCGATTACGGTCTCACTGGTCGGACATGTAGTATCTCGACTGTGAGAATCCACGCACGCAACTGGTGGTGGCGTCGCTGAGGCGGCGTCCCTGCTTTTGTGTGCATGAAGCAAGCGACCGTCTCGTAGGCGGTCGCTTCGTCGTATCCGGGGTCGGCCGCCTCGTGTCGGGACCTGAAACCCATTGAGAGGGCCGATGACCAAGTTCCTTACACCCGCCGGGGTGACGGTCGAGCGCACCGTCGCCGAGCTCGACGATCCGGACCTGACCTCGATCGTCGCCCAGGTGGAGACGCGCCGCGGCGGGGTCCTGTCGAGCGGCATGGAGTACCCGGGGCGGTATTCGCGCTATCACCTCGCGTATGTCGACCCGTCCCTGGAGGTCGTGGCACGCGGGCGCACCGTGACCGTGCGGCAGCTCAACGCCCGCGGGTTCCTGCTGGTGGACGTGCTCGCCGACGCGCTGACCGCGTCGGGGGTCGGGACGGTGACCCGATGCGACCGCGAGGTGCACGTCGAGGTGCCGACGCCGACCGAGCGGGTGCCGGAGGAGCAGCGTTCGAAGCTGCCGACGGCGTTCTCGGCGCTGCGCGTGGTGCTCGACGCGCTCAAGTGCGACGACCCGTACCTGGGGCTGTGGGGTGCGTTCGGATACGACCTGGCCTACCAGTTCGAGCCGATCCCGTTCGCGAAGGACCGGCCCGCCGATGCCCGCGACCTGGTGCTGCACCTGGCCGACGAGATCTACGTGGTGGACCGCAAGCGCGAGACCGCGCAGGTGCGCCGGTACGACTTCACGCTGGGCGGGCGCAGCACGAAGGGGCTCTCGCGCGAGACCGAGTCGCTCGACTACGTGCGGGCCGAGTCGGTCCCGGACGGCCCCGTGCCGGGCGTGTACGCCGACACGGTGCGCCGCGCCAAGCAGGAGTTCAAGGCGGGCAACCTGTTCGAGGTGGTGCCCGGGCACGAGATGTACGCGGCGTGCGATTCGCCGACGCTGTTCTACGAGCGGCTGCGCACGGCCAACCCGGCGCCGTACGAGTTCCTGTTCAACCTGGGCGACCGCGAATACCTGGTGGGCGCTTCGCCGGAGATGTTCGTGCGGGTCACGGGCGACCGGGTGGAGACGTGCCCGATCTCGGGGACGATCGCGCGCGGGGACGACCCGATGCACGACGCCTCGCAGATCGCCGCGCTCATCGGCTCCGCGAAGGAGGAGTCGGAGCTGACGATGTGCACCGACGTGGACCGCAACGACAAGGCCCGCGTGTGCGTGCCCGGTTCGGTGAAAGTGCTCGGGCGCAGGCAGATCGAGATGTACTCGCGACTGATCCACACCGTCGACCACATCGAGGGGCGGCTGCGGCCGGAGATGGACGCGCTGGATGCGTTCCTGACCCACATGTGGGCGGTGACGGTGACCGGCGCGCCGAAGACCTGGGCGATGCGGTTCATCGAGGAGCAGGAGACGACGCCGCGGCGCTGGTACGGCGGCGCGGTGGGCTTCGTCGGGTTCGACGGGTCGATGAACACCGGGCTGACGCTGCGGACGGCGCAGATCCGCGACGGTGTCGCGTGCGTGCGCGCGGGCGCGACGCTGCTGTACGACTCCGACCCCGCCGCCGAAGAGGCCGAGACGCACTTGAAGGCCCGGGCGCTGCTGGAGACCGCGGCGGGCGGGATCGGCGCGGCCGCGACGGTGCCCGAGCCGATCGAGGTCGCGGGCGGCCCGGCCGGCAACGGCCGCAAGGTGCTGCTGGTGGACCACGAGGACTCGTTCGTGAACACCCTCGGCGACTACTTCCGCCAGCACGGCTGCGAGGTGACGACGCTGCGGTTCGGTTTCGACACGGCGCAGGTCCTGGAGGAGATCGCCCCTGACCTGGTGGTGCTCTCACCCGGGCCGGGGCGGCCGGAGGACTTCGACACCACGGGCCTGCTCGACGAGCTCGAGCGGCGGGGCCTGCCCGTGTTCGGGGTGTGCCTGGGGCTCCAGGCGATGGTCGAGCACGCGGGCGGGTCGCTGTCGCTGCTGAACGAGCCGAGCCACGGCAAGCCCGGAAACGTGAAGGTGACCGGCGGGGGCCTGTTCGACGGGCTGCCCGACGAGGTGACCGCGGCGCGCTACCACTCGCTGTACGCCACGTCCGACCAGGTGAAGGGCGATTTCGCGCCGACCGCGGCGATCGACGAGGTGGTCATGGCGATCGAGGCGCCCGAGAAGCGCTGGTTCGCGGTGCAGTTCCACCCCGAGTCGATCCTGACCGCGGCGGGCGCGCACGGGCACCGGATCATCGGGAATGTGCTGCGTCTGACCGCTTGAGGGGACCGGACCGACCTGCGAGGGCCGGGAGGCGCGATGCGCTTCCCGGCCCTCGTTGCGTTGCGGGCGTTCGGGGGGCGGCTACGAGGTGTACTCCCAGTCTTGGACGCAGGACCAGGCGCTGTAGCCCCAGGCGCCGTTCCAGTAGACCTCCATCCAGTAGTCGCTGGTGAGCCCGCAGGCGCTGTATTCGCCGCCGGTTCCCCGCTCGCAGGAGACCGGGACCCAGGTTTCGGCCGGGATGACCTCGAGGATCGTGGCGCCGATCTCGGCGAGTCGGCGGTGGTTGACGCCTTCTGCGAAGCGGGCCCTGCAGGTCCGCTGCTCGACTGCGTTCGCCGGGACAGGGTCAGCCGAGACGGATGTGCTCTCGATCCGCGATTTCATGGGCGTCGGCACGTCGACGGGCTCGCGTGGTGCCGCGGTGGCGGAGGACGAGACGGAGAACGACAGTGCGAACGCTGCCGCTACGACGCCGATGGCAGTGAAGAACTTCTTCATTACCAGGATCACCCCTTTGGTGAACTTGATCATGATTACGCCTTATGACGTGATCTCAACCTAATTACGAAAAAGGGCGCTTTATGGCGCAAAACGGTTAATGTCGGGAAGCCGACAGAGCGCGCGGGGCACTCGGGGGACGGTGCGGGCCATCGCGGCGGAGTGTCGGTGGTCCGTGATTGGCTGTCCGGATGGCGAAAACCGTGTACAACACAGCGACCAGCATCGATGGATACATCGCAGACCCGGAGAACTCCCTCGAGTGGCTCTTCACCGTTCCCGGAGGCCATCCGGAGCAGTCCGAGGAGGAGAGCGGGGACGCGGAGACCCCGCTCGACGAGTTCGGCGAGTTCCTCGCCGGGGTCGGGGCGATCTGCATGGGCTCGACCACCTACGAGTGGATCCTCGAGCACGAGAACCTTCTCGAAAACCCGGAGAAGTGGGAGTACGAACCGCCGACCTGGGTGTTCACGACCAGGGACCTCCCGGCGGTGCCCGGGAAGGACATCCGGTTCGTCTCCGGTGAGGTCGCGGCGGTCCACGCCGAGATGACCGCCGCGGCGGGCGACAAGGACCGGTGGATCGTCGGCGGCGGCGACCTCGTCGGCCAGTTCTTCGACGCGGGACTCCTCGACGAGATCCGCGCGTCTCTCGCGCCGGTCTTCCTCGGCGACGGCGCGCCTCTGCTGCCGCGCAAGATCCTCTCCCACCACCTCGAACTGACCGAGGCGAAGCCCGTCGGCCAGTTCGCCTGTCTCACTTACCGAGTGAAGTAGCAAGGCCGCCCGGCCCTTTCGGGCCGGGCGGCTTGACCGCTAGTTGTTGTCGCCGTCGTCGTCCTGGTCGTCGGCGTCGTTGTCGTCGCCGTCGTCATCGAGGTCGTCGGTGTCGTCGTCACCATCGTCGTCGTTCGTGTCGTCGTCGGCGACCACCTCGGTGACCGTGCCGTCGAAGGCGTCGACCGCGACGTCCCATTCGGCGCCGTCGGCGTCGGTCACCTCGACCACCCAGATCGGAGCCTCGGCGGTGCCTTCGAGGTCGACGTCGTAGACCTCGCCCGGGACCTCCGCGAGGGCGGCCTCGACGGCCGCGTCTTCACCGATGGCCTCGGCCGGGAGCGCGAAGTCGTCGTCATCGGTGCCGTTCAGGTCGTCCGCGTCATCGCCGTCGTAGCGGTCATCGGCGTCATCGTCGGCCACCTGGGCGGCGCGGTCCTCGTTGTCGTCCATGTCGTCGGCGGCGAAGGCCGCGGCGGTGCCGCCGCCGAGGAGCAGGACGCCCGCGGCACCCGCGATGACGAGGGTGCGCTGGCGGCCGCGGAAGCGGCGGCGCTGCGTGGTCTCGGGCTGGTCGGGGGTCGGGGCCTGCTGGGTGTCGGTCGGAGCGTTCATGTCGTGTCCTTTCGGTGCTGTGCGGATCTGATGACGGCAACGATGCGCCCCCGAACCTGAAGCCAAGCTGAAGTCACCTGAAGCCGACTTCAGGATTGGGGGATGGCGGCGACTCGACCGAGTGTTTCGCCTGGCAGCCATCGGTTCTGCGTGTTCACCAGCGACTTCAGGTTGGCTTAAGGTTCGCTGTGTCAAGCTTCGGGACATGCGATTGCTGATGGTGGAAGACGAGCAGCGGCTGGCCAAGATGGTCGCCGCCGGGCTGACGGCCGAGGGGTACGCCGTCGATCTCGCCCATGACGGCCGGACCGGCCTGTCGATGGCCCGAATCGGGAACTACGACGCGATCATCCTCGACATCATGCTGCCCGCCATGAACGGCTACCAGGTCTGCGCGACCCTGCGCCAAGAGGGCGTCGCCACGCCGATCCTCATGCTCACCGCCAAAGACGGCGAATACGACGAGGCCGAGGGCCTCGACACCGGCGCCGACGACTTCCTCACCAAGCCGTTCTCCTTCGTGGTCCTCCAAGCACGCCTCCGGGCGATGATGCGCCGCGGCCGGTCGGCGGCCGCCGCGCCCACCGTGTGGCGCTTCGGCGACCTCACGGTCGACCCGGCCACCCGCGTGTGCCGCCGCGGCGGCGAGCCGGTCGACCTCACCTCCAAGGAGTTCTCCGTCCTGGAGTACCTGGCGAGCCGGGTCGGCGAGGTCGTGTCCAAATCGGAGATCCTCCACCACGTGTGGGACTTCGCCTACGACGGCGACGTGAACATCGTCGAGGTCTACATCTCCAACCTGCGCCGCAAGATCGACGCGCCCTACCGGCGCACCTCGATCGCGACCGTCCGCGGGGCGGGCTACCGGTTGGCGGCCAACGGTGGCTAAGGCGCACCTGAGCCGGGAGCAGCGGGCCCAGATTCGCAGGGCCGCAAGGCGAGCCGAAGGCAGGAAGCCCCTCTGGCGGCCTGAATCGGTGCGGGCGCGCACCACCGTCGGCGCGACCCTGGTGGTCGCGGTGGCCCTGGTCGCCGCCGGGCTCCTGGTCGTGACGCTGCTGCGCGACAACCTCTACGGCCGCGCCGAACTCACCGCGGAGGTCAACGCCCGGTCCATCGCCGGCCAGCTCGCCTCTGGCACGGCGCCTTCGGCGATCGAGCTGCCCGACGACGACGAACTCGCCCAGGTCGTCGACGCGAACGGGTCCGTGGTCGCCGCCAGCGAAGACCTCGCCGGGATGCCGGCCGTCGGCACCTTCGCGCCCGCTCCCGATCCGGTCGAGACCACCGACCCGGCCACCGCCGATGGCGATGGCGATGGCGACGATGACCAGGGCGAGGACGATGGCGACGACGACGACACTGAGACCCCCGACGACGAGACGACCGCGGTAGCGGGCGGCGGCTCGGTCGGCTCGCAGCTCGAATACGAGACGGTGACCGTGCCGGACGAGGAGGCGTCCTACCGGTTCGCGGCCCTCTCCGCCACGGCCCCGGACAGGCAGGTCTACGCCGTCTACTCGGGTGCGTCCCTCGAGACGCAGGAAGAGGCGGTCGACAGCGTCGGCGCCACGATGGTGTGGGCGCTGCCGCCGCTGCTCGCGGTCGTCGCAGTCGTGACCTGGCTGGTGGTGCGGCGCGCACTCCGGCCGGTGGCCGCGATCCAGAAGGAGCTCATAGAGATCACCGGCGGCGACCTGTCCCGGCGGGTGCCGGTGCCCGCGAGCCGCGACGAGATCCACAGCCTCGCCAGGACCACCAACCTGACCCTCGCGGCCCTCGACGCGGCGGTCTCGCAGCAGCGCCGGTTCGTCGCCGACGCCTCGCACGAACTGCGCAGCCCGCTGGCGATCCTGCGGACCCAGTTGGAGATCGCCCGGGAGCACCCGGAGCTGCTGGACCTGGAGGCGACGCTCGGCGACGTGACGCGGCTGCAGGACCTGGCTTCGGACCTGCTCCTGCTCGCGCGACTCGACGCCGGAGAGCGCCCGCTGCACGTGGAGGTGCCGTTCACCGAGCTGGTGCGCGAGGAGGTGGCCCGCCGGGCCGCCTCCGACCGGGTGCCAGTGCGGCTCGAAGTCGAGGAGGACCTCTCGGTGTGGGGAGTGCGCGGGCACCTGGCCCGGGCCGTGGGGAACCTGCTCGCGAACGCGCAGCGGCACGCGACCGGGGCCGTGTCGGTGCGGCTGGAAGCCGAGGACGAGGAGTGGCTGCGCCTCGACGTGGCCGACGACGGCAACGGTGTGCCGCAAGGACAGCGGCGGCGGATCTTCGACCGGTTCGTGCGTCTCGACGAGTCCCGCAGCCGCGACGAGGGAGGCGCGGGCCTGGGCCTGGCCATCGTGCAGGACGTGGTCTTGGAGCACCGCGGGATGGTCTACGTGCTCGACGCTCCCGAAGGCGGGGCGCTGTTCCGCCTGGCGCTGCGCCGCAGCCGGTAGCGGAGGTAAGGCGGTGTAGCAGCCCGGCCAAGCCGCCGGCCCAGTCCCGAAGGGCCTGTGTCGTTCTAAGGGCACGGTGTGGTTTGCAGGGCCTTCGGCGATCGGGCAGTCCGTTGCTGTGACCGGTTCTCGTCTTCCGGTCGCCTCCGCCGCACCGCGGTGCGCGGTCCCTACGATGGCCGCATGAAAGCATGGATCCCCCACGAGGCCGGTCTCGACCAGCTCGGCCCGGTCCCCGAAGGCGTCAACGTCGAGGTGTACGACGGCGGCGACTACCCGTCCGACCCGTCCGACGTCGAATTCCTGGTGCCCCCGGCCGCCCCCAAGGCCACCCTTCCCGGGATGTCCTACTCCGCGCTGCCCGCGTTGCGGGACATGCCGAAGCTCAAGGTCGTGCAGCTGCTCAGCGCCGGCGTCGAGCACTGGGTGCCGATGGTTCCCGACGGTGCGGTGCTGTGCAACAACCGCGGCGCGCACACCGAGGTCACCGCCGAATGGGTCATGGCCGCCGCTCTCGCCTCAGCGCGCCGCTTCGACGTCTTCGCCCGCAACCAGGTCGAAGGCAAGTGGGAGGTCTCCTGGGGCACGACGCTGTCGGGGAGGACCGCGGTCATCGTCGGCGCCGGTTCCATCGGTGAAGCGGTCGCGCGCCGGTTCGAGGCCTCAGGCATGGAGGTCCACCTGTTCGCGCGCACCGCGCGGCCCGGCGTCGGAACGCTCGCGGACCTGCCCGAGGTGCTGCCGCGGGCCGAGGTTGTGGTGATCATGGTGCCGCTGACTCCCGAGACCGAGGGCCTGGTGGACGCGGCGTTCCTGGCGCGGATGCGTGACGGAGCGCTGCTGGTGAACGCGGCTCGCGGCAAGATCGTCGACACCGCCGCGCTCACCGCGGAGGTCGCGTCGGGGCGTTTGCGGTGTGCCCTGGACGTGACCGAGCCCGAGCCTCTCCCCGCTGACCACGAGTTGTGGGGCTTGGAGGGTGCGATCGTGACGCCGCATGTGGGCGGCGCGGTCCTGGGTTTCATCGAACGCGTCTACCCGCGGGTGGGCGATCAGATCCGCCGCTTCACCGCGGGCGAGCCGCTCCTGAACGTGGTAGAGAACGGCTATTAGCGGTGCGAGCGCCGCAAGCTGGACCTTTGATGGTTCGATGGTGCGGTGATGACGCGATTCGAGGAATTGGGCTGGCGCCAGTCGCCGATGGGCGAGATCAGTCTGCGGCGCCGGTACGACCCTGAGGTGCGGGCCGAGGTGTACGAGGTCAAGCTCGACGAGGACTTCCTCATGTCGAGCCTGTTCACCGTGGCGGAGCGGGAGCTCGCGCACCTCGGGCTCGAACGGGTGGTCGGCGAGGACCTCGACGTGATCGTCGGGGGCCTCGGCCTGGGGTACACCGCTCTTGCGGCCCTTGAGGATTCGCGGGTGCGCGACTTGACGGTGATCGAGTACTCGGAGGCGGTCATCGACTGGCACGAGCGGGATCTCCTGCCCGACACGGTGGGCCTGGCGGCCGATGAGCGGGTGAGCCTGGTGTGCGCGGACTTCTTCGCCGCCGCGATGAGCGAGGAGGGCTTCGACCCGGAGCGGCCCGGCCGGACCTTCGACGCCATCCTGCTCGACATCGACCATTCGCCCAGTCGCGTCCTGCACTCGCCGCACGCCGTCTTCTACACCGCGGAGGGCCTGCGGGCGATGTCGGCGCATCTCAAGCCGGAGGGCGTCTTCGCGATCTGGTCGGACGACCCGCCGGAGCCCGAGTTCATGACCGTCTTGATGGACGTGTTCACCGGTGTCAAGGCGAAGCGGGTCTGGTTCGACAACCCGTACACGGGTGGGCGTTCCTCCAACACCGTGTACACGGCGATCCGCTCCTAGCGGTCGAGGCCGTCAGGAGATCCGCGCGCCGAGCGGGACGTCGGCGTCGGGGGCGAGCAGCACCACTTCGTCCGTTCCCTCGACGGGGACGCCGAGTACCAGCACTTCGGATTTGAAGCCCGCGATGCGGCGCGGCGGGAAGTTGGTCACGGCGACCACCATGCGCCCCACCAGTTCTTCGGCGCTGTAGCGGGCGGTGATCTGCGCGCTCGACTGCTTGACGCCGTGGTCGCCGAAGTCGATCCACAGTTTGTACGCGGGGACGCGGGCCTTCTCGTTCGCCTCCGATTTCATGACGCGCCCGGCGCGGATCTCGGTGCGGAAGAAGTCGTCGGCGGAGCTGGTCGCAGCTGTCGGTTCGGCCATCTCGGCAGGATAGCGCTACGGCTGCGCGAACCGCTCCCGCATTTGGGCCAGGGCCTCTTCGGTGAGGCGGCCGTAGAGGCGGAGCCGGGCCATGCCGCCGTCGGGAAAGATGTTGAGCCGCACGGCGGTCGCGGGGCGATCGTTCGCGAGGACGAAGCGGTGCGGCGTGTCCGGTTGCAGTGTGGTGCGCGGCAGGAGTTCGAACGCGCTGTCGCCATCGTGGGCTTCGATCGAGGCCCAGCCGGGGGCGTTGTGCTTGAGGTGGGTCGTGTCGAGTTCGACGACGCGGACGACGCCGCGCCCGGCGAGGCGCGCGTCGAGCCATTCGTGGCCGGGTTCGCGGCGGCGGGCGGTCTCCCAGCCGTCCGCCTGGCTCGCGGGCAGGCCGGGCATGATGACGCCGATCGGGTTGGAGTAGAAGGCGTTCGAGGCGCCGGTGATCGCCGCGCCGTTGACGAGCGCGGCGAGGTCGAGGGGCAGGTCGGCGAACGCGGCCGGGTCGGGGACGGGGGTGCCGTGGACGCGGAGGCGGGCGATGCCGCCGTCGGGGTGCATGTTGATGCGCACGTGGGTGAAGCGCCGGGTGTCGGTGACGGCGTATTCGTTCACGCTGTCGCCCTTGGCCTCCGCGACGGGGACGATCGGGTGCCAGTCGGCTTCGACGAGTTCGTCGAGTGAGGGGTGTCCGTCGATGCGGCAGGCCTCGACGGAGATCCGGGGCGGGTAGTTGCCGGTGAAGTAGGCGGTGTCGACGACGATGCCGCTGATCATGCCGGGGACGCCGAGGCGCACGATCGCCCAGTCGTGGCCTTCGTCGCGGCGGCGGCGGGTCTCCCAGCCGTCGTAGAGCTGTCCCTTGTGGCCGAACGTGTGCGTTTGGTGGACGACCGGGTAGGGCCGGATGAGGCTCTCCTTCTCGGCGAAGGACTCGTCGTTGGCGGCGAGGACGGACCCGCCGAGCGCGCGGGCGGCGAGATCGGGGTCGGCCGTGAAGTCAGGGCTCGGTTCGGAGGTTCGGACCGTGGTCGTCATCGGGGGCTCCTTCGCAGTTGGCGGCCCCGCGGGGCGGCTTCGGTGTCGATGCGCTTGCCGCGAAGCCAGGTCGAGACGACCTGGCCGGTGAGCGCCTGGCCGTCGTACGGGGTGACGGGGTGGCGGTGGAGGAGGTCCTCGGCGCGCACGGTCCATTCCCGTTCCGGGTCGAAGACTACGAGGTCGGCGTCGGCTCCGGCCGTGATGCGGCCCTTGCGGTGCAGGCCCACGAGGTCGGCCGGGCCGGCGCACATCCAGCGGACGATGTCGCTCAGCGCCCAGCCGCGGCGGCGCGCCTCGGTCCACATCACCGGCAGGCCCAGCTGGATCGACGCGATGCCGCCCCAGGCGGTGGCGAAGTCGCCGGTCTTCATGCTCGGCGGGCTCGGCGAGTGGTCGGAGACGACGATGTCGATCTGGCCGTCGATCAGCCCGGCCCACAACGCTTCGCGGTTGGCCTCGCCGCGGATCGGCGGGCAGCATTTGAACGCGGTCGCGCCGTCGGCGATCCGCTCGGCCGCGAGGGTGAGGTAGTGCGGGCAGGTCTCCACGGTGATCTTCACGCCGTCGAGCCACGCGTCGTAGATTTCCGCGAGGGCTTCGGCGGCGGCGAGGTGGAGGATGTGGACGCGCGCGCCGGTGGCCTTGGCTGCGGCGATGACCTCGCGGATCGCGCTGGTCTCGGCCTCGGCGGGCCGGGTGCCGAGGAAGGTCGCGAAGTCGGCGGCGGTGTCGGTCTCGTGCAGGTGGGCGGGGTCTTCGGCGTGGACGATGAGCAGGCTGTCGAGGGCGGCGACGGTGGCGCAGGCGCGGTGCAGCCCGGCGGCGTCGAGTGGCGGGAACTCGTCGACTCCCGAAGGGGCCGTGAAGCATTTGAAACCGAACACGCCCGAGTCGTGGAGGCCCTTGAGGTCGGCGTCGTTGCCGGGGATGGCGCCGCCCCAGAAGCCCGTGTCGACCCAGGTCCTGCCTTCGGCGGCGGCGCGTTTGGCGGCCAGCGCGGCGGTGTCGACGGTGGGCGGGAGGCTGTTGAGGGGCATGTCGACGATGGTGGTGACGCCGCCTGCGGCGGCTGCGCGGGTGGCGGTGGCGAAGCCTTCCCATTCGGTGCGGCCGGGTTCGTTGACGTGGACGTGGGTGTCGACGAGGCCGGGGAGGAGGGCGAGGTCGTGGAGGTCTTCGGTGCGGTGGGCGGGGACGGGTTCGTCGTAGTCGCCGATGACGGCGATGCGTTCGCCGGCGATGGCCACGGCGGCGGGTCGCGTCCCGTCGGGGAGGACGGTGCGGCGGGAGCGGAGCACCAGGTCGTAGATGACGGGAGCGGAAATGTCGTAGGGGTCGGTCATCATGGTGACTCCAGGTGCTCGCTCAATTACGACACGGAAGTGGAGGTGCGGCGGATGGTGTGGTCAGTGCCGGGGCCGGGCGGTTCCGGTGCGGCGCTGGAGCGTCGATGGGCTCGGCGGGCGGGCCGCGGCGGGCGCCTTGCTGGCCGCGGTTCCATGGAGAGGAGGAGCGCGGAGGGGTCATGAGGCCTCGGTTGTCGCGGCGCGGTAGGCGCGCCAGGAGCCGTGGGCGGTGATGTCGATGAGTTCGGGCAGGTCGGCGAAGTCGTCTCGCAGGCGCATGCCGAGGGCTTCGGTGCCGTCGGCCATGCCGACGACGCCGAGTTCGAGGTCGGCCGGTTCGGCCGGCAGGAGGGAGGTGCGCAGGACGGTGAGGTCGATGTCGTAGAGCTCGCCTTCGATGGCCGCGCCTTCGCCTTCGGGGGCGGGTTGGAGGGCGGGGTGGTCGTCGCCGACCGAGTGGAGGCGGTAGATCGGGAGTGTCGTGGCGGGGCCGACGAAGGGGGCGCCGCCGATGAGGTGGTGGAGGTTGCCGCCTTTCATGCCTCCTCCGTTGAGGAACATGTGGACCATCGGTGACTCCTTCGGTGTTCGGTGATGCCGGTGCCGATACTGCCTGGTGCTGGTGCGGCGCTCAGTGGTGGATGGGGCCTTGGGCTTCGGTGAGGAAGCCGGCTCGGGCGTCGTTGCGGACGGCGACGATCTCGGCGACGATCGACAGGGCGGTCTCGTCGGCGGTGCGGCCGTTGAGGTCGAGGCCGATGGGTGAGCGGAGTCGTGTGAGCGCCTCCTCCCCCAGGCCGGCTTCGCGGAGTCGTTCGAGGCGGTCGCGGTGGGTCGCCCGGGAGCCGAGGGCGCCGATGTACCCGGCGTCGGAGGTGAGGGCGCGTTCGAGGAGAGGGAGGTCGAACTTCTCGTCGTGGGTGAGGACGACGACGGCCGTGGTGGGCTCGATCTTGGTCTTGTCGAAGTGGCGGTGGGGCCAGTCCACGATGACCGCGTCGGCTTCGGGGAAGCGGATCTCCGTGGCGAACACGGGTCGCGCGTCGCAGACGGTGACTCGGAATCCGACGGTCTTGGCGATTCGCACGATCGGGGCGGCGAAGTCGATGGCGCCGTAGATGAAGAGGTCGGGTGGCGGCGTGTAGGCCTCGACGGCGAATCGGCCGACGCGCCCTGAGGTGGCCGGGAGGTCGATCGCGCCGAGTTCGAGGTGGCCGGCGAAGCCGTTGGCGCTGATGGCGACCGCGGCGCCGAGGTCGGGGCCTTCGACGGCGCGGACGAGGGAGACGGGTTCGCCCGCGAGGATCGCGTCGAGGGCGGCGGCGATGGCGGTGTCGTCCGGTTCGACGCGGACGGTGAGCACGTCCATGGAGCCGCCGCAGGTGATGCCCAGGTAGAACTGCTCTTCCTCGGTGGAGCCGAAGGATTCGGTCTGGGCCGTGCCGGTTTCGAGGATCTCGAGGCAGCGGGTGTAGACGGCGGCTTCGACGCAGCCGCCCGAGACGCCGCCCACGGCCGTGCCGTCGCCGTCGACGGCGAGCGCGGTGCCGAGCGGGCGGGGCGAGGACCCTTCGGTGCCGACGACCGAGGCCAGGGCGAAGGGTTTCCCGGCGTCCATCCAGGCGCGCAGTGTCGTTGCGATGTCCCTCATGGCTGCCTCCCGAAGTGGCTGGTCAGGTGTTCGGGCCTGACCGGGATCTGTGTGAGTGCGAGGCCCGTGGCGTCGCGGATCGCGGCGACGATCGCGGGTGTGGAGGAGAGCGTGGGCGGTTCGCCGGCGCCCCGGAGCCCGTAGGGCGCTTCGGGGTCGGCGTTCTCGACGATGCGCAGGCGCATCGAGGGCATGTCGAGGATGGTGGGGATGAGGTAGTCGGTGAAGGAGGCGTTCTTGACGCGGCCTTCCGCGATGATCATCTCTTCCATGACGGCGAGGCCGAGGCCTTGCGCGGAGCCGCCGTGGATCTGGCCTTCGAGGGCGACGGGGTTCATGATCTTGCCGACGTCCTGGACGCAGGTGAGGTCCACGACCTTGACGAGGCCGAGTTCCACGTCGACGTCGACGGTGGCGCGGTGGACGCACAGCGCGAGTTGGACGTGGGATTCGCCTTGGCCCGTAACGGCGTCCATGGGTTTGGTGGCGCGGTGGCGGAAGACCCGGGTGGCTTCGAGGGGCCCGTCGGCGAGGTCGTGGTCGGCCCACAGCGCGCGGACGGCCTCGGCGGCGGCTTTGACGGCGCCGCCGGTCATGTAGGACTGGCGGGAGGCCGAGGAGGATCCGGCGGAGCCGACCTTCGTGTCGTTGGGGAGCAGTTCGACGCGGTCGATGCCGAGTTCGGTGCGGACGATCTGGGTCTGGAGGGTCCAGTGCCCCTGCCCGACCTCGGCGGCGGCGGTGTGGACGAACGCGACGGGCTCGCCGTCGACGAGTTCGAGGCGGATGCGGGCGGTCGAGTAGTCGTCGAAGCCTTCGGAGTAGCAGACGTTCTTGAGGCCGACGCCGTAGCCGACGCCGCGGCGCACGCCTTCGCCGTGCGTGGTGTTGCCGACGCCGCCGGGCAGGTCGACGATGTCGCGCCCGGCGGGGACGGGCGGTACGGGGATGTCCTTGAAGCGGCCGAGCATGTCGGCGAGCGGCGAGAACGGCCGGCCGGAGTCGGCCCGTTCGGGGTCGTACGCGTCGACGATCTGCCCGGTGATGAGCTTGGAGCCCTGGGCGACCGCGTTGCGGCGGCGGATCTCCACGGGCGTGATGCCGAGCGCCTCAGCGAGGGCGTCCATTTGGGACTCGTAGGCGAAGCAGGTCTGGACGCCGCCGAAGCCGCGCATCGCCCCGCACGGCGGGTTGTTGGTGCGCGCGCCCCACGCGTCGATGACCACGTTCTCGACCTCGTAGGGCCCCACCGCGAGTGAGGCGGCGTTGCCGACCACGGCCTCGGTGGTGGAGGCGTAGGCGCCGCCGTCGAGGACGATGCGGGCCTTGACGTACAGCAGTCTCCCGTCCGCGTCGGCGGCGTGCTCGTAGCGCATCCGGGCCGGGTGGCGGTGGACGTGGCCGACGAAGGACTCGGCGCGGTCGTACATCATCTTCACCGGCCGACCGGTCGCGAGCGCGAGCATCGCCATGTGGGCCTGCACCGAGAGGTCTTCGCGGGCACCGAAAGCGCCGCCGATCCCCGCGATCACCATGTGGATCCGCTCCGGCTCCAGGCCGAGGCACGGCGCGAGCTGCTCGAGGTCGGAGTGCACCCACTGGGTGGCGACGTGCAGTTCGACGCCGCCGTCGCCCGTGGGCAGGGCCGCACCGGATTCGGGGCCGAGCGGCGCCTGGTCCTGCATGCCGACCACGTATTCGCGGACGACCACCGCGGCCGGAGCCTGCGCGTCGGGATCGCCCAGGCGCACCGGCTGGTACCGGAAGTAGTTCCCGTTCTCGACGGCTTCCTCAGGGTCGCAGCGGGGTTCGAGCTGCTCGTAGTCGACGGCGATCAGTTCGGCGGCGCGGCGGGCGAGGTCGAGGGTCTCGGCGGCGATGATCGCGACCGGCTCGCCCTGGTAGTTCACGTCGTCGGCGGCGAGCACGGGCTGGTCGGCCTCGATGAGTCCGTAGTGGAGCTTCCCGGGGACGTCGGCGGCGGTGAGGACGGCCGCGACCCCGGGGAGGGCCATCGCGGGGACGGTGTCGATGGAGCGGATGCGGGCCCGGGGGTGGGGGCTGCGGAGGGTGTGGCCCCACAGCATCCGGTCGAAGCTGAGGTCGGAGGCGTAGTCGAACGCGCCGTTGACCTTCGCTTCGGCGTCAGGACGGATCGGCGACTGCCCCACGGTCCCGGCCGGCCCAGTCCGGGACGCGGGCCGGTCGGGGGCGGTGATGGTCGCGTGAGGTGTGGTTGGGGTTCCGACCCCGCCGGCTGCCCTGCGCAGCGGGGTCGGAAACTCGGGGGCCACGGCGACCGGTGCGGCCTCGGCGCGGTCACGGGCGGCGGTGGCGTGGTTGGGGACAGCGCCATGGAGGGCGGCGCTGCGGGGTGCGGCGTGGTCAGACATTCCCGGCCTCCCTGAGGTTCGCGCTGGCGGTGGCGAGGTCGGCGGCGAGCGTCGCGGTGTCGGCGGTGCGCAGTTCGCCGCGTTCGACCACCGGGTTCCCGGCGACGGTGAGGAGCCGCAGCGGCGCGGGCGGCCCGAGTACCAGGGCCGCAACGGGATCGGCGATGCCGGCGTGGCCGAGTCCGGTGAGGTCCCACAAGGCGATGTCGGCCTGCTTGCCGACTTCGAGCGAGCCGATCTCGGCGTCGCGTCCGAGGACGCGGGCGCCGCCGATCGTGCCGAGACGCAGGGCAGTGCGGGCGTCCATGGCGTGCGGTCCCTTGAGTTGCCTTGCGGTGTACAGGGCTTGGCGCAGTTCCTCGCCGAGGTGCCCGGCCTCCTGACTGGCGGCGCCGTCGACGCCGAGGCCGACGGGAATGCCGGCGTCGAGCATGGCGGGGACGTCGGCGAGGCCGGTGCCCAAGCGGGCGTTGGAGGACGGGCAGTGGGCGACGCCGGTGCCGGCCGCGCCGAGGCGGCGCTGGGCGTCGGGCGAGAGATGCACGGCGTGGGCGAGCCACACGTCGTCGGCGATCCAGCCGACCTTGTCCATGTACTCGACCGGGTCGCAGCCGTGGACGCGCTCGCAGAACTCGGCTTCGTCGAGGGTCTCGCACAGGTGGGTGTGGAGGCGGACGTGCTTGTCGCGGGCGAGGGCCGCGGATTCGCGCAGCAGGTCGGTGGAGACCGAGAACGGCGAACAGGGGGCGACCGCGATGCGCAGCATCGAGTCGGGGGCGGGGTCGTGGTGGCGGTCGATCGCGTCGGCGGTGGCGGTGAGCGCGGCGTCGATGTCCTCGACGATGTGGTCGGGCGGCAGGCCGCCGTCGCTCACGCCGCGGTCCATCGACCCGCGGGCCAGGTGCAGGCGCACCCCGATCCGGGTGGCGGCCGCGACCTGGACCTCGATGAGGTCGGCGGCGTGGCCGGAGGGGTAGACGTAGTGGTGGTCGGCGGCGGTGGTGCACCCGGAGAGGGCGAGCCACGCGAGACCGGCGGCGTTCGAGGCCGCGACGTGCTGCGGGCCGATGCGCGCCCACACCGGGTAGAGGTCCACGAGCCACTCGAAGAGCGTGTGGTCGGTCGCGTAACCCCTGGTCGCCCACTGGTAGAGGTGGTGGTGGGTGTTCACGAGGCCGGGCGTGGCCAGGCAGCCCGACCCGTCGATGCGCTGGGCCCCTTCGATGTGCGGGGCCGGGCCCGCGCCGACGGCGGTGATGACGCCGTTCTGGACGAGGACGTGCCCAAGGCGGTGCTCGGTGCCGGCGGCGTCGACCGCGGCCACCGCGGCGTTCTCGATCACCAAGGCGCTCATCGCATGTCCCCCATCGCTTCGGCCGCGACGTGCACCGCGTCGATGATCTTCTCGTAGCCCGTGCACCGGCACAGGTTCCCCGCCAGCGCCTCGCGGATCTGGGAGTCGCTCGGAGCGGCCTCGCGGTCGAGCAGGTCGGCGACCGACACGAGGAGCCCGGGGGTGCAGAACCCGCATTGCACGGCCCCGCACGAGACGAAGGCGTCGCGCACCGGCCGGGGCACCGCGCCGACCACGGTCTTCACTTCGCGGCCTTCGCATTGCGCGGTGGCCACCAGGCAGGAGCACACCGGGTCGCCGTCGAGCAGCACCGTGCACGATCCGCATTCGCCCTGCTCACAGGCGTTCTTGGAGCCGGTCATGCCGAGCCGGTCGCGCAAGGTGGTGAGCAGGCTCTCGCCGGGCCGGTCGATGTCGGCCGCGGCGGCCGCGCCGTCGATCCGCATGGTCACTCGCATCAGCTGCTCCTTTCATGGGCGGCGGTCCACACCCGGCGCAGGGCGCGGGCGGCGCACACCGCCAGGGCGTGGCGCCGGTAGGCGGCGGTGCCGCGGACGTCGTCGATGGGTCGGGCCGCGGCGGCGACGCGGCGGCCGAACTCCTCGGCGAGCGCGTCGTTGAACAGGCCCGGCCGCGACCAGGGCAGTTCGATCCGGTCGGCTTCGGGCGCGGTGAGCGGCGTGGGTCCGGCCGAGCCGATCCCGGTGCCGAGGCGCCGTTGGTCCAGGTCGAGGGCGACCGCGAGCGAGCAGACCGCGATCACCATGGCGTTGCGCGTCCCCACTTTCAGGAACTGCTGCGGCCCGGCAGCTTTGGGCACCGTGACGGCCGTGATCAGCTCGCCGGGTTCGAGAACGCTGCGTTTGGGGCCGGTGAAGAACGCGGCGACCGGCACGGTGCGCCTGCCTGCGGCCGAGGCGATCTCGATGGCCGCGCCCGTCGCCAGCAGCGGCGGGTGGCCGTCGCCCGCCGGGGACGCGGTGGCGAGGTTGCCGCCGAGCGTGCCGCGGTTGCGGATCTGCGGCGAGCCGACGGTCCGCGAGGCGGCCGCGAGGCCCGGCAGGACGGTGGCGAGTTCGGCCACGATCCGGGCGTAGGGGACGCCGGAGCCGATGCGGACCGCGTCGCCTTCGTCGGTCCATTCGCGCAGCTCGGCGAGCCCGGTGAGGTCGAGCATCGCCGCCGGCCGGGTGTGGCGGTAGTTGACCGCGACCATGAGGTCGGTGCCGCCCGCCAGCGGGACGGCCTCGATGTGCGCGGCGAGCAGCCGCAGGGCCTCGTCCAGGTCGGCGGGCCGGTGGAAGTCGAAGTCCGCGCGGACGGGAGCGGTGCCGGACGCTGCAGTGAAGGACGCTGTCATGCCGCCTCCCTTCGGACCGTGCCCTCGATCAGCCCGTAGGGCAGGTCCCCGGCCTGGAAGACCACGCCGGGGTTGTCGAGACCGAACCGGCCGAGGTCGAACAGGTAGTGGTGCCGGTTCGGCAGCGACAGGCGCACCTCTCGGACCTCGGGGATCGTCTTCAGTATGCGCTCGCCGACGGCGTAGAGGGTCTGTTGCAGCGAGAGCGAGTAGGTGTCCGCGAAGGCCGCGAGCAGGGCCCCGCGCGCCCTGGTGAACGCGTGGTCGTAGAAGGCGCTGTCGTAGACGGCGCCGTCGGGTGCTTCTGCGGCGTAATCCCAGGTGGCGGTCACCGCGGTCGCCAGGACGCGGTCGTCGGTCTCGGGCAGGGTCGTGTACTCGTCGACGAGGAAGCCGCTGAACTCCGAGTCGGTGGTGTTGAGCAGCAGCAGGTCCCGCACGCCCGCGGCGGTCCGTACGGCCCCGCCGCCGTAGACGACCTCGGTCGTGCGCAGCTCGCCGCCTTCGCCCCTGGTGAAGGAGTGGTCGCCGACGCGCGTCCACGCGTGCTCCTCGATCTGGACGCGCGCGGAGGTGATCGACGGGGTCGCGTCCACGAAATGCCGGGCCAGGCGCTCGGCGAACACCTCGATCGCGCCGACGCCCTCCCGCGCGAACGCGTACACCGTGTTCTTCTGCGTGTCCGTGGGCAGCACGCCCGCGTTGTCGCCGGTGTAGTGGGTGGCGTCGAGGTCGCCCGAAAGCGCGGTGTGCACGGTCAGGTCCCGCAGGTCATGGCGCGAGGATTCGCGCCCGACGCGCACCAGGCGTACGCCGGACTTGCCGTAGTTGTTGGGGCCCAACGTGAATTCGGGGGTCGGCATGGCTAGCTACCTCGGTACGTGGAGTAGGCGAAGGGGCTCAGCAGCAGCGGCACGTGGCTGTGGCCCTCGGCGGCGGTGAAGCTGATCTCGACCTCCGGGTAGAACGTGGCGACGTCGATGCCTGCGAACCATTCGCCGGTGTCGAACCGCAGCTTGTGCGGGCCCGGTCCGGTCTCCCAGCCCGAGACGCGGCCGTCCGCGTCGGTCAGGGCCGAGGCGACCGCGGTGAAGCCGTCGCCTTCCCACTTGAACAGGGTGATCCGGACGCCTTCGGCGGGTCGGCCCTCCACGGCGTACAGGACATGGGAGGACACGGTGCACGAGGCGGTCACGGGCGCACCGCCTTCTCCAGGCGCAACGCCACGATCTTGCGCAGTTCGGCGACCGACTCACGCTGCTCGGTCATGTCGTCGCTTCCCAAGCGGCGCTTGGCCTCAGCGAGGATCTCCTCCCCGGTCAGGCCCGTCGCGCAGATGAGGAACACCCGCCCGAACCGGCGCTCATACGCCGCGTTCACGTCCGCGATCTCGGCCCGCACCGCCGCGTCCGCGGCCAGCGCCCGGGACTGCTCGCCCCGCGACCACTGGTCCTCGCCGGCCGGTTTCGGCCTGCCGATGGGCGGGTGCGCGGCGTGCGCGACGGCGATCTCCGCGTCGTCCAGCTCGTCGAACCCCGCCAGAGCGGCGGCCCGCAATGCGGCCACCGACCCGTACGGGCGGCCCGACGCGAGCTTCTCGGCCCACGCCCGCGACGCGCAGCAGGCGGTGAGCACCTCCACCGCGTCCTCCGCGTCAGCGGTGTTGAACGCTCCGAGCGTCCACATCGGCGCCTCCTGGTCCACTCTCCATCGACGGCTCGTCACCCTCACCGTCGCACGAACATCGCCGTGCTGGGTAAGTGAAGCCGAAACCCGAGGCAGCGACCATTGTCGTCGGCTATGAAACCTTGGTTTCCCCGCCGTTAAATGCTGGAGGATCGTCTAAAGACTCCAGCTGAGCGGCGCTATGGTGGACTTGCCTACCGCGTCCCGACGCGCCTGATCAGGCCGGACCCCAGGGGGCCAACACCATGCGACTCCGTTCACTGCTGCAGATGCCCGAGCTGGGCCTGACCCTGGTCTCCGGGCGGCACCACCTCGACCGCGAGATCCGCTGGGTCGTGCCCACGGACATGCACGACCCCCGCCGGTACCTCTCCGGCGGCGAGCTGGTCCTCACCGGTTTGATGTGGCGCCGCGCCGAGACCGACTCGGACACGTTCGTGCGCAACCTGATCGCGGCCGGGGTCACGGCGCTCGGCGCGGGCGACCACCCCGAGTTCCACGCCGTCCCGGACGATCTGGTGGACGCGTGCGCCCGCCACGACCTGCCGCTGTTCGCCGTCGACGCCGCGGTGGCGTTCGCGGAGATCACCGAGCGGATCGTGCAGCGGCTCTCGGTGGGGCGCTCGAGCGACCTCGCTTCGCTGCTCGACCGGCACCGACGGCTGATCGCGGCCGACGGGATCGGGCAGATCCTCGAACTCATCCGCAACGAGCTGGGCATGGAGTGCCTGGTGCTCTCGCCGACCGGGCGGCCGCTGCGCGGCGGGCTCGAGTTGAGCGAGATCGACCGGGCCACGGTCGTGGCCCGCGCTCACGCGGCCGAGCGGCTCCCGCAGAAGGTCACGCTCGACCGGCACCGCTGCCACTCGGTGTTCGGCATCGGCTCGACGCTCCACACCGGACGATTCCTGGTCATCGATGACGACCACACGCGCTGGGCGCCCGAGCGGCGCCTCGTCGCCGAGCAGCTCGCGGCCCTGCTCATGCTCGAACTCGACGACCCGGCGGTCCGGCCCGCTCCCCACGTCGAGCTCGTGACCGCGTTGAAGGAAGGCCGCATCGACGAGCACCTGATGCGCTCGGCCGGCCTGCCGGTGGGCGGCGGCGTCACCGTCATCGCGGCCGTCGGGGAACCCGCGGCGCTGCGCGAAGTCATGGTCGCCGAGATGCTGCACGTCGCGACCGGCAGTCTCGAGGAAGACCCCGAGCCGTCAGCTGACAACCTCGAGGGCGATCCGCTCGAGCCGCCCGCCGCCGCCTGGGCCAGCCACGGGGACGAGACCATCGCCGTGCTCGCAGGCCCCGCCGGTTCCGCCGAGGAACGGGGCCGGCTCCTGGAGTGGTCGCGGCACTGCGCCACGGTGCTCAGCGCGGCCGGAATCGGGGTGAACGGCGCCGTCAGCGTCGGCCTCGCCGACCCCGTCCGCGCCCCCGAAGGCCTCTGCGGCGCACTCGAACAGGCCCGGCACACCACCGCGCTCGCGCAGCCGCGCCCCGGCGGCGTCGACGTCGCCGAACCCGACCACCTCGTCTCCCACCGGATGCTCCTGGCCGCCGTCCCGCCCGACGTCAGCAAGGCGTTCCGCACCCGCGTGCTCGACCCCCTGCTCGAATACGACGCCCACCACCGCTCCGACCTCGTGGCGACCCTCCGGCGCTTCCTCGAATGCGACGGCTCCTGGCGCCAATGCGCCGCGAGCCTGCACCTGCACGTCAACACCGTCAGGTACCGCATGCGCCGCGTCGAAGAACTCACCGGCCGCGACCTGCGCAACCCCCTCGACCGGATGGACCTCGCCCTGGCCGTGAGCCTCGGCTGAGCCGAATGAACGCGGTCCCGCCACGAAGGCGGGATCATCGAAGGGGGGACAAGATATGAAGAACACCGCAGGGCTGGTACTCGCCGCAGGCGGAGGCACGCGCTTCGGCCGGCCGAAGGCCCTGATCGAATTCGACGGGCGCAGCCTGCTCGACCGCGCCGTCGCGACCTTGCACACCGGCGGGTGCCGCCAGGTCCTCGCCGTGCTCGGCGCCGGGGCCGAGCAGGCGCTTGCCGCCGCCACGGAAGCGTTCACGCCCGTGCTCAACCGGCGCTGGGGGCAAGGGCTGTCGACCTCGCTCAAAGCCGGGCTCGCGGCGGTCCCGGAACGGTACGACGGAGTCGTCGTGACCCTCGTGGACCAGCCGCGCATCGCCCCCGAAGCGGTCCGGCGCATCATCGCCGCCGCGGAAGAGGGCGCCGCGATCGCCGTCGCCGTCTACGCGGGGCGCCGCGGGCACCCGATGTACTTCGCGCGCGAGCACCTCGACGCGATCGCCGCCGGGGCCGTGGGCGACCGAGGGGCACGCGACTTCCTCGCCGCCAACGCCGCCCTCGTGCGCGAGGTCGAATGCCCGGGCGACCCGGTCGACGTCGACACCCCGGCAGACCTTGAGGCGCTCACGCGGCTGCCGAGGATCAACCCGCAGTCATCACCGCCGAAGCTGGTGGGCCGCAGCTGACCCCGCGTCAAGGACCCGCACCGCTGCCAGCGTCGTCAGCGGTGCGCTACCAGGTCTAAGCCGCGAACCAGAGGTCGATCTCGCGCTTCGCCGACTCCTCGGAGTCCGAGGCGTGGATGAGGTTCTGCTGGTTCGACACCGAGAAGTCCCCGCGGATCGTGCCCGGCTCGGCCTTGCGCCCGTCAGTGGCCCCCGCGAGCTTGCGCACCACCGGGATCGCCTCGTCGCCCGAGACCACCAGGCTCACCAGCGGACCGGACGTCATGAACGACTTCAGGCCCGCGTAGTACTCGCGGCCCACGTGCTCGGCGTAGTGCGCGTCGGAGAGCGCCGCGTCCATCGTCCGCAGCCGCAGCTCCTCGACGCGCAGCCCCTTGCGCTCCAGGCGGGACAGGACCTCGCCGATGAGCCCGCGACGGACGGCGTCGGGTTTGATCAGGACGAGCGTGCGCTGGTCGGCCACGGCAGGACTCCTCGAAATTGTCAGTCGGATTGTGGCTGCCATCGTAAGCGATGTTGTGTCTGTTGCCTCACCCACGTACGATTCACGTTGCAACCCGGTTCTCCCAGTTGTGGATGAGGTGTCCCCGATGGCCCGAGGCAGCCAACCACCGCGACCGGCCCCACGGTCTTCCAAGGCGCCCAGCAGAGGCGGCGCGAAAGCCGGAGCCGCGAGAGGCGGGGCGAAAGGCACCGCGAAAGGCGGTGCCAAAGGCGGCGCCAAAGCGGGCGGCGTCCGCAAGGCCGCCCCCACCAAGGCGATGCCGCGCGGCGCCCGCCAACCGGTCGGGCGAGGCGCCACGGCCGAGCAGCTGCGCCAACAGCGCGTCATGCTCGACCAGCAACGGCGCCAACGCGAAGCCCGCTGGTGGGCGATCAACCAGAACGCGCTCAAAGACCTCCACTCCCGGCAGCACCATTCGGCCGGAGGCGAGGCGATCGGCACGACCCTCAACGGCGACAGGCGGATGCGCTGGCGCACCTCCCACGCGGTCGGCGCGATCACTTTACTGATCCTCTCGTTCTTCTTCGCTTCGATGGCGGTCGGCGCGCAGAGCGTCGGCATCGCCGTACTCGCGTTCTCGTGCTTCGCGGGCTGCATCGCGTTCATCACCGTGGAGCATTCCGCGCGCCGTTTCCCGCAGCCGGTCCCGGCCCCGCCGCTGATCGGGCAGCACCGGCTCGAGGACCTGATCGTGGAGGACGACCCGCCGCGGCCGGCCCCCGCGAAGGAACCGGCCCCGAGTTCGCTCGACGACCTGTTCCAGCCTTCAGAGCGCCCTGAGGCGGCAGAACCGTCGCGGGCGGAGGCGGCACCGGGCAGGGTCGCACCGATGCGGGCCCCCGAGCCGCAAGTCGTGGTCGTGTCGGAGCCGGTGGAAACCGTTGCGGTCGAACCGGAACCGATGCGGGCCGAGGCGCCCGCCCGGACCGCGATCACCGAACCGGTGGACGCCGAACTCGTCGACGAGGAACCGGAACCTCCGGGTCCGCCCGTCGCCGAGTCCGCGCCGCTGCCTAACGATCCTCCTCCTGCCGCCGGGGCGTTCTCACTCCCGAGCGAGCAGATCGGCGGCACCCGCGGCCCGACCGGGAGCGGCGCCACCGAGTCCGCCGCGCCCGCGCCGCCCCCCGCGGACCCGTCCCCGCCCCGCGGGCCGATCGCCGAGGCCGCCACGCGGCTCAAAGCGCCCTCGCCGCCGCGCCAGCGGACCTCCAGCGAAGGCACCAGCCTCACCCGCGACCTGGCCGAACTGCTCCTGTCCGAGCAGCGGCTGGGCGGCACCGACGTCACCGACGTGGCCGCCACCCTGGTCGTGGCCGACCTCCAGCGCTCGGTCGAGTTCTACACGGACGCTTTGGGACTCCACATCGCCGACCGCACCGACGAGGCCGCCATCCTCGACGCCGGATTCGGCAAGATCCTGCTGTGGGAGCGGCCCGACGCGCCGCCCGGCGAGACCGGGGTCATGCATCTGACGTTCGAGGTCGGCGACATCGACGCCACGTTCGCGGAGATGAACGAGGCCGGCGTCGAGTTCCTGCACCTGCCGCGCACCGCGCTGCTCGGCCAGAACTACGAGATGCGGGCCGCGGCCTTCCGCGACCCCGACGGCCACGGCCTGGCCATCACCGAGCACCGGGAGCGCGACTGACCTTCCGGCCCAAGTGAACGGAGCGAACGCCCATGCTCATCGTCGGCGAGATCCACACCGCCCTGCTGCCGCATTCGCGCCCGCTCACGCCCGAGGAGGCCCGCGCGGCCCTGTCGCTGGCCGTCGGCGAGACCGTCGTCCAATGGGCGCGGCCCGTCCCGCACACGGCGTCGCCGACGCTCCTGCACGGCGTCGACTGCCGACTCCCCTTGGGCCCCAAGCCCGACAGCCACCACACCGAGGAGGACGACCGCAACGGCTCGCTCCGGGCCGTCGGCTCGGTGGCCTCGCGGGCGGTCCTCACCGGCGGGCAACTGCTCCAGGGCTCGGCCTGGGCCTCCGTGTCGCTCTCCCCGCAGCCGCGGCGGATGCCCTGGTCGTACTACCTCGCCAAACCCGGGACGCTGGAGACGATCGGGAAGTTCGACGCCCGCCGCCTCGCCGAGGGCTACCTCGTGGCCGAGAACCGGGCCGACCGCGCGAAACTCCTGGACACGGCCGCCGTCGCGCGCCACTCGATCCACGACGTGCTCGCCCGGCCCATGTTCGACCAGCGCCCGCCGATCAAGACCGGCTCCACCCGGCTGCGCTGGGCCGCGGTCACCGACCCCGCCACGGGTGAGGCCGTCGCGTTCCGCTTGGCGGGCAACGACAGGCGGCGCCTGAGCATGATCACCGGGCCGGTCGACCCCGAGCGGGTCGCGGCCGCCGCCGAGGACCTCGCCGTCCACGACTGGCTGCTCACCGCCGTCGCGGCGCGCATCGCGCTCGCGAAGATCGGGGAGGACTCCCGGCACACGCTGCGCACGCTCCGGCCCGTCGTCGACCACCTCCTGCACCTGTGGGCGGCCGGCGCCCGCACCTCGCCGGACCTCGGATTCATGTGGGACGCATTGGAACGGCGCCCCGGCCTGACGAGGCAGTGGACGACGATGACCGAGCGCGTGCGCTCCCAGATCGACTACGGCGCGGCCGACCTCTCCGCGCAGATCCTCGACATGCTGGAGCAGCGCCAGCGCCAGGGCGGCGGCTCCGGCAGCTTCTACCGCAGCTGATGGCGCGCAGCGGTTCCTAAAGCGGGCCTTGGAAGATGTAGCTGAACCGGTCGACGAGCTCGTCGGGGAGGACCAGGCCCTCCCGTTCGGCCGATTTGCGGATGATCTCGATCGCGCTCGCCTCGGGCCGGACCGAGCCGCAGATGACCCGCACCGCGTGCTCGACCTCCAGGTAGTTCACCGAGAGGATCGAGACCGTGCGGTAGGCCGGGAAGGGGTACGCCTTCGGCTCGAGCTGCAGGATCGGCGGCATCGCCTCCCACGTCTCGGGGAAGCGGGCCCGCGCCGCGCTGTCGGGGTCGTGGCCGTGCTCGTCGGGCACGACGGCCGCGACCGCTTCGGGCACGCCGATGCGCTTGCCCTGGTCGCGCAGCACGCCGAGGCGCAGCAACTGCCAGACCGCGGCGAGCATCGGGCAGGACCAGCGCCGGCCCTGCTCGGTGTCGCTCCACAGTTCGACGTCGAGGAACACCGAGTGGTCGCGTTTGGCGTTCTGGCTCGGCGGCCGCCACTGGTCGGGCACGCCCATCGCGATGCCCTTCGGCTTCGGGCTGGGCACGCCGTTGCACAGCCAGCCCGAGCGGGCCACGGTCGGGCGGGAGCCGTTGGCGCCGGGCGGCGGCTCGAACACGATCCGGTCGGCCACGAGCCCCGCGAGCGGCAGTGGACCCATTGCGGCGCAGGCGGATTCGCGCGCGAGGTAGTCGATGCGCAGCCCGGCGTCGGCCGCGGCCTCGGTGATGACGCTGATGAGCTCCTCGGGCGGCGGCATGCCCTGCTGGCTGTAGTCGTCCACGAGGTAGCAGGTGCTCACGCGCGGCCGGCGCCCGCCGAGCCGTTTCGAGAGGGCCTCGGTGGTGCCGTGGACCCAGGCCGCCGCGGACGCCATCTCGGCCTTCAGCGTGTCGGGCCGGGCCAGGTCGTCGGCGTAAAGGTGGCCGACCTCGATCGACAGGTGCGACATGCCGAAGCGTTCGGTCCGCTGCTGCGCGCTGGTCTCTTCGTACGTCATGCGATCCACTCAATCAATGCCGCGGGCGACGGCCTCGAGGCCCGGCACGAACAGCTCCTCGGCGGAGCGCACGGCCAGCTCCGAGAAGGCCTTGACGGTCTCCTGGTTGGCGATGTCGAGCGTGACGGTGTCGGCATCGGTGATGATCTGCTCGCGCCACTGCAGCACGGGGTCGAGCGGGACCGACCCGAGGAGGTTCATGCGGCCCAGCTTGAGCTTCGCGGCCATCTGGTGCAGGTCGGCGTCGATCTTGCGCAGCCAGCGCACCTGGGTGGGTTTGAGGCCGGAGAGGTCGGCGCCGTCGGGGTCGACGACCGCGGTGCGCACGTAGCGGATCGAGGCCAGGAGTTTGCGCTGGTAGTCATCGCCGAGGCCCTTGCTGGTCTCGACGAGGCCGCGTTCGCCGTAGACGAGGGAGTGGGCGGCGAGCACGTGCTGCTTCGTCCAGCGGTGGTAGACGATCCACCGCCACGGCAGGTTCGCGAGCTCGGGGCGGGCGGTGGCGGCCATGACCATCTCGGTGGCGTGGGAGCGGCCCGCGCTCAGGTCCACGATCACGAGGTCGAATTCGCGCGAGAGCTCTTGGAGGAGCTTCACGCAGCGGTCCACTGTGGTGTCGTCGCCGGGGAACTCCGAGCCGTCGGCGTCACCGGGGCAGAGGACGAGTTCGCCCGCGCCGTCGGGCCGGGCCTGGAGCTCGCCCCGGTCGGTGGCCGACCACACCGAGTGCCGCTCGGGCTCGGAGGCGAGGTCCTGCAGGTACTCGTGGATGCCGTTGCCGTAGGTGCCGTGGTCGAGGTCGTCGATGGCGAAGATCGCGCCGGCCGTGGGCGAACCGAAGTCGAAATCCACATAGCACACGTTGGCGCCCTGGAGGGCCCGGCGGTAGGCCAGGTTGCACGAGGACACCGAGCGTCCCGTGCCGCCCTTGTCCGAGGTCGCGAACAGCAGCATCGTCACACTCCGGTCTCGGCGTCGCGCCCGGCCGCGATGAGCCGGTCGAGGTCGATGAGGGCCTTGACGCCGAGCGCGAACGCGGTGCCGGGGCGCTCGTCGACGACCTCCTTGGCGTGGCTGATGGTCAGGCCCACCGAGCGGATCTCCTGTGCCAGTGCGGGACCGGCGTGCCCGGAGCCGCGCAGGAGTTCCTGGTCGTAGACGTGCTCGGCCTCCACGAGCAGTTCGTGCGCCAGGTCCTCCAGGCTGCGCGAGCGGGCGGGCTCGGAGGTGGCGAACTGAGCGGCGAGCACCATGGCTTCGACCACGCGGATCGTGAAGTGCCAGGACGGGTCCTCGAACCAGTTGGGGAGCTCCGCGTAGACCTGCTGCGGCTGGTCCCACAGGCGGGCGGCCGCGCCGTCGCGGATGCGCCTGCGCGCCAGGTGGTCCCACACGAGGTCGGCCACTTCGAGGAGTTCGGCGCGGGCCTCGATGGTCACCAGAAGACTCGCGGCGTGATAGAGGCGCTTGAGCAGCAGCGGCGCGAAGTCGACCATGTTCCAGACCATGGACGGGCCGTCGAGCTTCTCGATACCGGTCAGCAGGGACTTCACGCCGGGGAAGTGGGTCTCGACGGCCCGGTCGCCGGCGAGGGCGCGGCGGGTGATGCGGCCGCGGTTGGCGAGTTCGATGAGGACGTTGCCAAGGCGGATGAGGTCGTCGTCGCCGCCGCGGGAGGCGCCGAAGGTGTCGGTGGCGACGGCGCAGACCAGGAGCGTGTAGTAGTCGTACTCGAGACCGTCGGTGGTGCGCCAGGGAACGTCTTCGAGCGGCCACTTCGAGCCGCCGCCGAAGGAGGCCACCATGGCCCAGTAGGCACGGGTGACGTCCATGCGCACTTGAAGGTTCTGGGCGAGGCGCTGCTCCTCCTCGGTGAGGAGGTTGCGCCGCATCACCCTGGGCGAGAACAGGGTCTGGATGGCTTCGAGGGCGACCACGGTGAAGTACTGGTACGGGGCGTCCAAGGCGCGGCCGGCGCGCTGGGTCGAGGTGTCGGACACGTCGGGGATGTCCGGGGCCTTCTCCACGACCGACCAGGACCAGCCGATCTCGAAGAGCTTCGTGGGGGCCTCGACGCCCGCGGTGCCGCCCGAGCCGACGGTGATCGTGCGCAGCGTGGCGATGATCTCCTCGGAGGCCTCGCGGAAGCGGCGCACGATCTTGCGGTCAGGCTGGCCGTCGACGTTGATGAGGGCGATGAGCTGGCGCCCGAACTCGTCATCGGCGTCGAAGGTGGCCACCGCGAAGGACCGCAGCAGACCGGTGATCGCGCCGAGCAGGCGGCGGTGGATGGCCTGCTGGACGTGTTCGAGCTCCTTGATGAGGTCGGCGCGGCCCATCCGGTCGACCGTGGGCTGGAAGTCGGCGAGGAACGTCAGGGAGGTGAGGCACAACGGGATCGCGAGCGCGAAGCCCTCGGTGACGTCGACGGCGCGCTGCTCCGGGCTGGCCTTCTGGCTGCGGTCGACCCGGTGCATGCTGGAGCCGCCGGAGTAGACGGGCACGCCCTCGTCGTCGACGTGCCGCTCCATGTAGTCCTTGACCAGGCGCATGATCCGGATGGGGATCTCGACGGCGTCGCCGAGCCCGGAGAGGGCCTGGAGGACCGCGTCGCTGGTCGCGTCGGGGTCGGCGTAGCGCAGTTCCACGAGTTCCTGTGCGGGGTAGAGCAGGCAGAGCAACTGCTGCGCGTCGCCCACGGCGTCGGACTGGTTGCGCCCGCCCCAATGCCAGGCTTTGCGCTTGCCGCCGTCCTCGGGAATCCGCCAGCTGTAGGCCACTTGGGCCCTCCAGATGTCGAGGAGCTGTTGCCGAGGCTGCATCTTCACTGGGGACCACCGCCGAGCGCTCGCAGGGCCGAATCGGACAGGTTCACTATGGCACGACGATGCGACACAACCGGACTCGCAGAACGTGTTCTGTCAGTTACCCGACAGTCGAGAGGCGTCCGCGGCACGGTCCTCAGGCGTCCTATGAGTAGGGTCGGCAAACCGGGACGTACCGGTTCCCTTCAGGCTCGAGGAGTCGAGATGCTCGAACTGATCTTGGCGGGAGTGATCATAGGGGCCGTCATGGCGGCCGCGGTGATCACGAGCGTGCGAGACCGCCACCGCCGCAAGGCGGACCGCCTCTCGGACGAGCGCGACGTCGAATCCTGGGGCGAGCCGATCCCCGGCGGCTGGGTGGCGACCGGCGGCGTCCAGAGCGGCATCGGCGATGCCGGCGGGAGCGGCGGGTCCGGCCGCTGAGCGGCCCCCGCGGCTGGCGTCACCTCAGTACGCTGGACCTTCGATCCCCTAGCCCCTAAGGAGTCCCGATGGGCGGCGCAGCATTCCTCATCATCCTCGTCATCATCGCGGCGATAGCCCTCATCGCGTCAGCGGTCGGCCGCGGCGGCTCCGGCTCGAATCGGAGCGGCGGCCACTACGACTCGTCCAGCGCCAACAACTACGGCATGGGCTGGACCGGCAGCTCCGACAGCGGTTACAGCGGCACTGGCGGCAGCGACTGCGGTCCCGGCTACAGCGACAACTCGGGCGGCGGCGGTTACAGCGGCGGCGACTCCGGCGGCGGATTCAGCGGCGGCGGCGACTCCGGCGGCGGCGGCAGCTGTTAAGCCTTGCGTTCGTAGACGCTGCAAGGGACCTCGTAGCTCGGGACGACCGTCTCGCGCTCGAGGGTCATGCCGAGCTTCTCGGCCACCCGGATCGAGGCGGCGTTCTCGGAGTGGATGCACGAGACCACGCGGTCGAGCCCGAGGCCATCGAACGCGAAGCCCATCACGGCCCGCGCGGCCTCGGGCGCGTAGCCGCGGCCCCAGCGGTCGCGCTTGACGCGCCACCCGAGCTCGGTCACGGGCAGGATCTCAGGCAGGAAGTTCGGGGTCGCGAGGATCGCCAGGCCGACGAGCGCGCCGGTGGCGGTCTCATCGACGGCGAAGGCGCCCCAGCCGTGCGCGTCCCAATGCGCCTCGACCTTCGCGACGAGCGCCTCGGCCTGCTCCGGGTCGCGCGGCGAGCCATCCCCGATGTAGCTCATCACCTCAGGGTCGGCGTTGATCTCGGCGAGCGCCTCGGCGTCGCCGGTCGCCAACGGGCGCAGGGTCAGCCGTTCGGTCTTCAGTTCGATGCTCATCGCTTCGGCGGCCTCTCGAGCTGGATCTTCACGTACCAGCAGTAGGCCCACACGAGCGCGAACACGATCCCGGCCACGCCCAGGGCCCAATGCAAAGGCCAGCAGGCTATCAAGGCGAGCTGCACCACCGCACCCGCTTTCCAGACCCATGCGCGCTTCGCCATGCCCGCCAAGGCGATGCAGGCGACGGTGAGGATCAGGATCACGATGATCGCGGCCGTGCTGTCGTCCAGGATCATCCGCATCGGGACGATCGCCAGCAGCAGCGCGAGGGCCTCGAAGGTCAACGCCAGCGCGGCGAGGCTGCGCGCGGCGCGGGCCGGGTTGCGCAGGCCCGAACGTGTCTCGTCGGGTTCGGTCCAGGGCTCCTCGGCCTCTTCGGGAGTCAGGTGCTCCTCGTTGTCAGCCACGGCGTCCCACCAGGAGTCTGCGGGCGTCGGCGACGGTGAAGACCGAGCCGGTGACGAGGACGCCGCCGCCCGACTCGTACACGTCGTCGGCCTCCTCGGCGAGCTCGATGGCGCGGGTGATCGCGTCGGTGAGGTGCGGCAGGACCGTGACGCGCTCTTCGCCGAAGATCTCCTTGGCGATTTTCGCGAGCGTCGCGGCGGGCATCGCCCGGTCCGAAGAAGACTTGGTGATGACGATTTCGTCGAGCAGCGGTTCGAGGAGTTCGAGCATGTGGTCGGTCGCCTTGTCCGCGAGCATGCCGACGACGCCGACGAGCTTGCGGAAGTTGAACTCCTCCTCCACCGCCTTCGCCATGGCCTCCATGCCCGCCGGGTTGTGGGCGGCGTCGAGGATCACGGTCGGCGCGGTGCGCACGACCTCGAGGCGGCCGGGCGAGGAGAAGTCCGCGAAGGCCTCCCCCACCACCTCGGCGTCCAGGGCCTTCGGCTCGCCCGCGCCGAGGAGGACCTCGACGGCCGCCAGCGCGAGCGCGGCGTTGTGGGCCTGGTATTCGCCGTGGAGCGGCAGGAACAGGTCCTGGTAGCGGGCGGCGCGGGTCTCGATGGTGATGAGCTGGCCGCCGACGGCCACCTCGCGGGCGGTGACCTCGAAGCCGCGGCCCTCGGGTACGAGCTTCGCGCCGACGGCGTTGGCGCGGCGCAGCAGCGGCTCCATCGCCGAACGCTCCTGCGTCGCGGTGACGAGCGTCGATCCCTCGTGGACGATCCCGGCCTTCATGGTCGCGATCTCGGCGAGGGTCTCGCCGAGCCACTTGGTGTGGTCGATCCCGATGGGGGTGATGACCGCGACCTCGGCGTTGAGGATGTTCGTCGAGTCGGTCTCACCGCCCAGGCCCACTTCGATCACGCCGACGTCGATCGGCGTGTCGGCGAACGCGCCCATGGCGAGTGCCACGGTCATCTCGAAGTAGGTGAGCGGCTCGGAGGCCTCCCGGTCGACGAGTTCGGCCAGCGGCGCGATCTCGTAGTACTGGGCCGCGAGCTTGTCAGGGGCGATCGGTTCGCCGTCGATCGAGATGCGCTCGTTGACACTGCCCAGATGCGGCGAGGTGAACATGCCGGTGCGCAGGCCGTGCCCGCGCAGGAGCCGCTCGACCATGCGCGAGGTCGAGGTCTTGCCGTTGGTGCCCGTGATGTGCACCGAACGGAAGGACCGCTGCGGGTCGCCCATCATGTCGAGCAGTTGCTTGATGCGGTCGAGCGTGAAGTCCCAGCGGGAGAACCCGCGGGCTTCCAGCAGCGCTTCGACTTGCGCCAGTTCGGCGTTCAACTTGGTCGTCCCCCTATATGAACGGGGCGGCCGCCCTCGCGGACGGCCGCCTCCGTATTACGCCAGTCGTTCGAGCTGCGCCGAGATCCGCGCGATGTCGGCCTCGGCGGTCGCCTTGCGCGCCTTGATCTTGTCGACCACGGCGTCGGGCGCCTTCGCGAGGAACGCCTCGTTGCCGAGCTTGCCCACGGTGCCGGCCAGCTCCTTCTCGGCTGCCTTGAGGGCCTTGTCGAGACGGGCCCGCTCGGCCGCGACGTCGATGGTCCCCGAAGTGTCGAGCGCTACCGTGACCTGGTCGGACACGGCCAGTTCGGCGGTCGGCGCGAAGCCCTCGGGCTCGGCGTCGAGCTTCACGAACGCGCGGATGAGCCATTCCTGGTCGCCCAATCCCGCCGCGTCGAGGCCGGTGATGCGCGCGGCCACCCGCTGGCTGGGCTTCACGCCCTGGTCAGAGCGGAAGCGGCGCACCTCGACGACCACGTGCTGCATGGCGGCCACGAGGCGTTCGGCCTCCTCGTCCACTCCGGACGGGGTCGGCCAGGCGGCCACGGTGAGCGAGTCGCCCTGCTCCTCAGTGCCGGTGAGGGTCAGCCACAGTTCCTCCGTGACGAACGGGATCACCGGGTGCAGCAGGCGCAGCAGCTGGTCGAAGATGTGGCCGAGCACCCGGCGGGTGTCCTCGGCGGCCTGGCCGCCGGCGGCGAGCACCGGCTTCGTCAGTTCCAGGTAGACGTCGAAGACGTCGTCCCACGCGAAGTGGTAGAGCACGTCCATGGCCTTGGCGAACTCGTACTGCTCCAGGTGGGCGTCCACCGTCGTGATGGTGCCCGACAACCGCGACAGGACCCACCGGTCGATGAGCGACGGGTCCGCGGGCAGGTCGCCCTCCACAGTGGCGCCGCTCATCAGCGCGAACCGGGTGCCGTTCCACAGCTTGTTGCAGAAGTTCCGGGAGATCTCGGCCAGCTCGATCGAGGCGATGCCGTCCGCGCCGGGGTTGGCCTCGCGTGCCAGCATGAACCGCAGCGCGTCGGCCCCGAAACGGTCGACCACCTCGAGCGGGTCGATGCCGTTGCCCAGGGACTTCGACATCTTGACGCCGTTCTTGTCCCGGAGCAGGCCGTGCAGGACCACTTCCGAGAAGGGCGCCTTGCCCATCGCGTACGTCCCGAACATCATCATCCGGACCACCCAGAAGAAGATGATGTCCCAGCCGGTGATGAGCGCGGCCGTCGGATAGAACTTGTCGAGCGCCGGGGTCTCCTCCGGCCAGCCGAACGTCGAGAACGGCCACAGGCCCGAGGAGAACCACGTGTCGAGCACGTCCTCGTCCTGCGTGTAGCCCTCGGGCGCGGTCTCGCCCGGGCCCACGCACACCTCTTCGCCGTTGGGGCCGTACCAGATCGGGATGCGGTGGCCCCACCACAGCTGACGCGAGATGCACCAGTCGAGCAGGTTGTCGACCCAGGCGAAGTAGCGCTTCTCCATCTCCGGCGGGTAGATCTTCGTCTCGCCGTTGCGCACCGCGTCCCCGGCGAGCTTCGCGAGGCGCTCCACCTTCACGAACCACTGCAGCGACAAGCGCGGTTCCACGGTCGTGTCGCAGCGCTCGCAGTGGCCGACGGCGTGCACGTACGGGCGCTTCTCGGCCACGATCCGGCCGTCGGCCCGCAGCGCGGAGGCGATCGCCGAACGCGCCTCGAACCGGTCGAGCCCCTGGAACGGGCCGTGCGCGGTGATCACGCCGCGCTCGTCCATGATGAGGATCGACGCGAGGTCGTGGCGCTGCCCGATCGCGAAGTCGTTCGGGTCGTGCGCCGGGGTCACCTTCACCGCGCCGGTCCCGAACTCGGGGTCGACGTGGGTGTCGGCCACGATCGGGATGCGGCGGCCCGTGAACGGCACTTCGACGGTGGTGCCGAGCAGGTGCTTGTAGCGCTCGTCGTCGGGGTGGACGGCCACGGCGGTGTCGCCGAGCATCGTCTCCAGGCGGGTCGTGGCGACCACGATCGACGCCTCGCCCTCGCCGTAGCGCATCGACACGAGCTCGCCCGCGTCGTCCTGGTGCTCGACCTCGGCGTCCGACAAGGCGGTCATGCAGCGCGGGCACCAGTTGATGATGCGCTCGGCGCGGTAGATCATGCCGTCGTCGTACATGCGCTTGAACATCGTCTGCACGGCGTTCGACAGGCCCTCGTCGAGGGTGAACCGCTCGCGGTCCCAGTCGACGCCGTCGCCGATCTTCTTCATCTGCGAGGTGATGCGCTCGTGGTAGGTGTCCTTCCACTCCCACGCCTTGTCCACGAACGCCTCGCGGCCCAGGTCGTGGCGGGACAGGCCCTCCTTGTCGGCGAGCTGGCGCTCCACCACGTTCTGCGTCGAGATCCCGGCGTGGTCGGTGCCCGGCAGGAACAGGGCCTCCTTGCCGCGCATGCGCTCGCGGCGCACCATCCAGTCGATGAGGGTGTGGTTGAGCGCGTGGCCGAGGTGCAGCTGGCCGGTCACGTTCGGCGGCGGGATCACGATCGCGTAAGGGTCGCGGTCCGAGTCGTCGTCAGCCTTGAAGCGACCGTCGGCTACCCACTTCGCGTAGCGTCGCGCCTCTACCTCTACGGGCGCGTACGTCTTCGGCAGATGGGTTTCCAGGTCCGGTGTCTTCTTAGCTGCGTCTGTCACCAGTCCAGTGTAAGGAGCGCACGGGCTGAGACGCGAAGCGGTTTACGAGGTGTCGCCCAGAACCCTCCGGGCCGCGCTCGCCACATCCGTTTCACCGTTCGCGACCTGTTCCGCCAGCGCCTCGCTCACCGTGAACCGCTTCCGGAGCTCCGCGTCGACGCGGGCACGGATCTCGGCCGCGGCCCGGCGGCGGCGCTGGTCGGCGAGGTGGTCGCCGCCCGCGAGCCAGTCGCGGTGCTTGCCGATGGCGGCGACGAGGTCGTCGATGCCCTTGGCTTCGGAGGCGACGGTGGTGCAGATCGGCTGGCGCCATTCGCCGGGTTCGCGGCGCACGAGGCTCATCAGGGCGCGGAGGTCGCGGACGGTGCCGTCGGCGCCGGGCCGGTCGGCCTTGTTGACGACGTAGACGTCGGCGATCTCCACGACCCCGGCCTTGACGGCCTGGATGCCGTCGCCCATGCCGGGGGCGAGCAGCAGGAGCGTGGTGTCGGCGAGGGCCGCGATCTCGACTTCGGCCTGGCCGACGCCGACGGTCTCGACGATCACGACGTCGAAGCCGATCCCTTCGAGGAGCCGCACGGCCGCGCCGGTGGTGGCGGCGAGGCCGCCGAGGTGGCCGCGGGTGGCGACCGAGCGGATGTAGACGCCCGGGTCGAGGGCGTGGTCGGCCATGCGCACGCGGTCGCCGAGGATCGCGCCGCCGCTGAACGGGCTCGACGGGTCCACGGCGAGCACGCCGACGCGGAGGCCCGCTTCGCGCCACGCGGCGATCAGCGCGGAGACGAGCGTCGACTTGCCGACGCCGGGCGAGCCGGTGACGCCGACGATCGTGGCGTCACCGCCTTTGACCAGGCGCGCGATCTCGGGAGCGTCGGACGTGCCGTTCTCGAGGGCGGTCAGGAGGCGGGCGGTGGCCCGGCGGTCGCCCGCGCGAGCCGCCGCCACCAGGTCTTCGACCCGCATCAGGCTCCCTTGAGGACGATCGCGTCGCCCTGGCCGCCGCCGCCGCACAGTCCGGCCGCGCCGTACTGGCCGGAGCCGAGCTGGCGGGCGAGGGTCTGGGCGAGGCGCGCGCCCGAAGCGCCGATCGGGTGGCCGAGCGCGATCGCGCCGCCGTCCGGGTTGACGCGGTCGAGGTCGACCCCGAGGGTCTCGGCCGAGGCCAGGACCACTGCGGCGAAGGCCTCGTTCATCTCGACCACGTCGAGGTCGGCGGCCGCGACACCGGCCATCGCGAGCGCTTTGTTGATCGCGTTGGCGGGCTGGTCGAGCAGCGAGTTGTCGGGCCCGGCCACGGTGGCGTACGCGAGGATCTCGGCGATCCAGGTCCAGCCGTTGGCCTCGGCGGTCGACTTGCGGCACAGGACGAGCGCGGAGGCGCCGTCGGAGATCTGCGAGGCGGTCGCGGCGGTGATGGTGCCGTTCTCCATGAACGCCGGGCGCAGCTGACCCAGGCCGGCCGCAGTGGACTCGGGCCGGATGCCCTCGTCCGCGTCGATGAGGCCCTTGCGGGTCTCGACCGAGGTGATCTCCTCGGCGAGCCGCTCGGCGGCCTTCGCGGCCCGCTGGTGCGAGTCGGCGGCGAAGGCGTCCTGCTGCTCGCGGGTGATCGAGCGGCCCTTGAGGTGGCGCTCGGTGGACTCGCCCATGGAGATGCCGTCGTAGGCGTCGGTGAGGCCGTCGTGGGCGAGGTGGTCCAGGAGCACGGTCTCGCCGTACTTGAAGCCGCGGCGCGAACCGGGCAGCAGGTGCGGGGCGCGGCTCATGGACTCCATGCCCCCGGCGACGATCACGTCGGCGGCGCCGCCGCGCAGGAGCTGGTCGGCCAGCCCCACGGCGGTGAGCCCCGAGAGGCAGACCTTGTTGACCGACAGGGACGGGATGCTCATGGGCAGCCCGGCCGCGACGGCGGCCTGGCGGGCCGGGTTCTGGCCGCATCCGGCGGGCAGGACCTGCCCGAGGATCACCTGATCCACGAGGTCGGGGGCGACTCCGGCGCGTTCGAGCGCGGCCCTGATCGCGGTCCCGGCCAGGTCGGTGGCGGGGATGTCGCTCAGGGCGCCGTTGAAGCGCCCGATGGGTGTGCGAGCGGCATTGAGGATGACGGTCTTGTCGTCGTTCATGGCGGACCTCCGTTGGTCGATACCCTCGATCGTATGACGTTCATTGAGGGAATCGGATTGCGGCGCATCGATCACATCGGGATCGCGGTCCCGGACCTGGATACGGCACTCAAGTGGTACGTGGGCGCGCTCGGCGGGCGCGAGGCGCACCGGGAGGTGAACGAGGCGCAGGGCGTGGTCGAGGCGATGGTCGCGTGGCCTGAGGGCGGCGCTCAGGTGCAACTGCTCGCGCCGATCGGCGAGGACTCGCCGATCGCGCGGTTCATCGGATCCAAGGGGCCGGGGCTCCAGCAGCTCGCGTTCACCGTCGAGGACGTGGAGGCCGCGGCGGCGGCGCTGCGGGCAAAGGGCTGCCGATTGCTGTATGACGAAGCACGCCAAGGCACCGCGGGCTCCAAGATCAACTTCGTGCATCCGAAGGACGCGGGCGGCGTACTGGTGGAACTGGTCGAACCCGCATAGGGCCCTTGCAGGTCCGCAACCGGAGGGCGACGGTCCGACCACTGTCACTGTCGGATACATGACGCCATCCGAGTGACACCTGGGGGACACCGAAACTTCACCGCGCACGAGTTCCGTGTCGTTTCAAGGATTTCGCCCGATTTGCGGCTAGTGTTGCGGGTGATTCCGCCCCCACAAACCCGTGACCTTGCTGTCGACATTCCCACTCGCGTCTGCAAGTATTGGTCCATGTCGCAGCAGCCCTCCAGCAGTACCTTTTTCGACAACGACCAATCGGTGCCGGAATTCCCCGTGCAGTTGCGGGGTTACGACCGGCACCAGGTGGATGAGTTCATCCAGAAGAACCTCGGCAAACTGAAGCAGACCGAGAGCCAGCGCACCGAGGCCGAGCAGCGGATGACCGACGCCCAGCGTCGTCTGCGCCAGGCCGAGCAGCGGATCCAAGGCCTCGAGCAGCGCCTCACCGAGCAGCAGAAGCAGCTCGAGGAGAACACGCGCCCGACGCTCTCCGGGCTCGGCACCCGGGTCGAGCAGATCCTGCGGCTGGCCGAGGAACAGGCCAACGAGCACCGGGCCGAGGCGAAGCGCGAGACCGAGGGCATCCTCTCGGCCGCCCGCCTGGAGTCCCGCGAGATCACCGACGCCGCCCGCGGCGAGGCCGGCAGCCTGAAGCAGAACGCCGAGCGCGAAGCGAACACGTTGCGCACGCAGGTCGAGCGCGAGGTCGCCGAGCTGCGGACCAACGCCCGCCGCGAATGCGAGACCCTCCGCGCCGACGCCGAACGCGAGACCAAGCAGCTGCGCACCGCGACCGGTCACGAAGTGGCCGAGCTCAAGGCCTCCGTCGAGCGCGAGGTCGCGACCCTCCGTGCCACGGCGGACCGCGAGATCACCCAGCTGCGCGCCAAGGCCGCCCGCGAGGCCGAGGAGAAGCGCGCCGAAGCCGCGAAGCTCTTCGCCGAGGCGAAGGAGAAGCGCGACAAGGACCTCCAGGCCCTCGACCTCGAGCTCGCCGAGCGCAAGGAGAAGGCCGAGCGCGAGGAGTCCGACCGCCACACCCGTGCGGTGGCCGAGACCCAGAAGCTCGTCTCCGACGCCGAGAACCGCGCCCGCGACGCCGAAGAGCGCGCCAAGTCCGCGGAGACCCGCGGCGAGGAGAAGCGTTCCGAGGCCGACAAGTACGCCGACGAGACCACGACCAAGGCCAAGAAGGACGCGCAGAAGCTCGTCGCCGACGCGAAGTCCGAGGCCGAACGGCTGCTGGCCGACGCGAAGTCGGACGCCGAGCGCGTCACGACGGACGCCGAGACCAAGGTCGCCGAACTCACCGCCAAGCGCGACCAGGTGCAGGAGACCCTGCGCAACCTCAGCGGTCTGGTCAGCGGCGCCCTGGGCGGCGCCCTGGGCCAGCAGTCCGACGAGAAGTAGAAAAACAGGACGACAAGTAAACCTGGCGAATCCGCGTTACCGTCGAAGTCTGCGACAGTGAAGAATGATCGCAGGCGTAGGTCGACGGTGGAGGAACCACAGCTTCGGCCGCGTCCCGTCACATCCGGTCCCTTACCGGTAGTGGCGGGACGCGGCTTACGTGAGGATGAGGGTATGGCGCGTGAAAACAGACTCGAAGACGCGGAACTGCTGACCGGATTCAATGAGACCGGACCTGTCGAACATGAGTTCGAGACGGCCCTGCGCGGTTACGACAAACGGCAGGTCGACCGTTACCTCCAGCAGATGCAGCTCCAGATGGACACGCTCGCAGGGGAACGGGCAGAGGCGATCGCCCAGATCGACCGGCTCGTGGTCCAGATCCAGCAGTTGCAGGCCCAGATCCAGGAGCTGAGGCGGCGCAGTGCCGCCGGGGACAAGGCGTCCTACCGCCACTTGGGCGTGCGGATCGAGCAGATGCTGACGTTGGCGGAGGAGCAGGCCGAGGAGATCAAGGCCGGCGCGCACGCCCAGACCCAGCATCTGCACCAGCACGCCGAGGGGCGCCTGCGCGAGGCCGAAGCGCAGATCGAGCAGGCCCGCAAGGACTTCGAGACCACGTTGAAGGCCCGCAGGGCCGCCGCCGAGAAGGCCGAGGCCGACCGGCGCGCCATCATCGACGCCGAGATCAACAAGCGGGCCCGCGAGGCCCAGGCGATGGTCGACCAGGCGAAGGAGCGGTCGGCCGCGCTCGTGGCCGAGGCCGAGCAGGACGCCGAGAACAAAAGGGCCGCCGCTGACGAGCAGACCCGGCAGCTGGTCGCTCACGTCGAACGCCTCCGCGCCGAGGCCCAGCAGCTCAAGGACGACGCCGCTCTCGAGTCGGAGCAGGCGATCGCCGAGGCCCGCGAGAAGGCCGAGCGGATCGCCGCCGAGGCGGAGGCCGAGGCCGAGCGCAAGCGCGCCGAGCACGAGGCCGAGCTGAGGGACCTGCGCACCGAGGCCGTCGAGAACCTCGAGAAGTTCAAGCAGGAGACCGAGACCTTCGCGCAGACCGTCCGCACCGAGGCCGAGAACGAGGCCACCCGCGTGCGGGCCGAAGCCGCCGACAACGCGACCCTGACGCGCACCGAGGCCGCGGACGAGGCCAAGCGGCTCCGCCAGGACGCCCAGCGCCGTCTGGAAGAGGCCGAGGCCGAATCGCAGCGCCTGACCGCCGAGACCGACGAGAAGGTCGCGAAGCTCACCGCCGAGGCCGAAGAGGCCGCCCGCGTGGGACTGGAGGCCGCCGAGGCGAACGCACTGCGGCTGGCCGAGGAGACCGAGCGCGAGACCCAGCGTCTGCGCGAGGAGGCGGCCGACGCGTCCCGCAAGGAGCGCGAAGCCGCCGAGGCCGCGGCCCGGAAGCTGAACGAGGACACCGCGGCCGAGACGAAGCTCCTGCGCGAGCAGGCCGCCGCCGAGGCCGAGCGCGTCACCGCCGAAGCCGCTTCGGAGGCCGCCAAGCTGCGCGAGAACGCCGACATGGCGAGGGTCGAGGCCGAGGCCGATGTGGAGCGCGCCCGCGCCGAGCTCGCCGAGATCGAGACCGAGCGCGAACGGCTGCTGGCGGAGGCCAAGGCCGAGGCCGCGCGGATCCTCGAAGAGGCCGGCCAGGAGGCCGAGCAGGTCCGGGCAGAGCGCGACCTGTACGTGACCGAGGCCGAGAAGAAGGCCGAGAACGCGAAGCGCCGCGCCGAGGAGCTGTCGAAGTCCGCCAAGCAGACCGCGCGGCGCGACTCCGAGGCGATCCTGTCGACGGCGCGCGCGCAGGCGAAGAAGCTCATCGAGGAGGCCCGCGCGAACCGCGGCGACGGCGAGCAGCCGGCGAAGGAGTCGTCCGCGCAGGACGCGGCCGCCAACAAGCCGAGCGCCAACGGCCGCAAGCGCCCCCAGGGCGGCGGCAAGCAGACGAGCGAGGCCGCCGAGAGGGTCTCGTCCTCCTAAGGAGACGCAAGGCGAACGAAAGGGCCCGGTGCGGATCTCCGCACCGGGCCCTTTCGTTCGCCTACAGGAGAGCGACTACGAGATGGGCTTGTCGTCGGTGGTCGCGCTGAGCGTGCCGGCCGTGGTGGACTCCTTGTCGATGCCCTCCTTGGCCTTGCGCTTCGCGTCACCCGAACCGCCCGCGGTGGTGCCCACGATCGGCGGCATCAGGCCGCCGCCGGAGGCGCGCTTCTTGTTCCACACGTCGAACAGGACCGCGGCGAGCACGACCAGACCGAGGATGATCTGGACCGTGTCGGTCGCGATGCCGAGGACCTGCATGCCCTGACGCAGGACACCCATGACCAGACCACCGATGACCGCACCGATGATGGTGCCGACGCCGCCGGTGACCGAGGCGCCGCCGATGAACGCGGCGGCGATGGCGTCGAGCTCGAACGCGTTGCCCGCGCCCGGCGTGGCCGCGTGCAGGCGGGCGGTCACGATGACGCCGGCCAGGCCGGCCAGCGCGCCCATGATCACGAACACCCAGAAGGTGGTCTGCTTGGTCTTGACGCCCGAGAGCATCGCGGCCTTCTCGTTCCCGCCGCCCGCGTAGACGTGGCGGCCGAACACGGTGCGGTTCGCGATGAACGTGAACAGCAGGACCAGGCCCAGCAGGATCCAGCCGATGATCGGCAGGCCCTTGTAGGAGTAGAACGTGTAGGCGGCGGCGATCATGACCGCCGCGATCGCCAGGGTCTTGACCAGCCACGCGGTCTGCGAGGAGGCGGCGATACCGGCCTTCACCTGGCGGTTGCGGCTGCGCACCGAGAAGAACACGAACAGGGCCGCGCCCAGGATGCCGACCGCGAGCGTCGGCACCTGGAGGTCCACACCGAGGAAGTGGTAGCCGGAGGCCAGCTCGTTGAAGGTGCCGGTGGTGCCCTTGGTCTCCGCGTCCAGGACCTTCAGGGTCAGGCCGCGGAAGATGAGCATGCCGGCCAGCGTCACGATGAACGCGGGGATGCGCACATAGGCGATCCAGAACGCCTGCCAGACGCCGATGGCGGCGCCCAGGCCCACGGCGAAGAGCACCGCGGAGTACCAGGGCCAGTCCCAGTCGGAGAGCGCGGTCGCCGACATGGCGCCGCAGAACGCGAGGACCGAACCGACCGACAGGTCGATGTGGCCGTTCACGATCACCAGCATCATCCCGATCGCGAGGATCAGGATGTACGAGTTCTGCAGGATCACGTTCGTGATGTTCAGCGGCGTGATGAAGTTCTCGTCCTGGAGGCTCACGTTGAGCACCTGGAAGAGGATCATGATCAGCACCAGGGCGATGATCATGCCGTAGGCGCGCAGGTTGATGTTGCGCACTGCCGAGATCAGGCTCGGCCGGGTCTTGGTCGGGACGGTGGTCATTGGCGCAGCTCTTCTCCCCCGCTGGCGGTCTCAAGGGTCATGAGACGCATCAGCTCTTCCTGTGTCGCATTGGCCCGGTCTACCTGACCGGTGATGTGCCCGGCGCTCATCGCGTAGATGCGGTCGCACATGCCGAGCAGCTCGGGCAGTTCGGAGGAGATCATGAGGACCCCCTTGCCCTGGTCGACCAGCTTGTGGATCAGCTCGTAGATCTCGTACTTGGCGCCGACGTCGATGCCTCGCGTCGGCTCGTCGAGGATGAGCAGCTCGGGTTCGGTGAAGACCCACTTCCCGAGCACGACCTTCTGCTGGTTGCCGCCGGAGAGGTTCCCGGCGAGCGAGTAGACCGACGGGGCCTTGACGCCGAACTCGGTGCGCAGGCGCTCCGAGACCGAGTTGACCTTGTCCTGGTCCACGACGCCCCGCTTTGACAGCTTGTCCAGGCCGGGCAGGGTCAGGTTCTGGCGCAGGTCGTATTCGAGGTGCAGGCCGTAGTGCTTGCGGTCCTCGGTGGCGTACGCCAGGCCGGCGTCGATCGCCTCGGGGACGTTGCGCAGGTGCAGCCGCTTGCCGTCCATGACGGCCTCGCCCGAGATGTTCGAGCCCCAGCTGCGGCCGAAGACGCTCATCGCGAACTCGGTGCGCCCGGCGCCCATGAGCCCGGCCAGGCCGACGATCTCGCCGCGGGCGACCTCGATGTTCGCCCGGTTGACGATGACGCGCTCGCGCTGCTCCGGGTGGTAGACCGTCCAGTCGTTGACCTCGAAGAAGACCTTGCCGATCTTCGGCTCGTGCGGCGGGTACAGGTGCTCGAGGTCGCGGCCGACCATCGATTTGATGAGCCGGTCCTCGTTGACGGCGTCCTTCTCCGTCTCGAGGGTCTCGATCGACTTGCCGTCGCGCAGCACGGTGATGCGGTCGGCGACCGACAGGACCTCGCCCAGCTTGTGGGAGATGATGATGCTGGTGACGCCTTCCTCGCGGAGCTGGCGGAGCAGTTCCAGGAGGTTCTCGGAGTCGGAGTCGTTGAGGGCGGCGGTCGGCTCGTCCAGGATCAGGAGTTTGACCTCCTTGGACAGGGCCTTGGCGATCTCGACGAGCTGCTGCTTGCCGACGCCGATCTTCTCCACCAGCGTCGCCGGGTTGTCGTTGAGGCCGACCTGCTGCATGAGGCGCGCGGCCTCGGCGTTGGTGCGGTCCCAGGAGATGATCCCGCCGGTCTTGCGCTCGTTGCCGAGGAAGATGTTCTCGGCGATCGAGAGCTCGCCGACGAGGGCGAGTTCCTGGTGGATGATGACGACGCCGGTGGCCTCGGAGTCGCGGATGTTCTTGAAATGGGCGGGCTTGCCGTCGAACTCGATGTCGCCTTCGAAGTCGCCGTCGGCGTAGACGCCCGACAGGATCTTCATCAGCGTCGACTTGCCGGCGCCGTTCTCGCCGACGAGTGCGTGGATCGTGGCCCGCTTGACCCCCAAGTCGACCCCGGACAGTGCGAGCACGCCCGGGAACCGCTTGGTGATCCCCCGCATTCGGAGGATGTCTTCAGACATTGCTACGTCCTATTTGAAAAGAATGGACTGCTCTGGGGAGAGGTTCAGGGACGCCCACCATGGCGGGCAGGGCGTCCCTGAGTGAAAGGTCTTGCGGTGGACTACTAGGCCAGGTCTTCGGCGTCGATGTAGCCGGAGTCGACGACGATCTCCTGGTAGTTGTTCACGTCCACGCTGACCGGCTCGAGCAGGTAGGCGGGAACGACCTTCTGGCCGTTGTCGTAGGTCTCCTCGTCGTTGACCTCGGGCTCGTCCCCGTTGAGGACCGCGACCACCATGTCGACCGTGGTCGAGGCCAGCTCGCGCGTGTCCTTGTAGACGGTCATGGACTGGAGGCCCTCGATGATGTACTTGACCGACTCGACCTCGGCGTCCTGGCCGGTGATCACGGGCATCGTGGTGTAGCCGCTGCCCTGGAGCGAGGCGACGATGCCGCGGCTGATGCCGTCGTAAGGCGCGAGCACCGCGTCGACGATGGAGCCGTCGTTGTAGAAGTTGGACAGGATGTTGTCCATGCGCTCCTGCGCGACGGCGCCGTCCCAGTTCTCGGTGGCGATCTGCTCGAGCGTGGTCTGGCCGGACTTCACGACGAGCTTGCCCTCGGTGACGTAGGGCTCGAGAACCGCCCAGGCGCCGTTGAAGAAGTACTGGGTGTTGTTATCGGTCAACGCCCCGGCGAACAGCTCGATGTTGAACGGACCGGCCGCGTTGGCGAGGTCGAGTGCCTCGACGATGTAGGTGCCCTGCAGGGTACCGACCTTGGTGTTGTCGAACGACGCGTAGTAGTCGACGTCCGGCGTGTCGAGGATGAGGCGGTCGTAGGCGATGACCGTGATGTCCTGGCCCTTGGCCTGGGCCAGCACGCCGCTGAGCGACTTGTTGTCGATCGCAGCGATGACCAGCACGTTCACGTTCTGACCGACCATGGTCTCGATCTGGCTCACCTGGTCGGCGGCCACGTCGTTCGCGTACTGGAGGGTGACCTCGTAACCGGCCTCTTCGAAAGAGGTCTTGAGGTTGTCACCGTCCAGGATCCAGCGCTCGGAGGTCTTCGTGGGCATCGCGATGCCGACCTTCTTGCCACCCGAGCCGTCACCGCCGCCGTCTTCAGAGGCGCAGGCGGATGCAACCATGGCGACCGCGGCCGCGCCGATGGTTCCGGTCATCAGATGACGTCGATTGACGTTCATTAGTACTCCTTCGTACCGGGCGGTGTCGGTGCATGACCGGCGACGCCCTGGGGTCAAGACGGATTCGATAGTTCAACGTTTTTCCACAACCGTCAACAGCGGATGCGTCTCGTGTCCGAATCGTTGCTTTCCAAGGTCGACGAATTCCGACACTCGGTTCTCTCAGTGCACATCGAACTCTGCGCACCCCAACGAGAATAACTGTGTGCACTGAACTCCTCACCCGATCGTCCCACATACCTACGGCCCACTACCACTCGACCGTTCGGATGGGATAGCCTCACATTTGGTGCCAAATCACGACACCGAACAGCGGACCCCCCTGAGGAGGTGAGGATGTCGACCACCCAGAACATCGGCCCCGCAGCCGTCCACCGTTTACTGCACCGGGACGCGGTGTGCAGCGTCTTCAGCGGCACTGTCGCGACAGGCCCCACCGATCTGCTGTGCGTCACCGTCGCCCATGAGCGGGTCGACGGCTCCCGACGCGAAGTCTTCCTCGAATGGGCCGCGAAGCTCACCGGCCTCCCCGCCCACCCCCATCTGTCCCCCTGCACCGCCGTCGGGCTCACCGAGAACGGCCGCCCCTACCTGGCCGTCGGCACCGCCCGCCGCAGCCTCGCCGACCTCCTCGCCGAGCAGGGGCCCATGCCCGCCGGGCAGGTCCGCGCGCTCGGCGTCGCCCTGAGCGACGCCGTGGCCGTCTACCACCGCGCCGGCCTCATCCACGGCGCGATCCAGCCCTCCCACATCCTCGTCGGGACCGGGCACCACCTTCAGCTCACCGCCTACGACGTCACCGCCCCCGTCCTGGCGGCCCCCCTCCCCCCCACCCCCTACACCGCCCCTGAGCACCTCGACGCCGCAGTAGCGGGAGAGGTGGCCGCGAGCCCCTCCGGAGACGTCTACGCCCTCGCCACGGCCCTTTACGCGGCATTGGGAGGAAGGCTCCCATGGGTCCGGCACGCCCGCGAGGACGCCGCCGACCCGCTGCTACGCGCCGCGCCCGTCCCGCACGTCCCCGGCGTGGACGCCGAACTCACCGACATGATCGGCGCGGCCCTCAGCCCCGACCCCCGGCGCCGCCCCACCGCCGTCGACTTCCGCGAACAGCTCACCAGGCTCCAGCTCGACGGCCCGAAGGCCCAAGGCCTGCGGCCCGGCGCCGTGGCCGCGGGGCTCCTCCCCCGGCGCGGACTGCGGCCCGTCACCGTCGCGGTCTCGACCGAGCTCGCGCCCTACCGGCCCGGCCGCGAACGCGTCGGCCTGCGCCCGCGACTGCGCTCCATCGCCACGGCCACGGCCGGAGTCGCGCTGACGGGAGCGCTCCTCGGCGGCGCCGCACTGGCGACCTACGCGGCCACCAACCCCGAGAGCACCGGCACCGTGTGCTCCGACCCGAACGTGCTCGGCGGCCGAATCCACGAGCAGCTGGAGGACGGCCAGATCGTCGACAGCTGGTGCGCCGACGACGGCGACTACGTGGCCGCCACCGTGGACTACCCGGGCGGCTCCGGGGGCGACGGCGAGGGCGCGACCGAGCGCCGCGTGTGGCGGATCGAGGGCGAGAACCTCATCGCCGTCACCGACTGCGCAGACACGACGCTGCCGGCCGCCATCCTCGACTTCCTTGAATGCGCCTGAGCTTCCGTCATAACTGCCTCCTCTTCGGATTCCGGCCCTTCGCCGGGCATGGAGGCAATCGTGCAGGAGCGAACCTGAAGGGGACCTGAAGCCGCCTGAAGACGGCTTCAGGTCGAGGTCAATCCCGTTCGGGCTTGGGGAGGAACCCGCCGAACGCGGCCACGGACTTATCGGCGTAGGCGGAGGTGTCGCCGCGCTCCATCGGACCCTCCCAAGTTGTCGGCAGCGGCGCGTACTCGGGGAGGATGCGGCCCACGATGCGGTCCAAGGCCTCTTCGGCCTTCCCGACCCACAGGTGGCCGCCGTTCGCGATCTCCACCACCTCCGCCTGCGGCACGACCCCGAAGCGCTGCTTGGCCTCCGGGTACTGGAGGTAGTCGTCCTGCTCGGGAATGAGCGCCAGCAGCGGGCGGCCGTCCTCGGCCCACCGCTCCAGATCGTCCTCTTTGGAATACCGCAATGGCGGCGAGAGGAGCACCGCGCCCTCGACGCCCGGCTCCAGGCCGTACTTCAGCGTCAGGTCGGTGCCGAAGGACCAGCCGACCAGCCACACCCGCGGCAGCTCGGCGAACTCGGCGTACTCGACCGCGGCGGCCACGTCGAAGCGCTCGCCCACCCCGTGGTCGAACGCGCCCTGGCTCTTGCCCTGCTGGGATTCGGTGCCGCGGGTGTTGAACCGCAGCACCGCCATGTTCGCCAGCGCGGGGAGCCGCCAGGCGGCCTTGCGGAAGATGTGCGAGTCCATCATGCCGCCATGGGTGGGCAGCGGGTGGACGCACACGAGGGTCGCCTCGGGCTCGCGGTCGGCGGGCAGGGCGAGTTCGCCGACGAGTTCGAGCCCGTCGGCGGTTTGGAGCGTGAGCGCCTCGCGGTGGGCGGGGAGCATGCTCGCGGATCTGATGACGGTCACGCCGGAATTATCCCGCCCCGGGGTGCGGGAGCACCACCCGCTGTGTCGTACCACTCCCGAATCTGAGCAGGGGCGGGGCCGTTCGGCCCCGCCCCTGCTCAGATTCGGTTGCCGCTCAGCGCCATTGGCCGGGCCTGCGGCGTTCGCGCGCCTGCCAGCAGCCGGTGTGCCAGTGGCGGCGGTCGTCGCCGTCGCCGTCGTCGGCCCAGGCGACGACGTGCGGGGTGCCCGGCTGGATCTCGAGGTCGCAGCCGGGGCACCGGTAGTGCTTCTCGGCGTTGGAGCCGGGGATGCGGCGGACGCGGACGGGCCCGTTCGGACCGTCGATCAGGCTCGGGTCCTGGGCGCCCGACGTCGACCGCCGGGATTCGCTCTGGCGGCGGTTCTTGCGCGGCATGGTGCGGCCTTAAGCGCGGGCGGCGTCGTCTTGCCCGGCGTCGGTCGCCTTGGCGGCCTCCGCCTCGGCTGCTTCGCGTTCGACGCGCTCGTTCAGTCTCCTGACGTGCTTGTTCATTCCTCTGATGAGGAAGATCGTCACGACGACGAGGAAGACGGTCACGAACAGCCCGAGCGGCCCGGCCATCGCCTGGTCGCGCTCCGGTCCGAACTCTTGCTGCGCCAACTGCACGCTTGCCAGGATCTCCACAGCTCAACCGTATCGCGCGGGCCTACGCCTCCTGCAGCGCCGGAAGCCGCCAGTCGACCGGCTCACCGCCCTGCTCGGTGAGGAGCTGGTTGGCGCGGCTGAACGGCTTGGAACCGAAGAAGCCGCGGCGGGCGCTCAGCGGCGAGGGGTGCGGCGATTCGATCGCGGGGATGGGGCCGAGGAGGCTCTTGAGCTCGCGGGCGTTGTTGCCCCAGAGGATGGCGACGGCCGCGCCGCCGCGTTCGGCGAGGGCGCGGATGGCCTGCTCCGTGACCGCTTCCCAGCCCTTGCCCTTGTGCGAGGCGGGGGAGCCGGGGGCGACGCTGAGGGAGCGGTTGAGGAGCAGGACGCCCTGCTCGGCCCAGGGGGTGAGGTCGCCGTTGGCGGGGAGCGGGTAGCCGAGGTCGTCGCGGTACTCGTTGAAGATGTTGACCAGGCTCTTGGGGATGGGGCGCACGTCGGGGGCGACGGCGAAGGACAGGCCGATGGCGTGTCCGGGGGTCGGGTAGGGGTCCTGGCCGACGATGATGACCTTGACCTCGTCGAACGGCTGCTGGAAGGCGCGGAGGATGTGCTCGGCGGCGGGCAGGTAGGTGCGTCCGGCGGCGACTTCGGCGCGGAGGAACTCGCCCATCTTCGCCACGTCGTCGGCCACGGGGGCGAGGGCCTTGGCCCAGCCGGGCTCCATCAGTTCTTCAAGTGATTTCTGCATGGTTCAGATGCTAAGTCCCTCCACCGACACGAAATACCCCGCGTCGCGTAGGGCCGCAACGATTTCGGTCGCGTGTTCGGAACCGCGGGTCTCGATCGAGAGATCCACGGCGACTTCGCCGACGGACAGGCGCGGGTCGCTGCGCTGGTGGTAGACGTCGACGATGTTGCCGCCGTAGGCGCCCACGAGTTGGAGGATCGAGGCGAGGGCGCCGGGCCGGTCGGCGCAGCGGAGGTTGGCGCGCATGAAGCGGCCGGAGGCGCCGAGGCCGTGTTCGATGAGCCGCATGAGCAGCAGCGGGTCGATGTTGCCGCCGGAGAGGACGGCGACGGTGGGGGTCTCGTAGTCGATCGAGTAGTTCAGGAGCGCGGCGTAGGCGGTGGCGCCGGCGGGCTCGACGACGAGTTTGTTGCGTTCCAGGAGGGAGAGGAGGGCGCGGCTGATGTCCTCCTCGGTGACCGTGACGACTTCGTCCACAAGAGAGGCGACGTGGGCGAAGGGGACGTCGCCGGGGCGGCCGACCGCGATGCCGTCGGCGATGGTCTGCATCTTCTCGAGGCGCACGGGTCTTCCGGCGATGAGCGAGCCCGGGTAGGCGGCGGCGCCTTCGGCTTGGACGCCGATGATGCGGATCCCGGGTTTGAGCTGCTTCGCGGCGGCGGCGATGCCGGCGATGAGCCCGCCGCCGCCGACGGCGGTGACGATGGTGCTCGTCTCGGGCAGCTGGTCGAGGATCTCGAGGGCGATGGTGCCCTGACCGGCGACGATGTCGCGGTGGTCGAAGGGGTGGATGAGGGTCGCGCCGGTCTTTTCGGCGAAGCGGTGGGCGGATTCGAGGGCGTCGTCGACGGTGAGGCCGCCGAGGATGACTTCAGCGCCGTAGCCCTTGGTGGCGGCCACTTTCGGGAGCGGCGCGGATTCGGGCATGAAGACGGTGGAGCGGATGCCGAGGGTGGAGGCGGCGAGGGCGACGCCCTGGGCGTGGTTGCCGGCGGAGGCGGCGACGACGCCGCGGGCGCGTTCGGCCTCGGTGAGGTGGGAGACGCGCATGTAGGCGCCGCGGATCTTGAACGAACCGGCGCGCTGCAGGTTCTCGCATTTGAGATGGACGCCCTCGAGGACCGGGTCTCGGGAGGGCTCGAGGGGGGTGCGTCGCACGACCGCGGCGAGTTCTGCCGCTGCGGTGCGGACGTCGGCGAGTGTCACGAGTTCCGTCACGCCTCGATCGTAGTGCCCGGGGCGCGGCGGTCCCAGGACGCCGTTCACGGGCGGTTCCCGGTGTACCGCGCAATGGTATGAAAGCGATTACCATAGACCGATATGCCGACCTTGAACCCACTTGAGCGACTAGCGCGGGACATCGAAACCGCAGGTGGCACCCAGTGTGAATCCCCGTTCACGGCTTGCGGTCGCCCTTCGGAACACCTGGTGACCCGCGTTACCCCATGGACCTGGAAGGATTAAGCTACGAAGAGTCAGCCCTTAACCAAGAGGAAGCCTGCGCGACAGACTTCGTCTACCGCCCGTCCGCACACCGGCGCACCGCTCAGCAATCCATCCCCTTAGAACCCCCTGGAGTCAACGGTGACTGCTGTCACGCTGAAGAACGTCTCGAAGGTGTTCCCCGGCGATACCCTGGCCGTGGACACCTTGAGCATGGAGGTCAACCACGGCGAGTTCCTGGTCCTCCTCGGCCCGTCCGGCTGCGGCAAGTCCACTGTGCTCAGAATGGTCGCCGGCCTCGAGACCCCTTCCGACGGCGAGATCCTCCTCGACGGCGAGTACGCCAACGACCTCCCGCCGCGAGACCGCAACGCGGCCATGATCTTCCAGACCTTCGCGCTCTACCCGCACATGTCCGTCGCTGACAACATCGGGTTCCCCCTCAAGCTCGGCAAGCAGAACGGCGCCCAGTCCGTGCCCGACGCCGTGGGCGACATGGCCAGCGCCCTGGGCATCTCGGATCTCAAGGACCGCAAGCCGAACCAGCTCTCCGGCGGCCAGCAGCAGCGCGTCGCCATGGGCCGCGCCCTGGTGCGCCGCCCCAAGCTCTTCCTCATGGACGAGCCGCTCTCGAACCTCGACGTCGGCCTGCGCGCCGAGCTGCGCACCGAGATCTCCTCGCTGGTGCGCCGCAACGACGCGACGACGCTCTACGTGACGCACGACCAGACCGAGGCGCTCACGATGGCCGACCGGGTCGCCGTGATGCGCAAGGGGGTCCTGCAGGACGTCGGCACCCCGGACGAGGTGTACGAGCGCCCCGCGACGATGTACGTGGCCGCGTTCCTCGGCACGCCGCGCATGAACCTCCTGGAGGCGCGCGTCAACGTCTACCTCGACCGCTATGTGGCGCTCGACTTCGGCGAGCAGGAGCTGCGGCTGCCGTGGCACGACCTGCGAGGGCGGGCCGTGGCCCGCTACCACGGGGAGAACATCGTGGTCGGGATGCGGGCCGAGGCGCTCGCGCCGGTCGCGGACGGCCACCCGGGCCAGTCGATCCAGGGCCGGGTGCGCTTCTACGAGCACCACGGCCACGAGACGCTCGTGTTCCTCGACATCGGCGCGACGGCGGTCGTCCCTGACGGCATCGGCGACAAGCCGGACCTGGCGCGGGGCGGCTCGAAGCCGCGCCGTCGCCTCGGGGGGCTGTTCTCCGGTTTCGGCCAGGCGCCGGCCGAGCAGCGCGAGGCCGACACGGGGCCGATCCGCAAGCCCGCCGACCTGGTCTTCCGGCTGCCGCCGCACATCCCGGTCTCGGCCGGGCAGCCGATCACGGTCGCGGTGCACATGGACGCGCTGCACTACTTCGACAAGTACGGCAAGCGCATCGACGTCGGCTGGTCGGCACGGGCTTAGCCGAGACGAACGCCGCGGGGCCCCTCGGTCGAGGGGCCCCGCGGCGTTGTCCGGCGGTGTTCGTTACCCGAGGAACTTCTCTGCGTCGATGATCTTCACCGAGATCTCGATGTCCTTGGGGGTCTTGTAGGCGACGGTGTCGCCGACCCGGTGGCCGAGGATGGCCGAGCCCAGCGCGGAGTCCGGGCTGTAGACGGTGAGGTCCGTCGTCGCCGAGATCTCACGCGAGCCGAGGAGGAACTTCTCGGTGTCGTCGGGGTCGCCGTCGAAGGCGATCGTGACGACGGTGCCGATCTGGATCTCGTCGCTGTCCTTCGCCTCGCCCACCTTCGCGTTGCGCAGCAGGTCCTCGAGCTGGCGAATGCGCCCCTCCTGCTTGCCCTGCTCGTCGCGGGCGGCGTGGTAGCCGCCGTTCTCCTTGAGGTCGCCCTCCTCGCGGCGGGCGTTGATCTCGGCGGCCATGACAGGACGGTTCGCGATGAGCTCGTCCAGCTCGCCCTTGAGGCGGTCGAAGGCCTCCTGGGTCAGCCAAGTGCCCTGATTAGCGTCGGTAGCCATGTGTTCCATATCCTCCGAATAGTGCGATCCGTGCGATGAGGTCCTGCCTCTGAGTGAAAGTCATTGCGCCTGCGGGTACCGGCCCCGGATAGCGAAAGGCCCGCCGACCGAAACGCGGTGCGACGGGCTGAAATCAGTAGTTCAGTCCGCCTGCCAACACCTCAGGACTTCGCCGGTATTGGGCTGGCCCTCCACAGCGAGGGGGTAGGTCATCTCGACATGCGTCGCATCGTCTGCCGGGATCTCGACCTCGGCGTAGCCGATCTCGGCGCCGGCGAGGTCGCGGGAGCGGACGGCGCACGTGGCGCCTTCGCCGGCCGGCTTGTAGACCTCGAACATGACGGTGACCTGGCCGGGGACTGAGTCGTCGAAGCCGAGCAGGCGTTCGGAGACCTCGTTCTGGCCGTACAGTTCCGAGAGGCGCCAAGCGGCGACGAGCCCTGCCGCGACGACCCCGATCGTGAGGATCGCGGTCACCGCCGGGCGGCGGCGCTTCGGTTCGCGGCGCCGACCGTAGCGACCATCGGGAAAGGTCACGTCAGCCGTTTCCGGCACGCGTCCATCCGTGGTCTGCATCTCAGTCATTGCGTCGCTTTCCGTTCGCGAACAGCGGTTTCACCGCTTCGAGCCCTCGGTTGCGGGAACAACCGGGAAGTAATGATTATCGAGTATCGTTGCACAGAATGCCAGAGCCGACAACTACCGCAGTGCGCGAGTCGGTTCCAGTGCGCCGAGCCTTACCACTGAGAAGCACCCGCCAATGAGGTTGACCGACGTGACGAACCAAAGCAAGCTGCGCCTGATGTGCGTCCACGCCCACCCGGACGACGAGTCCAGCAAGGGCGCCGGCATGATGGCCCGCTACGTGCGCGAGGGCATTGAAGTCCTCGTGGTCACGTGCACCGGCGGCGAGCGCGGCGACGTGCTCAACCCGAAGATGGACCGCCCCGAGGTGCAGGAGAACCTTCCGCGGATCCGCAACGAGGAGATGGCCCGCGCCCGCGAGATCCTCGGGGTCGAGCAGCACTGGCTCGGTTTCACCGACTCGGGGCTCCCCGACGGCTGGCTCCCCGATTCGGGCACCGAGCTGCCCGAGGACGCCTTCTATCTGGTGCCGACCGAGGAGGCCGCCGCGCCGCTCGTGGAGATCATGCGCTCGTTCAAGCCGCACGTGGTCACCACCTATGACGAAGAGGGCGGCTACCCGCACCCCGACCACGTCAAGACCCACGAGGTCTCCGTCGCGGCCTTCGCCGCCGCCGGCGACCCCGACAAGTATCCGGATCGCGGCGAGCCGTGGCAGCCGCTGAAGCTGTACTACAACCACTCGTTCGGCAAGGCGCGCATCGAAGCCCTGCACTACGCGATGCTCGAGGCCGGACTCGAGTCGCCCTATAAGGACTGGATGGACGCGGGCGACTGGACCCGCGACAAGAGCGAGCGCGTCACTTCGCGAGTCGAGTGCGCCGAGTACTTCGACGTCCGCGACGAGGCGCTCAAGGCCCACGCGACGCAGGTCGACCCCGACGGGTTCTGGTTCGCCGTGCCGCGCGAGATCCAGCAGAAGGCTTGGCCCACTGAGGATTACGAACTCGTCGAGTCGCGCATCGAGTCGCGCCTGCCCGAGGACGACCTCTTCGCCGGACTCCGGTAACTCCACTTCACAACGGCCCCAGGGATTCCCTGGGGCCTCTTGTTCCACTTGAGACGAATGCGTCCTCGTTCGTCCCCGTCGAGGCGCCGGATCGTCGGGGTCCGCGCACCCTCAGTGAGGAAACAACTGTCGGGCTCCCGACACCACGGTGTATTTCCTCGGAAAGTGCGAGAACCTTGCTGCAAGCGCGCCCCCGCGGGTTACCGTGCCGGGAGAACCGGACCGAACCCGAGCAAGGGACGGATACGCGGAGGCGGGCGCAGAACGGAGGTGGACCCATGGTCAGTCGCGAAACAACACCGGCGCGTACCAAGTCGTTCGTCGGCAGTCTCCTCGTCGCCACTCCCACGCTGCAGGACCCCAACTTCGACCGCACGGTCGTCATCGGCGTCGGGCACGAATCCGACGGGGTGCTCGGCGTGGTCCTCAACCGCGCCACCGAGCGGAAGGTCGTCCACTACCTCGACCAGTGGGCCGATCTGGCGGGCCATCCCGCGGTGCTCTTCGAGGGCGGTCCGGTCCAGCCGGACGCCGCGATCGGGCTGGGCTGGAGGAAGGCCGACACGCCCTTCAACGACGCGTTCCGGCCGGTGCTGGGGCGGCTCGGCACGCTCGACCTCTCCCGGGACCCGGACGAGGTCGCGCCGCTCCTGGAGGGGATGCGGGTCTTCACCGGCTACGCAGGTTGGTCGCCGGGGCAGCTGGAGGACGAGATCGAGGCGGGCGCCTGGATGGTCTTCGACGCCCTCCCGGCCGACCCCTTCTCGGCCAACCCCGAAGAGCTGTGGGGCATGGTGTGGAAACGCCAGGGCGGCCTGCTCTCCGCGGTCGCGCAATTCCCCGCAGACCCCGCCATGAACTGAAGCGCACCTGCCGCGTATCAAATCGGCCGCCAGGCCATGAGAATGATGACCACGGTGTAGAAGACGAGATTCAGCCCCGAGAGCGCCAGCAAACGCCCCCGATGCTGTTCCAGCACTTCGCCGTCCATCACGCCGTGGGAGTCCTGGAGTTCCTTGCCGATGCGCGCGAGCACGCCCGGGATCACGGCCGCGCCGTTCACCACCGCGACCACGTACAGCGTCGAAGCGATGATGAGCCACGCGTCCGCGAACGAGTACCGGTCGCCGGTCACCGTCGCCAACGCCCCGAACAGCGCCGCGACGAGGGTGAACGCGTTGAACGCCATGCACCGGCGCCCCGCCTGGTGCACCCGGTCGCCGTCCCGCTCCCGCAGCGCGCGCTCGCCCAGCCACGGCATGAACATGGCCGGGCCGACGGTGATCACCACCAACAGCACGTGCAGGATCGACAACAGAGTGTGCATATCGCAATCTTACGGACAAAACACCCACGGCAGGCACCGAACACCGGGCAAGCAGAAAGGCCGGGCCCGAACGCTTTCGCGTCCGGGCCCGGCCCGTGCGTGGAGCTGCAGGGAATCGAACCCTGGTCCTCCGCTGCATCTGTGAGACTTCTCCGGGTGCAGTCCGCTTTGCCTTTTATCGAGCCCCACCGATCACGCGGACGAGACGGTGTGGCGGGCTCTAATCGCCGATAATCTCGGCCTTCGGTCCCAGCGATCAAGACGTCGGCCCAGCATCCTTAAATGATGCCGCGAACCCAGAGCGGATGCGCCCCTGGAGCGGCAACTTCACGGTCGCTTAAGCAGCGAGGGCGAAGTCAGTGCGTTTTGCGTTGGCACTTATTGGTTTCCAACGTTGGTTTACGAGACAGCGTTGGCTTCCTCGACCCGCTTCCCTCACCTCAACATACGGAGTCGAAACCGATCAGCCCCGAGACTTGGTTGAGTGAGTGTTTCACCCTGTTCAGTTGTGCCTTGCGATTCTAGCTCAGTCCAACCGGGCCGGGCCATCGGATATTCCCGGCTCACTTGCCGCCGCGTTTGGCGGCGCGACCCATGGCCTTCTCGATCTCGCGGTCGGACTCGCGCTTGGCGATGGCCTGGCGCTTGTCGTAGTTCTTCCGGCCCCGGGCGAGCCCGAGCTCCATCTTGGCGTAGCCGTTCAGGAAGTAGACCGAGAGCGGGACCAGCGTCAGACCGGCCTCGTCGAGCTTCGACTCGAGCTTGACGATCTCGCCGCGGTGCAGCAGGAGCTTGCGGATGCGCCGGGGCGGGTGGTTGGTCCACGTCCCGTAGTCGTACTCGGGGATGTGGAGGTTGTGGACGCGGGCCTCGCCGTTGTGGATCTCGGCGTACGCGTCGACGATGTTCCCCTTGCCCTGGCGCAAGGCCTTGACCTCGGTCCCGGACAGGACCATGCCGGCCTCGTAGGTGTCCAGGATCTCGTAGTCGTGGCGGGCCTTGCGGTTGGTGGTCACCACCGAGCGCTCGGGACCCGAGTGCTTGACCTTCTCCTGCTGCTTCTTGGACACGGAGCAAGCTTAACGATCGAACATGTGTCTGGCCACGCCAATTTACGGCTTCGCGAGCGGGCGCCGAGGGGAGCAATTGACCTTCGTTCGCTACCGGCATAGACAGCCGGGCAGATAGCCCACCGGATTCACACGCTGACCGTGGACCCGGACCTCGAAGTGCAGGTGCGGGCCGGTGCTGTCGCCGGTGCTGCCGACCGCGCCGATGCGCTCGTCGCGATCGACGCGTTCACCGGTGTTGACCCAGATGGCCGACTGGTGCGCGTAGCAGGTGGACACGCCGCCGCCGTGGCTGATGCACGTGAGCTGGCCGTACCCCGAACTCCATCCGGCGTAGACCACCTTGCCCGAGTCTGCGGCGTGGATCGTGGCGCCCGTCCCCGCAGCGAAGTCGGTGCCGCCGTGGAGACGGGTGGTGCCGTAGATCGGGTGGCGACGCCAGCCGAAGTCGGAGGACTTCCAGCCGTCGACCGGGACCACGAAGCCGCCCCCGCCGGAAGAGGAGCCGCCGCCCGAGTCGTCGTTGTCGTTGTCTTCATCGGCTTGGCGCAGCTGGTCGGCGAGGCGCTCGGACTCGGCCTCGAGGTCGTCGTACTCGGACTGGGCCTGGTCCTTGGCGTCCTCGGCGACCGCGAGGGCCGCCACGCGCCGCCCGACGAGCTGCTGCACGGCGGCCTCGGCGGCCTGGGCCTCGGTGAAGCGGGTCTCGGCCGCCGCCAGTGCCTCGGCGGCGGCGGCTTCGGCCGCGACGGCCTCGGACTCGGCGAGGGACGCGGTGTTCTCGGCGTTGGCGGCCTCGCGGCGGCTGAGCGTGACCTCTTCGACGGCGAGGTTCTTGCCCTCCATCATGAACTCGAGGTACGTCATACCGTCCACGGCGTGCTGCGGGTCCCCGGAGGCGAGGATCGCGTCCACGGTGAGCAGTTCGACCCCGCGATACGTGGCGGTGAACAGGGAGGCGCGGGCCTCCCGGGCGGACTCGACGGCCACCGCCGCGGCCTCGTGCTCCGCCTCGGCCGCCTCGAGCGCCTCGCGGGCGGCGACGGCCTCGCGCTCCGCCTGGGCCGCTTCGGCTTCGGCCGCGGCGACCCTTCCTTCGGCGACGTCCACGGCGTACTGGGCGCCGGGCAGCTCGGCCTCGGTCTCGGCGAGTTCCTGGCCCGCGGCGCGCACCTCGTCGGAGGCGTCCTCCAGCTGGGCGGCCATCTCGGCCTTCTCACGCTCCACGGCGTCGAGTTCGGACTGCGAGACGCCGAAAGCGGGACTGCTCGCGGTCCCTGCCAGGAGCAGGGCCGCGAGCAGCCATCCGATTCGCCTCATAGGCCCCGAATTTAGTCCATCTGCGACGGACATTCAGGAGATTCGGGACACCTGCCCCGAACCATGGAGGGTCAGACCTTGATGTTGAAGCGCAAGGTGATCCACGCCGTGATCGCGCTGATCACCGCCGAGATCCCGATGAGGATCGGCAGCAGGATGAGGATCGCCTGCATCTCGATCGGGGGCATGAGCTTGAACAGGTTCTCGAACTGGCCGTCGATGAGGAGGAACTTCCCGGCGATGAGCACACCGAAGGCGAAGATCGAGCCGATCACCGCGGCGAACACCGCTTCGAGCACGAACGGGGCCTGGACGAACCAGTTCGGGGCGCCGACCAGCTTCATGATGGCGACCTCGCGGCGCCGCGAGTACGCGGCGACCTGGATCGTGTTGGCCACCAGCATGAGCGCGGCCACGCCCTGCACGAGAGCGAGGACCAGGGTGAGCTTCTGCAGGCCGCCGAGGATGTCGAAGACCTGCTGCAGGATCTCGCGTTGGTTGGTGACCTGGTAGACGCCGGTCATCTCCTGGAACTCGGCGATGAGCTTCTTCGCGTCCGCGATGTCGACCATCTTGACGCGGAACGCCGACGGCAGGACCGTCTCGTCCACGGACTTCACCAGGTCGGGAGTATCCTCGAAGGTCTCCTGGAAGCGCTTGTAGGCGTCTTCCTTCGACTCGTACTTCACCTCGGCGACGTAATCACTGGCCCTGAGGGCCTCCTTGATCTGCTCGGTCGTCGCCTCGTCGATATCGCGTTCGAGGTAGACCACCACTTCGAGGTTGGTCTGGTAGTACTCCTCGATGACGTCGACCTGGTTGTACAGCAGCAGGGCCGCGCCGAGCATGCTCAACGAGACGGCCATGGTGATGATCATGGCGACGGTCATGGAGATGTTGCGCCACAGTCCGAGGAAGACCTCGGACATCACGTACTTCGCGCGCATGTGCTCTAAATCTGCCTTCCGCTTAGCCGTAGACGCCGCGAGCCTGGTCGCGGACGATCTGGCCGTTCTCGATCTCGATGACGCGACGGCGCATCTGGTTCACGATATTGGAGTCGTGGGTGACCATCAGGATGGTGGTGCCGGTCCGGCTGATCCGGTCGAGAAGACGCATGATCTCGATCGAGGTGTCGGGGTCAAGGTTACCGGTGGGCTCGTCGGCCAGCAGCAGGAGCGGCCGGTTGACGAAGGCGCGGGCCACGGCCACGCGCTGCTGCTCGCCACCGGAGAGCTCGTGCGGGTAGCGGTGCTCCTTGCCACCGAGGCCGACGAGTTCGAGCACCTCCGGGACGACCCGGCGGGCGACCGAACGCGGCTTGCCGATGACCTCGAGCGCGAACGCCACGTTCTCGGCGGCCGTGCGGTTCGGCAGCAGCCGGAAGTCCTGGAACACGCAGCCGATGCTGCGCCGGTAGGCCGGGACCTTCCAGCGGCGGAGCTTCGTCACGTCGACGTCCCCGACCTGGATCTTGCCCTTGTCCGGAACTTCTTCGCGAAGCAGGAGCTTGATCATCGTGGACTTCCCCGCACCGGTCGGGCCGATGAAGAAGACGAACTCTCCCTTGTCGATGAAGACGTTCACGTCCTCCACCGAGGGGCGGTTCGACCGGGGGTAGTGCTTGGTTACACCCTCAAGCTGAATCACGAGGCGGAGTCTATCCGCCGAACCGCAGAGCCGGTCGGGCGGCTCCAGTACAAGCGTGGCATATTTCGCAGTTTCAGCCTCATATGTCACGGCCATGCAAGGGTTACGACGTGATTTCAGCCGAACGGGGGAAGCCCATATGGTCAGGCGGCCCATGAACGCTCCGCAGAGCGTCACGGAACGGCCACGGACCGGTCCCATGCGGACACCGGACCGCGGTCTCCCCAAAGCGTGATCGACGACTCGGCGGGCGCTATTCGCTCTTCTCGCCGCTCTTGCGCCAGCGGATGCCGGCCTCCAGGAAGCCGTCGATGTTGCCGTCGTAGACGCCCTTGACGTCGGCGGTCTCGAAGCTGGTGCGGAGGTCCTTGACCATCTGGTACGGGTGCTCGACATAGGAGCGCATCTGGTCGCCCCACGAGGCCGTGGCCGAGCCGCGCAGCTCGTCGACCTTCGCCCGCTCCTCGTCCCGCTTGCGCTGGAGGAGCTTGGCCTTGAGGACGCCCATCGCGGTGGCCTTGTTCTGCAGCTGCGAGCGCTCGTTCTGGCAGGAGACGACGATGCCGGTCGGCAGGTGGGTCAGGCGCACGGCCGAGTCGGTGGTGTTGACGCCCTGCCCGCCGGGGCCGGAGGAGCGGTAGACGTCCACGCGGATCTCGTCCTCGGGGATGTCCTCGATCTCGTCGGTCTGCTCCAGGGCCGGGACGACCTCGACGGCCGCGAAGCCGGTCTGGCGGCGGCCCTGGTTGTCGTATTTGCTGATGCGCACCACGCGGTGGGTGCCCTGCTCGACCGAGAGGTGGCCGTAGGCGTACGGCCCGTTGACGGCGAACGTGGCCGAGCGGATGCCGGCCTCCTCGGCGTAGGAGATGTCGTACACCTCGGTGCCGAAGTTGTGGGCCTCGGACCAGCGCAGGTACATGCGCATGAGCTGCTCGGCGAAGTCGCAGGCGTCGGCCCCGCCGGCGCCGGAGCGGACCGTGAGGACGCAGTCGCGCTCGTCGTACTCGCCCGAGAGGAGGGTGCGGACCTCGAGCTCGTCCACGGCCTTGCGGATGGAGTCGAGCTCGGTCGTGGCCTCGGCTTCGGCGCCGGGGTCGGACTCGTCGTCGGCCAGCTCGAACATGATCGCGACGTCGTCCATGCGCTCATGGAGGGAGGCGAGCTTTTTGAGCTCGGCCTGGATATAGGACAGGCGGGAGGTGATCTTCTGCGCCTGCACCGTGTCGTCCCACAGGCCGGGGTCGGCGGCCGCGGCTTCGAGTTCGGCCAGCTCGCGGCGGAGCGCGGGCAGGTCGAGGACGGCCTCGACGCTGCTGAGCGTCGCCTTCAGTTCACGGAGATCGGAGGAAACATCGACACTGGTCACAACAGATCAGACTACGCCTGTATTCGGGCTCATACGAAACGGGACGCGAGCCCCCGCTGGGGCCGCGTCCCGTTCCGTGCTTGATCGTCTTTTCCCGGGTCAGCGCCCGGGCGTCTCGTTTCCTATCGCTTCTTCAGCCAGCTCAGCGCCGAACGGTGGTAGCCGATCGCGAATTCCATCGCGATGGCCGCGTTCGGGTCCTCGTCCGCGTAGTCCTTCGCAGCTGCACGGGCCTCTGCCAAGGCCTCCTGGTGCTGCTCGGTCGCGTCGGCGAACATCTCCTCGGCGGTGTCCTTGGAGAGGTAGTCGAGGAAGGCCGTGCGCAGCGCGACGGGGTCGCGCAGCTGGCCGATTCGGGCCGGCTCATTGAGCCAGCGGGTGAACGCCCGCTTGCCGTTGGCGCTGATCGTGTAGGGCACCGAGGCTCGGGGCCCCGGCTTCCCCACACGGACGAGTCCGCCTTCGGCGAGAGCCGGGAGTTCGCGGTAGACCTGCGAACGCGTCATGGTCCAGTACGGACCGAGGCGACGGGTCGCCTCCGCCATGAGTTGTCCGCCGGTCATCGGTCCTTCGTGCAGCAAGCCCAGCAATGCTGCTGAGGTTGCGTTGAGTTCTTTTCCTGCCATGCCCGACAGGATGCCATGTGGATGCCCTCATGACAAGTGGACAGCTCCAATGTGTCGATAGACCGTTACCGATACTTGATTGGATGGGATCACTGAATACGCTGCAAGCCTTGCGAATCGGTTGGACTCGTCGTCTGGATTGCAACGCCTGTTGGGAGAATTCCAATCATGTGATCCCGATCGCCCCCTTGGGTTGCGATGACGCGGGGTTGCCCGGCGGTCACGGATCATTATCGACTGTCGCGATCGCTTTCAGTTGTCGGGCATGGGCGAACCGATGAGATCGGATCCGGGCGAGTTGTCGCCGGAACCGCCCTCAGTGGAGCCATCGTCCTCGCCCTCCGATTCGGACATTTCATCCGATTCTTGGCCAGGTGATGCGCTTTCGGCGTCCGGCCCTTGAGGAGTCGTGAATTCCTCGCTCGGCGTGGCGTCCGCTTCAGGGCTCGGTTCCGTTGGCTCGCCGGAGGTTTCAGCCTCAGCGGACGCGGAGGTGGTGACGTCTTCGGACGGATCGGCCACATCGTCCCCATTCAGGAGATCGGGGCGCGATATCACCAGAAAGGCATAGATCGCGGCGAAGACGACGAAGCATCCGGCGGTGACGAGACCGATGACCCAGCCGCGCCCGAGGCGCTCGGAACCGCCGTAGACCTCACCGCGTTCGTCACCGGCTGCGCCGCCTTCGGCTGACGGGGCCGTGAGCATCGCGCCGAGCGCGACGGGCTCGATCTCGGGGGCGTGGGGCGTGACGGGGTCGTACGTGAACGTCGCGGTGGCGTCCCGCTCCTTCATCTGCGGCGCGACGGGCGCGGTCGCCTGGTTCGACAGGCGCGGCGCGAGACGGCGCAGCTCGGCGGCGACGGCGTCGAGCTCGCCGCGGGCGCGCGGGTCCAGGGCGAGGAGCATCTCGACCACTCGCCACAGCTCGGCGTCCACGACGGCCGGCCTGACCGGGATCTGCGACATGTGGCGTTCGACCACATCGGTGATCGAACCGCCACGGTAGGCGCTGTGCGCGGTGAGGGCCTCATAGAGGACGAGCCCGAGCGCGTAGTTGTCCACACCGGTGCTCGCCGAGTCGCCCGAGGCGACCTCGGGCGCGATGTACTCGGGCGTGCCGTGGGAAGGCGCGGTCTTCGATGCGGCGGCGCGGGCGATGCCGAAGTCGATGAACTTCAGGCCCTCCTGCCCGGCGAGCATGAGGTTCCCGGGCTTGACGTCGCCGTGGCGGTAGCCGGCCCTGTGGATCGCCGCGAGCGTCTCGGCGGCACTCGCGCAGCGGCGGGCGGCCTCCGCGGCGGAGAGGGGCCCGTGGACGCGCAGGTGCTCGCGCAGGTCGAGTCCCTCGATAAATTCGAGGACGACCGCGCACACGGTGTCGGTGACGATGAAGTCCTTCACGGACACCACGCCAGGGTGGTCAAGGGTGCGCAGGATGCCGGCCTCGGCGCGGAAGCTCTCGAAGATGTCGCTCTCGCCGCGCAGCTCGGGGCGGAGGATCTTGACGGCCACATGCTCCCCGGTGACCTGGTCGAGGCCGCGCCAGACGACGCCGACCGCGCCGCGGGCGATCTCGTGCTCCAGGACGTACCGGTCGGCCAGAACCGTCTGCATGGGTGCTCCTAGTGGGCTGGCGAAGCGAGCAGGGTCCACTGTAAAGGCGGTGTCGTCCCAGCTCAGCCCAGGAGTCCTAGGGTGGCACGAACCGGGGATAAAGCGCGTCTCGGGCGAGCGCGGGCGCACCGGGATCAACGGTCGCATGCTGTGAGTGGCGGGACACTACACTTGCGCCCATGTCCCTCGAACGGCCAAGCTTTGAACAGACAGCCGAATCCCGGTGCGGAACCAGTGGTGATCACCTGTGACCGAATTGCGTTGGCGCTACGGCGCCGCCACCGACGTGGGCAAAGTCCGCGACCTGAATGAGGACTCCCATCTCGCGTCGCGGCGGCTGCTCGCGGTCGCCGACGGCGTCGGCGGCGCGGCCGCCGGCGAAGTCGCCAGCGGGGTCACCATCGCGGAGGTGACGCGGCTCGCGCGCCGCTCCCCCGTCGAGGCCAGCGCCGAGCTCGGCGCCGTGGTCGAGGCCGCGCGCGACCGGATCCGGGCGGCGGTGGCGGAGAATCCCGAGTCGGAGGGCATGGCGACGACGCTCACCGGACTCTGGCTGGGCGACAACGCCGTCGACATCGTCCATATCGGAGATTCCCGGGCGTACCAGGTGCGCGGCGAGGACTTCGTGCAGGTCACGGTCGACGACTCCTACGTCCAGCACCTCGTCGACGAAGGCGCGATCACCCCGGCCGAGGCCCAGGACCACCCGTACAAGTCGGTGGTCACCCGCGTGCTCCAGGCCAACCCCGCCCCCGCGCACTTCGAGACCCGCCCGGCCCAGATCGGCGACCGGTACATGCTGTGCTCCGACGGGCTCAGCGACGTCGTCGACGACACCATGATCGAGAACGTGCTGCGCGACTTCACCGACCCGCAGGGCGCGGCGGACGAACTCGTCCGCCTCGCGCTCGAAGGCGGCGGGCCCGACAACGTCACCGTGGTCGTCGGCGACGTCGCCGAGCACAAGACCGTCCGGCGCTGGCCATGGGTGGTCGCCGCGATCGGCATCGTGCTGGTGATCGCGGCGATCGTCGTGGCGCTGGCCCTCAGAGGCTAAGTGGCACAAGGGCTTTACGCGCGGGTGCGCACGTGGGTAGTGCCGTCGCCCGGGTAGGTGAGCGTCAGCGTGTCGGCGTTCTCGTCGTACTCGAGCCCGACCTCGATCTCGTCGCCGTCCTCGGCGGCGGTCCCGGTGAAGCGGTGCGGGTCACCGTCACCGAAGAAGACCGCTCCCTCGAACGCGCCTTCTGGCTCGCGAAGGACGACAGCGAAGCGGTCCAGTTTCGTTGAGTGGATCTTCTTAAAGCGGTGCCTGTCCACATTTCCCCGATTCGCGCCAGGCGTGAAACGACTCTTCAGGCGCGGACGAAGGTGTTCCAGCGGCCGTCGTCGCCGGACTCGACGAGGCCGATCGTGTCGTCGTCGGCCGTGTAGTTGCAGTCGAGGAGCAGGTTGCCGCCGTCCGTGCCTTCGACCTGGTCGAGGTCCATCATCGGGACGGATTCGTCGCCCACGGTCAAGTGCCCCTCCCAGATGCCTGTCGGCGTCTCATAGTTCACCGTGCCGTCGGCCTCGATGCAGACGGTCGACGCCTCGGGCGAGTCGGCCCCGTCCGGGGCCTGCTCTTCCGAGATCCATTCCCCCACATACGGTTCCATGACGGCGTCGTCGGTCGCGGGGTCGAACGTCGCGTCGCAGCCGGTGTCGGTCGGCTCGGACTCGGTGGGCGCCGCGCTCTCGACGGCCTCGGAGGTCGTCGCGTCGGGGGCCGCGTCGCTGCCCTCTTCGGCGCTGCAGGCTCCGAAAGCGATGACTGCGAGGCCCGCGGCGGCGACGGCGAGGCGGTTCGGTTTCGGCATGGACGACTCCAGAATCGTTGCAGGGGTGAGGATGCAGTGAAACCTACCCATCTGCCGCAACTGTGCATTCGTGAAGTCACGCAGCGCCGAAGTCGAGGCCGATGTACGCGCCCTCGGTGCGGGCGGTGTGGTCGAAGAACAGCGCGTCGTCGGCGGTGACGTTGGCCAGGTGGCCGTGGAGCTCGTAGCCGATGATGCCGACGAGGCGGTTCCAGGCGAAGATGAGCCGGGCGGTCTCATCGGGTGTGAACGTCACTCCGTCCAAGAGCTGCAGCATCTCCGGGGTGATCGCCTCGGGCGGGCAGACCGGGCCCGGCGTCGGCGCGAGGTTCCCCGAGCGCCCGGCGTCGGCGACGATCCGCGCGAGCGTGAGCGGCATGCGGCCCGCGACCTCGACGGTGATGTGCGGTGCGACGTAGCCGGGGACGGGCGTGCCGAAGATGAGCGCGTATTCGTGGCGGTGGGCCAGGGACCACTTCCGCACCGCGCGCCAGACGGCCATCCAGCGCTCCTCCGGTTGGTCGCCCGGGCGGTCGGCTCGTTCGGCGGCGTCGCCGATCTCGTTGTAGGACTGCACTATCAGGGCGGTCAGGAGGTCGTCGCGGCTGGCGAAGTACCGGTAGACGGCCGAGGAGGCCATGCCGAGTTCGCGCGCGACGGACCGAAGGGACAACCCGGAGGGGCCGTCCTCGCCGAGCTGGCGTCTGGCCGCGGCGAGGATTTCGGCGGTGAGTTCGGCGCGGGCGCGTTGTCGTGCGGTTCTCGGCGCGTTCATCAGGTGAGTGTACCGAAACGAGAGCACCGCTCTTGCATTGTCGAATCGAGTGTGCAATCATTGCTCCCAAGAGAGAGCACTGCTCTCGAATGCGAGCAGTGAACCCCCAAGGAGCCTCCATGTCAGTCCCCCAGCCCCGCAACGATCCGCGAGCCCGCATGGGCGCCATCGCGTTTGCGCTCGCCGGGATCCTCTTCGTCATCTACGAGGCCGCCGCCCCGCGCCTCGACCAGACCACGCTCGAAGGCGCCGAGTCCTGGACCAGCGCCGGCTGGTCCATCGCGCACCTCGCCGCGATCGTGGGCCTCATCCTCATCCCGCTCGGCTACGGCGCCTTGCGCGGCCACCTCGAAGGCACCCGCAACGAGAAGACGGCCTTCACGGCCGCGACGATCGGCTACATCGGTTCGGCCCTTACGATCTCGTACTACGGCGCAGAGGTCTACGGACTCAAGGCGATCGGGCAGCGGGCCGTCGAAGACGGGGACGCCACCATGACCGAGGTCGGCGACGCGTTCCGGTACGACCCGACCGCGATGAGCGTGTTCGCGATCGGCCTGATCCTCATCGCGATCGCCGCGGTGCTGGCCGCGGTCGCGGTGTGGCGCTCGGGAACCCTGAACAAGTGGAGCGGCGTGCCGCTCGCGGCCCTGCTGGTGACGATGCTGCCGCAGTACTTCCTGCCGCACACCGGCCGGATCGCCTGGGGCGCACTGGTGACCGTCGCGGCCCTGTGGCTCGCCGCAGAAATGTGGAAGGCGGCCAAGGCCCCGGTGCAGGAACTCGAGAACGCCTGAGCCTGAACGCGAACGCGGCCCCCGCAGTTGCGGGGGCCGCGTTCATGTTGGCGTCTATGCGGAGAGCGCGATGCCGTCGAGGATGTCGTGCTCCGAGATGAGGACCGAGTCGATCCCGCTGCGCTCCATGACGGTTCGCAGCACGAGCGCGCCGCCGACGATGACGTCGGCGCGGCCCGGGTGCATCGCCGGGATCGCGAGCCGCTCGTCGTGGTTCGCCGCGGCGAGGTCGGCGGTCACCTGGACGACCCGCTCGTATGAGAGCCGGGTGCCGTCGATCGCATCCGCGTCGTACGCCTTGAGCTCCAACGCGATCGCGGCGATCGTGGTCGCCGTGCCGGCCACTGCGACCAGCTCGGTCGCCTCGCGGTTCGCGTCGGCCACCGCCAGGGCGCCGTCGGCGATGGCGGTGATGTCGGCGACCGCCTCGGCGATCTCGTCCTCCCGCGGCGGGTCGGATCGCAAGTGGCGCTCGGTCATGCGGACGCAGCCGACGTCCACTGAGATCGCCGCGGCGACCTCGGACCCAGTACCGCGCACGAATTCCGTTGAGCCGCCGCCGATGTCGATGAGCAGGCGTTGTCCCTCATGGACCGGCAGGGTGGCCACCGCGCCGGTGAAGGAGAGGCGGGCCTCCTCGTCGCCGGTGATGACCTCGGGGTCCTGGCCGAGCACGGACTCGACCATCGCCTTGAAGTCGGCTGCGTTGTCGGCGTCGCGGCTCGCGGAGGTGGCGACCATGCGGATCGCCTCGACTCCGTGCTCGCGGATCTGGGCGGTGTAGTCGGCCAGCGCGACGCGGGTGCGTTCGAGGGCGGCCTCGGAGAGGCGGCCGGTCCGGTCGACGCCTTCGCCGAGCCGCACGACCTCCATGCGGCGCACCACGTCGTGGAGGCGCCCGTCGGCGTCGATGTCGGCGATCAGCAGTCGGAGGGAGTTGGTGCCGCAGTCGATGCCGGCGACGCGTCGGGTCATTGCGGGGTCTCCTGTCCGCTCGCGCACGAGCTGTTCCGCCACCATTCGGGGAGGCGTTCGAGAGCCTCGTCGCCGAAGGGGCTGACACCGGGGCCGGCGGCGAGCGCATGGCCGACGAGGGCGTGGAGGCATTTCACGCGGTCGGGCAGGCCGCCCGCGGAGATGCCGTCGATCTCGGGCACCTCGCCGAGCTTGGCGCGCCGGGCGAGGTAGTCCTCGTGGGCGCGGCGGTGCTGCTCGGCGAGTTCGGGGTCGGCGGCGAGTCGCTCGTTCATGTCCTTCATGACCCCGCCGCCTTCGAGCCTGCCGATGGCCGAGGCGGCCTTGGGGCAGGTCAGGTAGTACGTGGTCGGGAATGGGGTGCCGTCGGGCAGGCGCGGCTCGGTCTCGATGACCGCGGGCTGGCCGCATGGGCAGCGCCAGGCGACGGCGTGCGCGCCGCGGATCGGGCGTCCGAGCTGTTTGCGGACGGCGGCCGCGTCGGCCTCCGACACCGGGTCGGGGTGCTGGGGCCAAGGGTCTGGCTTCACTCCGCTTTTTCCTCTGTTTCCTCTGGGTCGAGCTGGTCGGCGTCTGCAAAGGTATCGGCCAGCTCGTCGTACCAGGGCTGGTCCTTGGCGGCTTCGTCGTCTGCGCCACCGGTGTGCTTGGGGTCGTCTTCGTCGATGACGATGACGAGGTCTTCGCCGGGGGGCACGAGGAGGAGACTGGAGCGGATCTGGGCCTTGACGTACTCGGGGTCGTCCCATTTCAGGCGTTCGGCTTCGAGGGCTTCGATGCGCTCGGACTGGGTGGTCTGCTCGTCTTCGAGGCGGTTGATCTCGATGCGCTGCTCGACGTAGGTGCGCAGGGGGTAGGCGTAGGCGAGGGCCAGCGCGGAGAGGACGAGCGCGAGGATCGCGGCGCGGCGGGAGACCTTGCGGGCGGGGCGGTAGCGGACCCGCTTGACCTCGGCTCGGCCGGGCGCTCCGGGGGCGGGACGGCGGGCGGCACGGGTGCGGCCGGGTCCGGTGGATCGTGCACCGGGATGGCTGGGTCGGCGGCTCGCGTTCACGGGCCCAGCCTAGTCGATCGGGGAGCGCGGAAGGCCCCCGCGCCAGTCTCGGCGACGCTTGCGAGCCGTCGATGAGCAGAGCACAGGGGCCTTCCGAGTCGCGATTCACCTGGCCCGGCTTCAGCTTCCCTTCAGGTCGCTTCAGCCTGGCTTCAGGATCGCGGTTCTACCGTTCTACTTGCCGAACTTCGGGAAGGCCGAGGCGCCGGCGTAGCGGGCGGCGTCGCCGAGGTCTTCCTCGATGCGGAGCAGCTGGTTGTACTTGGCGACGCGGTCCGAGCGGGCCGGGGCACCGGTCTTGATCTGGCCGCAGGTCATCGCGACGGCCAGGTCGGCGATCGTGGTGTCCTCGGTCTCACCGGAGCGGTGGCTCATCATGCAGCCGAAGCCCGCGCGGTGGGCCATCTCGACGGCGTCGGTGGTCTCGGTGAGCGAACCGATCTGGTTGACCTTGACGAGGAGGCCGTTGGCGGCCTGCTCGTCGATGCCGCGGCGGATGCGCTCGGGGTTGGTCACGAACAGGTCGTCGCCGACGATCTGCAGGCGGGAGCCGACGTTCGCGGTGAGCGCGGACCAGCCGGCCCAGTCGTCCTCGGAGAGGGGGTCCTCGATGGACACGAACGGGTAGGCGCCGATGAGTTCCTCGTAGTAGGCGCTCATCTCCTCGCCGGTCTTCTTCTGGCCCTCGAAGAGGTAGGCGCCGTCGGTGAAGAACTCGGTGGCGGCGACATCCATCGCGAAGGCGATGTCGGTGCCGAGCTTGTAGCCGGCCTTCTCGACGGCGACCGTGATGAGGTCGAGCGCGGCGCGGTTCGAGTCGAGGTTCGGGGCGAAGCCGCCCTCGTCGCCGAGGCCGGTGGAGAGGCCGCGTTCCTTGAGGACCGACTTGAGCGCGTGGTAGGTCTCCGCGCCCCAGCGCAGGGCCTCCTTGAAGGTGGGGGCGCCGATCGGGGCGATCATGAACTCCTGCACGTCGACGTTGGAGTCCGCGTGGGATCCGCCGTTGAGGATGTTCATCATCGGCACCGGCAGGAGGTGCGCGTTCGGGCCGCCCAGGTAGCGGTAGAGCGGGAGCTCGGCGGAGTCGGCGGCGGCCTTGGCCGCGGCCAGGGAGGCGCCGAGGATGGCGTTCGCGCCGAGGTTGGACTTGTCGGGAGTGCCGTCGGCGTCCAGGAGGGCCTGGTCGATGAGGCGCTGCTCGGAGGCCTCGAGGTCGATCAGCGCTTCGCGGATCGGGCCGTTGACGTTGTCGACGGCCTTCTCGACGCCCTTGCCGAGATAGCGCTTCTTGTCGCCGTCGCGAAGCTCGATGGCTTCGAAGGCGCCGGTCGAGGCACCGGACGGGACGGCCGCCCGCTGCAGCGTGTCGTCGTCGAGCAGGATCTCCACTTCGACGGTGGGGTTGCCGCGGGAGTCGAGGATCTCCCTTGCCCGGATGTCTTCAATTGCAGCCACTGTCACTCCTGAAATAGCCGAATCTGACGATCGGCCCCATTACCGGGCCGTGTCCGAAGGATTTCGGCCGACCCGACACTGCGTCGGCCACAGCTCCCGAGGATACGCCCCGCTCGACCCGGCGGTGCCTCCGAGCCGCGAAAATGCAATGGCGCCGACGAGCGCGGTTCGTGTTACATGGGTGCTGGACGGGCCGCTATATGGTGGAGTCCTACCTCAGATCAGACACCTGTGCTAGGCGTGCCCCCGATTGCCGCCGCGGAACGGCAGTCCCCCCGCCTCGCGCAATGGAAGTGGAGCCCCATGATCGTGAAGCACCCCCTGCTGCGCTGCGCTGCCTTGAGCGCAGCGGCGCTCCTCGCGCTCGCCGGCTGCTCGAACGGAGCGGACGGCGACGAGTCGGCATCGGAGGCCCAGGCCGCACTCACCGACTTGAGCGACCGCCTCTTGGACGGCGAAACCCACGCGTACACCGCCGAGTACCTCATCGAGGGCTCGGAGGAGTCGGTACTGGTGGCGGTGGACCCGGAGGCCGGCACCGCCGCGGTGGTCATCGGCGACCGGCCCCGGGTGTGGGCGGGAGAGGACGCGACCGAGCTCACCGTATGGCTGGGCCAAGAGCTCGAGGGCATCCTGCCCGCCGATGAGGCCGTGGCGTCCTGGCTGTCCGCGACCGCCGCCGACGATTCGGCCTCGACTGAGTTCTCCGACACCACGCTCGCCGGCGAACTGGCCGACTGCGTTGACGTGCAGGGCGCCGAGGACTCGCCCGTGGGCGCGTACACCGTGTGCGTGACCACGGTCGGCGTCGTCGCCAGCGTGACCGCGAAGGTCGGCGAGACCGCCTACACCGCAAAGCTCGTCAACTACCACGACGGCGTGGACGCCGGCTGGCTCGACGAGATCACGGGCCAGGCCGGCCCCACCAACCAGTAGGATCGGCCGCCGCCAGGCGGCGGATCGCGTTACAGTCGCTCGGCGGGCCGGGCACGGCGCCACGGGGGTTCACCTGAAAAGGTGGCGGCGCCGACCCGGCCCGCACTGCGCGCGGCCACGGAGGTAGGCCGCGTCACAAGCGGTATCCCGCTTGACGACACGGACACCGAGGTGTGTATAGTTGTCGTCGTTGCCGCGGCAAGCCGCGGAAACGAAAAGGCCAAGCTCCCGTCGTCTAGGGGCCTAGGACGCTGCCCTCTCAAGGCGGAAACGGCGGTTCGAATCCGCTCGGGAGTACAAGTAGATACACAGCTCATAGCCTCGACCATGTCGGGGCTATTTTGCTGTCAGGAACCCATGGAGCACTGAGGGGGCAGGATTCAACGCCGTCTTCCGCCAGGCGCTGACCTCTTCTGCCAGTTCCGCGACCGTAGGTACACCCGCCAACTAACGTTGCCGAACTTGGCGGCTCCGGATTCGTCCCGGCGTTCCCCCACGCACGACCTCACCATCAGGGCAAGGACGGCGTCGCCCGAAACGGCGACTTCGGTATCGATATCTGCACCGAAGAACAGCGGACACTTGGACTTCAAGCCCCTCGCGGCGCTCAGGCGCCGCAGGAGCGTATAGCGTCGACAACGCCTCAAGCCGGATACCTCGACCGCCCCATCGGAGCCTCTCCACCGAGCAGCGAACCGCACTGGTCGCATCGTTCAATGCCTGAATCAAACAGAAAGACCTCGCCCTCCAGTATCGGCATCCGCAGCATCAAACGCTTGGTCCGCATGGATCGCGAAGCTGGCATCATCGGACCTTGATCGCAATCGTGTTGGCGCTGAACACGGGCGGTGGCCTGACTGCGCCAGCCGCCGAGATTCGTTTCTCCCAGCAGCCGTGCGCAGCCATTTCACTGAGAGACCACATGCGGCTTGACGCAGCGGCGCACTCCGTGTCAGCGGGGGGTGAGGCGTTGGAGCTGGGTGACGTGCCCCGGTTCGAGCTCGTCGAGGCTCGTCGCACCGAACAGTTTCATGGTGCGCACGACCCCTTCGAGGAGGATCGCGATCGTCCGGTCGACCCCGGCCCAGCCGCCCGCCATGAGCCCGTATTGGTAGGCCCGGCCGATCATGGTGAACCGCGCGCCGAGCGCGATCGCGGCGACGTTCAACCGAGTCTCAGTGATGAGCAAGCACCCGGTGCAGCCGGGCTGAGCGGCCGAGACGGTGGCGCTCGTCGCAATCGCCACCCAAATAGTTGACGCATCATCTACATGACTCTACGATTGACATGTCAATCAGATTCCTGCCTCCGACTCGCTGTCGGATTCTGTGAGAAAGAAGAATGGAATGAAGTTCTCCACGGCCATCGTCGGCGGCGTGTTCGCCGGCACCTTGGCGCTCGGCCTCGCCACCGTCACCCCCGCGTCCGCCACTGAGACGAGCGCGCCCGTCACGGCCGCCGCCTCGGCGTCCAGCAGGGTCTTCCCCTCGACGCTGTCCCTGCCCGACGGCTCTGTCCCCGAGGGCATCGCGATCAGCGGCGCCCGCGCATACGTCACGTCCTTCGCCGACGGCACGGTCTACGAGCTCAACCTGGCTACCGGCAGGCACAAGGTGCTCAGCCCGGCCACCGGTACCGGCGCGGTCGGGATCATGCTCCATGACGGACGCCTGTTCGTCGCCGGCGGTACCGCGGGCACGGTGCGGGTGCTCGACCCGGGCAGCGGCGAAGAGCTGGCCAGCTACACCGTCGGCACCACCGGCCAGACCTTCGTCAACGACTTCACCGTGCTCGACGGCGTCGTCTACGCCACCGACACGTTCAGCCCCGTCCTCCACAAGCTCCCGCTCGGGGAGAACGGTGAGCTGCCCGCGGCGGACCAGGTCGAGACCATCGCCCTGGACGGCATCACCTACAGCGAGGGCTTCAACGTCAACGGCATCACCACCACCCCCGATGGTGAGGCGCTCCTGCTCGTCCAGACGAACACCGGCCTGCTCTACCGAGTCGAGGAGAGCACCGGCGCCGCTGACCCGGTCGACGTCGGCGAGGCCGACCTGACCTGGGGCGACGGGATGCTGCTCGAGGGCAACACGCTCTACGTCGTGCGGAACTTCCCCAACACCGTCGCGGTGCTCGAACTGAACGACACCGGCACCATCGCCGACCTGACCGACGAGCTGACCGACCCGCGCTTCGACACTCCCACGACGATTGCCCGGTTCGGGGACAGGTTCTACCTGCCCAACGCGCGGTTCGCGGCCGAGGACCCCTCGAGCGCCGACTTCTTCGTCACCGCCATCCCCGACGCGTCCTGATCCGCCGCTATCGCAGCAGGGACCCGCCCGGCAGAGTGTGCCAGCACGGATCCTGAGCAAGGCGTCACTCGCGTCGCGGCGTCGTCTTGTGGGGAGGCATGACTCGCTCCGCACACCTTGCGCCGCATGGAGCCTTCCGGTCAGGCGTAGGCCTTCAGGAAACGACCGTGAAGCCGAGACACGACGCGGCAGTTTAACGCTAGGTGTACCAACAAACTTCCGTCGAGCCGTTGACTACACATCGAGATCTCTCTATAGTTCGAATCGTCGGAAGATTCATCAGATGTTTCGGAGCCAGGCTGCGATATGTGAACGATAACAGGCATTCCCGTACCCGCGTCCGCTAAGGAGCACCCGATGACTTCGGCCGCACCCGATTGCTCGTTCCTGTCCCGCTGGACCGAAGGCATGGCCGCGCTCGCGGCGGCCTCCGTCGACTGACCGATCCGGGACCGGACCGCGGCGGCGCACCCGCCAGTCCGCGACCGCCCGGTCCCACCCGTAGCAATGAACCCGCATCTCCATGACCCGACGCATCGGCGACGTCTGGGGAAGCGAACCTCGACTAAGGAGGCCACTATGGCCTGGATGGAAACGCCCAAGAGCCGCAGGCGGATGCTGATCGGCGGAGCCGGCGTGCTCGCCGGGGCCGCCGCCGCGACCGCACTCGACCCGTTCACCGCAGCCCAAGCCCAGCAGATGAGTGTCGACGTGTTCGCGTCGACGGGCGCCGCCCAGGCCGCCGAAGAATGGAATCCCGATTCGTCGTATACGACGACGGACACCGGCGACGGCTCCTACACGGTTCCCATGCTGAACTCCGACGTGCCGGATGTCAGTGTCGAGCGCGTCCCCGCGTCGCAGAACGATGAAGGGCGCGACATCTACTACATGGTCAGCACGACGATGCATCTCAGCCCGGGCGCACCGATCATGAAGTCGTACGACCTCGTCAACTGGGAGATCGTGAGCTACGCGTTCGACCGCCTCGACATCAGTGATGCCGCGTCCTTGCGCAACGGCTCGAACTCCTACGGGCAGGGGCAGTGGGCGTCGTCGATCCGCTTCCACGAAGGCACCTTCTACGTGCTCATCAATTCGCTGAACCTCGGCGGCGCCTTCCTCTACCGCACCGACGACATCGAGAACGGAGCGTGGACGAAGACGGCGTTCGGTCGAGGCTTCCACGACCCATCGCTCTTCTTCGACGACGCCCACGGCGGAACGCCGTACATCATCTACGGCGGCGTCAGCGCGGTTCGGCTGAACTCGACGTTGACGGCTGTCGAGCAGGACTTTCCGGACTTCATCCGGCGTAGCGACTACGCGAGCGAGCCGTACGTCGGCAGCGACGGGATCTTCGAGGGCGCCCAGGTGTTCTTCATCGACGGGTACTACTACGTGGTGATGATCACCTGGCGCAGCAACGGTCGACAGGTCGTCATGTTCCGCTCGACCGAACTTCTGGGGCGCCTCGCGGACACCTCTGCGCCCTACGAGTCCCATGGAGCACTGGCCTCGAACGGATTCGCGCAGGGCAGCCTCGTGCCCATCTCGAATGACGCGGGCGACGACGACTGGCACGGCTTCTTCTTCCGCGACTCGTATCCCGTCGGTCGTATCCCGGCGCTGATCCCGGCGACCTGGAGCAACGGGTGGCCGACCTTCGGCGACAACGGCGTCGTGCCGGTCGACGGCGTCTTCGAGAAGCCGATCAGGCTCACCCCCGAGCAGGAGCGATTCGAACGGCTCAAGAGCGTCGTCGTGTCCGACGACTTCGACAACGATGCACCGCACCGTGCCTACCAAGACGAGCAGTGGACGCTGCCGACACCGCCCGACATCGATGAGGAGCTGGTCGGCGTTGAACTCTTCGGCAATCCCGGCGTCGAGTCCGGAAGCACAGAAGGCTGGATCGCCAACGACGGTGCGACGCTCTCGACGACGACGGACGCGCACACCGGCTCGACCGCGATCGCTGTCACCGGGCGGAACGCCACGGGATCGGGGCCGGCGCAGGACCTCACAGGCAAGGTGCAGCACGGCGTCACGTACGACGTCTCGGCATGGGTCAAATACGAGAACCCTGCGAGCCCGGCGACCAAGCAGTTCCTCATCACCGCCCGGTACGGCGGCAACAACACGAACTACGCCAACCTCACGCCCGCCACGGCCGTGACCCGCGGGAGCTGGGGCAAGGTGTCCGGGTCGTTCACGATTCCTGCCTCCCAGCCGCTCTCCGACGTGCGCATCTTCATCGAGACTCCCTGGGTGAGCAATCCGTCGACAGACCCCGACACGCACCTCATGGACTACAAGGTCGACGACGTGTCACTCGTCGGGCGGACCTCTGACGCCGCCGAGCTGCCGCATCCCGATGAGATCGCCCCGAACGGGTCGAACCTCGATCTGGCCTGGGAGTGGAACCACACGCCCGACAACCGGTACTGGTCGCTCACCGACCGCGAGGGGTGGTTGCGGTTGACGGCCGGCAAGGTCGTGACCGGTGCGTACACACACCGCGACTCCGGTGGCGAGCTCACCTGGCTCGAAGAAGCCCGAAACACGCTCTCGCAGCGCTCCTTCGGCCCCCGACAGTCGGCCGAGACGAAGCTCGACATCTCGGGCATGAACGACGGCGACGTCGCCGGACTTGCAGCGTTCGGGCAAGACTTCTCATACGTCGCGGTCCAGCGCGTGAACGGGGTGAACACGGTCGGGGTCGTCCATCGCGGCCGGCCCTTCACCGCACCGGTCGACCAGGCGGCGATCGAGAGCTTCCTGCCTGGAGCCACTGCGGAACTCGGGGATGCCACGGAGGTGCACCTCAAGGCGGATCTGGACTTCACTCGGAATCCTGAGCAGCTCTTCACGACCTTCTATTACAGTCTGGACGGGATCGATTGGACCCAGCTCGGCGACGCCGTCGGACCGCTCGAGTTCGGCGGATCGATACACTTCATGGGGCACCGGGTCGCACTGTTCAACTACGCGACCCAGCAGACCGGCGGCCACGTCGACTTCGACCACTTCCTGCTGAGCGACACACTGACATCGCAGGACCAGCCGCTCGACAAAGGCGACCTGGACGCCGCGATCGCCTACGCCGAATCACTGGACTCGGGGGACTATCCCGCCGAAGCGTGGGCGGCGATGCTCGACGCGCTCGCCGAAGCGCGAACAGTGTCGGCAGGGGTGGTCGGCACGCAGAACCAGATCGACGCCCCCGAGCGAGCGCTCAGCTATGAGCTCGCCCGCCTCGGAACGCTGAAGGGGCCGGACCCCACCGCCTGGTACGTCCTGGTGAACCGCAGCAGTGGCAAGGTCCTGGACGTCAGCGGTGTGTCCACCGCCGACGGAGCCCAGCTCCACCAGTGGACCCGCACGAACGCCGGCAACCAGCAGTTCCAGTTCGTGGACGCCGGCGGCGGCTACTACCGGATCAAGGCGCGGCACTCGGGCAAGATGCTCGACGTGTCCAGCTGGTCGACCGCCGACGGTGCCGCCATCCACCAGTGGACCGACCACGGCGGCACCAACCAGCAGTTCCGGCTGGCCGACTCCGGCAGCGGCTACGTGCGCCTGATCAACCGCAACAGCAACAAGGCGGTCGAAGTCCAGAACGCCGCGACCAACGACGGCGCCATCGTCGTGCAGTACAGCGACTGGGGCGGCAGCAACCAGCAATGGCAGCTCGTCCGCTGATCTGAGCGGCACGGACTCCGCCGACCCGGGTCCGTGTCGCTCAGAACCTGATCCCGAGGCGGACCAGCAACGGCACGAAGGTCACGCTCTGGACCTGCGGCGGCGGACAGGCCAACCAGCGATGGGCCAGACGGTAACTACGGCGTGCCGGCTCGCAGGTGGTTAAGACTGAGCACCCGAGGCCGCTTCCAGCGGAGCGAGGTCGGCAAGGCGGGAGTTCACGTAAATGCTGAACGGATAGTCGTTCTATCTGGCATGCCAGCAACCTGATGAGCTGGGTCTCGATCTGGTCCGGTGGCCGCCGCGGGCTTCTACTATTGACGTGTCAATCAGGTATCTCCGGAGGTTCCGATGTCACAGCCGAAGGGCCGCACCGCGCTCACCCGCACCGAGCTCGACAGCTGGCGCGTGTTCATCGAGGCGACCGAGGACCTGCGCACGGCGCTCGCCGGAAGGTTCCAGGCCGACAGCGGGATCTCGACCGGGGACTACCGGGTGCTGCTCGAACTGAGCGAGGCGCCGGACCGGCGCCTGCGGTCCTCGCACCTCGCCGACGCGATTGGCTGGGACCGCAGTCGGCTCTCGCATCATTTGGGCCGCATGGAGAAGCGGGGGCTCATCAGGCGTGAGGCCGCGACGGGCGACAACCGTGGCGCCGAGGCCGTGCTCACCGACGAGGGCCGCGATGCCCTGCGCCGGTCGAGCGTCCCGCACTTCCATGCCATCCGCGAGCTCTTCCTCGACGCGCTCACCCCCGAGCAGCTCGCCGCCGCCCGCGACATCGCCGAGACCCTCCGCGACCACCTCGCAGGGCTCAGGAAGGAGCCCGGCGAGCGTTAGCCGGCCGTTCAGTACTGAGGGCCGAGTTCGGCGTCCAGCCAGTGGAGGACCTGGGGCGTGGGCTGGTCGACGGCGTCGGCGAACTCGGGGTGCTTCTTGATGAACCTCGCAACGTAGGGGCAGACGGGCACGATCCGCCTTCCAGCCGCACGCGCATCGGTGAGGGCCTGCTCGACCAGGGTCGAGGCCAGGCCTTGTCGAGCGGATGCCTTGTCCACTTCGGTGTGGTAGAAGATCCGCTGGTCGCCTCGGTCGCGATAGGCGGTGAGGCCGGCACGCGCACCGTCCACGGCGATCTCGTAGAGGCGTTCGGCGTCGACGCGCCGCACGACCGGTTCGGCGACCGCATCCATCCGCTCTTCGACCTGAGGATTGCGGCGCGGCATGATGACCGCATTCGGCAGCGGCGGCGCAGGAAGGCGGCGGCCAGGGTAGCCCTCGACCTCGCCGAAGCGGTCGGAGGCGGCCTCCCAGTCCTCCCGGGCCTGCACGATGTCGTCGTGACTGCGGGCGACGAAGTTCCACCACATGACGATCTCCTCCTCGAACGGCGGCCCGCCGAGCAGGACCGCGCGGGCCGGTTCGTCGGAGCAGTTCGAAAGGGTCAAGACGTCCGCGCCGGAGGCCACATAGCCGAGTTCTGCCGGGTGGACCACGGTGCCGCCCAACCGGACGTCGCCCGCGTCCACGAGCAGGCCGTGCTCGAATCCGGCGTCCACGTCGAGGGTGATCGCGGCGTGCGGTTCAAGGTCGATCTGGGCGCCCAAGAGCGGCGTGAACGTTCGCACCGGCGAGATACCACCCGCGAGCGAGCCGAGGAAGACCCGTACCTCGGCCCCGTCCATCCGCACCGGTTCGGGCACGTAGTGCTGGAAGCCGCGGCCGGTGCCGCGGTGCGCTTCGGGCAGGGCGACCCAGAGCTGGACGCCGTGGAGGACAGCGGTGTCCGGAGTGGAGGCCTCGGAGTGGGCGATGCCGTGGCCGCCGGTCATGAGGTTCAGCTCGCCGGGGCGGATGAGCGCGTGGCTGCCGAGGCTGTCGCGGTGCTCGATCTCGCCTTTGAAGAGCCAGGTCACGGTCTGGAGGCCGGTGTGCGGGTGCGGCGGGACGTCCATGCCGCCCATGGTCGGGACCTCGACCGGGCCGTAATGGTCGGCGAAGCACCAGGCCCCGATCAGGGTCCGCGCGCGCTGCGGCAGCGTGCGCCGAACCTGCAGTGCCCGAGGACCACCGAGCGGCACGTCACGTGCCGTGAGCACTTCGACCTCGGTCGCGCCGTCGGCTTGAGCCGCGCACTGCATCGCTTCCGGAGCCGCTTCCACATTGCTCATCGGAACCACCCGTAATCCGAACTAGTTGTCACATCATCTATATTCTCACGAGCATAGCCCTAGGATCGTGGACGTCGACCACTTCCCCGATCGGTTTCGAAGGAGGCACAGACGTGAGCAGTGACAGGTCCCCGCGGATCTTCATCGACAGGCAAACCCCCGAGGCGTTCGGGGCGCTGCGGGAGACCGCCCGCGCGGTACGGGACGCCGCGCTTGCGGCCGGACTCGACCGCATCCTCGTGGAGCTGGTGAACCTGCGCGTCTCGGAAATGAACCGCTGCGCGTACTGCCTCGACCGGCACACGAAGGCGGCGCTCAAGGCGGGCGAGTCGACGCGGCGGCTCGGGGTTCTGGCGGCCTGGCGCGACACCGAGCTGTTCTCTCCCGCCGAGCGGGCGGCGCTCGCACTGGCCGAGGCGACAACCGATCCCGGGGACGACGCCGCACAGGACGAGGCCTACGCGGCCGCCCGGCACACGCTGACCGACGACCAGATCTCCGCAGTCATCTGGGCGGCGATCGCCATCAACGCGTTCAACCGAGTCTCAGTGATGAGCAAGCACCCGGTGCAGCCGGGCTGAGCCCGAGACGGTGGCGCTCGTCGCAATCGCCGCCCAAATAGTTGACGCATCATCTACATGACTCTACGATTGACATGTCAATCAGATTCCGGCCCACCGGCCGGGCGATCGAGGAGAGCACCGTGAACGGCATCGAGTTCGGCATCGACAGCTTCGGCGACCTGCCCAGGGACGACCAGGGCAATGTCACCTCGTTCGCCCAGGCCATCCGCGCCACCGTCGACGAAGCGGTCCTGGCCGACCAGGTCGGCATCGACGTGGTGGCCCTCGGCGAGCACCACCGCCCCGAGTTCGCCATCTCCTCCCCCGAGACCGTCCTCGCGGGCATCGCCACTCGGACCGAGCGCATTCGGCTCTCCTCCGGGGTGACCGTGCTCAGCTCCGACGACCCGGTCCGCGTCTTCCAGCGCTTCGCGACCGTCGACGCGCTCGCGAACGGGCGCGCCGAGATCATCCTCGGCCGCGGCTCGTTCACCGAGTCGTTCCCCCTGTTCGGGTACGACCTGGCCGACTACGACGCCCTCTTCGAGGAGAAGATCGACCTGTTCCACAAGCTCCTCGACGAGAAGCCCGTGACTTGGAAGGGCACCCACACCCCAACGCTGATCGACCAGGACGTGTTCCCCAAGACCGAGTCCGGGCGCCTGCGCACCTGGGTCGGCGTCGGCGGCAGCCCGCAGTCGGTGATCCGTACCGCCAAGTACGGGTTCCGGCTCATGCTCGCCGTCATCGGCGGCCCGGCCGAGCGCTTCGCTCCCTACGTCGACCTGTACCGGCGCGCCACCGACCAGCTCGGGACCACTGCCTACCCGGTCGGCCTGCACTCCCCCGGGTTCATCGCCGACACCGACGAGGAGGCCAAGGAGCTGTTCTACCCGGGGTACAAGGTGGTTCGCGACCGCATCGGCGCACTCCGCGGCTGGCAGCCACTGCGCCGCGACGAGTTCGACGCCGAAGTCGAGCACGGCTCGCTCTACATCGGCTCCCCCGAGACCGTGGCCCGCAAGATCACCGCCGCGATCCGAGCCCTCGACGTCGGCCGCTTCGACCTCATCTACTCCGCCGGCGGCGCCCTCGCAGCCAGCGCCCGGCTCCGCGCCGTCGAGCTCTACGGCGCCAAGGTCATCCCGATGGTCCGCGACATGCTCGCCGACAAGGAAAGCGCCCGATGAACCGCTTGCACACGGTCGGCATCCTCGGCGCGGGCAAGGTCGGCACCGTCCTGGCCCGCCTCGCGGTCGCGGCGGGATACCGCGTCCTCATCGCCGGATCGGGCGACCCGGACAAGATCGCCCTCACCGTCGAGGTGCTCACGCCGGGCGCCGTCCCCGTGACCGCGGCCGTGGCCGCGAGCGAGGCGGACATCGTGATCCTCGCGCTGCCCCTTGGCAAGTACCGCACGATCCCCGTCGCGGAACTCGGCGACGCGCTCGTCATCGACGCCATGAACCACTGGTGGGAGGTCGACGGCCCTCGCGAGCGGACCCTCGATCCCGGAAATTCGTCGAGTGAGGCCGTGCGGGAGTTCCTGGAGACCAAGCGCCTGGTCAAGGCGTTCAACCACATGGGCTACCACGACCTCGAGGCCGAGGCCCGGCCCGCGGACGCCCCAGGGCGCAAGGCCATCGCCGTCGCCGGTGACGACGACACCGACATTGCGGCGACCGCGTCGTTCGTCAGCGCCCTCGGCTTCGACCCCGTCATCGCCGGCCCTCTCGCCGAAGGCGCCCGCATGGAACCGGGCACCCCGGTCTTCGGCGCCAACGTCGACGACGAGCGCCTGCGAGACCTCCTCAAGGCGGCATCGCAAGCGGCACTGGATCTCGGTCGGCGCGGGCGAGGGCGTCAGTGAGGCCGTTGTCTCCGACCTGGTGCGCACCTCATACGACCTGGTGGCCAAGGCATCTCGGCACCGGAAGCGGTCGAGCGCGGCCGTTTTCGGATCATTTCGGCTTGGATTCGGCCGATCTCCTTGACTAGCCGGTCCATCGACATGTTCTCCAACGGCATGATGGCCACCTCGGCGGCGAGGGTTGACGCTGCTGCGGGATGGATGCCGCGGTCTGACGGATCTTTTTGAAGGCGTTGGGGGTCTTGCCTCTTCTGCCAGTTCCGCGGCGGGATGAACTGGGCGTACTTGCGCTGTAGGTACGTGCGGCTGGTCTCGTCGGTGGAGGTCGAGGAGTTCTTGGAACGCGCGGAGGCGGCGTTCAGCTTGTTCGAGGAGTACATCGAGATCGAACACAAGCGACCGCATCCACCAGGGTTTGGGCTATCTCACACCCATCGAGTTCGAGGCCTCACCCAGCTTGAGTTCGTTGAAGCCGCATTAGGAGCGTATCCACTTTTCCGCTCCCTTTCCAGACTGAAGAATGCGTGAGCGGGTGGCCCGGAGGGGCGACCCGCTCACGCTTCCCTAAGTCGACGGGGTGTCGGTGCGGCTCATTGGAGGGACCATCGCTGGTTGGTCCCGCCGTGCACTTCCCGGCCCCCACCGCCCTGCAGGTCGCCGCTCCCGTCCGCTGCGGCGCCGAACCGCCACCGGTCCACATTGAACAGGCATGCGCCTGTCTCGAGCGCTCATGCTCGCGGGCGAACCGGCAATCTCCTTGCGCGCCAAGCGCAGCGCGTCGGCACCCCCCACCCTTCCAGTGCCCCGCCGCCGAACAGACGAACTCGCAACCGAGACTGCGGACTTCGAACAGCGAGCAGGTCTTCCTCCCCTGAGCGTCTCCCGGTTCAGATCGTGCCGATGAGTTCGCGCAGGGCGCCGTCCTTCGTGAAGACCGGGATGGCTTCTATCGGCGCGTCCACCGTGAGCCACTGCCCGCCCTCGTGGACCGTTCCGGTCCTCAGCTCCGTCCATGAAGCGCCCTCCGGGAGGTAGACGCGGCGGCTCGTCGCGTGCGGGTCCACTACCGGGGCCACCAGGACGTCCGGGCCGAACATGTACTGGTCGGCCAGGTCCCAGCAGACCGCGTCCGAGGGGAACTCGTGGAACATGCCGCGCATGACCGGCTGCCCGTCGGTGTGGGCCTCCTCCATCAATCGCCGTGTATAGGGCCGCATCGTTTCCCGGAGTTTCACGTAGCGCACCAGGATCTCGTAGACGTCCTCACCGAAGCTCCACAACTCGTTGGGTGCACCGGAGGGGTTGCGGCTCGAACCGTCCGCGGCCCGCACGTGCTCCTGCGGCTGCCGGTCGCCGTGCATGCGCATCACCGGGCAGAACGCTCCGAACTGGAACCAGCGCACGAGGAGGTCGCGGAAGTCGGGGTCGTCGATGTTCCCGCCGGCGAATCCGCCGATGTCGGTGGTGAACCAGGGGATGCCCGCGACGCCCATGTGGATGCCGGCGGTGATCTGCTTGCGGAAGTCCGCGTAGGTCGAGTGGATGTCGCCCGACCACACCAGCGCACCGTAGCGCTGCGAACCTGCCCAGGCACAGCGCACCAGGTTCACGATCTCGTCCTGGCCCGCCTCGCGCTGGCCCTCATAGAACATGCGGGAGAACGCCTGCGGGTAGATGTTGCCGACTTGGACGTTCGGTCCGGCGTGGTAGCGGTAGTTGTCGAAGTCGTAGACCCCGTACTCGGGTTCGGCCTCGTCGAGCCAGAAGACCTTGATCCCCAGGTCGTGGTAGTTGCGCCGTACGATCTCCCAGGCCTGTCGGCGGGCGCGGGGGTTCGTGGCGTCCAGGAACATGCTCGGCCCCTGGAAGCTCATCTGGACGTCCAGGCCGCGTTCGGTGTGCACGAGCAGGTTGTCCTTCTTGAACGCGGCGAAGTTCTCCGATTGGACCGAGACCTGGGGCCACACCGAGACCATGAGCTCGACGCCCATCTCCTGGAGCTCCTTGACCATCGCGGCGGGGTCGGGCCAGAACTCCTCCTCGAAGCGGAAGTCGCCCATCTTGGGCCAGTGGAAGAAGTCCGCGACGATCACGTCGAGCGGCAGGCCGCGGCGCTTATGTTCGCGGGCGACTTCCAGGAGCTGCTCCTGGTTCCAGTACCGCAGCTTGCACTGCCAGTAGCCCAGGCCGTAGTCGGGCATCACCGGGGCGTGCCCGGTCGCGTTCGCGTAAGCCGCCGAGATCTTCGCGGGGGTGTCCCCTGCCGTGATCCAGTAGTCGAGCTGCTCGGTCGACTCGGCGATCCATTCAGTCCGGTTGGCGGCGAATGACGCCGAACCGATCGCCGGGTTGTGCCACAGGAACCCGTACCCGGCACTGGAGAGTACGAAGGGGACACTGGCCTGCGAGTTGCGATGCGCGAGTTCGAACGTGGAGCCCTTGATGTCGAGGATCTCCTGCTGGTACTGGCCCATCCCGTACAGCTTCTCCCCTGCCGCGGGTTCGAACGCGGCCCGCAGCCGGTGCGCACCGCCGGGCAGGGGCCGGAACTCGCGGGCGGTGAGCTTGAGCGCACCGCCGCTGCCGAGTTCCCGGAGCAGCACCTTGCCGCTCGCGTCACGGAACTCCACCAAGCATTGGAAGACGTCGTACTCGGTTTGGTAGTCGAAGCCGCCCCATGCGCGCAGCACCGCCGTGATGGCACCGTTGGTGAGCGTCGCGGTGTCGCCGTCGACCTCGATGGCCACCTGGACCGGCTCAGGCTCGAGCAACGCGAAGTCGGTGTCGAGCACCTCTCCCGTCCGAGTGCTCCGCACCCGCAGCGAATCACGGCCCCACGCCTGGACGACGAGCGTTTCGCCGTCACCGCGCCAAGTGATGGCGTCCGCAGAGGACTCGAAGGCGTTCATCAGGTTCTCACTCGTTTCTGCTAGTTCTTGACGGCGCCGGCGGTCACGCCGGCGGCGACGTATTTCTGTGCCACCACCAGCAGCACCGCCGCCGGGATCGAGGCGACCACCGCCGTCGCCATCATCGGGCCCCACTCCTGGTTCTGGGCGCCGATGTAGTTGTAGATGCCCATCGTGATCGGTCGGAGCAGGCCTCCCTCACGGTTGAGCGTCGAGGCGAAGATGAAGTCCGACCATGCCCACAGGAACGCGAACAGCGCCGAAGTGATGATGGCGTTCCGGGAGACCGGCAAGACGATCGACCGGAACGTCCGCCAGTGCGAAGCGCCGTCGATCTGAGCCGCTTGGAGCAGTTCGCGGGGAATGCCCGCCATGAACGCGGTCAGGAGCAGGACGGCGAAGGGGACGGCGATCGTGGAGTCCGCCAGGATCAGGCCCGGGAGGGTGTCCAGCAGCCCGACGGTGTTGTAGATCGAGTACAGGCCGAGCGACATGACCACAGCCGGGACCATTTGCGCCACGATCAGCGCGAAACCGAGAATGCGGCGTCCTGGCACGGCCATGCTGGCGAGCGCGAAGGAGGCCGGCGCCGCGATCGCGAGCGTGAGCACCACGGTTCCTGTGCCGATCACGAGGCTCGTGCCGAGGTATGGGAGCTGATCGCGGAAGACGACGGCGTAGTGGTCGACAGTGAAGTCGACCGGCACGAGGTCGCCGCCGCGGATGCTCTCACGTTTCGTGAACGAGACGTTGAGCATCCAATAGAGAGGGAAGAGCATGAGCGCGGTCAGGACGACCGCGATGGGGTTCCTCCACCAAGTGCGAGACATGTCAGTTCTCCTGCTTCCGTTGGGCTGCGATGTAGATCAACCCGAAGGCGAGCGCGGCCAGCAGCAGTACCGTCCCGACCGCCGAGGCTTCGGAGTAGCGGATGACTCCCGAGGCCCCCTTGCCGACCGACATGCCGTACGCCCACGTGGCGAGCGTCTGGGACGTGCCGGTTCCCATCGACATGATCCAGATGATGTCGACGACCTTCAGCGTGTACACCAGACCGAGGAGCAGGGTGATGAGCGTGACCGGGCGGAGCATCGGGAGGGTGATGCGCCGGAACTGCTGCCAGGGGGTGGCGCCGTCCATCGACGCGGCCTCGTACAGCTCCTTCGGGATGCCCTGGAGTCCCGAGTAGAGGATCACGAGATTGAACGGGATGCCCAGCCAGATGTTCGCGATCGCCACCGACATCAGTGCGTTGTCGGCACTGAGCCACCACACCGGATCGGCGCCGAACAGGCCGAGGAACGAGTTGAGGAGCCCAGCGTCCGGGTTCATCATCCACTGCCAGGTGGTGCCCGAGACGATGATGGGCAGGAGCCACGGGACGAGGAACATGCCGCGAAGCGGCGCGGCGAGCCGGAACCCGCCACGGTGGAAGAAGATCGCCAGCATCAGCCCGATGAGGTACTGGAAGGCGAGCGAAACGGCGGTGAACACCGCTGTCTGCCACACGATCCTCCAGAACTGCGGGTGCTCGAACACGTCTTGGTAGATCTCGAAACCGACGAACGGGGCGCCGCCGTTGATGAAGGTGCCGCGGTCGAAGCGATGCAAGCTCATCGTCAGGTTCTGGACGAGCGGGTAGGCGTAGAAGAGGAGGAGGTAGAGCACCAGCGGGATGACGAACGCGATCGCCGCCCAGTGGGCGCCGCGCCGTTTCGGCTTCGCGGTCCCGCGCTCGGGCGCGGTCGCCACCGCGGTTCTCGTGGTCAGCGTGGTCATTCGAGTATTGCTCCGATCCGATTGCCGGGTCGGTCGGCCCGCCCGGAGGCGGGCCGACGAACCGTCAGAATCCGCCGGCGTCCTGGAACGCGGCCTCGACGGCGGCCTGGTCGCCCGCGGCGTTGAGCGCCGCCTGGATCGCCCCGGAGAGCGAGGCGGAGGCGTCGACGTACTCGCTGCCGAGATCGGTGGTGCGGCCTTGGGCGCCCTCGACGGCGCCGACCCACGGCTCCCACAGCGGCGACTGGGCTGCCTGCTCGGCGCGGACGTCGGGCTTGGCCGAGAGGTAGCCGAGCGTCTCGTTGGTCTGGAACGCGGCCTCGCCTTCGGTCAGGCAGGCGATGACGGCCGATGCGTTCGCGTAGTGGTCGGAGGCGTTCTCGTTCTGGATCGGCGCCACGGCGAACTCGCCGCCGGTCGGCACCGGCGCGACGCCGCCGTCCATCGCCGGGATCGGGATGACCCCGACCTCGAAGTTCGATTCGGCCGCGGCCGCGGCGAACCACGAGCCGTTCTCCGCGAAGGCGTACTCGCCGGTCAGGAACAGGTCCCAGGCCGCGGACTGGTTATCGGTGGCCGCCGACTTGGGGGCCAGGCCCTCGCCGATCCAGCCCGAGAGGAGCTGGCCGGCCGCGACGGCCTCGTCCGAGGAGATGTCGGACAGGTCGGCCCCGGCACCCCAGAACCAGGGAAGGAACTGGAAGACTCCCTCTTCGCCGGTGACGCCGGAGAAGGTGATGCCCTTGCCGCCGTCGGCGACGACCTGTTCCATCGCGGCGTTCAGCGAGTCCCAGTCAGTGACCGAGGCCGGGTCGACGCCCGCTTCGGCAAGCAGGTCGGCGTTGTAGTACAGGCCGAGCGCGTTGGAGCCGAACGGCACGCCGTAGGCGCTGCCGTCGACCACGCCGGGTCCCATCAGGTTCTCGTCCACGCCGCTGGTGTCGATGCCCGCCTGCTCCGCGGTCGCCAGCATTCCGGCACCTACGGCTTCGGGCATCATCGGATTGTCGAGCAGCACCACGTCGGGGGCGCCGCCCTCCTTCACCGCGGTCGTGAGCTGGTTGAACAGGTCGGTCTGCGGAGCGCTCGTCCGCACGATCGTCGATCCTTCGGGTGCGCAGGACTTGACGTGCTCGTCCCACGCGGAGCCTTCGGCGTGCTGCGGGTAGGGGTCCCAGAAGGCGATCTCCGCCGTCGTCGAGCCTTCGCTCGCATTGCCGTTCTCGCCCGGTTCGGGCGTGCCGCCGGAGCAGGCGGCCAGGGCGCCCATTGTCAGTGCGGCGCCTGCGGCGACGCACCAGCGCAGTGTCGTGTTGGTCATTTTCATCGGCCTCTTCATCGAGTCGGGTCCGCCGGTGACGCGCTGGCTCGAGGGATTCCAGTAGCCAGCGAACCGGTTCGCTGACGATACTGCCAGATTGAATGGCCTCCGTCAAGGCGAACCGGTTCGCTGACTTGTGAGCTGGGAATCGAGCGTCGGTGGTACACCCCGAACGTGTGCCTATGCGGCGGTTTCGACGCTGCCCTTCGGCTCGATGTGCGGCACGATCAGCCGCTTCTGCACCGGGCTGTCGGGCGAGGCGATCCGCTTGGCGAGCATTTCGACCGCGGTCTGGCAGACGGCCACCGGCTCGGACTCGACCGAGGTGAAAGACAGGACGTAGAGCCGCGCGAGCTCGGCCGCGTGCAGTGAGACGACGCTCCGGTCGGCGGGCACTTCGAGCCCGAGGTCGTGGAGCGCGAACGGGAGCATCGCGACGGCGGCGTCGTTGTGGATCAGCAGCGCACGCGGGTTCTCGGGGTCCTGGAGCACAGCGCGCAGGGTCGCGCGCACCTGCTCCGGCCCCACCGGCACGGAGACCGGGACGAGCCGGAGGCCGCGCCGTTCGGCCCGCTCGCGGGCCGAGCTAGCGAACCGGTTCGCATAGGTGCTGCCCGAGGCGTACAGCTCTTCGGGCCATTTGACGAACACCGCTTCGCGGTGGCCCGCGTCGGCGAGGTGGTCGACCAGCATCGCGGCCCCGGCGGCGAAGTCGAGGTCGACCGCGTCGACACCACGGGTGTCCTGGGGCATCCCGAGCAGGACCGCCGGATAGCGCGCCTGGTTGATCGGTTCCAGTCGCGGGTCGTCGTCGACCACGTTGAGCAGGATGAACCCGTCGACCTGGCGGCCGGAGATCGCCCGCCGCACCGCCTCGACACCGTCGGGCTCGGTCAGCAGCACGACCGAGTAGCCCTGCTCGCGCGCCGCGTCGGAGAGAGCGATGAGGTACGCCGCCAGCGCCGGGCTGAACTCGGCCTCGTGGAAGCCGACGACGACGCCCAAGGCCATGGTGCGTGAGGTCGCCAGTGCCCTGGCCCCGGCGTTGACGGAGAACTGGAGCTTGGCGACCGCCGCGTCGACCTTGGCCTGCGTCTCGGGGCTGACGTACTTGCGGCCGGTCAGGACCGAGGAGACGGTGCTGCGAGACACCCCGGCCTCACGTGCTACATCGCCGATCGTGGCCACGCTGCTCCCTCCGCTCCTCGCTCGAACTCCGTCCAGTGTACCGGTTCGCTGTGGGTCGGCCCCCGGCTGAGTGGCGGCCGCCGGCTCAGCCGGCGGCCGCCACAAGGGATGATCAGACGGTGATGCAGAAGGTGGCGTCGGCGCGGTCGCCCGCGTCCTCTATCGGATCGAGCTGCAACTCGAAGCCCGAGTGCCGGAGATGTTGGTCCGGGAAGTTGTACGCCTGGAACGACGTACACCACTCATCGGCCAGACCTTCGGTCATCTTGAACGTCGCGTCCTTGTCGAACAGCGCGGTTCCGTCGTCGCGCGCCAGCACCATTTCGAAGAACGAGTGCCGCAGGTAGTGGCCTGGATGGTTCACCGACTCGAACGACACGTACTCGGTCGAGCCGTTCGCCAGACCCGGGACCATCCGGAATTGCGCGTCCGCCTCGGGGCTGGGGTTCTGTTCCAGCCGGACGTTCCAGTTCTTATGCCGCACCAGGCGATCCGGATAGTTGTGGGACTGCAGTTCGCGCCAGGCGACGTCGTGGAACAGCGGGGTGACCGCGATCCGGTCGAGGTTGGGCGCGAACTCCGAGCGCAGCAGCACGCCGGGCCAGGTGTCAGAGGCGTAACTGGTGCCGTCGAACTGCGGTTTCTCCTCGCCGCGCACGACGATCGAGTTGACTCCGGCTTTCAGGTCGACCGGTACGGTGAGTTCCCAGAAGTTGTTCTCGTGGAACGAGTGCGGGAAGATCGCGCGGACCGGGTCGGCGCCGTTGATCGACACCAGGGCATACCGCGCCACGGGGTCGGGGTTGTAGTGCGTGGCGGGCGACTGCTCCTCGTTGGAGTACCGGAAGGTCAGCGCGTACTTGCCGGCTTTCGACACCTCGACATCGTTGAACGTCAGGGTGTTCCCGTTGCCGGGATCGCCGCCGATGCCCGTGACCGCGGCCCCGCCGGAGGCGAGGGACAGGCTCGTGGCCTCCGCGCTCCCGGCGATCGTGCCGTCCTCCGCCTCGTAGACGGCCCCGGTGGCTTCACCGGATGCCGTCACGACGAGTCGGTCGACCTCGAGCCCTTGTGCGCCTTTGACGGTGACCTGGTTGATGCCGCCGAGCAGGAAGGCGTTGACGATGCCGCCCTGTCCGGTGGTCACGGTCTCGCCGTTGACCTCGAGTTCCACCTTTCGGTCGCCGCGCGAGGCGACGTCGAGGAGCGCGGACGCGTCGTCCGGGGAGTAGACCCAGAAGGTCGCCTCGCCGCCGGTCGGCACCGCCGCCGCGCCCGGGCCCGAGCCGTCGTGCTCGCTCGCGTACGTGGGGGCCGCACCGCCGTTGAGCTCGGCGAATTCGGCCTCGTACACGTCGTTCCCGTAGTCGGGGTGGGGCAGAGACAGGTCGATCTTGTCGAGGATGACGTCGCCGGTGATGGCTCCGGTCCCGTCGAGGCTGCGGGTGGCCAGGGTGATGACGTGGTCCCCGGCGGTGAGTTCGACCGTGGTGTCGGTGTGGTCCCACACGGTCCACTTGTAACCCAAGGGGAGGAAGATCTCCTGCTCCGCAGCGCCGTCGACGCTGAGGAACATGTTCGTCGGCCCCTGGGCCTGCACTTCGGCGTCGGTGTTGAGGGAGCTTGCGAAGATGCTCAGGTCGTAGACGCCGGCCTGGGGAACGCTCACGTTGAACTCGATCGCGTTGTTCGAGCCGGTCCGCATCCCGCCGACGTTGTAACCGCCGGAGGTGTAGAACTTCGCCAGGGCCGAAGGGGAGCCTTCAGGGCCGTTGCGCTGCAGGCCCGTGCCGGTCCAGGTGGCGTTCTCGGCCTCGTACGTCGATTCCCAGGCCGTCTGCGGGACGGCCGCATCACCGGGAGCGACGCTCGGGGTCACGATGACCTCGTAAGCGGATTCCGCATTGAGCGCCGGCAGTCCGCCGGAGCCGAAGGCGAGTTCAGCGGTGCCGCCCGTGACGGTCACGTCGACCTCGGCCACCGTGGAGGGCTGGGCCGAGTCGCCGAGCTGGCCGCTCCAGCCGATCTCGCGCACGACCGCGTGCACCTTCTGGCCGAAGGTCGCGGACGGGACGTTGTCGAGTGCGAGCTTGTAGGCCCCGCTCGCGCCGCCGAGCAGGACGCGGGCCTGCCGCTTGTCGGTGTCAAGAGCCGCCACGCCCTGCAGCGTGTAGCTCACGCCCGGCCGCGGCGGCGTGACCTTGACGGTCTGCCCACCGCGCATCTGGCTGTAGGCGTGCAGCAGCCACCACTGGCCGTTGGCGCGGTTGGCCTGCACGGCGGAGTCCGACAGGTTGCCGTCGATGTTCCAATACGCGATGTCACCGTACACTTTGGAGTCTTCGAGTGCGGAGACCCACTGGATCATCTGGCCCGGCACCGAGGTGTGGTAGTTGTAGGCGTATTCGGTGATGTTGATCGGCAGCTGGGTTCCCGCATAGGGCGTGCCGGCGAAGAACCTCGACTCCCAGCCGCGGTACTTGGCGACGTTGGAGCGGATCGTGGCCGGGTTCGACAGCTCATGCCACACGACCACGTCGGGAACCGTTCCCGCTTGGACGGTGTGCTTCATGAAGCCCTCGACCTGGCTGTAGAGGGTGCTGGTGTTCGGACCGCCGATGCGCGCGTCGGGCAGGACCGAGTGGATCACCTCGTAGGCGCGGTCCCAGGCGGCGAAGAAGTACTGCGGATCGGTGTGCCAGTGGATGCGGTTGTAGCTCCAGGGGCCGGTGCCGAACATGTTCCCTTCGGGCTCGTTGTACGGCAGGAAGACGATGTTGTCCTGCTGTTCCGCCGGCAGGGTCGCGACCTGCTCGACCTGGACACGGAGCTTGTCCATGTAGTCGTCGAGCTTCTCCTCAGGAGTGTCGCCGGGCCACTGGTAGGGGAAGCCGCGGTAGATGTCCGTCGTGTAGATGTAGACGTCGCCGTTCGACGCCTCCACCACCGGGCCGAGGGCTTCGAGCGCGTCCGCGCCCGGGTGCTGCGGGCCGTCCTGCGCCTTGGTCGCGACCGTGGTCAGATCGATGCCGTCGATGAGGTTCTCAGAAGGGAGCCCCTCGTCGTACAGGCCGTACAGTGTGCCTGACGCTCCTCCGAGGAAGTCGCCGGTGGTCTGGCCGAGATCGACCCTGATGACATCAGCTTCCTGGCCGGCGGCGGGCACCGCCACCAAGGGGATGATCGCGGCAGCCGCAACCACACTGCATATTCGCGCGGCACGCCGTGCTCGTACGTTCATTTCGCCTCACTCTCATCATTGAGAAGTCCGCCTCTCGTCGACACTTCGGGCAGTGCCGCATCAGCGAACCGGTTCGCTGATTAACGTACCGGCTCTGAACAGCGGAAGCAAGAGCTTGGCGGACCGGTTCAGAATCGTGACCCCGGCACCTTGCTGCCGGGGGCATCGGCTGGTCCCGGGGACGCCGCGAGCCTGCGCGCCAAACAGGGAGGAGGCACAAGCAGTGCGCACCACCCACTCACTTCTTGCCCCGGAGCCAGCCGGACGCGAAAGCACCTACGTCCCTGCCACCAGAGGCGCGGTCCTCAACCTCGCCCCGTGGATCGCCGTCGCACCAGTCGGAGAGGACCCAAATCCCGACAGCCTCACCGGATACAGCCAGGCCCTGGTCGACGCCATCGGCGAACGCGCCCGAACCCTCGCCGAGCAAGCCATCGCCGATCGACCGCACTGGATGGCCTACCTCGGCTAAGAACCCACCGGCCCCTCCGGATCGGCTCTCTCAAGGCGGAAACGGCGGTTCGAATCCGCTCGGAGTACCAGCAGTTGCAGACAGGTAAGCCTCGGCATCGCCGGGTTTTTTGTTGCGCCTTCACGTGGGGACGGTCGCCGGATCGGCGGATTTCAGTCCCTGAGGCCGCCCGTCGTGGCACCATCCCAACGGGAAAGGGAAGGTGACGTCAATGCGACGAAGCACGAAAGCACTGGCAGTGGGTTCTGCCGCCACCGCGATCGCCGCCGGGGCGGCGATCCTGATCGTCGCCCGGAGCAAGCGACGCGCGCGCCTGGGCAGGGTCCACCGGAACAAGTTCGACCGATGGTTCGACACGCTCGATGTCGAGGGCAACGAATACATCACCGAGGAGAATCTGCGGCAGGCCGCCGACCGCGTGCTGGCCGCTCGCGGCGTGCCGGTCGAGAGCCCGATGGGGATTGAACTCCGCGAGGCCACCGCGCGACTGTGGACCGACTTCATCGCCTCGGCCGACTCCACCGGCGACGGCCGGGTCGGCCGCAAGGAACTGCGGAACATCCTGGCCGAGAACATGCTCACCGACCGGATCGCGGCCGGAGCGAAACTCGCCACGGTCGCCGACGCCTACTTCGCGATCACCGACGCCGACGGCGACGGCCTGATCAGCTCCGGCGAATTCGTGCAGCTCCTGCGCAACTGGAACGGGGTCGACTACCGGGAGAGTCACCGGATCTTCGAGCAGCTCGACGCCGACCACGACAACCGGATCACGCCCGAGGAGTGGAGGAAGGCGATCTTCGGCTTCTTCCTCAGCCCCGAGCGCGACCATCCGGCGAACGACCTCATGGGCAAGATCGGCAGCCCGATCCTGGCACCGACCGGGTCCTGACCGGGGCGCGAACGAGACGGCGTGCCCGATCCCGCACCGGGGATCGGGCACGTCGTCTTTGCTGTGCGCGTTAGGCGCTCGGCCATTCGCCGGTGCTTCTGCGGGCGCGGCGGACCATGAGCCGGCCGGCCACTGCCTCGGAACGGCGGCAGCGAGGGTGCCGCAGAGGGATTGCGCGTCGTTGCCGAACCGTGACACGACCGCGTCCCGTTCGTTTCCGAACGGCCGTAGATTCTCGGTTAATCGATTAACAAATTCACCTTGATCACTCACGGCAGGTTGGTTAATCGATTAACTCGATGGTTCGAAGGGAAGTCAACGGTGACCACCAAGCAACCCCGCCTCGCCGATGTCGCGAAGGCCGCCGGCGTCTCGACCGCCACGGCTTCCATGGCGCTCAACGACACCGGAGGCCGACGCATCGGCGCCGAGACCCGCGAGCGGGTCCGCGCCGCCGCCGCCGAACTCGGCTACCGGCCCAACACCGTCGCCCGCGGGCTGCGGACGCGCCGAACCCAGATGCTCGGGTTCGTCGGGGACGACGTCGCCACGACTCCCTTTGCGGGCCAGATGATCCGCGGCGCGCACGACGCGGCCCGCGAGGCCGGTTACCTGCTCCTCATGGTCGACACCATGGGCGAGCCCGACGAGACCGCCGAGGCCATCGGAGCGCTCCAGGAGCGCCAGATCGACGGCATCCTCCTCGCCACCATGTACCACCAGGTCCTGAAGGTGCCCGAGGTCATCGGCTCGACGCCGTGCGTCCTGCTGGACTCGCGAACCCCGGACGGTTCCGCCTCCTCCGTCGTGCCCGACGAGCGCGGCGGCACCCTCGGGGCACTCGTCGAACTGTCGGCCGCCGGACACCGCCGCATCGGCCACGTGACCACGGTCGAGCAGGTCGAGGCCCGCCACATCCGCCTCGCCACCTGGCGCGAGCACGTGGCCTCCTACGGGGTCGACCCGGACGGACTCCTCGCCGAGGGCCCCGCCGCTATGAGCTCCGGCGGGTACGAAGCGGCCATGCGCCTGCTGCGCGCGCCCGACAGGCCCACCGCGATCTTCTGCTTCAACGACCGGATGGCCGTCGGCGTCTACCGCGCCGCAGCCGAACTCGGATTGTCCATTCCGGACGATCTCTCCGTCGTCTCCTACGACGACCAGGAACTCATCGCCCCGGAACTGATTCCGGGGCTCACCTCCACGGCCCTCCCCCACTACGAGATGGGGCGATGGGCCACCGAGGAGCTGCTCAGGAGGCTCGACGATCCCGAAGCCGCACCCGTGCAGCACCTCATGCCCTGCCCCGTATCGCGGCGCGACTCCGTCGCACCACCGCGATGACCGACCCGAAGCCCTTCAGCCCCATCACATTGGAGTGATCACCATGCAACGTCGCAACCTCTTCCAGTTGGCCGCCGCCTCTGGCGGCGCGGCCCTCGCCTACCCCGCTCTGGCCGCGTGCACCGCCTCCGGCTCCGGCTCCTCGGACGGCGAGCTCGTCCTGTGGGCCCACAACGCCGGCAGCCCCCTCGAGATCGCCGTCACCGAGGACATCATCAAGGCCTTCAACGGCTCCCAGGACACCTACAAGGCCTCGCTCGAGCCCTTCCCGCAGGACGTCTACAACGACACCGTGAACGCCGCGGCGCTCTCGGGCGACCTCCCCGATCTGCTCACTGTGGATGGACCGAACGTCCCGAACTGGGCCTGGGCCGGACACCTGCTGCCGCTCGACCTCCCTGCCGAGACCACCGACAAGTTCCTGCCCTCGGTGCTCGGGAAGTTCCAGGGCGAGCTGTACGCGGTCGGGCACTGGGAGGCCGCCTGCGCGATCTTCGCCCGCCAATCCGTGCTCGACGCGGCCGGCGTGCGCATCCCGACCATGGAACAGCCTTGGAGCCGTGAGGAATTCGACGACGCGCTGCAGCGCGTCACCGCCGACGGCACCTACCAGTGGGCGATCGACTTCTCCACCGCCGACACCGGCGAGTGGTTCCCGTACGCGTTCTCGCCGTTCCTGCAGAGCTTCGGCGGCGACCTCATCGACCGCGACACGTACCTCAGCGCCGAAGGCGCGCTCAACGGGCCCGAGGCCCTCGCCTGGGGCCAGTGGTTCCAGGGCCTGTTCACCTCCGGACTCGCCAATGTGGAGTCCCCTGGCGGCGCCGAGGACTTCATGCAGGGCAAGGCGGCCATGGCCTTCCACGGCAACTGGGGCGCCCTCGCCGCCATGGACCTCTACGACGACATGCTGTTCCTGCCGCCGCCGGACTTCGGCAACGGCCCCAAGATCGGCGGCGGTTCCTGGCAGTGGGCCGCCACCGCGACGGCCGACGCGGCCGGGGCCACCTCGTGGCTGGAGACCGCGCTCTCGGACGAGTTCGTCGCCGAGTACGCCAACCAGACCGGGCTCATCCCCGCCACCGACGCGGCCGCGGAGCTCACCGAGAACTACGCGACCGAGGGCAAGCTGCGCATGATGGTCGACTACTCGAAGGCCTATGCCGTGCTGCGCCCCGAGACCCCGGCCTACACCGTCATCGCCTCGGTGTTCACCCAGTACGCCGGCGACATCATCCACGGCGGCGACGTGCAGGAATCCCTCGACGCGATGGTCGCGGAGATCGACGCGGACATCGAGGCGAACGCCGGATACGGGTTCTAGCAATGGCACTCGCTAGCGCTGAGAGGGCCGCCGCTTCGGCGGCGGCCCCGCCCCCGGCACCGAAGCCCAAGCGCCGCTCCCACTCCCGCACGGAGCAGCGGGCCGGAGCCGCCTTCGCGATCCCCGGCGTCGCGCTCCTGCTCCTGTTCGTCATCGGCCCGGCCCTGGTGTCGCTGGTCCTGGCGTTCACGAACGCGCGGCTCATCTCCCCCACGCCGCCCGAGTTCGTGGGGTTGGAGAACTTCCAGCGGGCCTTCACCGAGGACGCGACCTTCCACCGCTCCATGCTGAACACGTTCCTGTTCGCCGGGATCGTGGTCCCGCTGCAGGGCGGTCTCGGCCTGGTGCTGGCACTGCTGGTGAACCAGAAACTGGCGGGGCGGAACTTCTTCCGCACCATCTTCTTCCTGCCGGTGATCACCTCGATGGTGGTCGTCAGCCTGCTGTGGCGCTTCCTGTACCAGGAGGACGGGCTGATCAACTCGGCCCTGTCGATGGTCACCGGCGGCGCTTGGGCCGGCCAGGCGTGGCTCGCCGATCCCTCGACCGCCATGGGAGCCATCGTGGTCATGAGCGTGTGGCAGGGCGTGGGCCTCCACATGATCATCTGGCTCGCGGGGCTCCAGACCATCCCCGAGGAGGTCTACGAGGCAGGCGCGCTCGACGGCACCACGCCCTGGCAGCGGTTCCGGCACCTGACGCTCCCGCTGCTGAAGCCGACGTTCGTGTTCGTGCTCATCACGATCACGATCGCCGCGATGAGCCTGTTCGTGCAGGTCAACATCATGACCAACGGCGGCCCCGTCGGGTCGACGAGCACCATCGTGCTCCAGATCGTCCAGAAGGGATTCCAGCAGCAGCAGATGGGCTACGGGGCCGCGTTGTCCCTGATCTTCTTCTGCATCGTGCTCGCCCTGGCGCTCCTCCAACGGCGCCTGACGAGGGACAAGGACTAGCCATGACCGCAACGACATTCAAGCCGCCGTCGAAGGTGCGACGGGTGTGGACTTACGCTCCGATGACGGTGCTCGCCGCGTTCTTCCTGTTCCCGATCGTGTTCATGCTCGCCGCGAGCCTGAAGACCGACCACCAGATCTTCGCGGACATGAACTCCTTCAAAGCGTTCCTGCCGGTCGGCGAGCTCTCGTTCGCCAACTACGCGGCGGTGTTCGACCGGGTCCCGTTCTGGCGATTCCTCGGGAACACGCTGTTCGTCACCTTCATGGTCACCGCGTTCGGACTCATCGTGAACTCGATGTGCGGCTATGCGCTCGCGCGGATGCGCTGGAAGGGCCGCGGCCTCGTGTTCGCCCTCATCATCGCCACACTCATCCTGCCGTTCGACACCACGATCGTGCCCATGGTGTACCTGGTCGCGAACCTGCCGTGGGTCGGCTTCGACGGCCTGACACCGGTGCTCGAGTTCGGATGGCTGAACACCTATCGCGTGCAGATCATCCCGTTCATCGTGAACGCCTTCTCGATCTTCCTGTTCGCCCAGTACTTCAAGAGCCTCCCCAAGGGACTCGAAGAGGCCGCGGCGATCGACGGAGCCGGCTGGCTGCGCACCTACTGGCGCATCATCGTGCCGCTCTCCAAGCCCGTGTTCGCCACGGTCGCCATCCTGACGGTCGTGACCTCCCCGGCCACCTGGAACGCCTACCTGTGGCCGCTCATGACCGTGCAGAGCGAGGAGCTGCGCCCGGTCATGGTCGGCGTGCAGTACTTCTTCCAGCTCGACACCGCCTGGGGCGAGGTCATGGCCTACATCAGCATGATCACGCTGCCGATGGTGATCGTGTTCCTCGTCTTCCAGCGCTCGTTCATCCAGTCCATCGCCTCAGCGGGCATGAAGGACTGAACTCCCCCACTCTCTAGATAGGACAATAATGCTGAAGCTCGCCGACCACTGGGTCTGGGACTCCTGGTACGCGACCGACGACGACGGCCGCCACCACGTGTTCTTCCTGCGCGCTTCCCGTGCGCTGCAAGAAGAAGGACGACGCCACAAGCGGGCCACGATCGGGCACGCCGTCTCCTCCGACCTGAGGGACTGGACGCTCCTGCCGGACGCGCTCGTCTTCGCCGACGCGCCCGCCTGGGACGACCAGGCCACCTGGACCGGCTCGGTCGTTCGCGAAGACTCCGGACGCTGGCGCATGTTCTACACCGGCGTCTCGCGCGCCGAGGACGGGAACGTGCAGCGCATCGGCTCGGCCGTCTCCGACGACCTCATCACCTGGCACCGCACCCCCGGACCGCAGGTCGAGGTCGATCCCGCCCACTACGAGCGGTTCCGCGAGGGCTCGGGCTGGTTCGACGAGGCCTGCCGCGACCCGTGGGTCTACCGCGGCGACGACGGCTGGCACATGCTCTTCACCGCCAGGGTCGACGGACCGGAGCAGACCCGCGAACGCGGCGTCGTCGGGTACGCGACGTCCGCGGACCTGGAGACCTGGGAAGTGCAGCCGCCGTTGAGCCGACCCGACGCGCTCGGATTCGGGCAGGTCGAGGTCACCCAACTGCATCAAGTGGACGGTCAGTGGCTGATGCTGTTCTGCTGCGGCCAAGGCGAGGCCTCCGACGCGCGCCGCGCCCTCGATGAGACCGGCGACAACTACGTGGTGCCCGTCGAACTGCCGCTCACTGGAATCGACATCGCCAAGGCCCGGCCGTTCGAGCATGAGAGCCTGTATGCGGCGAGACTGCACGACGTGGACGGCCAGACGGTTATCATCGGATTCCGCAACATCGAGGACGGCGAGTTCATCGGCGAGCTCACCGACCCGATCCCGGTGCGATGGGACGGCGAAAGGCTGGTACGCAAGTGATCGGAGTCGTGGGCGAGGCCCTGATCGACCTCGAGGTCGCTCAGAGCGATGCCCGGCATCCGATCGCGCACCCGGGCGGCAGCCCCATGAACGTGGCGGTCACCTTGGGGCGCTTGGGCTCCGATGTCGCCTTCCTCGGGCGGCTCTCGGCGGACGCGTTCGGGAACCTGCTGCGGACCCATCTGGCCGAGTCGAACGTAGACCTGCGCTGGGTCGTGGACGCCGAGGAGCCGACGAGCCTCGCGATCGTGTCCGTGGGTCCGACCGGATCGGCGGACTACGCATTCCATGTGGACGGCACCGCCGACTGGCAATGGCAGGCGACGGAGCTGCCGCAGCACCCCGGCCTCGATGCGGTGCACGCCGGGTCGCTCGCGCTCGCGGTCGACCCCGGTGCGATGGTGGTCGAGCGGTGGCTCGCGGGGCTCAGCACCGGCACGACGATCAGCCTGGACCCGAACGTGCGCCCCGCCCTGCTCGGCGACCGGGACACGTACCGGGAGCGGTTGGAGCGGTGGCTCACATTCGCCGCCATCGTGAAGGTCTCCGACGAAGATCTGGAATGGATCTGGCCGGGGGCCGACCCAGCGGACCTGGCGGCGCATTGGATCGCCAAGGGCCGCAAGATGGTCGTGGTGACCCGCGGCGGCGAGGGCTCGCTCGTGTGGGCCGGGGGCGATCAGTTCCGCGTACCGGCGGCGAAGGCCGACATGGTCGACACCGTCGGCGCGGGCGACTCCTTCAGCGGCGCCCTGCTCGACTGGCTGGACCGCAACGAGCGCCTGCGTCCGGACGACCTGGCGCGCTTGACCGCCGACGAGGCCCGCGAAGCCGTCGGATTCGCGTCCACAGTGGCCGCGGTGACATGTTCCCGGGCGGGCGCCAACCCGCCCTGGCGGAACGAACTCGACTGACACGCGGGCCGTCTCCGGACGGCCCGCAGTGCTTTCCCCCCTTGCGCGAGTTAACCGCTCACTTAACCTATTCATCCATTGATTTAACTATTTTAACTCTTTAGCGTAGTTCGCGTCCCATCACGAACCCTTGGAGATGCACGATGATCCGCACGTCAAGGAAGACTGTGCTCCGCGCCCTCGGCCTCGGCGCGGCCGCCGCCGTAGCCCTGCCGACCGCCGCTTCCGCCGCCCCCAAGCCCGGTCACGGCTACACCGCCGCCGCCTCGTCGAAGCGGCCCGAGTACCACTTCGCCGTTCCCGACGGCTGGAAGAACGACCCGCAGCGTCCGATCTGGGTCGACGGCAAGTACCTCTACTACTACCTCTACAACGCGGACTACGGCGCAGCTGCCGAAGGCACCGCCTGGCGGCTCGCGAGCTCGACCGACAACCTCGTCTACACCGACGAGGGCGTCGCGATCCCCAAGGACGCCAACGCGGACGGCGACGTCTGGTCCGGCTGCGCCGTCATCGACACCGAGAACACCGCCGGATTCGGCGCGGGAGCGGTCGTCGTGCTCGCGACCCAGGAGCACCACGCGTCCCCGGCGGACGCCGACCAGGCCCAGTTCCTCTGGTACTCCACCGACGACGGCCGATCCTTCACGGCGCTCGAAGGCGGCCCGGTGCTGGCCAACCCCGGCGTGCGCGACTTCCGCGACCCGAAGGTGTTCTGGGACGAGGAGCGCTCGCGGTGGGCGATGGCCCTCGCCGAAGGCAACAAGATCGGCTTCTACCACTCCCCCGACCTCAAGGCCTGGACCTACGCGGGCGGCTTCTTCAAGGACGGTCTCGGCGCGCTCGAATGCCCGGACCTGTTCTGGCTCGACTCGGACACCGGCCCGGGGCGCTGGGTGCTCGGCTTGAGCGCCAACGGGAAAGGCTCGGGGCTGCCCTGCACGTACGCGTACTGGACCGGCGACTTCGACGGCGCGAACTTCACGGCCGACCAGGCAGAACCGCAGTGGCTCGACCACGGCTGGGACTGGTACGGGGCCGTCACCTGGGAGAAGATCGCCGACGGACAGGCCGACGCGAAGACGCGCTACGCGCGGGCCTGGATGAACTTCTGGGACTACCCGCACGAGACCCTCACCTGGGAATCGGACGGCTTCAACGGCACCGACTCGATCACTCGCGAGATCTCGCTCAAGTGGTACTCGGACACGGACTGCGCACTGGTGTCACGCCCTGTTGCGGCCCTTGACGACCGGGTCGCCCAGCGCCATGCCCTCGGTGACATCGAAGTGGACGGACACCTCGACCTCGACTTCACCGGACTCGCCTATGAGATCCAGACGTCGATCTCGTGGACCTCGCTCGAGAACGTCGGGCTGCAGTTGCGCCGGTCCAACTGGGGCTCGAGGCATATCGACGTCGGCAAGTACGGCGACTTCGTGTACGTCAACCGGGCCTTCACCTGGAACCCCGACCGCAGTGCCAGGTGGCACGAGAGCCGCACCCCGCACGCCGCCGCGTTCAAGCAGGTGTACCTGCGGATCCTGGTGGACCGCACCAGCATCGAGGTGTTCGTGGACGACGGCAGGCGCGTGCACTCGCACCTGGTCTTCCCCGAAGGCGGCGACAACCGGATCGCCCTCTACGCCCATGGCGGCCCGGCGGTCTTCGGCGACTTCACCATCATCGAGTACGAACCGATCTAGTCGGGTCTTCCGGCGGCTTGGTGGGCGGCTTGTTCGAGGCGGTCGCGGTAGTCCGCCCACCATGTGCCGTCGCCTTCGGGCAGGCCGTCGAAGTCGGGGCGGAGTCCGGCGGTTCCGTCGATGAGTTCGCGGATGATGTCGGCGTGGCCGGTGTGGCGGTTGGTCTCCCTGATGATGAGGACGATCATCTGGTGGAGGGTGACTTCGCCGTGTTCGGCGGGCCACCAGGGGACGGTGCCGGTGGTGTCGAGGTCGAGGGCCTCTACGGTGGCGGCGGCGTGGGCCCAGGCGTTGTGGTAGAAGTCGATGACGGCTTCACTGGTCTCGTCAGGCCGGGCCCACATGTCGACGTTCGGTTCGTCCGGGTCGTCGGCGAACCAGGGCGGCGGGTCGCCGACGGGCCGGCCGAGGACCTCCCCCAGGTATCCGGACACGATGCCGCCGACGTGTTTGACCAGGCCGAGGAGGTTGGTGCCGGTCGGGGTCACGGGTCGGCGCAGGTCGTATTCGCCGAGGCCGTCGAGTTTCCAGAGCAGGCCGTCGCGACATTGCTGAAGGTCGTGCTGCAGGCGTGCTTTGATGTCGGTCATGCTCGCGATGGTGCCACCGGGGTGCGACGCCGAATGGCGCTTTGGGAATCGCGGCGGCTCGCTTGCCCAGAGGTTGGAGAGTTCCCATGTCTCAGACCCCATCGGAGGGGGTGCCGCTTGTCGGCGGTCGCATGGCCGCCGGTGTCGCGCGGGTCGGCGACACAGTACGCAGGCCGGTATGCGGCTCGTCCGATTTCATGGCCGCGCTGCTTGAGTTGCTCGAGGAGCGCGGTTTCAGCGGCGCGCCCAGGTATCTCGGGCGATCCGACGGGGCGGACCTGCTCTCCTTCATCCCCGGCGAGGTTCCCGCGAGATTCCGGCCTTGGTCTGATGCTCAGGTCGCGGCGGCGGCCAGGATGTTGCGGGCGATGCACGATGCGACGCGCGGCAGCGTCCTCGCCGGGAGGTTCGAGGTCGTGTGCCATCACGATCCCGGACCGAACAATGTGGTCTTTCAGGATGGCGTGCCGACCGCGTTCATCGACTTCGCCGAGGCCGCGCCCGGGAGCCGGTTGGAGGACGTGGCGTACATGGCCTGGACCTGGGTCGTCTCGTCGAAACAGGCACGGCCGCTGAGAGATCAGGCCGACCAGGTGCGGCTCCTCGCCGAGACGTACGGGCTGAAAGCCGCCGAGCGGCGAGTTCTGGTCGACTGCATTCTCGAACGCCAGTCCCGGAACGTGCGGTTCTGGGCCGAGATCCAGGCCCGACCGGCTACCGCCATTGCGACACCGGAGGAGCTTGCCGACCGGATCGAATGGAGTAGGCGCGAACATGCCTTCGTCCATGCCCATCGCGGGATCTTCGACGCGGCCTTGGCCTGAGCCGGAGCTGTCTCGACGGTGGCGGGCTCGGCAGCCTGCATCGCCGTCGACCCTGTCGCCAAGCAGCGCTTGGGTTATGCGGTCGCTAAGGTGTTCGCATGACTCTGAACTGGCAATGCATCGTCGTGGACTGTGACGACCCTCGACAGCTCGCGGCTTGGTGGGCGGAGCTGCTCGGCTGGCGCCTGACCCACGCTGGCGACGACGAATCGGTGCTCGAACCGGCCGAAGGCAGCCCGCAGGACGGCGTGTCGCCCGACATGCTGTTCGTGAAGGTGCCCGAGGGCAAGGCCGCCAAGAACCGGCTCCATATGGACCTGCGCCCGGACGACCAGGCCGCGGAGGTCGCCCGGGCCGAGGCGCTGGGCGCGACCCGCGTGGACCTCGGGCGGCCCGACGATGCGTCGTGGGTGACCATGGCCGATCCCGAGGGGAACGAGTTCTGCATTCTGCGGGCCTTCACCCCGGAAGAGCTGGCGACGCTGGAATAACGCGCGAAACACGGACTAGGACGGCGCCGCTTGCGCTAGAAAACTGCTGAAGATCCACGTCACCTGGTCCCAGAACTTGATCCCAGTCGGCGTGAAGCCATCTGCAGCTTCATTACCGCATGCCACCACCATGCCATTCGATGAGACTGGAAGGTCGGTGGTGGAGATGTTCAATGCCACGAGACCGAATACGGCGCAAAGCAGTCCGATGCGGACCCAAAGAGGGAGCTTGAGTCGCCTGATCGGTCGAACCATGATGAACGCCGTGGCGATCAGCAGCGTTCCAGACACCACCTTGCCACCGCCGAGCAGCACGACACCACACAATGCGGTGACGACGATTCCCGTCCACATCGCTGCCTTCTTGAAGTTGCCCATCAGGATCCGTCCTTTCACTGCGGCCGGAAGGGATTCGGCCCGACAGAGCCAGTACACCGGCTGGCCCGTTGCGCGGGCGTAAGCGGAAACGGCAACGCCGCAGCAACATCGGATGTTCTGGAGCAGCCGCTCAGGGCCGGCCACGATCAGCGTCGGGCGGTGCTACTCGCCATGAGCGCAGCAGTCGTCGCAGCCAGTCTCGGTCTTGCCGCCGCCCTCGAAGGCGGCTGCTGTCGGGGTGCAGCAGTTGTCGCCCCGCCACGCTTCGATGCCCTCCTTGACGGCGACGCCGGCGATGACGAGAGCGGCGATCGGGTCGGCCCAGGACCAGCCGAAGAGGCTGTTGAGCGCCAAGCCGATCAGCAGGACGGCCGAAAGGTAGGTGCACAGCAGGGTCTGCTTGGAGTCGGCGACGGCCGTGGCCGAACCGAGTTCGCGGCCGGCACGGCGTTGGGCGTAAGAGAGGAGCGGCATGATCAGCAGCGAGAGCGCGGCCAGGATCAAGCCGACGCTCGAGTGCTCGGCATTGTTTGCGCCGAAGAAGAGACCGCGGACCGATTCGAAGGTGATGTAAGCAGCGAGGGCGAAGAACGAGAGGGCGATGATCCGCAGCGCCCGGTGCTCACGTGCTTCGCGGACTTCGGGGTCTGCAGCGGAGAATTGCCAGGCGACGGCGGCGGCCGAGGCGACTTCGATGATCGAGTCGAGGCCGAAGCCGATGAGCGCGGTGGAGGACGCGACCGTCCCGGCGGTGAGGGCGACGACCGCTTCCATCAGGTTGTAGGTGATGGTGGCGGCGACCAGGAAGCGGATGATCCGGGTCAGCTGGGCGCGGCGCTCCGGTGTGGAGCCGGTCAACTTGGGGGACAACGGGATCGGCGAGGCCATCAGCAGCAGTCCTTTTCGTCGGTGGCGTCGCACGCCTGGGGGTCGATGGCGAGGACGACACCGAGGAGGTCGCCCAGGGCGTGGGCAAGCCGGGGGTCTGCCAGCTCGTAGCGGGTCCGGCGGCCCTCGGGGAGGGCGACGACCAGGCCGCAGCCGCGCAGGCAGGCAAGGTGGTTGGACAACGACTGGCGTGAGACCCCGAGAGTCTCGGCGAGGTCGGCCGGGTAGCCGGGGGCTTCGCGCAGCGCAAGGAGCAGCCGCGAGCGGGTCGGATCGGACAGCGCATGGCCGAATCGGGCCAGCACCTGCCCATAGGTCAAGGTCTCCACGATCACGATAGTACACGCAATCATGTATTCATCAAGAGATGAACTATCGCCGGTTTCCCGCGGGAACGAGCCCAAAGATCGAGGCCGGGCAACTCCGTCTCGAACGCCCGCGGATCGTCGTGAACGTCGTGACACTCACCGAGGGACGGTGGGACTCTGGTCAAACCAGCAGCGACGAGGAGGTGGACGGGTGGGGTTGCACTTCGGGCGGCGGGTTGGTTGGGGTTGGGGCGCAATGACTCCGGTCGCGGCGGGGTCGCAGAACATGAAACCTTTCGCACCTTGTGGGTGTTGCCGACCGATCCTGTATCGCGGATAATTGAAAGTACGCACAAGGATGCGAAATCCGAACACAGTAGACGCAGAGTCCGGTGGAAAGCAGACTAAGACATAAGCCTCTGGCCGGATACTCCGTTGACCACGTAGAAGCACCAGTCGCCCGCGCTGCAGAAGCGTAGAGATCCGACCGCTTCCATGCTTGTGCCATTGCCCCCGTCGAGGTCCCGAAGGTGGATAAGCCGACTTGAGGCGAGGCAACCAGTCAGCGACACTTGGCCGGGTGCGATCGGGTGTTGGTAAGCGATGCCCGGCAAGCAAGGCGAGGCCGGAGATCCGTCCGGCGGGAGAAACCTCAGACATCGGAAGGGAAGCTCACAAGGCAAGACAGGCCAGGGGGTACGAAGTCGATCGAAGCGACTCGAACCCGTTATGCGGCAAGGGAGGTGACACGACCATGAAGACCATGAGCGACAAGGGCAACATGACGGTGCGCTGTGCTCGACCGGGCAGGCGAGACTGCAAGGGCGAGTGGGCAATCGAGTCGGCATCTGCAAACGCGGCTGCCACTGGTGCCGCCCCGGCCACCCCGATCGGTGCCCACCGCACCACCGCCGACCGTGTGCGGCCCACCGCGCACAACCGAATCGGCTCCCGACACACCGTCGCTGACAGCATTCGCCCGGCCCCAGACGGGGCCGAGCAGGCGACACCGACCGGCACCACGCCAGCGTCCAGATGGCGAGCCCGACCGGCCCGGCCCCGGCTACACGGCCCAAGGCCGGATCCGACCTTGCCGTCGCCGCCCGCTTGTAGCGCAAGCGAAGTGAGGCCAAGACGCGCGAACAACCGGTGCCTTCCACTCGGCCAGGCTGGAACACCGCCCGGCCTCAACTCGACCCCGAACACCCCGGCAGTCCCCACCTCGCTGTCGCTGCCTGCTTGCAGCCCAACCGAATCGGGGCCGACCTGGTGACGCCGACCGAGTCCACACCAGCAACCATTCGGCACCGACTGGCCCGGCACCGGCCATACAACCCCGGGCCAGACAAACTCGCGCGGGCGGCTTTAGCCGCGGCGAGCGCGGCTTCGAGCGGTGCAGCAAGGGCTCCGGCCTGGACCTGGCCTTCTCAAGACGGTCGGTGACCCATGCGATCTGCATCGTCTTCCCCTCGACACCGAGCATCGCGAGCCGCTCTCGGACCTCGGCGGTGTATTCACGGCTGGCGCCGATTCCGGCGAGGAGATTGCGGGCCTGATCGAGGGCGACGCGGATCGCAGCGGCAAGGAGTCGATCGAGGCACGGCGGGACTCCGCAGGCGGCCGTGTCCAGCCCCGGTTGTGCTTGCGGGAATCTAATACTCCAGTGAGAGCTCAGGGCGTGAGCTGCGAAAATGCTGGTGCTGGAGACGGAGTTGGGACCGTCGGTCTGGCTGTCCTTACCCGATAGGGTCGGGCGATGAACGCCTCGGATTCCCTCGCCACCCTGCCGAAAGCCGATCTGCACGTCCACCAGGAAGCGACCCGCTACCTCGACCTGGTCCTGGCCGAACGTGAAGGACGGGAGCCGTACGACTGGTCGGCCTGGCGCGACCGGCTCGCGGCCGAGCTCCCTCCCGGCAAGGAGCGCTTGCAGCGGATCGGCTCGGTGCAGCCGGTTTCGCTCGAGCACGACAACGATGACGAGCTGTTCACCGCGCGGTTCGCGGCGCTGATGCGCGACCACGCCGCCGCAGGCGCGTGCTACGTCGAGATCCGCTGCGGCGGTGAGGTCGCCACACGCGACGGCTTCATGTCGATGTTTCGGGAAGCCGAGCAGCAGGTGCAGGCCGACTATCCGCGCCTGCACGCCGAGGTGCTGGCGATCGTCATCGGCGCCGGGCAGGATCCCGAACGCGCGGACGCGTTCGCCGACGACTGCATCCGAGCCTCCGACGAAGGACTGGCAGGAATCGACTTCCTCTATGCGCCATACGACATCGAGGCGGACTGGACGCCCATGTACCGGCTGGCGGAGCGATTCGCCGACGCCGGTTTGGGGATCACCGCGCACGCGGGTGAGCTGTCGACGGCCAACATCGCCGCCGCGGCGCGGATGCCGGGCCTGACCAGAATCGGGCACGGTATCCACGCCGCGACGGACCCGGAGTTGCTGCAGTTGCTGGTCGACCAGGGCGTGACACTGGAGTGCGCGTTGACGTGCAACGACTACTTCGGCGTCCTGCCCGACCTCGAGGAGCATCCCTTGCTGCGCCTGGTCGAGGCCGGCGTTGCGGTCACCCTCGCTACCGACAACCCCGTACAGCTCAGCACCACCATCGAGCAGGAGTACAGCGTGGCAGCCGGACTCGGCATGAGCGACGCGCAGCTCGCCGACTTCACCCGCAACGCGATCCGGGCGGCATTCACCTCGGACGAACGCAAGTCCGCGATGCTTGGGGAGCTCGCGGCAGCCAGGGGAAAGCGGTCGGCGTTCACGGCCGTGGATCGGGCGTATGATGCTCGACCATGACTGGAGCCTCCGAATACCTCAGTGCCACAACGGAAGCCTATGACCGGGTCGCCGTTGAGTACGCGGAAATCGTGCGCGACGAGTTCGACGGGCTGCCTCTCGATCGTGCCATGCTGGCCGCGTTCGCCGAGTACGTGCAGACGGGCCGTCCAGGGCTGGTGGCCGAATTGGGCTGCGGCCCTGGGCGGGTCACCGCGCATCTGAGGGATCTGAGCTTGGAGGTCTACGGCGTCGACCTGTCGCCGGCGATGATTGCTATCGCCCGCGAGGCCCACCCTGATCTGCGGTTCGAGGTGGGTTCCATGGACGCCCTGGACCTGGCCGACGGAGCGCTTCGCGGCGTCGTGTCCTGGTACTCGGTGATTCACGCCCCGCCGCAGGAGGTGGCTTCGTACTTCGCCGAGTTCCGCCGAGTGATAGCGCCGGGAGGATGTCTGCTGGTCGCGTTCTTCGAGTCCGAAGGCGATCCGGTGACGAAGTACGACACCAGGGTCGTGCCGGCCTACCGGTGGCCGATCGATGAACTCGCGAAGCTCGCAGGCGAGACCGGCTTCGTCGAGATCGGCCGGATGCTGCGAGAGCCACGAGTCGGGGAACGATACCGCCGGGGTCATCTGCTGATGCGTCGAGAAGCTTGACGTCGACAGGCGCGCAGAAGGCGTTGGAGGCGTTGGAGGCGTTTGAAGACGCCGGGGTCGGACACGCGATGCGCGTCCGGCTCCGGCTGCGCTTGCGGGTGTTTAAGTCTCGGGCTGCCGAGCGCAACTGCTCAGGCTTCAGTGCGAGCAATGCGATCTCGACTCCGTCTTCATCGTCGAACTCCACTTCGAACGCTCGCGGGTCGTCGTAAACGTCGACGACAGTGCCGACCATGCCTTCCCGGAGGCCCTTCTCCGGCAGATCCACGGCCAGTTCGACCACGTCGTACAGGTTCATCTCTCCCCCTTCGGCGGGAAGCCGATCGTCACCAGCCGAGTCTTTCGGACGCGCTTCTGGCGCATTCGCTCGCCGAGGGACGGTGAGACTCGGGTCAAACCCGGCGGCGATGGAGTGGTTGGCAGGCGGCGTCGGTTGTCGGGTGGCGGGTTTGGTTTGTGTTGGGGCGCAGTCGGTTCGGGCGGCTGGTGTGCGGAACATGAAACGTTTCGCACCTTGTGGGTGTTGCCGACCGATCCTGTATCGCGGATAATTGAAAGTACGCACAAGGATGCGAAATCCGAACATAGTAGACGCAGAGTCCGGTGGTAAGCAGACTAAGACATAAGCCTCTGGCCGGATACTCCGTTGACCACGTAGAAGCACCAGTCGCCCGCGCTGCAGAAGCGTAGAGAACCGACCGCTTCCCTCCCTTGTGTTATTGCCCCCGTCGAGGTCCCGAAGGTGGATGAGCCGACTTGAGGCGAGGCAACCAGTCAGCGTCACTTGGCCGGGTGCGATCGGGTGTTGGTAAGCGATGCCCGGCAAGCAAGGCGAGGCCGGGGATCCGCCCGGCGGGACGAACATCAGACATCGGAAGGGAAACCCACAAGCAAGGCCGGCAAGAACAAGCAAGGCCAGGCTGGCAAGGCAGCACGAGAACATCGAGGCGACTCGAACCCAGTATGCGGTGAAGGAGGTGACACGACCATGAAGACCATGAGGGACACGACGAACATGACGGTGCGCTGCGCCCGAGGGGACAAGCGAACCCCCAAGGGCGAGTCGGCAACGGCAACCGGGGCGGCAGCAACAACCGCCGCCACTGCTGCCGCCCCAGCCACGGACTCGCCGACCGGTGCCTACTGCACCGCCACCGCTGACAGCTCGCGCCCGGCCCGAAACGGGGCCGAGCAGGCGACACCGACCAGCGCCACGCCAGGCGCCAGGCGCCAGGCGCCAGGCGCCGACATCTACCGACCCGGCCTCGGCCGCGCGACCCGGGGCCGGATCCGACCTCGCCATCGCTGCCCGCTTGTAGCCCAAGCGAAGCGAGAACGAGAGCCGTCAACGACCGGCACCGCCCATTCGGCACGACCGCGGCATCACCCACTCCCGACCCGGCCACGAACTCCTCGCTCAGCCCCCACCTCGCCGTCGCTGCCTGCCCTAAGCCCGCCCGAAACGGGCTCGATCGGGCGACGCCGACCGGCCCCACACAAGCCGCCAGACGGCGAGCCCGGCGGGCCCAGCCCCGGCCACACAACCCCGAGCCAGATCAATCCCGGCGGGCGGCATCGGCCGCGATGGCTCTTCTTGCGAGCGGTAGGACCACGTGCGGCGGGTTCTCGGATCTGGGTTCTGACGAGTTTCGGTTCCGGCCCATATTTCGTGACGTTCACGGAGCACAGTCTGCAAAGCGCAGCACGCTCTATGCCGGCGGCCGATGGGCCTTGATGGCGAGCACGTAGGGGATCGCGTGTTCACGAGGTTCGCTCACGTGCTCGATGCGCAGTCCGGCCTCGAGCACGCCGTTGAGTAGATCGCTGAGCGACAGATGGCGCATGCCCACCTGCTGGCGTACACCGCCGCTGCTCCACCACGTCGATGCCTCGTGCCGTCCCGCCTGGCGATAGATCGGATGGATGATCCGGGCGCCGTCTTCTCGGTTCTGGACGTGCGGACCGTTGAAGCAGGGGTGGACGCCGTAGAAGACGAACAGGCCACCGGGCTGGAGGACGCGCGCCGCTTCCCTCATCACCTGGGCCCAGTTGTCGACATCGGTCGACGCCCACAAGGAGACCACCGTCGGGAACACCGCATCAGCGAAGGGCAGCGCCGCCGCATCGCTCTGCACTACAGAGCGGTCGCGGTCGATGGCGATTCGCAGTTGATCGGCCGACCGATCCAGCCCCACGACAGACCGTCCGGTGGCGCGGATGGCGTCGAAGTAGTGTCCGGTACCGCAGCCCAGATCAAGGCACCATCCTGCGCCTTCGCCGAGAAGTTCCATCAGCGGGTCCCGGTTTTGCCGGGCCGACTCGGCGTTGTAGTCCTCGTACCACGCGGCAATTCCGTCGTACCTGGCTTGGATGCTTTCGGCCATGGCAACTTCGCCCTTCGTAACGGTCTCAGTCCCAGTTGATCACGAGATGCGTTGGTGTAACAAGGATCCGGTGCGCTCAGCTCCTCAATGTCCTTCTACCGCATCTCCGTGATCTTGCCGTCGATGATGTTTTAGAGGTGGCCGGACGTGTTGTCATCCACGTTGCCACGACCGCGACGGCAGGCGTTTGTCCTGGCTGCGGGGTCTACTCGGCGCGGGTGCGCTCGCGCTACCGGCGACGGCTTCGCGATGTCCCGATGTCCTCTGGTCCGCGAGCTCCCCGAGCCGAGATCGAGGCCGATCCGGAACCTCGGGATCGACAACAGGAGTCGATCGAGGACACGGCAGGGGCTCCGTAGGTGGTCGAGGGAGACCGAGGCCGGGCACGCGATGCGTGTCCGGCCCCGGTTGCGCTTGCGGGTGTTTAAGTCGCGGGCTGCCGAGCGCAGCAGGCCGGTGAAATCGGCGATCTTCAGGTCGAAGACCGGTGAGGTGTCACCGAGTTTGCTGTCCCGGACCTGGAAGTCAGCCGCGATCGCGCGGGCCTCAACGCAATCGGTATCGGGTTGCCCGCTGCTCCTGGACGATTTACGCCACGACGAGACTCGGGCCTCGACGCAGTTGGAGTTGGGATCGCCGCTGCTCCGGCTGGACTTCCGCCACCCAGTCTGCCTCATCGCTTGAGCTCCTTAATCGACCTTGTCAGGCCTTCTGTGGTGTCGAGGCTCATGCGATAGTGCTGCACGGACTCGACCTCCTCGAAGTATAGGAAGGCATTCTGAGCATCGACATAGACGATGTCGGGGTCGTCCTCCGCAGGGAAGGAGAGCAGGGTGAAGGGCAGCATGAGCAGCGGAGCAGGACCGCCAGCGAACGGCAAGTACCTCACGGTCGCGTGGTCGAGCGAGTCTGCTTCGACCATCCGGTCGAGCTGCTCCGCATCACAGCCATAGCGCAGAACAGCCTCGCTCAGCAAGAAGTGGTAGCGGCGTTCGCCGGTTCCTTCCCAGAAGGAACTTTGATCGCGAAGTCGGTTGGTCACGCCTTGCTCGATACTCTCCTCATCGAGGTTGGGGTTTCGGGTGAAGATATTCCGCGCATAGCGCCGGGTTTGGAGTTTGCCCGGCACCCAGGTGGATTCGTATTGCTGCACTTCGCTGGCTTGGAGTTCGAGTTCCTGATAGGCGTCGTAGCCGAAGACGCTCCTACCTCTTGGCTGCGTCCAGGTCGTGGCCTCCTTGAGCTCCCAGAGCCGTTGCAGCTCGAACTTCTCCTCCGAAGGCGTCTTGTACAGATCACACAGCGCTCCGATGATCGGGTAGGTCAGGCTGGACGCCTCGCCGCCCTCCAGCCGTTGGAGCGACCTGGTCGATCCGACGATGGCGGTGATCCTCTCGTGGCGCATCGGCAGACCTGCCTGCTCCCGTCTCAATCGGAGTCTCCGCCCGATCAGCTTGCGGCGCATCGATGCTTGGCGTGGTGGGTTCGCTGCCATGCATTCAGTAAAGCAATGATTACCGGTTTCGCAACCCCCATCAGAGCGCGGTTCTCGGTGGCGTTCCGCGTATGCCGCAGGGCCGTAGCGCAGCGCCACACTCTCAGCGCCACGGCCTCCCGCCACAGCGTAGAGATACGCCTTGACCAGCGGTTTTGCCCTTGATTCGATCTACCCTCGCGCCTAGCCTTCGAACTATCGCGATCAGCGCCATCGGGCGTCTATCCGAAGTGGAGGTATCCGCGATGAGTGATCAATATCGAAGCGGCGCAGGCCGAACCGACTCCCTTGAACGGGGGCAGTTCCACGACGACTACCGCATCTATAGGGTCCGCGCGTCGAGCGCTGATGCGCCGGACTCGTTCCAGGTCTATACGGGCGACCATGAGGACATCGTGCTCATCGTTTCCGGGCTGAACTCCGGTAAGGAGAAGACAACCTGGGGCCCGTTCTGGCGGAGTTTCAAGCCCAGCTGGAAGATCTGGGTCGAGGACGCGGCGTTCCGGGTGTTCAACAGGGGCCGTATCGAGGTCGCTTCCGCGCCGACGACGATCAAGTTCTGCGATGGCTAGGACTGTCAAGCCCGCCAAGGAACCTGAAGATCGGCCTGAGCGTCGCTCGGATGGGGAACCAGCGAAGTTCGGTTACCTCGGCGGGTTCGTCAGATACACCGCCAGGTTCGCGGTCTATGAACTCGGGCCGAGCCTGGGCGGCGGTCCCGGTTTTCCGAACCGGTTCTTGATCGATGTCGATGACGGTGCGGGTCCGCGCGAGTGCTGCCGCTTCACCGACGCCCCAGATGATGAGCCCGTCTGGAACCGCGCATGGAACGGCGATGCCTGGTGCCCGTGGATTCTGGAGCAGGCGCAGGCGTTGATGCCCGATCTCGGTGCGGAGTAGCCAGCGGCACAGCAAAGGCGCGTCCCCAGACGGCGGATTGGCGGATTCTAGGGGACGCGCCTTTCGCTCTCTTGCTAGGCCTGGAGGTACTTTTCCAGGTCGTCGAGGATCATGCCGGCGGCAGTGACGCCGATGCCGGTCATCCAGACCTCGTCGTCGACCTGGTAGGCCTTGCCGCCCTGGACGGCCGGGATCGACTGCCAGAGTTCGCCGCCGGTGTAGTCGGCGAGCATGGCCTCACCGTCGGAGCCGTAGGCGCAGTAGAAGATCACGTCGCCGCCGACGGTGTCGAGTTCTTCGGCGGAGACTTCCCCGAAGCGCTTGTCTTCAGCGTCGGCGAGCATTTGCAGCTCGGGGCGGGCGAGGCCGACGTCGCCGAGGACGATGCCGGAGAAGGAGTCCGGGCCGTAATAGCGGATCTGGTCGGGCATGAATCGCACCAGGCTCACTTCGGTGGCGAGCGTGTCGCCAAGGGCCGTACCGAGGTCGGCGGCGCGGGTCTCCAGGTCGGTCAGGAGCTGCTTCGCTTCCTCGCCCTTGCCGAGCGCGTCGCCGTCGAGCAGGAAGTTCTCCTTCCAGGTGATGCCGACCAGCTCGGTGAACACGGTCGGGGCGATCGCGTCCAGCTCGTCGTAGAAGGCCTCCTGGCGGAACTTCGAACCGAGGATCAGGTCCGGCTTGAGAGCCTCGATGGCCTCCAGGTCGGGCTCGGCGGAGGTGCCGACCACGGTGACGCCGGAGAGGTCGCCGAGGTAGGTCGGCAGTTCGGTCTCGCTCGCGCGGGCCGCGCCGATCGGGGTGACGCCGAGGGAGAGCGCGGTGTCGATCTTGTCGGTGTCGAGGACGACCACGCGCTGGGGCTCGGCGGGGATCTCCGAGGTGCCCATCGCGTGTTCGATGGTGCGGGTCTCGCCTTCGGCCTCGTTGCGTTCGGCGGCCGGGTCAGACGTCCCGCACGCGGTCAGCGCGAGCGCGCAGGCCGAGGCGGCTCCAAAGGCCAGGAGTCTTCTTCTCATTTCGGGTTCCCTTCGTCAACAGCAGGTAGATGAGGTAGACGCCGCCGAGTGCGGCGGTGAGGACGCCCGCGGGCATCTGGTAGTCGCCGAATGCGGTGCGGCCCAGCCAGTCCGCGAGGACGAGCAGCACGGCGCCGGTGAGTGCGGAGGCGAGGAGCGGCGGGCGCGAGGTGCGGGCGAGGCGGCGGGCGATCTGGGGTGCGGCGAGGGCGACGAACTCGACCGCGCCGACTTGGGAGACGGCGGCGGAGGCGAGGACGACGCCGAGGACGGCGAGGCCGATGCGCTGGCCGGTGACGCGGACGCCGATGCCGGTGGCGGTGGGGTCGTCGAGGTCGGTGGTGTCGAGGGCGTGTTGGGCCCAGATGAGAGCGGGGAGGGCGAGGGCGAGAAAGACGCCGAGGAAGGCGGCTTCGGTCCAGCCGCGTCCGGCGAGGGTGCCGATGAGCCAGATCTGGGCGCGTTGGGCGTCGATGGCGTCGGCGGCGAGCAGGAGGATCTGGGTGCCGGACTTGAGGAGGACGGCGACGGCGACGCCCGCGAGGACGAAGCGGGGCGCGGAGAGTGAGCCGCGGGCGGCGGCGAGGAGGACGAACGCCGCGGCGGCGAGGCCGCCGGTAAGGGCGGCGGGGGCGAGGAGGGCGTAGCCGAGTCCGGCGGTGAGGGCGAAGGTGGCGGCGAGGCCGGCGCCTGCGGTGACGCCGACGATGTCGGGGCTGGCGAGGGGGTTGCGGGCGACGGACTGGATGAGGGCCCCGGCGATGCCGAGTGCGGCCCCGGCGGCGACGGCGAGGACGGTGCGCGGCAGGCGGAGGACTTCGATGGTGCGGTCGTAGCCGGTTTCGCCGGTGAGGGTGGCGAGCGTGTCGGCGAAGGTGATGTAGGTGTCGCCGATGCAGAGTGCGGCGGTGATCGCGCCGAGGAGGGCGATCAGGAGGAGGACGCAGACGGCTGCGCTGCGGCGGTGGACGGTGAGTGAGAGGCGACCGGCGCGGATGACGCTGCGGCCGGGGAGGGGCAGGGCGGCGGGTTCGCGGCGAGGAGTGTCGGTGCGGCTCATGCGATCACCGGCCGGGTGTGGCGGGCGAGCGCGAGAAGGAGAACAAGGGGAGCGAGGCTGCGGCGGCGCTCGTGGGGCTGGAGTCCGGCGCGGCTCAGGCGATCACGATCCGGGTGTGGTGAACGGGCGAGTGGGAAGGCACAGGCGGCGACGCGGAGGCGGTGGCTGGTCGTCGGGCACGCGCCGGTGTGGAGGACGGCGCGGCCTCGAGGCGGCGCGGCGGCAAGTTGGCTTCGGCTAGCGGCACGACGCGGGTGCCCGGGGCTGTCGTCGCGGCGTGCGAGTTCGGGACTGTCGTTGCGGCTCAAGCGGTCACCGTCCTTGCTCTTCGCACCAGCACGATCAGCATCGGCGCTCCGATCACGGCGCAGATGATTCCTGCGGGTGCTTCTCCGGGGACGACGACTCTGCCGATGACATCGGCGGTCAGCAGCATGGATGGGCCGAGCATGAGGCTCAAGGCGATCTGGGTTCGGTGGGTTGCGCCCACGGCCCATCGGGCCAGGTGCGGGATCGCCAGGCCGATGAAGCCGATCGGTCCTGCGGCGGCCACTGCCGCGCCCGTCAGGAGCGCGACGGTGATCGCGGCGGTCGCGCGCGTGAGTCCGACTCGGTGGCCGAGACCGGCGGCGGCTTCCGCACCGAGTTGCAAGCCGTCGAGGCCGCGGGCGGCCAGGATGGCGAGGGCGATGCCGCCCAAGAGGAACGGGGCCATGCCCCAGGCGACTTCGGCGTCGCGTCCGGCGAGGGAGCCGACGGCCCAGAACCGGTACTGGTCGAAGGAGTGCACGTCGGTGGCGAGGACGGCGTAGACCATCGCCGAGAGGCTCGCGTCGAGCGCGGCCCCGCACAGCGCGTAAGTGACCGTGCCGCCGCCGGTGTTGCGGGCGGCGACGGTGGAGACCGCGTAGCCGACGAGTCCGGCGAGGAGCGCTCCGGCGATGCCGAGCCACACGTACTGCCCGATGCCGGTGAGGCCCAAGACGCTGAGGCCGATGACGACGCCGAGGCTGGCGCCGGCGGCGACGCCGAAGATGCGCGGGTCGGCGAGGGGGTTGCGGGTGAGGGTCTGCATGAGGACCCCGGCGACGGCGAGGCCGGCTCCGGCGAGGAGGCCGACGGCGGTGCGGGGGAGGCGCTGTTCCCAGACGACGGCGGCCGCGATGGGGTCGGCGCGGGTGAGGCCGTGCCAGAGTTCGACCGGGGTGAGGTCGCGGGCTCCGATGGCGAGGGAGGCGATCACGATGAGGCCCAGGGCGATCGCAGCCGAGGTGATGGTGAGTGCGCGCCCGCGCGCGGTCTGGGCAGGTCGAATTCGGGCGGCGGGGAAGGGCACGCACTAGAGCATAGGCGAGCCTAACCTAATGGGAAAGGGTCGTGCACGGAATGTGATCCGCGCTCGCCGAACCCCAGGTCATTCGGGGAGGCGGATGCCCTTCGCGACGGCCTCGACCACATCGAAGCCCTTGCGCTCGAAGGGATCGCGGACCTCGACCGCCAGGCCCGGCTCGATGAGGCGGGCGATCTCGCGCTCGCTCGCGAAGCCGTCGTCGCCGAAGGCGCTCGGGATCCAGTCTCCGCCGCGCTCGTGGTACTCGATCAGGAACTCCCGCAAGGACTTGAGGTCCTTCAGGCGCGACGCGCGCATCACCTGGACCTGGAGGTCGACGCGCCAGCTGTCGGGTTCGACCTCGGTCTCCCATACGCGCTGGGTGCAGTCGACGCCTTCCCATTCGGTCACGAAGTCAGAAGGAATGCCCAGGCCCTGGGGCAGGTGGGTGAGGGCGAGGCCGTCGAGGCGCCCTTCTGTGCCGCTGATCGTCATGCCGAGATCGTACCCATTTGGCCGACCGGGAAACCGGAGGTTCGGGGCAGCCCGATGCGGGCAGGAGCGCCGGCACGCGGGATGTCCACATAAGGATGATTGCGTAAGTTTGCAATGTCCTGTGGGTAAAAGATTGGCTTCGCCCCTTGCGTTCTCATGACATCCCATGATTCGATGATTCACGAGTGATCTACGCATTTGCGTGCGTCGCCTCCACCCGTCCCCTGAACCGCCGGCACTTCCCCCACAGGAGCCTCCATGCATGCAGTCAAGCGCGCCGCGAAGCGCGCGGTCGCCGTCGCCGCCGCAGCCTCGGTCGCCGTACTCACGGTCCTCGTCCTCGACACCGCTCCCGCACAGGCCGTCCGGCCCCCGGGAATCCCCTCCCTCTCGACCGCGCAGTCCGAACTGAACGCCCTCACTGTCGCCAATGAGGCGAACGGCGACAGCTACGACCGCGACCTCTTCCCGCACTGGAAGGCCGTAGACGGCACCGACGGTTGCACCGCCCGCCAGTACGTCCTCAAGCGCGACGGCAGCAACGTCGTCACCAGCGACGGCTGCCAGCCCACCTCGGGCACTTGGGAGTCCGACTTCGACGACGCCACCACTACCAGCGTCTCGAACGCGACCATCGACCACGTCGTGGCACTCTCCGAAGCCTGGGCCTCCGGCGCCTCGGAGTGGACGACGGCCGAGCGCCAGGCCTTCGCGAACGACATCAACTCCCCGCAGCTGTGGATCGCCACCACCTCGGCGAACTCCTCCAAGAGCGACTACGACCCGGCCGAGTGGATGCCCGTGGACACCACCGGACTCCGCTGCGACTACGTCAAGGCCTGGACCCACGTCAAGTACCTCTACGACCTGAGCGTGGACTCCGCCGAGAAGACGGCGATCCAGTCGCACTTCGACACCTACTGCTAGACACGGCGAACGGCGGCTCACCTGCAACAGGTGGGCCGCCGTTCCGTTGGTCTAGGAGTTGGCCAGCGCGATCAGGCCGGTGAACAAGGCGAGCCCGCACGCGACGATGCCCAGGATCAGGCCCGTCGTCGCCAAGCCCTTGCCCGAGACGCCGCCTCGCGCGGCCCGGATCTGGCGCGCCGCGTAGACGCCCAGCGAAACCGAGCCGATGCCGAAGAGCGCCGCGAACATGAAGAAGGTCAAGCCCGCCAAGGGGCTGAAGATCGCACTGATCAGGCCCGGGACGGCACCGATGATCCCCGCGATCCCCGCCACCAGTGATCCGATGGCCGGGCCCGAGGGAATCGGTTTGAGGCGCGGCTGCACGATGTAGAAGCCGTCGATCATGGCAGGTGCAGGGACTGCCATCTGCGGCCAGACCGGCTGCATCGGGTAGGCGGGATACGGCTGCTGGTACTGCTGCTGCGCGTATCCGTAAACCGGAGGGCCGGGCGGTGCTGCGGGCGCCTGAGGAGGCGGCTGCATGTGAGGTTGGTACGGGTCCTGCGCGGTCACGCCACCAGACTAGCTGCCTCGAAGCGATCTCGCGACTTCGGCGAAGTACTCGTCCACCTCCCCCATGTCGTAGCCGCGCAAGGTCAGCTGGAAACCGAGATTGGCGAGGGACTCGGGGTGCGGGGGCGCGCCGGCTTCGGTCGCTTTTCTGATGCGGGCCACGGCACGGTCGACTTGGGCTCGGTCGTATCCGCGAAAACGGACAGAGAAGAAGGGGTTCTCCATACGTCACAGTCTGACAGGTCCCCGCCACGCAATGGGTTCGCCCTGCCCTTGGACAAATTTCGACGGTCATAACAACACGTAACGGCCACAAGTTAAGTGAGGAAACGTCTCACCCATTTCACTTGATGCCGAATTGTCCGTGAGAATGGCGCGACAACGGCTGTAGCTGCACGGGCGTCCGCTTCCGATACCGCTCCGGGCGCGAAAGCCGCGGCATTGACCAATCGCGGCAAGGCCCCGATATCCGCACTGAGAGCGCCGAGTCGGGCGGCGGCCTCCTCCGCGTTCGCGTGGCCGGGGACCTTCACTCCGGCGCGCGCGGCCTCCGCCAGCACCTCGGCCCAGGCCCCGGCGACCCGCTCGGCCGGACTCCCCCGGGAGAGCCGGCGGCGACGGCGCAGCATCCGGCGTGCCTTGAGGGCGAACGGGACGCAGGCCAGCAGCAGCCCCGCGGCCGCGTACCAGACCCAGCGCGGGATCCCGCCGTCCGCCTGGCCCGCTTCCTCATTGAAGTCGCCGTCCTGTTCCAGCGCCTCGTCGTTGAAGTCCTCGGCCTCACCGCCGCCGCCCTCGGCGTCCTCGGGGCTCGGCGTCTCCTCCTCCATCTGCTCGAGCGTGTCCTCGGGCGGCGAAGGGACGGCCCCGGAGGCCGGCATCGGATCGAAGCGGACCCAACCGGGCCCGTCGAACGCGACCTCGGGCCAGGCCTGGCCCTGCGCGGCCGTCACGGTGCTCGACCCGGAGGGCACGTCGAAGCCGACCACGACCCGGCTCGGCAGGCCCACCATGCGGGCGAGGACGGCGTACGCGGCCGCGAAGTGCTCGCTGGTGCCGCGCTGGCCGCCCGCCTCGACGGGGCTGCCGAGGAAGAACCCGAGGGCGGGCATGTCGTGCCCGGAGGGCGCTTCGGCGCTGAACGCGTAGTGCTGGGAGAGGAAGTCCGCGAGGCCTTGGGCGCGTTCGTAAGGCGTGTCGTACGTGGTGTTGATGTAGTCGGCGATCGTCGCCATGATCTCGGGGTTGCCGGGCGGGACGGCCACGGTGGTGGCGTCCGAGAGGTCGGGTCGCGCGGTTTCGGCTGCGGCCGCGTCGGTCGCGACGAGCGCGGAGTCGACGTGGAAGCTCGTCCCGGTGGCGAGGCCGTCGGGCGTGAGCAGGCACTTCGTGTAGAGGTTCACGGCGATGGGCAGATCGGTGACGCTCGCGGGATCGGCGGCGGCGGGCACGAGTTTGCCGCCGAGTTCGATGATCTCGACGTCCGCCGAGTAAGTGGCCTCGCCCGAGCCGGGCACGACGGTGCCGGCGGTGCGGAAGTCGCCGGTGGACTGCCAGGTGGTGCCGTCGTATTCGGTGAGCGCGGCGAGACGCATCCAGGCGTCGCCGCTCGTGTCCGCCTTGAACAGCTCCTGCTCGGGGAACTTGGCCCATTCGGCGATGCGCACGAGCGGGTTGAGATCGATGTCGGTGAGCTGCGGCGGCTCGACGTACTCGCGTGGATCGCCGGGGCTGGTCGTGACGAGGCGGGCCGCGGCCGGGCCGAGGACCGCGACGGCCGCGAGCAGCACCGTGGTGGTGATGACCGCGCCCATGAGCGCGGGCGTCTTCGAAGGGGCCGGGCCGTCCACAGTGGCGTCGCGGTCGGGTCGGCGTTCGGGCGGCGCGGCGGTCACGGCGAGCGCGGCGGCGGCGAGGACGCAGTAGGCGATCGCGTAGAGCGGACCGGCGTCGGCGTTCGGGCCGACGAGGTAGAGGCCCGCGCCGTACAGGAGCGTCGGCGGAAGGCAGCCGAGGAGCGTGCGGCCGTAGCGGATCGCGAACTCGCAGGCCAGGGTCGCGGCGAGCCACGTGAGGAAGACCGGGACGACCACGGTGTCCGGGACGGGCTCGACGGGGATGAGCGCGGTCAGCGTGCGAGGCACGGCGTTGACGAGCGCGTCCACCACGGTGACACCGAGCGGGTCCGTGCCGTCGCTCGTGATCGCGATGGCCCCGAGGAGGTACGCGGCCAGGCCCGCGGCCGAAGCTCCGGGGGCGAGGAATGAAGGTTTGTTGCGCAGCGCGAAGCCGATCGCGAACGCGCCGAACGAGGCCCCGGCGACCAGGTATATGAGCAGCTGGCCGTGGTAGACGCGGGCGGCGACGGTGCCCGCGAGGAGGCACATGAGGGTGAGGCACGCGGCGACGGCGGCGACGCGCAGGCGGTAGCGGGTCCGCCTCCTGGTCTGTGGGTTCATAGCCGCGTGCCGCCGTTGTTCCAGGCCGCGGCGAACTGCTCGCCGTCGGCGGCGCGGATCGTGGGCACGCCCCCGGCGACCGCGGCCGAGGTCGGGAGCCCGGCGGCCAGGTGCACGGCGATCACCGTGGGGTACGCGCGTTTGAGCGTGGCGAGCCGGTCGGTGGGCGGCTCGGTCCCGGTGATCCACACGAGCGTGTCGCCGTAGCGGGCGGCGGTGAGCCGCTGGACGTACACGCTCAGCGAATCGCGCGCGTCGGGATTGAGCTCGGCGAGGAGGTCGCCGTACGAGTCGCGCCCGGCCCCGGAGACGACCGCGCCCGAAGCGGGCACGAGCGCGGCGTGGTACTCGGCGCGGAAGCAGGCGGTGAGGATCGAATAGGCCGCTTCGCAGGCCGCTTCGAAAGGATCGAGCGTCGGCCAGCTCTCTGCGCGGTCGTCGATCGCGATCGCGACGGTGGGGAGCGAGGTGTCGAGGTGCTCCTTGACCATGAGCTTGCCGATGCGCGCCGACGTGCGCCAGTGGACGTGGCGGAGTTCGTCCCCGATCACATACTCGCGCAAGGCATGGAACGTGAGCGAGCCCTGCTCGACCTTGTCTGCGGTGCCTTCGAGCGAGCGGGCGAGCCCGTCAGGGGTGCGCCCGAGCTGATGCAGGCGCGGGTGCACCCACAGGCGCGCAGAGGGACCGAAGGTCCCGGCCGTCGCGGCCAGGCCGAGGAGGTCGCGCTTGCCGATGCCCAGCGGCCCGGCGTCGACCACACCGCGACGCTCAGCCTGGATCGCGTATCCCGCCCCGGCGCTCTTGCCGGGGCGCAGGCGCGCGAGCGGAATCGAGACGCGGCGAGTCTCGAGGCCGTTACCGCCGTATGTGTCCACCGCGCGGGCGTTCACGGAGCGCCAGCGCCCGATGTTGCGCACGTTCAGGTGGACGGTCGCGGTGTGGCCCACCGAGATCCGGTCGGGAGCCACGCTCCGCTCGACCTCCAGGCGCGGCTTCGCGGCGATCACCGAAGCGGCGGCGACGCAGGCCAGCGCGGCTGCCGCGCCGAGCGCCGCGAGTTCCGGATAGCCCCAGGTCCAGCCCGCCACGAGCAGGCCGACCGCCGCGACGGCGAGGCCGACGCCGCGTCCCGTGACCGGGACGGCGAGCGCGAGGTTCGCCACCCGCGACGCCGACCGCGCGGCACGACGGGAGACCAAAATGGACTTACCGGCCTCGCCCGGTCCGGCTCCGGCGGCCTGACCGGTCTCGCTCATGCCGCCGATGCCGGCAGCGGAACGGAGACCTGATCGAAGGCGTCGGCGACGATCGCCGCGCCGGTGGTGCCGCGCATCGCCGCGTCGGGGGCGGTCTGGATGCGGTGGGAGAACACCGGTCCGGCGAGGGCCTTCACGTCCTCGGGGATAATGTACGTGCGGCCCTGGGACAACGCGAACACGCTTGCGGCCCTGGTCAAGGCGATGAGGCCACGGGGGCTGACGCCGACCGAGACCTGCGGGTGGTGCCGCGTCGCGTTCGCGAGCTGCACCAGGTAGGCGTACAGCGGGTCGGCGATGTAGACGTACTTCGCCATCTCGGCCATCTGCGCCACGGTGTCGGTGTCGACCACGGGAGTCAGGTGCTCGGGGCTGCGCTGGTGGGTGCCGCGCAGGACCTCGATCTCGGCGGCCTCCACGGGGTAGCCGACGGAGAGCTTGACGAGGAAGCGGTCGAGCTGGGCCTCAGGGAGGCGGTAGGTGCCGTCCATCTCGACGGGGTTCTGGGTCGCGACCACGAGGAACGGCTGCGGCACCTGGTGCGGGTTGCCGTCGACGGTGACCCGGCCTTCCTCCATGACCTCGAGGAGCGCGGACTGGGTCTTCGGGCTGGCCCGGTTGATCTCGTCGGCGATGACGATGTTCGCGAACACCGGGCCGGGGTGGAACTCGAAAGCACCGCTGGCCTGGTTGAAGATCGTCACACCCGAGACGTCGGAGGGCAGCAGGTCCGGGGTGAACTGGATGCGGCGCCACTGACCGGAGACGGCCGCGGCGATCGCCCGGGCCAGGGTGGTCTTACCGGTCCCGGGCACGTCTTCGAGCAGGATGTGGCCTTCGGCGAACATGGCGGTGAGCGCGAGGCGCACCACTTCCTGTTTGCCGAGCAGGACCGAGTCGACCGCTGAGGCCAGCGCCTCGAACGTCCCGGCGAACTGCTCGGCCTGCGCGGCGCCAAGCTGGACCGGCTGCTGCAAACGCCTAGGCACTTGCAGCGGATGGGTCTGCGAGGTGTCGTGCATCGGTTGTCATCTCTCTTGGTCGCTAACAGGCCGGGAGGTCGCCGGTGGAGTTCTTGTCCACGCCGTCGATGTTGATCCAAACGAAGGGGATGTACGCGTTGGCAGCGTAGTCGATCTTCACCCACTTGTTCGATCCGTCTTTTCCGCGGTGGTAGTCGGCGTATCCGTCCGACTCCTGGCCGCGCGGGGTAATGGTCGCATCGCCGGTGGTCCAGCAGTAGGCCTTGTAGCGGTCGCCGGTGTTGGTGGTGCCGAGGCTGTTGCCGGACTGAGACGCCGAGGGATAGATGCTGACGCCGTCGACCGAGTCGCAGTAGTTGTTGTTCACGTCGACGTCGCAGCCGAAGTAGACCTCGCCGTTGATGACCGTGGTGCTCACGGTGCGGTTGCCGGTCGTGGCGCTCCCGGCCGGGTTCGAGATCTTCACCGAGTAGGTGTGCTCGGTCGAGGCCTTCAATCCGCTCTGGGTGAGGCTGTCGCACGAGCCCTCTGCAACAGGCGTCTGTCCGTCTCGGAGCAGTTGGCAGGTCGCTTCGCCGCCGCCGTCGTCGTAGGTCATGTTCAGTGTGATCGAGTTCGCGGTCGCCGAATCGCCGCTGATCTGAACGCTCGGCTCGCTCATCGTGTTCGAGGTGGTCTCGGCGGGTTCGGACTCGCCGGCCTCGTTCACCGCGGTCACGGTGACCACGACCTGCTCGTTGTTGCCGAAGCCGGAGAGGCTCGCCGTGGTCGTGTTCCCGTCGACCTCCTGCGTCTGGCTTCCCGCGCGGACGATGAACTTGGTGATGTCGCGGCCGTTGTTGGACGGCCGGCTCCAGGTCACGTCGATCGTTCCGGCTGCCGAAGAGGAGCTTTCGGCGAGCAGGTCGGTCGGTGCGTCCGGGACGTTGAACGGGGTCACCGAGTTCGACGGGGAGGAAGGCGCCGAGGCCGCGGCCCCGGCGAGCGTCGTCACCTGGAAGACATAACCGGTCCCGTATTCAAGGGTCCCTTCGGGAACCGTGAGAGTCGTCGAATCGGACTGACCGACCACGGTCTGCCCTCCGTCGCCGATGGCATCGACCTGGTACCCGGAAACGTCGTTGCCCTGGCCGTCGGCCTCGTCCCATTTCACGGTGACGGTGCCGTCGCTGTTGGCCGTGGCCTCGACGCTGCCGACCGGGTCGGGCACCTCCGCGGAGGGAATGATCGACGGCGAGGTCGCGGTCTCGCCCTGGCCTTCGGCATTGTGGGCGGTCACCGTGAAGGTGTACGGCGTTCCGTTCTCGAGGTCGCCGATCTCCAGGACGCGCTGGTCCGGGGCGATCTCCCAACTCTCGCCCGCGCCTTCGATCGTGTACTTGGTGAGCGCGGAGCCGTTGTTCGGCGCGGCGTCCCAGGACAGGTTGATGAGGCCGTCGCCGACGGTGCCGCGCAGGTTGGTGACCGCGCCGGGCGGGCCGATCTCGGGCGCGGCCTCGCCGTCGCCCTCATCTTCGCCTTCGTCGCCGCTCTCCTCTTCCTCGGGCGGGGCGTTGCCGCCGAGGATGTCGTCGCGGTCCTTCTCGGCTTGACGGGCGTTGCCGTCGGAGGAGACGACGACGGCCGCGTTCGTGTTGACCGCGTTGGCGAACAGCGTGTCGCCGGTGTGGTACATCTCGAGGGGTCCGCCGCCGGCGTCGATCTCGATGCGGTCGAGTTCCTTGCCTTCGAGGTCGTAGACCCAGACGAGGCCGGAGGCGCCGTCGGGCACGTAGATGCGCTGGTGGAACTCGACGGAGGCGCCCAGGAGGTTCGAGGGCGCGGCCGAGATCGAGAAGCTCTTGGTGGTGTCGTCGTTCACCGTGATGACCGAGGGCGGGTCGGTCACGGTGACCGAAGCGATCGTGCCGGGGCTCGTGTCGGCGGTCTCGGCGGGGCCGGCGAGTTCGACGTCGGTCTCGGAGCGGCGGCCGTCGGTGCGGATCGTCGTCATCTTCTTGGCGGTGGAGTTGAGGACGGCCACGCCGTCGCCGAGGACCGTGAGCGCGAGTTCCTGGCGGGGCTCGGCGACGACCTCAGTGGCGACGGTCTTGGCGCCGGACTCCTTCGGCTCGATCTGGACGATCGTGCCCTCGCGCGGGACGCCGACCCAGAGCTTCCCGCTCGAGTCGAACGCGCCGCCGGTGAGCCCCGCCGGGAACTGGAGCGGGTCGCCGATCGCGGCGAGCGTGCTCGGGTCGACCTGGTTGACCAGGCCCTGGGTCTGGTCGATGATGAACGCGCCCTCGTCGGCGAGGGCCAGGCGCACGCCTTCACCGGGGGCCGTCTCGGCCTCGCCGGTGAGTTCGAGGGTGGAGAGGTCGATCGCGGAGACCTTGCCGGTGGCGATCTCGCGGAGAAGAAGGTGCGAGTCGGTCTGCTCGATCTGGACGGCGTTGCCCGCAGCGTCCGTGAGTTCGAAGCGCACGTCGGTGGCGGCGGTGAGGCCGTTGACGCGGGCGATCTCGCCGGCCGGGGTCGTCCACAGCCACAGGCTCTCGTCTTCGAGATCGGAGTCGCGGCTGAACGCGCCGGTACCGAGGAGGGTGGCGACGAGCGCACCGACGAGCACCACAGGGAGGCCGATCGCGATGAGCAGGCCCTTGACGTTGAGGCGTCGGGCGTCGACGTTGCGAATGGTCATAAGGGGGAAGTCCTCTGCGGGGTCAGCTATGCCGGTTGTCGGGGCGCGAGCGCCAAATAGCCCCTGCTGGTGCCGTCGGGGTCGGCACACGAAACCGAGCCTAATTCGTAGGCGCAATCAGGACTAGGCTGCCATTGTCACAAGACGGTATCGGTCTGGGGTCGCCCAAAGTGGCCCGATCCGGTCAGGAACCGACGCGTACAGCTGCGCAAACGTATGGCTCGCAAGCGTTGCCAAGGCAGCGCGAGCAGTGTCCGAAGAGAACAAGACGGCGGTGCGCATGCGCACTGCCTCTGGTGGCCTCAGACTGCCTTGACCTCCAGGAGCGATTCGAGGGGTTCGAAATCCTTGGGGTTCCGGGTGAAGAGCGGCAGCTGGTTCCGGATGGCGATCGAGGCGATCATGAGATCGGCGGTGAACGTTCGAGGCTTCCGACCGGCAGCGAGGGTGAGCAGCGAGACGGTTCCGAAGACCTGGGCCGATCCCTCGTCGAACGGGAGCGGGTTGCGGAATGATTGTTGCGCCCAATTCAGGACTTGTTGTCGGCGAGCCTGCTCGAGAACGTCGCTGCGCGCGGCGTGCGGCCCTGCGTGCAGTTCAGCGAGAGTGACCGCACTGATTGCACTGGAATCGGGAAGCCCCTCCCGGGGCAACAGGTCGAAGTCAATGACGACCGAGGTGTCGAGGACTCCGAATTCGTACCTCGGCGCGCGCTCAGTCATTGCGTCGCTCATACGGGTCTCGCCAGTCCCAGTCGATGGCTTCGGCCAGGTCTTCTCGGAAACGGCGGAAGTCCACCCGCGGCAGTCCCACCGCGCTCTGCTTCAACTTGTCGGTGGAAGCGAACGGACTCTCGTCCACCAACGGCATCAGCCGGGCGATCGGGGTGCCGTTCCTGGTGACGATGATTTCCTCGCCTTGCTCGGCCGCTCCCAAGACACTGGCCGTGTCGTTGCGGAGCTCCTTCTGCGTGATCCTTCGGCTCATGAACCCATACTACAACCAGACGCAACAGAATTGCCCCATGCACAACTCACGCCTGGTCGCAGCAGCGTATTAGGCGTGTCGCCGATCCGCCTTCCGGACACAAAACGGCGGTGCGCATGCGCACCGCCTTCGTCGTCTGCCGGTTCTCTCGTGCTCGGCGGCGCAGTGGACGCCGCCGATTCCCGTCTTCGCATCGCTCGTCGCTAGGCGGCCTCGCCGAGTTCGAGGACCCCCGCGCGGCGGGCGCGGGCGACGCCGGCGAGCGCCAGGATCTCCTGCGCCACAGGCCCTTCGGCGAGTTCGCCGGGCGTGTAGACCGGGGCGTCCATGCCGGCCATGGCCTCTCGGATCGCCAGTTGGGACTGGGTGAGCTTGCCGGAGGCGGCGATCACCGGCAGGCCCAGGCCGCGCAGGTGCAGCGCGCCGTAGCGGGCACCGGCGGCGTCGGCCGCGGCGAGGACGACGCCGTCGACGAGCTCGCGCACCAGCGGGTGCTCGAGCAGCGCGGAGGTCTCGGCCTGGAGGATGCCGTCGGCGATCTCCATGACAACGGCGTCGACGTCGTGCGCGGCGGCGTGGTGGTAGAGCGTCTGGGCGAGTTCGGCCAGCTCGGGCACCGGGATGCCCGCGGTGGTCGGGTAGCCGCCGTCGGTGAAGTCGGCGGCGACGACCGCGCCGGAGTCGCGGAACATCCACGGGTCTCCCCCGGCGCCGGTGCCGGTGATCTTGATGCCGGCGACGCGGCGGCCCGAGCGGGCCAGGCCGCGGATGACGCTGGCGGCGGTGGTGGACTTCCCGGCGTTCATGGAGGTGCCGACGACGCAGACCACCGGCGGGTGGTCCCCGAGGCCGAACGGCGCGAGCACGCTGTAGCGCCGCAGGTCGATCGGCACGCCCTCGCGGTCGGCGAGGATCCCGAGGGGCTCCAGCCGGGTCGGGGGGCGCATGTCGCCGTGGCGCGAGAGGACCTCGCCCGCGACGCCGCCCGCGGCGACGAGGTCCACGGACGTGCCGAGGACGTCGGGCACGCGCGACTCGTACTGGTCGGGCGCGTAGCGCTCGCCGAAGGCCAGGAGGATCTCGTCTCCGGGATAGATGGCGGCCTTGCGGCCGGTGGCGAGCTCGAGCCAGTTGTGGTGCCCGATCGCGTCGACCCGCGCGGCCAGGATGTGGCCGGGTCGGGGGGCGCATCCGTCGACCAGCGTCAGCCCCGGTGATGTCAGGTCGACATTCCGGACCGCGTAGGCGACTTTGAGCCTTGAAGCGAGCTCAGCGGAGAACTCACGAATGCGCATGCACACTCCAAAAAGGACAGAAAGGGTCAGCGGGACGTGCCCGCTTAAATGGAAGTACACCAGTGGTGCAGAACGTGACCATGGTGGTTTAGCGCAACGATCGCTGCGCTGTCGATGGACGAATATTACGGCCTCGAGTCGACCTTGTAAAGGGTGGTTCGGGTAAAACTGCGGCGGCGCCGGAGTGAACCTCCGGCGCCGCCTGAATTCAGTGGTCTAGCTGGGCGAACTCATAGTTCGCGGGCCCTCCCGGCGACGTCCCCGATGACGATGACGGACGGGTGGTGCGCTTCGGTGGTGCCCAGTTCGGAAAGCGCGCATTGGCGGACGGTCTGGTTCTTCGTCGTCGCGTTCTCGACGATGCGCACCGCGGTCTCGGGGGCGCGGCCCCCGGCAATGAGCGCCTCAGCGATCGCGGCGCGGTTCTTGACGGCCATGAGCAGCACGATCGTGCCGTGCCCGGCGCCGAGCGCGGCCCAGTTGACCTTGCTCTGCGGCCCCGGCGGGACGTGGCCGGTGGCGACGGTGAAGTCGTGGACGACGCCGCGCTCGGTCACGGGGATCCCGGCGGCGGCCGGACCGGCGATCGAGGAGGACAGGCCCGGGACGACTTCCACGGGCACCCCGGCCTCGACGCACGCGTCCAGTTCCTCGGCGCCGCGGCCGAAGACGAAGCCGTCGCCGCCCTTGAGGCGGACCACGAACTTGCCTTCGAGGGCGCGCTCGACCATGACGGCGTTGATCTGCTCCTGGGTGGTGTGCCGCCCGTACGGGAGCTTCGCGGCGTCGACGATCTCGACGTCCTCGCCGAGCATGTCGAGCAGTTCCTGCGGGGCGAGCCGGTCGGAGACGACCACTTCGGCCTGGCGGAGCAGTTCGAGGCCGCGGAGGGTGATGAGGTCGGCGTCGCCGGGGCCGGCGCCGACGAGCGCGACACCTGCGGGGCGGGTGGTGCGGTTGCGGGGGGCGTCGATCTCGCCGGTGCGCAGGGCGGCGGCGATCGAATCGCGGACCGCGGCGGCGCGGCGGGGGTCGCCGGAGGCGGAGACGGCCACGGAGACGCCGTCGAACGCGGCGTGCGCGAGCGTCCAGGCATCGGAGGCTTCGGCGTCGTCGGCCCGCACGCACCAGGTGCGGTGGGCCTCGGCCTCGGCGGCGACGGCCGCGTTCACCTCGGGGGCGTCGGTGGCGGCGAGCACGAACCAGGCGTCGTCGCCGTCGCCCGGGCGCCACTCGCGCCGCTCCCACTGAATGTCGCCCGCGGCGGCGTAATCGGAGAGCGTGGTGGTGGCCTCCGGTGCGACCAGCAGGACGCGGGCGCCCGCGGCCAGCAGGCGGGGGACCCGGCGCCCGGCGATGGAACCGCCGCCGACGACGAGCACCGACTTGCCGTGCAACCGCAGACCGATCTCGTAGACCGACACGTGTGCCTCCTCCAGCACTCCCAGTAAGACTCGACAAGCGTATGCGGGTTTCATCGCGGACATCTAACCGGCGGATTGCGAGCCTGTTACGCGAAACCCGCGGTGCGCGATTTGCCAGAGTTATGTGAGCTCGCATTGCCTTCAGTGCCTTGAAGAAAGCGATGCCGGCGGTCGTGAGGTTTTTCACCTTGAGACCATCCGTGTGCCCTAGGCTGGTTATATGCGTGATCGACCCCGCCAGCACCGTGTGCCCGGACTGTCCGCGCACGGGAGCGACGAACCCGGACCATCCGCCGAAGGCGTGTACGCCCTGTTGCGAACGAGTCTGCTCGCCGGCCTCGCGATCGCCGCACTGATATTCCCGCTCGCCGCAATGGCGGGCCTGAGCGCGAAAGCCGGATTCGAAACGATCGACACGCTCTCGGTCGAAGTCACCCAGACCGACCCGCCGCTGACCTCCTACGTCTACGCCGCCGACGGCGAGACCCTCGTCAGCCTCTTCTACGACGAGTTCCGCCGCCACGTCACCTTGGACGAGGTCGCTCCCGTCATGCAGCAGGCCATGGTCTCCGCCGAGGACTCCCGGTTCTACACGCACAACGGCGTCGACTACCGGGGCATCGTGCGCGCCATGGTCGCCAACAACTCCTCCGGCGGCGTCCAGCAGGGCGCCTCCACGATCACCATGCAGTACGTGCGCGGCGCGCTCCAGCTCAACGCCGAGTCCATCGACGAGGTCATCGCGGCCACGGAGCAGACCGCGATGCGCAAGCTCCGCGAGGCCCGCCTCGCGATGGCCGTCGAAGAGCAGCTCTCCAAGGACGAGATCCTCGAGCGCTACCTCAACCAGGCCTACTTCGGGCACAACGCGTACGGGATCTTCGCCGCCGCCCAGGTCTACTTCTCCAAGCACCCGTCCGAGCTCAACCTCCAGGAGTCGGCCACGCTCGCCGGGCTCGTGCAGGCCCCCTCGGCCTACGACCCGATCACCTCCGACCAGACGCGGGCGCTGGAGCGCCGCAACTGGGTGCTCGACCGGATGATCGACATCGACTACCTCTCGCGGGGCGACGCCTCCGAGGTGCGCGGCCTGCCGATCGAACTGGACATCTCGGACCCGCCGAACTCGTGCATCGGCATCGAGGGCACGCCCAGCGAGTTCGGCTTCTTCTGCGACTACTTCCGCCGCTGGTGGCGCGAGCAGGACGCCTTCGGGGCGACCCCGGCCGACCGCGAGCGCGAACTGCGCCAAGGCGGGTACACGATCATCACGACGCTCGACCCCGAGCTGCAGAAGCTCGCGAACGACACCGTGAACAAGGCCAAGAGCGACGAGTCGAAGCTCGCGCACGGGGCCGTCGTCATGGAACCGGGCACGGGCCGGGTCAAGGCCCTGGGGCTGAACCGGGTCTTCTCGTACGACCAGAAGCACAACGGCCCGCACTCGAACCCGTCCTTCGACCGCAAGGGCAACTACCCGAACACGGTGAACCCGGTGCTCGGCGGGGGCGCCGAAGGCGGCTACCAGGCCGGTTCTACGTTCAAGATCTTCACGATGCTCGCCGCGCTCGACGCGGGCTATCCGCTGAACTACAACATCAACTCCCCCAACCAGGTCCGGACGAGCTTCGTTTCGGCGACGACCGCTTGCGGAGGGAACTGGTGCCCGAAGAACGGCGGGGCCTCGATGGCGGGCAACCGCGACATGTGGTCCGGGTTCGGGATGTCGGTGAACACGTACTTCGCGCAGCTCATCGACCGCGTGGGCGCGGACAAGACCGTGGAGATGGCCGAGCGGATGGGCCTGAAGTGGCGCAGCGAGGGCGACGCGTACTACGCCTCGGAGGAGAGACGCGCGGGCTGGGGGCCGTTCACGCTCGGCGTCTCGGACGTGCAGCCGATCGAGATGACCAACGTGTTCAACACGCTCGCGGCCGAAGGGCTGTACTGCGAGCCGATCCCGGCGATGCGCATCATCGACCCGAACGGGCAGGAGCTCGACGCCGCCCTGCCGCGCTGCCACCAGGAACTGGACGAGGACGTGGCGCGGGCCGCGACCGACGCGGGCAGGTGCGTCACCGAGACGGCGAGGAAGGGCGCGCAGTGCGGGCCCTGGGGCACCTCGAAGGTCGTCGGCGCCCTGGCCGGGCGGCCCATCGCGGGCAAATCGGGTACCACCGACAACAACCGGGCCTCGTGGTTCCTGGGCTACACGCCGCAGCTGACGGTGGGCGGGTTCATGGCCGATCCGGACTACATCTTCAACCCGGTGGGCCAATCGAACACGACCACCTCTAAGCAGACGGTGGGCACGATCTTCCGAGAAGCCTTGAAGGGCGTGGAGGAGATCAAGTTCAATCCTCCGTCGAGGCAGATCCAGTTCGAGGGGAAGGACTGACGACCGCTTCGGACTCAGCGGCCTCCGGCTCGTCGCCGGGGGCCGTTTCGTTCGCGGCTTCGTTCATCTCCTTGCGTTCGCGGCGGGCGAGGGCGATCCAGCCGACGGGGACCATGGCCGCGAACAGCGCCCACTGGACCGCGTACGAGTAGTTCTGCCAGTCCTTGAACGAGGGCGTCTCGAGGGCGGTGAAGCCCTCGGCCGGCTCGATGTCGGCGACCCACGCCGAGCGCAGCTCGTAGTCGAAGTACGCGCCGAGCATGTCGTCGCTCAGGCGGCGCGACTCCAGGTGGCCGTCGGTCTCAGTGACGCCGCCGCTGGACTCCTCGTATTCGTAGACGCGGCCGGTCACCGTAACCTCGCCGGCGGGCGCGGCCGGGTAGTCGGGGACGTGCCCGGTGCTCTCGGAGGCGACGAAGCCGCGGTCGACCAGGAGCGCCGTGCCGTCCTCCAGGATCAGGGGGGTGACGATCTCGAAGCCGTTGAGGCTGTTGTTCGTCTGGGCTCGCAGCACGATCTCGTGCTCGGTGTCGTAGACCCCGGTGGCCTCGACGAGGGTCCATCGGTCGTCGTCGTCGAGGGCGGTACGGGCGGGCAGGGTCTCGTCCAGGGGAGCGGCCTCGGTGCTGGTCTCGATGACCTCGTTCGCGGCGGCGCGCTCGACGGCACGGCCCCACTGCCACTGGGAGAGCAGCACGCACACGACCATCACGACCAGGCCCGCCAGGGTCAGCGCGAGCCAGCGAGGTGCGAGGACGAATCGGTATCGCTGCATCACGCCGCCGAGTGTAGACGGGTCTTAGACTTGCGCCCCATGAGCGATGTAGTGAATGCGGTGCGCGCCGCCATGCCTGCCGTGCGCGCCGATCTGGAGGCCCTCGTCAAGATCCCGGCGATCGCCTTCGAAGGACTCGACCACGAGCCGGTCCGACAGGGTGCGAACGCCGTCCAGCGACTCCTCGACGAGGCCGGCGCGGCCGAGACCCGGCAGCTGCGCCACGGCGACGGGCAGCCGAGCGTGTACGCGCACTTCCCCGCGCCCGCAGGGCAGCCGACGGTGCTGCTGTACGCGCACCAGGACGTCCAGCCGGTCGGTGACCTCGCGAAGTGGGAGCAGCCGGACCCCTTCACCGTGGTCGAGAAGGACGGGCGGCTGTACGGCCGCGGCGTCGCCGACGACAAGGCCGGGGTGATGGCGCACGTCGCCGCGCTGCGCGTGTACGGCGGGAAGCCGCCCGTGGGCGTGAAGCTCCTCATCGAAGGCGAGGAGGAGTTCGGCTCCCCCACCCTCGAAGGGCTGCTGCGCGAGCACCAGGACCTCTTGGCCGCCGACGTCGTCGTGATCGCCGACTCGCAGAACTGGCGCACCGAGGTTCCGGCGCTCACGACCACCCTGCGCGGGGTCATCAACGTGTACGTGGAGGTCGCGGTTCTCAACGGCGCGATCCACTCCGGGATGTTCGGCGGGCCGATCCCCGACGCGCTGACCGCGCTCGCGCGGCTCGTCGCCACCTTGCACGACGACAACGGCGACGTGGCGGTCGCGGGCCTGGTCTCGAGCCGCAGCAGCGACCTCGACTACGACGAGGAGGCCCTGCGCCACGAAGCCGGGATGCTGCCGGGCACCGAGTTCATCGGCACAGGGCGGATCACCGAGCGGCTGTGGTCGAAGCCGACGGCCACGGTCCTCGGCATCGACGCGCCGGGCGCGGCGGAGTCGGCGAACGCGCTGCAGCCGCGCGCACGCGCGAAGATCTCGTTCCGGCTCGCGGCGGGCGACTCGGCCGCCAACGCGCTCAAGGCGGTGCGCGAGCACCTCCAGGCGAACGCGCCGTGGGGCGCCGAAGTCACGGTGACTCCCGAAGGCGGCCTTGGCGACCCGTGCGCGATCGACGCGACCGGGCCGTCGTTCGACGCCGCGCGCGCCGCATTCGCCGAAGCCTGGGACGGCACCGAGCCGGTGGAGATCGGCGTCGGCGGCTCGATCCCGATGATCGCCACGTTCCAGGAGCTGTTCCCCGAGGCCGCGATCCTGGTCACGGGTGTCGAGGACCAGTACTCGAACCCGCACGGCCCCAACGAATCCCTCGACGTCAAGATGTTCGAGCGGGTCTGCGTGGCCGAAGCGCTCCTGCTGGAGAAGCTCAAGCGCTGAGAGCGACAGAACGGGCCCGGTCATGCGACCGGGCCCGTTCCACTGTGTCTAGAGGCCGTCCTTGAGCTTGCGCATGAGCTTGGCGAGCGGGTCGCCCGAAGTCTCGAAGAGGTCCTTATAGGACTTGGCGGCGGCCCTGGCCTCGGCCGTGGGCGAGGCGTCCTTGTCGTCGTCGCGCTTCGGGTACTCCCCGGCGAGGTACTCGCGGTACTCGCCGTCGTCGATCCAGGTCTTGAGCGAGGCGGCGCGTGCCACGGCGAAATCATGGCTGCGCTGCTCCAGCAGCACGAGCTTCAGGAAGCTGTCGCGAAGGTCGCCGCCGGTCTCGAACTCCTTGGCCTGCTCCAGGAACGCGGCCGTGTCCACGTCGTGGAGGTCGCCGCCGCCGGCCATCTTCGCCATCACGCGGATGGCCGCGGCCGGGTCCTGGACGGCGAGCGCGCCGGCCCGGTCGGCCGAGAGCTCGGACTTGCGGCTCCACTCGTAGAGCGCGGCGGTGATGACCCGCAGCCCGACGACGCCGACAGGCACCCAAGCGACCGAAGTGGTCAGACGCACCAGCACCATCAGCAGCGTCCGGTAGAGCCCGTGCCCGGAGAGGGCGTGCCCCAGCTCGTGCGCGAGCAGGAACCGCAGCTCGGCCTCGTCGAGCATGTCGAGCGAACCGGAGTTGATCACGATCATCGGCTTGTCGATGCCGATGCACATGCCGCCGAGGTCGGGATTGCGGGTGATGTAGAGGTCCGGCAGGTCGGCGGCGTCGAGGACCGCACCCACCTGCTGGTAGTGCTCGTAGACGCGCGCGTACTGGTGGCGGTCGACGCGGATCGAGGAGCCCATGAGGCTCAGCCGCAGGGCCCGCTCGGAGATCATCCCGGACATCTTGCGGAGGAGGATGTCGAAGCCGCGCAGCTCCCGCAAGGCCACCAGGGCGCCGCGGTCGGCGGGATGCTCCCAGGCCCGAGTCGATATGCCGCGCAAGATGACCGGCCCGCGCGCCGATTCCCTGATCTCGACCGGACCGCTTTCGTCCGGTGTCTGGTCGTCGCTCATGCCCGCTCCTCACGGTTGGCTCTGCTGCAAGTGTGTCACGCCGACGCCACCAGTGATGTCCAGCGATGCCATCACGCGCGAACGGCACGGCCCCAGGCCGATCGGCGGGCCCCGCTCTCCCGCCGTTCCAAGCGTGTCGCAATTCACCCTCGAAGTCCGCAAGGGCCCCAAGCAGTCAGGACGCATAGCGGGCATTGACGCCCACATAGGGCGAGATAACGAATCAGCGTCAACAAGCCGCGCGCGGCTTGACACTCACGCCCGCAAGGACTACTCATTGATGTGGGTCAGCAATTCCGGGGCGTCGTGAAGAATCGTTTGGGGTGTTCTTGCGACGCCCCGTATCCATGCCCTCTTCTGGACTCCCCAGTCCCTCAGCCGCCCGATGTCCGGGTATTCTTGCGCTGGCGCGGCGCCCTGTGCGGCCCCGCCCGGCGCCCGTAGCTCAGCTGGATAGAGCACTGGACTTCTAATCCAATGGTCGCAGGTTCGAATCCTGCCGGGCGCGCTCTCTCCTCTCGCGCCTCCTGGTCACAGGGTTTCGGCGCCCTCTTCCCGGTACTTGACGCCTTCCATGCCTTCGATGGTCCGCAGCTCGGCCGTCAGGTCCGCGACGGTGCCGCGGCCGGAGAGGACGAAGGCCGTCGTGCGTTCGAATCCGTCGCCGTCCCCGTCGTCGACTTCGGTGACCTTGAAGCCCAGGTCGGTGCACTTGGCCAGCGCGGTGGTCAGCGCGGACGAGGCCGTGTAGCGCAGTTCGAGTCGGCCGGTGTGCTTCGCGTGGCGGGCGATGATCTCTTCGACCGGGGCCAGCCCGGCCACGACGCCGAGCTGCGCGACGGCGACCGCGACGCCCGCCCAGTACAGGCCCGCACCGCAGGCGACCGCGATGGCGGTGGTCGACCAGATCGAGGCGGCCGTGGTCATGCCGTGGACGATGTTCCGGTGGAAGAAGATGACGCCCGCGCCGAGGAAGCCGATACCGGTCACGACCTGCGCCGCGATGCGGGCGGGGTCCACGCCGGGGGTGCCGGCGATGATCTCGGGGAAGCCGTAGCGCCCGGCCAGGACGAACAGGCAGGCGCCTACGGCGATGAGGCCGTGCGTGCGCATGCCGGCGGGTTTGCCCTGCCATTCGCGCTCGGCGCCGACGGCGAGGCCGAGGAGCAGCGCGAGTCCGAGCGGGCCCAGATACGTCCAGATTTCCATAGTGCCGATCGGGATACCCGATTCGGCCGCCGCGGAATCCCCTGTCAGGCCAGGAGGTCGGTTTCCCATCCGTGTTCGCCCTGTCCAGGGCCGCGTTCGCCCTTGACGAGGCGGTAGTGCTCGGCGCCGAGCGCCTCGTCGCCGAGCTTGTCGCCGAGGAGGTCGAGCCAGTCGCCGGGGGCGATCTGGGTGGCGTAGGCGGCCATGGCCTCGCGCTTGGCGGCGGTGTCGCCGATGACGCAGGCGTCGATCTGGTCGTCGGGGACGCCGAAGGGGAGGTCGTCGACTGACGCGGCGTCGGCGAAGGGGTTGTCGGTGGCGCCGGTGAAGGCGTCGAACTGGGCTTCGATGATGCTGCGGGGCATGGTGGTCCAGTAGATCTTGCGGATCTCGTGGGCCGGGCCGAGGTCGGGGCGCCATTCGGGGTCGGCGGCCGATTCGGCGGCGCGCATGGCGACCCGGTGGGCCTGGATGTGGTCGGGGTGGCCGTAGAAGCCGTCGGGGTCGTAGGTGACGAGGACTTCGGGCGCGCGGTCGCGGATGACCGCGACGAGATCGACGGCCGCTTCGTCGACGTCGGCGCCCCAGAACGCGCGCGGGTGCTCGTTCGAGGGCAGGCCCATCATGCCGGAGTCGCGGTAGCGGGCGACGCCGCCGAGGAAGTGGGTGTCGGTGGCGCCGAGCGCGGCGGTGGCCTGGCGGTACTCCCAGTAGCGGTAGCCGCCGAGCTGGTCGGCCTGGTCGGCGGCGAGTCCGGCGAGGTGCGGGACGCGGACCTCGCCCTCTTCGCCGAGGGTGCAGGTGACGATGGTGACGTGCGCGTCGGGCCGGGCGGCGTAGTGGGCGACCGTGGCGCCGGTGCCGACGGTCTCGTCGTCGGGGTGGGCGTGGACGAAGAGGATGCCGCGTGCGCTCATGGATCCAAGATTAGCGACGCGGCTTCGAAACAATCACCACTCGCGCCCCTTCAGGCCATTTGCGACCGTCGAGAGAACCTTAGCAATCTACAGTCCCATCAAGAAGAATGCTCGCGATTGTGATGCACCCCATGGTTCTTGGAAGCTTCATTGGGGCTATCCTGCGCTGACGGGCCCTGCCCGTCTCATGGAATATCCGCGCAGCGCAATGGCTCGCACGCATCGCCAAGTAGGGACGCTTGATGACCACCACCGACGACACATCTGTCGCTTCACCACCACGCGCGGCGATAAGCGCGCGGAACCTCCGGATCGACAACTGGAGGAAGGGGCCGATCCTCACGGTCGTCGGCATCACCGCCTGGGTCGCGTACGCGACCTTCCGGGTGTTCTACCAAGGCGACTACTGGGTGGCGGACTACCACTACCTGACGCCGTTCTACTCCCCGTGCGTCTCGGAGGGCTGCGTCCCCGAGTCCGCCCACTTCGGACGGTTCCTGCCGGACCACCCGCTCCTCCCCTACGCGGCCCTGAGCCTGCCGTTCCTGCTGGCGTTCCGGCTCACCTGCTACTACTACCGCAAGGCCTACTACCGGTCGTTCTGGCTCTCCCCGCCCGCGTGCGCCGTCCCCGACGGGCACCCGCGCTACACCGGCGAGACCCGCTTCCCGCTCATCGGACAGAACCTCCACCGGTACTTCTTCTACCTGGCCGCCGTGATCTCGCTGATCAACACGTATGACGCCATTCTGGCGTTCCACTCCCCCGACGGCTTCGGCTTCGGCCTGGGGAACCTGGTCCTGGTCGCCAACGTGGTCCTGCTGTGGTGCTACACGCTCGGCTGCCACTCCTGCCGCCACGTCATGGGCGGGCGGCTCAAGCACTTCTCCAAGCACCCGATCCGCTATCGCCTGTGGACGATGTCCAGCGCGCTGAACACGCGCCACATGATGTGGGCCTGGATCACCCTGGCGTCGCTGGCGCTCACCGACGCCTACGTCATGGCGGTCGCGGCAGGCTGGATCACCGACCTTCGCTTCGTTGGATAGCACGGCATTGGATAGAGGGCGACAAGTATGAGCGACAACGACATCAACGACGTCGAGCACCTGGCCTGCGACGTCCTCGTCATCGGCGCGGGCGGAGCCGGTCTCCGGGCCGCCGTCGAGGCGCGCCTGGCCGGAAAGAGCGTCATCGTCATCTCGAAGTCCCTGTTCGGCAAGGCGCACACCGTCATGGCCGAGGGCGGCGCGGCCGCCGCCATGGGCAACGTGAACTCGAACGACAACTGGCAGGTCCACTTCCGCGACACGATGCGCGGCGGCAAGTTCCTCAACAACTACCGGATGGCCGAAATCCACGCCCAGGAGGCGCCGGACCGGATCTGGGAACTCGAAACCTATGGGGCCCTGTTCGACCGGACCGCCGACGGCAAGATCAGCCAGCGGAACTTCGGCGGCCACGAGTACCCGCGCCTCGCGCACGTCGGCGACCGCACCGGGCTCGAGCTGATCCGCACCCTCCAGCAGAAGCTCGTCTCGCTCCAGCAGGACGACGAGGCGGCGGGTGAGAGCGAGGACAAGCTCCAGGTCATCGACGAAACGACGATCACCGAGCTGTTCACCGACGGCGGCGCCGTCAAGGGCGCCTTCGGTTATCGGCGGAGCACCGGGCGGTTCATCGCGATCGCGGCGCCCGCGATCGTGCTCGCCACCGGCGGCATCGGGCGCTCGTTCAAGGTCACCTCGAATTCGTGGGAGTACACCGGCGACGGCCACGCGCTCGCGATGCGGGCCGGGGCGAAGCTCATCAACATGGAGTTCATCCAGTTCCACCCGACCGGGATGGTCTGGCCCCCTTCGGTTCGCGGCATCCTCGTGACCGAGTCGGTGCGCGGCGACGGCGGGATCCTGAAGAACTCCGAGGGCAAGCGGTTCATGTTCGACTACATCCCCGAGGTGTTCAAGGCGCAGTACGCCGACAACCCCGAGGAGGCCGACCGCTGGTACACCGACCCCGACACCAACCGCAGGCCCCCGGAGCTGCTGCCGCGCGACGAGGTCGCGCGCGCGATCAACTCGGAGGTCAAGGCGGGCAGGGGCACCGAGCACGGCGGGGTGTACCTCGACATCGCGTCCCGGCGGGACGCCGAGACGATCCGCAAGAAGCTCCCGTCGATGTACCACCAGTTCAAGGAACTGGCCGATGTGGACATCACGGCCGAGCCGATGGAGGTGGGCCCGACCTGCCACTACATCATGGGCGGCATCGAGGTCGACGCCGACACGACCGCTTCGGCGGTCGCGGGCCTGTTCGCGGCCGGTGAGGTCTCGGGCGGCATGCACGGCTCGAACCGGCTCGGCGGGAACTCGCTCTCGGACCTTCTGGTGTTCGGCAAGCGCGCGGGCGAGTACGCCGCCGAGCACGCCTCGGCCTCGGAGCCGCCGAAGCTGACGGACGCGGAGATCGCGGCGGCGGCCGAGGAGGCCTTGCGGCCCTTCGGGAACGACGGCGAGAACCCGTACGCGCTGCAGAACGCGATGCAGGCGATCAACGGCCGCCTCGTGGGCATCATCCGCAAGGCGGGCGAGCTCGAAGAAGCCCTGACCGAGCTGGCGACCCTCAAGGAGCGCATCGCGAACGTCAGCGCGGGCGGCGGCCGAGCCTACAACCCCGGCTGGCACCTGGCGCTGGACCTGCGGAACATGTACGTCTGCTCGGTCGCGACCGCGATGGCCGCGCTGGAGCGGGACGAGTCCCGCGGCGGGCACACCCGCGAAGACGCGCCGGGCATGAACCCGGAGTGGCGCAAGGTGAACCTGGTGGCCTCATTGGACGGTGAGGACGTGCGTCTGACGCGCCAGGCGGTCCCGACCATGACGCCCGGACTGCTGGGCCTGTTCGAGACCACGGAACTCTCCAAGTACATGACCCCCGAGGAGTACCAGTCCTCGTCGACAGAACAGGAGGAGGGCCGATGAACGAGCGGACCTTCCGGGTATGGCGGGGCGACGCCGACGGCGGCGACTTCGCCGAGTTCGACGTCGAGGTGAACGAGGGCGAGGTGATCCTCGACGTGGTGCACCGCATCCAGGCCGAGCAGGCGCCGGACCTGGCCGTGCGGTGGAACTGCAAGGCCGGCAAGTGCGGTTCGTGCTCGGCCGAGGTGAACGGCATGCCGCGGCTGATGTGCATGACCCGCATGAACCTCTTCGCCGATGACGAGCCGGTGACGATCACGCCCCTGCGGACCTTCCCCGTCGTGCGCGACCTCGTCACCGACGTGTCCTTCAACTACCAGAAGGCGCGGAGCATGCCGGCGTTCGCGCCGCCGGAGGACCTGAAGCCCGGCGAGTACCGGATGCAGCAGGTCGACGTGGAGCGCAGCCAGGAGTTCAGGAAGTGCATCGAGTGCTTCCTGTGCCAGAACACCTGCCACGTGGTGCGCGACCACGAGGAGAACAAGCCGCCGTTCTCGGGCCCGCGCCTGTTCATCCGGGCCGCCGAGCTCGACATGCACCCGCTCGACGCACGCGACGACCGCCGCGAGGAGGCCCAGGACGACCAGGGCCTCGGCCTGTGCAACATCACGAAGTGCTGCACCGAGGTCTGCCCCGAGCACATCAAGATCACCGACAACGCGATCATCCCGATGAAGGAACGCGTCGCCGGCGACCGCTACGACCCGCTGGTGTGGTTGGGCCGCAAGATCTTCCGCAAGGACAGGACGGCCTAGGCGGAAGACTGTCGCACCCCCGAGTCAGGGTTGTTGTCGGGGGCGCTGTGAATGTCCGTTTTGAAGGCTAGCGCCGCGAAACGCCGAGTTCGCGTTTGAAGGGCGGCCGTCGCATTGCGACGGCCGCCCTTCAAACGTGTGGTGCTGCTACTCGCCCGCCGCCTGGACCAGGTCGATCTCGACGTCGATGTTGCCGCGGGTCGCGTTCGAGTACGGGCAGTACTCGTGGGCCTTGGCCACGAGGCCTTCCGCGATGTCGCGGGGAGCGCCGGGGATGGAGACCTCGAGGACCGCGTTCAGGCCGAAGCCGTCGCCGCCGTCGAGCTTGCCGATGCCGACACTGGCCTCGACGCTCGAAGCGCCGAGGTCGACCTTCGCCGCGCGGGCGATGGACTGGAGCGCGGAGTGGAAACAGGCCGCGTAACCGGCGGCGAACAGCAGCTCCGGGTTGGGGGCGCCGCCGGGGCCGCCGAGCTCGGGCGGCATCCGGACGTCGAAGTCGATGAGGCCGTCGCCGCCCGCGACGTGGCCGTTGCGGCCGTCGCCGGTCGAGACTGCGTGGGCAGTGTAAAGCGCCTTCATGGTGTCTCCTTCTTGGTTGGGATGGCCGCTATTCCGCGGCGTGGTGTTCACGGAGGGATGCGGTGAATTCGTTGAGCTTGTCGCGCAGGGCGTACAGCTCTTCGTGGGGCATGTCGGTGGACGAGCCGACGGTCTTGGCGATCTCGCAGCCCTCGCGCTCGAGCGTCGCGCCGGCCTCGGTGAGGTGCACGGTGACGACGCGTTCATCGCCCGATTCGCGGCGGCGCTCGACGAACCCGGCGGCCTCGAGTCGCTTGAGGAGCGGTGAGACGGTGCCCGAGTCGAGCTGGAGGGCGTCGCCGAGCGCACTCACCGTGAGACCGTCGTTCTCCCACAGCGCCATGAGGACCAGGTACTGCGGGTACGTGATCCCGAGCCGGTCGAGCATCGGCCGGTACAGGCCGATGACCGCCCGCGAGGCGGTGTACAGCGCGAAGCAGGCCTGCTCCCGGAGTCGTGGTGTCTCGTCCATGCCCATGAACATAGCGCACAACTAAGTTGTGCACAACCTATTTGTGAGCCGCAAGTCAATGCGGCCCGGGGTGCGCTGCGGAGGTCAGCCCTCGCCGAAGCGGGTCTGCCTCGCGATCTCCCTCAGCGCGCCTTCGGGGTCGGCGACCACCGCGGGCGGGAAGTTCCCTCCCATGAGGAGCCCGGCGAAACCGTGGACGAGCGACCACGCGCCCAGCGCTCCCGCGTTGAACGCCGGCGCCTTCCCGTCCGGGCCCGGCTTCGGCTCACCCGACCCGCGGACGAGCGCGGCGTTCGAACGCGCTTCGGCGCGTTGCAGATCGGGGTCGTCCTCATGGAGCAGTTCGGGTCGGAACATGGTCTCGAAATACGCCTTGTTGTCGATGGCGAAGCGCACGTATGCGACACCGACCTCGACGAAGTCGCCGGTCGCCTCCCACGCCCTGTCCAGTGCGTCCGCGAAGCGGTCGTAGCCCTGGGCCGCGACGGCGGTCAAGAGCCCGGCCTTGTCGCCGAAGTGGTGAGCCGGGGCGGCGTGCGAGACGCCGGCCTTCTTGGCGACGGCGCGCAGGCTCAGGGCGCTCGGCCCCGATTCGGCGATGGCCTCGACGGCGGCATCGATGAGGGCCCGGCGCAGGTCGCCGTGGTGGTAGCGATCGGTCACGAGAGCCACTGTAGCGCGGATCTTGACAGTGTCAAACACCACTGGCGTCAATTTCTCGAATAACTTGACACTGTCAAGACCGGTGCGTACCTTGGACCTCAGAGCCACACACGATTGGATGCCCCTGATGTTCGAGTCCACTTTCGCACTGAGCGACGCGTCCCGCAGCATTGCCGGAATCGTCCTGCTCACCATCGTCACCATCGAATTCGGCGGCACCTTCCTGGTCAAGGTCACCAGCGGCAAGGTGCCCCTCACCGAGTTCCAGAAGTCGTTCTCACGGGCCGGGCACGGCCACGCGGGCGTCCTGGTCATCCTCAGCCTCATCGGCCTCGTCCTCGCCGACGCGACGGCCCTCACCGGGTTCTGGGGCTGGATCGCCCGCGCCGGAGTGCCACTGGCCGCAATCCTCATGTCCGGCGGGTTCTTCGCCGCCATGGCAGGCCAGGGCCGCACCGAACCCAACAAGGCCATCGCGATCCTGTACCTCGGCGCCGCGAGCCTCGCGCTCGGCGTCGTGACCCTCGGGATCGGGCTGCTGGCAGCCTGAACGGATGCGTACACGAATTCCGAGTGATTCTCACGATAAACCCGGAGTTCGGTCTCCTCCAGAGCGGTCCGTGTTTGACTACAGGTCGGTGATCGCATGACGTGACCGAAAGGGGCGGAAATGGATCACATGCTCAGCTCGGCCCGCTCAGGCCTCAGCTTCCTCATCGCGGTGATGCTTGGAGTGGTACTCCTGGCCGCATGTGGTACAGAAGGTGACGGCAGCGACAGCGCCACCGCCCGCGAAGACCCGACCAGCGCCGAGGAAACGACTCCCGAGGAGGAGACGACCAGCGCTGAGGAGACGACCAGCGCCGAGGAAACGACCAGCGCCGAGGAGACGACTCCCGAGGAGGAGACGACCAGCGCCGAGGAGACGACCAGCGCCGAGGAAACGACCAGCGCCGAGGAGACGACTCCCGAGGAGGAGACGACCAGCGCTGAGGAGACCACCACCGAGGAAGAGACGACCTCGGCCGAAGAGACCACCACCGAGGAAGAGGCGACCTCGGCCGAAGAGACCACCACCAGCGAAGTCGAGGGCAGCGGCGAAGACCTCAGCTACACCTTCACTGGTTCAGGAACCATGACAACGGAAACCACTCAGCTCAAGGGCGACTACCTGGTGACCTACAGCGTTACCGGCAATGCCTTGCTCGACATCGAAACCAACTTCATCGCGGACCTCTCCAACAAGAACGACGCGCTGGACTGGCACGTGATCGTGAACGAGATCGGCACCGAAGTCGAGGGCTCCACCTACGTCTATGGGCTCGACGGCGATTACTACATGGACGTCATCGCAGAAGGCGACTGGTCAATCGAGTTCACGCAGCAGTAGCCGCACAGCAGCGGCCTGAGGCCACCGCCTCACCGCCGCGCTTGGGCGGGCCCGCAAGGGCCCGCCTAGACTTGGGCCTCGTGAAACTCAGCATCGGTATCGTCGGCCTGCCCAACGTCGGCAAGAGCACGCTGTTCAACGCGCTGACCCGCTCGGAGATCCTCGCGGCGAACTACCCGTTCGCGACCATCGAGCCGAACGTCGGCGTGGTCGCCGTCCCCGACGCCCGGCTCCCGAAGCTGGCCGAGATCTACGGCTCGGAGAGGATCCTCCCCGCGACCGTGACCTTCGTCGACATCGCGGGCCTGGTCAAGGGCGCCTCCGAAGGCGCGGGCAAGGGCAACAAGTTCCTGTCCAACATCCGCGAATGCTCGGCCATCGCGCAGGTCGTGCGGGTCTTCGAAGACGGCAACGTCACCCACGTCGACGGCCGCGTCTCGCCGATCGACGACATCGAGACCATCAACACCGAGCTGATCCTGGCGGACCTCCAGACCATCGAGAACGTCCTCCCGCGCCTCGAGAAGGAAGCGCGCATGGACAAGACCAAGGCCCCGAAGGTGGCCGCGGTCAAGCAGGCCCAGGAGGTCCTCGACGGCGGCAAGACCGTGTTCGCCGCCGGCCTCGACACCGAACACCTCTACGACCTGCACCTGCTGACGGCCAAGCCGTTCATCTACGTGTTCAACGTCGACGAGGGCCAGGTCGGCGACGAAGCGCTCGCCGCCAAGCTGCGCGACCTGGTCGCGCCGGCCGACGCGGTGCTCCTGGACGCCAAGTTCGAGTCCGAGCTGGTCGACCTGGAGCCCGACGAGGCCCGCGAGATGCTGGAGTCCACCGGCCAGAGCGAGCCCGGCCTGGACCGCCTCGCGAGCGTCGGCTTCCACACGCTCGGCCTCCAGACCTACCTGACGGCCGGGCCGAAAGAGACCCGGGCGTGGACGATCCCGCAGGGCGCGACCGCGCCCGAGGCGGCCGGCGAGATCCACACCGACTTCCAGCGCGGCTTCATCAAAGCCGAGATCGTCTCCTTCGACGACCTCATGGAGGCCCGGACCATGCAGGCGGCCAAGGCCGCCGGGAAGGTCCGCATGGAGGGCAAGGACTACGTCATGGCCGACGGCGACGTGGTGGAGTTCCGCTTCAACGTGTAACCAGGCCCTTCCCGGCGGTTCCCGAGCGTGCATTCGGGCGCGATCTCGGGTTGGATCGCACGTATGAGCATTCACTCGTTCCATCTCGCGCGGATGCCGCTGCGCGACGCGGCCGGTGCGCTGCTGCGCCCGCCTTCGGCACCGGGGCTGCGCCACCTCGAAGTGCTCGCGGGCATGCGGCTGGGCGCACCGGTGGTGTCCCCCGATCGCATGCAGATTCGGCGTCTCGCCGTGTTCGCCGAGTGGGCCGACGAAGCGTCCCTCGAGGCGTTCCTCGCTGAGCACCGCTTCGGCCGCGGGCTCGGCGCGGGATGGCATGTGCGGTTGGCGTTCCAGCGCCGCTGGGGCGAGGTGGGGGCGCTGGCCCACCTTCCTGTGGAGGCCGAGCGTTCGGTGCCCGATGCGCCCGTGGTCGCGGTGACGCTGGCCCGGATGCGGCTGCCCGAGCTGCCGCGGTTCCTGCACTGGGGCAGGCCCGTCGAACGCCAGGTGCGCGACCACCCCGAGACGACGCTGGCGCTGGCGGCGATGCGGCCGCCGCGCACGATCGTGACGTTCTCGGTCTGGAAGAGCGCACGCGCGATGACGGGCATGGTCTTCGGGCGCGACGAGGGCGATGCCGCACGCCGCCACAGCAAGGCGATGGCGGAGCGGGAACGGCGGGACTTCCACCGCGAGTTCACGACGATGCGCTTCCGCCCGCTGTCCGAGCACGGCACCTGGGAAGGCCGGTCCGACTTCATCCCTTGGACCGAGTGAACGAGCGCCCGGCTCCGGCCGGGTTTAAACACGGCATTCCCTGAGCACTAAGAGGTCTGACGCCGCAGCGCGCGGCGCCGACTCGGAGGTGGACGATGCAGCGTGAGCCAAGGCAGCGCGAAGTCACGGTCGTGACCGGCGGCGGGCAGGGCATCGGGAGAGCGATCATCGAGCGGCTGCTCGATGAGGACCGGGCGGTCGTCGTCGTGGAACTGCGCGACGAGGCGCTCGCATGGCTGGACGCGCCGATCGGCGAGAGCCGGGCCTGGGTGATCGTGGGCGACGCGGGCGACGACGCCGTCGCCGCCCGGGCCGTCACCGCGGCCGAATCCCTCGGGGTGCTGACCGGCTGGGTCAACAACGCCGCGGTGTTCCGCGACGCCTGGCTCCATGAGGCGGGTGGCGCGGCGGTAGCGGAGCTGATCCGACTCAACCTCCAGCCGTGCCTTGCGGGGGCGGCCGCCGCTGTCGCAGCGTTCCGCGCCCAGGGCATCGCCGGGAGCATCGTCAACCTCTCCTCCCACCAGGCGCAGCGGGCGGTGCGCGGGGCACTCCCCTACGCCACTGCGAAGGCCGCGATCGAGGGCCTCACGCGGGCGCTCGCGGTCGACTACGGACCCTGGGGCGTGCGCGTGAACGCGCTGGCCCTGGGGTCGGTCGCGACCGAGCGGCTCAGGGCACTGGAGGACGCCGGCGCGGCGGCGTACGCACGCGTCGAGCAGTCGATGCGGGACCTGCATCCGCTCGGGCGGGCGGGCGAGGCGGGCGAGGTCGCCGACGCGGTCGCGTTCCTGCTCTCGGAGCGGGCGTCGTTCATCAGCGGTGCGGTGATTCCGGTGGACGGGGCGCGGTCCGCGCAAGGCCCCGATCCGGAGGCCATCGCGTCCGCGTGACAGGCGCCTTTCCCCGGGCACGGCTTCGGCGGACCGCCGGGGGGTGGGGTCCCTGGCGATCCGCCGTGTTCGTTCGTGTCATTCGCCCCGTCGGAGCCAGCGGAAGCGGCTCTTGGAGAGGTTCGCGTCCTCTTGGGCGGTCAGTTCGCCGGCGATGGTGATGTAGGCGGTTTCGACGCGGCCGGCGAAGGTCACGTCGGTGAGGCTGAATCCGCCCTCGCGGGCGAGCACGATGAGCGTCGCCTCGTCGGTGCGCGACACGTCCGGCATGACGCCGAGCGTGTCAGCGAAGATCTTGATGTGTTCGGCGAGCTCCGCGTGCTGGGAATCGTCGAGCGGCAGCGACCGCGAGAGGCGGCCGTCGTCCGCTACCCAACCATTGAGCTCCCTCAGTGCGTCCAGCAGCACGTTGTCGTCTTGCTCCGTTCTCCCCATGGCACCATCGCCATTCGTCGTCGCCTCTTTCAAGACCGCCGCGCCCGGCAAAACGGTGCCCTGCCTGAGCAGGGCTGCGAACGATCAGTAAGGTTTGGTCTGATTCGGCTTCTCCGGACACGGGGGCGTTCGTGTCTGAATTGTCGCCGGATCTTTATCGTTTCTGAACCGAGTCTTGCGCGTCTCCCAGTTTCTGTCCAGGGCGGCAAATGGGATTAATCGGGAATATCGGATTTAGCGGGACAGTTCTTGTCTGGTTCTATGCTGGTGGACACGATTCCTGACCGTAGGGTCTACGCCGCATCATCCGAACGTATGAGCAACAGGTTGCTCACTAGTGATCACAGCTCGTGATCTGCCGCGCGAAGGATAACGAAACGCCCTCGAACCGGCAACGGTGGCGAGCCCGAGACGGGCCGACCCGCCGATAAACTCTTGCGGTGAACGAACCCCGCCCTGAGCCGAAGATCGTCGTCGGCGCCGCGATCCGCGCCGGGCACCGCATCCTCGCCGCGGCCCGCGCCTACCCGCCCGAACTCGCCGGGCTCTGGGAGTTCCCCGGCGGCAAGGTCGAACCCGATGAGACCGAGGCCGAAGCGCTGTGCCGCGAATGCCGCGAGGAACTCGGCGTCGAGATCGCGGTCGGCGAACGCGTCGGCGGCGACCTCGCCACCGGCGGCGGCAGGTACCTGCTGCGGGTCTACTTCGCGGAACTGCTCGGCGGCGAGCCGCACGCGAAGGAGCACGCGGAGCTGCGCTGGCTCGCCCCCGACGAACTCGACTCGGTGCCGTGGCTCCCTGGCAACCGCCCCGCGGTCGAGACGCTTCGCGATCTGCTGCGCGCCTAGAAGAAGGTGTGGACGGCGTCGACCACGAGCCCGGTGGCATCGTCGACGACGGGTATGAGCCGCCACTTGTCGAAGCTCGTGCACGGATGGGACAGGCCGAGCCGTACGACGTCACCGACCTCCAGGTCTTCCAGTGCGCCGGTGAGGAAGAGGTGCTGATCGCTGATCTGCGGACACCGCGCTTCCCCGAGACCCGCTCGCGGGACTCCTGGAGGACTGTCGGCCCCCAAGGGGATCGGGAGGTCCTGGTCGAACGGGAAGTCGCGCCGGCCGCCGTCGAGGATCGCCAGCCCGGGCTCGGGGCGGGACAGCACGCGGGCGCGGGCCTCAAGGGCCGCAACCAGTTCGGGTCCGTCGCCGCCGCGGGCGGCGGGGGTCATCCGGGCGTAGAAACCGTGGTCGTGGATGAGGTACGAGCCCGAGCGCAGGAGCACCTCGGCCTCCCCGGCGAGCGGACCGAGGACCGCCGCGACCCGGTCGAAGTAGGCGCTGCCGCCCGCGGTGATCACCGGCCGGTCGGTCTCGAAGTCCAAGGCGGCGAACAGGGTCGCGAGGTCGCCGAGGTAGTCGTCGACGGCGGCCAGATCGGCCGCGTCGGTCCCGGCGGCCACCGCGCCCTCGTATCCGGCCACGCCCGCAAGACGCAGATTCGGGGCGGCGGCGACACGGGCGGCGACCGCGAGCGCCGCCTCGATGCCGCGCGCTCCGGCCCGGCCGCCGTCGCTGCCGAGCTCGACGTATACGTCGAGAGTCGTAGTCGCGGCGGCCGAAAGCATGACTATCGTCGCCTCAGAATCGGAAAAAAGTCCGATGTGGGCGCCCTCTTCGGCCCATAGGTTCCCTTATGTTTGTCAAGCCGCGAGCGTGTGGGCTTGCCGTTGGTGTGCGTCGTTTTGGAGGGTGC
>NZ_JBHRWO010000007.1:0-153442 GCF_042647865.1 Glycomyces rhizosphaerae
ACCTGCATAGCAAAACAGGCCGAACCTTTGCAGGTTCGACCTGTTTCCGATGTCCTGAGACATCACACTGGTGCCCCCGGCAGGATTCGAACCTGCGACGCACGGTTTAGGAAACCGACGCTCTATCCCCTGAGCTACGGGGGCGGCAGTGCCCGAGTTTAACGCATCGTTCGATTACGAGCCCTTGGGAGTTCTGGCGGTTCGGTCCAGGACACCGTCACGGGCAGTGCTTCCGTAGATTGGAGCGGTGACCCCTTTGCCCCCTGGGCGTCCCGACAAGCTCACCGTGTTCGCCCGGTTCCTTCAGTTCAAGCTGCGCATCCCGGTGATCGTCGCGGTGTGCGCCTCGATTCCCGCCGTGTTCCTGACCGTTTGGGGCGAGGGCGACCTGGCTTTCACCGGGAAGGTCATCGGCTGGGTCGCGGGAGCGGTGCTGTGGTTCGAGTCGGTGGTCCTGCTGCTGGCCGCGGAGCACAAGCGGGAATGGCTGTGGCGGCACAAGTGGATGCTCGCGGTGTGCGCGTTGACGTTGTTCAGCCTCGTGGTGGCCGCGGGCGGCGCGCAGGTGCTGCGCCTGGCTTATCTGCTGGGCACCATCCGGGTCCTGCGCGCCAAGCGCATCATCGACGCGGCCGGGGTTCTCGGTCGCCGGCTCAGCCTCGGGATCTGGTGGAAGTCCGGTCTGTTCACGGGTGCGGGCGTGATCGCCGCGGCGGTCGCGGTGGTGCTGCTGGTGGATCCGAACGCCGAGTACCGGGAACTGCTCTCCTGGCTGGACGCGAATCTGCGGCTCCTGCCGATCCTCCTCGCGGGGGCGGTGCTCGCGGTCGCGACTTGGGCGGTCTTCCGCAACCGCGGCGCGGCGAAACGCGCAGCGGCCGAAGCGACGGCGCCCGAGGCCGAATAGCCCGCGGATCGACCTTCCTCGACGAACCCTCCCGTTCGAGTAGGCTCGGCGCGTGGATACCGACCTGATCACCTTGTCCGGCCTGCGGGTGCACGGGCGCCACGGCGTGTTCGACCACGAACGGGAAGCCGGGCAGGACTTCATCATCGACGTCTCCCTGCGGACCTCGACCGCCGAAGCCGCCGCCAGCGACGACCTCAAGCACACCGTCGACTACGGCGCGCTCGCCGACGCCTTGGCCGACATCGTGGCCGGCGAGCCGGTCAACCTCATCGAGACGCTCGCCGAGCGCCTCGCCGACGCCTGCCTCGCCCTCGAACGCGTCGCCTCGGTCGTCGTCACCGTCCACAAGCCGCAGGCGCCCATCGCCCAGCACTTCGCGGACGTCTCCGTCACGATCGAAAGGGCGAGCAGATGACACGCGTCGTATTCAGCATGGGCTCCAACCTCGGCGACCGCGAGGCCGCCCTCACCGCCGCCATCGACGCGGTGAACCCCGTCGCCGTCTCCGAGGTCTACGAGACCACGCCCTGGGGCGGCGACGACGAGCAGCCCACGTACTACAACATCGCCGTCATCGCCGACGACCCCGAACGCAGCGCCGAGGACTGGCTCGCCCTCGGCCAGCGCCTCGAGGAAGAGGCCGGGCGCGTGCGCGACCCCGAGCGTCCGTACGGTCCGCGCACGCTCGACGTCGACCTGATCGCCGTCTACGACGAGGACGGCGCGCATGTGCTCAGCGACGAGCCCCGTTTGACGCTGCCGCACCCGCTGGCGCATCTGCGGGCGTTCGTGCTGGTCCCGTGGTTCGCGATCGACCGTGACGCGGAGCTTCCGGGGAGGGGTCGGGTGAGGGAGCTGCTACGCGATGAGTCCGTCTCGGCGGACGCGCGCGCACTGCGGCGGCTCCACCCGATATGGTCGAAGCATCATGAGTAGTGACGACGAGCACGGTCCCCGACCGAGTCTGCGGCCGACCGCCCCGTCCACCCTCGCGGTGGTCGGTTTGGCCGGTGCCGCGCTGACGATGCTGCTCGCCGCCCGGTACTACCAGCAGGCCCCCGAACTGGCCTGGCACAACTCGGTGGTCATCTTCGTGCTGGCGGCGCTGCTGGCATGGTTGGCCTGGACCACCCGGAAGACCCTGCGCCCCACCAGAAGGCAGGTGCAGGCGGCGAGTGCCGGCGGACGGGTCCCCACCCGAGTCCCCGGCAGGTTGGAAGGTCCGGAGCACGCGCTCCAGATCGCCCGTTTCGCGGTGCTGGCGAAAGCCGCCGCGATCGCCGGTTCCGCCTTCTTCGGCGCCTATCTGGGTTTCACCGTGTGGCTCGCGGTCCAGTCCGGGCGCCTCACCGCTGCGGCTGACGACCTTCCCGAGTCGGTTCTCGGCACTATCGCGTGCGCCGCGCTCACCGCGGCCGCGCTCTGGCTCGAGCATTCCTGCCGCATTCCCCCGCAGGACGACGAGCCGCTCGATAAGAGGGACGACGAGGAGCCGACCCGTCCCTGACCGACCGACCCCGATTGCTCGACCCATCCCCCATATCCCCAATATGTTCGCGCGTTTAGAGGTGCGCCCCATGAAGTTTGACTCCCCGAGTGGAAGTAACAGTCGAAGCGACGATCGCGATTCGACGACTCTGATCAGAACTGACGCAGGGAGGTCGGCGCCATCGGGCGACGACGATGCCCCGTCTGACCGTATGGCCGTGCACGTGGTCTGGGAGATCGGCCTGCTGCTGCTGGCCGGCGGCGTGCTGTTCGCCTTGACCACGTCTTCGGGCGGGCCGTTCGCCGAGGGTTCGTGGACCGGCCTGTTCGCGGCTCTGGCTCCGATCATCATGTTGACGTCGGCGATGGCCGTCTCCTTGCGCGTCGGCGCGGTGAATCTGGCCGTCGGCCCGATCGCGTTGTTCTCGGCGTGGATGTTCGTGGACGCCTCCGGTTCCGGTTCGGCGATGGCGCTGGGCGTGGGCCTGGGCGTCGCGGCGTTCGTCGGGATCGTGCTGGCGACGCTGACGGCATGGCTGCGCGCGCCCGGTTGGGCCGCGAGCGGCGCTGTCGGCGGCGCGATCGGCCTGTGGGCCGGGACCGCCGGCGACCCTTCGTCGTTCATGCTCTCCGAACTGCCGGGCACCGGCGTCCTCGCGGCCCTCGGGGCCGCGACGGGCGTGTCGCTGTTCTTCGGCCTGGTCGGCGCGTTCTCCGGCGTTCGCACCCGGTTGGCGCCGATTCGCCAGACCCCGGTGGGGGAGCGGCATGGACGCGGCGGGCTCGTGTTCGTCGGGATCCTGCTCTCCTCGACGCTGGCCGGCGCAGCCGGTGTGGTGTCCGCGTGGACCGCGGTGCCCGAGGGCGGGGCCGCGGCGCTGCCGGACCCGATCCTGCTGACGGTGGTCGCGCTCGGCGCGGCGCTGCTGGGCGGGACGAGCCTCATCGGCCGCCGCGGCGGCGTGTGCGGCACGGTGTTCGCCGCGACGCTGGTGCTGGCCCTGATGTGGCTGGCCGAGGGGCGGGGCTGGGGTTTCGACCCGAGCTGGATCGCATTGGGCGCCATCGTCGCCGGATTCCTCGTGACGCGCCTCGTCGAGGCGATGAACACGGTGGACGAGTCGGAGCGGGCCTCCACCCGCCGTGCCGGGTCGCTCGCGGACCTGCACGACGACGACCCGCAGCCCGGCGAGCGGGACCGGACCGAGGACTACGACGAGGACTTCGCCGGGCTGGGCTCGGGCGACCCGTGGACCGACACCGGCGGGTTCAGGACCACCGGCGGCATCCCCAAGCAGGGCGCGGGCGCCGATCCCTTCGGCGCCTCGGGGGTCTTCGACGACCTGCGCGACGCGCCGCGCGACGGGTACGGCGCCCCGCGCCACGGACGCTGACCGACGTGATCCCCATCCCCCATAAAGGACACCTCAATGACCTACGTACCCCCTGACCGCGACGAGCCCGCACTCGACGAGACCCGCCAACTCGACATCTCGCCCGCCCCCGCCGCCGACCACCCCAGGACCGCCGACGGCGCCCCCGTCGACCCGTTCGCGGGCCAAGTCCTAGAAGTCGCCGAACCCGCCGAACCGTCCCCGAAGCGCGACCGGATGGCCTTCCAGTTCATCTGGGAGGCGATCCTGCTGCTCCTGACCCTGAACGCGCTGTTCCTGCTCTACCGCCGCGAGAACGAGCTGTTCGGCGACGAGTTCGACGGCCTCATGGACGCACTCAGCCGGCACGCCCTCTACCTCGCCCCGATCCTCTTGACGGCCTTGGCCATCGGAATGTCGCTGCGTCTGGGGGCGGTGAACCTGGCGGTCCCGGCGCTGGCGTTCGCGATCACCGTGGCCACCCCGTTCGAGACGAACGTGTGGATCTACATGGGCTACGTGGCGGGCGCGGCGGTGGTGGCCGGACTGCTCTACGTCCTGCTCGTCGTCGCCTTCCGCGTCCCGGCCTGGTTCTCGGGCCTGGCGATCGGCGTGCTCGTCATCGCGGCCCTCCCGGTCACCGACCGCCTGGCCGACCCCGGGACCTACACCCTGCCCGGCCCGCCGAACGGCCTGTACGTCTTCGGCGGCGCGGCCGTCCTCGCGATCGCGGGCGGCTTCATCGGCCTCGCCCCGGGCATGCGCGACGGCTTCAGCGCCGTCAAGCGCCTCGCCGACGGCGAGGGCGAGCGTGCCGCTTCGTCGGTGTTCCTCCTGCTGGGCGGCACGATCCTGTCGATGCTCCTCGCCGCGGCCGCGGGCTATGTCACGTACATGTACGCCCTCGGCCCGATCGAGGGCGCGAACACCGTCAACTTCGGCCCGTACGGCGTCTACCCGACCGCGGTCGAACCGCAGCTCCTCGCATTCGCCATCGCGCTCCTGGCCGGAACGAGCCTGTGGGGCCGCCGCGGCGGCGTCTTCGGCGCCGTCTTCGCCACGATCGCGGTGTGGGCGGGCCTGATCCTCTGGGACCAGGCCGTGCTCGACGCGGGCGAGGACTCCTGGCAGGCCGACTACTCGCAGGCGATCTTCGCGGGCGTCCTCCTGGTCGCCCTCTTCGTCTCCTTCGCGCTCGACCGGCTGGGACGCCCGAAGGAGCAGGTCGAGCCCGACAACGGGATCTACACGCAGGAAATGCGCCCCTTCGAACCGACCGACTCCGCTGAAGGAACCGGCCTGTTCGAACCGACGCTGCCTGACGCGGCGACGTCGCAGCGCTGACAGCACTTCGCTGAGCGGCCGGTCGCCCTTGCGGCGACCGGCCGCTTCGTTCTCCCCGTTCGCTTGACATTGACACGGTGTCAAGGTCGAGACTGGGTGGCGGAGGTGGTTCCCATCAACACGGAACGCACGAACGCCCAGGCCACACGCCTGGCCGCCGCCGACTCGTCGACGCGGCTCAAGGCCGCGCTCGCGATCGGCTCGGACCCCGATCCGGCGATGCTCGACGCCCTCGTGGCCCATTGCGCCATCGAACCGGACTTCTACGTGCGCGACATGCTCACGTGGGCGCTGACCCGGCTCCCCGCCGACCTCACCGTCCCGCGGCTCCTCGCCGAACTCGACTCGGCGAACCCGCAGGCCCGGAGCCAGGCCCTGCACACGCTCTCCAAGATCGGGGACACCCGCGCCTGGCCCGCGATCACGCGGCCCCTCCTGCGCGACAGCGACGACGAAGTCGCCCGGGCCGCATGGCGCGCCGCCGTCGCCCTCGTCCCGGAAGGACAGGAGCAGGACCTGGCCGTGGAACTGGCCGCACAACTCGGCCGCGGCGAACGACAAGTGCAACGCAGCCTCAGCCGTGCCCTTGTCGCGCTAGGCGAAACGGTCGAACCGATCCTGCAGGCGGCCATGGCGAGCGACGACCCGGTCGTCGCCGCGCACGCGACCGCCACGCACCGGCTCCTCCAGGACCCGGACGCCGCGTTCGAACCCGCCGTCAACGAAGCCAAGCGGATCTTCGCGCTCGGCCCGGAGGCTTGAGCGCCATGCTCATCGGTGAGGTCGCGCGCCGCTCGGGGGTGAGCGCCCGGATGCTCCGGCACTACGAGTCCCTCGGACTGGTGCGCCCGACCGGCCGCACCGTCGGCGGGTACCGCGAATACGCCGACGCGGACATTCGCCGGATCTTCCACGTGGAGAGCCTGCGGACCCTGGGCCTGTCGCTGCGCCAGATCGGCCAGGTCCTCGACGACCCGGGGTTCGCCCCTTCCGCGCTGATCGGCGACCTCATCCGCGAATCCGAACGGCGCCTCGCCCGGGAGAGGGAGCTGCTCAAGCGGCTCCACGCGGTCGACGCGTCCGAGCCCTCCGGCTGGGAGGAGGTACTCCAGATCGTCGAACTCCTCCACGGACTCGGCTCCCCAAGCGCCGCAAGGCGACAGCAGACCGTCCTGTCCCCGGAGGCCGACATGCCCGCGCCGGTCCTGGCCGAGGCGATCCTCAACGAATCCGACCCGCACGTCGCCGGAGCCCTGCACTGGGCCCTGGCCCGAGCGGACGACGACGTCGCCGCGAGCCTCGCCGTCGGCTTGGAGTCCGAGGAGGTCGACGTGCGGCGCCGCGCGATCAGGGGCCTCGCTGAAATCCCCGGAGACGAAGCAGCCCAAGCACTCAGAGACGCCCTCGCCGATCCGGACCCGCACGTCCGCGGGCACGCCGCGCTGGCCCTGGGCGCGCGCGGCAAGCCTGAGGCCGAACCGGTGCTCGTCGCGATGGTCGTGGAGGGCACGAACGACGTCGAAGCGGCGGAAGCCCTTGGGGCGCTGGCGCAAGACCCGGAACGAGCGGACTCGATCAAGCTCGCTTTGACGAACGAACTCGCTGCGTCTTCAACGAACTCCGCAGTACGAATGCGCCTGGTCCAAGCCCTCACCGAACTACCGACCGCCATTGCGCTCGACCTCCTGCACGGATTGGCCGACGACAACGACCAGACCGTCGCCCGAACCGCAGTGGTTCTGGCGGCGATGCTCGAAGAGGAGGGGCGCACGTGACTGTATGGCGCCGAGCGGTCTCGTGAAGGTTCCGCTCCGTTCGCGGGTGTGGTTCAGGCGGCGGCGACAACGAGGTGGGGACTTCCTCGGTCGGTACTCCGGCTTGAGGGTTGGTTGTGGTCGGGGTTCAGGCGGCGGCGACAAAGAGATGGGGACCTCCTCGGCCGGTATTCCGGCTTGAGGGTTGGTTGTGGTCGGGGTTCAGGCGGGCGGCGACAAAAGGGCGATTGGGAGGGTGGGGTGGGTTGTGCGGCCGCCAGGCAGCGCGGGGGGTCGGGGCGCTGGGCGTCGGGTCGGTTGTGGGCGCTGGCCGACACGCCCGACCCCGGGGGACAGTGCTATTGACCTGCCCAAACATCGATGATTCACCCGATTGAGTGATGACAGTCGACCCCTGCCCGGTCTATGCTTGATACAGCACAAACAAGCGAAAACAACCAGATCATTCGAGAACAGCGGAAGGGAGGCGAGACCCCGATGAGCCACTGCACCACCACCCCGATCACAGCCCCAGTCACCGCCCCGGTCGCATCGGACCGCCGCTCCCAGGCCCAAGCCATCCGCACCACCCTCGACAACGCCGCCTCTCTCATCAACACCCAGCACGCGGCAGTCCTCGCCGCGGTGATCGAGATGAAGACCTCTGGGCTGCACCGGTCCGAGTTCGGGTTCTCCGCCCTCCGGGACCTGCTCCTGTCGCAGTTCGACTTCACGTTCAACACCGCAGGATCCATCGCCGCCATCGCCAGACTCTCAGGCAAGTTCCGTCTCCTCGCGGAAGCGGCTACGACAGGGACAGCCCGGATCGACCAGGTCGCCTTCGCGGTCCGCCAGTTGGACAAGACCCCCGCCATGCGCCTGTTCGCCCGCACCCCCTTCACGACACCAGTCCCCTCCCCCTTCGACGCTTCAGTCCAGTGCGCGACACCGGAAGCCATGGTGGCCCAGTACTGCGCCCATGCTTCGTTCAAAGACCTGCAACGCCACCTCGACGAGCTCTGGGCCTCCATCGCCGAAGAAACCGAACTGCTGGACGAGTTGGGCGCACAGTCCCTGCAGCGCCTCGAACTGATGCCCCAAGACAACGGCATGTGGAGCCTCTCCGCCGAACTCTCCGACACCACGGGCCGGTTGTTGGACAAGTACCTGCAGACCGCCTGCCCGCCACCCCGGCAAGAAGACCAAGACAGCGACGGCCTGCTCCCACCCCAGGAGCACCGGCACGCCGAAGCCCTCCACCAGCTCCTCGCCGGCTACGGTTCCTCCCCACAAGCCGCAACAAGACACGGGCACACCGCCACCCTCGACCTCACGGTCGATATCGAGACGTTGCAGGGCAAAGACACCGGCCGCCTCCCGCTACTGGAAGGCGACCCGATCTCGGTTCCCAGGGCGCGCCTCCTGGCTTGCGAAGGCGTGGTGATCCCCTCGGTGTTCAACTACGCCACAGGCGAAGCAGTCGAACTCGGCCGGGCCCTGCGCCTGCCGAACACGGCCCTGCGCAGGAAGCTGGAGCTTGAGCAGCCAGGAGGTTGCGCCTGGTCCGGGTGCGCCCGCCCGGTCGCCTGGACCGAAGCCCACCACATCCAACACTGGGCCGACGGCGGCCCCACAATCGCGGAGAACCTGATCCTGCTCTGCCGGTTCCACCACGGCCGCATCCACACCACCGGCTGGACCGTGACGAAGACCGGCCCCGGCCAAGCCATCATCACCCACCACGACGGCCACCACACCTCCAGCATCGCGAGCGCCCCCGGTGGCAACACCGGGTGCGGCTGCTCCGACTGGCGCACCGACCACGACATGGATGCTGAACACCACGGCACCGACTGGGACGTGTTCCCCACCGGGCTCTACCGGACCGAATGGTCCGAGACCATGAAACCCGACCTCGATGCCCTGGCCGAGGCCATCGACCGGGACCGCGCCCTCAAAGCCATGAAGGCAGCGAGAGCGAAATGCCGAGCGAAGTTCACGACACCGAACCCGGCAAGCCAGGCGAGCGAGGCGACACCGCCGCCGATCATCCAGGCCCCCAGGCCTTCCGAACCGATCGAAGCACCCAAGGCTCTGAAGGTGATGGCTGGCCCGGCCCGGGAGGTCGACTACGGGGAGCCACCGTTCTTACTGTGCCCTCAGCGGGCGACTGCTGAGGGGAAGCGCCGCAACACCAGCAGCGCAGCCCGACACCCGCAAGGGTTCGGGCCCCTCACCATGCCCAGGGAAGAAAGCAGCCCCGGCAAGGACCCGGAACAGGCACCGCCTATAGCCGAAGAGCGAGCCCAGCCCTCCACACACCCCTTTGTCGCTGCCCGCCTGAACCAGAACCCAATCGATCCCACAGGCCGAAGAACTCGTCCGGGTTGACACCACCTCGTTGTCGCTGACTGCCTTGACCGCAAGCCCCGAGACATCGAAGCCGAAGACCAGGCCCAGGACGCAACCACCCCGTTGTCGCTGACTGCCTGAACCACAACCCAATCCAACCGAAGGGCCGAAATCCGAGCCCGGGAGGTCGCTGCCTCCTCGTCGCTGCCGCCTGAACCTCAGCCGTCCAAGAACCGGATCGTCGACATGCCAGCCTTGCCATCGAATGCCTGAACCAGGACCCATTGGGTATGAGAGTCGAAGTCGGATCCGGCAATGAGACGACCTCGTCATCGCTGGCAGGGCGGCGGCCGGTGCGGCGAGTGGTCAGGTGGCTAGTCGCTGAGAGCCTTCAGCGCGGTGTCGCTGAGTCGATAGCCGACCCACTCGTCCATGGGCACTGCGCCGAGCGAGTCGTAGAAGCCGATAGTAGGCGCGTTCCATTTGAGCACTGACCAGTCGATCCGCTGGTAGCCGTTCACCTCGCATATGCGGGCGAGCTCGCGCAGGAGCGCCGCACCGTATCCGGCTCCGCGAGAAGCGGGGTCGACATAGAGGTCTTCGAGGTAGATGCCGTGCTTTCCAGTCCAGGTCGAGAAGTTGAGGAACCAGACGGCGATGCCCGCGATACGGCCGCCGGCCTCGACGACGTGAGCGAAGACCGCGGGATCGGGTCCGAACAAGGCCGCGTCGAGATCGTCGACGGTCGTCTCGACCGCATCGGGTTCGCGCTCGTATTCCGCGAGGTCGCGGATCCGCCGAAGGATTTCCGGCAGGTCGAGTGGATTGGCGCGGCGCAGGATCGCGCCGTCGGCAAGGACGGTGTGCTCGCTCATCGGCACGAGTCTATGACCGGTGATCGGTTTCCCGGCGTCACCCTCAAACCCCGTCGAACCGGCGCGCGGTCATCGGCGGTGATGGTCATCGGGATCGCGGTCTATGAAGGCGAGGTCGCCGAACTGTGCGCCTTCGGTGCGACGCTCGCCGCCGCTCCCGATCCGGCCGAGGCCCTGTTCGGCTGGCTGGAGTCCTTGGCGGGGCATGTCGTAACCAAGGGCGCCTTGGCCTTCACCGGCACCGGGCCGCACACCGATCGACGCACGGCCTTGTTCGACCGGTGGCACGCCTCGATCCGCGCCACCGCCGATCAACTATTCGACCGCGCACGCGCCCAAGGATCGATACGTGAAGACCTCACAGTCTCCGACGTGCTGGCACTGACCAGCGCCGCCGCTACCGCAGCCAACAGAGCCGACGACGCACGCCGCCTCATCGGACTCATCCGCCACGGCATGGAATCTCGACACGATCACTGACGGTGAGCCAAGACCCGTCCCGCGACAATCGACGAAGCATCACACGCGAACTCGAAACGAGTTGTTAGCGGAGACTCGGCCATGGGTGCGGTGGGTCGGCGTGGAGGAAGCGCATGATCTCCAACAGGCGATTGCCGGGCTGGGCGCTCCAGTGCGCGGCCTGTGGGTCCGGTGGGGTCGGGATGCGGCCGATTGCCCAGTGCAGGTGGTGCCGGAGGATGCGGGCGGTCCAGTGCTCGTCGGATTCATCGGGTTCGTCGAGGTAGCCCTCGAGGACCGATGGCACTGCGCGCAAAGGAAGCTTGGCGAACTCGGTCGCCGGGTCGGCCCAGGCGGCGTCGCCCCAGTCGAGGATCGCGGTCAGCCGCTTGGAGTCGGAATCGACGAGCAGGTTGGTGGGGCTGGCGTCGCCGTGGATGATCCGGACCGGTGTGTTTGCGGGGCAACGCGATTCGAGGCGGTCGAACCAGCCGGTGAGCCAGTCGGCGAGGTCGGGGCCGATGTATCCGGCTTCGGCCAGTCGAGAGACATCCGAGCGGGGATCGCCCGCGGTGTCGACTGGAACTTCCGGCAATGCCTCGATGTTCGCGTGCAGGGCGGCCAATTCGGCGCCGAGTTCGCGGTAGGCCGCTCGCCATCGCTCGTCCCCGGGCTCGGTGGGAAGGCCGGGGGTGATGCCGATGGCCCGCCTGAGGACCATGTACGGGGTGTCGAGCACGTCGCGGCCGTCGTCGAAGTCGACCATTTCGGGGGTTCGCACCCCGGCGCGCACCGCCGCTGGGATCACGATCGCCTCCTTGCGGAGGTCGTCGGCGGCTTCCGGTCGTGCGATCCGCAGGACGAGGCGATCACCGAGGAAGTAGACCCGGTTCGCGACGCTTGGAACGGTGCGGCCGAGACGGCGGAGGGATCGATTCGGTGGCGCCGCGCGATTTCGGCGAGTGCTTCGGGGGCGGTCATGCGGCAACGGTATGGGCGTAACCCCAGGTCGGCAACGGTTTTTCCGGCGGAGCACGGTGTCAGCGGGCGTGTCAGGTCGGCGTCAGGGCGGTGCAAGTGCGGGGGCCGATAGTTGCTTCATCAACAAGGAACGCACTACCGACATCGCTGAGGAGCGCACCTCATGACCATCGCCCTTTCCACCCAGGACAAGACCACCATCCGCATCGCCGCTTACGGCGCCGTCACCCTCATGTCGTCCGCGGGCATCGCCGGGTCGGCGCACAAGATCGGCACCGACGGTTCGCTCGCCCTCGCCGCTGCGACCGGCGTGGTCGGGCACGTGATCGCCGAGGCGAAGGCCAAGGAGCTGAAGTTCCCCGGCAAGTCGACGGCCGCGATCGCCGACCAGGTTCTGCCCGCGCTCACCGAGTCGGTCAAGGTCCTGTCGGCGCAGGATGCGGACGAAGCCGAGAACTTCCGCGCCACGATCTTGGTCGCGGTAGAGGCGGCGACGCGGGCGCACAAGGGCGCCCCGAGCCCGACCATGGCCGCGATGTCCCGCAAGATCACCGAAGCCCTCGACGCCGCGTGACCGCAGATCGACCTGTGCCGCCGTGCCGCGGATCCGGAAGGATCCGCATGGCGCGGCGGCTCGATGCGTGGGTCAGACGACGATGACGCGGATGCCCGCTTCTTCGAAGCCGCGCAGCTGCTCCGGCGGGGCGTTGCTGTCGGTCACGAGGGTGTGGACGCGGTCGGTCGGGCAGATGCGGGCGAAGGCGTGGCCGCCGATCTTGGAGCCGTCGGCGATGACGACGACTTTCCGCGCGCGGGCGGCCATGAGGGCGTTTATCGCCGCCTCGCCCTCGTGGTGGCTGGTCGCGCCGAGCTTCATGTCGATGGCGTCGACGCCGAGGAACGCGATGTCGAGGGTGATCTCGCGCAGGATCGGCGCGGCGAGCGGGCCGATCAACTCGTAGGACTGGGGGCGGACCACGCCGCCGACCACGACGACCTTGAGGTGCGGGCGGACGATCAGCTCGTTGGCGATGTTGAGCGCGTTCGTGACGATCGTCAGGCCCGTCGAGCCGGGTGTCGCGACCAGGTCGGTGCGCGTGGCCAAGGACCGCGCCACCTCGGTGATGGTCGTGCCGCCGTTCAGCGCGATCACCTGGCCGGGGCTGACCAGGCCCGCCGCGGCCGTGCCGATGCGGTGCTTCTCCTCCACGTGGCGCGCGGTCTTGTAGCGCAGCGGGAGGTCGTAGGAGATGCCGCCGGCGACGGCGCCGCCGCGGGTCCTCGTGATCATCTGCTGCTGCGAGAGCTGGTCGAAGTCGCGGCGGATCGTCGCCTGCGAGACGCCGAGCCGGTCGGCCGCTTCCTCCACTGTGATGCGACCGGTCTCTGCGAGGATCTCCAGCAGGGTGTTCCACCGGGCATAGCGGTCCACGTCGCTCCTCGGGTCGGGATCGCGGCTGGCGGGCCGCGGTCTGCACGATAGTGTTCGAAGTACGTCTGTAGGCGCTCGGGTCATGCTCAAGCCATGCTCGTGCGCTCACGATCATTGTGCCGCACCGGGGTGGGCCCATACACGCCGGATCGATTGGAAGGAGCGCCGTGGACGGCGTTTTGCTGCCGGCCGTGGGCCGAATCGTCACTCCTGACGGGATCGTCAACGGGACCCTCATCGTCGACGGCGACCGGTTCGAGGGGATCCTGGAGCGCGAGGGCGAGCCCACCGGGTGGGTCCTGCCCGGATTCGTGGACGTCCACTGCCACGGCGGCGGGGGATTCTCGCTCGCGAACGGCGACCCGGACTCCGCCCGCGGCGCCGCCGCCTTCCACGCCTCCCGCGGCACGACCACGCTCGTCGCCTCGCTCGTGTCCTCCACCCACGGGTTCCTGCTCGACGCGACCCGCGCGCTCAAGCCGCTGGTCGCGGACGGGACGCTCGCCGGGGTCCACTACGAGGGGCCCTATATCTCCGCGGCCAAGTGCGGCGCCCACCGTGTGGAAGTCCTGCGCGACCCCGACCTCTCCGAGCTGACCGAGCTCATCGAGGCCGGGAACGGCGCGGTCAAGATGGTGACCATCGCGCCCGAACTCGACGGCGCGCTCGAGGCCATCGAGTTCCTCGACCAGCGCGGCGTGGTCCCCTCGATCGGGCACACGAACGCCAGCTACGAGCAGACCGCCGCGGGGATCGACGCGGGCGCCCAGGCCGCCACCCACCTGTTCAACGCCATGCGCGCTTTCAACCACCGCGAGCCCGGCCCGATCCCGGCCCTGCTCGACGACGAGCGGATCTTCTCGGAGATCGTCGCCGACCCGGTGCACCTGCACCCCGGCACGATGCGCTTCGCCTTCGACACGTCGCTGCCGGCGTGGACGCTGCTGGTCTCCGACGCCATGGACGCGGCGGGCCTCGGCGACGGCCGCTACCAGCTCGGCCGCCATGAGGTCGAGGTCCAGGACGGCGTCGCCACCGTGGCGGGTACGGATGTCATCGCCGGTTCCACCATCACTTTGCTGGACGCGTTCCGCAACGCGGTCCGCCTGGCCGGGCAGTCGGTCGAGGCCGCCTCGCAGATGGCCTCCGCGACTCCTGCGGAGCTGTTGGGGCTCAACGATGTCGGCGCGATCGAGGCCGGGAAGTACGCCGATGCCGTGGTGCTCGACGACGACTTCAACCTGGTCTCGGTCATGCGGCGGGGGAGCTGGCTCCGGGTTTAAGATCCTGGAATGGGCAACGGGCCGAACGTGAACGCGTTCGGCCCGTCTTTCGCGTCAATGTCACATCAGGGTGGTGTCCCAATAGTCGGTGCCGCCGGTGTACAGCAGCAGATAGACCAGACAGAACGTCAAAAATGAGGCTATGCCGAGCACCAGCCCGGTGACGGCCATGCTCTTGTTCGTCGCCTGTCCTTTGTTGACCCTGCTCCAGCCGATCGAGCCGAAGACGACCGCCAGGACGCCCATCGGCCAGGTGAACATGTTGACCCCGGGAATGAACGACAGCACCACCGCGATGATGCCGCAGATCAGGGCGGCTTTGCCCAACCCGTTGCGAGGCTGCTGGAGGTACATCGGCCCGTCACTGTTATAGGTCGGCGGCGGTGGCGGCGGTGGCGGGACCGAGCCGCCCGCGTACGGGCTGTACCCGCCGCCGGAGGGCGGCGGCGCGCCGGGACCGGAGCCCGGAGGCGGGGGAGCGGACGGCATTCCGTGCTGCGGTTCGTCGGCCGGCGGGGTCTCGCCGGGTGTCGCGCCGCGAGGCGTCCGCTCGGAGGAGGGACCCGGCTGGTTCCCCGAGAACGGGGTGGCGCCCTCTTCGGTCTCTCCCCGGCCTTCCGGTTCGGACGGTTCGGGCCGTTCGGGTTCCGGTGGCCCTGGAGTCGGCGGGTACGTCGTCATGGTGGCCTCCTCGGCTCTGCGCGCGCGTGGCGCCGCTGCCCCGCAAGGTAGACCAGGTCCCACGGGTTTCGTGGCGAATCAGGGGAACCGGTGGCAACACCCGGTGGAGTGTGCGTCGTGCATTTGGGAAGTCCGTTCGGATTTTTTGCGGTTAGGGGTTTACTACCCGTCAGTAGACGAGTAGAAATGAGTTACGGATCCGGAAGGACTTCCCGGGGACAAGCTCTCCGCAGATCGGAAGGATTCGTGCACCGCCGCCGAGCACCCACGTGCGACCTGAGCCGTCGGGAGGCACAGCGGGTCCAGCACCTAGGGGCAGGACACCGCTATTAAAGACTTCACGCTTGGTAACTCGGTCGGAAGTGCAGCTTGTTGCGAGCGGCCCAGTCGAGGCAGTAACCGACTGGGCCGTGTCGTTGTCTTCAGGACGTTCGATCCCGCCCCGATGCCGCTGTGGGCGAACTGACTGGGAATGCCGGGCAGAGGCTGCAAGAATGGCCTCGATGACCACGATCGAACCCGGCTGGTACCCGGACCCCGCCGACCCGGCCACCCAACGCTACTGGGACGGCGGCGCCTGGATCGGCAAGCCCGTCCCCGCCGACGCCGAGCCTCCCGCCGAACCCGAACCGGTCGAGCCCGAACCGGAACCCCTCCCCACGTCGTATGGGGACACAGCCACACCGGACGCGGCGGTGCAATCGCTGCCGATGGACCAGCGCTACGGCGAAGGGCCGCCGCCGCGCGTCATCCAGCGCGTCCCCGGCGCGACGCAGCCGCCCGACACGGTCCCGATCCGCTCCCTCGGCGTCACGGTCGGCTGGATCACCCAGCGCGACGTCTCCCGGATCCTCGGCGGCCGCGTCCTGGCCCACCCGGGCCAGCGCTTCGTGGCCCGCATCGTCGACGTCCTGTGCATGCTGGCGCTCAACGCGGTCGTGAACGGCTACTTCATCTATCAGATGATGCAGACGTTCTGGCCGTACTTCCTCGAGGCCGCCGCGGCCTCCGACCCCGCGGACGTGGAAGTCCCCCAACGGCTCTCCGACCAGCTGTGGGTCGTGCTGCTCATCGCCCTGGGCCTGTGGTTCGCCTACGAGGTGCCCGCGACGCTCAACACCGGGCAGACGCTCGGCAAGCGGCTCATGGGGATCAAGGTCGTCTCGCTCGCCCCGGTCAACCTCGGCTGGGGCCGGCTGCTGCTGCGGTGGGCCTATGCGGCGCTGCCGCTCATCTGCTTCCCCTTCGGCGCGGTGCTGTGGATCCTGGACGGGATATGGTGCATCCGAGACCGACCCTTCCGCCAGTGCCTGCACGACAAGTCCCCTGGCACCGCCGTCGTCGAAGTGGGCAGCGAGACGGCCGACCCTGACAAGGAGCCCTCACGATGAGCGATCCTCTGCGTGAAGACCTCGAATCCATCCCGCGCTACGTTCCCGGCAAGGCGATCCCTGACGCCGTGAAACTCTCCAGCAACGAAGTCCCCTACGGGCCGCTTCCCGGTGTGGTGGAAGCCGTCACCGAAGCGGCCGAGACCGTGCACCGCTACCCCGACCTCGGGGTCGTGAAACTGCGGGACGTGCTCTCGCAGCGGCTCGGGCTCCCCGCCGAGCGCATCGTCACCGGCACCGGCTCGGTGGCCCTCATCGGGCACCTCATGCAGGCGGTCGCCAGGCCCGGCAGCGAGGTCGTCTACTCGTGGCGCTCGTTCGAGGCCTACCCGATCGCCGCGACCGTGGCCGGGCTCAAGAGCATCCAGGTGCCGAACACCGCCGACCACCGCCACGACATCGACGCGATGCTCGCGGCGGTCGGTCCGAATACGCGGGCGATCGTGATCTGCAGTCCCAACAACCCGACCGGGCCCGCCGTCACGGCCGAGGAGCTCGACCGGGTCTTCGCCTCCGTCCCCGAGGACGTGCTCGTCGTCGTCGACGAGGCCTACCGCGAGTTCGTGACCGACCCGGCCTGCCCGGACGCGATCGAACGCTATGCGGACCGGCCGAACGCGGTCGTCTTCCGGACCTTCTCCAAAGCGTGGGGCCTGGCCGGGCTCCGTGTGGGCTACATGGTGGCCCGGCCCGATGTGGCCGACGCCGTGAGCCGGTGCGTGATCCCCTTCGCCGTCAACGCGGCCGCGCAGCGGGCCGCGCTCGCGGCGCTCGAAGCGGAGGGGGAGATGCGCCGGCGCGTGGCGCTGGTGACCTCTGAGCGCAAGCGGACCGTCATGGCCGCAAGGGAACTGGTGCCGGACGTGCCGGACTCGCAGGCGAACTTCTTCTGGCTGCCTTTGGGAGAGCGCGCGGTCGCCTTCGCGGCGCACTGCGAGAAGCGCTCGATCCTGGTGCGGCCCTTCGCAGGTGACGGCGTACGCGTCACCATCGGGCTGCCGGAGGAGAACGACGCCTTCCTCGAGGCGCTGCGCGCATTCGTTGAGGAAGAGCGATAAAGAAGTTCGCGCCTTAGAAGAGGGCGAGCGGCAAAGAGAACAGTGCCGTCCGGGGGATCGGACGGTCATTGACGAAGAGTCCGGGCGCCCCACCGGCGCCCGGCTCCGTACTCAAGGGCGAATGAGCTACCTGGCGGAGGTGCGCTCGTTCTCGTTGACGAACGAGTCGTACATCTCGGCGAGGGTCTGCTTCTGCTTCGAGGTGAGCTCGCGGTCGGTGGCGATCGCCAGCGGCATCGCGGAGCCGTTCTCAGGGGTGAAGTTCGCCCGCAGATACATGATCGGGGTGGCCACCCGCAGCGCCAGTGCCAGCTGCCGCAGGACCGCGCCGCTGGGGCGGCGCACGCCGCGCTCGCCCTGGAGGTAGGGGTTGGAGACTCCAGCGGAGTCGGAGAGCTCGCGGAACGAGACGTGGGCGCGTTTGCGCACGTCCCGGACGAATGAGCTGAAGTCACGATCTGTCACCCGCGTCACCATACGCGCCTTCGCCCGGGATCGCCACCCAACCCTGCCTGGCCATCTCGACATTTGGTACTACCGGCCGACATGGGACTCACCCGATCAGACGATATGAAGAGGACTCGGGCAACGGTTGCGTCTCAACCGCTCGCCGACGCTGGAAGCCAGCCGATACCATCGGGTGACGACGCGGCTATTCAAGGGAGCGTCACGGTCCGGATGGTGCCTGACGAGGAGGAGAACCAGTGAGTGTTCTGCAACGCTTGGAAAAACAACTGGAGGGCCTGTTCGAGGGCACCTTCAACAAGATGTTCAAGGGCGTTGTGCACCCGGTCGAGATCGCCAGTGCCATGCAGCGCGAGGCGGAGACCCACAAGGCGGTCCTCGCCGGCGGGCGCGTACTGGTGCCGAACCGCTACGTCATCGACCTCTCCCCGCCCGACCACGACCGTCTCGCCCCGTACGCGGCCGCGCTGGCGCAGGAGTTGGCGCAGTCGCAGGCCGAGTTCATCGGTGAGAACGGTTGGACCGTCTACGGCGACGTGATCGTGGAGATCGAGCGCGGCGAAGGGCTCGACACGGGCATGTTCCGTGTGACCGCTGAAGTCGCGGCCCTGAACGAGGGTGTGGACCAGCCGGTCTCCGGCGGCGGCTACGGCCCCGCCCAGCAGCAGGCCCCCACGGGTCCGGTGCTGGTGACCGCGGACGGCCGCCAGTTCACGGTGGCCCACGGCGCCACGATCATCGGCCGCGGCGAGCAGGCCCAGATCCGCCTGCCCGACGTCGGCATCTCGCGTCGTCATGTGCGCGTTGACTTCGACGGCCGCCAGGTCTCGGTCACCGACCTCGGTTCGACCAACGGCACCCTGGTCAACGGCCAGCGGATCGCCACGGTGAGCATGCAGCCCGGCGACGTCATCCAAATTGGCACGACTTCCCTGACGCTCAGCGCAGGGTAAAGGTCCGCTGTGGACCGGGCGGGCCGCCTGAGAGAAAATCTGAGCTGCGGCCCGCTCGTCGCAAGTACCGCTCCGCAGAGCTCCGCTCCAAGCACTAGCTCCTCACGGGCCTTGCCAGATTTCCACTCAGACGGCCCCGGTGGCCCGGGTCCGCAACCGGTGCGGGCGTCCTCGAAAGCTCTGGGCCGCATGCCGGTAGCTGTCGGATGACCGGCTGGATCCGGCGGCTCGCCTCGGCGGCCGCGCCAGGGTGGGCTACCGTGTCGGGGACCGATCGTTCAGCCGCTGGGAGCGCCGAATGCCTGAGATAGTCCAGACCGTCGCCCGGTTCGGGTTCCTCGTGCTGCTGTGGCTGTTCGTGTTCGCGGCCGCCCGGACGATCACGCGCGACCTGCTCGCCCAGCGCCGTCCCGCGACCGCCGGGCCCGCTGCGGGCCCCGTCTCGGGTCCGCCCGCTCCCGGGCGCGGCCGCCAGGCCGGGCCGCCCGCGCAGGCGGCGCAGTGGCTGGTCGTCACCACCGGTGAGCTCCAGGGCCGCCGGTTCGTGCTCTCGGGCCAGCCGATCTCGATCGGCCGCGCCCCGGATTCGACGATCGTCATCCGCGACGACTTCGCCTCCAACCGGCACGCGCGCGTGCGCCCGCAGGACGGGCAGTGGGTGGTCGAGGACCTGGGCTCCACGAACGGCACCTACCTGGGGCGCGCTAGAGTCACTGCACCCACGCCGGTCCCGCTCGGGGTGCCCATCCGGATCGGGCGTTCCTCCTTCGAGCTGCGTCCCTAGCAGCGCGCGGAACGAGAGACGGCGATGTCGACATCGAACAGCGGGCGTGCCCGCGCTACGGCGGTTGATTCATGAGTTTGCACCTGCGATACGCGGCCATCTCGGACCGCGGGGTGGTGAGGCAAGGCAACCAGGACTCGGTGTTCGCCGGGCCCCACTTCATCGCCGTGGCCGACGGCATGGGCGGCATGGCCGCCGGTGACCTCGCCTCGGCCATCGTCATCAACACCGTCGCCCGCCTGGACGTGCCCCCGCCGCCTGACTCGGTGGTGGACGAGCTGGCCGACGCCGTCGCCGACGCGAATCGCGCGATCCGCCGCGCGGTCGCCGACGACCCGCAGAAGGAGGGCATGGGCACCACGCTCACGGCCCTGTGGTTCGACGGCGAGTGGTTCAACCTCGTCCACATCGGCGACTCCCGCGCCTACCGGCTGCGCGAGGGCGGGTTCGAGCAGATCACCGTCGACGACACCTACGTGCAGATGCTCGTCGACGAAGGCCGCATCACCGCTGAAGAGGCCGAGGTGCACCCGCAGCGTTCGCTGCTGCTGCGCGCGCTCGGCGCCAGCGAGGTCGAGCCGGCGTTCCAGACCATCAAGGGCGTTCCCGGCGACCGCCTGGTCCTGTGCTCGGACGGGCTCTCCGGGCCGGTCTCGGACGCCGAGATCGCCCGCACGCTGCAGAACGCGGCGTCGCCGCAGGAGGCTGCCGAGGTCCTCGTGCAGCAGGCCCTCGACGCCGGGGCCCCGGACAACGTGACCGTGCTCGTCGCGGACGTGGTCGCGGAGGACCCGGGGGAGCAGCGCCAGTTCATCGGCGGTGCCGCCGCCGACGCGCGCCTGGCCGAATCCGACACGGCCGTGCTGCGCGCGGTCAAGGAGGCGGAGGAGTCGGGGCCCGAGGCCGAGTCGGAGACGACGGAGCCGCAGCCGAAGGCCCGCAAGAAGGGCCGCGTGTGGCGCACGATCCTGGCCACGTTCATCGTGCTCGCCCTCGTCGCCGGCGGCGGCGTGTGGTGGGCGCGCACGCAGTACTTCATCGGGGTCTCGGAGGCGGGCACCATCAGCCTTTACCGGGGCCTCCCTTTTGAGGTGGCGGGATACCGGATGGCGTGGCTCGACATCGACTCCGACCGTCCCGCCGCCGACGCCGTGGACTCCGTCGAGTCCGACCTCGAATCCGGGATCGCCGTAGGCGGTTTCGAGGAGGCCGAGCGCGAGTTCAACGAGCTCGTGGACCCCGCCGCCGCCAACGACCAGCTCGACCCGCTGTGCGCCACGGCCGGGGGCACGGAGGCGTCGCCCGCGGCGTCAAAGGACTGTCGCGACGACTGAGCGTGGTCGATGTAGGCTCACTGCGTCCGGGCCCCCGAGGCTCGGAGACCGACTGCTCAGGCGCGCAACCGTTCGCGGCGCATCCGGCCGAGGTGCGCGCGTTCGCGGCGGGTTTGAGTAGAGGAACAGCGAGACGCAAGGGGAATTGATGGCCCAGCCCATGTCGGCGACCGCCCGGCCGGCGGGACCTTCCGAGCCGCCGCTCACCCCGCTGACGGGCATGCCCAAGCGCGTCTTCCGCGAGATCGTCATGCTCGTCATCGGCGGCATCGCGGTGTTCCTGTTCCAGCTCACGATCGACGTGTCGCTTCCCGAGGCCACCACCACCTCGGTGACCTACCTGCTGCCGCTGCTCATCTTCATCGTGTCGTTGTGCGCGTGGGCTTCTGTGAAGTTCCTGGCCCCGTACGCCGACCCGCTGTTCGTGCCGATCGCCGCGTTCCTCACCGGCATCGGCATCGTCTACATCCGCCGCATCGACCGCACCGCGCTGACCGATGAGCCGCTCCCGGTCGACGCGGGCGTCTTCGCCGGTCAGGGCGGGCGCCAGCTCATGTACTACATGGCGGGCGTCGTGCTGCTCACCGTGCTCTTGGCGGTGGTGCGCAACCACCGGGTGCTGCGCGGCTACGCGTACATCCTGCTGTTCGCGGGCATCTTCCTCGCGGCGATCCCGGGCTTCCTGCCCGCCTCGATCTCGTCCTCGGGCGGTTCGAAGAACTGGATCCGCTTCGGCAGTTTCTCGGTGCAGCCCAGTGAGTTCGCGAAGCTGATGCTGCTGATCTTCTTCGCCGTGTACCTGGTGCGCAAGCGGGACATGCTCTCGGTGGCGGGCAAGAAGATCCTGGGGTTGCAGCTGCCGCGCATGAAGGACCTCGGTCCGATCGTGATCGTCTGGGCCGCCAGCCTCGTCATCCTCGTCATGGAGCGCGACCTCGGCACCTCGCTGCTGCTGTTCAGCATCTTCCTCTCGATGCTGTACATGGCGACGCGCCGCGCCTCGTGGATCATCATCGGCCTCACCATGTTCGTGGGCGGCTGCATCGCGATCTACCCGTTCTTCAGCCACCTCCAAGTGCGCGTGGCGATCTGGCTCGACCCGTGGAACCCCGAGTACGTCTACAGCGACGGGTCGACCCCGTCCTCGTGGCAGCTCGTGCAGGGCCTGGTGGCGCTCAACTCGGGCGGCCTCATCGGCAACGGCCCCGGCGCGGGCAACCCGAACATGATCCCCGCCTCCGAATCGGACTTCATCCTCGCGGCCATCGGCGAGGAGGTCGGCCTGCTCGGGCTCGTCGGCATCCTGCTGCTGTACGCGGTCCTCGTCCAGCGCGGCTTCAAGACCGGCCTCATGTCGCGGGACCTGTTCGGCTCGCTCATGGCCGGCGGCCTGGCGTTCCTGGTCGCGTTCCAGCTGTTCGTGGTGTTCGGCGGCGTCACCGGGCTCATCCCGATGACCGGCCAGACCACGATGTTCCTCGCCGCGGGCGGTTCCTCGCTGGTCGGCTCCTGGCTCCTGATCGGCCTGTTCGTCCGCGTCTCCGACGACGCCCGCAAACCCTGGCAGGCCTCGTTCGGCCTTCAGAAGACCGAGGCCCCGCCGGAGTTCCTCGCCGAGCAGGCCGCCAAGCGTGCCGCCGAGCAGGCCGAACTGGCCGCGGTCATGGACTCCGGCCCGATCCCGGGCGGCGACCAGCCGACCGAGCTCATCATCCCCGGGCACCTCCCCGGCGGCCCGGGCAACGGGACCATGGAGGAGAACGTGGTCAGCCCGCCCGGCCCGGTCTCGGGACCGCCCGGGCCCGTCTCCGGTCCGCCCGGACCGTTCTCAGCGCCGCCGACGTCCCCGCCGCCCGCCGGGCCCGGTCCCGGAGGCACCACGCAGTCGCCCGACCCGAACGCGCGCGGCCCGCAGTACCCGCCGCAGACGCCCCCGCCGCCGCCTGGCTCCGCCTACGGCAGCCCGCCCCCGGGACCGCCCGGCAACGCGACGCGTCCGGCCCCGCAGACCCCGCCCCCGCCGCCGTCCTCCGCTTTCGACTACCGACCGCAGCCCCCCGAGACGAAGGAGGGCGGCGAATGAACCCGGCCCTGCGCCGCATGGGCGTCATCGCGCTGATCCTGCTGCTCGCCCTCATGGCCCAGTCCACCTGGGTGAGCTTCTTCCACCACGACGACTACGAGGGCCTGATCAACGCCCGCAGCCTCAACGCCGAGTACGAGGTGCCGCGCGGGCAGATCCTCGCCGGCGGCACGGTGATCGCCGAGTCGATCCCGACCGACGGCGGCTCCTACGGCTACCAGCGGAACTACCCCGAAGGCGACTACTTCGGCAACATCACCGGGTTCAAGTCGATCAACTACGGCGCCTCCAACCTCGAGGCCGAGGAGAACTCGCTGCTCAACGGCACCAGTTCGCTCCTGGCCTTCGACGACTTCTGGGCGACGCTCCTCAAGGAGAACAAGCCCGGCGGCAACGTGGTGACCACCCTCGACCCGGAACTGCAGAAGGCCGCGTACGACGCGATCGCCGATGCCGACGTCAAGGGCGGCGCGGTCGTGATCGACCCGAAGACCGGCAGGATTCTCGCCCAGGCCTCCTACCCGGGCTGGAATCCGACCGAGGTCTCCTCGAACAACGGCGAGACCGCCGAGGACGCGAAGATCGCGCTCGACGAGTCCGGCGACATGCTCGATCTCACCCGCCAGGAGTTCTTCCCGCCGGGCTCGACGTTCAAGACCATCGTGTCCGCCGCGTACATCGAGAACGGCGGCAAGGCCGACGACATGGTCCCGGCCGGGAACGGCTACACCGCGCCGGACACGGACCACGAGATCACCAACTCCAGCGACCAGTGCCCCAACGAGGAGTACACGCTCGAAGAGGCCTTCGCGAAGTCGTGCAACACCACGTTCGCGAAGCTGTGCGTCGAGGAGCTGACCACTGAGCAGATCACCGAGATGACCGAGGCGTTCGGCTTCGGCGAGGCCTACGAGACGCCGCTGGAGACCGTCGCCTCCAGGACCGGTGACCTCTCCGAGGAGGCCTTCCGCGCCCAGGCCTGCATCGGCCAGCAGGAGGTCCGCGAGACCGTGCTCCAGAACGCGCTCATCGCCGCGACCATCGCCAACGGCGGCGAGCGGATGGCCCCGCAGGTCGTTTCGGAGCTCACCGACTCCGAGGGCAACACCGTCCAGAAGTTCTCCGAGGACGACCTGGGCCGCTCGATCGACCTCGACACCGCCCAGGAGCTCGAGATCCTCATGGCGGCCGTCGTGGACGAGGGCACCGGCAGGACCGCCGACATCGACGGCTACGACGTCTACGGCAAGACCGGCACCGCCGAGCACTCCGAGGACGGCGAGAACCCCGACCCCGATCACGGCTGGTTCCACGGCTTCGCGAAGGACAAGGACGGCGAACCCGCCGTCGCCGTCTGCGTGTTCCTCGACTCCTACGGCGAAGGGGCCTCCTCCAAGGCGGCCGAGATCTCCGGGATGCTCATGGAGCAGGTGCTCGAAGGCGCCGACGAATGACCCTGAGCAGGCGGCCCGAGCGAGACCCGCGAACCGCGCACGGGGCCGGCCGCGCCTGGGGCTGATCGCGGCGAAGACACAGTTTCCTCACGATCCCCAAATGCGGCAACCGAAGCGCCAGTCCGAACGTGGATGTTCGTAGAGGTCCGGCCGTGGTGTCGCGCGGCAGTGCCGCCGCATGACAAAACCGGTGCTGAGCGGCCTGCCGTTAGACTGAAGCGTCGATCCCCCGTAGAAATGAGGAGACGCCGTGTTGAGCCCCGAAATGCTCCTCGGGCAACGCTATCGCCTGCGCGAACGCATTGCCGTGGGCGGCATGGGCGAAGTCTGGCGGGCCGAGGACACTGTGCTGGAGCGGACCGTGGCGGTGAAGGCCATGCTGCCCGCGCTCCTGAGCGAACCCGGCTTCGCCAAGCGCTTCGTCGCCGAGGCGAAGACCGTGGCTGCCCTCACCCACCCGCACATCGTCAACGTCCACGACTTCGGCAACGCCGACCTGCCCAGCGGCGAGACCACCGCCTACCTGGTGATGGAGTTCATCGAGGGCAAGTCCCTCGCCGATCTCATCGCCGAACGCGGACGCCTCGACGCCCGCGAGCTCATGCCGATCATCGCCGCGACCGCCGAGGCGCTCCAGCAGGCCCACGAACGCGGCATCATCCACCGCGACATCAAGCCCGGGAACATCCTGGTGCGCGACAGGGACGGCCAGGCCGTCCTCACCGACTTCGGCATCGCCCGCTCGGGCGCCGCGGGGGACCTCACCGCCACCGGCTCGGTCATGGGCACCGCCTCCTACATCGCCCCTGAGCAGGCCGAAGGCACCGGCGTCCTGCCCGCCTCCGACATGTACTCGCTGGGCGTCGTCGCCTTCCACGGCCTCACCGGGCACCGGCCCTTCCAGGCCGAGAACCCGATCGAGCTCGCGCTCCACCATGTGCGCACCCCCGCCCCGCCGCTCCCGCAGGACATCCCGCCGGGAGTGCGGGCGTTCGTCGCGCGGTCGCTGCTCAAGGACCCGCACCAGCGGTTCGCGAGCGCGACCGAGATGGCCGCGCTCGCGCGTGTCGCGGTCGACGCCGCCCCCTCGACCTCGGTGATGCCGCCGGTCGGGCAGCTGCCGCGCCGCGCCGGCGTCGTCAGCATGGGCGGGCCGCCCGCGGGCGTCGCCGAAACTCCACACAATTACAGCCCCGCAGGCTCCGCCGGGGGGCAGATGCCCTCCCCGCAGATGCCGCCGGGGGTGAGCCCGCAAGGGCCCACGCCTCCGGGCGTCAACCTGGGAGCCGTGCCGCCCCCGCCGGCGTCCAAGCCGGTGATGAAGCGGCCGCTGATGCTGGCGGTCGCCGGTGCCGCGGCGCTGGTCCTGCTGGGCGCTATCGTGTTGCTGGCGCTGAACCTCGGCAACGGCGGCGGCACTCCCAACGGCGGCGGCGAGGACCCGAGCAGCCAGATCGAGGAGAGCGCCGACGAGGACACCTCGCCCGAGGACGAGGCCACGACCCCCGACGATTCCGGACAGGAGACCGGCGGGGGACCGGGAGTGGGCGACTGCATGGGCGCTAACCCCAACTGCGACGACCAATAGCGGGCTTTCGGGCCTGTTATAGCGATTAGAATCAAGCCGCGATGAACGGAACACGAGGACGTAAAACGCGATGACGACAGAGCCCCGCCTGCTAGGCGGGAGATACGAGATCGGCGAGGTCGTCGGCTACGGGGGGATGGCTGAAGTCCACCGTGGCCGGGACCTGCGTCTCGGCCGCGATGTCGCGGTGAAGCTGCTCCGGGCCGACCTGTCCCGTGACGAGTCGTTCCTCATCCGCTTCCAGCGCGAGGCCCAGAACTCCGCGTCGCTCAACCACCCGAACATCGTCGCCGTCTTCGACACCGGCGAGGACATGGGCATCCCCTACATGGTGATGGAGTTCGTCAACGGCCGGACCCTGAAAGAGGTCCTGATCCAGGAGGGCCGTTTCGACTCCGCGACGGCCTGCGAGATCGTCGCCGACATGTGCTCGGCGCTGGATTTCAGCCACAAGCACCACATCATCCACCGGGACGTCAAGCCCGGCAACGTGATGCTCTCGGACACCAACCAGGTCAAGGTCATGGACTTCGGCATCGCCCGGGCGCTCGCCAGCAACCAGGCCACCATGACCCAGACCAGCGCGGTCATCGGCACCGCGCAGTACCTCTCTCCCGAGCAGGCCCGCGGCGAGACCGTCGACGCCCGCTCGGACGTGTACGCGGTCGGCTGCGTGCTCTACGAACTGCTCGTGGGGCACCCGCCGTTCACCGGCGACAACCCCGTCTCCGTGGCCTACCAGCATGTGCGCGAGGAGGCCCGGCCGCCTTCGGAGCTCAACCCGAACGTCCCGGCCTCCGTCGACGCCGTGATCATGAAGGCCCTCGCGAAGAACCCCGAGAACCGGTACCACTCGGCCGGGGAGATGCGCGAGGACCTCATCCGCGCCGCCCGCGGGCAGGCCGTCATGGCCCCCGCGGTGATGAGCGAGGGCGACCGGACGCAGCTGCTCGCCGGCGGCGCCGACGCGACGGCCCCGATCACGCCGATCGCGACCTCCTCGAGCAAGCGCCGCCCGTGGCTCATCGCCTTGGGGGTGATCCTCGCGCTCGTCGCGGTCACCGCGGCCGGCTGGGGGATCATGCAGATGCTCGAGACCTCCCAGAAGGTCACGGTGACTGACGTGAGAGGCGAACTCCAAGCGGACGCGGAGGCCACGCTCAAGGCCGACGGCTTCGAGGTCACCGTCGAACCGGTGGCCGCGACCGATCCGAACGATCCCGAGATCGGGAAGGTCACCGACCAGGACCCCGCCGGCGGCACCGAGGCCGACGAGGGCGACACGGTGACGCTCACCGTCAAGATCGCCCCAGAGAAGGTCAAGGTCGAGGACGTCGTGGGTGACGACTTCGAGACGGCTGAGGAGACACTGGTGGACCAGGGTCTCACGGTCAAACGCGTGAACCAGCCCGACACGGCGCCCGAGGGGACCGTGCTGGGCCAGGATCCCGAAGGCGGCACCGAGGTGGACCCGCTGCACGAGGTGACGCTCACCGTCTCCTCGGGCGGCCAGGCCACCGTTCCCGACGTGTTCGGCATGACCGTCGAGACCGCGGAGAACACGCTCTCGGAGGCCGGATTCAACGCGGAGGTCGAGTACGGCAACGGCGGCGACACGCTGAACGTCGTCTACGCGCAGGACCCGGGTGAGGGCTCCACCGAGGAGGAGGGCACCACGGTGAAGATCACCGCCCAGGGCGTGGTGATCACCTGGGACGCCACGACGACGCCGCAGGCGCTCGCGGACAGCTTGACCGCATTGGGCCTCACCGCCACGATCGAGGGCGACGCCGCGGCCGAGACCATCGAGAGCGTCACCAACGACGCAGGGGAGATCACCAGCGGCATGGCCGTCGCGCCCGACTCCTCGGTCACCATCACCGCCGCCGAAGTGGACGACGGCGGCGGCGGCGGCGAGACCACGTCGACGCCGGACGAGACCTGCAGCAACCCGCTGGACACGCCGCCCTGCAACGATGACGAGAACTAGCGCAGACGAGAACGAACGAGTAAGGGCCCCATCGCTTCGCGATGGGGCCCTTACTCGTCTTGAGGGTGAGGCGGGGCGAACCCGGCGGCGCTCGTGGGTCAGATCTTCGCGTGGTACTCGAGTTCGTAGGCGCTCGCGTCGATGATCATCTCGGTGACTTCGACGCAGCGGTCGGCGGCATCGAACGCGGTGCGGGCGATGGCGATCACCGGTGTGCCGCTGGGCAGTCGGCCGCCGGGAGACCAAGGCCGGACCCCGCCTCATCGCCGTCTTCACCGAACCGCCCGGCGACCGCGAGGAATGGCACCCCGCCTGGCGCACCGACCCGATGCGCCCCAGCGTCGAAGCCAAGGCCAGAGCCATCGCGCTGCGCGGCGGTTGAACCCTCGCAAGCGGACACGCAGCGCGGCCCCGACCGGAATTCCCGGCCGGGGCCCCGCTTCTCTTGTTCGCCGCGCTGACCCGCCTCGGTCTTGCGCGGCGGCGCTCCGGGTTCGCACCTGGAACGGGCACGGGTGCTCCCCGGGCGCGAGCAGGTCGCCCGGGGAGCGGGATCATACGTCCTTGAGGGGTGCAGCCTAAGCGGGCTCGATGCCGCCTTCGAGGATGCGGACCATGATCGGGTTGTCGAAGTAGATGTCGTTGAGCTCGTAGTCGCCCGGGTCGACCTTGTCGACGCGGGCGCCCTCGATCGCGTAGCTGACGCGCTGGTTCAGGAACAGCGGCAGGCGCGGCAGGGTCTCGTTGAAGACCACGCCGAGGATCTTGTGCGCCGCCATCTGCTCTTCCTCGGTGCCCTGCTGGGACTGGAGGTAGAGCGCGTTCACGTCCACAGTGCCCTGCGTCGCCGTCACGACCTCGGTCACCGGCACGCCCATGCCGGGGGCGTCGGCGGTCAGCGAGTTGTCGGTGAACCAGGTCATCTGCCAGGCGCCGTAGACGTAAGGCACGAACGGGTTCGCCCACTGGCGCACCGCGATGTCGAAGTCGCCGGCGCCCCAGATGCCCCACGGGTTGTCGTCGGGGACGTTCTCGTACTTGACGTTCAGGCCGAACTCGGTCAGCTGCGCCGCCGCCTGCTCACCCGAGAGCGAGAAGTCCGTCCAGCCCTCGACGCCGATGATCGTGTACTCGGCGAGCGAGCCGTCCGGCTTGTGCCAGCCGTCGGACTCCTTCTTCCAGCCCGCGCCCTCGAGCAGGCTCGTGGCCTTGGCGTGGTCGACCGAGTAGTACTCCAGCTCGACGTCGTCGAACAGGCCCTCGGCGTGCGGGTCGGCCAGGCCCGAGAAGGTCGCCGGCAGGTAGTAGCCGCCCGCGCCCTTCGCGATCTCGCCGATCGACTCGGTGTCGAAGACGTACTGGATCGCCTTGCGCACGTTGACGTCCGCGAACTCGGGGAAGCGGCCCTGGTTGAGCATCAGGCCGATGCCGTCGTAACCGGGGGTCGACAGCTCCTTGAGCCCCTCGACGCCCGCGATCGTCTGGCGGTCGGTCGCGCCGAGCACCTGGGTCGAGTAGTCGACCTCGCTCGAGAGCAGGAACTGCACCGACGCGGCGTTGTCGCCCTTCTGGATCTCGAAGGTCGCGAACTTCACCTGGTCGGCGAACAGGCCGTCCTCGTGCACCGACATCGTGATGACGGTTTCGCCGATCTCGTCGAACTTGTAGGCGCCGCAGGAGATGAACCCGCCCTCGGCGTCCTTGAAGTCCTCCGCGGCGATCTTCTCGGCCAGCGCCGACTGCTCCGGGGAGCCCTGAACGGCACCGGCGGCGACGAGCGTCGCGGACTCGTCCATCCACTCGCCGTAACGCGCGTACGGCAGCACCTGCACCTTGAGCGCGCCGTGCTCGACGCCGGGGAAGACCGCCGAGTACTGGACGGTCACGGTGAGGTCGTCGTCCGCCGTCGCGGTCTCCAACTGGTCCCACCCGACGGTGCCCTGCGCGGCGTTGAGCTTCTGCAGGTAGATGGTGCCCACGACGTCCTTCGCGGTGACGTCGTTGCCGTCGGTCCACTTGATGCCGGAGCGGAGCTTGATCGTGAGGGTCTTGTCCGCGATCTCGACCGACTCGGCGAGCTGCGGGATCCACTCCTGCGTGTCCCAGTTGAGGACCGCAGGGCGGGGGATGAACAGTTCCGCGTTCGGCGCCGAGGTCAGCAGCGCCGCGTTGTTGATCGCCGCGTTGTAGTGCTGCGTGGTGACGTCGAACGGGTACACGTAGACGAACTTGCCGGACGCTCCTTCGTCGTCCGAGCCCTTGGCCTGGCAGGCACCGAGCACGCTCGTCGTCGCCACGGCGCCCGCGCCGAGGCCGACCGCCTGCATGAGCCGACGTCGGCTGAGCTCGAATTGCTGAGAGGTCATCGCCGCTTCCTTTCACTTAATGTTGAGGGCAATAAATTGATCGAGATGAGGAACAACCCGGTTCCGGCGGTCAGATCGCCGACTCCGGTTCGGGACGTCGCGAGCCGGGTACGGCGTCGAAGGTGAGCGTCCGGTCTGAAGGCGCGGCGCGCGCGATGTCGCGCGCCACGATGTGGCAGGAGACCTTGCGGCCCTTGCGCTCCGGTGAGGTGTCCGCGAGCCGCAGGGACGGCTCGGAGGTGTCGCACACGCCGGGTTCGAAAGCGGGGCAGCGGGGATGGAACGCGCAGCCGGACGGCAGCGCCGTCAGGCTCGGGATCTCCGCCGAGCGCAGGCCCACCGCGGACCGGTTCGCCTTCGCCAGGTCCGGGTCCGGCTCGCACACCGCGCCGATGAGCGCCTTGGTGTACGGGTGCTGGGGGTTCCCGATGACCTCCGGGGTGGGGCCGTGCTCGACGACCTTCCCCAGGTACATGACCGCGATCTCGCCGTCCCACGCGAAGTACTTCGCGACGGCCAGGTCGTGGGTGATGAACAGGAAGCCGACGTCGAGCTCGTCGCGCAGCCGCCCCAGGGTGTTGAGCAGGCTCACGCGGATCGAGACGTCCAGCATGGAGGTCGACTCGTCGCAGATGAGCAGGTCCGGGTTCATCGCCAGTGACCGGGCGACGTTGACGCGCTGGCGCTGGCCGCCGGAGAGCTGGTGCGGGTACGAGTCCAGGTAGGACTCGGGCGGGGTGAGCTCGACGAGCTGGAGGAGCTCGGCGGCCTTGGCGCGGGCCTCGGTGCGGCTCTTGACGATGCCGTGGCGCTTGAGTCCGGCGCTGAGCGTCGAGTAGACGGTGCGCGTGGGGTTGAGCGCGGCGTACGGGTCCTGGTGGATGTACTGCACGGACCGCCGGTAGGCGGTGCGCTCCTTCGCGGACATCTGCGTGATGTCCTTGCCGCGGAACTCGACCGCGCCCGCGGTGGGCCGGGTGAGGCCGGCGGCGGCGCGGGCCGTGGTGGTCTTGCCGCAGCCGGACTCGCCGACGAGGCACAGCACCTTGCCGGGCTTGACTTCGAGGTCGACGCCGCCGACGGCGGCGACGGGGCCCTTCTTGGTGTCGAAGACCTGCTCCAGGCCCGACAGTTTGAGCAGCGGGGTCTCAGACATTGGCCTTTTCTCCTTCGGCGAGGCTTGCGAGCCGATCATTGGCACTGCCGGAGAGCCGGACCTGGTCGTGGTGGAGGCAGGCCACCGAGTGGTCCATCGCCAGCGGACGTTCCGTCAGGAGGCTGAGCGGGACGCGGTCCCGCCTGCATTCGTCGGTGGCGAAGGCGCACCGCGGGTTGAACGCGCAGCCGTCCGGCATGGCCTTGAGGCTCGGCGGGTAGCCCGGGATCGACTCGAGCGCGGGCCGGTCGCCCTTGACGGGCATGACCGCGTTGATGAGCCCGGCCGTGTACGGGTGCTTGGGCGCGTGGAAGATGTCGCGCGCCGAGCCGGTCTCGATGATGCGCCCGGCGTACATGGTGGCGACCCGGTCGGCCAGTTCGGCGGCGAGCCCGAGGTCGTGGGTGATGAACACCATCGTGAACCCGAACTTCCCCCGCAGTTCGTGGAGCTGCTGCACGATCGAGCGCTGCGTGAGCAGGTCGAGGGCCGTGGTCGGCTCGTCGAGGACGAGCACCTGCGGGTCGAGGGCGATGGCGAGCGCGATGAGCGCGCGCTGCTTCATGCCGCCCGACAGCTCGTGCGGGTAGGACTGGAGCACGCGGTCGGGGTCGAGCCGCACGGTCTCCAGCAGTTCCCCGGCGCGCTCCTCGACCGCCTTCTTCGTCCACTTCTTGCCGTCCGAGTGGTCCCGGAGGGTGTCGGCGAAGTGGTCGACGATCTTGATGACCGGGTTGAAGGCGTTCATGGCGCCCTGGAACACCATCGCGGCCTCGCTCCAGCGGAAGCGGCGCAGCTGCTCCTTCTTCATCTGCAGCAGGTCGGCCGTGGAGCCGTCCTTGAGCCGGTAGGTGAGGGAGCCGGAGGTGATCTCGCCGAGGTTCGGCAGCAGGCGCAGCAGGCCGAGGCCGAGCGTGGTCTTGCCGCAGCCGGACTCGCCCACGAGGGCCAGGGACTGGCCCTCGTAGAGGTCCAGGTCGATGCCGCTGACGGCGGTCACCGACTCCTTTCGGCCTGTCCTGTAGGCGATCGCGAGGTCGCGGACGCTGAGAATCGGGTCGCTCATGGTCTCACCTTTCCCGGAGGCGCGGGTTGAGGGCCTGGTCGAGGCCGCGGCCCATGGTCACGAGGCCGATCGTGAAGAGCACGATCATGATCAGCGGCGGGATGACGTAGGGCAGCGTGACCGGGTTGAGGTAGAAGTTCTGACTCCACGACTGGTGGATCATCAAGCCCCAGTTGGGGGTCCCGGAGGGCATGAGGCCCAGCACGAAGAGGCCGACGATCGCGTAGATCGCCTGGTTCACCGAGATCACGAAGTTGACGAAGATGAACCCGGCCATGTTCGGCAGGATCTCGCGGAAGACGATGCGGGTCGTGCCGAGGTCCTGGAGCCGGGCGGCTTCCACGAACTCGCGTTCCTTGAGGGACATGACCTGCGCGCGGATCGAGCGGAAGAGGAAGGCCCACATGGTGGAGCCGACGACGACCGCGATCCCCCAGGGCGGGATGTTCTCGAAGAAGGCGACGACCGCGAGCATGAGCAGGAACTGCGGGATCGTGACGGTGACGTCGGTGAGCTGCAGCAGGACCGCGTCGATCCGGCCGCGGAAGTAGCCCGCGACCGAGCCGAACACGACGGCCACGAACACGGCCATGAGGGCCGCGAGCGTGCCGACCCAGATCGGCTCGGCGCCGGAGTTCACGAGGATCGTGAAGGTGTCCTGGCCCTGGTAGTCGGTGCCGAGCCAGTGCTCGGAGGAGGGCTCGAGCCAGATCTTGGTGGCGTCGGTGGGGTTGTCCTGGTCGACCAGGAGCGGCCCGATGAAGGAGAACCCGACGATGAGCAGCACCAGCACGGTGCCGGCGAAGCCGGCGGGGGAGCGGGTCAGCCCGATCCACAGCCGGCCGAGGAAGGTCTCCCCGAACTGCTTGCGGGGCTTGGCGATGCTTGCGTCCAATGCGGTCATCACGCGTCCTGCCCTTCGGACTTGATGCGGGGGTCGACCTTGACGAGGATGAGGTCGACGATGAGGCTGGCGATGACCACGGAGGTCGCGAGGATGATCACGGCGGCCTGCACGACCGGGTAGTCGCGGTCGGAGATGGCGCTGATGAGCATCTGGCCGACGCCGGGGTAGTCGAGGATCTGCTCGATCACGATCGAGCCGCCCACGAGCGTGCCCATCTGGAGCGCGATCTGCGGGATCACGGGCAGGAGCGCGTTGCGCCCCACGTAGCTGCGCGAGATCCGGCCGGGCTTGAGGCCGCGGGCGCGGGCCACCGTCACGTAGTCCTCGGTGAGGACCTCGGTGGTGGCGGCCTTCATGTTGAGCATGAAGGAGCCGGTGGCGGTGAACGCGAAGGCGAGGATCGGCAGGAGCGCGTGGAAGATCGCGTCGCCGAAGAACACGAAGTCGAAGCCCGGCTCGACCCCGGCGGTGATGCGACCGCGCATGTCGAGGAACGGCAGGACGCCCAGCACCGTGTAGCCGATGACGACGACGGCGGCGATGAGGATGTAGTTCGGGACGCCCGTGAGGAAGGACCCGATCGAGGTCATGGCGTGGTCGAAGCCGGAGTTGCGCCGGTAGGCCATGGCCATGCCGACCGAGAGGCCGATGATGACCGCGAGGACGACGCCGGCGCCGACCGCGAACAGCGTCCACGGCAGGTACTCCATGACGTGCTCGACCACGGTCTTGCTCGGGTTCGTCAGCGAGTTGCCGAGGTCGAAGGTGACCAGGCCTTTGAGGAACTCGAGGTACTGGCTCCCGATCGAGGCGTTCGGGTCGTAGTTGACGAGGTTGGCGGCCGTGGCCAGCGCCTGGTCGTGCGACATGCCCGCGCTGTTGAGGCGCCCGGCCATGATCTCGATCGGGTCGCCGGGCATGAACTGCATGAGCAGGAACGTGATCGTCGAGACCAGCCAGATCACGAACAGGGACTGGAGGATCCGACGGAAGGCATAGGAGGTCCAGATGCGCCGGACCACGCTGGCGGCGCTGCGGGGCGGCGTACCGTCCGCAACGCTTGGTTGCGGAGTGGGTGCGACAGGTGCGGTCACCTCGGTGCACTCCTTCGTGCGTCGTAGGGGCTACGGCTGGCGAAGCTCCAGGTATCGGGGGCCGAAACAAATTGGAAAGATTGTTTCTAGTTAAAGAAGCTACCCGTCGTGACCCGGGGCACGCCAGCCCTGAGACGGAATCGTTATCCGAGCGTCCGTGCTGTGACCATTGACTCCCGGGGGTGGGCGCGGGCTTCCACGGTAAAGCCAGTACGCTCGTACTGTTAGGAGCGTGGGCTCCGGCGCCGTCTTAGGCGCAGTCAACCCAGGCGCGGCGTGAGCGCAGGTAAGCGCAAGGAGAGGTAGCGAGACCATGACCAAGATCAAAGTTGAGAACCCGGTCGTCGAGCTCGACGGCGACGAGATGACCCGCATCATCTGGAGCAAGATCAAGGACGAGCTGATCCACCCCTACCTGGACGTGGACCTCAAGTACTACGACCTCTCCATCGAGCACCGCGACGCCACCGACGACCAGGTCACCGTGGACGCCGCCAACGCGATCGCCCAGTACAACGTGGGCGTCAAGTGCGCCACCATCACCCCCGACGAGGCCCGCGTCGAGGAGTTCGGCCTCAAGAAGATGTGGCGCTCCCCGAACGGCACCATCCGCAACATCCTCGGCGGCGTGGTCTTCCGCGAGCCGATCATCATGAGCAACGTGCCCCGCCTCGTCCCGGGCTGGACCAAGCCGATCATCATCGGCCGCCACGCCCACGGCGACCAGTACAAGGCCACCGACTTCAAGGTCGACCGCCCCGGCACCCTCACCGTCACCTTCACTCCGGCCGACGGCTCCGCGCCGATCGAGTTCCAGGCCGCCGAGTACCCGGAGGGCGGCGGCGTCGCCATGGCGATGTACAACTACAAGAAGTCCATCGAGGACTTCGCCCGCGCCTCGTTCCGCTACGGCCTGGCCCGGAACTACCCGGTCTACCTCTCCACCAAGAACACGATCCTCAAGGCCTACGACGGCATGTTCAAGGACGTGTTCCAGGAGGTCTTCGACAACGAGTTCAAGGTCGAGTTCGACGCGGCGGGCCTCACCTACGAGCACCGCCTCATCGACGACATGGTCGCCGCCGCCATGAAGTGGGAGGGCGGCTACGTCTGGGCCTGCAAGAACTACGACGGCGACGTCCAGTCCGACACCGTCGCGCAGGGCTTCGGCTCGCTCGGCCTCATGACCTCCGTGCTCATGACCCCCGACGGCAAGACCGTCGAGGCCGAGGCCGCGCACGGCACCGTGACGCGCCACTACCGCCAGCACCAGGCCGGCAAGCCGACCTCGACCAACCCGATCGCCTCGATCTTCGCGTGGACCCGGGGCCTGGCCCACCGCGGCAAGCTCGACGGCACCGCCGAGCTCACCGCGTTCGCGAACGAGCTCGAGAAGGTCGTCATCGACACCGTCGAGAGCGGCAAGATGACCAAGGACCTCGCGCTGCTCGTGGGCAAGGAGCAGGAGTGGCAGACCACCGACGCGTTCCTCGACACGCTGTCGGAGAACCTCGCCAAGTCCGTCGCCTCCAAGTAGTGCGCAACCGGGCCGACCGAGGCTCGTTGCAGAGGGAAGCGGCGACCGTTTCGGCGACCGAGCGTCTTGAACCGCTCGCAAGCTTCGCGTTTGTCGCCCTTCCCAGTAGGAGGCCCCGGCCGACGTGTGCAGGCGCACACTCGGCAGGGGCCTCCCCCCTTTCGGGACTTGTAAACTAGGCGGGTTCCACCCGTCTATCGGAAGGCAGCCATCACGTGAGAGGCGTCATCCTCGCCGCCGGCCAAGGGCAGCGCCTGCGCCCCGACACCGACGAGCTCCCCAAGACCCTCCTGCCGGTCACCGGGACGGAGACGATCCTCGACACGATCGTGCGGGGCCTCGCCGAGGTCGGCATCACCGACCTCGCGATCACCGTCGGCCACGCCGCCGGGAAGATCCGCGAGCACGCCCCGGTCCTCGAGGAGCGCTACGGCGTCACCGTCGAGATCGTCGACAACGACAAGCCGCACTGGAACAACGCCTACTCGCTGTGGACCGCCCGCGAGGCGTACAAGTCCGGTGCTCTGCTGGTCAACGGCGACACCGTGCACCCCACGAGCATCGAGCGGAACCTCCTCGCCGCCGCCGAAACGGACCCGCGGCTCCTCCTCGCCCTCGACGACCACAAGACGCTCACCGACGAGGCCATGAAGGTCCGCGTCGGCGAAGGCGGCGTGGACCTCATCCACAAGCTGCAGTCGATCGAGGCCGCAGCGGGCGAGTACATCGGCGTCAGCCTCATCCCGGCCGCCCTCGCCGAGGACCTCACCAAGGCCCTCGAGGCCACCTTCAACCGCGACTCGACCCTCTACTACGAGGACGCCTACCAGCTCCTGGCCGAGGCCGGGCAGATCGGCACCGTCTCGACCGGACCCGTCGCCTGGACCGAGGTCGACGACCACGCCGACTGGGCCGCGGCGAAAGAGATCGCGAAGAGCCTGTAGTGCCCACTTTCGCACGGACTGTGCTGGCGCCCATCACGGTCGAGGTCTCGTCCGGCGCCGTCGCGCGCCTGCCGGAGCTGCTCGCCGACAGCCGGATCTCCTCGGGCGGACGCGTCGCCGTCGCGCTCGGTCCCGGCCTCGGTGAGACGATCGCGGCCGAGCTCGACCACCTGCCGGACGCCACGGTCCACACCGTCACCCCCGGCAGCCTCGACAGCGCCAAAGAGCTCACCAAGCGGCTGCGCGACGACCACCGGGTCGACGCGCTCGTGGGCATCGGCGGCGGCAAGCTCCTCGACACCGCGAAATGGGCCGCGTCCGACCTCGGCCTGCCCATGGTCTCGGTCGCCACGAGCCTCGCCCACGACGGCCTCGCCTCGCCGACCGCCTCGCTCGAACGCGACGGCATCTCGGTCTCCTACGGGGTCCACCCGCCGCTCGCGGTCCTCGCCGACCTCGACTTCATCCGCCAGGCCCCCGCGCACCAGCTGCAGTCCGGCATCGGCGACGCGCTGACGAACCTCTCCGCCGTCGCGGACTGGCAGCTCTCGCACGAGGTGAACGGCGAACCCGTCGACGGTCTCGCCGCCGCCATCGCCCGCACCGGGGCCGAAGCGGTGCTGCGACACCCGGGCGGCATCAGCGACGACGCGTTCTTGGCCACACTCGCCGACGCGCTGATCCAAGGCGGCCTCGCCTCCAGCATGGCCGGATCGTCCCGGCCCTGCTCCGGCGGCTGCCACGAGATCGCGCACGCGCTCGAGGCGCTCCACCCCGGCCTGGCCTCCCATGGGGCGCAAGGCGCGCTGGGCGCCCTCATCTGCACGTGGCTGCGCGGGGACGAAGCCCTGTTCAAGGAACTTTCGGCCGTGATGAAGCGGCACGGACTGCCGCGCACCGCAAGTGAACTCGGGCTGAACACCAAAGAGCTCGCCACAGCGGTGGCCTACGCGCCGAGGACCCGCCCAGGCCGTTATACGATTCTCGAACATCGTGAACTGGACTCGGTGGCGCTTGAGCGACACCTGACGGAGATGATGCATGAGCTCGATTAGCCCGCACCCCGACGGAGTCTCCGGCCAGGCCGGAGACGGCGACGGGAGCCCGGAGAACTCCGATGCGGCCGCTTCGCAAAGCGGCTTCGGCCCCGGGCCTTCGGCCAACCCCGCGGGATACCCGCCGGGAGGCATGAGCTCAGGTTCGGCGGCCTTCGCGAGCCCGCCGGCGACGGCGGCGCCGGGCATCACTCCTCGCCCCCCGACTCCCAAGGCCCCCAAGGCCCCGAAGGCGGCCCCGGCCGCGTCCACGCCGCCCGGAAGCCAGCAGGCGACCCCGCCGCCCGCAGGCCAGTCGGCCACGCCGCCGCAGGGCTACGCGCCGCAGGCTCCCCAGGGCCAGGGCCAGGGCTACGGTCCTGCCGCGTACGCCGCGCCCGCGTCGCAGCAGCAGCAGGCCTACGGCGCTCCCGCGCCGCACCCGAGCCCGGCCCCGAACCCCGCTTACGGTGCGCCGCAAGGGCAGCAGCAGGGGCAGCCGTACGGCAGCCCGACCCCGCCCCCGCCGCCCGGTACGGGCCAGCAGCAGCCCTACGGCTCACCGCCCGCGCCGCAGGGTCCCGGGCAGCCCCAGCCCTACGGCGCTCCGGCGCCGCACGGTCCCTCCGGCGGCCAACCGGGGCAACCGAACCCGTACGGCCAGCCGCAGGGACAGCCCGGCCACTACCAGCCGCAGCAGCCCCCGCCGCCTCCCGCGGCCGCGCCCCAGGCGAACCAGGCCGGGCAGGTCCCGCAGGCGCCGTACGCGACCCGGCCCGAACCGGGCCGCGACATGCCGATGGCCGGGGCGTCCCCGATCCGCCGGAACATGGACGACACCGCCGAACTCCCGGCCTTCCTCGACTCGGCTCGCGGCGAAGAAGGCCCCATTCACGGCACGAAGACCGCTGAAGTCAAGCCGCTCAAGCGGAAGTTCCCGCTGACGACCGGCTTCACCGCGCTGATGCGCCACCGGTACGCCCTGTCGGTCCTGGTCCGCCGCGACCTCGCCGTCAAGTACCAGTCGACGGTGATGGGCTATCTCTGGTCGCTCATCGAACCGCTCGGCCTGACGGTCATCTACTGGTTCGTGTTCGACCTCGTCTTCGGCGGCGGCAAGGCGATGCCCGACGGCGTGGGGTATCTGCTGTTCATCGTCTCGGGCATCTTCGCCTACCAGTGGTTCAGCTCCGCGGTGAACGAGGGCGCGAAGTCCCTCGGCGGCCAGGCGGCCCTGATCACCGTCATGAAGGTCCCCCGAGAGGTCTTCCCGGTCTCGAAGGTCTTCGCGCGCTTCGCCGAATACGCGGTCGGCTTCCCGATCCTGCTGGCCGTCGCGGTCTGGCAGGGCGGCACGTTCGGGTTCAACCTGCTGTGGCTGATCCCCGCGATCCTGGTGCAGACGATGCTGCTGGCGGGCATGACGTTCATCCTCGCCGGACTCAACGTCCTCTACAAGGACGTCTCGCGCTTCCTGCCGCTGGTCATGCGCGTGCTCTTCTACGCCTCGGCGATCATCTACCCGGTCACCAAGGTCTCCGAAGCGCCCACCATGAAGGAGAACCCCTGGCTGTTCGACGTCTTCTCGACGAACCCGCTCATCGGCATCTTCTCGATGCACCGCGCGGTGTTCATTCCCGAATTCGCCCCGAACACCTACCAGCTGTGCGTCGCGATCGGCTTCTCGACGTTCCTGATGTTCTTCGGCCGCTGGATCTTCTACAAGGTCGAACCGCGCGTCCTCAAGGCGCTCTGAGCAAGCGGCGGCCCCGACCGGGAAACCGGTCGGGGCCGCTTCGCGTTCAGGCCCCGTTGCCGAAGTGCCCGAAGCGATCAAGCGCGGTACAGCCGCGGCGGGCGTCCATCGGTACGATGGCAGCAAGAGCGACCCCCTTCCGGTGTGCCCGATTAGTCGGGTCGGCCACCACGCGGCCCCCCGGCGGGAAGGGAACGCCTAGTATGAGGCGACTCGTTGCGCCCCGGCCATCCCTAGACGGAGAAACCTGCACTATGACCTCGCCCCAGGCCCCAAGGCCCCCGCACAGCGCCGCCGGGCCCGGAGTCAACGAGGAGACCCTCCATCTGCCGACGACCACCGCCGGCATGGCCGCCGCCCCGTCGGCGGGCTCCCGCACCGCGCCCAGCCCCTATCCGGTGCGCCCCGCCTTCCGCACCCCCGCGCCGCCGACGATGCCGCCGAACACCGGCGGCCACCCGCGCCAGCCCGCGCCGCCGCTGTCCGCGCCGCAGCAGCAGCAACCGCACCAGCCGCGCCGGACCCGCTGGGAGGGCGTCGGGTTCCGCCCCGACATCCAGGGCCTGCGCGCCGTCGCGGTCCTCCTCGTCCTGCTCTCGCACGCCGGATTCGGTTTCGCCGCAGGCGGTTACGTCGGCGTCGACGTGTTCTTCGTGCTCTCCGGGTTCCTCATCACCTCGCTCCTGGTGAAGGAGGTCTTCGACACCGGGAAGATCTCCATCGCGGGCTTCTACGCCCGCCGGGCCCGCCGCATCCTGCCCGCCGCGAGCCTGGTCACCATCGCCACGGTCCTCGGCGCCTGGCTGTGGTTCCCGGTCACCCGCCTCGAAGCGGTCATGCAGGACGCGTTCACCGTGATCGTCTACATCGTGAACTACCGGTTCGTGGCCGAGTCGACCGAGTACCTCAACGCCGACCAGATGCCCTCACCGTTCCAGCAGTTCTGGTCCCTGGCGGTCGAAGAGCAGTTCTACGTGATCTGGCCGCTGCTCCTGATCGGACTGCTGCTCCTGGTCAAGCGCCACCCGGGCAAGCTCGTGAACATCGGGATCGCCGCCTGCGCCGCGATCTTCGCCATCAGCCTGGTCCTGTCGGTGCTCGTCACCCAGCAGGCGCAGCCCGTCGCGTACTACGCCGCGCACACCCGCATCTGGGAGCTCGCCGCCGGGGCGTTCCTCGCCCTGATCCTCCCGACCCTGAAGAAGACCCCGAAGTACCTCGCGTGGGCGCTCGGCGTCGCCGGGCTCGCCGCGGTCGTCGCCTCCGGGGTCCTGTACGACGACGCCACGCCGTTCCCCGGGTACACCGCGCTGCTGCCGGTGGTCGGCACCATGCTCCTCATCATCGCGGGCACGAGCACCGGCGGGAACCCCGTCTCCTCGCTCCTCGGCACGGGCCCGTTCCAGTTCTTCGGACGGATCTCCTACAGCCTCTACCTGTGGCACTGGCCGATCCTCATCCTCATCCCGCTCGCCGTGGACGCCGAGCCCTCCCTGGGCCTGAACGTGGTCCTGATGGTCGCCGCCGTCGCGGTCGCGCAGCTCTCCTACCAGTACGTCGAAGAGCCCATCCGCAACTCCCGGCCCATCAAGGCCAGCAACATGTGGGGCCTGGTCACCGGTGTCGCCTGCTCGCTCCTGGGCATCGCCATGGTCATCACGATGACGGTGGCCTTCGCGAAGGTCCCGCCGGAGGACGAAGCGCCGGTCGACCTCGAAGCGGTCGAAGAGGCCGAGGACGTCACCGAGATCGAGAAGCGCCTCCAGGAGGGCCTCGCGATCACCTCGGTCCCGGCGGACCTCGAGCCCTCGCTCACGGGCGCCGACGCCGACGCGCCGGTCATCTACGAAGACGAATGCCACGTCGACGCCGAGGCCACCGAGCCGCCGGGCGAATGCGCCTACGCTGACCTCGAAAGCGACACCACCATCGTCCTCATGGGCGACTCCCATGCGGCGCAGTGGTTCCCCGCGGTCATCCGGGTCGCCAAGGAGAACGGCTGGAAGCTCCTGGCCCGCACCAAGAGCTCCTGCACGCCCGCCGACATCACCCCGTACAACTCGATCCTCGAACGCGACTACACCGAATGCGACGAGTGGCGCGACAACGTCCTCGACGAGATCGACGAGATCAAGCCCGCCATGGTGATCCTCAGCGGCGAGGACTCGCCTTCGCTCTCCGACAGCGAGGACCAGAGCCCCGAAGCGTGGGCCGACGCCTGGACGAGCACTCTGGACCGGATCACCGCGTCCGCCGGCCAGGCGGTGACGCTCACCGACACGCCCCGCAGCCCCACCGGCGACTCGATCCCCGAGTGCATCTCCGTGAACCAGGACGAGGTCCAGGAGTGCGTCCTGGACCACGCCAAGGCCATGGACGACTCCGGCAACCGCGAGGCCTCCATGGCCGCGGCGCAGGACGCCGGGGCCCATGTCGTCGAGACCGTGGGCTGGTTCTGCATCTCCGGCGAATGCCCGGTGATCACCGAGAGCACGTTGGTGTACCGGGACTCCCACCACATCAGCACCCCGTACGCGCGCTCCCTCAGCACCCTCCTGGGCGACGCACTACCGGCGCTGTGAGCTGCGGATCGGTCCTGCGATCGGTCCCGCGTCGGGCTCGTCGCGGGACCGGGACCGTAGCCCGGTCTTGGTACAGTGTGTATCGATCCCTTCCCCGTTCGGGGAGTCAGAGTCCCCCTGAGAGGAAAGCCCCATGCGCAGGTTGACCGCACTGGCGACCTTGGTCCTGCTGTTCGCCGCCGCGGCCTGCACCGGCGACGGAGGCACCGACGACCCGACCGGGCAGGGCGACTCCTCGTCCGAGGCGCCCGCGCCGACCGCTCCGCTCGAGCTCGCCCTCACGCCGCCGAACGGTTTCACCGCCGACACCACGGGCGCGGACCGCGAGATCTTCTTCTCCGAGGACCACGTCACGTACACGTTCTTCGTGGCCGGCGCCGAAGGCGGACTCGACCGCATCATGGTCACCTCGTACCTGCTGAACCCGGACGCGGACACGTCCAAATACGAGAGCCAGGCCGCGCTCGTCACCGACTACTTCAAGCAGTTGGACCAGGCCATCTCGCTGGACAACTTCTACCCGACCCTGGTCCACCGCGAGGACGGGATCTACCGGTACGGCGAGAAGGTCATCAACGAGGTCGAGGTGAAGTGGCAGGACCACTTCGTCTTCGCCGGCCAGTACCTGATCAACATCACCTGCATGTGGGACTCCCACTACGGCCAGGTCAACACCGCCTGCGCCGAGCTGACCTCCTCGTTCCCGTTCCCCGAGGAGTGGACGGCGGCCTCCCCGGCCGCCTGATCCACCGCCGCTAACCGAGGCCCGTCGAGGTCGATGCCGAGCGATCGGAATCGACCGCGGTGGGCCTCATGGCTGAACAGACGCTCCACAGTGTCCAGTCCGACGCGCCGCTGCTTCAGGTAGCGGTTGTGGTCGGCGCGCAGATCCCCGATGATCCCGGCGACCTCACCGGGCGCGGCGTACAGCGCCCCGTCGCCGAAGACCGGCTGGAAGCGGGGCGGCAGGATCGTCGGCAGCCCCGCGGCCATCGCCTCCACGGGGGCGCGGCCGAACGCCTCCAGCAGCGTCGAGTTCACGAAGTAGACGTAGAAGTCCAAGTGCCGCAAGAACTCGCCGACGTCGACCGAGTCGAACGCGGTGGCCGACCAGTTGCGCGGCAGCCGCCCCAGGATCCGGCGCGGGAAGTCGGCGCCGCCGAGCACGCGGATCGCGACGTCCTCGCGCTCGGGATAGGCGTTGCGGAGGTCGGCGGCCAGCTCCGGCCATTTCGAGACGTGGTCCCGCGAGTGCCGCCCGACGCGGGCGACCGCGGGCACGGGCGACTCGTCGCGGCACTGCGACGCCGCCGTGTCGAACGACGGGTACCAGTGCTCCGGCGACAGGTCGACGCCGTGGAGCTCCTTCCCGTGGCAGTCCACGAGCGCCTGGTGCACGAGCGGACCGACCGTGCGCCAGTGGTGGTCGCCGATCCAGCCGTGCAGATTGCGGTGCACGGTCTGGACGTCCCACACGGGACGGTGGCCGGTGCCGAGGCTGTAGTAGGTCATCGGCGCCTGGTTCACGACGAGGACCTTCTGGGCGGCGTCGATCTCCGGCAGGTCGTCGCGCAGCCGGTCCGCGAACGGCGGGAACCGCATGAGCAGCAGGTCGCAGGAGAGCTTCGGCGAGCCTTCGATCATCCGCACCCGGTCGCCGTCGACGAGGCTGAGGATCTTCGCGTTGATCGGGCGGGCGCTGTGCATCTGGTGCAGCGGATGGTGGATCAGGCCGACCCGTTTGCCTGCGGCCCTGAGCATCTCGATCTCGTTGCGGTTGCTCTGGGTGGTGCCGCCGCCGAGGTTGAAGTTCGAGACGAACAGGACGTCGAAGTGCCCGTCGGCGAGGACCGCCGTGTCCGCGGCGCGAGGGGGCCGCACACGCCAGTCGGCGAGGATGCGCTCCGCCCACGAGCGTGAAGCGGCGGGGACCGCCGTGTCGGCCGCGATCTCCTCGAGCCGCTCGGTCGTCTCACCGGTGAAGCCCGCCTGCAGGCGGTCGCGCAGGAGCCGCAGCTCGGCGTTCAGGCGCCGGGCCTCCCGCTCGCGGCGCTGGCGGTGGCGGCGGTTGCGCGGGGACACCAGTTCCCGGAGGTTCGCCGAACCGGTCTCGACCATGCGGCGCTTGACGGTGCGGGCCACCACGACGGCCTCCGCGCACAGCACCGCCGCCATGTACGGCACGTACACCGCGGGCGGGGCCGTGTAGGCGAGCACCGCGCCGACGCCGACGGCGGCGGTGAGCCCGGCTCCGGACAGTGCCGCGCGGCGGCGGGGGCTCAGATTGCGGACGGCGGATGTCGCGGTCACTTCGAAGAGATCCTGTCTATGAAGGACTGGATGCGCCGGAATCCGGGCGCGGTCATCGCGATCGCCGCCCCCGCCAGCAGTGCCGCGGTCGCGGCGAACGTGAGCAGCAGTGCGGAGTCGAGGTCGGCCCAGAACCAGCTGGAGGCGGCGAGCAGGCACAGGAGCGCGCCTGCGGCCGCGGCGGTCCGCAGCAGGGCGCGCAGGTGCACGCGGCGGCGGGCGCGCCTGGCGAGGCGTCCGACCCGTTCCACGGCGCGGACTCTGCGCCGTTCCGCGAACTCGGTGCGCTTCCCGGACTCGGCCGTGGCGCCGATGCTCGCGTCCCAGATCTCCAGGTCGTCGAAACCGGTGAGGCCGAACTCGGCCTCGCGGCCCTCCCACAGCGAGGGGTCGGTCACCACCAGTTCCTCGGTGGACACCACGTCCATGGCGGCGACGAACTCGGCGCCGGAGTCCCGCACTTCGGGCTCGTTCAGGAAGTCGAGGATCTCGGGCCGGAAGTAGCGCAGGTCCTCGCGCAGGCGCAGAAGCGACTCGATGTGCGTGACGCCGACCTTGCGGCCTTCGGCGACCGCTTTGCGGGCCAAGGCGATCGCCTGCTGCTGACTCGGTTCCCAGAACCGGCAGTCGAGTACGACGAGCAGGTCGAAGCGGGTGCCTTCGAGCGATTCCCCGCGGATCAGCGCCGGGGCGTAGAACGGGCGCTCGGGCGCGTCGGCGGCCATGTACGGCTCGCAGTCGCCGGCGGCGATGCGCCCGCGCCAGTGGTGGTGCGCGGAGCGGTAGGCGAACCGGGCCGGGTGCTGCCAGCCGTAGCCGATGTCGCGGGAGGTCAGCGTGCTCGAGCCGAGCCGGATCAGGGTGAGGATCTCCCCGTCGAGCTTCTTGACCGCGCGGCGCCCGAAAGCGGCCTTGAACCGGAAGTGGAACTCGCTGTCGGCGCCCTTGCGCACGGCGTCGAAGAACCCCATGCGCTCCCGGGCCTCCTTGGCGCGGAACAGCACTGAGGTCGAGCGGGGGCCGTGGATCGGGCGGCCGGTGTTGATGAGGCTCAGGTTCTCCTTGACGCGGGCGCAGCTGGAGAAGGTCATCATCACGCCCCCGTCCAGCAGCAGGGGCTCGGCCTGGCGTTCGAGCCAGCGCGGGTGCGCCCAGTCGTCGGAGTCGAAGCCGGTGATGAACGTGCCCTTGCATTCGGCGAACGCGCGGTTCCTGGCCCGGTAGGTGCCCGAGTTGGCGGGGAGGCGCAGGACGCGGATGCGTTCGTCCCGTTCGGCGACCTGGCCGAGGATCGCGTCGAACTCGGCGCCGGAGTCGTCGTCGACGACGATGAGCTCCCAGTTCTGCCAGGTCTGGGCGATGATCGAGTCGACGGCCGTGAAGATGGCGTCGTTCGGCTGGAAGCAGGTCATGACGATCGAGATCTTCTCGTTCCGGCTGACCTGGTCGGTGATCCCGGTGGTGAGGCGGTCGAAGTAGGTCCGGGTGTCGTCGGGGACCAGTTCCAGGTCCGCCATGCCCATCGCGGTGCCGAAGGCGCGCAGCCACTCCTGTTCGTCGCCGCCGTGCGCGGGGTGGGCGTCCTCGGCCGCGAGGCTGAGCCGCGCGACCTGGGTGAGGTCGTCGAAGCGTTCGAGCAGCGCCGCGGCGCTGCCTTCCACGGCGGAGGCGCATTCGGCGTAGTGCAGCTGGTGCTCGCCGGGGATGTCGGCGCTGAGGACGTTCTCGGCGAAGCGGTAGAGCGCGTAGCCGTCGGCGAAGTCCCGGTGCCTGGCGGCGGCGCCCGCGAGCGCGACCACGTGGTCGGGGGAGAAGCCGGCGGTGCTGAACGGCTCGTCCGAGCGGATCAGCTTGAGCAGGCCGTCGTAGGTGTGGTCCGGGGCCGCCGTCCGCGTGAGCAGATCGATGAGCAGCGGCGACCTGGTCCTGACGTAGGTCCGGTATGCGGCGGCCGGGGGCTGCGCGGCGAGCTCGGCGAGGTGCCGCTCGAGCAGGGCGGTGGCTTGCCCGTCAGCGTCGGCCGCGGCGCGTTGCGACGGAGGGCCGGGCGGGGCGGGGGCGTTGCTGCGGGTTTCAGATTCGACCATGCGTTTTTCGACCATGCTGACATCGAGACGGGAGCGGACTGGCGTGGGTGTGCCGTGCCATCACTGTAATGTTCGGCGACCGTCCGCTTATTGTGTCGCGAGCGGTGGCCGTGCACGGTGCGGGGACTCGGGGACGTGATGCGGGGCCGAGATTCCCAGCCGGGACAACTGTATTCGACGGATGCCTGGAGTGCCCACGCCCGCTTCTCCGGTCAGTCGTCGCCCGCGCGTGTCGGCGTGACGCCGAGGCGAATCATCCTCCGGACCAGCGCGTCGGGGGAGAAGTCGGCTTGGACCTTCCGCGATGCCCGCTCGGCCTGGGCCTCGTAGGCGCCCGGCTCGTCGATGAGCTTGCGGACGGTGCTGGCGACCTCGCCGGGTTCGCAGTAGATCGCGGCTTCGCCGAAGAGCGATTGGAACCGCGGGTCCATGATGCACGGCACACCGGCGGCCATGGCTTCGAGCGGCGAGCGGCCGAAGGCCTCGACGCAGTCGTCCGCGACGAAGTAGACGTAGACGTCGAGTTCGTGGAGGAACTCGCGGGCGGGCATCGCGCCGAACGGGTGGTCGACCCAGTTGCCAGGCAGGGTTCCGAGGAGTTCGAGCGGGGTCGCGGCGCCGCCGAGGGAGTGCACCGCGAATTCGGGTGCGTCCGGGTAGCAGGCGAGGAGCTTCTCGGGGGTCTCGGGCCATTTCAGCGGGGCGTCCCTGGTGTGGCGTCCGATGCGGATCGGGCCGTCGCCGGTGCGGCGGGCGGGCCGGGCCCATTCGGCGGCCTCGATGATCTCGTACCAGTACTCGTCGGCGATGTCGATGCCGTCGATCTCGTCGCGGTGGTGCCGTTCGAGCGTGCGCCGCACCTCGGGGCCGATGAGGTACCAGGTGTGGTCGCCGAGCCAGCCCTGGACGGTCTCGTGGACGGCGCGCGGTTCCCATTGCGGGCGGCGGCCGCCGTCGGCGTCGTAGAAGGTGAACGGCACCTGGTTGACGACCAGTACGGTGCGGGCCGTGTCGATCTCGGGAAGGTCGTCCATGAGGCGTTCCATGATCGTGGGCAGCCGGACGACGGTGAGGTCGCAGCGCACGGTGTCGTGGGCGTCGACGAGCACGACCTGGTCGCCGTCGATGAGCTCGGCGATCTTCGGGTTGATCGGCACTGACACGTCCCAGCGGTAGACCGGGTGGTGCAGGAGGCCGATCCGCAGCCCGGCGCGGGTGAGCGCGGTGATGTCGGCGACGTTGGCGGAGGTGTTGCCGCCGGGGAGTCCGAAGTGGGACACGATGAGCACGTCGACCGAGCGGTCGGCGCGGGCCTGGTGGGCGCGCTCCTCGTCCTGGAACCAGGAGTCGAGGGTTTCGAGTGCCTGGAGCCGGTATTCGGCGGGGTTCTCGCGGTTGCGGGCCGTCTTCAGCAGCGGTTCGAGGGCGCTCGCGGAGTAGCCGTGGCGCAGGCGCGCGGCCCATTTCTCGTGGTACCGGGTCCGTTCCTCGGCGAGGTCGTCGACGAGCACGTCGAGGTCCGCGTCGGCGGCGACGGCGGCGGTCCGTTCGAGGTCGCGTCGGACGCGGAGGTTGCGGGCGCGCCGCAGCACGGCCGCCAGCAGGACGCCGGCCGCGGTCAGTTCGATGGCGATGATCGCTCCGACGGCCGCGATCGCGGCCGGCAGCGGCAGCAGCAGTACGGCGGCGGCGGCGCAGACCGCGCCCGCGCACGACCCGCCGAGCACGGCCCTGACACGGCGGCGATCGCTCGATCCGGCGTTCATCGCTGGGCCCCTTCCAGTTCCACGGCCGTCTCGCGGGGGAGGCGCACGCCGAGTGAGGCGACGCGCCGCAGCAGCGCCTGGTGCGAGAAGAGCTCGCGCACCGTGGCGAGCGAGCGCTCGGACTGCCGCCGGTACCGCTCGGGGTCGGCCATGAGCGCCCGCACGAGCGCTTCGACTTCTTCGGGTTCGCAGTAGAGGCCGCCTTCGCCGAACAGCGGCTCGAACCGCGGCGGCATGACGCAGGGGAGCCCCGCGGCCATGGCCTCCATGGGGGAGCGGCCGAAGGCCTCGACGTACTCCTCGGCGGTGAAGTAGACGGCGACGTCGAGGGTGTGGAGGAACTCGGCCGCGCCCATCGACCCGAACGGGTAGCCCGTCCAGTTCTCGGGAAGCCGCCCGAGCACGCGCGCGGGCGAGTCGGTGCCGCCGAGCACGTGGATCTCGACGTCCTCGGCGTCCGGGTGGCTCGCGCGCAGGTCCTCGGCGATGGTCTGCCATTTCAGCGGGTGGTCGCGGGAGTGGCGGCCGATGCGGATGACGCCGTCGTCCTCGCGGCGGCCGTCGCGGCGCCACACGTCGGGGTCGAGGGCGCCGAACCAGTACTCGTCGGCGAGGTCCACGCCGGCGAGTTCGTCCGCGTGGTGGCGTTCCAGGGTCTCGCGCACCGTGGGGCCGATGGCGTACCAGGTGCTGTCGCCGACCCACGCCGCGAGGTTCTCGCGCACTGCGGCGATGTCCCAGGAGAAGTGGCGGCCGCCGTCGGGCCCGTAGGACTCGAACGGGGTCTGGTTGATGAGCAGCGCCGTGCGGGCCGGGGTGATCTTGGGGCGGTCGTCGAGGAGGCGGCCCAGCGCGGGCGGGAACCTGATGATCATGAGGTCGCAGGTGACCTCGTCGCCGTCCTTGAGGAGGACCACGTTCTCGCCGAGCAGCTCGGTGATCTTGGCGTTGACCTCCCGGCCGGTGTTCCACTCGTAGACCGGGTGGTGCACGAGTCCGACGGAGAGCCCCGCGCCGCGGTAGGCCTTGATCTCCTCCGCGTTGGAGGCGGTGGTGCCGCCCAGGAGGTTGAGGTTGGAGACGAGGACGATGTCGAAGTGCCCGCGCACGGGCTCCCTGCGCTCGCGCAGGCGGCGGTCCCGCCAGTCGACGATCCCTTCGAACATCGCGAGCCGGAACGCGTAGGTGCCCTGCTCGTTGCGTGCGTACTCGTACATCACCGGGAGTGCTGTCGCGGAGAAGCCGCTGTTCAACCGCGCGATCCACCGGCGCAGCGGCCGGAGTTTGCGCGCGGGCAGCTTCTCGGTGGGGGCCTGGGCCGCGGGCCGCTCGGCTCTGACCGCCACCGGCGCGGTCATCGGCGCGACCGCGGCCTCCTTGACGGCGTGCAGGAGCCGCGCGAGCAGTGCCGCCACGAGTCCGAGTTCCAGCACGGCCACCGCTGCCGCGACCGCCAGGAGCACGGTGCGGTCCGTGATCAGCGCGAAGGCGAGCACGGCGGCCGCGAGCCCGGCCAACGCTGCGAACGGGGCGGGGCCGAGCGCGAGGCATCGCTTGACGAAACCCTTGAGGCGCTTCGCCTTCGGGGAGACGCGGATCATCGCCGGACCCTTCCCGTCACGAGCACGACGAGGAGCGCGCCGATGGCCGAGGCCGCCGCCAGGCCGGTCGAGACCACGCTCAGGGCCGCCGCGGGGGCGTAGCCCGAGACGAGGGCCAGCACGGCGACGAGCACGAGCACGAGCACGCAGGACGCGACCACGCCGAGGAACAGGTCTTTGACTTTCATGCGGGTGCCGCGGCGAACCGGCGCGGGCACCGCCGGAGTCTTGACCTCACGGTCCACCTCGACTTCGGCGTCGCCCACGGCCGGGTAGTCCTCCCGCAGCCCGACGAGCAGCGCATCGTCGGCCGCCACCAGAGTGTCCACACTAGAACGCTCGAGGTCGGCGAAGACCAGGCCGTGCTCGGCGGCGAACGACAGCACCTGCGGCGTGATGCTGGTGAGCTCGGCGTCCAGCCGCTCCCATGCGACGTAGTGGACGAGGCCGACGGTCGCGCCGTCCGCGGCCGCCGCGGCGGCCCGCTCCAGCAGCTCGCGCCGCGCCGTGTCCGTGCGCCGCCAGTCGGCCACCACGACCAGGTCGAACCGCTCTGGCGTCGCGTCCCACGCCAGCAACTGCATCGGCGCGGGGAAGGGCCGCTCGGGCGCGGAGGCCGCGACGAACGGCTGCGACCGGCCCTGCTGGATCCGCCGGTGCCAGTGCTTGAACGCGCAGCTGTAGGCGAACCGCGCGGGCGTCACCCAGCCGGCGGACACGTCGCCCTCCGAAAGGGACCCGGGCCGCTGGCGCACGATCGTGAGGCGCACCCCTTCGAGCGTGTGCACCCGCTCCTTGCCGAAGGTCCGCTGGATCCGCAGCTTGTACTCGGTGTCGCCGCTCTTGACGACGGTGTCGTAGAAGCCGACGCGCTCGCGGACCTCCTCGGCTCGGAACATGATCGAGGTCGAACGCGTCTCCGTCAGGCGCAGCACCGGCGAGATCGCCGGCTCGAGGTCCTCGGAGCAGCGAATGCCCTCGGCCACCGTCATGATGAGGTTCTCGTCCTCCAGCAGGGGCGCCACCTGGCGCTCGAGCCAGCGCGGGTGCGCCCAGTCGTCCGAGTCGAGCCCGGTCACGAAGGCGCCCTCGGCGATCCCGATGGCGCGGTTGCGCGCCCGGTAGGTGCCGCCGTTGGCCCGCTGGCGCAGCAGCCGCACCCGCTCGTCGAGCGCCGCCGCCTCGATGAGGATCGCGTCGAACTCGGGCCCGGAGGCGTCGTCGACGAGCAGCAGCTCCAGGCGCTGCCACGACTGCGCGAGCACGGACCGCACCGCCGTCAGCAGTTCGGATCCGGGCCGGTAGCAGGTCATGACGACCGAGATGAGCGGGCCGTCCTCGACCGGCTTCACTTTGGACGGCGCCAAGCGGGCCAGGAGGTTCGCCTCGGGCCCGGTCTCGGCGAGCGCGATGTCGCCCCACTCGGCGAACTCGAGGAACGCCGGCAGCCAGTCGCCGACGGCCTCGGGGGCCTCGGCGCGCCGGACCGCGTATTCGGCGGCGTGCCACCAGGACTCGGGCACGCGCGCGTACACCTTGCGCAGCGATTCGAGCAGCGCCCGGTCCCCGTAGTGCGCGGCGAGGCGCACGTGGGCGATCTGGTCCCGCTCGGGGACCGACTCGCCGAGCACGCGCTTGGCCCGCCCGTACATGGCAAGCGCCGCTTCATGATCCCCGTCGTCGAGCGGCTGCACCGCGAGCGCGTACGCGAGATCGCAGTACGCGGGCAGGTGCAGCTTCGAGGACTTCGCCCGTTCGTCGAACCCCGTGTACCCGCCCTCGGTGCGCCCTTCCGGGCAGGCGAGCGCCGCGAGCAGCCGTCGTCCCGTCCGCGACCGGAGCCGCAGCGCACTGTCGAGCACCGTGCCGCTCGGCAGCCCGGCGACGCGCGGCAGCGCGGCCGCGACGTACTCGTCAGAGGGGAGCGTGGTCATCGTTTCCTCCCTGGGATCGCGTCCAGCGGAGCGGGGAAGCCTGCGGGCAGCGGTTCCCGGTGTCCCGGGGAAGTGCACGAGGCGGCATGCAAGTGAACAGGGACGATCTCGGTCATATTGCGAAAAACATTCCGATCTGGCCGGGGGTTTCGAGACTATCAGACATGTATGACCAGGTTTAGAGCGCTAGGACGCCCCACATCCCACAAAGAATGATTAGGGCACATGCGTCGGAAGGCAAACACGATCGGATTGTCGACAATAAGGAAAGCGGCCGTCCATGAAGTCCTCCGAGCATTGGTGAGAATGGAGGGTGGGACAATGCCGACGCCACTGTTCGAACCGATCACGGCGCCGCCATTAATCTATAAATTCTATAGGAACAGTAGGCATTTCCCGTGTGCCCGAAGAGGTAGGCGAAATTGTGCCGAAGTGTGTTCGGCCTGCTCACTCCCAGTGGTCGACATCCAAGGGGAACAACGGTTGCATGGTCCGACGCAAGTCTCAACCAGGGAACCTTATGCGGACCAGGTGGCAGCGGCATGCGAAAATACGCGAGCACCCTTCAAATCTTCGATCCACCCGGCGTCGCAGTCTCGTGCAGCCCGACCTCCGGCGTGGACGCCGTACGCACCAGTGAGGCCCGAGTCTTGTGAATCGTTCCGGGATCTTCGATTTCGATCTCTCTCTTGTGAACCCCTCCGGATTCGGCGCGTTCGCGCCCGATCGGGGGCTCGCCCGACTCGCGCACGACGGACTCGAGTGGAGTATCACCGACGAATTCGCGGCGGTCCGCACTGTCGACCCCGCAGTCGGCGTGGAGACCGCGGACCTGCCGGAGTTCCGGCGGCATGCCGGCCTTGAGATCGACTGGGCGAGTCATTCCGGCGACGAAGCGTTCCTTCGCTTCGTGGCGGCATTGGCGGCGGCCGGGGTGCCGCTGCTGTCGCGCGGCCCGGTCCCGGCCTGGGCCGCCCCGCTCGGCGACGACCTGGTGCGGCAGTTGGACGGCGCGCGGGCCGAGCGGATGGCCGACCCGCTCCACCGCGAACTCCACAGCGTGCGCCTGCGGCGCTCGGCGCTGGCGTCGCGGATCAGTGCATCGGATCGGGCGCTTCCGTCGATCACCGCGATGATCTGCACCTGCCGACCGGAGTTCGTCGGCTCGGCGCTCGCCGCGATGCAGCGCCAGCGCTACCCGAATCTCGAAGTGGTGCTGATCCTCCACGGCCTCAGCCGTGACCTCCCCGAGGTGCGCAAGGCCCTGGACGAGTCCGAGCTGCCCGTGACCGTTCGCGAGGTCTCCGAGGACACGGTCTTCGGCGACGCGCTCAACCTCGGCGTCGAGGCGGCCTCCGGCGAGTACGTGACGAAGGTCGACGACGACGACTGGTACGGCCCCAACCACGTGGTCGACCTGATGAACGCGGCCGCCTACGCCGAAGCCGACGTGTTCGGGAGCTTCACCGAGTTCGTCCACCTCGAACACCTCGACCTCACGATCTACCGCCCGGCGGGCGGCGGCGAGAAGTTCACGAAGTTCGTCGCCGGAGGCACGATCACCGCGAAGCGGCAGACGCTGCTCGACCTCAAGGGATTCCCCTCGATCCCGAAGGGGATCGACGTCGGGCTGTTCGAGCGGGTCAGGGACGCGGGCGGCCGGATCTACCGGACCCACGGCATGGAGTACGTGCTCTCCCGCCGCATGGTCGGCCACACCTGGGACGTCGAGGTCGGCTACTTCCTCAAGTCGGCCGAACGCCAGTGGTTCAAGACCCCCGTCGCCGATCACGTCGCCTCCGACTCCCTCGAACGCTGCCTGACCCCGCAGAAAGGCCTCCGATGACTTACCCCGCGAACGGCGTTGAGCCCCAGCCCCGGCTCTTCCGCAACGACCACGGTTCGCTGACCGTGCCCCGCGTCGGCGAATGGGAACCGGCGATGTCGGTCTCGGTCGTGATCCCGGCGCTCGGCGGCCAGGACAAGCTCGACCTCGTGCTGGCGGCGCTCTCCGAGCAGACCTACCCCGCGAACCTGCTCGAGGCGATCGTGGTCGACGACGGCTCCGAACCGCCCTTGACGCTTCCCGAGCACCGCCCCGAGCGGACGCGGATCATCCGCACGCCCGACGGGCAGTGGGGGATCTCGGGCGCGGTGAACACCGGGATCGAGGCCGCCGAGGGCGACATCATCCTCAGGGTCGACTCCGACACGCTGCTGAGCCGTGTCCACGTCGAGTCCCACGCCCGCTGGCACCACCAGGCGGACTACCTCATGGTGCTGGCCACCATCTTCTACGTGACCGACCCCGAGGTCGCCCGCCTCACTCCCGCCGACGTCGTCGCCGCGAACGCGGCCGGAAAGCTCGGCCAGCGGTTCGCGAACTGCCGCGTCGAGGAGAACTGGGGCGCGGAGCGCATCCGGTCCTCTGACTGGCTCACGCAGCTCGACGCGCGCGCCTACTCGGTCGCGAACGGCCCCTCGGTGTCCTTCCGCAAGGCGTTCTGGAAGGAGGTCGGCGGTCTGCGCGAGGACCTCCTCCTCGGCGAGGACACCGAACTCGGCTACCGGTTCGCCCAGTACGGCGGGGTCATCGTGCCCGACCGCGGCGCCACCGCCTGGCACCTCGGCGCGACGACCGCCATGACGCGGCCCCTCGACGCCGACCGGGCCCGCATGCCCGGCCTCGCCAACGCCATCCCGCTGCACCGCCACCTCCGCAAGTCCCCCGGCCACATCTGGGAGATCCCGCTCGTCGAGGTCATGGTCGACGCCGACGGCGCTTCGCACGAAGAGGTGTGCGCCACGGTCGACTCCCTCCTCGCCGACCGCGACGCCGACCTGGCGGTCACCGTCACCGGTCCCTGGACCATCGCGAACTCGGGCCGGTACCCCGCGCTCGACGATCCGGACGCCGATGCGCGACTGCCGCAGCGCTACTTCGCGGGCGACCCGCGGGTCTCCTTCACCGGACCCGTCGGCGGCCGCTTCCCCACCGCGCCTTTCCGGCTCACCTTCCGCGCGGGGATCAAGACGGTCCCCGGAGCGGTCACGCAGCTGGTCGAACTGGCCGAGACTCGGCAGGTCGGCCTGGTCGAGATCGTCATCACCGGCGGCGAGGACGAGTTCCAGGTGGCGCTCGAGCGGACCGCGGCGCTCTCGCGGGCCCGGCGCCTGCGGCGCCCCGACGAGTCGATCCTGGACGCGGTCGACGCGATGTGGGGCATCTGGTTCGCCAGCGGCGACGACTGGTTCCAGATGCCGGGAGCCCCCGACGTCGCCGACCGCAAAGCGGCCCAGGCCGTCTCGGAGGTCGAGCGGCTCCGCCTCCGTCTGGCGGCCGCCGAACGCGAGATCGCCCGGCAGCGCGAGCGCGCCGAGAAGTGGAAAGAGAAGAGCCAGAACCTCCAGAAGATGGTCACCCAGTGGAAGGAACTGGCGGAGACGTGGCGGGGCCGGGTCCGGTCCTCTGGGCGGTACCCCTTCCTGCGCGGGCCGGTGCGCCGCGTGGCGAAGCGGGTCCGCGCGAAGCTGCGGACCATCTGACCACCCTTACCACGCCCGCTTGACCCCTGCTCACCCATCACAGGAGCCCCATCATGTCCCAAGACGCCTCCGCGCTTCCTGACGCGCACGACGACGCGATAGCCGCGCTGCCCATCGGCACCCGGCTGGTGCACGTCGGCCCCCCGAAGACCGGCACCACCTCGCTTCAGCTTGCGCTGCACCGCAGCCGTGAGCCGCTCGCCGAGCAGCGGGTGTTCCAGCCGAGCCCCGAGGTCAACCCGAAGGACGCCGTCTGGGGCGGCATCGACTTCAACTCCACTGACGCGCACGTCGCCAAGTGGCGCGAGCTCGTCAAGGCGACGGCGGAGACCGGTGAGCGCCGAGCGGTCATCAGCAGCGAGTTCTTCGCCGACGCCGACGACGCCCACGCCAAGCAGGTCGTCGAGGAGCTGGGCGGTTCGGACGTCCACGTCGTCATCACGCTGCGCCCGCTCGTGAAGGTCCTGCCGTCCTGGTGGCAGCAGTACGTGCAGATCGGCATGTCCGAGCGGTACGAGGACTGGCTCGACATGACGCTCAACGGCGCGGGTACCAACACCCACTCGTGGCGGTGGGAGCGGCAGCAGCACCACATCGGGTTCATCGACCGGTGGGTCGCCGCCGCCGGGCTCGCGAACGTGTCCGTGGTCGTCGTGGACGACACCGACCACGGCCGGATCCTGCGGGACTTCGAGGCGCTCCTGGGCCTGTCGCAGGGGACGCTGCCGCTGGTGCCCGCCGGGACGAACCGGTCGCTGACCGCCCCCGAGATCGAATTCGTCCGGCAGTGCTTCGAGGAGTTCAAGAAGAAGGGCCTGCCGCGCGAGCCCTACCGGAAGTACGTCGTTCGCGGCGCGATCCCCCGGATGAAGAACCGGCGGATCCCCGGCAAGTCCGAGAGCAAGGTCGCCACCCCGCTGTGGGCGCAGGAGAAGGCCGTCGAACTCGGCGCCGAACTCGTCGCGCACCTCCGCTCTCGCGAGATCACCGTGGTCGGCGACGTCGACCGGCTCAAGGGCCAGGTCAAGGAGCAGCCCGAACCCGATCTGCGCCTGGACCCGGCCGCGGCCGCGCACGCCGCGCTCGGCATGCTCGACGTCATCCGCGCGGAGCAGACGAAGTCCTGACCCGAACGCGGGCAAGGCGAACACCGGACCCGATGACCGCGTAGGGCATCGGGAACCGGAGTGCCACCATCCCGTGCTCGTCCTCGCGTGTCGAGGACGTCAGACGCGTGCCGGTGCCATCGAGGCGATCGCCGCTCGGATGTGGAGCGCGAGGTAGTCGTGGTACTCGGGGATGAAGTGGAACGGCTCGTGGCCCCACCGGTTGTCCGGGTCGGGGATGCGGAGGTCCTCGGGCATCGAGATGACGATCGCCCGGGGGCCGAGCGCCATGATGAAGAGGTCGTAGGCGTGCCCGAGCCAGGCGTTGTGCCGCTCTGACTCCTCGAGCCGGCGGACCGGGGTCCCGTTCGCTTCCCGTGTGGCCCAGAAGGTCCGGTGGACGATGACCCGCTGGTCGGGCCGCAGCAGCCCCGCGAAGCGGCGGCAGGCCTCGGCGAACGGGCCGTCGGAGCGCAGCTCGGTGTCCTCGGCGACCCTCCGGTGGCCTTCGCGCCCCAGGAAGTCCTGCTTGTAGGCCTTGGTGGCGGTGATGATGCCGTGGCCGGTGTGCACCATCGGGAGCCGCTCGTCACCGAGGTCGACCACGAGCGGGTGTTCGAGGCGGGAGAGGGTCTGGGCGACGGTCTTGCGGTGGTCGTTGAGGATGACCTGCCGGTTGAAGACGTTCTCGGTCGTGATCTCCGCCGGGTCGATCGGCGACGGGGTCGAGACGATGCTCTGGATCCGCGTGCGCGAGTAGTACTTGAACGGTCGGCCCAGCGGCTCCCTGCCGGTGTCGGCGGCGTCGGCGGTCACACAGGTGCCGAGGATGGAGTACTTCAAGGGTTCGGGGGACATAGGCGAATCGCTTCCTGGCACGGAACATACGAGACTATTTCATAGGGGGCCAGTCGACTATAACAGGCGCTTCGACTTCGAACAGGACGGAACCTGGCGTACGAACCCAATAGGACAAAGTGGAGTGCCAAGCCGTGAAACGCCAGTAGGGGCGCCGCGCATCGCGCGGCGCCCCTACTGCTGTAGCTGGGGGTCAGGTCCCTCGTGCTTAGACGAGGCCCTTCTTCTCCAGTGCGGAGCAGACGGTGTCGACGATCTTGCCGGTCACCAGGTACGGGTCCATGTTGGCGTTCGGGCGACGGTCTTCGAGGTAGCCCTTCTTGTCCTTCTCGACCTGCCACGGGATGCGGATCGAGGCGCCGCGGTTGGAGACGCCGTAGGAGAACTGCGAGTAGTGGGCGGTCTCGTGCGCGCCGGTGAGGCGGTCGGCGATGCCGTCGCCGTAGAGCTTGACGTGCTCTTCGGCCTTCTCGCCGAGGGCCTCGCACGCGGCGATGATGGGCTCGTAGTCCTCGCGCATGGCCTTGGTGGAGAAGTTGGTGTGGCAGCCGGCGCCGTTCCAGTCGCCCTTGGCGGGCTTGGGCTCGATCGTCGCGGAGACGTTGAAGTCCTCGGCGGTGCGGTACAGCAGCCAGCGGGCCAGCCACAGCGAGTCGGAGACCTCGAGCGCGGAGGCCGGGCCGACCTGGAACTCCCACTGGCCGGGCATGACCTCGGCGTTGATGCCGGAGATCGGCAGGCCCGCGGCGAGGCAGTTGTCGAGGTGCTTCTCGACGATCTCGCGGCCGAAGATCTCGTCGGAGCCGACGCCGCAGTAGTAGCCGCCCTGGGGGGCCGGGAAGCCGTTCTCGGGGAAGCCGAGCGGGCGCGAGCCCACCATGAAGGTGTACTCCTGCTCGATGCCGAACCAGGACTCCTGGCCGGCGAACTGCTCGGCCAGCTCCGCGGTCTTGGCGCGGGTGTTGGTCGGGTGGGGGGTGAAGTCGGTGTCGAGGACCTCGCACAGGACCAGGATCGAGTCGCCGCCGCGGATCGGGTCCGGCACGACCTTGACGGGGCGCAGCACGCAGTCCGAGGAGTGGCCCTCGGCCTGGTTGGTGCTGGAGCCGTCGAAGCCCCAGATCGGCGGCTCTTCGCCGGCGCCGAGGATCTTGGTCTTGGAGCGGAGCTTGGCCGTCGGCTCGGTGCCGTCGATCCAGATGTACTCGGCCTTGATAGCCATCAGGTAGGAGCCCTTCGATGCGGTGACGCGGTCCAGCCGGGCTCGAACCGCGCCGTGAAGCAGAGCCCTGAGCCGTAAAGCTGTGCTGCCACGCTCCCAAAAAGCAATTTCTCGCTCGTTGATGTCTTGTAAACAATGTGTTAACCGCTGCTGTGCGTGAGCAACGAGACGCTGTGAGTCTGGCTCACCCTATTTTCGGGGATAAAATCTCTTTCACCCCGTATCCCCTATCAGTCCCGTTTCGTTCTACCAATTGCGAGCGGCGAGACCGCCCGCGCTCAGGTTCAGGACGACGGGGGAGACGATGGGAAGCATCGCCGGAGGCAGCGAGGTCACTCGCCGCTTCAGCGTGCTCCGATTCCTCCTCGGCGCCGCGCTCACCGCATTCGGCTCCCTTCTCTTGGGGGCCTTCGCGATGGCCGCATCCGCTTGGGCATCAGAGGAGTCCGCAGCATCGCAGGGCCTTGCCGCGATGACCGACCCCCTCACCGCAGAGGTGTCCGACATGTCGCGCCTGGCCGCGCGACTGGTCCCGCAGAACCAGCTGGGACATCGGGCAGCGGCGGCGCAGGGGGAGGTCTCGGGGCTGGTGTCGGGCCTTGAAGCACCTGTGGGATCACTGGTGGACGAGACGGACGGGGCCGTCCGCACTGCATTGCAGGGCGACGCCGGAACTGGCCTTATCGACTTGGATGACGAGTCTGTCGGAGACAGCACCGCTGAAGTAGTGGCACCTCTGGTGGGAAACCTGGTGAAGGGAACGGCCTCCCCAACGGACGGCCCGGCCCCCGTGGTGTCCGGTGTCTACGAGACTGTCGCGCCCTCGACCGATCCGGTCGACGTACTGGCGCGACTGGTGACCGATGGCCTGCGCCTCGGCGACGGGACGACGCCCGGGAGCGTCCCCGCCGCTGACGCAGGACAACCGCTCACCACACCTTCGGCGCAGCTTGCAAGCCGTCAATTGGCGCTGTGGGCGCAGCAGCTCTCCAACGAGGTGGCGGCGTCGCTCCATGGAGCGGACGACGGCCGGCCGGCCGCCGCCGCCGAGTGCTCCGCCGAAGACGAGCGGAGGACGGACCGATCCGAAGTCGAGGACGTGCGCGGAGCTTCGCGCACCTCGGCCAGACCGTGGCTGTACGACGGCCCCGGACTGCCTGACCTGAAGATCATCCCCGGTGGAGCCACAGGCTCGACCGTTGGTATCAGCGTCGACAGCGTCCACACTGCTGTCTGCGTCTCCCCGTCCGCCGGGGGGGAAGAGGTGTCACTCTCCCGCACGGTGATCGGGGAATTGGGGCGGCCGTTGGACCGCGCCGCCGAGCAGTCCGTCGCCCCAGACTAGGGCCTCCGCGCGTCGGTGCGCGGGGAACTTGAAGTCCGCCTTCAAAATCTCCCTCCGGTTGCAGTGCTTGGGATCTCGTATCCCTTGCGCTCCGGCGTGCCGACGCGCGGAAGCCTGTCGCACCACCGCCCCGAACGGGGCGGGAGATCAGATCGCAGACGCCCGGATCCCCGGGCGCACAACCAAGAAGGAAACGAACAGCATCATGCGCAAAGTTCTTACCGCTGCCACGTTCGCCGCCGGTGTCGCCGTTCTCGGAGCCGCGGCTCCCGCCATGGCCGAAGGCCCGGGCGTCGCCGCCGGCGACCTCAGCCTCGCCAACGTCGACGCCTCGGACGCGGCGCACTGGCAGATCTGCGGCCAGAACGTGCTCGCTCAGCCCGACGGGCAGGACTGCGACAACAGCGACGCCGGCAGCGGCGGTTCGGGTGTGGACGCCGGCTCCCTGTCGCTGGCCAACGCCGACGCGGGGGACGCGGCGCACTGGCAGATCTGCGGCCAGAACGTCGGCGTCTCGCCGCTGTTCGGCCAGATGTGCGACAACGGCCGCTAGACGAGCCGCGGGAGCGGGTCCGGCGCGGCCCGCTCCCGTTTCGAAATCAATCTCAGGAACAAGGTGGACATCCATGCGTAAGTCAATCGCTCTCATCGCGGCCGCCGCAGGCATCGCCGCCATCGGTGCCGCGGCTCCCGCCATGGCCGATGGGTCCGGCGTCGCCGCCGGCGACCTCAGCCTCGCCAACGTCGACGCCTCGGACGCGGCGCACTGGCAGATCTGCGGCCAGAACGTGCTCGCCCAGCCGGGCTGGCAGGGCTGCGGCAACGACGACGCCGGCAACGACGACTCGGGTGTGGACGCCGGCGCTCTGTCGCTCGCCAACCTCGACGCCTCGGACGCGGCGCACTGGCAGATCTGCGGCCAGAACGTCCTGACGCAGATCAGCGGACAGCCCTGCGACAACGGCAACTGAACTCGCTCGCCGGTGCGCAACCGGCATTGAACTTGGGACGGGTCGGATCCCGGTCCGTTCCGCCAACGAAAGGAACTGCAACATCATGCGCAAGACCACAGTCGCCGTCGCCATCGCCGCCGGTTTCGCCGCCATCGGATCCGCTGCCGCGCCGGCCATGGCGCAGGTCAGCCCGGGCGACCTCAGCCTCGCCAACGTCGACGCCTCGGACGCGGCGCAGTGGCAGATCTGCGGCCAGAACGTGCTCGCCCAGCCGGGCGGGCAGGACTGCGACAACGCCGGCTCGGACCAGGGCGACTCCGGCGTCGCCGGCGGCGACATGTCGCTCGTCAACGCCGACGCCTCGGACGCCGCGCACTGGCAGATCTGCGGCCAGAACGTGCTCGCCCAGCCGGGCGGACAGGACTGCGACAACAACGACGGCGCCGGCTCGGGCTCCGGCTCGGGCTCCAGCGACCTGTCGCTGGTCAACGGCGACGCCTCTGACGCCGCTCAGTGGCAGATCTGCGGCCAGAACGTCCTGACGCAGATCAGCGGGCAGGACTGCGGCAACGGCGAGCAGGACGGCCCCGGCAAGGGCGACGACCAGGGCGACTTCTAACCCGCCCGGTCCGAATCCGCTTTCCGTTCGAGCCGGATCCGATAGTTAGGTCGAAAGAGTCATGCAATACAGGACCATTGTCGCGGCTTCGGCCGCCGCTGCCGCCGCTGCCGCCTTCTCATACGGACAGGCCTCGGCATCGACGCCGGACTGGCTGACGGTGGCCTCGGTCGAGACAGGGCCGACGCCGCTGACCGCCGTCTGCGAGGAGGAGGCCGCCGGGACGTTCGCGGATCCCGCCTGCGCGAGCATCCTCGGCACCGGGGAATCCCCCGATGCCGAGGCGTTCGGGGCGGCGACCGCCGAGGCCCCGGAGGGCGGCTCCGGCATGGCGGTGGCCAATGTCGACATGCGCGACTTCGCGAAGTGGCAGGTCTGCGGCATCGCGGTCGCGTCCACCACCGAAAGCGTGGAATGCGACAACTCGATCGAGGACGAGCGTGAACCGATGGCGACCGGAAGCGGGGTCTCATTGGTGAACGTCGACGCCACAGGCGCGTTCGATTGGAGTGTCTGCGGGATCGCGGTGCTTCAGAGCGGTGCCACGGTCGACTGCTGATCCGCTAGACGACCTTCATACCCAAGCGGCCGGAGCCATCAGGCTCCGGCCGCTCCCTTGTGTCTTGACTAGATCGTCGCGGACCAGGTTTCGCCTTCGACCAGGCCGACCGTTTCGCCCAGGACCCGCACCTTGGTGTCGCATGTAGACGTCAGCGTCAGCGCCGTCACCTCGCCGCCGCTCCAGGCCAGCCGCTCCACGGTCACGCCGCCGCGGGCCCGCAGGCCGCGGACCTCGCCCTCGGCCCAGGCGCTCGGCAGCGCGGGCAGCAGCTCGATCACGGGCATCCCGCCCGCGGTGCGGTGCGACTGGACCAGCATCTCGGCGATCGCCGCGGTCGTGCCGAAGTTCCCGTCGATCTGGAACGGCGGGTGCGCGCACAGCAGCGAGTTGTAGACACCGCCGTCCGAGTACTCGACGCCTTCACCGCGGAAGCCGACGGGCGTGAGGAACTCGCCGAGCAGGCGGTGCGCGCGGTCGCCGTCGCGCAGGCGCGCCCACAGCGCGGTCTTCCATGCCAGGGACCAGCCTGTGCCGGCGTCGCCGCGCGCTTCGAGGCTCTTCTTCGCGGCTTCGAGGAGTTCGGGCGAGTCCGCGAAGGAGTCGCCGGGGTAGACCCCGTACAGGTGCGAGACGTGCCGGTGGTGCGGCTCGGACTCTTCGCGTTCGTCGGCCCATTCGAGGAGTCGGCCGTCGGCGCCGATCTTCGGACCGGCCAGGCGCGGCATGACCTCCTTGATGCCCTTGACGAGCTGGAGGTCGTCGCCGTGCAGGGTCTCGGCCACCACGTCGGCGGCTTCGAGGACGAACGCGAACAGTTCGCGCACGAGCGTCGCGTCCATTCCGGTGGACTCGTCGACCGCCGAGTTGCCCTGCGGCGTCACGAACTCGTTCTCGGGGCTGGTGGCCGGGCTCGTCACGAGCGAGCCGTCCTTGCCTTCGGAGAGCCGGTCGAACGCGAACCGGGCCGCTCCCAAGGCGATCGGCAGGTGGTCGGCCAGGAACTCCTCGTCGCGCGAGAAGCGCCAGCGTTCGGCGAGGTGCATCGAGAGCCACAGGCCGGCCATGGGCCAGTTCTGCCAGCACGCCCGGTGCTGCACCGGCGTGGTGATGCGCCAGTAGTCGGTGTTGTGGTGGCAGCACCAGCCGCCGGCGTCGTAGAGGCGGCGCGCGGTCTCCACGCCGGTGCGAGCGAGGTCGCCCACGAGGTCGAACAAGGGCTCGTGGAACTCCGGGAGCGCGCAGGTCTCTGCGGGCCAGTAGTTCATCTCCACGTTGATGTTCGTGGTGTAGTCGCAGTTCCACGGCGGGGTGACGTGGTGGTTCCAGATGCCCTGCAGGTTCGCGGGCTGGGTGCCGGGCCGCGAGGAGCCGATGAGGAGGTAGCGGCCGAACTGGAAGGCGAGCACGGCGAGGTCTTCGTCGGTGCCGCCGGCGGCGCGGCGGTGCAGGCGTTCAGTGGTCGTCGTGCTGTCCACAGTGGCCTGTGGGAGGAGGTCGAGGGCGACCCGGTCCATGATCTCGCGGTGCGCGGCGACGTGGGTTTCCAGAACGCTGGACCAGCCTGCGGCGGTGGCCCTGCGGGCCTCGTCGCGGGCCGCGTCGAGCGCGGTTCGCTCGTCGAAGTCGGAGCGGAGGCCGATGTAGACCTCGATGCTGCGGGCGCCCTGGATGCGGTGGCCGCCTTCGATTTCGGCGATGTCGCCGTCGCAGCGCACCTGGGCGTTGAGGCCGAGTCGGCGCACGCCTTCGGTCTTGGAGTAGTCGGGGTCGCCGCCGACGACGCTGATCGGCGCGAAACCGGTGAAGTCGAATTCGGTGGCGCCCGCGGCGGCGGTGCCGCCTTCGTGGGGCCACTCGAAGCGCAGTTCGAGGTCGAACGCCTCGTCGGCGGTCCAGCGCAGGGCGATGACCTGGTAGTCAGCGGAGGCGAAGGCCTGGTGGGCGACGCGGCCACGGGTGATCGTGGCGACGCCGTCGCGCAGGTCGAGTTCGCGCCGCTCGGACTCGGCGTCATCGGAGTGGGTCACGACGAAGGCGCCGGCGGGCTGGTAGGCATCGGCCTCTTTGCCGGTCATGCCGGTCACGAGCTGGTCGGCGGCGAAGTAGTCGCCGCGGCGGACCGCTTCGGCGGCCTGGGCCGCGAGGCCTTCGGCGCCTTCGGGAACGCTCCAGGAGCCGTCGCCCGCCCAGAAGCCGTCCTCGTTGAGTTCGATGCGCGGGCCCCACAGCATCGCGCCGATGCGGCCTTCGCCGATGGGAAGGCCTTCGTGCCAGGCGCCGGGGGCGGAGTCATACATGAGCTTCAATGCTGCAGACATGCCGTAATCCTATAGGATCTTCTCGCCAAGGGCCGGAGGGCGGATCCGACTTTTTCATCCCGAGCGGCTTCGCCGCGGGGCGCTGTCGTCCGCCGAGGGGAGCACGGCGGAACTCCGTTATCTGATCGTGCCGCAACCTCGCGTTCCTCGTGCGCGTGTCATGAGTGCCCATCACGAATCCGGCGCATTCGTTTCCTCATGGCAGACGGAAAATGGAGCCTCCACACGTGGAACTCAAGCAATCCTTCAAACACGCAGGCATCTTCGGCGTAGCCGCCGCGGCGGGCCTGGTCGGCTCGCTCGCCTTCGCCTCGGCCGCGCAGGCCGAGACCGTCATCATCCCCATCAACCCCGGCAACGTGCCCACGACCGCCGAGGACTTCGAGAACTCCTGCGACAACCTGCCGGACGACCTCGCGGCCGACCTCGACGGCTGGGTCTTCGTGCTCCCCGCCGCGGCTGGGGCCGAAGGCAACTTCATCTCCGTCACCGCGACCTTCGCGGACGACGAGGGCATGGAGCAGACCCGCACCACCGGCGACGACGGCGGCATCGTCGACGGCTCCGGCGACAACAAGGCCTACATCCTGGCGCCCGCCGGATGGACCCTGCTGGACGCCGACGCCGAGGTCACCGACCCCGTAGAGGACGCCCAGTTCAACCTCACCCACACCTGCCCGGGCACCCCGGGCGAGGAGGAGACGAGCCCGGCCGAGGAGACGTCCCCTCCCGGTGAGGAGCCGACCTCCCCGGGCGAGGAGAGCCCGACCCCCGGCGAGGAGTCGACCCCCGGCGAGGAGTCGACCACGCCGGTCGGCTCGAACCTGCCGACCACCGGCACGCCGCTGACGATCGCCCTGGTCTCGGCCGCGGCCCTCGCCGCGGGCGGTGCCGCGCTGTTCATGATCCAGCGCCGCCGCCGCGAGGCCCAGGACTGGTAGTCCGCCGACACTGCACCGACGACGCCCCCGCGGGTTCTCCTGCGGGGGCGTCGTCGTGTTCGGCACCTTCGAACCGTTTTGGCAGGTCAACCGTTCGGTCGAGCACGGAATCAACCGAATGAGACGCAACCTCGGCTTCGCCGTCGACGTGGATGCAATGCCCACAGCCCACTTTGCGCAGTCGAATCCGGCACGTTCGACTTCCTCCGACCACCCGTCACGGAGAACAGACCCTTGAGACTCACACGCCGCCGCAAGGCCATCGGCGCGGCAGCCGCCGCGGGACTGGCGGGAGCCGTCGCGCTCGCCTTCGCCGTCCCCGCGCTCGCGGGTGACGACGCCACCATCGACATCAACCCCGGCAACGTGCCGACCACCGCCGCGGACTTCGAGACCCAGAGCTGCGACCAGATCCCCGGCGACACCGCCGACTGGTTCGACGGCTGGGTCTTCGTACTGCCGAATTCGGTTCCCGCCGTAGGCAACTTCAAGTACATCGAGGCGGTCTTCCAAGACGAGGACGGCAACGTCCTCCGCTACGACACCGACGGCGACGGCGGGATCGTCTCCGGCTCAGGTGACAACAAGGCGTACATCATCACGCCCGCCGGGCTGACCCTCATCGACGCCAAGGCCACGGTCGAGCTCGAAGAGGAGGGCGACGGCGGGAAGAACAAGGGGAACAAGGAACCCGAGTTCAACCTGACCCACGCCTGCCCCGCGACGGAGGAGCCGCCGGGGGAGGAGACCCCGAGCGAGGAGCCGACGAGTCCTAGCGAGGAGCCGTCCTCGCCGAGCGAAGAGCCTTCCAGCCCAAGCGAGGAGCCTTCCAGCCCGAGCGAAGAGCCCTCTTCGCCGAGTGAAGAGCCCTCCAGCCCCAGTGAAGAGCCGTCGTCCCCGAGCGAAGAGCCTTCCAGCCCTAGCGAAGAGCCCTCGTCCCCGAGTGAGGAACCCACCTCCCCGAGCGAAGAGCCCTCCAGCCCGAGCGAGGAACCCTCGTCGCCCGTGGAGGAGTCCTCCAGTCCGGCTGAGGAGCCGTCGAGCCCGGCCGAGTCGACCTCCGAACCGGCCGCGTCCAGCTCTGCGCCCGCCGATGCCTCGACCACGCCGGCCGGCTCGAACCTGCCGACCACCGGTGCGCCGCTTGGCTTCGCGCTGGCCGCCGCCGGGGCGCTCGTCCTCGCGGGCGTCGTGGCCCTGGTGTCGATGCGCCGCCGCAGCGAGCACGGGCAGGCCTGACCTGGGAAGGGTGCGGGGTTGCGAGCAATCCCGCACCCGTTATCGAAATGTTATGCAACCGCCCGTGTCACCCCCGCGTTTAGCAGTTGTCTCAGGGCAGGAAGCCCGGCGCACGAGTGCCGGGGCAGAGACGACCGACTACCGCCCGCTGCTTGACGGTGCGGTCCTTGTCGAGCCCCCGGAATCCTGCCACCGGGGGCTCGACCCTAAGTCGACGCCCCGGAGCCGTCCCCCCCTTGGCTCCGGGGCGTCGCTTGTTTTCCACGTCATATCGGGCGCGTAAAACTCACATTCGCAGGCCCCGAAGACTTTCCTAACCGTGGCGGACCCGGTACATTACCCGCAGGTTCAGTACCTGCCCATACCCTGTTTCCCGAGGTGCCAGCTGCCCGGCATCGCACCGCGCCTGCACAGGAGTGCCCGCCACATGGCCACCGAAGCCACAGAGAAGAAGGACGCGCCCGAGCTCGGACGCGCCGACAAGTTCTTCGGGATGACCGAGAACAAGACCAACTGGAAGCGCGAGGTCCTCGCCGGGACCACGACCTTCCTCGCGATGGCGTACATCCTCGCCGTCAACCCCGGCATCCTCAGCTTCGGTCTTTCCGACGCCGGGGTCGACGCCCCGAACCCCGGCGCGGTCTTCACCGCGACCGCGCTCGCCTCCGCGCTGGGCTGCCTCGTCATGGGCCTGTGGGCCCGCTACCCGATCGCCACCGCGCCCGGCATGGGCCTGAACGCGTTCTTCGCGTTCACGGTGGTGCTCACGCTCGGCATCCCGTGGCAGACCGCGCTGACCGGCACGCTCGTGTCCGGTGTGCTGTTCTTCATCCTCGCGGTCACCGGTGCGCGCGAGGCGATCATCAACGCGATCCCGGCGCAGCTGAAGCTCGCGGTCGGGGCGGGCATCGGCCTGTTCATCGCGTTCATCGGCCTCAAGGGCGGCGGCCTCGTCGTCGACTCCCCGGCCACGCTGGTCACCATCGGCGACTTCACCTCCGGCCCGGTGCTGCTCACCGTGTTCGGCCTCATCGTCACCGCCGTGTTCATGGCCCTGGGCTGGAAGGGCGGAGTCTTCTACGGCATGCTCGCCACGCTGGCCCTCGGCGTCCTCACCGGCGTGATCGACTTCGAGCTCACCGAGGGCTTCACCCCGAACCTCGACTCGTTCGGCGCGGCCTTCACCGGCTTCGAGGACGCCTTCACCGTCCACATGATCGCGGTCATCCTGACCATGCTGTTCGTGGACTTCTTCGACACGGCCGGGACGCTGTTCGCGGTGGCCGGGCAGGCCGGGCTCGTCAAGGACGGCAAGCTGCCGCGCGCCGGCCGCGCCCTCGCCACCGACTCGATCGCGACCTCCGCGGGCGCGGTGCTGGGCACCTCGACCACCACGGCCTACATCGAATCGACCGCGGGCGTCTCGGTCGGCGGCCGCACCGGCCTCACCGCCGTGACGACCGGCTTCTGGTTCCTCGTCTCGCTGTTCGCGTTCCCGGTGTTCGGCCTGGTGGCCAACAACCCGGAGGTCACCGCCCCCGCGCTCATCGTCGTGGGCGTGCTCATGGCGAAGTCGCTCGGCGAGATCGCCTGGAACGAGCTCGAGTACGCGATCCCGGCGTTCCTCATCGTCGCCGTGATGCCGCTGACCTACTCGATCTCCAACGGCATCGCCATGGGCCTGGTGTTCTACCCGGTCATGATGTCCGCCAAGGGCCGCTGGCGCGAGGTGCACCCGATCGCATGGGTGCTCATGCTCGCCTCGATCGGCTACTTCCTCTTCTTGACCGAATAGCCTCGATCTGACCGAAGGGCCGGAAGCGTTGCGCTTCCGGCCCTTCCTCGTGTCCCTAAGCGGCCCTTCGCAAGGCCTCGGTGAGCTTCAGGCGCGAACCGGTGTACAGCACGCTGCGCTTGTACAGCTGCGAGCCGAGCGCCAGCGCGCCCGCCGCGGCGAGGACGAGGAGCCCGATCGCGGTGACGATCTCCCAGGTCGGGACGGTGGTGATCGCCATCCGGGTGGGCATCGTGATGGCGGAGAACGGCGGCACGATCGACAGCACCTGCGCGAAGGTGCTGGTGGGCGCGTTGAGGGTGAAGATCGCGCCGATGTAGCTCAAGGTGAGCGACATGATGAGCGGGGTCAGGACCGACCCGGACTCCTCCTGGCGGGAGACGAGCGAGCCGACGCCGCCTGCGAGCGTCCCGAAGAGGACGAGGGCGATGAGCCACCAGCCGATCGTGGAGAGCGCCGCGGAGGCGGTGCCCGGCGGCAGGTCGCTCAGGACGCCGGTGGCGGCCGAGACGCCGAGGCCGACCGCGACCATGGCGACCAGGTTGACCAGTGAGATGACGCCGAGGCCGATGACCTTGCCGCCCAGGAGCTGCCAGGGTTTGAGGCTGGTCAGCAGGATCTCGACGATGCGGCTGGACTTCTCCTCGACGACGCCCATGGCGATGTACTGGACCGGGGTCATGAGCATCATGAACATGATGATGGAGATGACCAGGCCGGTGAAGTAGCTGGTGACCGAGTCGGTCGCGCCTTCGGCGAGGGTGATGGTCTCCAGGGACCGCGGGGTGAGCGCCGCGGCGATCTCGGCGTCGCTGAGTCCGGCCTCGTGGAGGTTGGTCTGGACGGCGGCGGCCTGCCAGGCGGAGTCGAGCCGGGTCTGGAGCCCCTGGTCGGGGTTCTCCTCGCTGTAGAGCTTGCCGTCGGCGACGGCGGTGTCGACGGTGCCGTCCTCGACGGCCTTCTCGGCCTCGCCGACGGTGTCGTACATGGTGATGTCGAAGCCGCCCATGGCATTGAGCTGGCTCTCCATCGCGGTCGCGTTGGTCCCGGCGAGGCCGATCTTCTCGGCTCCTTCGTCGCCGCCGCCGAGGATCGTGGGCAGCGCGGCGAGCACGCCGACGATGAGGACGGTGACGATGAGGCTGACGATGTTGGACTTCGCGAGGCCGCGCACGCGGATCTCGCGACCGGCCACGAGCATGAGGCCGCGCAGGCGCGAGGTCTCATGGTGCCGAGTCCCGTTGGGCTGAGCGGTCATCGGGTCACGGCCTCTCGGAAGATCTCGGCGATGGTGGGCTGGTCGTAGGCGAAGTGGGTGACGCGCCCGGCGGCGGCGGCGATGCGCAGCACTTCCTGGTCGTCGGCGTCTTCCACGAGGTAGTCGTCGCCTTCGCGGGTGACGGTGCCGGGGAAGGCCGCCGTGAGGTCGTCGGGGGTCTGGACGCTGACGCGGAGTTGCTTGACCTCCTTGGCCTTCAGCTCGTCGACCGATCCGGCGGCGATGATCTTCCCGTTGCCGATGATGACGACGGAGTCGCAGAGCCGCTCGATGAGGTCGAGCTGGTGGCTGGAGAAGATGACGGGAGCGCCGCCCGCGGCGCGGTCCTTGAGGGCGGTGCCCATGACGTCGACGGCGATCGGGTCGAGGCCGGAGAACGGCTCGTCGAGGATGAGCGCCTCGGGGTCGTGCACGAGCGAGACGGCGAGCTGCACGCGCTGCTGGTTGCCCAGCGAGAGGTCCTGCACGAAGTCGCCCGACCGGTCGGTGAGGTTGAGCTGCTCCAAGAGGTCGGCGGCGGCGCGCTTGGCTGCGGCGCGGCTCATGCCGTGGAGTTCGCCGAAGTAGGCGATCTGCTCGGCGGTCTTCATCTTCGGGTACAGCCCTCTTTCCGAAGGCATGTAACCGAAGCGGCGGCGTGCTTCGACGCCGAGCGGGGATCCGTTGTAGACGATCTCGCCGGAGTCGGCGGCGAGGACGCCCATGGCGATGCGCATGGTGGTGGTCTTCCCGGCGCCGTTCGCGCCGACGAACCCGACCACTTCTCCGGGGGCGGCCGAGAGCGACACCCCGTCGAGGGCAACGGTATCGCCGAACCGCTTGTGCAGGTCCTTGATTTCGAGCATGGTTTCACCCTAGAGCGACGGCCGGGCCGGTTCCTCCGCCTTGAGAGGGATTCCGGCCCGGCCCCGTTCCTTCGCGAGGACTAATCACGTCGGCGCGGGGACCGTCCGGAACGCCGCCAGTGCGAACAGCCCGACCAGGTGCCGGGCCGTGGGTGACGCTCGTGCAGTATGCCGATTCGTCCTCTTCGGGTCATTGAGTGCGCCTAATCTGGGCCCTGGCCGAAACCCGAACCGGGACCGTGGCGACTGGGGGCGAACATCGTGGCACTGAAGACGCGGCCGCGCGCTGACCCGAGTGAAGGAGATCTATGCGGCCTGCGGATGGCGACCCGACCCCGCTGAACTCCCCGACCACCTCGCGGTGGTCCTCGAATTCACGGCAGGGGGAGACGCCGTCCGAGGTCAACGTCTCCTTGAGACCTTCCAACCGGGCATCGAACTGCTCCGCGCCGCCCTCCATGACGGCCGCGGCCCTTAAGCCCTTGCCCTCGATGCCGTGGCCGCAACCCTCCCGCCCCCCGACGAAGCCCGCAGCGAGGCCCGCCTGGCCGCCACCGGACCTCCAGTAGAGGACGTCGGCCTCGACCCGTAGGGCATCGGTTCGAACCGCCAGGTCCCACTCGGCATGCCGGTGGCGTTGGGAGCCAGGCGATGAATCCGACAGCCCTCGACTACCCGCCAGCCCCGGTGGTTGTTGCAGACACCGTGCGGCTGCGGTCGCCATTTCGGGAGCCCTGGTGGATGCGGTCATGGTCTGCGTCAGACACGGCAAGATCCCCCCACCCGCCGAGCGATCATCACCATGGCGTCCCGCCCAAGCTGGACGGTCCGCTATCGACCACGATCAGCTTCTCACGCGAATAAGCGTCCAGGTCAGCGTCGAGCCACGACTCGCCCCGCCGGGCGCGATGGAACCGAAAGGTCCCGTTCGTGCTGTTCGCGCCGACAATGCACCGCACCGCGACGGGCTCAGACAGTTCGCTGACGAGCCGGGAGATCTCCACAGCGAACCCCAACCCGTGACGCAGCATCAACACCTGGTCCTCCTCGGAGATCACTGGCTCCCCGTCGTCCAAGGAACCAATCTCAACCGGCACCACATCATCAAGATGGAAGCTGCTCACGAAGCACTCCCAGCCGGTCAGGTCCGGGGACGTCCCCGGCGGCTGCCCAGCCCAGCCGGAGTACCCGGCGAACAGAAGGACCTCGCCACTCCGGATGACTCCCTCACCGACAAGTTCCCGCAGCCCCGGCGCAAGCTCTGCTGGCGGCACCCCGACATAACCTCCGGTCGGCCCAAGCACTCTGGTCGCAACGTCGTTCAACCGCACAGTCAACACAGCACGAAGCCTCTCATCGCCACGCAAGCCGATATCCACCCATGCCTGCCAGGCGATGATCGTTACCGGATATTCGTAACAACTTGCCCCTACGCTGGCAACAAGTCCGGCTGGCCCGAGCAACTCGCACGGTTCGCCGCGCTGCCAACCGAAGCGGCACAGGAAGCCGCACTGGAAGATGTCGTCGACGAGGACGAGGCAGCCGCACAACGATGGGCTCTACTGTGGAGACGGAGCGGATGAGTGGGCGCGCTCCTAACGCGGCTTCGACGAACTCTAGCTGGGTGAGGGCTTCAAACTCGATGGGTGTGAGACAGCCCAAGCCCTGGTGGATGCGGTCGCGGTTGTAGTCGATCTCGATGTACTCGAACAGGGCGGCGCGGACTTCGGCGAGGTCGGCCCAGGTGCGCAGGTTCCTTCTTGATGGTGGCGTTGACGGACTCGGCGGCGGCATTGTCGAAACAGGACCCGGTGCGCCCGACGAGGGAATCACCCGGCGTTGAAGCACTTGTCGCGGAACGCGTTCGAGGTGTATTGCGAGCCGCGATCGGCATGTACCACCAGCTGCCCGACCTCGGGCCGCAAGTCGCCCAGTGCGGCGTCGAGCGCGGTCGTGACCAGGGCGGTGCGCATGTGGTCTGCCACCTCCCAGCCGACGATCCGCCTCGAGGCGCCGTCGGTGAACAACGCCAGGTGCACGAAGCCCTCGGAGGCCGTGGGGATGTAGGTGATGTCGCCGTAGACCACCTCGCCGGGACGGTCGGGCACGAAAACGCGGCCGACCAGGTCGACCAGGCCCGTCCGGGCCGGCCCGCCGATCGTGGTCTTGGCCTTCGGCTTCGGACGCACGCACTCGATCCCGACCGTCCGAGCCAGGCGCCGCAGCCGGCGCCGGGAATGGTGTCGGCCCTCGCGGCGCGGCATCTGATCGAGTCGGCGCAGGCCGTAACGCTGTTTGTACCGCTCGTGCAGCGCCCGCAATCGCTCGGTGCGGACCTGGTCGGCTCTCTCGCGGGCTGAGGGGGCGCGCCGTTTCCACGCGTAGTAGCCCGAGTGCGAGACACCCAACGCCGTACAGGCGGCGCGGATCGCAACTCGCTCGGATCGTGGTCTGCCCTGATGCTCCTGGTCGATGCGCTCGATGAGTGCGAATCTCACAGGCTTCGGTCGGCAAACCACGTCGCGGCCTTTCCCAAGACCTCCAGCTCCTGGGCCTGGCGACGCACCGTCTTGCGGAGCTCGTCGAGTTCGGCGCGCTCGTCGGATGTCAGTTCTTCCCCCGTGATCACCGGCTGATTCTTCCTCGCCTTCTGCCCTTCATGGTGTATCCGCTGTGCGTGTGGCGTGGCCGAGTCGGGTCCTCAAATGCCCGGTCTGGCGGTGCCGTTCGCGCTGGCGGTCGTACCGGTCTTGCCGTTGTGCGCCTCGTTCTGAGCACTGCCTCCGGTCGGGGTGATCCCGACCGGTGATCTCCCACCCAGCACGGCCCCTGAGGGGGTCGTGGTCAGCTGCGGATCCCGATAGCACGAGGGGACTGAAACCCATGCCCCGTAAGGCATCGGTCTCGGAAGCGGTCCGGTTTGGGGTTCGGTCAGAGGCTTGGCTTAGTCTGCTTGCACCTAGTCGCCACCTGTACGTTTTCCGTATCCCTGTGCGTACATCAATCATCCCTCGCACAGCCCCGCCTGTCATCACTCACAAGACGAGAAGACCTTCACGTTCCACCCAACCCGCCTGCGCCCCAAGGCAAAAGGTGCCGCTCGGCCCCGCGGGCGGGAGCGTCGCCCGCCCGCCTCGAAACAAACCCGCCATCCGCCAACCAACCCCACCCCTCCTTGTCGCTGCCCGCTTGAACCCCTACCGAAACCCAACCCCGCTTCGGCAACGGCGGTCCACTTCCGCTCGAGTCGGAGGAAGGATCATGCAAACGTCACCGATTCGGAAGGGGCCCGCGAATGGCGCACGATCAGGAGGTCCGAGCGCTGCTGCGGCACGTCTATTGGATCGGCGGCGGCAGCGGGGCCGGGAAGTCCACTGTCGCAAGGGCCTTGGCTGATCGCCACGGCCTGCGCTACTGCGGCGCCGACGAGTCCATGTACGACCATGCGCGGCGGACCACCGCCGCCGAAGCGCCGTACCTCCACGAGTTCATGGCGATGAGCATGGACGAGCGCTGGATGCTCCGCTCGCCCGAGACCATGTTCGAGACCTTCCACTGGTTCAGGGGCGAGGGCTTCCACCTGATCGTCGAGGATCTGCTTGCAATGCCGCCGGGCCAGGGGATCGTCGTCGAAGGCTTCCGGCTCCTGCCCGCACTTGTCGCGCCGCTGCTCGCCGACCCGGCCAGAGCCGTGTGGCTGCTGCCGACCCCCGACTTCCGAGCGTACGCGGTCGACAAGCGGGCGAAGGCGACCAACCGGCCGGGGTTCATCCAGCAGACCAGCGACCTCGATCGAGCCGGCCGCAACCTCGACGCGCGCGAGCGGTACTTCGTCGAGCGCCTCCGCACCGAGACTCGCGAGCTCGGCCTGCAGGCGATTACAGTCGACTCGGCCGTGGACGAGAGCGAATCGATCCGGCGCGTCAGCGAGCGCTTCGGGCTTTCGTGAAGCGGCCCAGCGGAACCCCCCTTGGAAGGAACTTCCCAATGTTTTTGTCAAGCCCTGATCGTTCAAGGCGATCAGGGTCTGGGCTTGGCGGGCGGCCATGGCCGCGGCCAGGTCCTGGCCGGGCAGGACCGTCCGCTGCGATTTGGCGGCCTCGACCGCGGTCTGGGCGAGGGCGGTGGCGCTGCGGACCCTGCGGCCTCGCAGCCAGGTCTCTACGCGGCGGGCGCCGGCGCGCCAGGGCCAGGACGTCGTCGATCAGTTCAAGCAGCTCGGGCTCGTCGTTGACGACGTTGCGCGACAGCAGTTTGCGCCGGGTGTTCCGATCCTACGAATGACCAGAAGCCAACCCACTTGAAAGGTAAGACCCCATGCCCCAGATCGTCATCGTCGACATCGACGGGACTGTGGCGCTTCGCCTCGGCGAGAAGCCCCGATCGCCGTTCCATTTCCATCGAGTCGGCGAGGACGCGCCGAATCCCGCGGTCATCGAGGTCGTGCAGGCGCTGGCATTGGCCGGGCACAAGATCGTGTTCCTCTCGGGCCGTGACGAAGTGTGCCGCACCGACACCCTGACCTGGCTCAAACGGCACGTCGGCCTGGCGGACTTCGAGTTGTACATGCGCAAGGCAGGCGACCGTCGCCGCGATTCGACCGTCAAGCGGGAGCTGTACGAGACGAAGCTTGCGCACCGCGAAGTCCTCTGCGTCCTCGACGACCGGGACCAGGTCGTGCGCATGTGGCGCGAAGAGCTCAGGCTGACCTGCCTCCAAGTCGCTTACGGCGACTTCTGACATGGAGCGCAACGAAGCCGAGCGGATGCTCGCCGAGCACGCCGATGCCCGCGACGAACTCCTCCATTCGATCACCGCCGAGATCCGCACCGCCGGAAAGACTCTGTGGCAGATCGGCTCCTTCGCCCACGGCCGACCGGACGCCTGGAGCGACCTGGACCTCCTCGTCCCCGATGGCCCCTGGCCCATCGGCCGACCCGCGCTCACGTTGGACAACCCCGCCAACGGCCCGCGCGGAGGCGGCTACACCGGCGCCGCCTACCTCACCGGACCGCTGCTCGTCTGGGTCGACTGGTACACCTGGCCTGCAGCCCTGCCAGTGCCCGAAGAAGCCCGGGTCCTGGCGGGCGAAGGCCCTCAGAGCGGACTCTCGCTGAGCGAGACGCTCGACCGCCACGGCCGCGGACCCGCGCCGGACCGGTTCGACCAGGGCGACTTCGCGCTGGCCATGATTCCCATCGCCGCCAAGTATGTGGCCCGTGGCAATGCTGAGGCGGTCGCTGGAATGGTGTCCATGCTCGGCGGTGACGTCGACGCCGACCCGATCGACGGCCTGCGGGCCCTCGTGCGGGCCACCGGCGGACCCTCGCCGCTCACCGAACGCATCGCGAGAACCCTCGACGTGGCCGAAGCCTTGCGTCGCTAGAGGCCGTGGATCGCCGGGTGCTCCGCGAAGGCGATCGTCACCCCGGTGCGTTGACGCGGATCCGGAGAGGATTGGGCGTTCGCCGATCGGGAATCCGGGCGGGAACCGGCTGAATGGTCCCGCGCGCGCGTGATCGCGGGACAATGGGGCCGAGCTGGGGTCGAGGGGAACCGGAGGAGCAGATGAACAGTGCACCGTACAAAGAGTCGTTGAGCAGCGCACCGTACGTCATCGTCGGGGGCGGCCTGGCCGCCTCGAAGGCAGCGCAGACCCTGCGTGACGAGGGGTTCGAGGGCGATCTCGTGGTCGTCACGGGTGAGGCCCACCGGCCGTACGAGCGGCCGCCGCTCTCCAAGGACTACCTGCGCGGTGAGGCCGACCGGTCGGCCGTGTTCACCGTCGACGAGGACTGGTACGCCCAGAACGCCGAGCTGCGCACCGGCGAGCCCGCCACGGGGCTCGATCCCATGACGCGGCGGCTGACCCTGGCCGACGGATCGGGCATCGACTACAAGAAGCTGCTCCTCGCCACCGGCTCCAGCCCCCGGCCGCTGCCGATTCCCGGCGCGGACCTGCAGGGCGTGCACCTGCTGCGCACCGTCGAGCAGTCCGATCTGCTGCACGCCGCGATCGACAAGGCCGAGCACGTCGCGATCGTCGGCGACGGCTGGATCGGCATGGAGGTCGCCGCGTCCGCGCGGCAGCTCGGCCGCGAGGTCACCGTATTCGGGCTCGGCGCGCAGCCGCTCGAGCGCGTCCTCGGGCCCGAGATGGGGCTCGTGTTCGCCAAGCTGCACACCGACCACGGCGTGGAACTGCTGCGGCGCACCCAGGTCGCCAAGATCCTCGGCGAGGACGGGCGCGCAGTCGGGGTCGAGACCGACGACGGCCGGCGCGTCGCGGCCGACGTCGTGCTCCTTGCGGTCGGGGCGACGCCCAATACGGGCCTCGCCGTCGAAGCCGGGATCAACCTGCGCCCCAAGGAACTCGGCGGCGGGATCGCCGTCGACGGGACCTTGCGCACCAGCGGGCCGGACATCTGGGCCGCCGGAGACATCGCCAGCATTCCGTCCGTCCACTACGGACGTCCGATCCGCGTGGAGCACTGGCAGACCGCGCTCGACACGGGCCCGCACGCCGCGAGGGCGATGCTCGGCGACGAAGCGCCGTACGACAAGCTGCCGTACTTCTACACCGACCAGTACGACCTCGGCATGGAATACCTCGGTTTCGTCGCCGGACCCGACGCCTACGACGAGGTCGTCGTGTCCGGGTCGATCGAATCCCTGGAGTTCGTGGCCTTCTGGACCAAGGCCGGCCGGGTGCTCGCGGCGATGACCGTGAACACCTGGGACCGCATGGCCGAGGTCGAGGCGCTCATCCGGGCCTCGGAGCCGCCGAGCCCCGAGGCCCTGCAGTCATTCCGCTGAGCCCTTGACCAGGAAGGGGCGCAACAGGTCCGGGACGGCGTCGTCCGCGAAGTCGAGGATCTCGTGCTCATCGGCGTCGATCACCGCGTAGTGGCCCTTGCCCGCGGCGGTGGTCGCGTCGAGCGTCATCAGGCCCATGCGCCGCTGGAACACCGACTGCTGGATGCGCCAGCCGATGATCCCCGAGCGGTCGAGGTGGACGGTGGCCCTCCTGGTGCTGCCGCGCCGCGAGACCAGATGGCGCCGGCTGTTCGCGTGGCCAAGGGACGCATAGGAATCGAACGCCGTCCAGACCGCGAAGGCGGAGGTGAGCGCCGCGGCCAGGACCACCGCCGCCTTGAGCAGCGCCGGCATCGACCACAGCAGATGGGCGGTGACCAGCGCCGCGGCGATGAGCGCGATGGCGACCACGGCCCACCGCAGGCGTCGCTTCAAGGCGGTCTTCGGATGCGGGATCAGGTCGGTCCCGACCGGGCCGATCACCGCCTCCGCCGCGGCCAGTGTCTGGTCAAGGGGCGCAGCGGGAACGAGGGTACTCAGGTCGCTGCCCTCCTCGTCGGTCTTGAGGCCGATCGCGACCACGTCGAGGCGGCCCGCGCCCGCCGTGCGCACGCCGAGCGGTTCGACGATCTCGACGCCGCGGATGCGCTCCTCCTCGAGGCTGAGCGAACGGGAGGTCAGCAGGCCGCGGCGCACCCGAAGCGTCCCACCGGGTTCGCGGTCGAGTCGGTGGTTCCACCATGCCTCGCCTTGGAGGACCAGGCTTCCGACCGCGCCGATGACGAGGAGGAGGGCGAGGCCGACGCCGAGCACCGTCCAGGCCCCGTGCTCCTCGACGAGATCGCCCACGATCTCGACGGGCAGCCCGCCCTTGCCGAACCAGTCGGCGACTTGGAAGACCGCGCCGACCACGATGCCCGCGAGCATCGGGGTGAGGAACGACAAGGGCGCGTACTTGAGCCAGCCCGGCTTCCACGTGGCGAGCCGCTGCTCGCCGTCGGGGCCGAGCTCGACCGCGTTGCGGCGCAGCAGTTCGGCGCGGAGGCGGTCCGCTTCGGTGCGGTAGACCGAGTCGAGCGCGAGCGTCTGCTCGTTCGCCGAACCGGATCCGCTGCCGGTCTCGCCCGTGCCCACTTTCACCTTGGTGAGGCCGAAGATCCGCTCAAGCGGGTTGGCGGCCAAGTCGACTGAGCGGATGCGTTCGCGGGCGAGGGAACGGCGGCGCTTGAAGAGGATGCCCGAGACCATCTCGACCCGGGAGTCGGTGACGCGGTATCGGGTGGTGCGCAAGCGGATCGCCTCGGCGATGACGACCGCGCCGACGACCAGCGCCGCGCCCGGCACGACCCAGGCGAGCGCGACGAGCCACGACGTGCCCGAGGCGATCCCGATCGCGGTGGGCACGCCGGCCGCGACCATGGCGCCGAGCATGAACAGGGCCGTGACCTTGAGGCCGTCGCGGTGGAGCCGCAGCCAGGGCGTCTCGGGATCGGTGTCGAGTGCGGTGGCGGTGGGCTGCTCTTCGGTCATGTCGCGTCCCCGGGGGTGACGTCGGTCAGCTCGGTGAGGCGCGCGGCCAGCGCGGAGGCCTCGTCCTGTTCGAGCCCTTCGAGTTTCACGGCGCCGGCGGAAGACGCGGTCGTGACGACCACAGTCGACAGTCCGAAGGAGCGTTGCAGCGGGCCCTGCGTGGTGTCGACGGTCTGGATGCGCGACATCGGGGCGATGCGCCAAGTGCGCCAGAAGTACCCGGTGAGGGTGTAGACGGCGGTGTCGGTGACCTCCCAGCGGTGCACGCGGTGCCACCACACCGGCAGCGCCAGTGCGAAGGCGAAGCCGATCACGGCGATCACGACGCCCGGGCCGAGCAGCCACAGGCGGGCGGGGGCAATGAGGAGGCCGAGTACCGCCAGGGGGACGGCGACCACGGCGGTGGCGATGACGAGTTGCCAATGCCACCAAGGCTTGACGCGCGGGTCGAACTGGTTCTGGGGCGGGCGCAGCGTCGTGCTGGATGGGCTCATGCCCCGAATCGTAGTGAACGGGGGCGGACCGGACTTCCGACTCGGGACGGATATTCCGTGAGTCGGCGTCATACCTAAGTACCGGCCTCAGCGGTTCTCCAAGAGCTCCTTGAGGTGCCGGTAGCTCACGGGCGCGCCCTTCTCGGCCTGGCGGCGGACCATCGGAAGGATCGCGACGCCCATGCCGTGGGCCGCGAACTCGAGTGTGAACGTCACCCGCGAACGGGCGCCGTCGTCGCGGGGCGCGACGGTGATCGTGGCGTGGGGCCGGATGGGGCCGTCGATGCCCTTCGCGGCCCAGTGGAGGGGCGGGTCGTTCGCGGTGATCCGCTGGAGGGTGGTGCGTTCGGCGCCGACGAAGCGGCGGACCGTCACGAACTCCTCGTCGTCGAGGATCTGGACGCGGACGACGTCGCGCTGCCATTCGGGGAAGTGGGCCGGATCGGTGGCGAAGGCGAACACCTCGTCCGGGGGTCGGTCGATGTCGACCGTCGAGACCATCGGTGCCATGGTGCGCTCCTCATTGCGGAAGGCGGTTCGGCTCCCTCCAGCGTCTCACCGATCGAGGCCGCTGTCGCCCCTCCGGAGGCGGGTTAGTTCGCGGCCCGGGCGGGCATCCTTCACGGCGGCCGCACCCGAGCGGCTGCCGAGCGATTGGAGGAGGACCATGACCAGGCTGCCCATGCGCAGAGGCGCGATAGAGCGCTCCGACCCGATGTCCGTCTTGGATGACTTCGCCGGGTATATGAATCGGATGATGGGCCCGTACATGCCGTCCATCGACGTGGGTGATCAGGCGTGGACACCGCTGGTGGACATGTCCGAGAACGACACGGAGTACCACATCGACATCGAGGCCCCCGGCGTCAACCGCGAGGACCTCACGATCGCCGTCGAGGGCCAGGACTTCTCGGTGAGCGGCAAGTACCGCAGCGAGGACCACCACGAGGGCAACGACCTGCGACGCTCGAGCCGGCGCAGCGGCCAGTTCGAGTACACGGTGCGACTGCCGCACGCCGTGGACTCGGACAAGGCGACCGCGGAGCTCAAGGACGGCGTCCTGTGCGTCGCGATCCCGAAGATGGAGTCCCCGGGGCAGAAGAAGATCGCGATCAAGTGAACGTGGCGGGCCCGGGGCTCGCCGAGGGACCGAGCGGCCACCCTGACTGAGCTTCTCAGGGTGGCCCGGTCGCGGCGCGTCTAGCCGATGGCGTACTCGTCGATGGCGGCGAGTTCATCGTCGGTGAAGTCGAGGTTCCCGAGCGCGCCGATGTTGTCCTCCAGCTGCTTGACGCTGCTGGCGCCGATGATGACGCTGGTCATGCGCTCATCGCGCAGCGCCCACGCGAGGGCCATCTGCGCGAGGGTCTGGCCGCGCCCGGCGGCGATGTCGTTGAGGGCGCGCACGCGCGCCATCTTGGCCTCCTCGAGGGCGTCCTCGTTGAGGAAGACGCTGGTGCGCACGCGCGAGTCCTCGGGGATGCCCCCCAGGTAGCGGTCGGTCAGGAGTCCTTGTGCCAAGGGGCTGAAGACGATGCAGCCGGCGCCGACGTCATCGAGGGCGTCGAGGAGTCCGTCGCGTTCGGTCCAGCGGTTGAACATCGAGTAGGACGGCTGGTTGATCAGCAGCGGCGTGCCGAGGTCCTTGAGGATCGCGGCGGCGGCCCGGACCTGCTCCGAATTGTAGTTGGAGACACCGACATAGAGGGCCTTGCCGGAGCGCACGATCGCGTCGAGCGCGCCCATGGTCTCCTCGAGCGGAGTCTCGGGGTCGGGCCGGTGGTGGTAGAACACGTCCACGTAGTCCAAGCCCATGCGTTGCAGGGACTGGTCGAGCGAGGAGATCAGGTACTTGCGCGAGCCCCAGTCGCCGTAGGGGCCGTTCCACATGTGGTACCCGGCCTTGGAGGAGATGACGAGCTCGTCGCGGTAGGGCCTGAGGTCGTCGGCGAGGATGCGGCCGAAGTTCTCCTCGGCGCTGCCCGCGGGCGGGCCGTAGTTGTTCGCCAGGTCGAAGTGGGTGACGCCCAGGTCGAACGCGCGGCGGACGATGCCCCGCTGGGTCTCCAGGGGCCGGGTGTGGCCGAAGTTCTGCCACAGGCCGAGGGAGATGGCGGGCAGTTTGAGGCCGCTGCGTCCGGAGCGGCGGTACTGCATGGTCTTCTCGTAGCGGTCGTCCGCGGGGAGGTGAGTCACGAATGCAGCCTATCCGGTCCGGCAAGCGTTGTACTTACCCTCGGCGACGCTTGCGAGCCGCAAGTTAGCGACCTCGGCGAAGCTTGCGAGCCATAAATTAACAAGGTGAACGCCGGGTGGCCGACCCGAAGGTGACCACTGGGTGAACTACGCGTGGGGGTCGAACTTGTAGCCGAGGCCGCGCACGGTGACGAGGTGGCGGGGCTTGCCCGGTTCGGGCTCGATCTTGGAGCGCAGGCGTTTGACGTGCACGTCGAGGGTCTTGGTGTCGCCCACGTAGTTCGCGCCCCAGACGCGGTCGATGAGCTGGCCGCGGGTGAGCACGCGCCCGGCGTTGCGCAGCAGCATCTCGAGCAGCTCGAACTCCTTGAGCGGCAGCTGCACGTCCTGGCTGGCGACGGTCACGGTGTGGCGGTCGACGTCCATGCGCACCGGCCCGGCCTCCAGGACCGTGACGATCGGGTCGTCGGGCTCGGCCGAGCGGCGCAGGACCGCGCGGATGCGGGCCACGAGCTCGCGGGAGGAGTAGGGCTTGGTGATGTAGTCGTCCGCACCCAGCTCCAGGCCCACCACTTTGTCCACTTCGGAGTCACGCGCGGTGACCATGATGATCGGCACGTTCGAGTGCGCCCGCAGCTCGCGGCACACCTCGGTGCCCGACTTCTCCGGCAGCATCAGGTCGAGCAGGACCACGTCGGCTCCGGCGCGCTCGTACTCCTTGATGGCGGCGTCGCCATCCGCGGCGACGGCCACCTCGAAGCCCTCCTTGCGGAGCATGTAGGAGAGGGCATCGGAGAACGATTCCTCGTCTTCAACTACGAGCACGCGGGTCACGAGTGAACCTTTCTAACGGCCGACCTTGCTGGGTGGTTCCGATTTCATCCGAGTCCGGTGCCGTGGCGTCGGACGGAAGGGAACGAGCAGGCAACATCAAGGTAAACACTGATCCAGCTTCGGGCATACTGGACACTTCGACCCTACCCCCGTGGTTGACCGCCACGTGCTTGACGATCGCCAGGCCGAGGCCGGTGCCGCCCGTGGAACGCGACCGGGCCGCGTCCACGCGGTAGAACCGCTCGAAGATGCGGTCCAGTTCTTCGGCGGGAATGCCGATTCCCTCGTCCCGCACGGCGATGCAGACCATTTGCACACCGGCCAGGTGACCGCTCGGGGACGTGATCGAGGTCGACACCTCCACCGTCGTGTCGTCAGGTGAATAGGAGATGGCGTTGCCAACGAGGTTCTTCACGGCGGTCACCAGTTGCGACTCCGAACCGAGGACCTCGGCGCCCATGACGCCGGAATACTTGAGCTCGATGCCCTTCTCCTCGGCGGTGATGCGCGTCTGGTCGAAGGCCTCGGCCACGATCCGGTCGACCTCGACGGGCTCGGGGTCGGGCAGCTTCTCCGCGCCCTGGAGCCGCGAGAGCTCCAGCAGGTCGGTGACCAGGTGGTTCATGCGCTTGGACTCGGACTGGATGCGGGAGGCGAAACGCGCTGAAGCGTCCGGGTCCTCCGCGGCGTCCTTCAACGCCTCGGCGAGGATCTGCATCGCGCCCACCGGGGTCTTCAGCTCGTGGCTGATGTTCGCCACGAAGTCGCGGCGCACCCGCTCGACGCGGTGGAGCTCGGAGATGTCCTGGAACTCGGCCACCGAGACGCCGTCCGGCAGCGGCGTGATGCGCACGCTCACAGCGCTCGGCTCGCCCATGACCTGCTTGGGGACTTCGATCTCGGCGTCCCGGTAGCGGCCGGAGCGCCGCGCCTGCGCGAGCAGCGCCCGCAGCGTCAGCGAGATGATCTCGTGGTCGTCCACCAGGCCCAGATCGCGGGCGGCCCGGTTGGTGTAGAGGACGCGGTTGTGGTCGTCGACCAGGCACACGCCGGTGCGCAGCAGGTCGGTCGCCGCCTCCCATGGGCGGGAGTCGGCGACGGGGGCGGTGCGGATCTCGGGGCGGGGCGTGCCGCGGTGCCGGGTGCGCAGGAGCGCCGAGGCGGCGGCGCCGAACGCGGCTCCCGCTGCCAGACCGGTGAGCACGCGTCCTGCGCTTCTGCGCAGGGAAGCGAACGGCGGCGGTGAATCATTGTGGGCCACGACCCCAGCCTAAGCGCGAAACGGCCCGACGTCGAACGCCGGGCCGTAACGGATGTCACTTGCCGTTAACGCAGAGTGCGCATTAAGGCTATTTCTACCTACGCGCTATTTCTTTCCCTGTGCGGCGACCGCCGCGGCGGCCTCGGCGGCGGCCTCGGGGTCGAGGTACTCGCCGCCGGTGACCAGTGGCTTCAGCGTGGCTTCGTCCAGCTCGTAGCGCAGCGGCATCCCGGTGGGGATGTTCAGCTTGACGACGGCCTCGTCGGTCATGCCGTCGAGGTGCTTCACCAGCGCCCGCAGCGAGTTGCCGTGGGCCGCGACCAGCACGGTCTTCCCGGCCTTCAGGTCGGGGACGATGCCGTCGTACCAGTAGGGGAGCATCCGCACGAGGACGTCCTTGAGGCACTCGGTGGCCGGGAGGATCTCGGGGGCGAGATCGGCGTAGCGGGCGTCGCCGTCCTGCGCGAACTCCGAACCGGCCTCGATCGCGGGCGGCGGCACGTCGTACGACCGGCGCCAGGTCATGAACTGCTCCTCGCCGTACTCGGCGAGCGTCGCGGCCTTGTCCTTGCCCTGCAGCGCGCCGTAGTGGCGCTCGTTCAGGCGCCAGGAACGCTTGACCGGGATCCAGGAGCGGCCGGCCTCGGCGAGCGCCAGCTCAGAGGTGTTGATGGCGCGGCGCAGCAGTGAGGTGTGCACGACGTCCGGCAGCAGGTCGGCCTCGGCGAGCAGCCGCCCGCCGCGGCGGGCCTCGTCCTCGCCCGACGCCGACAGCTTCACGTCGACCCAGCCGGTGAACAGGTTCTTGGCATTCCATTCGCTTTCGCCGTGGCGAAGCAGCACGAGAGTAGCGGTCATACCCCTATCCTGCCGTGCCTCGCCCCGTCCTGCCGCCCGGTCAGCGCGCGGGTGTGGCGGCCGTCGCCTCCTCACTGAAGAGGGCGGCCGCCGGTGCGTTCTATCGAGCCGTTTCGGTCGGGGTTCGGGCGGCGGCGACGGGAGGTGGTGCTTCGTTCGGGCGCCGTGCGCGGCCGCCTGGTCTGGGCCGGTCGGGGTTCGGGCGGCGGCGAAGGGGCAGTAGGCCGTTGCTGCGCTGTGCGCGGCTGCTCGGCTCCGGATAGAGGCGGGGCGGCCGTGAAGGGTTCGGCTTGCGTTGCACCCCAAAAGGTTTCAGAACGTGACCCACATGACTTTGTCGTTAGTGGATCGACATTTCACGTAAAGTTATCATTGAACTACGGTAGTACAAGCAAGCGAAAACCAACAGGCCGTACGAGAACAGCGAAGGCGGTGAACCCGATGGCCGGATGCACGACTCCCACCCCCCAGGCCCGCGCCGAACAGCGAAACCGCGCCCAGGCCACTCGGGCGCTCCTCGACGACACCGCCGCACTTGTGAACGGCGCCTATGCCACCGCACTGCGCATCGTGATGGACGCCTTCGCGCACCAGGTACACCGCGACTCGGACGGATTCTCCGCGCAGCGGGACTGGCTGCTGTCGACCTTCGACTTCACGTACTCCGCCGCCGGTGAGATCGCCGCGATCGCCAAGTACGCCCCGAAGTTCACGGTCATTGCGGAAGCGGCCCTGACCGGCTATGCCCGGATCGACCAAGCCGCCTTCGCCGTCCGCTCCCTGGCGAGGACCGCCGCTGCCGCCTTGTTCGCCCGCACCCCGTTCCGGTCCCCGGTGCCTTCACCCTTCGACTCCGAGACCCTCTGTGCGACACCTGAGGCGCTCGTGGCCGAGTACGCGGCTCACGCCCCCTTCAAGGTCCTCAAGCGCCACCTGGCCGAACTGCATGCGAACCTTGCCGAAGAGGCTGAACTCCTCGACGGTCTCGGCGAGCAGTCGCTGCAGCGCCTCGAACTCCAAGAGCTCGCCGAGGGCGGCATGTGGATGGTGTCGGGCCTGCTGTCGGCCACCACGGGGATGCTGCTCGACAAGTACCTGAAGACGGCCGTCCCGCCCCCGCGCAAGGACGAGGCTGATGCCGAAGGGGTCCTGCCCCCGCAGGCCACCCGCAACGCCGAAGCCCTCCATCAGCTCCTGGCCGGATACGGCACCTCCCCTGATGCGACCACGCGCCACGGGCACACTGCCACCCTCGACCTGACCGTTGACATCGAGACGTTGCAGGGCAAGGACACCGGCCGCCTGCCATTGCTCGAAGGCCGGCCGATCTCGGTAGCTCGTGCCCGCCTGCTGGCCTGCGAAGCCAGGATCATCCCGAGCGTCTTCGACTACGCCAAAGGTGAGGCCCTCGAGCTGGGCAGGGCGCTTCGGCTCCCCAACACGTCGCTGCGCAGGAAGCTCGAACTCGAACAACTTGAAGGTTGCGCTTGGCGAGGTTGCGGCCGCCCGGTCGCTTGGGCCGAGGCGCACCACATTCGGCACTGGGTGGACGGGGGCGAAACGGTCGCAGAGAACCTGATCCTGCTGTGCCGGTTCCATCACGGCCGCATCCACACCGCGAACTGGAGCGTGACCAAGACCGGGCCCGGCAAGGCCGTGATCGTCCACCACGACCATCCGACCGGCACCGCCGCACCATGCGCGACCGGCCAGGGCACCGCCGACGCCACGAACCACGGCTCCGAGGAGCACGGCTGCGGGTGCGCGGACTGGCGCACCGACACCGACATGGACGCCCTTGTCGCCCACGATGCGAAGAACTTCTTCCCGACCGGGTTGTATCCGGCCGAGTGGTCCGAGGCCGTGAGGCCCGACCTCGAAGCGGTTGCCGCACAGGTCAAAGAAGCCAAGGCCTACTACGCGTTCGGCGGCAGCGCCGCCGAGTTCGACACCCGCGGACTTGACACCGAGCCGTCCGGGGAAGACCAGGGCAGCGTCTACCGAATCCCGGTAACCGACCCGCCCCCGATCTACGGCGACCGATCATCCTCAAGGGACTTGATCCCGTTCTTAACCTGCCCTCAGCGGGCGACTGCTGAGGGGAGCGCAGGTCACCGCCAGCGCAGCCCGACTCCCAGGAGGGACCGGGCCCCTCGGCATGTCCAGGGATGAAAGCAGCCCGGGAGGATCCCTTCACGTCCCCTGGATGGTCCCGCCCGTCAGCCACAGTGCCGCCGGGGAGGAGCAGACCTCGTTGTCGCCGCCCGTATGAAGCAGGGACCGTTCCGGGCCGACGGCCGCAGGCCGACCCCGCCATCCGTTCGCCGCTGCCGCTCGAACAGCGACCGAAACCGGCCGCCGGGGCGACCTTCGACGCCGCCCTGCCTGCCACCCCTTCGTCGTCGCCGATCTGACCGGGATCATCACGAGAGCCCTGAGGGCGCGTCCCTGGTCGGGGATGTACCAGTCCGCACTGGAGGGGTCCGCCTACCATCGGTGTCCATGCAGCACTCCTTCCAAGTCAACCTCGGCGGCATGGTCGACCTCCTCAGCCACCACCTCTACAACAGCCCCCGCGTGTACCTCAGGGAACTGCTGCAGAACGCGGTCGACGCGATCACGGCCCGGCGGGCCGTCGAGCCCGGCGCGCCCGGCGCCGTTCAGATCGATGTGGACGACGAGGGCCTGCTGCACTGCCGCGACACCGGACTCGGCCTCACCGAAGAGCAGGTGCACGAGTTCCTGGCGACGATCGGGCAGTCATCCAAAAGAGATGATCTGGGTTTCGCCCGGCACGATTTCATCGGGCAGTTCGGCATCGGCCTGCTCTCGTGCTTCATGGTCGCCGACGCCATCACCGTCCACACGCGCAGCGCCGACACCGGCGACTCGGTGACCTGGCAGGGATTCGCCGACGGCAGCTACACCCTCACCCCCGGACCGGAACGCGACGAGCCCGGCACCACCGTGACCCTGCGCCCACGGCCCGGCTCGAACCACTGGCTCGACCCCGCCACTGTGGCGGAACTGGCACGCGAGTTCGGCGAGTTCCTGCCCGTCGAAATCCACTGTGGCGGTGAACAGGTCAACGCCGGCGAGCCGCCCTGGGAAGCCGAGTACGCCAACGGCGAGGAGCGGCGGCAAGCCCTGCTCGCCTACGGCCGGGCCGTACTGGGCGAAGCACCGCTGGACGTCGTCGACCTCGCCGCCCCCGAGGCCGGACTCACCGGGGTCGCGTTCGTGCGCGGCTCCACCGCCCGGCCCACCGAGGCAGGCCGCCACCGCGTCTACCTCAAGCGCATGTTCATCGGCGACGACATCGAAGGGCTGCTTCCCGAATGGGGGTTCTTCGCCAGGTGCGTGGTCGACACCCGGGAGTTGCGCCCGACCGCCAGCCGCGAGCGGTTCTTCGAGGACGACCTGCTCGCCGCCACCCGGGAGGTCCTGGGCGGGCAGATCCGGCAGTGGCTGATGCGCCTGGCCGCCATCGACCCCGAGCGCCTCGCCGCCCTCCTCGCGGTCCACCGCTCCGGCGTCATGGCGCTGGCACTCCACGACGACGACGCGTTGCGCCTGGTCGACCGGTACATCGAGTTCGAGACCAACCAAGGGCTCATGACGCTCGAGGAATTCCGCCGCCGCCACCCTGTGGTCCGCTACACCTCCTCAGTGGATGAATTTCGCCAGCTCGCGAAAGTGACCGCAGCACAAGGCATCGGCCTGATCAACGGCGGCTACGTGCACGCCGCCGAGATCGTGCTGCGGCTGGGGCGCCTGGACCCGGACACGACGGTCGCGAGGCTCGACACCGACGACCTCGTCATGAGCTTCGAACCGGTCGACGACGCCGTCGCGGCCGCGTCCCGGGGCTTCCTCGACACGGCGCGGGCGGTACTGGAGCCGCACGGGTGCGAACCGGTGCTGCGCGAGTTCGAACCCGCGAGCCTCTCGGTGCTGTACATGGAAGGCGAGGCCCACCGGCAGGCCAAGGACCTCTCGGCTGCGACCGAGCAGGCCGAAGGTGCCTGGGCCGCAGCGCTGTCCATGTTCGACGCGCCCGCCGTCGCGCAGCTACCGCAGCTGGTCTTCAACCACCGCAACCCGCTCGTCAAGCGCATGGTCACTGTGGACGACCCCAGCCTCGCCGGGCTCGCGGTCGAAGCCCTGTACTCGCACGCGCTCCTCACCGGCGGGCACCCGCTCTCCTCGGCCGCCACCGCGACCCTCAACCGCTCGTTCCTCGGCCTCCTGGAACGGTCCATCCGATGAACCGGAGTCCGCAGGAGCTGCGAGCGCAGCTCGATGCCGCGGCGGCGCTGCCCGACAGCCTCGCGAAGGTGTCGCGGCTGCAGGACCTCGCGCGCTGGGTCGAGGCGGCTGACGACGTCGATCTGCGCATCGACGCGAACCTCGCGCTGGTGGAGGCGCTCAAGGACTCTCCCGAGGTGCGCAACAAGAAGGTCAACCAGCGGTACATCGCGCAGGTCGCCCGCACGGTGGGCCTCCACAAGGCACACCCGTACCGTTTCAGCGAGGACCAGTACCGGCGGCTGTGGGTCGGGTTCTTCTGGGCGGCATTGCGGTTCCTGGAGGACGACCCGACCCTGATCCCCGGGGCGCAGGCGCGTGAACTGCTCGCCGACATGGCCGACCACTGCCCGCCGAACAAGGAGTTCGAGCTGCACCGCATGCGCATGAAGCTGGCGATGCGCGCGGCCGACTTCGCCGAGGCCGAGCGCTGCGAGCGGCAGATGCGGTCGACGGCCCCCTACGACCTCGACCGCAGCCACGAGGCCGTGAGCCTCGGTCTCATGTGGGCGACGGTGGACCGCCACGAGGACGCCGTCCGGGCTCTCTCGGTCTACACGCTCGGCGAGGGCATCGACGACTTCTCGCGCGACTGGGCCGATCCCCGGGAAGCGCTCGGCCAGCTCGCCATGAGCTACCTCCACTTGGGACGGCGGGATGAGGCCCGCCGGGCCCATCTCGAAGGCACCGACCGCGAACGCATCCGGCACGGGTTCCTCCCGGTCCACTTCATGTTCTGCGCCGCCACGGGCAATCTCGACCGGGGCCTGGGCCTGCTCCACCGGCATGTGCACGAGTTGTGCATGGAGTACATCGGCGTCGAAATGACCTGGCTCTACGCGTCCGTCGCGGCGCTGCTGCGCCGCGTCATCGAGCAGGGGCGCGGCCACGAGCGGTGGGAGCTGCCGAAGGACGACTCCGCGCATGCGGGGCTGGCCGAGTGCGGCGGCGGTCGCGAATGGACGTACGAGCAGTTCTTCCACTCGATGCTGACCCAGGCGCAGGACTTCGCCGACCGGGTCGACGACGCGCACGGCACCACGTTCCACGGCCGCAACGCGCACCGGATCGCCTACACCGAACCGGTGGCGCCGATATGGCTGCCGCCGGGGGACTGGGGCCGCCCGGTCGCGATCCCGGTGATCGAAGGCGACCCCGGGCACGTGTTGGACGAGGCCATGCGAAACGAGGACGAGACCCGACGCGCCCAGGCGCTCTGGGACACCTGGAGGGCCGCCGAACTGCAAGGACTCGACGAGGTGGCCTTCGATACGCAAGCGGCCCTGGTCGAGACGCTGCTCGGCCTCACCTGGTCGGCCTCGGTCGCCACGCAGCTCGTGGCGACCAGTGAACGTGTCGCGGCGGGCGCGCGATCCTTTGTCCCCGAACGCCGCAGCGGGTACGTCGCTTTGCTGCTGCGCGCGGCCGTTCGATTGATCGACGAACTGGCCGCGTTCGTGCCCCTGCACCGGATCCGGGCCTTGCTCGAGGCGATCGGACGCCTGCCCGAGGCCAGCGCACTCACACTGTTTGAACTGCGGATCCGCTTGGAGGCCAATGCGAACCAGTCCGAGAAGGTCACTGACCTGTGGGACCGTGCGAGCCGTTCGGCCGCGGCCCAGGAAGCGGTGCCGATCGCCGCGGGCCGTGCGTTCGCCGAACTCGAACGCGACGAAGAGGCGATCGCACTGCTCGAACCGAGGATCGGCACCGGCGGCGTCCGCGCCGACGACCTGCTGCTCCCGTACTTGCGCACCGGCCGTGAGGCTTTCGCCCGCGAAGCGCACGAGTCCCATTGGGAATCCAGCGACATGAACGACGCCCGGCTCGCCGGGCACCTGCTGTTCTGCCTGCGCCACGGCGGCCTGGACCGCGCGCGGGAGTTCCTGCACCGCAACCTCTACGACTACGAGCTGCCCCCGGGCAATCCCGCGGCGATCCGCAACCACGCGGCGTCGGTCCTGCTCGCCAGGCGCCTCGTGGACGCCGGGCTCGGCGACGAGCAATGGACCTGGCCCGAGTCCGACCACTCCACCGGCGGGCCCCAGGAGTGGACGTACGCGGAGTACCACAAGGAGGTCGGCGTCGACATGTGGCGCCGCCTCCACCGGATGGAACGCTGCTACGGCTCCGAGCATCTGCGCCCGAGGATCCTGGCGATCACCACCGCCGATTAGCCCTGAAGAGACGCAGCTCGCCGATCCGGCTAGGCGGGCTCGAAGGCGCCCGCAGGCGTGCGCGGGCTGCGGGAGGCGAGCAGGTTGAAGGAGGTGCCCGCGGCGAGGCCGACCAGGACGGACAGCGCCGAGTTGAGGGTGTCGCTGTCGGCGCCGTTCACCGGCGGGTTGCCCGCGAGGGCGGTGAACGGCGCGCCCAGGTTGAGGATCACGAGCGGGACGAGGAGGCAACCCGCGATCAGCGTTGCGACAGCGACGGCGGGAAGCGCCAGCGCGTGCCCGAGGAGCCCGCCCGGCGGCGTCCACACCCGGATCAGCACGGTCCACAAGAGGATGATCGCCAACGGCGGCGCCGCCCATCCTGCGGCGGGTTCGCCCGGGAATGACCGCCACATCAGGAAGACCAGTGCGGCGCAGACGACGAGTGCGGCGGCCGCGACCGCGCGTTGGCCCGGCCGTCCCGGCGCCGCCGATGCCGCGCAGCCGAGCGTGAGCGCGATCGACAGGCCTGCACCGAGATACCCGGACCACAGCAGGCCGGGTTCGGTGTCAGTGGGCGATTGGATCGCGCCGACGAACGCCGCGCTGGACGCCGCGACGGATGCGGCCGGCACCAGGACGGTCCGGTCATGATGCGGCCGACCGATCGCGGCGGCGATGCACGCGGCCGCGGCCACTCCGGCGGGGACGGTCACCTGCCAGGTCGGAGCGGCGAGGTCGATCCGGTCGAGCCAGGTGTCGACGCCGATCCATGCGAGGGCGCCCGCCGTGCCGATCGCCGATCGCACCCGATCGCCCCGGCAGGACCACACGACGGCGACCAGGACCAGAAGGATCATGGACCACCGCGCCTCGCGCGCCCAGTAGGCGTTGTTGCCCACGGAGGCGAGTCCGGCCAGCTCGGCTTCGAGCCGCGGTTGCAGTACGACCAGCGCGTAACCCCACCAGGCCGCGGCGGTGGCGGCCAGGATCGGCGCTGCGACGCGTTCGCCCCATGTCGTCATGGCGCCACCCTAATCGCGGGATGCGAGGACCCGGTTCAGTCACGGGGTCTGAGGTGCTCGAAGGCCTCCAGGTTCTTCGTGGACTCGCCGTGTGCGAGGCGCCAGGCCCATTCCTGCTCGATGGAGGTCTTGAAGCCGATTTCCAGGATCACGTTGAAGACGTCGTCGGCCGCGACGAGCACCTGCCCGAGGACGAGGTCGAGCTCTGCGGCGGTGATCGCGGCGTGCGGGAGGCGGCCGACGAGGTGGATGTCCTCCATCTCGTCGGTCGCGAACGCCACGGCGTAGAGCTTCCCGTTGCGGCGCAAGAGTTCCGCCCAGACCGCTTCGCGGTCCTCCTCGGGCCGCCTGGCGACGAAGGCCTCGACGCGCAGCGCGTGGTCTTCGATCACGAGGCCGCAGGCGATGTTCAGCTTGCGCTGCCCGGGCAGGGAGACGACGACCGATCGCGGGGTGTCGGCCCGGTAGCCGGCGCCGATCTCGTCGAGGGCCGCGGTGAGTTGGTCGATCACCGGTTCAGGGTAATCGCCTGGGAGCGCGCGAGGAGCGCGCGCCGGTAGGCGCCGCCGAGGCCTTCGGCGGTGGCCTGCCAGGAGAACAGCGCGGCGTGGGTGCGGGCGCCGGCGGCGAGGCGTTCGCGCAGCGCGCCGTCGCCCATGAGCCGGCCGAGGGCCGAGGCCCAGTCGTCGGCGGAGTGGGAGTCGACGAGGAGCCCGGAGGTGCCGTCGTTGACGGCGGTGGTCAGGCCGCCGACTTTCGCGGCGATGACGGGGGTGCCGGCGGCCTGGGCTTCGAGTGCGACGAGCCCGAACGATTCGTTGTAGCTGGGCACGGCGACGGCGTCGGCGGCCCGGTAGACCTGGGCGAGCGCTTCGCCCGATCGCGGGGTGCGCCATTGGACCAAGCCGGCGAGGCCGAGATCCCCGGCGAGTTTCGGCAGCCAGTACAGGTCGGTGTTCGAGGGCCCTCCGACGAACACGGGGACGATGCGTTCGGCCAGCTGCGGGTCGGTCTCGCGAAGGCGCGCGAGGCCGCGGAGCAGCACGTCGGGTGCCTTGGCGGGTTGGATGCGGCCGACGAAGGCGACGACGAGGGCGTTGTGGGGCAGGCCGAGTGCCTGGCGGGCGGCGTAGCGGTCGCCGGGGCGGAAGACGCCGAGGTCGACACCGGGGTGGATGACCTCGACCCGGCGCGCGTCCGCGCTGTAGTACCGGTGGAGCTCTTCGGCTTCGGCGGCGGTGTTGGCGATGAGGAGGTCGGCCTCGGTGGTGATCTGCTCCTCGCCGACGACGCGGCCGATCGGTTCGGGCGAGTCGCCTTCGGCGAGTTGGGCGTTCTTCACTTTGGCGAGGGTGTGGAAGGTCTGGACGAGCGGGACGCCCCAGCGGTCGGCGGCGACCCACGCGGCCTGGCCGGAGAGCCAGTAGTGGGCGTGGATGAGGTCGTAGTGGCCGGGCCGGTTGCGGGCCTCGGCCCGCAGGAGCCCGCCGGTGAAGGCGCACAACTGGGTCGGCAGGTCGTTCTTGGAGAGGCCTTCGAAGGGCCCGGCGGGGATGTGGTGCACGAGGACGCCGGGGGCGGCTTCGACCGTGGGGGGTTCTTCGGAGGTGGTGGCGCGGGTGAAGATCTCCACTTCGACGCCGGTTCGCGCGAGTTCGCGGGCGGTGTTGAGGACGTAGACGTTCATGCCTCCCGCGTCACCCGTACCGGGTTGGGCGAGCGGGGAAGTGTGCACGGAGACCATCGCGACGCGACGGACGGTCTGCTTGCGGCATCGGGCCCTGAAGGCCGGAGTGCGCCGTTGGTTCACGTTGTGTCCTCTCTCGCGGCTGCCTATCCCCTGAAGCAACACGCAAAACCCTCGCAATCCTTCCGTGTCGCGGTGTTAACGCACAACCGCCGCAAGCGTCGAAGTGACGAACTCCGCATCGAGTCAAGTCGTTTTGCGACATGACGGTCGAGACCGCCTCGTCTCACCGGTGCGGGTGAAGCCAGAAATTCCCTCGCGACACGACCCGGAATGAGCCTCAAATCCGGGCAAGTCGTCCATGATGGGGATACTTGTCATCACAGGGGGGAGACAACACCATGAGCACTGCTACCGTGCCGGCCGCAAGGCAGCCCACGATGTCACCGGTGTCGAAATTCGGTGCCACGCATTCGCTTCGGCGCCTGCCCGTCCAGGAGCGTTCCGCCGCTCGGGTGCGCCGCATGCTCGACGCGGCCGCCGACCTGATCGAGGAGGTCGGCTACGACCGGCTCTCGACCACCGCCATCGCCCAGCGCGCCGACGTCGCCATCGGCTCGGTCTACCAGTTCTTCGGCGACAAGCGCTCACTCGCCGAGGCGCTGAGCCAGCGCTACATCGACCTGTACTTCGAGCGTCTCGCCGCCCGTTTCGACGCCGAACCGCCCGCCGACTGGCAGGGCGGGGTAGAGGCGGCCATCGCCGAGTACGTGCACATGTACCGGACGGCGCCGGGCTTCCGCGTGCTCCATCTGGCCGACGCCATCGACCCGGGCCGGGCCGACGCCGTCACCACCGGCGGCGACGTGATCGCCGACCAGATCCTCGCCGGTCTCGCCCAGCGCTTCGGCATCGGCGGCGACGACGAGCTCAACAAGACCGTCACCGTCGCCGTCGAGACCGGGCAGGCCCTGGTCCGCCTGGCCTTCCGCCGCGACCCCGAGGGATGCGCCGCCTCGATCGCCGAGGCCAACGGCGTCGTCTGCGACTACCTCGCCCGCCGCCTGCCGTAGTCTCGCGGCCTGTCTGTCGCAGGCCACTCAACCGACCGCGCCAAGACATGAGGCCGCGCCGGGCCGACTAGTCTCGTAGTCGACCCGGTGCGGTCTTTGACTTTCGAGGAGCAGCATGGCGAACACCCTTGCCGACATCCAGACGGTGCTGCGGATCCGCCCGTTCAGACGCCTGTGGACCGTCCTCGGACTGGCCTCCTTCGGCGACTGGCTGGCGATTTTCGCCACCGCCGGATTCGCGCAGTCCCTGTTCGACGACCCCGCGGCCAAAGGCGCGGCGTTCTCGGCCACGATCGTGCTGCGCCTGCTCCCGTCCCTGGTGCTCGGCCCCGTCGCGGGGGTGTTCGCCGACCGGTTCGACCGGCGCAAGACCATGGCCGCCTGCGACACCGCGCGGTTCCTGCTCATCGCCTCGGTCCCCACGGTCTACCTCGTCACCAACAACACCGCGGTCACCGTCGCCTGGCTCGCCATCGCCCAGCTGTGCATCGAGGGCGCCGTCCTCATCTGGTCGCCCGCCAAGGAAGCGGCCGTCCCGAACCTGCTCCCGGCGGAGAAGTACGAGGCCGCCAACCAGCTCAGCCTCGCCACCACGTACGGGATCGCCCCGCCGCTCGCCTTCGCCATCCTCGCCATCCTCGAACGCGGCTCCGCGGTCTGGTCGAACCTCGGCACCTGGGCCGAGCCGATGGTCATCGCGCTCTACCTCACCGCCGCGATGTTCGCGATCCTCGCCGTCACCGTCTTCTTCTTCATCCCGGAGATCTCCGGCCGCACCGGCCGGATCGCCGCGAAGACCTCCAGCGTCTGGAACGACTTCGTCGAAGGCTGGTCCTACCTGCGCACCTCCGAACGCGTGCGGGGCCTCATCCTCGGCATGCTCGGCGCGTTCAGCGGCGCGGGCATCCTCATCGGCGTCGGCACCGTCTACGCGACCACGCTCGGCGCCGGCGAAGCCGCGTTCTACACCCTCGCCGTGTTCCTCTTCCTCGGCCTCGGCGGCGGTATCGCCTTCGGGCCCAAGCTCATCGGCGAACTCTCGCGCCTGCGCTGGTTCGGCATGAGCATCGTCCTCGCCGGAGCCGGCCTCGCCATCGACGCGGTCGCCCCGCACATGGTGTTCTCCATCATCGGCTCGGTCGTCATCGGCCTCGGCGCCGGCATGGCCTTCCTCGCCGGGATCACGCTCCTGCAGCGCGAGACCGAGGACGAGATCCGCGGCCGCATGTTCGCGTTCATCGCCGTCTCCGCCCGCGTCATCCTCATGCTCTCGATGACCATCGCCGCGCCGCTCGCCGGCTGGCAGGCCGCCCGGCAGCTCGACCTCGGCTTCACCGAAGTGCAGATCTCGATGAGCCGCATCCTCCTGTTCGTCGCCGCCGCCCTCGTCGCCTGGCTCGGCGTCACCGCGTTCAGGTCCATGGACGACAAGCCCGGCGTGCCCGTCCTCGCCGACCTCTGGTCCTCCCTGCGCGGACGCCCGCTCTCGGCGGTCGACCCGATCGCCGGGACCGGCTTCTTCGTCGTCTTCGAAGGCGGCGAAGGCGCCGGAAAGTCCACCCAGTCCGTGAAACTCGCCGCCTGGCTCAAACTCCGCGGCTACGAAGCGGTCCTCACCCGGGAACCGGGCGCGACCGAACTCGGCATGCGCATCCGCTCCCTCGTCCTCGACCCTGCTCCGAACACCGGTAGCGGCGACCGCGCCCCCGGCCCGCGCGCCGAGGCCCTCCTCTTCGCCGCCGACCGCGCCCAGCACGTCGACAAGGTCATCCGGCCCGCCCTCGAACGCGGCGCCGTCGTCGTCTCCGACCGCTACATCGACTCCTCGATCGCCTACCAGGGCTCGGGCCGCGCCCTCGGCAAGAACGAGGTCGCCTGGGTCTCCACCTGGGCCACCGGCGGACTCAAGCCCGACCTCACCGTCCTCCTCGACGTCGAGCCCACGGCCGGCCTCCACCGCGCCAAGGCCGGCGGCGACGGCGACCGGCTCGAACAGGAGGAACTCGAATACCACCAGAAGGTCCGCGAGACCTTCCTCCAGCTCGCCGCCGCCGACGCGCACCGCTACCTCGTCATCGAAGCGGGCGGCACACCCGACGAGATCGCCGCGAAAGTCCGCGAAGCCGTCGCCGAACGCCTCGACATCCGCACCCAGACCACCCGCACCGAGACCGGCTGGCCCGGCCTCGACAGCGCTAAGAACGACAGCGCTAAGAACGACAGCGCCAAGACTGACGCGGTCGAGACCGACGCCGTCCCCGAGGACGCCACCCCCGACAGCACCGACCCCGCCAAGGACTACGGCTGGGACGCCGTCGTCGAGGAAGCCGGCCGGCCGTGACGGTCTTCAACGAGCTGGTCGGCCAAGACGAGGCCCAACGGGTCCTCGCCGAGGCCGCCCGCGGCGTCGGCATGACCCACGCGTGGCTGTTCACCGGCCCGCCCGGCTCCGGACGCTCCACCGCGGCCGTCGCGTTCGCCGCCGCCCTGCAATGCCCCGACGGCGGCTGCGGCGACTGCCACACCTGCCGGACCGTCCTCGGCGGCACCCACGCCGACGTCACCAGGGTCATCCCCGAGGGCCTGACCCTCGGCGTCGACCAGGTCCGCCGGCTCATCCTCGAAGCCAGCCGCGCGCCCACGCAGGGACGCTGGCAGATCCTCATCGTCGAAGACGCCGACCGCCTCACCGAAGCCGCCGCGAACGCCCTGCTCAAAGCGGTCGAGGAACCGCCGGCGCGGACCGTGTTCCTGCTGTGCGCGCCCTCGACGAACCCCGCCGAGATCTCGGTGACCATCCGGTCCCGCTGCCGCGTCATGGGCCTGCGCCAGCCGCCCGCCGGGGCGATCGCCGACCTGCTTGTGCAGCGCGACGGCCTCGACCGGCGCGAAGCCGAGCTGTATGCGGCCGCGGCGCAAGGACATGTGGGCCGGGCCCGGCGACTCGCCACCGACCCCGAGGCGCGCGCGAAACGCCACGACGTCCTCCAGATCCCGCGCCGCCTCACCGGTCTCGGGGCCTGCTTCACCGCCGCGGTCGAACTCATCGAGGCCGCCGAAGCCGAAGCGTCCGGCACGTACACCGACCGGTCGACCGCCGAGAAGGAAGCGCTCGAGACCGCGCTCGGCAAGGGCGGCACCGGGAAAGGCGCCTCGAAGGCGGCACGCGGCTCTGCCGCGGCGCTGAAGGAGCTCGAGAAGCGCCAGAAGACGCGCGACACGCGGGCGCAGCGCGACTCGCTCGACCGGGCCCTGGTGGACCTGGCGGCGTTCTACCGCGACGCGCTCGCGGCCGGGTTCGGCGCGCGGGTGGACCCGATCCACCTCGACATGGCCGACACGACCAGGGCCGCGGCCGCGAAGCTCAGCGCCGAGTCCCTACTGCGGCGGATCGACGCGATCCTGGAGTGCCGCAAGGCCATCGAGGCGAACGTCCGACCGCGCATCGCGGTAGAGGCGATGATGACGAGGCTCTGGCAGAGCTAGAGGGCGGAGCGCCGGTGTCATTGCGTCCACAAGTGCTGGATGTACGCGTCCTGCGCCTTCGGGACCGTTCCCGTTCGCTGCCAGCGGTACCAGGCCCGCTCTTCGACCACCCGCACGCAGAAGTCGCCGTCGACCTCGAAAGCCTCTGAGACGCAACGGAAGTCGTCCCTGAAGGCCCCGTCCGTCCAGTACCAGACCCGCCGCCCGATCAGGCCCGGCACGTCCGAGGCCGGGTAGGGGCGGCGCACCGGCGGCGTATCCGGGTCCGAGAGCCGCTCGATCAGGTATCCCGGTCGCGGCGACCCCGTGCCGGGTTCGGGTCGCTGCACGAACACGTCGTCGGCCGCGACGAGGCTCGCGTACGCGTCCCCGTCGCCGTCCACCGCCCGGTAGTAGTCGGCCTCGGATATCAAGGGCACCAACAGCATGCCGTCGCGCGTGATCGGGTCGTCCGCCCGCAGGTCGAACTGCCAGCCGCAGCCCGCGGCCCCCGCCACCACCCGCGACGAATGCAGGTCGAACGCCCGCGAAGCCCGGACCGGAACCAGCGCCGGAGGCGGGGCGGGAACGTCGAAAGCGCTGCTGGATGCGTTGTCGGACAGGCCCAACGGGAACTCCAGACGTGTGGTGACAGCAGGTGCCAGGGTGACCGGTGAAAAGCATAGGGGGTTGGCACACTCTGGGGATTCACGGCCCTCGCGGCGGTCGTAAAGTTCTTCTCACAAGCACGGAACACTTCTCAACTAAGGATGGAAGAGCGATGAGCGAGTACGAAGAGGCCTCGGTCGAAGAAGACGTCACCACCGACGAGTACGCCACGGAAGAGGAGACCTACACCGAGGACGTCACCGCGGAGGACTACACCGCAGAGGACGAGACCTACGACGACACCTCTGTCTCCACGGTCACCGAGACCTTCGACATCGACGGCGACGGCTATGCGGACGACACCATCACGGTCGACGGCGTGACCATGATCGACACCGACGGTGACGGCGTCGCCGAGGGCGTGGCGACCGACTACGACGGCGACGGCATCTCCGACGACCTGATGGTCGACGCCGACGGCGACGGCAACGTCGAGTCCTACGCCTCCGACTCCGACGGCGACGGCCTCATCGACACCATCGAGTCGGACACCGACGGCGACGGCTACACCGACCAGGTCTCCATGGACACCAACGCCGACGGCTACGTCGACTCGGTCGCCACCGACTCGAACGCCGACGGCTACGCCGACACCGTTGCGACCGACTACAACAACGACGGTCTCGTGGACGAGATCTCGGTCGACTCGAACGCGGACGGCACCGCCGACACCGTGCTCAGCGACAGCGACGAGGACGGCTTCCTCGACACCGTCTACACCGAGGCCACCCCGGAGGGCGACTCCTTCCAGTCGCAGACCGGTCAGGTCATCTAACAACCCAGCGTTCCGATGCCTGGACACCCCTAGGCTCGCTCGCCCCATAAGCGAAGGCCGGATGCAGCGCATCCGGCCTGTTCGCTTGCCCGGGAAGTCGAGTCGCACGGTTGAGGAGCACTGTCGGGTCAGTGCTGCGGGCGGTTCACCGTGTGGTGCCGCGCAGCAGCGACATCGCCTCGGCGCGGGTGCGCGCGTCCGACTGCATGAGGCCGCGCACGGCCGACGTCACCGTGGTCGAACCCTGTTTCCTGATGCCGCGCATGGACATGCAGGTGTGCTCGCATTCGACGACGACGATCACGCCGCTCGCTTCGAGCGAGGCGTAGAGCTGGTCGGCGATCTGGCTCGTGAAGCGCTCCTGCACCTGCGGGCGCTTCGCGTAGACCTCGACGAGCCGCGCGAGCTTGGAGAGGCCGACGATCTTGCCTGCGGGGCCGGGGATGTAGCCGACGTGGGCGACGCCGGTGAACGGCAGCAGGTGGTGCTCGCAGAACGACTGCACGTCGATGTCGCGCACCAGCACGAGTTCGTTGTGGTTCTCGTCGAAGGAGGTCTTGAGGACCTCGGCGGGGTCGACGCGCAGTCCGGCGAAGAGTTCGGCGTAGGCGCGGGCGACGCGGCGGGGGGTCTCCTTGAGTCCGGGCCGGTCGGGGTCGTCGCCGATCGCCGTCAGGATCTCCCTGACGGCGGCTTCGATCCGCTCCAGGTCCACCGCGTCTTCGACGGGGCTGCCGTTGATGCGGCCGTCGAGGAGTCGGGCGGCCAGGTTGTCGAGTTCAGCCATCGCACAAGCTTACGGCTTTTCGCCGACATCCCCAGTGGGCTTTGTCACGCGCCGGGCGCGCAAAAGGGCCCGCCTACCAGGTAGACGGGCCCGTGAACAGTTTCGGCGTCTTACGCCTGCGGAGCCTGGCCTTCGGTGGCGGGCCCGACTTCGATGCCCTCTTCGGGGCCCTCGGCGGGCTTGGAGCCGTTCGGGGTCGAGACGGGCGGGTCGCCGAGCTTGCGGGAGGCGGTGCCGTTGAACGGGGCCATCGGCGGGCGCTTGATCACGCGGGTGGCGATGCGCGCCAGGTCCTCGGTGTTCAGCGTCTCCTTCTCGAGCAGTTCGGTGACCATCTGGTCGAGCACGTCGCGGTACTCGGTGACGATCGCGTACGCCTCGTCGTGGGCGATCTCGATGAGCGCCCGGATCTCGGCGTCGACCTGGGAGGCGATGTCGTCGGAGTAGTCCCGCTGGTGGCCGTAGTCCTTGCCGAGGAACGGCTCGGAGCCGCTGGTGCCGTACTTGATGGCGCCGAGCTTGGCGGACATGCCGTATTCGGTGACCATCGCGCGGGCGACCTTGGTGGCCTTGGCGATGTCGTCGGAGGCGCCGGTGGTCGGGTCGTGGTAGACCAGTTCCTCGGCGGCCCGCCCGCCCAGGGCGTAGGCGAGCGTGTCGATCATCTCCGAGCGCGTCTGCGTGTACTTGTCCTCGGTCGGCAGCACGAGCGTGTGGCCGAGCGAGCGGCCGCGCGGGAGGATCGTGAGCTTGTGTACCGGCGCGGCGTGCGGCAGCGCGTGGGCGACGAGCGCGTGGCCGGCCTCGTGGTAGGCGGTCATCTTCTTCTCGGCGTCGCCCATGACGCGGCCCTTGCGTTCCGGTCCGGCGATGACGCGGTCGATGGCCTCTTCGAGGGCGTGGTTCGAGATCGCCTTCTCGTTGTGGCGGGCGGTCAGCAGCGCGGCCTCGTTGATGACGTTCTCGAGGTCGGCGCCGGAGAACCCGGGGGTGCGGCGCGCGATGGTCTCGAACTCGACGTCGGGGACGAACGGCTTGCCCTTGGCGTGGACCGACAGGATGGCGTGGCGCCCTTCCTTGTCGGGGGCGTCGACGGGGATCTGGCGGTCGAAGCGGCCGGGCCGCAGCAGGGCCGGGTCGAGGATGTCGGGGCGGTTCGTGGCGGCGATGAGGATGACCCCGCCGCGCGTGTCGAAGCCGTCCATCTCGACCAGGAGCTGGTTGAGGGTCTGCTCGCGCTCGTCGTGGCCGCCGCCCATGCCGGCGCCGCGGTGGCGGCCGACGGCGTCGATCTCGTCGACGAACACGATCGCGGGGGCGTTCTCCTTGGCCTGGGTGAACAGGTCGCGGACGCGGCTGGCGCCGACGCCGACGAACATCTCCACGAAGTCGGAGCCGGAGATCGAGTAGAACGGGACGCCCGCTTCCCCGGCGACGGCGCGCGCGAGGAGGGTCTTGCCGGTTCCGGGAGGGCCGAACAGGAGGACGCCCTTGGGGATCTTCGCGCCCAGTTCCTGGTACTTCTTCGGGTCTTCGAGGAAGTCCTTGATCTCGCGGAGCTCCTCGACGGCCTCGTCCGCGCCGGCCACGTCGTCGAACGTGGTCTTCGGGGTGTCCTTGGACACCATCTTGGCCTTGGACTTGCCGAAGTTGAGGACTCGCGAGCCGCCGCCCTGCATCTGCGACATGAAGAACAGCAGGAGCAGGACGATGAGGACGATCGGGAGGAGGCTCAGCAGGAACGACACGAACACGGAGGTCTCGTTGACCTCGGTGTCGAACTTGACGCCGGCGTCCTCGAGCTCGGTGGCGACGGTCTCCATCATCCCGGCGGGGAGATAGGCCTCGACCTGGTCGTCGTTGCTGAGGGTGAGCTGGACCAGCTGCTCCTTGTCGAGGAGGTTGGCCTCCTTGACGTTCCCGTCGTTGATGTCCTTGAGGACCTCGGAGGTCGTGGCCTCCTCGTAGTCCGAACCGCCGGACCAGAAGCTGCCGATCAGGACCGCGATGAGGGCGATGAGCACGATCCAGACCAGCGGCCTGCGGAAGAACCGCTTCCGCTCAGGTGTGGGTCTCCCGGCGTCGGCCACTCGTTTCCTCCTGCGTAGTTCGCGTTCTCGAGAGCGAGGCTGTCGTCATCACGGTTGGCGTGCTTCTCCGTGGCCCCACAGGGTTTCCTGGGCTGCAAGGCGTAGACAACTCGAACGTACACGGTACGGAGGTCCAACGTCCCGCAGCGTCAGCACCGCTGGCACCGCGCGACGGATACCGCCCCTACCTCGCCCGCTGATAGACCGTAATTAGTACCACGGGCAGGTTGACTTCGCCCACCCAAGCCAGCGCCGCCGACGATCGGGTGGCACCCTTGTTACATGACGTCGGAGCTAGCCAGCCCACCATCCGTTCCGTCCGCTGCAGCGCGGGACGCGGTGTTCGATCCTGATTCCTGGTTCGCCGAGCAGATCGAGCGGACCATCATCACCGAGGACGAGATCCGAGCGAAGGTCGCCGAGCTCGGTGCCATCGTCTCGGCCGACTACGCCGACGGCGTGCTCGCGGACGGCGACGAGCTGCTGCTCGTCGGCGTGTTCAAGGGGGCGGTCATGTTCATGGCCGACTTCGCGCGGGCGCTGAGCGTGCCGGTGAAGATGGAGTTCATGGCCCTGTCCTCGTACGGGAGCCACACGACCTCCTCGGGGACCGTGCGCATCCTCAAGGACATCGACTCCGATGTGGCGGGGAAGCACATCCTCGTGGTCGAGGACATCATCGACTCCGGGCTCACCCTCGACTGGCTGCTGAAGTACCTGGAGGGCCTGCACCCGGCCTCGGTCTCGGTGGTCTCGATGCTCCGCAAGCCGGGCGTGCAGCGGGTGGACATCCCCGTGAAGTACCTCGGTTTCGACATCCCGAACGAGTTCGTCGTCGGCTACGGCCTCGACTACGCCGAGCGCTACCGGGAGCTCCCGTTCGTCGGCGTCCTCAAGCCCGAGGTCTACCAGAAGTAACGCCCGGGGCGCATTGGTCGCCCCCTCGTCTCGTCCCCGACGGCCCGCGCGGTGCGCGGGCCGTCCTTCTTTATTTCGCTATAAGCGGAACGCAGCGGCCCGCGGCCCGGACTGTCGGACCCGCGCGTCAGGGTTTCGCTGTGCCAATTGACGGCTCGCAAGCGTCGCCGAGGCTGGGGCGCCGAGGACGCGGGCGCCTGAGGCGACATGCTGCCCGGGTTTCGGCGGCCTCGGATTGTCGGACCCCGCGGGCATCGCGCCCTTGGCGACGCTTGCGAGCCGTCAATTGACACGGCTCACCGGGGCCTTGAAACCAGGCAGCCGAGCGGTGTTCAGGCTGCGCCGGGACCGGCCGGGTCGCCGAGCGCCGCGGCCTCGAGCCGGCCGCCGGTGCGCCGCACCTCGATCCCTCCGGGGAGGAACGTCGGGCCCTGCCCGCGCCAGTCGGCCGCGAGCGCGTCGACCGCGTCCAGGTGCCGGTGGTTCAGCTCGGCCCCGTCGACCCCCGACTCGAGCACCCAGGCCCGCAGCGCCCGCTGCCGCACCGGCCCGGCCAGCGCCGCCAGCCGCTTCGCGTCCAGCCCGGCAGGGCCGCTTCCGCCCGCGACCCTGCAGTCCTCCAGGGCCTCCCGGGCGAGCCCGTCGAGGAAGTCCGTGTCGGCCCCGACCAGGGCCGCCGTCTGCGCCAGGTTCGCCACGAGATCGTCGCCGAGAGTCGCGACCAGCACGTCCATGGCCGGGCGCAGCGCCGACCGCAGATACCTCGGGTCGGTGTTGTGCGGGTCGTCCCAGGGCTCGAGCCCCCGTTCGGCGCAGGCCGCGTGCGTGTCCGCGCGCGCCACTCCGAGCAGCGGCCGCCGGTAGATCCCGCGCACCGCCCGCATCCCGGCGACGCCGCGCGGACCGCCGCCGCGCGCGAGCGCGAGCAGCACGGTCTCGGCCTGGTCGTCCCTGGTGTGCCCCAACAGGATCGCGCTGGCGCCGTGCCGTTCGGCGGCGTCGTCGAGGGCCGCGTACCGGGCCGTTCGGGCCGCCGCTTCGGGGCCGCCGTCGCCGCCGACCTCGACCTTGACCGCTTCGGCCGGGTCGAGCTCGGCCTTTGCCGCCCACGCGGTCACTTCGGCCGCGCGGGCGGCCGAGCCTTCCTGCAGGCCGTGGTCGACGGTGACGAGTCCGGCGCGCAGGCCTCTCCTGGGGGCGCAGAACGCGAGCGTGTCGGCCAGCGCGAGGGAGTCGGGCCCGCCCGAGCAGGCGACGAGTACGAGGGAGTCGGGAGGCAGGTCGTCGAGGGCGTCGCCGACGGCGACGCGCAGGCGCGCGACCGAAGGGGGCAGTTTAGCCATGCCCGGCGCCGAGGCGCTGCGGCGCGAGCCCCCGACCCCTGATGACGCGGGCGATCCACTGCTCGGGGTGGTCGATCTCGGTCTCGGTCGGCAGGTTCGCCGGGTGCTCCCAGACGCGGTTGAAGCCGATGACGCCGTGTTCGGCGACGACCTGGTCGACGAAGCGGCGCCCGGCGGCGTACTGGCGCATCTTGGCGTCGAGGCCGAGGAGCTGGCGCATGAACTTCTGGAGCGTCGTGGGGTGGGTGCGGCGGCGGTCGAAGCGGCGGCGCAGGAGCGCGACGTGGTTGATGGAGGTGCGGCCGACGCCGTCCATGACGGATTCGGCGTGGCCCTCCAGGAGGGTCATGAGGGCCTGGATCCGCGAGATCGCTTCGCGCTGTTCGGGACTGGTGACGGCGGACATGACGTCGGTGCCGGGGTGCTCGAGGGCGCGTCCGCCGGTGTGCTCGTCTTCGCGGGCGGAGGCGAGGGCGCGGCGGACGGCGCGGGCGAGGCCGGCGGCGGAGGACTGCTCGGGTTCGGCGGCGTCGAAGAAGGTGTGGATGAGGTGCTGGAAGTGCTCGCGCATCCAGGGGACGGCGGTGAACTGGGTGAGGTGGGCGGCCTCGTGGACGGCGATCCAGAGGCGGAACTCGCGCGCGGGCAGGCGCAGGCGGCGTTCGACCTCGACGATGTTGGGGGCGACGAAGAGCAGGCGTCCGGTGTCGGTGGAGAACGTCTCGAACTGGCCGAGCACGCGGGAGGAGAGGAACGCGAGGACGGCGCCGGTCTGGACGCCGGTGAGCTTGGCGGTGGCCGACACCGGGGCGGTGGGGTTCGCGCTCTCGGCGCCGAGTTCGGCGAGGAGGCGGCGGAATCCAGCGATGTTGACCTGGCTCCAGCGGACGCGGTCGACGACGTCGACGGGCGCGGTGGACTGGGGGACGAGTCCGGTGTAGTCGGTGACGAGGTCGATGGCCTTGCGGGCGTGGTGGTGGAGGTCGGCGACGACGTCGAGGGCGCCTTCGGGGCTCATGCGGGGGCCGCCGCGGCTGAATGCCCTGGAGCAGGAGGCGGCGGTCTGCCAGTCGACGGACGGCAGCATCGGGTTTCCTGCGGGCGGCGCCATCGGACAAGCCTATCCATAGCGCAGTCGTCTCGCCACTGTCCCGCGCTAGGGCGCCCGTATCGAGGTGTCCCGGGACCTGCGGATTCCGGCGGTCGACGCGCGGTCGCGTCCCGGGCGTGGTTTGCCGCGTTGCCAAGCGCGGCGCGGCCCATTTCACGGGCCGCATCGTTTTGCGGTGATTCGCTCCCTTGTCTGACAACGCTCCGTAGCGGTATGAATTCAAATATCGAACATCTTGAAAGTTATCGACCGGCAATGCTACGTTCTTCTCGAGTCCGCAACATCTTGCAAACTTGCGGGCAGGAATTGCAAAGGGAGCAAAGATGCCTCACCACCTCCGCAGTCGCGTACTGCCCGCGCTCGGCGGCGCCGCCCTAGCGGCCCTCATCGCCGTCGCCGCGGTACCCACCGCCCAGGCCGGGGACGACCCCGACCCGCAGCTCGAGGCCGCACCCGCCGCGGCCCTCACCGGCGGCGACTCGATCCTCAACATGTTCGAGTGGAACTGGAACTCCATCGCCGCCGAATGCGCCGGCCCCCTCGCCGACTCCGGCTACACCCACGTCCAGACCTCCCCGCCGAACGAGCACATCCTCGGCTCCGACGCCTCCCCCGGCGAAGAGAACGCCTGGTACATCCACTACCAGCCCGTCAGCTACAAGATCGAATCCCGCCTCGGCACCCGCGCCGAATACGCCGACATGATCGCCACCTGCGAGGCCAACGGCATCGGCGTCATCGCCGACGTCGTCATCAACCACATGGCCGCCGGCTCCTCCTCCCAGACCCGCACCGGCTGGGCCGGCAGCCAGTACCGGCAGTTCGACTACCCCGACGCCGGATTCGACGCCTCCGACTTCCACAACACCGGCTCCTCCTACTGCGAGATCGACAACTACCAGGACCGCAACGAGGTCCAGAACTGCCACCTCGTCGGCCTCAACGACCTCGACACCTCCCAGGCCGACGTCCGCGAGACCATCGCCGCGTACCTCGACGACCTCCAGAGCCTCGGCGTCGACGGCTTCCGCGTCGACGCCGCCAAACACATCGCGGCCACCGACCTCGCCGCCATCTTCGACCTCGTCAGCGGCGACCCCTACGTCGTCCAAGAGGTCATCGGCGCCGCCGGCGAACCCATCACCGAGGCCGAGTACACCGGCATCGGCGACGTCCAGGAGTTCAGCTACTCCTACGACCTCAAGAACCACATCAACGGCGGCTCCGAGTCCCGGCACCTGACCACCATGGGCACCAGCTGGGGCTACACCGCACCCGCAGGCGTCTTCGTCGCCAACCACGACACCGAGCGCGGCTCGCTCACCATGAACTACAACAACGGCCAGGACTACCTGCTCGGCGAGGCCTTCATGCTCGCCTACCCGTTCGGCACGCCCGCCTCCTACACCGGCTACTCCTTCTCCACCTCCCACGCCGGCCCGCCCCTCAACTCGGACGGCACCGTCGCGGACGTCGACTGCGGCTCCGACGCCTTCACCTGCATCCACCGCTCCCCGTACATGAGCGGCATGGCCGGCTTCCGCGCCGCCACCGCGGGCGAGGCCGTCGTCAACACCTGGGGCTCGGGCGACGCGCTCGCCTTCGGCCGCGGCGACACCGGACACGCGGTCGTCAACGCCGGATCCTCCTCGATCACCCAGACCTTCACCACCTCGATGCCCGACGGCGCCTACGTGGACGTCATCTCCGGATCCACAGTGTCCGTCTCCGGCGGCGCCTTCACGGCCACCGTGGCCGCCAAGACCGCGCTGGCGATCTACGCCGGCAACGAGTCGGGCGGCGGCAACGGCGGCGGCGGGACCACGAACGACTGCGTCGACGTGAACGCCACCGTGAGCGGCACGAGCGTGGGCGACGAGGTGTACATCGTCGGCTCGATCCCGCAGCTCGGCAACTGGACCGCGATCAGCTCGGCGCACCTGTCGGGCGCGTCGTACCCGGTCTGGAAGGGCACGGTCTCGGTCCCGGCCGGTACGACCTTCCAGTACAAGTACGTGATCGTGCGGTCCTCGGGGGCTTACACCTGGGAATCGGTCGGCAACCGGACGGCCACGGTGCCCGCCGCCGGCTGCCTGGAGCTGAACCAGACCTGGAACGCCTCTTAACACCAAGCAGCGCAAAGGGCCCCGGGCGAATGCCCGGGGCCCTTGACGTTTCCTGCCGCGTTCTAACAGCCGCACTGGGACACGGCCGTGGTGATCTCGTCCATCGCCGTCTCGACCGCCGACTCGCCCGTCGTGTGGCCGTTGCTGATGAGCGAGAAGATCACCTGCCGGCCGTTCGCCGTGGTCAACGTGCCGGTCAGCGAGATGACCCCGGTGGGCTGGGTGAGCGTGCCGGTCTTGGCGCGCACCACGCCCTCGCCCTCTTCGGCGGTGCCGAACCGGTCGTCGAGCGTCCCCGAATAGCCCGCCACCGGGAGCGACTCGAACACCGATGAGGCGTGCGAGCCGGCCGCGCCGAGCAGCATCTGCGTGAACGCCTTCGCGGTCATGCGGTTGTCCGGCGAGAGCCCGGAGCCGTCGTGGAACACCAGCCCGGCGGGGTCGGCGCTGAAGCCTTCGAGTGTCGCCAGATGCACGGTGGACATCGCGGCCCAGGTCATCTCGCCCTCGACTGCCAGCGCGGTCTGGAGTGCGACCGCGTCGGCGAGCAGGTTGTCGGAGGTGAGGATGAACGAGTCCGCCAGCGCCGACATGGGCGCGGAGTGGACCACGGCCAGTTCGGCCGCGCCGGCCTCGGCGGTCCCGGCCTCGACCGCGGTCGCGCCGAGGAGATCCGCGAACTCCTGGGCGGCGACCATCGCGGGGTCGGCGTGGTGGGGGGAGTACTTCTGAGTGTTGTCGGTGCGGCCGCCGTCGACCATGATCGGCGCCATCGGCGCGGTCGAGGTGTCCAGTTCGGCCATGGTCACGCCCGTCGCGTTGACGCTGTCGGTGAACACGCTCGTGTCGAGGTACACGGTGGTCGGCGCGGTGCCGCCGCGCGCCTCCAGGACCAGGTCGGCGAGGTCGGTGAGGCTCGCGCCCTCGGCGTAGTCGGTGTAGTAGCCCTTGCCGTCGACCGTCAGGGTCGGGTCGCCGCCGGCCACGAGTACGACGCTGTCGTCGGTCGGGCCCTCGACCACCGTGGTCGGGATGCGGAACTCGGCGCCGAGGTGTTCGAACGCGGCCACGGCAGTGACCACTTTCATGGAGGAGGCCGGCGCGAGCGGGGTCGTGGCCTCCTGCTGGAAGAGGACTTCCCCGGTCAGGGCGTCGGCGAAGGACGCCGAGAGGCTCCCGTTGAGCCGGGAGTCGGCCAGGAGGTCCGGCAGGACCGATTCGAGGTCGGGGAGCGGCGCTGCGGCGTCCGATCCGGCGAGCACGGGCGCCGGGTCGGCCGGGGGATAGGCCTCAGGTGGTGTGAATGTCCCGGTCCGCGGGCTGGCGACGGCCGAGATCTGCCACACCAGGCCGCCCGCGGCGGCTACGGTGACCACGACGGCGAGGGTCGCGAAGACCCAGGTGAGCGCCCGGCGACGGCGGGCCTGCCCCTGCTGGGGGGCGGGCGCGGCGGGTCCGGCGTGTGGCGTACTACTCGCGCCCTTGGGGTCGGCGTTGTCGCTCAGGGACATGCACAGAGACTAGGCCATGAAGAGCACTGCATTTGAGCCTGGAGGAGGTCGGCCGATGGAGTTCGATGTAACTGTTGAGATCCCGAAAGGGAGCGCCAACAAGTACGAGATCGACCACGAGACCGGACGGATCCGTCTGGACCGGACCCTGTTCACCGCGACGGTGTACCCGGCCGACTACGGCTTCATCGACGACACGCTCGGCCAGGACGGCGACCCGCTCGACGCGCTGGTCCTGGTGGAGCCGACGTTCCCCGGTTGCGTGATCCGCGCGCGTGCCATCGGCATGTTCCGGATGCGCGATGAGAAGGGCGTGGACGACAAGGTGCTGTGCGTCCCGGCCGAGGACCCCCGCAAGGACCGGTTCAAGGACATCGCTGACGTGCCCGAGTTCGACCGCCTGGAGATTCAGCACTTCTTCACGGTCTACAAGGACTTGGAACCCGGCAAGAGCGTCGAGGGCGCGACCTGGACCGGACGGGCGGAAGCCGAGGAAGAGGTGCGCCGCTCGTTCGAGCGCGCCAAGACCAACGGCTACCACTCGAACCACTAGCAACACGAAGGAAGGGCCCGGACGCATCGCGTCCGGGCCCTTCCTCTCGCTTTGCCCCCCAGCCACTTCAGCTTGCCTTCAGGTACCCCGGGGCAGGGTGGTCACCGGGGGCGCTCCGAACGAAACGCGACGGTAACTACCGTGATGCCGGGACCCGATTCGGGCTTCAGCGTGGCTTCAGGTTCCCCCGGGGAGGGTTGTTGCCGGGGGCGCTCGCTACTACACGCGAAGGTAACTCCGCTCAGGTGCTCACGATGTCGAGCAGCCAGGGCTTGGCCTTCGTGGCCGGCTCGCTGAGCTCGACCTTCCAGCCTTGGGCGGCGAGGAAGTCGCCGAGGTCGGCGGCCGACTCGGGCCGGGCGCCGCCGGCGAGGAGCGCGCGGGCGACCTCGCCTCGGGTGGCCTTGGCCATGTGGGTGATGACGGTGCGCCCGCCTTCGGCGTCCTCTTTGAACACGCGCACGGCGACGCCGCGGTCCTTCGGGCCCCACACTTGGGCGTACGTGCCCGACCGCAGGTCCACGATGAGTTCGTCGCGGGCGCCGAGCACCTCGGCGACGGCCGGACGCCACAGCTTCGCCAGCGAGTCAAGGCCGGGGAACCGGGTGCTCATCGGCATCCGGTAGGGCGGCACGCGATCCGAGGGCCGCAGGAGCCCCCACAACGGGGACGCGATGAAGACCTGCTCGCCGTCGGGAAGGTCCCCGAGGCCGAGCCGGTCGTAGAGCACGCCGTTGTACAGCTCCCAGGCGGCGAGCGTCGGGGCGGTGCGGAGCGCGCTGTTCGCCTGGATGTAATGGCGTCCGCTCGCGGGCAGCTTGAGGGCCTTCACGGCGGCGTCCTCTTCGGCGCACAGCTCGACCAGACGGTCGACGAGAAGCTCGCGAGTGGGGTTCAGCGCGGGTGAGGAGAGTCGACCGAGGTCGAGGGGAGGACCGTCGCCTTGACCGGCCTTCCCTTCTGACGGCGGCAGCAATATGAGCACAGCAGGCGAGTCTACCTGCTCGTCCACCTGGTGCCGTCGGGGCCGTGCCGGGCGGCGAACGACATCCTCAGATCCCTTGGGAATTCACCCGACCGGGGGTGTGCGGGCTCGACGCGATGGTTTATAGTACATATGTTCGATCAAGCGGGAGCGGGTCCGACCCCACCGAGGACTGCGTGCGACGCTGACCGAATAGGCGCGGCGGCGGTGCTCCGCGACTGCCGCCGCGCCGTCCACCAGCGGCGGTGCCGAGCCCACACCGCCCGCCGCAGGCTCCACCGCCACCGGCCCGGCGGTGGAGTCCGGCCGAAAACCGCCCCCGCCTCGTTATCCACAGGCTGTGGATACTCGTGGCGGCGCGCCGCCATCCACGACTGTCTCACCTGGCACCGACAATCCGAGCGCGCACGAGTCCCGGCGGTGCCGGCGGTTAGCGCAACGCCCGCCGGAGCGCGTGCCGATCCGGCGAGGAGCGGCGGAGGACGCCGGAACTCCCGCCGACAACGGGAAAGAGCGCCGGACCCGAAGGGCCCGGCGCTCGCATCAGTGCTGCAGGTGCTACAGGTTACGGCTGTACAGCAGCTTGTTGGGGCTGCCGGAGCCCGGGCTCGTGACCTTGCCGTTGGTGGCGTTGGACTTGATCCAGGACGTCACCGTGGCAGGCGTCGCGCCCGGGTGGGCGTCCAGGTAGAGCGCGACCGCACCCGCGACATGCGGGCTGGCCATCGACGTCCCCGAGATGGTGTTGGTGTCGCCGGTACCGGAGTTCCAGGCCGACGTGATGTTGGTGCCGGGCGCGAAGATGTCCACGCAGGACCCGTAGTTCGAGAAGGAAGCGCGCTTGTCCGCCTTGTTGGTGGCGGCGACGGTGATCGCCGTACCGGTCGAGGCCGGGGAGTAGTTGCAGGCGTTGTCGCTCTCGTTGCCGGCGGCGACGGCGAAGGTGACGCCCGAGCTGACCGCGTTGGCCACGGCGTTGTTGACCGCCGAGGACTTGCCGCCGCCCAGGCTCATGTTCGCGACGGCGGGCTTGACCGCGTTGTTGGCGACCCAGTTGATGCCGTCGATGACGTCGGCCCAGGTGCCCGAGCCGTTGCAGTCGAGGACGCGGACACCGTGGAGGGTCACCTTCTTCGCGACGCCGTACGTGGTGCCGCCGATGGTCCCGGCGACGTGGGTGCCGTGGCCGTTGCAGTCGGACGGGGTGTTGTCGCCCTGGACGATGTCGCGCCCGGCGCCGATGCGGCCGGCGAATTCGGAGTGGGTGGAGCGGATCCCGGTGTCGATGATGTAAGCGTGCACGCCGGCACCGGTGTAGGTGTAGGAGTACGAGCCCGTCAGCGGCAGGTTGCGCTGGTCGACACGGTCGAGGCCCCAGGTCGCACCGGTCTGGGTGGTGTCGATGGAGACGACGGCGTTCTGCTCGACGTAGGCGACACCGTCGGCCGCGGCCAGTTCGAGGGCCTCGGCTTCGGAGCCTTCGACCAGGAAGGTCTCGACTTCGTCGTATTCCGAGACGACCGTTACTCCGGCCTCGTCGGCGGCGTCCGGGAGCGCTGCGACGTCGTCCATGACGACGAGGTACTCCCCGGCGATCGCGTCGGGGGAGTCGGCGCCGAGGATCTCGACGGTCTGGGCCTGCGCGGGGACGGCGGTGAGGACGACCGCGACAAGGGCCGCGGCTCCGACTCCGGCGGCCGTGGCCTTGCGGATGCTGTTGTGCTTATGGGGCATAGAGGGTTCCTTTAGGGAATCAGTGCCGAGGGTGGCAGGAGACTGATGTGGAATCCGGAGTCGGCGGGGGTCGCCGGCACCGGATGCATTGATGGTACAGAGTGGATGCCAATGGCACGGTCCACCGATCGCCTTACGAAATCCGGTCGGATTCGGTGACCCCGGGCACACCCCGATCGCCTCCATGCGCCAGCCCGACGGTCGGGGGTCGAACCCTTTCGCGGGTCGATGCCGGCCCGTCAGCGTCGCGATCGCACAGCCGGGCTCAGCACTGCGACTTCGGCGGGCGATACGGTATGCTCTCGTGCGGGTCTATAGCTCAATTGGCAGAGCTGCGGACTTTTAATCCGTAGGTTGTGGGTTCGAGTCCCACTGGACCCACCAAAAGCCCAGCTCAGCTAGGGCGAAAAGAACCGAGCGAGCCCGAAAGCCCGCCCGGTACAGCACCGGCAGCTAGCCCAGCTCCTCCCCAAGACGCCGCAGCGCCTCGCGCGTGGCCTCATCCCAGGCCTTCGTGTAGACCTCCAACGTGATGTCGAACTTCGAGTGCCGATGAATGCGCGTGTGACTGCTGCCGACACCCGGCTTCCGACATGCCGGGATCCGTGGCCGGGAGACTGCCGGACCGGGCTTCGTCCACAAGACCAGCGATCCCGAACGAGCGGGGAGCAACATCGCTGCTTCAGCCGAGCCGCATGTACGGGATGGTCAGCGGGTAGTCGCCGAAGGCGGCCTCGGCGTCGGTGCTCGTCAGGCCGTAGCGGCTCAGATCGTGCTCGTGGGCGCGGCCGATCCCTGGGCCGGCCAGGACCTCTTCGAGCCGACCGGAGTCCGCCTGGGTCCACGGGGTGCCGATCTGCTCGTACAGCACCGGCAACTTGGCACGTGCGTCGGCGTCGAGCTGCGGGTACGGCACGTTGATGACGGCATCGCGCGGCAGCTTCATGCGGTCGGCGCGTGCTCGTTCGATCATGGTCGCCATGAGCTTCAGCCAAACCGCGCCGATCGCGTGCAGATCGGGGCCGCGGACATGCAGTGCCATGGACGTCTCGATCAGACTGCACGTCGATCCGACGATCGTGACCGGATCGCGGTGGAGCCAGACGATCTTGGCATCGGGGAAGATCTCCCTGATCACCGCGAAGTTGGCTAGGTTCGCCGACGCCTCCACCACCCATCGGGTGGTCGGCCGCCCGTACTGGAGGACCTGGAGCGCTGCCTTGAGGTGGCGGTAGTCGATACTGAAATCGCGCTTGTACAACCACTCGACGTAATCCGGGAGGATCGCTCGGGTGAGGTGCTGCGCGCCGTGGGGGAGCAGCTGCGAGCAGTCCCATGGCTTCTCGGCATCGAAACCATAGGTGTCGTGGAATTTCGGGGCGAGCCTGCTCAACTGCTTGTACAGAGCGGCCACCGATTTGATGCGCTCGCGCCGCTCGCGTTCGGGCAGTTCAATGTCGGTGAAAGCCATCTCCCACAGCAGTGGGGCACGGTGGTTCGCCGAGCGGGCGAGGACGCCGCGGGTGAGGGTGGCAGCGGTGCGCGGGAGGGCGGCGACGAAGATCGGCGCTACGACCTCCTCGCGGCCGATGTCCGGGTGATCGTGATGCAGTCGCCGAATCCGCAGGCGGTTCTGCAGCCGCAGTTGGATATCGGCCTGGACCGCCTGCCAGCCGATCGCGGTGAGACGGTCCATCTTCGCGAAGGCGTGGAAGAGCCGGCGGTAGTCTTCCACGAACGCCTCATCTCCTAGAGCGCTCCAGTTCGCGTCGCGTTCCGCTTTGGCGACGAGGAGATCGAATATGCGGTCCGGAGTGCGCTGACCGGCGAGGGTGGGCCGCAATAGTGCATTGAGGAGTTTCGTACTGGTCGGTATGCTCGGCATGCTTCGCCTCCGCTTGGGCTGCCGGTTATAAGGGATCAGCGATATTCTTGCACGACAGTCCGTGATCATTTCGTGGCCAAGAGTGGAATCGATTCCATTGTCGGTGGAAATGGATTGAAGTACAAGGAATTCGGTCCTTGCTGTACCGAAGGGGCGAAGTCCGGCGAAGCCCTCAGTCGTTGAGGGTCAGTTGTGGAGCCTGGCGATGCCCGCCATGGCATGGGCGACGCCCAGACGGCAGTCGCGCAATACATTCCAGCGTTTCATCGCTGCGAAGGTCGATACGGGCGGTGGGAAGCGTTGTGCTCCTCCTTGCGCGCGATGAGCGGCTCGTCCTAGAGCTTGCGGCGGTGCGGCATGACCGCGCGGGTGCCGCAGTAGCCGCCGTCAGCGATCACCGTCGCCGTGCGGGAGGCCCGGTCGACGCCAGACTCGCCGAAAGCTCGGGAGTCGTCTCGGTTGTGGGCGCCTCGGCCAGGTCGGAGGGCTGGCGAGCGAGGCGTTCTCGATCTTCTGCCACGCATCATCGGGACTGCTGATCGCGGGGATTTCGTATTGGGCCGCAAGGTCTGTGACGTGCGGCATGATCGGCACCCTGGTGTTCACGGGACTTGTCCGAGGGTTTCCTGGGGCGTAATGAGCCGGTGACACGGGCCGGTCAGAGTAGTCCGCGAGGCCCGGGAACCAACCGCGGCTCCGGAGATCCACTCCGGACGTTCCCACACGCGGATCGGGTCTCACCGCCGCACCGGCGCGGCACGCATCTCGCATCACCGCCCGGAAGGAACACCGATGGAACCCTACGCGCTCTTGGCAATTCAGATGATCCAGTCTGAGGCCCAGTCGGCTCTGCCCGACGCCCCGGTCGTCGCCGACCGCCCCACGCTGCTCGGCCGGATCGCCGGCGGCATCACCGCCGCCCGCCGCGGCCTCATCGCCCGCGACCTGCGGGTGGCCTCCGAGGCCGCGCTCCCGACCCGGGCCGACGTCCGCCGGGCCGCATAGGGCGGGCACGGCACAAGGCACGTACGTCGCAGGGCCGGGAAGCATCCGCTTCCCGGCCCTGCGACGTAGCCGATTCTTCCGGGGCGGCGGCTCAGCCTCCACAGCACCGCCGCCCCGGGCTCACGAACGCCTGTTCGGAAGGCCGAAGCCGCGATCGCGGCGCCTACGCCACCTGCTCGCCGTCGATGTAGGCCCGTTCGACCTTCGAGTAGATGTCGAGCGGGTCGCCCGACCAGATGCAGAAGTCGGCGTCCTTGCCCGCCTCGAGCGAGCCGAGCCGGTCGTCCACGCCCATGATCTTCGCGGGGTTGATCGTCACCGATCGCAACGCCGTGTCGCGGTCGAGCCCGGCCTTGACCGCCAGCATCACCTGGATGATGAGGTGCTCGATCGGGACCACCGGATGGTCGGTGGTGATGGCGAGCCGGACGCCCGCGGCGGCGAGCTTCGCGGCGCTCGCAGGCCAGCGGTTCACCGTCTCCACCTTCGAACGCGAGCACAGCAGCGGCCCGAAGATCACCGGGATCCCGCGCTCGGCGATGACGTCGGCGAGCAGGTGCGCCTCGGTCCCGTGGTCGAGCACCAGGTCGTACCCGAACTCCTCGGCCACGCGCAGCGCCGTCGCGATGTCGTCGGCGCGGTGGCAGTGCTGGCGCCAAGGGATCTCGCGGTCGAGGACCTTCGCGAGGACCTCCAGCTTGAGGTCGCGATCGGGGTCGTCCGCGCCGCGGTAGTTCTCGGCCTCCACGAACGCCTGCCGCAGCACGCCCGCCGTGCCCAGACGCGTCGACGGGGTCTTCTTCTGCTCGCCGTACACCCGCTTCGGGTTCTCGCCGAGCGCCGACTTCACGCCCGACGGCGAGCGGAGCACCATCTCGTCCACATAGCGCCCCACGGTCTTGATCGCGACGGTCTCGCCGCCGATCACGTTGCCCGAACCGGGGTTCACGTTCACGGCCAGCACACCGCCCTCCAGGGCCTCGGCGAAGCCCGGCTCGGCGGGGTTGATGCCGTCCAACGCGCGCACGTACGCGGTGTTCGGGTCGGTCATCTCGTTGGTGTCGTTCCCGGCCCAGCCCTCGGCGACCTCGTGGACGCCCAGGTGCGTGTGGGCGTCGATCAGGCCCGGCACGATCCATTTGCCGGTCGCATCCTCGACCGGGACTCCTTCGGGCACAGGGAGGTCCGCACCGCCGACGGCCTTGATGCGGCCGTTCTCGACGAGGATGACCCCGTGCTCGATGGGCGCCGCGGTGATGGGGACGATCGTTGCGCCGCGTAGCGCGAAGGTTGCCTCGGACATGGACCCGCCTTCCAGGTGGCTCGTGGGGTGGTCGACGGGGCGGTGGCCCCGCCGCCCAATCCTGCCCGACTCACTAGCCGTGCGGCTAGCGCGCTGGCGGTCTCGTGGAGCGCCCCACTCGCCGTGCGCAGTACATCGTGCGGTGTACGTCGTACTTGGTACGAAGTACTTTGTACGACGTCAGGTGGCCCAGCGGATGATCTCCTTCGTGACCGTCTCCGGGACTTCCTGCTGCGGGAAGTGGCCGACCCCGTCGAGGAGCTTCCACTCGTAGCGCCCGTAGACGTACCTGCCCGAGCCCTGCGCGGTGCGCGGCAGCACGCATCTGTCGAGCGCGCCGTGGAGCTGGAGCGTCGGCACCGGCGTCGGCCGCTGCAGGAGCTTCACGAACCGGCGCCCGGCCAGCCCGATCGCGGTGCGGAACGGCCAGCGGAACGCCTCCAGCGCGCAGAACGCGGCCTGCGGGATCTGGATGACGTCGCGGCAGGCCCGCACGTACTCCTGGAAATCGCGGCTGCCGCGCCAGCCCGGCCCCGACCAGGCGTACATGAGGTCGGCGACTTTCCTTGCGTCCCAGTCGGTCAGCTTGTGCTCGTAGCGGGGCATCTGGAAGGCGAACAGGTGCCGGGAGGCCGTCAGCTGGCCTTTCGGGTCGACCGCGAGTGCCGCGCGCTGGCGCAGCGGGTGGGCCGCGCCGAGCACGACCAGGGACTTGAACTGCCGGGGGTGGAACGCGGCGGCGGCGAAGCCGAGGATGCCGCCGAGGTCGTGGCCGACGACGGTGGCCTCGCGCTCGCCGAGGGCGCGCACGAGCCCTACGACGTCGGCGGCCATCGTGTAGGCGTCGTAGCCGTTCGGCGGCTTGTCGGAGGCGCCGTAGCCGCGCAGGTCGGCGGCGACGACGCGGAAGCCGGCGTCGGCGAGGGCCGGGATCTGGTGGCGCCAGGCCCACCAGAACTCCGGGAAGCCGTGCAGCAGCAGGATGAGCGGGCCCTCGCCCGCTTCCACGACGTGGAAGCGCGAGCCGTTGGCGTCGATGTGCCGGTGGGTCCAGGGGCCTTGCTTGATGGCGGCGCTGTCGGCGAAGGTCTTGCGGGTCACGCGCTCAGCGTACGAGGTCACCGCCCGGCGGCGGCGCGGCGGAGGTGGAACGATGACTGCCATCCCTAACCCCCACCCACCCAGAGGGGACTGTGCCGCCAATGCTCCCGCGCGGGTACGACAAGAACCGGGCCCGCCGGCGGTGCTGTCACCCGAAGGTGTGAACCGTAGGCGAACCCGGTGGGCGCGTGACAAGGCCGTGCGGGTGCGAGGCTCCGTCGGAGGCCCGGAGGCCCGGAGGCCCGGAGGCCCGGAGGCCCGGAGGCCCGGAGGCCCGGAGGCCCGGAGGCCCGGAGGCCCGGAGGCCCGGAGGCCCGGAGGCCCGGAGGCCCGGAGGCCCGGAGGCCCGGAGGCCCGGAGGCCCGAGCCTCCGGCCCCGGTCGCTCAGTCTTCCTTGCCGCTCTGCAGACCGACCTTGATGCGGCTCATCACGGCGCCGTCGGCCAGCGTGGTCACGTCGCCGATCTCGCGGTCCTCGGCGATGTCGCGAAGGAGCCGGCGCATGATCTTGCCCGAGCGCGTCTTCGGCAGCTCGGCGACAACGATCACCTGGCGCGGCTTCGCGATGGCGCCCAACGTGGTCGCCACGTGCTTGCGCAGCTCCGCGAGGTGCTCGGGGCTGGAGTCGCGACCGCCCCGCAAGATCACGAACGCGACGATGCCCTGGCCCGTGACCGGGTCCGAGGCGCCCACGACCGCGGCCTCCGCCACCGTCTCGTGGCTCACCAGCGCGCTCTCGACCTCCGTGGTGGAGATGTTGTGCCCGCTCACGAGCATGATGTCGTCGACGCGGCCGAGCAGCCACAGGTCGCCGTCGTCGTCCTTCTTCGCGCCGTCGCCGGCGAAGTACAGGCCGCCGAACCGCGACCAGTACGTGTCGATGAACCGCTCGTCGTCGCCCCAGATGGTGCGCAGCATCGACGGCCAGGGCTCGCGGATCGCGAGGTACCCGCCGCCGCCGTTCGGCACCGAGTCGGCGCGCTCGTCCACGACGTCGACGTTGATCCCCGGCAGCGGCCGCTGGGCCGAGCCGGGCTTGGTCGCGGTCACGCCGGGCAGCGGCGACACCATGATCGCGCCGGTCTCGGTCTGCCACCATGTGTCCACGACCGGGCAGGTCCCGCCGCCGATGTGCTCGCGGTACCACATCCACGCCTCGGGGTTGATCGGCTCGCCGACCGAGCCGAGCAGGCGCAGGCTCGACAAGTCGTAGCGGGCCGGGACGTCGTCGCCCCACTTCATGAACGTGCGGATCGCCGTCGGCGCGGTGTAGAGCGTCGTGACCTTGTACTTCTCGACGATCTCCCACAGGCGGCCGGTGTGCGGCGTGTCCGGGGTGCCCTCGTACATGACCTGCGTGGCGCCGTTCGACAACGGGCCGTAGACGATGTACGAGTGGCCGGTGACCCAGCCGATGTCCGCCGTGCACCAGTACACATCGGACTCGGGCTTGAGGTCGAACACGGCGTGGTGCGTGTACGAGGCCTGCGTCAGGTAGCCGCCCGAGGTGTGCAGGATGCCCTTCGGCTTGCCCGTGGTCCCCGACGTGTACAGGATGAACAGCGGGTGCTCGGCGTCGAACGCCTGCGCCGCATGCTCATTGGAGGCCGTCCCGACGGTCTCCTCCCAGCGGACGTCCTTGTCGGTCCACTCGACCTCCTGGCCGGTGCGGGTGACCACCAGGACCTTCTCCACCGACGGGCACCGCTCCAGCGAAGCGTCCACGGTCGGCTTGAGCGCCAAGGGTTTGCCCCTGCGGAAGCCGCCGTCGGCGCAGATCACGAGCTTCGCGCCCGCGTCGTCGATGCGGCTCGACAGCGCGTCGACGCTGAAGCCGCCGAAGACCACCGAGTGGGGCGCGCCGATGCGCGCGCACGCCAGCATCGCCACCGCGGCCTCAGGGATCATCGGCATGTAGATGACGACGCGGTCGCCCGCCGCCACACCGAGGTCCGTGAGGGCGTTCGCGGCGCGCTTGACCTCGTCGAGCAGCTCGGCGTAGGTGACGGCGCGGCTGTCGCCCGGCTCGCCCTCGAAGTGGATGGCGACCCGGTCGCCGAGTCCGGCCTCCACGTGGCGGTCCAGGCAGTTCGCGGCGACGTTGAGCTCACCGCCGGTGAACCACTTCGCGAACGGCGGATTGTCCCAGTCCAGGACCCGGTCCCAGTCCTTCGACCAGTCGAGCCTGCGGGCCTGGGCCTCCCAGAAGGCCAGGCGGTCTGCCGCGGCCTCCTCGTAAGCGGCCGCGGTGATGTTCGCCTGCCCGGCGAACTCGGAGGACGGCGGGAAAGTCCGGTCCTCCGAGAGCAGATTGGCAAGCGTCTCTTGCGGGGTTGATGCCACGGGTATTTCGCTCCTTACAGATCTACGCGCCGATGCGCGACTGTGAGGCGGGTCTATGTTCGGCAACACTACCGCGATGAACACGTCACGAACACCGGCGGCCACTCCGGCACCGGCATCTGGGAAGGGCCTTCGCCGAACGGCCCGCGGACGGTCGGCGGGCGGTCCGCGAAGGGGCCGATCGTGTGCGATTCCCTCGCATCGGGGACCGCGGACCGCCGATACGGGAGGTATCGTCGTTCCGGTGCACGACCGTGGACGCCGATATATTGCTGTGACTGCCCTCTAGCCCGACCAGTGCGCCGTTTGCGTGCTCCGCCCAAAAGGTAAGGTTCCGCCCGTGGATCCTCTCGCGCCTCTCCTCGAACTCTCCGAGGTTGCCGACGCCCTTGAGAACGCCAGAGCCAACGTAGACCGGATGCTCTGGCACGAGGCCCTCCGCGGCGGCGACGAACTCGTCGCGGCGGAAGTGGCCCTGCACAGCGCGTCCGCGACATTGGCGCTGGACGGGTACGACTGCGACGTCGAGCGCCTGCGCGAGCGGGACTACGACGACCCCGTCATCAGCGGCGTCGTGCGCGTCGTGGAGGCCCTGCCCGGCATCGCCTCCATGTGGCCGGTCTCCCCGCGCTACGTGCTCGCGAAGCTCCACACCCTCGCCACCAAGGAACTCCCCGACGCCGGGGTCGACTTCGAACCCGGACGCATCGAGGTGGACGAGGCGGGGATGAACCGCATCAACGCGCTGTGCGCGCTGGTCACCAACCCCACCAAGGAGATTCCGGCCGCCATGGCCGCCGCCGTCGTGCACGGCGAACTCCTCGCGGTGCGGCCGTTCCCGGTCGCGAACAACGTGGTCGCCCGCGCCGCGGCCCGGCTCTCCCTGGCCAGCAAGGGACTCGACCCGAAGCTGCTCATCGCCGTCGACGCCGGGCACCTCGAACGCGCCCCCGAGTACGTCGGCGCGCAGCGTGCCTGGTCCACGGGCACGCCCGACGGCGTGCGCTCGTGGCTGAAGCACTACGGGAAGTCCCTCGAAGCCGGTGCGGCCGAGACGCTCCAGATCTGCACCGAGCTGATGAAGGACGTCGGGTAGCGCGCAGGCGCCTCCCGCTTACTCGCCTGCGAGCTCGGCTCGCAGGCGTTCCTTCTCTTCCTTGCGGCGCTTGACGCCCGCGTCGATGTGGTCGATCATCGCCTCGCGCTGCTTGCGCAGCAGGACGAAACCGAGCAGCATCGAGCCGAGCAGGCCGATCGCGAGCGCCAGCAGCGCGTTGATGAAGAACATCAGCGGCACGGCGATCACGGCGATCAGCGCGACGCGGAACAGATAGAACTTGACGACCGGGTTGTTCATCGCGATCGCTCCTCTCCGAAAGTTTTGATTCCCGTGTGCCACAAGGGGCCGTAGACGAGTGCGGCCACCAGGCCGCCGAGGCCGCCCGAGACCATGGGCGGCCACGTCGCGGGCGCGATGATCGCGACCGCGAACCCGGCGGCGAGGCCCAGGAGCACCCCGATGAGCATGAGGCCCCAGCGGGACGCGCCGGTGTAGCGCCGGAACTGCTCCGTGTACACCCACACCGTCGGCAGGGCCGCGATCCACCCCGAGGTCTGGCCGAAGCCGCGCCCGGTGGGGAGCACGAACACCAGGTCGATGACGACCAGGACCGCCGCGCCCATCACGAAGTAGGCCAGGGCCGTGCCCAGGAGCTGCCCGAGCGTCTCCACCTTCGGGCGCTCGTTCTCGGCCGACTTGCCTTGGGCCACTAGAACTTCACCGACTGCGGCTCGGCCCGGCGCTCGCCGAGGGTCTGCGGCCCGTCGTACTCGCGCACGACCTCGTAGCGGGTGTTGCGCTCGACCGGCCGGTACCCGGCGTCGCGGATGAGCTCGAGGAGATCCTCACGGGTCATCTTGTCCGGGGTGCCGTACTCGTCGGCGTCGTGCGTGATCTTGTACTCCACCACGGAACCGTCGAGGTCGTCGGCGCCGAACGACAGCGACAGCTGCGCGACGTCGAGACCGTGCATGACCCAGAAGCACTTCACGTGGTCGAAGTTGTCCAGCAGCAGCCGCGAGACCGCGAAGACCTTCAGCGACTCGGCCGGGCTCGCCATCGTGGTGCGCGCCTGCAGCTTGTTGCGGATCTTGCCGTCCTTGGCGTCGTGGAAGTCGTGCTGGTAGCGCAGCGGGATGAACACGGCGAAACCGCCGGTCTCGTCCTGCATCTCGCGCAGGCGCAGCACGTGGTCGACGCGGTGGCGGGGCTCCTCGATGTGGCCGTACAGCATCGTGGCCGGGGTGCGCAGGCCCTTCTGGTGGGCGAGGCGGTGGATCCGCGACCAGTCCTCCCAGTGGCAGGCGTGGTCGACGATGTGCTGGCGGACCTCCCAGTCGAAGATCTCGGCGCCGCCGCCGGTGAGCGACTCCAGGCCGGCCTCGATGAGCTCGTCGAGGATCTCGTCGGCGCTCAGGCCGGAGATCTTCTCGAACCACTGGACCTCGGTGGCGGTGAACGCCTTCAGGTTCACCTCGGGGAGGGTCTCCTTGAGCGCCTTGAGGACCCGCGGGTAGTAGCGCCAGGGAAGGGTCGGGTGGAGGCCGTTGACGATGTGCAGCTCGGTGGGGGCGTCGCCCTTCATCTGCTCGGCGAGGGCCACGGCCTGCTCGACGCGCATCGTGTAGGCGTCGGTCTCACCGGGCTTGCGCTGGAACGAGCAGTACGCGCAGGACGCGGAGCAGACGTTGGTGAGGTTGAGGTGCCGGTTGACGTTGAACATCGTCCGGTCGCCGTTCTTGGCGGTGCGGACCCCGTGTGCGAGCCGCCCGAGCCAGGCGAGGTCGTCGATCTCGTAGAGGCCGACGCCGTCCTCGAAGGTCAGCCGCTCGCCGGCCGCGAGCTTCTCCTCGATGCCGGCCTTGAACTTGGCGTTGTCGTCCATGGCGCTCCCAACGTTGTGCTTGGTCTCGGCGACGCTTGCGAGCCGTCAATTAGCAGAGTCAGGGTAACCCCGCCGAAACACGGTGCCTGGAGCGCACGTTGCGGGATGTGAGGCTGTGAACGCGAACGGAGCGTCCGGGCAAAACGGACAGTCGGACGTTCCGGTCTCGGCGAAGCCTGCGAGCCGTCACTGTGCTGAGATTCGAATCTACGCGGAGGGTCCGACACCGTGTGGTGCCTGTCACGGCACGCGAGTGGCGGGCAACCGCGGATGCGAGACTTGCGTGTCTTCGGTACAGTATTCGTGGCTTCCCCCACAGAAGGACACCTCTCATGCGCGTTTCACGGTTCGGTGCCCGAGTGATCGCCGCCGCCGGTGCGGCCGCCGTTGTCTTCGGCGGCGCGATGCCCACCTTCGCCGAACCCGGCGTCACCGTCCCCGACGACGGCAACCGGCCCGCGGGCGGAGCCGTCGACGACAGCCCCGTCACCAACCCGGCCACTGCGGACGGCCCCCTCGCCGCGCAGATCAACGCCGCCCAGATCGACCTCGCGCAGCTCGCCGAGGAGACCACGGCAGCCCAGGACGAACTCCTGGAGCGCCAGGCCCGCCTCACCGACGCGCAGGCCGACTGGACCGCGACCACCGCCGAACTCGAGACCGCGCAGGCCGCCCTCGACTACGCCGCCGGCGAGGCCTACACCGACATCGCCGGCGTCCCCGACACCGAGCTCCCCGACCTCACCGGCATCACCCCGCTCGGCGGCGAATGGGACCTCCCCAGCCTCAACGCCGACCTCGAAGACGCCGCGAGCGCCGAGTCCGTCGCCCACGCCACCTACGACGCCGCGGTCTTCTCCTCCGCCCGGTCCGAAGCGCGCTACACCGCCCTCGACGCCGAATTCGACCGCGCCCAAACCGCACTCGACCAGCTCGTCGAGGAGAACCGCGAGGAACTCGAAGCGCTCGAGGCCGCCCGCGACGCGGCCGCCGCCGAGTACTCGGGCGACTTCTCGTCCGAAGTCGACGGCTGGGACGCCGCCCCCGAGGCCAAGAAGGCCGTCGAGTACGCGCTGGCGCAGCTCGGCGACCCGTACGTGTGGGGCGACGAGGGCCCGGACTCCTTCGACTGCTCGGGCCTGGTGCAGTCGGCGTACGCCTACGCGGGCGTCTCGCTCCCGCGCGTGGCCGCCGACCAGTACAACGCCACCCGCGACAAGCCCGTCGACACCGAGAAGCTCCTGCCGGGCGACCTCCTGTACTGGTGGGACGACCCGAGCGACTGGCGGTCGGTCTACCACACCGGCATGTACGTGGGCGACGGCAAGATGGTCGTGGCCCCCCGTTCCGGCGACGTCGTGAAGATCAGCTCGATCTCGTTCGAGAACTTCGCGGGCGCGCACCGCGTGGTCGACGCGATCCAGACCGACCCCGACGCCGAGGACCCGACGCAGTCGCCCGGCGACGACGACGAGACCCCGACCCCGACGCCGCGGCCCACGCCGACCAAGCCGGACGATTCCGAATCGCCCACGGACCCCGAGCCTTCGGAGACCGAGACGCCTTCGCAGTCGCCGTCCCCGACGCCTTCGGCGACGCCGTCCACGGGGCCGGAGACGCCGACCGAGGAGCCGCAGGAGACCCCGGATTCGACTACCGCGGACGCGGATTCCAGCACGTCGACGAGTGCTCCCGAGGAGTAGGGGTACTGCCCGGTAGTGGGAAGGCGCGCACGGGACGCCACCGGTTGATGGCACGATGGTTGTTGAGTTGCCCGATTGACGACGCTCCAGCCCCGAGGAGGCTCCGTGGACGGAAACAGCTGTAGCTCCTGCGGTCAGCGATTGACGTCCGGGCAGCGCCGCTGCCCCCAGTGCGGAGCGCCGCTGCCACCGCCGCTCGGAGGCTTCCCGGCCGAGAACCAGTACAGCTCGTACGGTGCGGCGCCGGCCGCGCCCGCGTACGGTGCGGCGGCAGTGCCGCAGTACGCCCCTCCAGGAGGCAGTCCGGGCTACGCGCCTCCGGGCGGCGACCCCGGTTACCCGCAGTCGAACCAGGCCTACGGCGCCGCTTCGGTCCCCGAACCGACGTACGCGCCGCCGGGCGCCTACCAGCCGACCGCCTCCGACAACTACGGCGCGAACCAGGGCTACGCGGCCGTCCCACCCCAGCAGTACGGCCAGCCCGGCGCGAACCCGGCGCCCGGCTCGCCGCCCGTCCAGCACTACGGCGCGCCCGGCGGTTGGGCTCCGCAAGCGGCGCCTCCGGGAATGCCGCCACAGGGCTCTGCCCCTGTTCCCGTCCCCGCGCAGGGCTCTGCCGCCGTGCCGCAGTACGGCGCACCGATGCCGGGCGCCTACCCGGCGGCCCCGCCGCACTCGGGTTCAGCGCAGATCCCGCCGTACCCGCAGCCCGGCATGAACGGTCCCGCCTCGGGCTCCGCGGCGGTGCCGCAGCAGCAGTACCCGCAGCACTCAGGTCCGATCGACGGCTCGCAGGGTTCCTCGCGACCGGCCCCGCCCTTCCAGCCGCCGCCGTTCCAGTCGGCGCAGTCGCTGCCTCCGGTCGCGGCTCAGCCGCCCGCCTCCGCGCCGTTCTCGCCGCCGGTTCCGGAACCGTACGCAGCCCCGCCTGTTCCCGAAGCCCACTTCACGGCCCCGCCCGAGCCGCCCGCCGCGAGCGAGTCGTTCGCCGAGCCGCCGGTGCCTTCGCCGGTGACGGGCGCGCCGTTCGCTGCGCCGCCCACGACAGGCGGTTTCAGCCTGCCGTCGGCCGAGTCCGGCGCGTTCGGCGCGCCGAACGCGGACCAGCCGGGCCTGCCGGCCCCGATCCCGGACGGCACCCAGATCCTGCGGATCAGGCCGAACTCGGCGACGCCGCCCGCAGAGGCGCCCTTCGCGGACCCGGAACCGATGGCGCCCGTTGCCTCGGGTGCGGCTCCCGCCGGTTTCAGTGTGCCGCCCGCCGACAACGTGCCCGGCGCGGCCTACGCGGCGCCGGTCCCGGCGCCCACCGAAACCCCGAGTCCGTCTTCGTACGCCGAAGATGACGCGTCGCTCGACGAGACGTCCTCGCACACCGACGACCATGCGCCGCTTGACGAGACGCCGTCGGAACCTGTCATGTCGTTCGGCGTCCCCGAGATCCCGGCCCAACCCGGACCCGCGGCCGAAGCGGCTCCCGCCGGCGGCCCGACCGTGGTCGAGGCCGTCGAGGACGATGACGACGGCGCTTGGGACGAGCTGCCCGACCCCGAGGAGGACGACGAGGACGTCGAGCTCTCCGCGGAGGAGGAGTCCTCGCTGGCCGGTCTGGGCGACGACGTGCCCGGGGAGTCCCTGCCGCCCGCCCCGGCCTCGTCTTCCAGCGCGGAGCCGGATGAAGACGAAGCGGACGAGCCCGGGATCGAACCGGAGCTCGACGCGGCGCTCGCTGAGACCGCCGTGGTCGAGGCCCCGACCCCCGGCGCGGACCTGGTCGAGGCGGCCGAGGCCGCTTCGGATGTCGCCGAGGCGGTCGGCGTCGAGGTTCCCGAACCCGAGTCGGCCGAAGCGGCTCCCGCCGGCGGCCCGACCGTGGTCGAGGCCGTCGAGGACGATGACGACGGCGCTTGGGACGAGCTGCCCGACCCCGAAGACGATGACGAGGACGTCGAGCTCTCCGCGGAGGAGGAGTCCTCGCTGGCCGGTCTGGGCGACGATGTGCCCGGGGAGTCCCTGCCGCCCGCCGAAGCGCCTGCGGCGACAACGGGTTCGGCCGAGGCTTCAGACGGGGGAGCGATCTCGCCCGTGCTGGACGCGGTGCTCGCCGAGGCCGCGGTCGTGGAGGCGCCGAGTCCCGGTGCCGACGCGGCTGAAGCGGTCGAGGCCGCCGAGCAAGTTGCCGATGCCGAACCGGTCGTGAGCGGTACCGTCGCGGACCCGATCGTGGATTCAGTTGCGGCCGGGCCGGAGTCCAGTTTCGTGGAGTCGGGGATGACGGTCCAGGAGGTGTCGCCCTCTGCGGACGCCGCCCCCGAGCCGCCGATGCTGACCGATTCGCAGCCGACCCCGCCCGGTCCGCTGCCGGATCCGTTGCCGGGCCCGGAGCCGACGCCGCCTCAGCCTCGCCCTGAGCCGGTGCCGCATCCCGAGCCCACGCCGCCGCGTCCTTCGCCGCATCCGGAACCCGTGCCGAATCCGGAACCGACACCGCCGCAGCCGGAGCCGCTGCCGCCCAATCCTGAACCCGGCCCGCCGATCCCGCGTCCGGAGCCGTCGCCGCTGCCGCGCCCGGAGCCGCTGCCGCCGAACCCGGAGCCGGGTCCGCCGATGCCGCCGATCCCGCCCGTGAACGACAGCCCGTTCTCGGACGCGGCCCCGATCGAGCCGTACCCGACGCCTGAACCGGAGCCCGCCGCGGTGCCGGAGAAGGCCCCTGAGGAGGGGCCGCAGTCGGCGGTCGGGTCGACGCGCAAGAAGGTCGTGAACGCGCCGGACATCAGCCTGTTCGAGGAGCCGTCGACGAAGACCGGCGCGCACCAGCTGCCGACGGTCAAGCCGGCCGCGGACGCGGACGGTTTCAAGCCCGGTCGCGCCCGGGTGAAGAATCTGCTCGACCGCTCCGAGCTGCCCGACCACATCCCGCTGCCCCGCCCGACCGTCTACGGCGCCAAGCCCGCGGACACCGAGGACTGACCCCCTCCGACCGCTTGCTTGCCTGACACGTTCGGGTGACAAGCGGGCCGGAGGGCCCGGTTCTTGTCGTACCCGGGCGGGACGATCGGCGCTACGGTTCTTTCCCCTCTTGTGGTGGGCGGGGGCTGGGGACGGCCTGAGGCGGAAGGCGGCGGCAAGCCCGGGGAGGCAAGGAAGCGGCGGGCCCGAGGAGGCAGCGGCACGCCCGGCGCGGCAGACAGCGGCAGGCCCAGGGCGGTATAGGGCCGCAAACGCCGACCGACCCTCTTCCCGCGCCGAGTGTCCCGCTTCCCGTCGCAATCGCCGAAAACGCGTCCGCCGTCCCCGACCGCGGTTCATCCTGGTGCTGACGGGCCGCTCGACGCGGCCCTCGAGCTTCGCGGGGCGGGCCGTTCGCGGCCCGCGGCCCGCGTGATCGGGGAGGGTGAGAAGCATGGCGGAACGCCGTGTCAAAGTGACCACGGAGGTCGGCATCCAAGCGCGGCCCGCGACGGTCTTCGTCGGGACCGCCGCCGAGTCCCGAAACGATGTGGCGATCGCGAAGCCGGGCGGAGACCCGCACGACGCCAAGTCGATCCTGCAGGTGCTGACCCTCGACGTGCGGTCCGGCGACGAGATCGTCCTGACCGGCGACGACGAAGCCGTCCTCGACCGTCTCGTCGCCCTGGTGAGCGAGGACATGGACGCGGGCGGCGTCGACATCGTCGACATCGACGAGAACTGACCGGGGTCGCGGACCGGCGAAGGCCGCATTGCAGCGAACAGCCAAGACCGAAGGCCGAACCTCGCGCGGGCCCGGCGGACGGAGACCGTCCGCCCGGCCCGTCGTCGGTGATGTCCGCGACGCCGCCTCCGCGCCGGTACCCCCTAGCCGCGCGACAGGCTACCGTCGAAGCGTGAACATCGCACGGCGCCCCAGGGTCGGCCACATCGCGTTCCTCAACTGCCTGCCCATCTACTGGGGACTGGCGCGGACGGGCGCGCTGCTCGACGTCGACCTCCACCGCGCCCCGCCCGACGAGCTCAGCCGCCGCCTCGTCGCCGGCGACCTCGACATCGGCCCGATCACCCTGGTCGAGTACCTCCGCCACGCCGATGACCTGCTGCTCATCCCCGATCCGGTCGTGGCCGCCGACGGGCCGGTCCTGAGCGTCAACCTCGTCACCAAGACCCCCCTCGCCGACCTCCCGGAAGCCCCGCGCGTCTCGCTCGCCTCGACCTCGCGCACCGGCGTCCTCCTTGGACGGATGCTCCTCGAGGACCGCTACGGCCGCAAACCCGCCTACACGGTCACCCCGCCGGAGCTCGATGCCGCACTCCAGGACGCCGACGCCGCAGTCCTCATCGGCGATGAAGCCCTCCGCGTCCACCACGACCCGGCCGGGCATCACGTCCTCGACCTCGCCGCCGAATGGAAGGACTGGACCGGCCTGCCGATGGTCTTCGCCGTCTGGGCCGTGCGCCGCGCCTACGCCGAGGCCCACCCGGGCCTCGTCAAGGACGTGCACCTCGCCTTCCGCGACTCGGTCCAGAAGAGCCGCGAGGGGATCGACGAGGTCGTCGCCTCCGCCGCCCGCTGGGAGCCGTTCCCGCCCGCCGCGCTCGCCGAGTACTTCGAGCGCCTCCAGTTCGGCCTGAGTGAGCGACACCTCGCGGGGCTGCGGGAATTCGCGTCCCGTGCGTCCCGTTATGCGGATATAGCGCCCCTCCGGGACGACGGGCCGGAGTTCTTCCAGCCGTGAACCGGTGCCGGGCCCGAAGCCCGCACCTCCGAGACGGACGACGAAGGGACCCTGCTGTGGCCGTCGAGTTGAAGAAGCCCCGCAAGAACCGCCCCGCGTGGCACAAGCTCACGGTGAGCCGCGTGCGGTCGCTCACCGAGGACGCCGTCGAGGTCACCCTCGCCGTACCCGAGGAGCTCCGGGCGGCCTTCGACTTCAAACCCGGCCAGCACCTCACCTTCCAGCGCGTCGAGCCCGACGGCTCCGAAGTGCGCCGCTCCTACTCGCTCGCCTCCACGCCCCGCGAACTCGCCGAGCACGGCACGCTGCGCCTGGGCATCCGCTCGATCCCCAAGGGCAACTTCTCCGGGTACGCGAACCGGCAGCTCCTGCCCGGCGACGTGCTCGAAGTCCTCCCGCCGCTCGGCCACTTCTGGACCGAGATCCGGCCCGACCGCCACTACGGCTCGGTCGTCGCCGGTTCCGGCATCACCCCGATCATCGCCATCGCGACCGCCGCCCTCGACGCCGGCGCGACCGTGACCCTCCTGTACTCCAACCGCACCGAGGAGTCGACGATGTTCGCCGCCGAGCTGCGCGAGCTCCAGCGCGAGCACGGCGAGCGGCTCCGCCTCCACCACGTCCGCACCCGCGCCGAAGGCGACTCCCCGCTGCTCACCGGGCGGCTCACGCCCGAGCGGCTCGGCGAGGTCGTCGACGCCGGGCTCATGGACCCGCACGAGGTCGACGAGTGGTTCCTCTGCGGCCCCTACGAGATGGTCCTCGGCGTCAAGGACGTCCTCGAGGACGCCGGAGCGCAGCGCATCCACACGGAGCTGTACACGGTCTGAGGCGAGACCCACCAGTCACGGCGCGCGGGCGCACTGTCCCGAACGGCGCTCCGGCGATACGCTTCGTGCATGGCCGAGATTGACGATGTCCTCGCCCGCGCCGCCGACGGCGGCGCCATCAGTGCCGAGGAAGCCCTGCTGCTCTACACCGAAGCGCCCTTCCACCCCCTCGCCGAGGCCGCCGACACGGCCCGCCGGCGGGTCATCGGCGACAACATCGTCACCTACATCATCGATCGCAACATCAACTACACGAACGTGTGCGTCACCGCGTGCAAGTTCTGCGCGTTCTACCGCGCCCCCAAGCACGACGAGGGCTGGGCGCACCCGATGGAGGAAGTCCTGCGACGCTGCGGCGAGGCCGTGGGCCTCGGCGCCACGCAGGTCATGCTGCAGGGCGGGCACCACCCGGACTTCGGCGTCGAGTACTACGAGGAGCTGTTCTCCTCGGTCAAGCGCGAATACCCCGAGCTGGCGATCCACTCGATCGGGCCCTCGGAGATCGCGCACATGTCGAAGGTCTCCGGCGTGGCGATCGACGAGTCGATCCGCCGCATCAAGGCCGCCGGGCTCGACTCGATCGCGGGGGCCGGGGCCGAGATGCTCCCTTCGCGCCCGCGCACGGCGCTCGCGCCGCTGAAGGAGTCGGGGGAGCGCTGGCTGGAGATCATGGAGGCCGCGCACCGGCAGGGCCTGGAGTCGACGGCGACCATGATGATGGGCACCGGCGAGACCGCGGCCGAGCGGATCGAGCACCTGCGGATGATCCGCGACGTGCAGGACCGCACGGGCGGGTTCCGGTCGTTCATCCCGTGGACGTACCAGCCGGAGAACAACCACCTCAAGGGCCGCACGCAGGCGACGACGCTGGAGTACCTGCGGCTCTTGGCGACCGCGCGGCTGTTCTTCCACAATGTGCGGCACCTGCAGTCCTCGTGGCTGACGACGGGGAAGGCCTCGGGTCAGCTGAGCATGCACCTCGGCGTGGACGACCTCGGGTCGATCATGCTGGAGGAGAACGTGATCTCCTCGGCGGGCGCCCGGCACCGGTCGCGGCTCTCGGAGCTCATCGGCCTGATCCGCACCGCGGACCGGATCCCGGCGCAGCGGAACACGCTGTACGAGCGCATGTCGATCCACTGGACCCCGGAGGACGAGCCGACCGACGACCGGATCCGCTCGCACTTCTCGACGATCGTGACCGAGCTGCAGATCCAAGCGAAGTAGAGGTGAGCGGAGGGTCCTGGCAAATCGGACATCGTCGGGCCCGGTCTCGGCGAAGCTCGCGAGCCCTGAATTGGCGCAGCCTTGACCCTGCATCAGGGGTATGACAAGACGGTGGGACGGGAGCCGATCGGCTCCCGTCCCACCGTTTCATTCGGTCAGATCAAGTGGTCGATCTCGGCCTTGATGAGTTGGGTGCTCACACCCGAGTTCGGGCAGCCGCCGAAGTGGTGCAAGGCGATCACCTCGTGCGAGTCGCGCGACAGCACCGGTGAACCGGATGATCCGAACTCGGTGTCGCAGTAGTACGAGACGTCGCTCCCGGCCACGTAACCGTCGTAGACCGCGTGCTTCACCACGCAGTTGCCGCCATCCACTGAGGACTCCATGGCGATCTCGGTGGGTCGGCCCGCGGGGTGCTGCGGGATGTAGATCGCCTCGCCGCTGCGCGCCGGGCGGTCCGCCAGATCCAGGTATCCGAACCGCTCGACGCGGTCGAAGTCGTCGACGCTGAACAGCGTGTAGTCCAAGGACTTCGAGGTCGCGAGCACCTGCGAGCCGTTCACCTTCACCGGCGTGTTCGCGATGTCCGCCCCGCACGCCACGCAGCCGTAGCCGAACCACACCTCGGTCGCCTTCGCCTCCCGCGACTCCGTGAAGCAGTGGTGGTTGGTCAGCAGCCGGTTGCTCTCGCCCACCCGGAACGCCGTGCACAGCACGGTCCCGTCGATGAGCAGCCGCGCCACGGGGTCGGCGTGGTCCACCACGTCCGGATAGGACGTCCGGTAGCAGACCGAGGCCCGCTTCTCGTCGCCCTCGCAGACGCTCTCCTCGGGCCGGGACCGCTCGGCCTGCTCCGCCGCGAAGCCGTCCACCACGTCGGCGGCGAACCCGTACGCGGCCTTGTCGATCAAAGCGCCGAGCGCCGAAGAGCCGCCGGAGTCGGACTCGCGGTGCAGCTCCACGATCGCCGTGTCACCGGTGATCGAGGTCGCCCACTGGTCGATCATCGACTCCTCGTAGCGGTACGACTCGGCCCCGTCGGGACTGGAGACCGTCACATAGTCGCCCGCGTTCAACAGCAGCCGTTCGAAGTGGACCTTGACGTAGCCCGCGTCGGGACCCGAGACCTGCAACGAGTCCGCGTCGTCCGCGTACGTCAGCGACTCCGCCACCTCGGTGACCTCGCCGACGTCGACCAGGCCGAGCAGCTCGTCGTCCACCGGCAGGAGCTCGGTGGTGCCGTTCAGCAGCGCCTCGTCGAGGACCGTCGTCACCGGCTCGTCCTCGGCGAACGCGCTGGGGACCACGACCGCGGCCCCGCCCAACGCGAGCGCCCCGGCGCTCGCCGCGAGGATCAGTTTGCGGCGCTTGCGTTCGGCCCCGCCCTGCCCGGATCGCGATGCCCTGTGCCGCGATTGTCCGGTTCGTGGTTTCCGCACGCTTGCCGCCACGGTCGGCCCCTTTCGTGAGAGATGTGTCGACCGTTCAACGAGCGAGGCGGACGGAAGTTGCGCCACGAAAGGCGGGAAGGCGTGGGTCACACGGAAAGGCGTCAGCAGGGGACTGCGCGAGCGCCGTCACGCGCCCCGGGAAGCCGCAAGGCCTACCAGTCGGCCCCGCCCGGCCGGCAGCGCTCCAGGATGTCGTTGAGGCCCTTCCTGGTCGCCACCACCAGGAGCGTGTCGCCGCGCTCGACCCGGAAGGCCGCGTCCGGGTTCCAGCTGATGGTGCCGCCCGCCCGCTTGACCGCGATCAGCCGGTGCGAGCCCACCTTCGTCGCCCGGTGCGCCGCCGCGTCGTCCATCATCGAATCCGCGCCGACCTCGAACGCCTCGATGTACGCGATGTGCCCGCGCACCGGGATCGTCACCAGCACCTTGTCGTCGGTCAGCCGCTGCGCGAACCGCGCCGAAGCCACCTCGGGCGCACTGTAGGACGCATGCGGCGGCGCGTCCTGCGGCGGCGTCGCCCGGTTCAGGTTCTGGCGGATCAGCGAAGCGAACTCCGGGTTGTAGATCCGCATCACCGTGCGCAGCCCCGGATTGCACTCCAGGCCCGACAGCGCCGCCTCCAGGTTCGCCTCGTCCTGCTTCGCCATCGCCACCAGCGACCGGCAGTGCTCGATGTCGGCTTCCTTCAAGATCTCCTGGCTCGAAGCGTCGCCCAGGAGCACCTGCGCTCCCTGCGCCCGCGCGGCCCGCACGCCCATCGCGTCGCGGTTCTTCTCGATCGCCACCACCGGGATCCGGCGCGCCCGGAGGTTCTCCACCACCCGGGTCCCCATGTTGCCCAAGCCGACCACGATCACGTGCTCCCGCACCCGCCGGGTCCGGCGGCCCTCCGAGAGCGCGTACCGCCGGTCGACCACGGCCTGCACGATCGCACCGGTCGCGAACGGGATGAGGAGCGAACCGGTCAGCACCACCACCGCATGCGTGGTCTTCAGCCACGGGTCGGCGGTCATGTCCGGGTCGATCCCGCCGCCCGCCAACAGCGCGAGCAGGTAGAACACGTCCCCTTCGCCGCCGGCCGGATTCGAGCCGCTGTCGTTGCCCAGCAGCACGAAGAACCCCGCGGTGAAGATCGCGAACAGCGACACCGCGAGGATCACCAGGCTCTTGTTGAGCATGCCCCGCAACGTGCTCGCCGACTCCTTGACGCCCAGCACCGCCTTCGTCCACCGCGGCCGGATCCGCCCCGGCCGCTTGTCGTAGGCCAGCCACAGATACCGCAGCGCCTCGGACTCGTCCTCGGGGATCAACTCGACACCGGCCTGGTTCCCGCCAGCCACGACCCATTGCGCCTCGGCGCGCTCGTCGCGCCGCCGCGCCAGGTAGAGCCGCCGCCCCCACACGTTGATCTCGCCCGGCGGCAGCTGCTGCAGCGCGGCGAGCGCGTACGTGTCGGCGACCATGTCCGCGTCGGACTCGACGTACACGCCGTCCTCGCTGTCGCCCAACAGCTGCTGGATGTTGTCCCGCAACCCGCTGTTGTACATGCGGATGACCAGCCGCGGCAGCGACTCGTCGCCCAGGTAGTGCGACATCTCGCGGATCTTCAGCGCCAGATGGAGGTTCCCGACGTCGTTCTGGTCCATGAGCGCCACGGCGTAGGCGTCGGTGAGCCCGGCCTCGCGCACCGTCTCGGCGGTGACCTGGGGCCTGGTGAAGACGACGAGGTTGCGGTTGGTCTCGGCTTCGCGGCGGATCTCGTCGCGCTGGCCGCCGGGGCCTTCGGGGAAGACGGCGATGACGCGGAAGGCGTAGCGCTCGATGAGGTGCTTGATGAAGCGGAGGGTCAGGCCGTTGTCGCCGACCACGATGACGCGGCGCTCAGCGGGGGCGTCGTCGTAGCGCGCATGCCGGGGGTGCATGTGTGAATTCTACGGACCGTTGGCGAACGATTGCGGCACAAGGCCTTCCGGGGCCTCAGCTGGGGCGGGTGAGGCGGGTGAGGAGCTTGTCGATGTCGGCTTCGTAGTCGTACCAGTCGACGTCGTGCACGAAGCCGAGTTCGGCGTTGATCCAGCGCACGTCGTCGGCGGTCTCGAGGGTCCAGGTCTGCACGTCCACGAGCTGGGGTTCGGCGCGGCGCAGTTCGGTGAGCAGGCGGGCCTTCATGGTCATCGCGAGCCCGTAGGAGCGGTGCTGGGGGGCGACGACGGTGTCGTACTGGTCGGCGCGGGTGGGCCGCTGCGCGGAGACGACGAGCTCGGTGAGGCCGACGACGTGGCCGAAGGGCTCGGCGATGGCGACCGCGATGTGCGAGCGCATGCCGCGCTTCGCGAGGGTCTTGAAGGAGTCGCGCAGGCCCGGGGCGTAGGCGGAACTGCGCCATTCGGGCACGAAGGCGACATTCGCACCGCTGCGCAGATTGGCCTTGACGTCCGCGTAGGAGTCCATGAGCCGGTCGGGGACGCCGCCCGCGTGGTATTCGAGCCGGTATCCGGCGGCGAGGCGCCCGGCGGCGTGCTCGATCTTCTCCCAGTCGATGTCGGCCCAGCGCAGGAGGTGGCGCTGCTCGACGACCGAGCGGGCGAAGCCGTGCCGGTCGTAGAAGCCGACCGCGGGCGTGGTGGCGATGACCTCGACGGAGAGGGTCCGGCAGCCGTTCGCCTTGGCGCACTCGGCGACGGCGCGCAGGAGCCGCGAGCCGACGCCCTGGCCGCGCGCGGAGGGTCGGGTGGACATCTCGACGACGCCGGTGCCGGCCTGCTCGCCGCCGAAGACGATGAGGCTGGCGTGTCCCACGAGGTCGCCGTCGGCGTCGCGGTCCATGAACAGGAACCGGCGGTCGTCGGGGAGCGACGCGGTGAGGTAGTCGCGGAGGCGGTCGGTGCGCCAGCGCGGTTCTGCCGGCATGTCCGCTGCGGTCATGTCGTTGAGCACCGAGCACCAGTCGTGGAGGTCGTCGGCCGTCATCTCGCCGGGAGCGAGCTGCTTCAGGGGCATCTCTTATCCTTACCCGAAATCGTCACCGAACGGAACCCCATCCTCACCGCACGCAGCGATCAGGGGTGCTGTCAGGCGGTGCTCTCCCGGCCGTACTCGTCGGCGCGGTCGAAGACCTTCTTGACGTAGTCCTCGCGTGGGTTGTAGCTGTGCACGGCGGCGTACCAGCCGTCGGGGGTGCTCATGTCGCGGTCGTCGTGGCAGAGGTAGTTGGCGGCGGCGGTGACGGCGTCGTCGATGTCGTGCGGGTTGGTCTGCCCGTCGCCGTCGCCGTCGGCCTTCCAGTTCTCCCATGTGCTGGGGAGGAACTGCATGGGGCCCATCTCGGCGTATCCGGAGCCGATGATCTCGGTCAGGGTGGTCCCGTCGGCCTGGATGTGGTTGCCGCCGGTGGTGCCGTGGGTGGTCTCGGTGGCGCCGATGCCCGCGAGGGTGGTCCAGGAGAGGTTGCAGCCGGGGTTGGCAGTGGCCGAGACGAGCTCGGCGCGGCCGTAGGCGATGAGCGCCCGTTCGGGGATGCCGAGGGCGGTGAGGCTCGCGGCCCACGAGTCGAGGCTGGTGGTGCCGGCGGGGGGCGTGGTCGGTGCGGTCGTTGGGGACTCGCCGGTGAGGTTGTCGCCGACGGGTGCGGTCTCGGCCGGCAGGCCTGCGTCGGGGGCGTTCTCGAGCGCGTCCTCGGGGGTGAGGACGAGCGGGGCCTCTTCGGCTTCGGGGGTGGGTTCGGTGCCGAAGGACCAGGCGGGGCCGGCGCCGGGGACGATGAACCAGCCTGCGGCGAGTGCGCCGATGAGGGCCAGTGCGGTGACGGCGACGTGGACGGTGAGGCGTCCGGCCGGGGCCCGCAGTCCCCGGTAGGCGGCTCGCAGGCCCCTGCCGATGGTCTTGACGCCGCGCCACAGTGCCTTCGGGGTGCCCTTGACGGCGCGCCACAGCGCTTTGGGGCTGCGCTTGACGGCGCGCCACAGTGCTTTGGGGCTGCGCTTGAGGGCTTTGAGGGCGAGGCGGGGGAGGGCGGCGATGCGGCGGGGGAGGGTCGCGAACCACACGGGAGGGGGTCGTCCTTTCTCGGTCGGGGCTGCTGGCGCAACTCGAGCGGCGTGCGGCGGGGGAGGGTCCGGCGCGGTGGTCCGGCACCGGTGCCGACGGGCCGAAGGTGCGTCCGGGACCTGGCGGGGTGGTCGGTCGGTCAACGCTGCGAGGCGTATTCGCGAGGGACCGGACTGCAAGCGAGTATTCCCTAGTTTCGTCCCCACGGGCAACGCCTGAGCGTCAATAATTCCGAAATCGGCCGCGACCGAGTGGCGTGCGACTCGTTCTCCTATCGGATCGGTGGTTGCCACGAGCAAACCCGCGGCGAGAGTGCCTCATGTCCGCGTCTGCGCTGGAAGCGGCGTTCAGACCTTGTGCCAGTTCCCATCACGGCAGGTAACCGACTGAGATGGGGGTGACACTGTGAGGCCGCTGGGCATTGTGCCCGCGCACCAGCGCGCCACAGCCCGGCATACGGGGGCTGAACGAAAGTTGATCGACACGTGGATACGACAACGGCATCGCACGCCGCACTGACCTCTCTTGCAATGCCCTTCGGAGACACTGGAACGAGATATCGGAACGCGTCCGCCCCGCCCTTGGGGGACAACGGACCGGAGTATCAGGATTCGTCTGATGTGGCCGGTCATCGCGCCGGAGGGGACGCTGCCGAAAGCACCATTGGGGACCTCGGCGAGGGTGCCCGGTCCGCCGCACTGCCCTCTGGTGACGTCACGTTCATGTTCACCGACATCGAGGGTTCGACGCGCCTGGCCTCCGGGCTCGGCGCCGAGCGCTACCGGGTCGTCCTCCACCGCCACCGCGCGCTCGTCCGCGAGGTCCTGCGCGCGACCGGCGGCACTGAGATCGACACCGAGGGGGACTCGTTCTTCGTCGCCTTCCATCACGCCGCGGACGCCTGCGCCGCCGCGATCGGCATACAGACCGCTTTGCGCGCCGCCGACTGGCCCGATCACGGACCGGAGTCCGGCGCGCCGCGGCCGCGAGTCCGCATTGGACTGCACACGGGGGAGGCCTGGCCCTCCGCGGGCGGCTACGCCACACCGGAGGTCCACCGCACCGCCCGCATCTGCTCCGCCGCACACGGCGACCAGGTCCTCGCGTCCGCTGCTTGCGCCTCCGCCGCCGCACTGCCGCCCGCGGCGGTGCACCGCTTGGGCGACTTCGAACTGCGCGGCCTGCCCGGCGCGACCGAACTCGTCCAGCTCGCCGCACCGGGACTGCCGAGCGCCTTCCCGCCGCCGCCCGTGCGGCCCCTCACCCACCACCTGCCCGCCGACCTGAAGACCCCGGTGGACAGGCCCGCGGAGTACCGCGAACTCGACCGCGCCTTCGCCACGCACCGGCTCGTCAGCCTCACCGGCCTCGGCGGCTGCGGCAAGACCACCGTCGCGAAGGCCTGGGCGCGGCGGCGGCTCGCGTTCTACGAGCACGGCGTCTGGTACTGCCGCGCCGGGGACGACCTCGGCGCCGCGCTCCTGCACGCGCTCGGCCGCCGGCCCGAGGTGTTCCGGCCCGCGCTCGACACCGCCGCGGACCGCCTGCGCGAGGCCAAGGCGCTCCTCGTCCTCGACGACCTCGACCGCGCCCACGCGGGCGATGTCGAACGGCTGCTGCAGAGCTGCCCCGACCTGTCGATCCTCGCGGTCGGCGCCCGCCCGCTCGAACTCCCCGGCGAGGCCAAGCGCGCCCTGGGCCTGCCGCCCGAGGACGTGGGCGCGGGCATCCTCGCCGGGTACTGCGAGGAGCGCGGCGCACCGTGGACCTTCGCGGACTGCCGCGTCCTGGCGGCCACCGTCGAAGGCTTCGTGCCCGCGCTGACGGCCCTCGCCGAGGTGACCGCGCTCGGCTCGCCGGGCGTGGCGCTGCGGTACCTCACCGACGACCCGGTCGGCGCGCTCGACGCGGGCGGCCGCTTCCGGGCCGCGATCGAAGAGGCGGTCGCGGCGATCTCGGGCCCGGCCCGCGCGGTGCTGCTCGAACTGGCCGGCCGGGCGGGCGGCGCCACGGTGGACGCGGTCCTGGACCTGTGCCGCCAGCGCGACGGGAGCCTGGAGGCGCTGGTGGAGCTCGTGGACGTGGCGCTGGTGGTGATCGAGCGGCCCGCGATGGACCAGGCGGTCTACCGGGTGCCCGCGCCGCTGCGGTGGCTGCTGGTCGGGGCGCCGGTGGAGGAGGCGACACCAGGGGAGCGGTCCCCGGCGACGGAGCCGACGCGGGCCGACCGGCTCCAGCCGCGCGCGGCCGTGGCCGCGAGTCTCGCGGACCGTCTGGTGCACCCGGTGAACTTCGACGGCGCGAGGATCAGGGCGGTCGCCTAGCGCGCGCAATGGGATCGGCGGCCGGGGCGGCGGGCGAAGTGCCCGCCGCCCCGGCCGGTCCCGCGCCGAACCTGGGACCTCTGCCTGGTGACACCCCGGCCGCCGGGGCCCGCTTCGGCGGGATTCCTGTCGGACCCCTGCGGGAGGATCGAGCGGCGCGACGATCTTCTTTCCCCTCTAGCCGGTGGGTGGGGGTCTTGTGGACGGCCATTGCCGGGCGATCGCGAAACGCCCGCAACCCGCGCATCGCAGAGCCCCGCAAGCACCGCGCATCGCCTGCGCACATGGCCTGCGCGATAGCGGTGCGGGCCGATTCCGGTTCGCCCGCACGCCGTGTGCGATGCTGAGCCGGTGACTGACAGGCAACCGCAGGCCGCTCGAACCCACACCGCCTCCGCAGCCGCCATCGCGCGCGCCGCCCGGGTCATCCCCGGTGGCGTCAACTCGCCCGTACGCGCGTTCCGCGGCGTCGGCGGCGACCCGGTCTTCATCCGCGAGGCCTTCGGCGCCCGCATGACCGACGTCGACGGCAACGTCTACATCGACCTCGTCGGCTCCTGGGGCCCGCTCATCCTCGGCCACGCCCACCCCGACGTCGTCGCCGCGCTGACCGCCGCCGCGGCCCGCGGCACCTCCTACGGCGCCCCCACCGTGGGGGAGATCGAGCTCGCCGAGCTCATCGTCGAACGCACCCCCTGCGAGATGGTCCGCCTCGTCTCCTCCGGCACCGAGGCCACCATGAGCGCCGTGCGCCTGGCCCGCGCCGCGACCGGCCGCGACAAGATCGTCAAGTTCGCCGGCTGCTACCACGGCCACGCCGACTACTTCCTCGCCGAAGCCGGCTCCGGCGTCGCCACCCTCGGCCACCCCGACTCGCCCGGCGTCCCGGCCGCCGCCGCGGCCGACACGATCGTCGTCCCCTACAACGACATCGACGCCGTCGAAGCCGCCTTCGCCGCCCACCCCGGGCAGATCGCCGCGGTCATCACCGAGGCCGTCCCCGGCAACATGGGCGCGATCGTCCCGTTCGACGGCTTCAACGAGCGGCTCCACGCCCTCACCCTGGCCCGCGGCGCGCTCCTGATCTCCGACGAGGTCATGACCGGTTTCCGCGTCGCCCCCGGCGGCCTCGCCGCCCCCGCCGACCTCTACACGTACGGCAAGGTCATGGGCGGCGGCCTCCCCGCCGCCGCGTTCGGCGGCCGCGCCGACCTCATGAACCGCATCAGCCCCGCCGGGCCGGTCTACCAGGCCGGGACCCTCTCGGGGAACCCGCTCGCCGTCGCGGCCGGGCTCGCGACCCTCCGCGCGTGCGACGACACCGTGTACCGGACCCTGGACGCCACCGCCGCCGAACTCCAGCGGATGGCGACCGAGGCGCTCACCAAGGCCGGCGTCCCGCACCACGTCTCGGCTCCCTCGAACCTGTTCAGCGTCTTCTTCAGGGAAGGTCCGGTCCGCAACTTCGACGAAGCGAAGGCCCAGGACACCGAGGCGTACGGCGCGTTCTTCCACGCCATGCTCGACAACGGCGTCTACCTGCCCCCGAGCGCGTTCGAATGCTGGTTCACCTCGGCCTCCATCGACGAGGAAGCCCTGTCACACATCGAACAGGCCATGCACATCGCGGCCGAAGCCGCGGCTAAGGTGCGATCATGAGCGGTACCACGACCATCGTCCACCTCTTGCGCCACGGCGAGGTCCACAACCCGGACGGCATCCTCTACGGGCGCATCCCGGGCTTCGGCCTGTCCGAGCTCGGACGCGAGATGGCCGTGGCCGCCGCCGAGCGCCTCGCCGGAAGGGACGTCGTCCACGTCGGCTCCTCCCCGCTCCAGCGCGCGCAGGAGACCGCCGAACCGGTCGCCGCCTCGTACCGCATGGACGTCACGACCTACGACGGCCTCATCGAGGCCGGGAACTCCTTCGAGGGCCTGCGAGTCGGCGTCGGCGACGGGGCCCTGCGCCGGCCGCGCTACTGGTGGCGCCTGCGCGACCCCTTCCGCCCCTCCTGGGGCGAGGCCTACCTCGACATCGCGCGCCGCATGATGGACGCCCTCGAGCAGGCCCGCATCGCCGCCGAAGGCTCCGAGGCCGTCCTCGTCAGCCACCAGCTGCCGATCTGGACCGCCCGCCGCTTCGCCGAGCGCAAGCGCCTGTGGCACGACCCGCGCAACCGCGAATGCTCGCTCGCCTCGATCACGAGCTTCGTCTACGAAGGCACCTCGCTCGCCCGCATCGAGTACTCCGAGCCCGCCGCCCACCTGCTGCTCAAGTCCGAGACGGCTCGGAAGGCCAAGGGCGCCTAGCGATGGGCCTGCGGCGGAGGACGATGCTGGCGGCCGTGCCGCTGCTGGGCCTCGCGGCATGCTCCGAGTCCGGCGGCGAGAACGCGAACCGCGTCAACGAGATCAACCGCGACCGGTACGTCTCCGGCGACGGCTCCAACTACCGGTGGGAAGAGCCCGGCGACCGCTTCGAAGCGCCCCGCCTCACCGGTGACGACCTCGACGGCAACCCGATCGACACCGACGACTGGGCCGGATCGGTCCTCGTCGTCAACTTCTGGGGCTCCTGGTGCCCGCCCTGCGTGGCCGAGGCGCCCTACCTCGTCGAAGCCGCCGCCGAGTTCAAAGACCAAGGCGTGCAGTTCCTCGGCGTGAACATCCGCGACACCGAGGACCCCGCGAAGGCCTTCGAACGGCGCTGGGCCGTCGAGTACCCGTCCATCAGCGACGAAGCGGGCCGCATCGCGGACCAGTTCGTCGACTACGGGCTCTCGCCGAACGACATCCCCGCCACCATCGTGATCGACGCCGAGCACCGCGTCTTCTCCATCTGGCGCGGCGAGCTCGACGACGCCGAGACCCTCATCGCCGACGTTCGCAAAGCCCTGGAGCCGTCATGAGCCAGCCGCCCGCCCCGAAGTCCGCTCTCCGCAAGGCCGCCAAGGGCGCATGTCTAGCCGGAACCGCCGCGCTCGCCGCCGTCGCGGTCGGCACCCTCGTGAAACGCCGCCTCGAGGCTCCTTCGGATCCCTTGCCGCGCAAGGAGTCCGAGTGAACTCCGCTCCCAGGCTCCACCGCCCGGTGGAGGCCGCATGAACCCGGCTGAGACCGCCGCGTCGGGTCCGCTGCTGCTCGCCTTCGGCGTCGCCGCGCTCGCCGGACTCGTCTCCTTCGCCTCCCCGTGCACCCTCCCCCTCATGCCCGGGTACGTGTCCTATGTGACCGGCATGAGCGGCCAAGAGCTCACGAAAGACCGCCGCACCGGACGCGTCCTGGTCGGCGCGCTCCTGTTCGTCGCCGGATTCACCGCCGTCTACACCACGGTCGTGTTCGCCCTCCAGAGCGCCGGACGCGCCCTCCTCACCAACTCCTCCACCTTGGAGACCGTGGCCGGGATCGTCATGATCGCCATGGGACTCATGTTCATCGGCCTCATCCCGACCCGGGGCGGGTTCGCCCCCAAATGGCGCCCCGCCGTCGGCCTCGCCGGCGCCCCGCTCTTCGGCGCGGTCTTCGCGCTCTCCTGGATTCCTTGCACCTCACCGGTTCTCGCCGCGATCACGAGCCTCGCCGTCATCCAGGACGGCTCCGCCCGTGGCATCGGCCTCATGATCGCCTACTGCGCCGGACTCGGCGCGCCGTTCGTGCTCTTCGCCGTCGGCATGCACCGCCTCGCCGGCGCCCTCGACTTCCTCAAACGCCACGGCCGCGCGATCTCCATCGCCGGCGGCGTCATGCTCTGCCTCGTCGGCGTGGCCCTCGTCACCGGCGCCTGGACCGAGTTCACGAACTGGCTGCGCGCCACCGTCGGAGCCGGGGTGAGCCTGCTGTGACCGCCACCCTCGCCCCGCCGCCCCGCTCCAAACCCAAGGCCGTCAAGCGCCTGCGCTCGTTCGTCCGCCGCTGGTGGCACCAGCTGACCTCCATGCGCACGGCCCTGCTGCTGCTCCTCGCGCTCGCGCTCGCCGCCATCCCCGGCTCGACGTTCCCGCAGCGCTCCATCAGCGCCACCGACGTCGCCGGCTACTTCGACGAGCACCCCGACCTCGCGCCGGCGCTCGACCGGTTGTGGGCCTTCGACGTCTACACCTCGCCGTGGTTCTCCGCGATCTACCTGCTGCTCATGGTCAGCCTCGTCGGCTGCATCATCCCGCGCCTCGGCGTCCACTGGAAAGCCCTGCGCGCCAAGGTCCCCGACGCCCCCAAGCGGATGTCGATCCTGCCCTACCACCGCGTCCTCGACACGGAGGCGAACCAGTCGATGGCCCGCGCCGTGCTCAAGCAGCGCCGCTGGCGCACCACGGTGCGCGAGGCCGAGGACGGCACCGTCACGTTCGCGGCCGAGAAGGGCCATCTGCGCGAGACCGGGAACCTGCTGTTCCACACCAGCATCATCTTCATGCTCGTCGGCGTCGCCGTCGGCAGCCTCATGAGCTGGTACGGCAACCGCATCCTCTCCGAGGACAAGGCCTACTGCAACAACCTCCAGCAGTACGACGAGTACGGCCTCGGCGCGTGGGTCGACGAGACGAGCCTCCCGCGGTTCTGCCTGACGCTCAACGCCTTCGACGCCGAGTTCACCAACGGCGGCCCCACCGCCTACGACGCCGACGTCGCGTATGAGACGAGCGACGAGGAAGGCGACTACGCCCTCGAGGTCAACCACCCGTTGAACATCGACGGCACCAACGTCTTCCTCATCGGCCACGGCTACACCGCCGTCGTCACCTACACCGACCGCTACGGCCAGACCCAGACCCTCCACCAGGAGTTCCTGGCGATGGACACGGCGATGAACTCCGAGGGCGCGTTCAAGTTCCCCGACGTCAACTACAACCCCGAGACGGGCGCGGTCGACGAGGACGCCGAGGTCGGGTTCGACGCGATCCTCGTGCCCACCTACGACGACACGACCGCGATGCTCCTCGGCACCGAACCCGAGCTCAACAACCCCGTGCTCGCCCTGACCGCCTACACCGGCGACCTCGGACTCGCCGACGGGCAGCCCGAATCGGTGTACGCGGTCAACGAGACCCAGATCGCCTCCGGGAACCTCGAACAGGTCAACGACGAGGTCGAGGTCATCGGCGTCGGCGACGCCATGGCACTGCCCGACGGCTCGACCCTTACCTTCGACGGCGTCGAGCAGTACGCCGTCCTCCAGGTCCGCCACGACCCGGGCGGCCCCATCGTCCTCGCCGGCGCGATCCTGCTCCTCGGCGGCCTGCTGCCCGCGCTCGCGGTGCGCCGCAGGCGCTTCTGGATCCGGTGGAACCCCGACGGCACCGTGGAGACCGCCGGGCTCAACCGCAACGACTACGACGGCCTCGACGAGGAATGCGACGAGCTCACCGCTGCGATCGCGCCCGGCAGCGAGCCGCCGCCAGCATCTGAATCCGACGACTCGATCGGGAGCAAGCAATGACCGGGGCCGAAATCGCGAACGCGCTGTTCGTCGCCACCATCCTCATCTACGCGGGGGCCATGTTCGCCTACGCGGTGGAGTACGCCTTCGACAAGCGCGCCCCCAAGCGCGCCAAGCAACTCGCGGCCGTCGGCGCCGACAGCGCCGACGCCGTGGACGAACCCGCCGCCGAACCCCCGATCAGCCCGGCCGCCGCGCGCGGCGCGGGCCGCCTCGGCCTGATCCTGACGTTCCTCGGCACCGCGACCCTCGCCGCGAGCATCGTCATCCGCGTCATCTACACCGGACGGTGGCCGTGGGGCAACATGTTCGAGTACACCGTGGGCGTGGCGCTCGCGGGCATGACGACCTGGCTGATCCTCGTCTCCAAGGGCAACGTCCCGCGCCGCCTCGGGCTCTTCGCGACCTTCGCGGTGACGATGGTCCTCGGCACCTCCGTGCGGGTCTACACCGAGGCCGGACCGCTGGTCCCGGCCCTGGACTCCTACTGGATCATCATCCACGTGACGGCCGCGATCGCCTCCTCGGGCATCCTGCTCATCGGCTGCGTCTTCGCGATCCTGCACCTGATGAAGCGCCGCTACGACCGCCAGGTCTCCGACGGCAAGGCGATCCGCTTCCCGCTCAACATCGCCGAGCGCCTGCCGGACGCGACCGCCCTGGAGCGCTTGACCTTCAAGATCCACGTCTTCGCGTTCCCGCTCCTCACCTTCGGCATCCTCGCCGGCGCGGTCTGGGCACACTTCGCCTGGGGCCGCTACTGGAACTGGGACCCGAAGGAAGTGTGGGCGTTCATCGCCTGGGTCGTCTACGCCGCCTACCTGCACGCCCGCGTCTCCGGCAAGAGCGCGAAGGCCAACGCCCCGTGGCTCGCCATCCTCGGCTACGCGGTGATGCTCTTCAACCTGACCGCTGTGAACCTCGTCTTCAGCGGCCTCCACTCCTACTCCGGAGTCTGAGGGCCGGGTCACGGCCCGAACGTGAACGGCGGGCCTCGGGCAAGTCGGACTTCGATGGGTCCGGCCTCGGCGAAGCTCGCGAGCCGTAGATCTGCACCGGTCTTAACCCTGAAGTACTGGTACGACATCCGCATTCGCCTACCCTTCGAACGGACACCCCCGTGACCCCCGAACACCTCCGCGACGCCGCCGGACTGGCGGCCGTCTTCGGCTTCTTCGCCATGGCCTGGTTGGGCTGGGCCCAGGAGGGCCCGCCGAAATCCTGGGTCAAGTACCTGGCCGCGGGCTCGATCCTGAGCATCCTCGTCGCGATCGGCGGCGGTCTCCTGCTGTGGCGGCACTGGTCCGACGGCACCGTCTTCGACGACGCCACCGGCCCCCGCTTCGGCATCATCGTCGGCATCGAATTCGCAGCGGCCGCAATCGGATCGGGACTCCTCGCCTGGCGCAGACGCGGCGACCTCATCGCCGCGTGGATCGCCTTCGTCGTCGGCGTCCACCTGTTCCCGGTGGCGGTCGTCCTGGAGATCCCCGCGGTCCACCTCGTCGCGGCCCTTATCACCATCGCCGCGGTGGCCGCGGTCCCGCTCGCGAAAGCCAAGGGCCTCAAGACCAGCGCCGTCGTCGGACCGCTCACCGGCACGGTCCTCCTCGCCACCGCCGCGGCCTCCCTCATCGACGCCCTCACCCGCTGACCCCGACCGGGGCCATGGCGCCGCCGAGACTGCGGTGCGTAATCGGCCCCTATATATAAGGCATGGAACGGGAACGGCCCCATCCGATCGGATGGGGCCGTTCCCGCTGCCTGACGGATGCGCGAGCTATCTGCGCGGTGTCTGCCGAGGAGTGATGTCGAAGTGCTCGGCGGTCTGCTCCAGATTCGCCTGCTGGAACGAGCGCTGCCCGCGGGCGCCGGGCCGGTCGGGGACGATGAGCGGACCGTCGTGGCCGCCCTGCGGCGCCTGCACCGGGTTGCCATGCGGCGCGGGCATGGCCCGCTGATCCGGGACGAAGCCCTGCGCGCGTTCGCTCTTGTTGCGCACCCGGCCCGGCCGGGCGCTGCCGCCCGCCCGGTTATCGCGCGGCTGGGGCCCGCGCAGCTTGTCCACCGGGATCGCGCCGGTCGCGGTCGGGAGCGCCTCGTCGTCGTCGACCTCGATGCCGAGCTGGTCGCGCTTGGTGACCATCTTCGGCTGCGTGCCCATGAGTGCGAACAGGAGCACGATGATGCCTATCGTCGCGACGCCGAGGATCGGCAGGATGAGCATGATCGGGTCGATGCCCTCCACCGAGTTGCGGCCCTGGTCGTCCAGGGTCACCCGCACGCCGGCCATGCCCGTGAAGTGCATCGAGCAGATCGCGGCCGCCATGATGACCGCCGCGCCGGACTGCCACCGCCAGCCGTCGAGGTACATGCCGCAGAACAGGGCCGCGGTCGCCGCCACGACCGCGATCGCCACGGACGCGATGAAGTAGCTGCGCTCGTAGGTGATCTGCCCCGAGACGTTGATGGCCGCCATGCCCGAGTAGTGCATGATCACGACGCCGATGCCGGTGATCGGCCCGGCCATGAGGATCTTCGCGACGGTGTTGCGCCGGCCCAGGCCGGCCACGAGCAGGCCGAAGAACACGGCGCCGATCGAGGCCACCAGGCTCAGGCCCGTCTTCACCGGGTCGTAGGCGATGTCCGACTCGGTGACCTTGAAGCCGATCATCGCGGTGAAGTGCATCATCCAGATAGCCGTGCCGCCCAAGGCGAACGCCGCCATGGCGATCCACTGGACGCGCTTGCGGGCGGCCTTGACGGTCGCATCCTGCAGGCGCGCCTGCGTCATGCACATGAGCGCCAGGATCGAACCCGCGAAGGCGAATCCGAAGGCCATGATGGGATTGATCCAGCCGTAAGTGAAGTGACTTACGTGTTCCATCCGTGGTCTTCCTCCCCGGGCTCGGCCCGTATCCGGAATGTTGCGCTGAAGGGTCGGCGCGGTTCGAAACCTATACGACTACTGTCCGGCGGCATCTGCAAGACGGACAGTTGCACTAGGACGGTCATTTCGCTCCGCCGCCGGTCGGTCCAGCGACGGCGAGGCCAGCACGCCGAACACCATCCCGACGATCGCGATCATCGCGAGGATCAGGATCGGCAGCAGCAGCACCAGCGGGCTGATGCCGGTGACGTCGGCCTGCGGCGGCCCGTGGACCTCGACGGCCGCCATACCTGTGTAGTGCATGCCGACCACTGCGACGCTCATGACCGCCGAGGCCAGCGCCATGCTCCCGCGCCGGTCGACGACCGCCGTGAACCGCAGGGCCACAGTCGAGGCGACCACGGCCACGACGGCCGAGGCCGCGACCAGCAGCGGGTCGTACTCGACCCGTCCGCCGGTCGCGACCGCGGCCATACCCGTGTAGTGCATCCCGACCACGCCCGCGCCGCACACGAGACCGCCGAGGATCAAGCGCGGCCAGCCGGCGTGCTTGCCGCCGGACACGAACAACCCGATGCCGACCGCTCCGACCGCGAGTGCGAACGAGGCGGCGGTGAGCACGGGGTCGTAGGCGATGTCGGCGCCGGTGACGGTGAAGCCGACCATCGCGATGAAGTGCATCATCCAGATGCCGACTCCACCGATGGCCAAGGCGGCCAACAGGGTCCAGCGGAGGCGCCCTCCGGCGGTGGCGGCGGCGCGGGCGTAGCGGGAGGCCGACAGGCCGAGGAACGAGCCGGCGGCCGCGAAGGCGAGGCCCATCACGGGATTGAGCCAGCCGTAGGTGAAGTGGTGGTGCTCGAGAGTCGCTGCGAGCACGTCGTTCAGTGGCACTGCCATGGGGTTGCCTCCTGGAAGGTCGTGGGTCAACCGTGCCTAATGGAGGGCGAAGTCTGTCGCACAGCGTGTGCGAGTTCTGCGAGGGTCTGCGGCGGCTATGACGGATCTGTGCCCCGCTCGTGTTCACGCGAACGCGTTCCGTCACTGGACTAAGGTGGCGAAACGGTCATCACCAACAGTGGTCACGTCGCCGCTGTTCGTGTCGCGTCGAGGGATTCGGGTCCCGTACTCAAGACTCGGCCGACCGGGATGCCAGTCGTCGTCCGAACAGTCGGAATTATCGGCCGATCAGCCGAATACCGCATAGGCATGTGTCCAAAAGATCAGTGTATCTTGGGATTCGCCCCGCAACACGGTGGCTTACGGAGGGGTGTTCAGTACTCCAGTACGCCCCTGGATTTCGCCGCCCGCATTCGTCATGATGGAATCTGCTGGGCTTCACATGCCGACCCCGCCGCCCCCCGGCGGCAGGACGGCAGCCGACGCGCGACGTCGGCCCGAGACCGATCCCGCCCGGCCCGGGCCCTTCGGTCTGACACAGAGGACCACCCCAGGAGGCTAGACAAGGTGAGCAAGCGCAGCGCGAACCGTGCGGGTTCAGCGGCTCGACGAGGACCGCTCGGCCTGCCGCGCATCGCCGACATGCGGATCCGGTCCAAGCTGGGACTGATCCTCCTGGTCCCGCTCACGGTGCTCGTCGCCGTGGCCGGCCTCCGCCTCTACGACCTCTCCGACCGGGTGTTCGAGTCCACCGACATGGTGGACCTCGTCCAGTTCAACACCGTCACCGCGGACCTCCGCTACAACCTCCAGGTCGAGCGCTCCCTGCTGCTCACCTACCTGCAGGTCGACGACAACTACGTCGCGGACATCGACGCCACGCAGTACGACCAATCCGCCGTCAGCGCCCAGCAGACCGCCACCGACCGGGCGCTCGAAGCGTTCGACGACAAGGCCGGAACGCTCCCCTCGCTCTCCGACGACATCGACAACCGCATCGACGCCGTCGGCACCCAGTACGAGAGCCTCCGCAAGATCCGCGCCCAAGCGGCCGAGGACACCGAAGGCGCCTCCATCGAGGCGACCTCCCGCGTCTACCAGCGGCTCATCGCCGAACTGGTGACCATCACCGACATCTCCTCGCGCATCGTCAACGACCCCGAGATCGCCCGCAACCTGCAGACGATCGCCGCGGCCACGAGCATCCTCGAAACCCTCGAGGAAGAGCGCGCCATCGCCCTGAACGTCGGCAACGACCGCCAGTTCATCAACAACACGCGCTGGCAGAACTTCATCTCGTACGCGAAGCTCCGCGAAGCGGCCGAAGAGGACTTCAAGACCGTCGCCACCCGCGACCAGCAGCTCGCGTTCTTCTTCAGCGAAGGCGGCCTCAACACCGAAGCGGCCCAAGCGGCCCTGACCTTCGAGAACGACGCCGTCAGCGCCTCCACGACGCAGAAGCTCCAAGTCAACGCCGCGCTCATGGACTCCTACAACCTGGTCCTGAACAACGGCCTGGACTTCATCAACGACGAGTCCGAGAAGGTCCTCGACGACGCGCGCGGCAACCAGAACGCGCAGATCTTCCAGCTCCTGCTCGAATCGGTGCTCATCCTCGCCGCCTTCGTCGTCGCGACCGTGATCGCCCTGCTCATCGCCCGCAACATGGCGACCGGCCTCCGCCGGCTCCGCGAGGGCGCGCTCGACGTCGCCCACGTCAGCCTGCCGCAGGCCGTGGCGCAGATGCGCGACGCCGAGACCATCGGCAACCGGACACCGGACGAAGTCGCGGCCGACACGGGCGCGGTCATCGACATCGACCAGCGCGACGAGATCGGCAACGTCGCCCACTCGTTCAACATCGTCCACACCGAGGCCATCCGCATCGCGGCCGAGCAGGCCGCCCTGCGCGCCAACGTCTCCCAGATGTTCATCAACCTCGCCCGCCGCTCCCAGAACCTGGTCGACCGCCTCATCGGGCACCTCGACCACCTGGAGCGCGGCGAGGAGAACCCGGACCGCCTGGCCGAGCTGTTCCAGCTCGACCACCTCGCGACCCGCATGCGCCGCAACGACGAGAACCTCCTGGTGCTCGCCGGCGCGGACTCCACCCGCCAGGAGCGCTACCCGGCGCCGATCGGCGACATCCTGCAGGCCGCGCAGTCCGAGGTCGAGCAGTACACCCGCATCGAGTTCGGGAACCTCGAGGCCGAGCGGGAGATCCGCCCGGCCGCGGTCAACGACCTCGTGCACCTCATCGCCGAGCTCATGGACAACGCGACCGCGTTCTCCCCGCCGGAGTCCCCGGTCGTCGTCGAGGCCGAGCAGATGCGCACCGCCGACAGCCCCCAGGGCGCGATCCGGGTGCGCATCAACGACATCGGCATCGGCATGCCGCCCCAGCAGCTCGACGACATCAACCGGCAGCTGTCGGAATCGGCCGACGCCATCGACCTCGCGTCCTCGCGCATGATGGGCCTGGTCGTGGTCGCGCGCCTGGCCAAGCGGCACGACGTGCGCGTCGAACTGCGCCCGGGCGACCAGCGCGGCACCGTCGCCGAGGTCATCCTGGGCGAAGCGGTCCTGACCGACCCGAAGCTCCCCGAGCGCGGCATGCGCAGCGGGGTTCCCTTGGACGGCACCAACTTCGACACCGGCGACACGTTCTCGCTCCAGGGTCGCGAGGACGGTCCCCGCGGCGCGCTCGGCATGAACTCCGGTGCGCTGCCGCAGGTCCCGGAGAGCCCGGCGGGCCTGTTCGACACCGTGGCCCAGCCCGGGCCGCAGTCGCCGCCCCCGGCGCAGTCGCAGCCGATGTGGCAGCCCAGCGCCCCGCAGATGCCCTCGCGTCCGCCGACGCAGGCCCAGCCCGTCGAGCCCATGACCGGCGAGCACCACCTGCAGGGACGCCAGAGCCAGCAGCCGGTCCAGGCCGCCGCCGAGGAGGAGCCGGGCTTCATGTTCCGGCCCGGCGGCCTCGCCGACGAGCGCCGCCCCAGCGGCAAGGTCATGGAAGTGACGGGGGAGATCGTCTCCTCCGAGCACGTGGCCCTGCCGAAGATCCAGCTCGAGGCGTTCACGCCCGAGCCGGAGCCCGCCCCGCCGTCGTGGCCCGACGTGGCCGCCGGCCCCGCCGGCACCGAGGCCCCGCGCGCCGCCAAGAAGGACCGGGTCTCCGCGCTCGACGCGACGACCGAGCTGCCGATCTTCCGCGAGGTCGAATCGGCCTGGTTCAAGGCCGTCACGCCCGCTCCGAAGAAGGTCGAGGACGACGCGCCGAGCGTGCTCTCCTCGCCCACCGAGGAGTCCCCGCTGGTCGTGGACGAGCGCCCCGAGTCGTCCCGCACCACTGCCGACACTTCCGGCTACGAGTCGACCTTCAGCCCTGCGAGCCCTGCTTCCTTCGAGGAGCCCGCGGAGGTGGCGGAGGCAACCTCGCCGCGCTACGCTGACCAGTCAGAAGCGGCCGAGTCCCCCGCCCCGGCTTGGGAGGCGGCACCGGTCTCCCCTCCGCAGCCCACGGAAGGCTCGACGCCCATGCAGAGCAAGCCCGCCGACGAGCCCACGGGCGCCCCGGGCCTGGAACGACGCCGCCTCACCTCCCCCGAAACCGAGTCCGGCTCCTACGCCTGGCGCACGGCCGCCGATGACGGCTGGTCGCGGGTGGACAACGCGTTCGCCGAGACCGTCTCCGCAGAGACGACCTCGGTGGGACTTCCCAAGCGCCGCCCCATGGAACGCCTGGTTCCCGGGGCCGTGGAGGAATCACAGGAGACCGTCAGCGCGCAGAAGCGCAACCCCGAGGGCATTCGGGGCCTGCTGTCGGCCTATCACCGTGGGGTGCAGCGAGGACGTGGCAATGACGGTAACTGAGTCGCTGAACCGCAACACGGAAGACGCTACTAAGGAGCGCAAACGATGAGCACTGGTGGAACCTCGGTCCAGGACCTGGGCTGGCTGCTGGCCGGCTTCGCCGAACGCGTGCCGGGAGTGGCCCACGCCGTGGCGGTCAGCGCCGACGGTCTGCTGCTGGCCTCCTCGCGGGACCTGCCGCGGGACCGGGCCGACCAGCTGTCGGCCGTGACCTCGGGACTGGTGAGCCTCACCCAGGGCGCCTCCCGCTGCTTCGAAGGCGGCGCCGTCCTCCAGACGGTCGTCGAGATGGACCGCGGCTTCCTGTTCCTCATGTCCATCAGCGACGGCTCCTCGTTCGCGGTCCTGGCCTCGAAGAACTG
>NZ_JBHRWO010000007.1:153532-300956 GCF_042647865.1 Glycomyces rhizosphaerae
GATCCGGGTCGGCGCAGGCGTCATTGGCGAATGCGCGTGCGGCACGGTAGGCTCCACTCGAGCGGATAGCAGCACGTGTGGGACGAACTGAACAACCAAACCCCTCCGTCGCATCCCCAGGCGACGGGCCGGTGCCTCCCCTGGCACCCGGTAAATGGATAACTGACAAGACTGCGGCACAAGGATTGTGGGATCTGCGGGTCGCGGTTGGAGGTAACAATGGTCCTCGGTGGTGATGAGCCGACCGGCTCACTCGTCAGACCGTACGCGGTCACGCGCGGCCGTACGCGGCCCCAATTGGAGATCGCCCTGGAAGCGCTGGTGGAGACCACCGCGCGCGGCCGGTCCGGGCAGTTCCTCGGTGGCAGGGAACAGAAGGTGATCGTCAATCTCTGCGGCGGCCGCCTGCAGTCCCTCGCCGAGATCGCCGCACGCATGGAGGTGCCGCTCGGCGTCGCCCGCGTGCTGGTCGCCGACATGGCGGCCGACGGCTTGCTGGCAGTGCACGAACCCACCGGATTCGACGCGGACGGCGGCGACGGATCGGTCGGGACCGAACTCCTTGAACGTGTCCTCAGTGGACTCAGGAGGCTATAGAACCCAATGAACGCACCCGCAGACACCTCTCGTGTGACCTCTGCCAAGATCGTCATCGCCGGTGGATTCGGCGTCGGCAAGACGACCTTGGTGGGATCGGTCTCCGAGATCACCCCGTTGACGACCGAGGCGATCATGACCTCCGCCTCCGAAGGCGTCGACGACAACAACCTGGTGCCCGACAAGTCGACTACCACGGTGGCGATGGACTTCGGTCGTATCACCATCGACCAGGACCTCATCCTGTACCTGTTCGGCACCCCCGGCCAGACCCGCTTCTGGTTCATGTGGGACGAGCTCGTGCGCGGCGCCATCGGCGCCATCGTCCTGGTCGACACCCGCCGCCTCGCCGACTGCTTCTCGGTCATCGACTTCTTCGAGCACCGCAAGCTGCCCTACCTCGTGGCGGTCAACTGCTTCGACGGCAAGCAGCTGCACGACCTCAACGACATCCGCGACGCCCTGCAGATCTCGCACGACGTCCCCGTGATGTACACGGACGCCCGTAACCGGGAGTCCACCAAGCAGGTGCTCATCAAGCTCGTCGAATACGTGCTCTCGATGCGCCGCACGCGCACCGTCGGCGTCCACTAAGTGCCCACAAACGGACGTTAGACGACCCGTCTAGGCTGACCCATCTCCCTGGACCATACTTCGAAGGGGCCCAAGGCTGAAAAGCCTTGGGCCCCTTCGTTCTGCCCTTTATGGGGGTCGGTGGGCCGGAAAGAGGGCCCGCAAGGCGGGTCGGAAAGTATTGCGCCCTAAATTTTCTACTCTTTACCCGCTTCCCAAGACCCGTGCGAGCAGGGGTACCTTTTCGTTACAGAGAGTGCCCACCACCAGCTCCTGGAGGCGTTGATGCCGATCGCGCGCATTGCAGAATGGTTCGTCCCGGTTGAGCTGACTGCACTGTGGCAGCAATCGAAACTGACGCAGCAGCAGATCGCCACGAAGCTCGGCGTGAGCCCGCGGACCGTTCGCGCATCCCAATACATACTTCCGAGGTCGGGGACGCACTTGCGCCCGATCTTTTTCCTTGCCTCCCAATTGGCCCGGCTGTCTTGAAGCGCCCGACTCAAAGCCAGCAGCGACAACGAGGTCTCTCGTTCGCGGGGCCGGTCTTCGGCCTTTGGGGCGTATTGGGTTGTGGTTCAACCAGTCAGCGACACCGATGTAGCGGCATCCTGGGCCCGGATTTCGGTCTTCGGGATCGACTGCGCGCAGGGTTCAAGATGGCAGCGACAACGAGGTGGTGTCGACCCGGGCGAGTTCTTCGGCCTGTGGGGTCGATTGGGTTCTGGTTCAGGCGGGCAGCGACAAAGGGCTGAGTGGAGGGCTGGGCTCGCTCTTCGGCTATAGGCGGTGCCTGTTCCGGGTCCTTGCCTGGGTGGGTTTGTTGCCTGTGCATGCTGAGGGGCCCGATCCCATATGGGTGTCGGGCTGCGCTGCTGGTGTTGCGGCGCTTCCCCTCAGCAGTCGCCCGCTGAGGGCACAGTAAGAACGGTGGTTCCCCGTAGTCGACCTCCCGGGCCGGACCAGCCATCACCTTCGGGGTCCTGGGTGCTTCGATCGGTTCGGAAGGCTTGGGGGCCTTGCCGATCGGTGGCGTGATCGGTGGTGTCGGTGTCGGCGGCGATGCCGTTGGCGGTGGTGGTGTTGCCTGGTTGGGTGTCGTGAACTTCGCTCGGCATTTCGCTCTCGCTGCCTTCATGGCTTTGAGGGCGCGGTCTCGGTCGATGGCCTCGGCCAGGGCATCGAGGTCGGGTTTCATGGCCTCGGACCATTCCGACCGGTAGAGCCCGGTGGGGAACACGTCCCAGTCGGTGCCGTGGTGCTCAATGTCCATGTCTTGATCGGTGCGCCAGTCGGAGCAGCCGCACCCGGTGTTCCCACCGGGGGCGCTCGTCGTGTGGTGGCCGTCGTGGTGGGTGATGATGGCTTGTCCGGGGCCGGTCTTCTCCACGGTCCAGCCGGTGGTGTGGATGCGGCCGTGGTGGAACCGGCAGAGCAGGATCAGGTTGTCCGCGATCGTGGGGCCGCCGTCGGCCCAGTGCTGGATGTGGTGTGCTTCGGTCCAGGCGACCGGGCGCCCACACCCGGACCAGGCGCAACCTCCTGGCTGCTCAAGCTCCAGCTTCCGCCGCAGGGCCGTGTTCGGCAGGCGCAGGGCCCGGCCGAGTTCGACTGCTTCGCCTGTGGCGTAGTTGAACACCGAGGGGATCACCACCCCTTCACAAGCCAGGAGGCGCGCCCTGGGAACCGAGATCGGGTCGCCCTCCAGCAGCGGGAGGCGGCCGGTGTCCTTGCCCTGCAACGTCTCGATATCGACCGTGAGATCGAGGGTGGCGGTGTGCCCGTGACGGGTCGCTGCCTGCGGGGAAGACCCGTAGCCGGCGAGGAGCTGGTGGAGGGCTTCGGCGTGCCGGTGCTCCTGCGGGGGTAGCAGGCCGTCGCTGTCTTGGTCTTCTTGACGGGGTGGCGGGCAGGCGGTCTGCAGGTACTTGTCCAACAACCGGCCCGTGGTGTCGGAGAGTTCCGCGGAGAGGCTCCACATGCCGTTGTCCTGGGGCATCAGTTCGAGGCGCTGCAGGGACTGTGCGCCCAACTCGTCCAGCAGTTCGGTTTCTTCGGCGATGGAGGCCCAGAGTTCGTCGAGGTGGCGTTGCAGGTCTTTGAACGAAGCATGGGCGCAGTACTGGGCGACCATGGCTTCCGGTGTCGCGCACTGGACTGAAGCGTCGAAGGGGGAGGGGACTGGTGTCGTGAAGGGGGTGCGGGCGAACAGGCGCATGGCGGGGGTCTTGTCCAACTGGCGGACCGCGAAGGCGACCTGGTCGATCCGGGCCTTCCCCGTCGTAGCCGCTTCCGCGAGGAGACGGAACTTGCCGGAGAGTCTGGCGATGGCGGCGATGGATCCTGCGGTGTTGAACGTGAAGTCGAACTGCGACAGGAGCAGGTCCCGGAGGGCGGAGAACCCGAACTCCGAGCGGTGCAGACCAGAGGTCTTCATCTCGATCACCGCGGCCAGCACCTGGGCGTGGTGGGAGTTGATCGCCTCGGCGGCTTGGTCGAGGGTGGAGCGGATGGCCTGGGCCTGGGAACGGCGATCCTGAGTGGGGGACGTAGTGGCCATCTGACACCTCCTCGAACTATCCGGCTGATTTCGCTTGTTTGTGCTGTACCAAGCATAGATCGGTCAGGGGTCGACTGTCATCACCCAATCGGGTGAATCATCGATGTTTGGGCAGGTCAACAGCACTGTCCCCCGGGGTCGGGCGTGTCGGCCAGCGCCCACAACCGACCCGGCGGCCGCAGTCCGACCCAGGCACCTCAGGCCCTTTGTCGCTGCCCGCCCGAACCCTGACCACAACCAACCACGAAACCGAACAACAACCAAGAGAGCCCCCTTCCCTTTTGTCGCCGCCGCCCGAACCCCGATCACGACCAACCCTCAAGCCGGAGTACCGGCCGAGGAGGTCCCCACCTCGTTGTCGCCGCCGCCCGAACCCCGACCACAACCAACCCTCAAGCCGGAGTACCGACCGAGGAAGTCCCCACCTCGTTGTCGCCGCCGCCCGAACCCCACCCGAACGAGACCATGCTCAGTTTCGCGGCGATCCAATCCGCGATGTCCACGACGACCGCCCGGTCTACGTGGTCAGCGCGCCCGTAATCCTCCGGAGTCGAGCGCCCCTCCCCGGGAATGAACTGGTGGTTGTCGGCCTCGTAGATGCGGAAGTCGGCTGCCGGGTGACCGGCCAGGCCGCGTTTCCAGCGGGCGAGGTAGTCGTCCACGGTCACTTGATAGTCCCTGCCGCCCTGGAGGACCACCTTGCCGCCCATGCTGTGTTCGCCGATGTGGATCCGGTTCGGGTCGATCGCCGGGTGGGCGCGCAGCGCCTCGATCGCGGCCAGCGCGTGCGGGACGTATTCGTCGGCGACGGTGAAGTCGCGGTCCGGCCTACCTCGACCGTGAGGACTCCGGCCGGCGCACGATCCGGTCGGCTACCGCCAGCACGCCGTCTGGCTCGACCAGGACGAGCTGGAGGAACTGAACGGCCAACTGCGCCAAGCGCTCCTGCAGACGCTGGAGAACAAGCCCGCGCCCGGCCGCACGCAGTATCTGATCAGCCCGATCCTCTTCCCGATCCTGGGCGAGCCGACATGAAAGAAGCCGCCGCTACCAGCGATAGTCGAGGAACTTGCCCTCGAAGGTGACCACCACGCGGTCGCCGTCGGGGGTCCGGACCGGGTCGGTGCCGCGGGGTCGCGGCCAAGTAGCGCAACGGAAACGGGCCCTGAGGCGATCGCCTCAGGGCCCGTTCCAGGTAAGTCTCAGATGACCTTCGGGATCGATCCCGTGTTCGTCAGTGCCTCGTTCAGCAAGGGCCCCACCTGCATCGTGAACTGGCCCAGTTCGTAGCCGAGCTGTTCGCGGTCACACTGCGACACGGCCAGAAGCGTCAGGCAGATCTGCGGCCCGACCGGGGCGGCCAGGAGGACGCCCTCGGCCATTTCGACGATGACCTGCTGCGTCGGACCGTGGTCCATCGAGCGGCCGGCGCCCTCGCCCATGGAGAGCAGACCGGAGCCGATGCCCGCCAACTGGTCGGCGCGCTCCTTCGGGAGCCCGGCCGAGACCGCCAGCGGCAGCCCGTCCACGCTCACCAGGACGGCGTGTGAGAGCCCGGGGGTGCGCGCCACGAGCGATCCGAGCAACATGCTCAGGGAGCGCTCGTAGACACCGAGATTGGCGCTCATCGGGTCGCCATCCTCTCCGTCCTGGCGCCGGCACCGGGGCGTCCGCCCCGGGCGCGGCCCCAGCCCTTGAAGTAGCCGGCGGTGTTCTGCGCCAGCAGTTCAGGGTCGCGGTCGATCGGCTCGTCGAAGCGCGGCTCGTCGTCGACGACCGCGCCGGGCACCAGGTTCGCCTGGGGCTTGCGGCGGGGCAGGCCCGCGGGCGTGATCGGCTCTTCGGTCTCGGGGTCCTCGGTGACGTGGCGGGCGGTGCGCCAGCCGTCGTCGCCGGGGAGGTTCCACGTCTCCGGTTCGGGCTCTTCGCCTTCGGGCCGTTTGAACCAGGCGCTGCGGGCCTGGCCGAGGATGAGGAGTCCGTCCTCGTCGTTCATCAGGCTCGCGACGTCGACGATGTTGACGTCTTCCCTGGGCTGCCAAGGGTGTCGGCGCGGCTCCGGCTCGGGCGCGAGCATGCTCTCGGAGCGGAACGCGTCCGCCGGGGCGTGCAGGTCCGACTGCGGCAGCTCGGCGGGCTGGGCCCTGCGGCGGCGGCGGATGGAGCGGGTGTGGCTCTCGCCGTCGACCGGAGGCATATGCGATTCCGGGATCACCTGTGTCGCTTCGAGATCCACCGGCAGCACGGAGTGCAGCTGCGAGGCCGGGTCGAGCGCGCGGAGGCTCTGGCGGTCGGGGAGGTCGCCGGGGAGGCGGACGGTGGTGTGCGTGTCGTGGCCGTGGCGGCGCGGCGCGCGGTCCTGGTCGTCGTCCTCGGCGGCGACCGGCGCGGGCGGGGGCGCGGTGTCGAAGCGCGGGCGCTTGGCCTGCAGCAGGCCGATGAGGCCTTCGAGCGAGCGGTCCCAGGCGGAGACGGCCTCGGCGGTGGCGGAGACGGACGGCGCGACGGACGGGTCGTCGCCGCCGCCGATCTCGCGGATCGCCTCGGTGAGGGCTCCGGCCATCGCGGCGACCTGACCGGGGTCGGCGACCGTGGCCAGGTCTGCGGCGAGCTCTTCGGTCGAGATCGACTGGAGCGCACCGGGTTGCGGAAGCCGGTAGAGGATGGCGACGGCGTTGGCCTCGCTCGGGTCGTCCCAGGCGGCCAGCGCCGCCGGGAAGACCGCGCGCAGGAGGCACGTGAGCGCCTCTGCCGCGTCGTGACGGGCTCTGGCGGCTGCGGCCACCGTGTCGAGGATGGGGCGCAGAGCGTTGATCTCGGGGCGCGCGGCGAACGGCTGGCCGGCGACCTCGCCGGTGGCGAGGCCGCGGGCGATCGCGATGGCGTCGTCGAGGGCGTCCTTGGAGCGGGACGCGGGGCTGGCGGCGCGGATCACGAGGTGTCCGGCCGCTGCGGCGAACTCGGCCAGCTGGACCACGTCGCCGTCGACGGCGACCGAGACGGACTGTCCCGGGGCGGATCTGGCGAGGAGGCTGTTGAGGCGGACCCATCCACGGGGGTCGTCGCCGAAGGTGTCGGTGGCGATGAGGCCGCCGCCGGCCGCGACGAGCGCGACCGCGCAGGCGGTGTCGCCGTGTCCGGCTCCTGCTACCTGCTGGTCGATGGTGATGCCGCAGAACACTTGCACCCGCGGGGCTCCTCTCGTAGGGCGCGCCCGTCCGGGCGCCGAACCCTGTCGGCGGGGCGCATGCCCAGCCGGTATTTACCAGTCCGTTATCAGTTTTCCGCAGAATACTCGGTTCTGCAAGCGGACAGGCAGTGCGGGTTCCGGAAGGGCGGGAAGGTCATAGCACACATTTCCGTCAATTTCCCAACGCGGTCTACCAGGCGATTCCCTTGTGGAATAACGCAGCGGCGCCGCCGCAATACAATGCGGCGGCACCGGGAATCGGACTCTGCGTATGAGTCGGCATGGGCTGTTCGGCTGATAGGGAACCGACGCGCTAGCGCCATTCCACGTGGTCGTTGATCTTGGCGATGACGCCGCGCCAGGCGATCGCGGCCTGCTGCGCGTCGTTCTTCTTCAAGCGGCGCTTGGCGAGCTTGCCGCGCAGGCCGCCGTCGACGATGACGCGGAAGGTCTCGTCGAGGTCGTCGAGCGGCGAGCCGGGGGCCAGCGAGCCGATGATCGAGTCGTTCTTCAGCGCGTATCCGAGGTCGCGGCCGACCTCGGCGGCCTTGATGAGCAGCTCGGGCTCCCAGGACTCCTGGCCGCCGCGCAGATTGGCGACCACCAGGTCCAGCTCATAAGTGTCGTCTTCGTCACACACAATGTCGTCGGCGCTGAGGCGGTCCTGCAGCTCGCCGTACTCCTCGACCGCGGCGAGGTCGTGGTCGTCGTTGTCCCTGACAAACGCGACGAGCAACTCCGGCTCGCGGAAGACCAGCAGCTTCCCCTTGCGGGTCAAGAAGACCGGTACTTCCTCAGGGGTGGCGTCGAGGGCGTCCTCCTCGGCGTCGTCCGCCTCGTCCTCGAAGTCGGCCGGGTCGGGCTCGGGGGCGTCCTCGTCCTCGGAGAGCTCGGCCTCGGGCTCGTCAGCGGACTCGTCCTCGAGGGCCTCGGGCTCCTCCGGCTCCTCGGCCGGCTTCGCGCCGGGGAGGGTGTCGGACATCCGGTAGGCGCGCAAGGTGAAACCGGAGTCCTTGCCCAGGTGGAGTTCCACCGGGTCGATGCTCATCTCGTTCCAAAGCTTGTCGCTCGCGGCGCTGCGCGCCGTCCCGTCCGATTCGGCCGCCATGTCGCGTCCCTCCCGTAGTGATCTAGCTGGGGAACAGCGTACGACGGAGCGACACGCCCGGTCGTACCCGGTAGGTCCATTCGGAAAGGAATATGCCAATGGGGCCTCACTGATAGACGGTGAGGCCCCATCGAGCGTGATTCAGTAACCGCCTCCGGCGGCCGCGGCCATCCCGGCCGGGTGCCACACGGTCTTGTACTCGGTCCACTGCCGCAGCAGGCTGAGGGCGTCGCCGCCCTTCCCGGGGCGGCGGACCACCTTGAGGGTCTCGGCGGCGGCGGCCTCCAGGCTCGCGGCCAGCTCGGCGTCGGCGACGCCGCTCAGGTCGAGTCCGTTGACGTCGGCGTGCGCGGCCAGATGCGGCGCGACCTCGGCGGCCTTGCCGCTCAACACGTTCACGACCCCGCCGGGCAGGTCCGAGGTGGCGAGCACTTCACCGAAGCTCAACGCGGGCAAGGGCTTCGTCTCGCTCGCGAGGACCACCACGGTGTTGCCGGAGGCGATGGCGGGGGCCACGGCCTCGATCAGGCCCAGGAACGGGTCCTCCTGCGGGGCGATCACGGCGATGACGCCGAGCGGCTCGGGCGTGGTGTGGTTGAAGTACGGGCCGGCGACGGGGTTGGCCCCGCCGAGCACCGAGGTGTACTTGTCGGTCCATCCCGCGTAGTGCACGAGCCGGTCCGTCGCGGCCTCCACGACCCCAAGGGCCTCATGGACGTCCGCGCCGGTGGCCTCGGCGAGCTCTTCGGCGAACTGCCCGGCGCGGCCTTCGAGCATCTCGGCGGCCCGGTACAGGATCTGGCCCCGCAGGTACGAGGTCTGCCCGGCCCAGGGCCGCTGCGCCTTGCGGGCGGCGGCGACGGCGTCGCGGGCGTCCTTGCGGCTGGCGAGCGCGGCGTTGGCCAGCTCCGTCCCGTCCGGACTGCTCACGGGGTAGCTCCTTCCGGACTCGGAGCGGGGGAACTTCCCGCCCAGGTACAGCTTGTAGGTCTTTTTGACCCTCAGGCGATCAGACATCGAGGTAGGCCTCCAGCCCCTGGCGGCCGCCTTCGCGGCCGTAACCGGACTCCTTCAGGCCGCCGAACGGGCTGGCGGCGTCGAACTGGTTGAACGTGTTGGCCCACACCACGCCCGCGCGCAGCCGCTCGGCCGCCCACAGGATCTTGGAGCCCTTCTCCGTCCACACTCCGGCCGAGAGGCCGTAGGGGGTGTTGTTGGCCTTGGCGATCGCCTCGTCCGGGGTGCGGAACGTGAGCACGCTGAGCACCGGCCCGAAGATCTCCTCCTTGGCGATCCGCATGGACTGCTGGACGCCGGTGAAGACGGTGGGGCGGAACCAGAAGCCGCGCTCGGGCAGGTCGCAGGCGGGCTGCCAGACCTCGGCGCCCTCGCCGGTCCCGGTCTCGGTGAGCGCCTGGATCCGGGAGAGCTGCTCGGCGGAGTTGATCGCGCCGATGTCGGTGTTCTTGTCGAGCGGGTCGCCCACGCGCAGGGTCTCCACGCGGGCCTTCAGGCGCTCCAGCACTTCCTCGGCCACCGACTCCTGCACGAGGAGGCGGGAACCGGCGCAGCACACGTGCCCCTGGTTGAAGAAGATCCCGTTGACGATGCCCTCAACGGCCTGGTCTACGGCTGCGTCGTCGAACACGATGTTCGCGGCCTTGCCGCCGAGCTCCAGGGTGAGCTTCTTCTTGGAGCCCGCGATGGACTCGGCGATCGCCCGGCCCACTGCGGTCGAACCGGTGAAGGCGACTTTGTCCACAGGGCTGTTGACCAGGGCCGCGCCCGTGGCGCCGGCGCCGGGGAGGATGTTGACCACGCCCGGGGGCAGGTCGGCCTCCTGGCACAGCTCGGCGAACATGAGCGCGGTCAGCGGCGTGGTCTCGGCGGGCTTGAGCACCACCGTGTTCCCGCACGCGAGCGCCGGCGCGATCTTCCACGCCAGCATGAGCAGCGGGAAGTTCCACGGAATGACCTGGCCGATGACGCCGAGCGGCTTAGGGTCCGATCCGAGGCCCGCGTAAGCGAGCTTGTCGGCCCAACCGGCGTGGTAGAAGAAGTGCTGCGCCGCGGTCGGCACGTCGAAGTCGCGGGTCTCCTTGATGGGCTTGCCGTTGTCGAGGGACTCGGCGACGGCGAACTCGCGGGCCTTCTCCTGGAGCAGGCGGGCGATCCGGAACAGGTACTTGCCGCGTTCGGTGCCGCTCATGGGGCCCCACACGGTCTCCTGCGCGCGGCGGGCCGCGGCGACGGCGGTCGCGACGTCGGCCTCCCCGGCCTCGGTCACCGTGAACAGGACCTCCTCAGTGGAGGGGTTGACCGATTTGAAGGTCTCCTGGCCGTCGACGAACTCGCCGTCGATGAACAGCCCGTAGTGCTCTTTGATCTGGGGCCGCACCGACTCGGGTGCGGGCGCGTACTCGAACATCGCTTAGTCCACCGTCACGTAGTCGGGGCCGGAGTAGTGGCCGGTCTTGAGCTTCTGGCGCTGCATGAGCAGGTCGTTGAGCAGGCTGGAGGCGCCGAAGCGGAACCACTCGTTGGAGAGCCATGGGTCGCCGAGGATCTCGTTGACGCACACCAGGTACTTGATGGCGTCCTTGGTGTTGCGGATGCCGCCCGCGGGCTTGACGCCGACCTGGACGCCCGTGAGCGCGCGGTAGTCGCGCACGGCCTGCAGCATGAGGAGGGTGACCGGCAGGGTGGCGTTCACGCCCACCTTGCCGGTGGAGGTCTTGATGAAGTCGGCCCCGGCGTACATGGCGAGCCAGGAGGCGCGGCGCACGTCGTCGTAGGTCACGAGCTCGCCGGTCTCGAGGATGACCTTGAGGCGGGCATCGCCGCTGGCGGCCTTGACGGCCTTGATCTCGTGGAAGACCCGTTCCAGATCACCGGAGAGGAACGCGCCGCGGTTGATGACCATGTCGATCTCGTCGGCCCCGGCGCGGACGGCCGCCTCGGTGTCGGCCAGGCGGATGTCGAGGGGCAGCTGCCCGGAGGGGAAACCGGTCGCGACCGACGCGACCTTCACGGCGGACCCTTTGAGCACTTCGACCGCGGTGGGGACCATGGCCGGGTAGACGCAGACCGCGGCGGTCGAGGGCGCGTCCCCGTCGGGCCGCAGCGCCTTGGACGCGAGCGACCGGACCTTGCCGGGCGTATCCGCGCCTTCAAGTGTCGTGAGGTCGATCATGCTGATGGCGAGGTCGATGGCCTTGGCCTTCGACGCCGCCTTGACCGAGCGGGTGGCGAGCCCCGCCGCGCGCGCTTCGAGGCCTACCGCGTCGACGCCGGGGAGGGCGCGGACGAGGGAGGCGGCCTCGGCGCCGCTCAAAATAGATCCCATGACTGGATGATATCCGTATCTTGGCTGTACGCACGCGCGGCTCGCAAGCTTCGCCGCGTGTTCGACTCAGACTGTGGTGACCAGCTCACATTAGCGCGGCGAGCTGGGCGTTAAGGTTGGGAACCGTGGATGTCAAGATCGTCGAACACCCGCTCGCCGCAGAACGGCTTACCGCCATGCGGGACGAGCGCTCGGACTCGCCAAGGTTCCGGGCTGCCCTGCACGAGCTCACTACGATGCTCGTCTACGAGGCCACGCGCGACGTGGCCGTGACCGAATACGAGATCAGGACGCCCGTGGCCCCGGCCAAGGGCTACCGGCTCGGGAACCCGCCGCTGCTCGTCCCCGTCTTGCGGGCCGGGCTCGGCATGGCCGACGCCGCCCAGGCGATGATCCCGGACGCCTCGATGGGATTCGTGGGCCTGGCCCGCGACGAGGAGACCCACCAGCCGTACGCCTACATGGAGTCCCTGCCCGACGACCTGGCCGGACGCCACGTCATCGTGCTCGACCCGATGGTCGCCACCGGCGGCTCGCTCCTGCGCTGCTGCGAGATGATCGCCTCCCGCGGGTGCACGGACATCGACCTCATCAGCGTCCTGTGCGCCCCCGACGGCATCGAGAAGCTCGCCGCCTCGGGGATCGCCATGAAGATGACCACCGCCGCCGTCGACCCCGAACTCAACGGCAAGGCCTACATCGTCCCCGGCCTCGGCGACGCGGGCGACCGCCAGTTCGGCGCCTACCGCCGCTACTAGCGAGAACGAGATGAGGGGCCGGGCGCAGCGCGCCCGGCCCCTCATTCGTCTCCGGCCATCCGCTGGATGTCGGGATCGACGTCGAAGACGCGGTCATCGACGTCGAGTTCGCCCCGCAGGCCGCCGAAAACAACCGCCGTCTCGCTCGCCGGCTGGCGTTCATCGCTTTCGGACGATTGTTTCTCGGGGATCGAGGTCATGAGGTCGACAGTTCGATGACGTTCACGCCGGGGAGGCTTCCGAAGTCGGCCTTGCGGTCGAGGGTGACCATAATCCGATTGGTCGCGAGAGCCGTAGCGGCGATCATGAGGTCGATTTCGCCTCTGGGGGAGCCCGATCGCCTGCAGTGAGCTTTGAGATCCGCGTGGAACTCCGTCACATCGACGGTGTAATCCACGAGCGAGCAGTTCCGCAGCACTCGTTCGACCGCGGCTGTTCGGCGCGCGCGTTTCTCCGGTACTGAGAGTTTGGCGCCGTACTTCAACTCGGTCAGCGTCACGGTCGCCACCGCGACATCGTCGTCGAACTGCATGGCTGCCGCAGGATCGAGTTTGCCGCGCTCGAGTGCGATGACGATGCCGGTGTCCCAGATCAGTCGTCGCCCCACGGGTCCTCGATCTCGGCAGGCTTGTTCATCTCTTTGTGCACCTCTTCGAGGATGTCGGCGAACTCCTCATCCGGCTCGATCGACGAGTATGCCTCGATGAGTGCCGCGCCGTTGGCGCGGTGCGGCGGAGTGATCGTTGCGACGTGTTCGCCTCCGCGCATGACTTCGAAGGTCTCGCCGCGGCGGGACGCGTCCAGAATCGCCGAGAACCGACGGGCGGCCTCGGTGGCGGATATGGCAGTCATACTTATCATATTATCTGATTTATCAGATCAATCAAGCGGTTCGTGGGAGCGACACGCTGGAGGGGCCGGGCTCGCAGCGTCCGGCCCCTCCAGCGTTGTTCGTTAGTGGGGCACGCCCAGGATGGCGGCGATCTCGGCCTTCAGGGCCTCGACGCTCGCCCTCGCGCGTTCGCGGGCTCCATGGAGGTCGCCGCCGACGTCCTCGCGGACCTCCAAGTAGGCCTTGAGCTTCGGCTCGGTGCCGCTGGGCCGGCAGACGACCCGGGCGTCGGCCGTGGTGACGGTGACGACGTCGGCTTCGGGGAGGCGGTCGAGGTATTCGGTGACCGGCTCGTCCAGGAGCGACGTGGGCTGGTGGGCCCGCAGCCGCTTCATGCAGGCGTCGATCTCGCTGAGGTCCTCGACCCGCACCGAGAGCTGGCCCGTCTCGTAGACGCCGAACTCCTCGGCCAGTTCGTCGAGGCGGTCCTGCAGGGTCGCCATGCGGGCCGCCTGGCCCGCCGCGATCTCGCTGACGACCAGCGACGCGGAGATGCCGTCCTTGTCGCGCAGGAACTCCGGGGCCACGCAGTAGCCCAGGGCCTCTTCGAACGCGAACGCCAGGTCGGCGCTGGTGCGCGCCAGCCACTTGAAGCCCGTGAGGGTCTCCATGTAGCCGAAGCCGCGCTTCTCGCACATCGCCTTGAGCTGCGTGGTCGACACGATCGTGGTCGCGTAGGTCCCCTTGCGGCCCTTGCGCATCCAGTGGTCGGCCAGGAGCACGCCCACCTCGTTGCCGCTGAGCTGGCGCCACGAGCCGTCGCCGACCGGGACGGCCACCGAGCAGCGGTCGGCATCCGGGTCCAGTGCGAGCGCCACGTCGGCGCCCTCTTCGATCGCGAGCGCCTTCAGCAGGTCGATCGCGCCCGGCTCCTCCGGGTTGGGGAACGACACCGTGGGGAAGTCCGCGTCCGGCGCGGCCTGCTCGGCCACCAGGGCCGGGGCCGGGAATCCGGCCTTCTCCATGGCCTTCACCAGGGTGGAGCCGCCGACGCCGTGCATCGGGGTGGCAACGGAGGCGAGGCGCTTGGGGTCGTCGGGGTCGACCACGGAGGCGACCGCGGTCAGGTACTGGTCCAGGATGGACTCGTCGAGGAGTTCGCCCTCGTCGCCCAGCGGGACTTCGGAGAGCGGCCCGAGCGCTTCGATCGCGGCCTCGATCTCGGTGTCCGCGGGCGGGACGATCTGCGCGCCCGCGCCCAGGTCGCCGCCCAGTTCGCGGCCGAGGTACACCTTGTAGCCGTTGTCCTGGGGCGGGTTGTGGCTGGCGGTCACCTGGACCGCGGCCGCGCCGCCGAGCTTCGTGACCGCGTAGGCGGTCACGGGGGTCGGCAGCGGCCCGGGCATGACCAGGGCCCGGCGCCCGGAGCCGGTGACGACGCGGGCGGTCTCGGCGGCGAACTCGCGGCTGAGGTGGCGCGCGTCGTAGCCGATCACCACGGGGCCGTCGGCGCCCTTGGCGTCGAGCCAGTTCGCGAGTCCCGCGGCGGCGGCGCGCACGACGGCGAGGTTCATCCCGTTCGGGCCGGCCCGGAGCGGGCCGCGCAGGCCCGCGGTGCCGAACTTGAGCCGTCCGGCGAAGCGGTCGGCGAGTTCCGCGGCCGTCTCGGGGAGGGCGTCCAGCAGCCGGTACAGCTCGTCTCGAGAGGTCTTGTCAGGGTCGTCGGTGATCCACTGCAGCACTTGCGCGCGCAGCGGGTCCAGGTTGGTCGTCTCCTCCATGGGGAAATGGTCGCATATTCGCCGCCTGGGAGGCCGCCGTTGCGGGCGGTGTGGCCTCAGCCGGTCTTGAACGAGGCCACGGCCTCGTCGAACACCTGCTGTGATAGGTCCCATGCATCGGCGTCGCCGGAGACGAAGACGCCGAACGTGGTGCCGTTGCCGTCGTCCACAAGGGCCCAGACCGAATGCCGTTCGGCGCCGGTCGCATCGAGGTTCGTGCCCGTGTACTCGAGCACCGAGCCGTCCAGGTCGGCGAACGAGGTGTCCTCGAGCCGCACCTGTTCGAGTTCCTCCATCTCCGAGGGGAGTCCGTCGTAGTAGCCGCTGAGGAAGTCCTCGGTGCCGTCGGCGCCCTTCTCGGAGCCGGAGTAGAACCGCACCCACTGGGTCTCGTCGTCGGGGTTGTAGTAGCTGACCCAGTCGTCGCCGGTCTCGCCTTCGGCCCAGGCCGCCGGGTAGTCGACGGAGAAGCCGTCGCCCTCGTGGGCCTTGGTCTCGAACGGGGCGGCGCCCTCCTCGGAGTCGCCTTCGCCCCCTTCGGATTCGCCGTCGCCGGGGGAGTCCTCCCCGGCGCTGTCGGAGGCGCCCGGGTCGCCGCCCGCGTCGCCGCCGTCGTCGCCGGTCACCAGTTTGTAAGCGCCCCAGCCGAGCACGAGCACGAGCATGACGCAGATGGCGATGACCGAGGTGGACTTCCAGACGTTGCCGGCGGGTTCCTGGGGTTCGGGTTCGCGCACCGCCGGACGCCCGCCCGTGCGGGGCGGGGACTCCTCCTGGAAGGCGCCGGGCTGCTGCTGGAACGGCGGCGACTGCTGCGGGATGGCGCCGGTGCCCAGGGGCCCGGCGAGCAGTACCTGGAGTTCTTGGCGCACCTGCGGCAGCGGCGCGCGCTGCTGCGGGTCCTTGGCGAGCATCCCGCCGATGAGCGGGGTGAGCAGCCCGGCGTGGCGCGGGCTTTCGGGCGGTTCCTGCACGACCGCGCGCATGGTCGACACCGCGTCGCCGCGGTCGAACGGCGGGCGGCCCTCGACGGCCGCGTACAGGGTCACGCCGAGGCTGAACACGTCGCTGGCGGGTTCGGCCGGGTGGCCCACGGCCCGCTCGGGCGCGATGTAGTGCGCCGAGCCGAGCACCTTGCCGGGCGTGGTGCCGCCGGAGACCTGATGCTGCTGGGCGGCACCGAAGTCCGAGAGGACGCAGCGCCCGTCGGTGGAGATGAGCACGTTGCCGGGCTTGATGTCGCGGTGGATGATCCCCGCGTCGTGGGCCGCCTGCAGCGCCCCGACGAGCGCCAGGCCGATCTTCGCAGCCACGCGCGGCGCGAGCGGCCCGTCCTGCGTGAGGATCTCGGCCAGGCTGCGGGCCTGGAGCAGTTCCATGACGATCCACGGCAGGCCCGCGTGCTCGACGACGTCGAAGATGCGGATGATCGACGGGTGCGACAGGGCCGCCGCGATCTGGGCCTCGCGGCGGGACCGGTCGATGAGCTGGACGCGTTCGGGCGCCGGCAGGTCCGGGGGCAGGAACACCTCTTTGAGGGCCACCTCGCGGCGCAGCACGATGTCGTGGGCGCGCCACACGGAGCCGTTGCCGCCCTTGCCGACCAGGTCGATGAGCTGGTAGCGCTCGGCCACCAGGTCGCCGGGTCCGGCGCGGTTGCCGGTGCCGCCGGGACCGCCGAAGGACCGCTCGCCCGGGCCGCCGGGGCCCTGCCCGCCGACCGCGAAGCTCTGGCCGAGGTTCCCGTAGTTGCCGTAGGAGGAGCTGTTGCGGGCGGAGGAGTCGCCGTAGGAGTCGCCGCCGTAGGGGTCGCGGTTGAAACCGGGGTTCGACTGTCCGTAACCCGCTTGCGGCTCAGGGTCGGGGCGAGGCGCGCCGCGGCCCGTCCGGTACGAGCCGGATCCGGTGCCCGTGCCGCCCCAGCTGCGCGTGCCGAACGAGGGGTGCGGGTCGGCGCCGCCGAGCTCCGCTCCGTACGATGCATCGGAGAACCCTTGGGGCTCTTGGGGTTCAGGGGAGTACCGCGGGGACGGTACCGCTCCGGGGCGGGGGTCCTCATATGCGCCGGGACCACCGCGACCGTAGTCAGATGAGTACGTCATTCGGCCACTCCTCGCGAGGGATCCCCCCTAGTTTGCCGCGTCCTGCCCACCGAGTCGGTACCGGGTTTGGGTAACGGTTCACCACCGATGCCGTAATGGGGCGCGGGACCGGGCTCGGCATCGCCCCCGGAGAGTGGTCGCTCCTTCCCGAAGACGCAGATCGACCCCTAGGATGGCAGCCATGCAGTCGTCACCGCAAGGCCGAGACGGGATCGAGATCCAGGCCGTCTACGGACCCGACGACGCCGCACCGGACCTCCCGGAAAGACTCGGGGAACCCGGGTCCTTTCCGTACACCCGCGGCGTCCACCCGTCCATGTACACCTCGAAGCCCTGGACGATGCGCCAGTACGCCGGGTTCGCCACCGCCGCGGAGTCCAACCGCCGCTACCGCGACCTCCTGGAGGCCGGCACCACCGGCCTGTCCGTGGCCTTCGACCTGCCCACCCAGATGGGCTACGACTCCGACGCGCCCGAAGCGGCCGGCGAGGTCGGCAAGGTCGGCGTCGCCGTCGACTCCATCGCCGACATGCGGGTCCTGTTCGGCGGCATCCCCCTCGACGAGGTCTCGACCTCGATGACCATCAACGCCCCCGCCGCCGTCCTCCTCCTGCTCTACCAGCTCGTCGCCGAAGAGCGGGGCATCGACCCCGCCCGGCTGCGCGGGACCATCCAGAACGACATCCTCAAGGAGTACATCGCCCGCGGCACCTACATCTTCCCGCCCGCGCCCTCGTTGAGGCTCGTCTCCGACACCTTCGCGTACTGCGCCGCCGAACTGCCGCAATGGAACACGATCTCCATCTCCGGCTACCACATGGCCGAGGCCGGGGCCACCGCCGCGCAGGAGCTCGCGTTCACCCTCGCCGACGGCATCGAGTACGTCAACTGCGCCCTCGCCGCCGGACTCGACGTCGACGCCATCGCCCCCCGCCTCTCCTTCTTCTTCGTGGCCCGCTCCACGATCCTCTCCGAAGTCGCCAAATTCCGCGCCGCCCGCCGCCTCTGGGCCCACATCATGCGCGACCGCTTCGGCGCCAAGGACCCCCGCTCGCTCAAACTGCGCTTCCACACCCAGACCGCCGGCGTCGAGCTCACCGCCCAGCAGCCCGAAGTCAACCTCGCCCGCGTCACCGTCCAGGCCCTCGCCGCCGTCCTCGGCGGCACGCAGTCCCTGCACACCAACGCCTACGACGAGGCCATCGCCCTCCCCACCGACGCCTCCGCGCGCCTGGCCCTGCGCACCCAGCAGGTCATCGCCAACGAGACCGACCTGTGCGCCACCGTCGACCCCTTCGCCGGCTCCTTCGCCGTCGAAGCCCTCACCGACGAGATCGAAGCCGAGGCCCTGCGCCTCATCGACGCGGTCTTCGCCCACGGCTCCGTTGTCGCCGCCATCGAAGAGGGCTTCCAGAAGAGCGAGATCGAACGCAGCGCCTACGAGACCGCCAAACGCATCGACTCGGGCGAGCAGACCGTCGTCGGCGTCAACGCCTATGTCCTCAATGGCGACGAAGTGCCCTATAAACCGCTCAAAGTGGACCCCGCAATAGAGGCCTCGCAGGTCGCGCGCCTCGTCACACACCGCGCCTCCCGCGATGAAACCGTGCTCGCCGACGCCCTCGACCGCGTGAAACGCGCCGCCACCGGAACCGACAATGTGCTCTATCCGCTCAAAGCCGCACTCGCCGCGGGAGCCACGGTCGGCGAAGTCTGCACCGCACTCGCCGCCGAATGGGGACGATACGTACCCACCGACAATTGGTGACCACCCGGTCACCGATAGGCGAAGCGCACAACGGGTCTGTCGACGATTCGCGCCCGCCGGGAAACACTGGTCCGCGGACGCGCCATGCCCGACATGCGCGTCCGAGTTCTGTATGAAAATCGGATCTCGGCCGTAACTTAACGCCCCGGCAAGCGTTATGCCTCATGACGGCGGGTGCGGCCGAAGAGCCGTGACCATCCGTCGTGCAACCGTCACCACTGGATCGGGGACCAGCGGCGACGGGGCCGGGCGTCGCAAATCACGGCGCTGGCCGCAACGGAGCGCGATCGGATTAAGCTTGCCGAATCGCCCTCCCTTGGCTTTGATCCTCGAACGCGAATTGCGAGGCGCGAAGGAATGTTTACGCTCACTGCGGAGAAAGTCGTCGAGATGGGTACCGCCACAAAGTCCAATGAGCCGCTGCCGAGCGCCATCGCGCCCGAATCGTGTCTCGTGGTACCCGGTGCACTCCCTTCGATAGACAATTCCGGCAACGCCGCTGAGGAGCAGGCCATGTCCATGTCGCTGCCCGAATTCTTGGACGGCTGGCTCGCCGCCCACGCGGGCGAGGTCATCGCGGCCCGCCGCCACATACACGCGAACCCGCGGCTGTCGCGCCAGGAGCACGACACCGCGAACTACGTGGCCGCCCGCCTCGCCGAAGCCGGCCTCGACCCGCAGCTCATCCCCGACGGCACCGGCCTCACCTGCGACATCGGCACCGGCGACCGCGTGATCGCCATCCGCGCCGACATGGACGCCCTGCCGATCCAGGACCCCAAGCAGGTCCCGTACCGCTCCACCGTCCCCGGCGTCTGCCACGCATGCGGCCACGACGCCCACACGGCCATGCTCATCGGCCTCGGCCGGGTCCTCGCCGAGATCGAACGCCGCGAAGGCCTGCCCGGACGCTTCCGGCTCGTCTTCCAGCCGTCCGAGGAGCAGTTCCCCTCCGGCGCGCCCACGATGATCAAATACGGGGCGCTGCAAGACGTCGCCGCGATCTTCGCGTTCCACTGCGACCCGCAGTTCCCGGCCGGGAAGGTCGCCGTCCGCAACGGCCCCTTGACGGCCGCGTGCGACGTCATGGAGGTCCGCATGACCGGCCGCGGCGGCCACACCTCCCGCCCGCACCTGACCTCCGATCTGGTGAACGCCATCGGGCGTGTCGTGGTCGACGTGCCAGCGCTCGTCTCCCGCCGCCTCGACCCGCGCCAGTCCGTCGCCATCGTCTTCGGCGCGGTGCAGGCCGGCGAGGCCGCGAACGCGATACCGCAGGAGGCGCTCGCGCGCGCCACCGTGCGCGTCCACGGTCGTGAGACCTGGGACATGATCCCCGACCTCGTGCAGGAGGTGACGCGGTCGGTGGCCCGCGCCTCCGGCGTGGAATGCGAGATCGACTACCGCCGCGGCGTCCCGCCGGTCGTGAACGACCGCCTGGCCTCGGCGATGTTCGCCGGCGCCACCGCCGCCGCCCTCGGCGACGAAGCGGTCGCCGAAGCGCCGATGTCCATGGGCGGCGAGGACTTCGCGTACTACCTCGAGCAGGTCCCCGGGGCGATGGCCCGCCTCGGCGTCGGCCGCCCGGGCGAGCGCCTCGACATCCACCAGGGCAACTTCGACATCGACGAGCGCGCGCTGGCCCACGGCGTCCGCGTCATGACCCACACGGTCCTGGCCGCGGCGGCGAGCCCCGCGTTCTGAAGGCGCACAAGCTGATCGGGGGAGTCGCGAAGCGGCTCCCCCCGCTGGCGTTCCAGGAATGTGAACGGAGCGTCTGCACAAATCGGACATCCGAAGCGCCCCCGGTCAACCAACGTACGCGCGGGGTACGACAGTGCCGTCCGGGCGAACCGGCCTATTCGGCGGTGGGGCGTTTGCGGAGCGCCTCGATGTAGTCCTGCGGGGCGCCGGCCTCTTCGGCGGCGCGCATGATCTCGTCGAGGTACCACTGGCTCGGGAGCCCGCCCTCGAAGCCTTCGAAGACGTAGAGCCACACCTGGCGGTTCGCCTCGAGGGTCGCGGCCTGGGTGTGCATTCTGCGGTAGAGCCCCGAATTCAGGCCTTCGAGCTCGTCGAGGACCTGGCGGTCGGCCGGGTCGAGGTCGTAGAGCGCCACGAAGACCCGCTCGCCGGGGGACTCGACGACCGTGGCGACGGCCGTCTCCGAGCCCAGGTCGGCGTTGCCGAAGGTCAGGCGCCAGCCTTCCAACCAGCCCGTGCCCACCAGCGGCGACCGCGGGCAGGTGGCGCGCATTCGGGCAGGGTCGAGATTCGAGCCATACGCAGCATAGAGATGCACGCCTCGAAGATACCCTTAAACCTGCCCGCTTTGAAGCATCCCGAACACCGAAAGGCGCACCGTGGCACGAGTAGCGATCATCGGCGGAGGCCCGGCCGGGTACGAGGCCGCCCTCGTGGCGGCCCAGCTCGGCGCCGACGTCACCCTCATCGAGGCCACCGGGGCGGGCGGCGCCTGCGTCCTCTCCGACTGTGTGCCCTCCAAGACCTTCATCGCCGCCTCCTCCGTCCTCACCGAGATCCACGAGTCGAGCGAGCTCGGCGTCGGCACGAAAGAGGCCACCGCGGACGCGGGCGCGGTCAACGGCCGCGTGCGGCGACTCGCCACGCAGCAGTCGGCCGACATCGCCCAGAAGCTCGTCAACGCCGGCGTGAACATCGTCTACGGCCGCGGCGCGCTGCGGGTCGACAAGGGCTACAACTACGTGCACGAACTCCACGTGGTGCCCGTCGAAGGCGAGCCCTTCGACGCCGACGCCGACGTCGTCCTCATCGCCACCGGCGCCACCCCCCGCACCCTCACCTCCGCGCCCGTCGACGGCGAGCGCATCCTCACCTGGCGCCAGCTCTACGACCTCAAGGAGCTCCCCGAGCACCTCATCGTCGTCGGCTCCGGCGTCACCGGCGCCGAGTTCGCCTCCGCCTACAACGCGATGGGCTCGCACGTCACCCTGATCTCCTCGCGCGACCGGGTCATGCCCCATGAGGACGCCGAGGCCGCCGAGACCGTCGGGCGCGTCTTCGTGCGCCGCGGCATGGACGTGCGCAACCACTCCCGGGCCGCCGCCGCCCGCCGCACCGACACCGGTGTGGAAGTGGAACTGGACGACGGCACCGTCATCGAGGGCAGCCACGCCCTCATCTGCGTCGGCTCGATCCCCAACTCGGACAACCTCGGCCTGCACGCCTACGGGATCAGCGTCGACGAGCGCGGCTTCATCCCCGTCGACAAGGTCTCGCGCACCAACGTGCCGGGGGTGTACGCGGCGGGCGACGTCACCGGCGTCCACGCCCTCGCCTCGGTCGCGGCCATGCAGGGCCGCATCGCGATCTGGCACGCCCTCGGCGAGGCCGTGCGCCCCATCAAGCTCGCCCACGTCGCCGCGAACGTGTTCACCGACCCCGAGCTCGCCTCGGTCGGCGTCACCCAGGCCGACGTCGACTCCGGCAAAGTGGACTGCCGCGGCGTGCTGCTGCCGTTCGCGTCGAACCCGCGCGCCAAGATGGTCGACCGCACCGAGGGATTCGTGAAGCTCTTCGCTTGGAACTCTTCGGGGATCGTCGCCGGTGGCGTCGTGGTCGGCTCCCGCGCCTCCGAGCTCATCACCCCGATCGCGCTCGCAGTGGAGCAGCGGCTCACCGTCGAGCAGGTCGCGCGCACGTTCACGATCTACCCGTCGCTGTCGGGCTCGGTCGCCGAGGCCGCCCGCCAGCTCATGGAGTTCTAAGACGACCGCTGTGCCAGTTTACGGCTCGCAAGCAGTCTCGGCGAAGCTCGCGAGCCGTAATCGAGCAACGCGAGAGCAAGGGCCCGTGCCGATCGGCACGGGCCCTGCAACGTGTTCCGAGGTCTACATGAGCGATTCCACGCGCAGGTGGCGCAGCAGGTGCACGTCGGTCGCGCCGCCGGTCGAGGAGGCGAAGCCGAACTTGAACGTCTCCGGCAGGTCCTCGGGCACCGTCGACTCCAGGACCCGGGTCCAGCCGTTGCCGTCCATGAAGTCGAGGTCGACCGTGACCTTGGCCGCGCCGTCACCGTTCTCCGTGACCTTCAGTTTCACGAGGCGCTTGGACTCCTCGAGCGTGTCGACGGTCAGCGTCTCGGGGAAGTTCGTGCCGTAGAGGAGCCCGTCGGGGTACTCGCCGATCTGCTCGTCGGTGGCGGTGGTGCCGAGCAGGCAGTAGCCTTCGTAGCCGTCGCCGGGGCCGCGCAGCGCCACGTTGTTCGGCGCGCGGTTGGCCGAGATCCGCAAGTGCTCGGGGGCCTGCTGGTCATCGGGGCAGCCGCTGCCGCGGCCCTCGGTGTCGGCCGAGAAGTTGCCCCAGGCGTCCAGGCCCAGGCCCAGGTAGCCGCCTTCGACGCCGGGCTGCTGGACGTCCGTCACGACGTTGTCGATCTGGGCGTACCCCAGGCTGCCGCCGATGGCGCCGGTCTGGGTGAGGTCGGTGTCGCCGTCGACGAGGAAGAAGGAGATGCCGTCGGCGCCGGTGCCCCCGTACTGGTACTGCGCGAACGTCACCTCGATGCCGTTCTTCGACGGCAGCGCGTCGTTGTAGACGATCCCGCCGGCGTCGTACTTGCCGGCGTCGGTGAACTGGAGGTAGCCGTGCGGTTTGCCCGAGGTCGGCACCGGGCCGGCGTCCTGGTCCGCGCACGAGTCGAAAGCGTCCTCGCCGATCAGCTCGGTGGCCGCCGTCAGGCAGGCGCTGAGCGAGGCGAAGTTCTCGTCCCCGACGGTCTTGCCGGTGAAGTCCTCCGAGACGAGCAGCGTCTTCTCTTCGACCCCGGCTGCCCCGGCTCCTGCCGTCGCGGGCAGTGCCACGAGCGCCGCCGCGAGCACCATCGAACCCGACCCGAACTTGGCAATGCGTTTCACAGGAACTCCTTCGATCTGTGACGCGCGGCGCCGACGGCGCCCGCGAGTTCCGCGGCCCAGAAAACGAAGGCCGATTACAGAGAGAAGTTATATGACCACATTGAGAGATGACGTCCGTTCGGGCAACTGAGGACAGTCCACATGGTCCAGAGGCGGCGACCGGAACCGGCCGCCGCCCCCATTCCCCTGTTCCTGCCTCAGGCGTCCCTGCGGCGCATCGCGAACCAGCCGCCCAACAGCGCCGCCACCGTCCACAGCACCAGGATCGCGAGCCCCTCCCAAGGCCCGTAGTCCCGCCCGAACCGCGGGTCCCCCGGCACCGTCATGTGCATGATCACCATGCCCACCTGGTCGGGAAGGTACTGCGCGACCGGCCTGACTGCATCCAGGTTCCCCAGCCCCTGCGAAGACAGGAACAGCACCGGCAGCAGGACCGACAACGTGACCACGGTGCTGCGCAACATCACCGCGACGGCCGCCGTGAACACGCTCAACAACGTCAAGTGGATCCAACCGCCCAGCAGCGCCTCCATCGTCCACCATTCGTTCAACGGCGCGGCCGCATCACCGATGACGACCCGGACCAGCCCGAACACCAACAACTCCACGACCAGCGCCGCAGCCCCGACAGTCAGGCCGACCGCCGTCATCTTCGCGGCGAACAACCGCCCCCGCGAAGGCACGGCCGCCAGCGAAGCCCGGATCGTGCCCGTCGAGAACTCCGCGCCCGCGGTCGCGACCGCGAACGTCACGAGCACCAGCTGCGCGGTGAGCAGCCCGAAGAACACCGGGAGGATCGCATCGGTCTTCGGTCCCCCGGGACTGAAACCGCTGGCGACCAACCAGCTCAGCCCGAGCGCGACGAGCGCGAACAGACCCAACGTGACCACCGTGGAACGAACCGAGCGGATCTTCACCCACTCGGCGGAAGCCGCCCGCGCGAAACCGCTCATCGGAGGCCCCCCGACCGGCTCGAACCGCTCCGATGCTCGACCGACGCGCCCGTCAACCGCATGAACGCCTCCTCCAGACTCGCCCCGCCGCCGTCAGCGCCGCCATGAGTCGCGATGAACGCCTTCGTGGACGTGTCGGCCAAGAGCCGGCCGCGCCCGATGACGACCAGGTGCTCGGCCGTCAACGCCATCTCCGACATGAGATGACTCGACACCAGGACCGTGCGCCCCTCGGCCGCGAAACCCTTCATGAGATTCCGGATCCACACCACCCCTTCAGGATCGAGGCCGTTCACCGGCTCGTCCAGAATGAGCACGCCCGGGTCGCCGAGCAGGGCCGCGGCGACCCCGAGACGCTGCTTCATACCGAGCGAGAGCGCCTTGGCGTGCTTCCGGGCGGCCCCGGACATGCCCGTGGCCTCCAAGACCTCGCCGACCCGCCGCTCGCCGATGCCGTTGGTGCGCGCGAGCCACCGCAGATGCTCGCGGACACTGCGAGTCGGATGCAGGTCACCGGCCTCCATCAACGCGCCCACCGCCGTCAGCGGCCGAGCCAGCGACGCGTACGGCCTCCCGTTCACAGTGGCGTGTCCGCTCGTCGGACGGTCGAGGCCCAGGATCAGCCGGATCGTCGTGGACTTGCCCGCGCCGTTGGGTCCGAGGAAACCGGTGACGCGACCCGGCTCCACAGTGAATGACAGATCGTCGACGGCCGTGCCGCCCCGATACCGCTTGGTCAGATTGCATACTTCGATCACATTGCCACCGTAGGAATCCCAGCCCCCGAGGCATAGTCCCCGAAGGTCGCCGGAAAACGCGACGAAAGTGAACCGCGCCGACAGCCCGCCTAGCGCGGGCCGATGCGTACCCTGGCCGTATGAGAGGTCTCCTCGCGACGATCGCGGTGGTCCTGGCCGAATTCGCCGTCATCGCCGCCCTCCCCGCCGGGCCGGTGCCCTCCGGGATCCTGGCACTGCTCGCCGGCACCGTCGTCGTCGCGCTCTGGCAGCGCTACCGGCGCTCGATGCGCGAACGCGAAGCCGCCGTCCACCGCGAACGACTGCGGATCGCCCGCGACATGCACGACCGCATCGGCCGCCGCCTCGGACTCGCCGCACTCCAAGCCGCAGCCCTGGAAGTCCGCGAGACCGACCCGAAACTGCGCGGCGAGGCCAGGCAGATGGGCGACACCGTCCGCGCCGCCGTCGAAGACCTGCACGGCCTCGTCACCGTGCTCAGAAACGACATGCCCGAGCACCGCGACCAGCCTGCGGCACAAGGCGGACCGCTCTTCGACCCGGCCGCTCCCGCCGCGCTCGCCTCGCAGTTCGTCGAATCGGGAGTCACGGTCGACCTGCACCAAAGCGGCACACCCGGCCCGATCTCCGCCACCGGCGCCCGCGCGGCCTACGCGGTCCTGGAGGAGGGCATGGCGAACGCGGTCAAGCACGCGCCGGGCCGGCCGATCACCGCGACCGTGACCTGGGAGGACGACGCCCTACTGGTCGCAGTCGAGAACGAACTGGCCACCGAGGCCCACAGTCGACCCGCGAACTCGGGCGGCCACGGACTGACCGGACTGCGCGAACGCACCGACGCGGCCGGGGGACTGCTGGACTGCCGGGCCGAGGACGGCCGGTTCCGCCTGAGCGCCATGCTCCCTCGAGCCGCCCCGGCACGGACCGCGCTGGCGGGCGTTCGCGTGCCGGGAGCGATCCGGGGGGCGGCCATCGTGACTGTCGTGGTCCTGCTGGCGATGCTGCCCTTGAGCGTGTTCGCGGGGTCGCAGGCATGACCGCGGTGGTGATCGCCGACGACGAGCCGCTCGTGGTGGCGGGCGTGCGAACGGTCTTGGAGGCGGCCGGGATCGCGATCGCGGGGACCGCGCACGACGGCCGCGAGGCGGTGGCGGCGATCGAGAGGCACCGGCCTGACGTCGCGCTGGTGGATTTGCACATGCCGGGGCTTGGCGGCCTGGAGGTCGTCGAGCGCTTGGCGGCGGTGTCGCCGGGGACGCGGGCGCTGGTGCTGACCTCGTTCGGGGATCAGGGAAACGTCCTCGCGGCGGTCGAGAAAGGAGCGGCGGGCTTCGTGCTGAAGACTTGCGCGCCTGAGGAATTGGTGACGGCGGTGCGCGCGGTGGCGGCGGGGGAGGCGTACCTGTCGCCGGTGGTGACGCGGATGGTGCTGGGCCTGATTGCGCCCGAGTCGGTGCCGAGACGCCGGGACGCGGTGGAGCGCGTCGCGCGGCTGGCCGCGCGCGAGCGCGAGGTCCTGGACCTGGTGGCCGAGGGCCTGTCGAACGCGGAGATCGCCGGGCGAGCTCACATGAGCGAGGCGACGGTGAAGACGTACGTGAGCCGCGTGCTGGCGAAGCTGGAGTGCGCGAACCGGGTCCAGGCCGCGATGCTGGCGAGGGACGCGAGAAGCTGAAAAAGCCTGCGACCTGCACCGACACCCGCAATCATAGAAAACCTCGCAAAGTTATCCACAGGGCAGAAAATAGTCCTTGGCACTCGTTGCCGGACATGTGATTGTTGATAGATAAAAAACAGCTGCTCCGCCGGTGGTGGTGGAAGTGCGGAGTGGCGATCCGGTCCTGGCAGGACTGGCGGCGAAGTGGGAATCCAAGGGGCCGCCCCCGAAGACCGAGCGCGGGTGCACCCGCGCTCGGCTCCCGCCAGGACACCTCGCGAGAGAACACCGCGGGCGCACCGGCAAGGTGCCGGTGCGCCCGCACCAAGCACGCGCCAAGAGCCCGAAGACCCAGACGGTGCTTTGAGAGACGGAGCGTGCAACACCACGGGCGCCCGCCTTGCGGCGGACGCCCGTGGTTGCACTCGTACCGCTTACGAGGCGTATCGCTTACCAGCTGCTGGGGACCGGGGCGCCTTCCGTGTAGCCGGCCGCCGACTGGACGCCCACGGCCGCGCGCTCGTGGAATTCCTCCAGTGTGGTCGCGCCCGCGTACGTCGCCGCGGACCGGACGCCCGCCACGATCGAGTCGAGCAGGTCTTCCACACCGGGCCGCTTGTGGTCCAGGTACATCCGGCCGGTGGAGATGCCTTCTTCGAACAGGGCCTTGCGGGCCTGATCGAACGACGAGTCGCTCGCGCTGCGGGCCTTCACGGCGCGGGCCGAGGCCATGCCGAAGGACTCCTTGTAGGCCCGGCCGTCCGCGTCGTAGTGCATGTCGCCGGGCGATTCGTGCGTTCCGGCGAACCAGGAGCCGATCATGACGTTGGCGGCGCCGGCCGCCAGTGCCAGGGCGACGTCGCGGGGGTGGCGCACGCCGCCGTCGGCCCATACGTGTTTGCCGTAGCGTCGGGCGGTCGCGGAGCATTCGAGGACCGCGGAGAACTGCGGGCGGCCCACGCCGGTCATCATGCGGGTGGTGCACATGGCGCCCGGGCCGACGCCGACCTTGACGATGTCGGCGCCCGCGTTGATGAGGTCGGTCGTGCCTTCGGCGGTCACGACGTTGCCCGCGGCGATCGGGAGGTTCGGGGCGGCGTCGCGCACGAGCTTGAGCGCGTCGAGCATCTTCTCCTGGTGGCCGTGGGCGGTGTCGACGACGATCACGTCGGCCCCGGCTTCGACGAGCGCGGCGGCCTTGCCGGTGACGTCGCCGTTGATGCCGATCGCGACGGCGATCCGGAGCTTCCCGGCGGCGTCGGTGTTGGGCTGGTAGATGGTGTTGCGCAGGGCCCCGGCGCGGGTGAGGACGCCGTGGAGTCGGCCGTCCGCGTCGAGCACGGGCGCGAGCTTGACGTTGGCGGTTTCGAGGATCTTGAACGCCTCGGCGTTCGAGAGGCCCATGGGCAGGGTGACGAGCCGGTCGGAGGCGACCTGTTCGAGCTGCGTGAAGCGGTCGACGCCGCGGCAGTCGGCTTCGGTGACCACGCCGAGCGGGCGGCGCTCGGAGTCGGTGACGATGACCGCGCCGTGGGCGCGCTTGGGGAAGAGGGCGATCGCCTCGGCCACCGTGGCGGTGGGCGGGAGGGTCAGGGCCGCGTCGCAGTCGAGCGGGCGGGATTTGACGCGGGCGATGACGTCGGCGACGACGTCGACGGGGATGTCCTGCGGGATCACCGCGAGGGCGCCGCGGCGGGCGAGCGTCTCGGCCATGCGCCGGCCCGAGACCGCGGTCATGTTGGCCGCGATGATCGGGATGGAGTTCCCGGTGCCGTCGCCCGTGGACAGGTCGACGTCGAGGCGCGAGGCCACGGACGACCGGTTCGGCACCATGAACACGTCCGAGTAGGTGAGGTCGTGGCCGGGTTGTCCGTCGATGAAGCGCATGGCTGTCCCCCTAATGGGAGTGGTCGGGTTCCGGACGGAGAAATTCCGCCGCCGGGAACCCTAACCGGTTTTCGGTCGGTGAGAGCAGTGCATGTGGTGCTACGCACAGCACTCACTATTGTCCCTCTACGACCGGCCGGTTGTAAGTCTGCGATCTGACAGATCCGTTACGCCTCGTGCCCGCTCACTCCGAGATCTGGCAGATCGGCGCGCCCGCGGCGACGACGTCGCCGATGGCGACTTCGAGGCCCGAGACGGTGCCGGACTTGTGCGCTTCGATGGGCTGCTCCATCTTCATGGCCTCCAGGACCACGATGGTGTCGCCCTTGACCACGGAGTCGCCGTCGGCGACGGCGACCTTCACGATGGTGCCCTGCATCGGGGACGGCAGGCCGTCGCCGCCGATGACGGGGCCGGCGTCGGCCTTCTTCTTGGGGCCGCGCTTCTTCGGCTTGTTCGAAGCGACGGGGTTGAGGAGCCCGGCGGGGATCGACACTTCGAGGCGCTTGCCGCCGACTTCGACGACGAGGCTGGTGCGTTCCTCGGCCTCACTGCCGCCGGCGGCGCCGGCGCTGTACGGCTCGAGGGTGTTGTCCCACTCGGTCTCGATCCAGCGGGTGTGGACGGTGAAGTCGACGGCGAACGCCGGGTCCTCGATGACGGCCCGGTGGAACGGGAGCACGGTGGCGAGGCCTTCGACCTCCATCTCCGCGAGCGCCCGGCGGGAGCGGCGCAGGGCCTCTTCGCGGGTGGGGGCGGTGACGATGACCTTGGCCAGCAGCGAGTCGAAGTTCCCGTCGATGACGGAGCCCTCTTCGATGCCGGTGTCGACGCGCACGCCCGGGCCGGCCGGGAGGCGCAGTTTCGTGACGGCGCCGGGGGCGGGGAGGAATCCGCGGCCGGGGTCTTCGCCGTTGATGCGGAACTCGATGGAGTGGCCGCGCGGCGCGGGGTCCTCGGTGAGCGGCACGGCCTCGCCGGAGGCGATGCGGAACTGCTCGCGCACGAGGTCGAGGCCGCTGGTCTCCTCGGAGACGGGGTGCTCGACCTGGAGGCGCGTGTTCACTTCGAGGAAGGAGATGGTGCCGTCGACGGCGACGAGGAACTCGACGGTGCCGGCGCCGTGGTAGTCGGCTTCCCTGCAGATGGCCTTGGACGCGGCGTGGATGGTGGCGCGCTGCTCGTCGGTGAGGAAGGGCGCGGGCGCTTCTTCGACGAGTTTCTGGTGGCGGCGCTGGAGCGAGCAGTCGCGGGTGCCGACGACGATGACGTTGCCGTGCGTGTCGGCGAGGACCTGGGCCTCGACGTGGCGGGGCCGGTCGAGGTAGCGCTCGACGAAGCACTCGCCACGCCCGAAGGCAGCTTCGGCTTCGCGCACAGCGGATTCGAAGAGGTCGGGGATCTCCTCGCGGGTGCGGGCGACCTTGAGGCCGCGGCCGCCGCCGCCGAAGGCGGCTTTGATGGCCACGGGCAGGCCGTGCTCGTCGGCGAACGCGAGGATCTCGGTCGCGTCGTTCACGGGGTCCTTGGTGCCGGGCACCAGCGGCACGTTCGCCTTCATGGCGAGGTGGCGGGCGGTGACCTTGTCGCCGAGGTCGCGAATGGACTGCGGCGTCGGCCCGATCCAGATGAGCCCGGCGTCGATCACGGCTTGCGCGAACTCGGCGTTCTCGGAGAGGAACCCGTATCCGGGGTGGACGGCGTCCGCTTCGGACCGCTCGGCGATCCGCAGGAGCTTGTCGACCCGCAGGTACGTGTCGGTGGCCGTGAGGCCGTCGAGGGCGAAGGCCTCATCGGCCAGGAGCGTGTGGGGTGCATCGCGATCGCCGTCGGCGTAGACGGCGACAGACTCGTACCCGGCGTCCCGGCAGGCCCGGATGACTCTCACTGCGATCTCGCCGCGGTTGGCGATCAAAACCTTGCGCACGTTCCGCAGTGTAATGGCCGGGTATAGGAGACTGGGGGGACGGCATCACCGGAGCCCCGGATGAACCGGCATAAACCGCCTACGAGCTAGAGGGTCTCCACAACAAGTGTTGTCTAATTTTTAGCGTGATTGCTTAAACGATCGTTCAGGACACAGCTGCGGGCGTCCAGGGCGCCTCTGGCCGCTAGCGCTTGAACAGGTCCTGCCACTGGGCGACCTTCGCGACGAACTCGTCGCTCTGAATCGACTCCCGCCAGTACGCGGCCTGTTCGGCGTCGAGGTCGGGCGCAAGCACGAGGTCCCCGGATTCGATGCGCTCGGCGGTGTTCTCGCACCATTCGGCGTCCACGGCCCACAGGTCGGCCTGGCGTTTCATCATGGCGCGGGCGTGCGCGGGCACGTACGAACCTTCCTGCCCCTGCATGAAGTCCGCTGTGGTCATGCCCAACAGCATGGTCGCGGTCTCGACGCGCTCGTACAGCGTCTCGGCCCGCTGCCGGAGCATCGCGGCGTTCTCGGCCGCGGAGAGCACCGGCGCGAACGTCCAGGCGGTGTGGAACGGATCCTCGGAAGGAGGGATCTCCCACAGCTTCTCCCGCAGGGTCCGCTGGAACTCCGTCTCGCCCTTGGCGGTGATCTTGTAGGTCGTGCGGGCCGGGCGCGCATCGACCGATTCGGTCGCGACGACCTCGATCTGGCCTTCGGCCGTGAGCCGCTTGAGCGCGTGGTAGATCGAGCCCGCGCCGACCTCCGCGATACCGGGCATCCGCCACGTGTCCAGCTCCCTGCGAACGAGGTAGCCGTGGACGGGACCGAGCCATCTGACGAGGCCGAGGACGAGTAGGCGCGTGCTCCACATGCCGCAATAATATAACGTTGACTAATCTCACGATTTCCCCTATACCTGGTTGTGCCTCTCGCAACCCCCTCGATATAGTCAAACTTGAACAAGGAACCAGGACGACCGTTCAACCACCCGTGAGGTACCCATGCTCATCGAGACCAAGGGACTGAAGAAGACCTTCAAGTCCCGCGGCAAATCCGTCGAGGCCGTGCGCGGCGTCGACCTCGCCGTCAAGGAAGGGGAGATCTTCGGTCTCCTCGGCCCCAACGGCGCCGGCAAGACCACGACGATGCGGATGCTCTCCACCCTCATCGAGCCCACCGAGGGCGCCGCGAAGGTCTGCGGCCACGACCTGGCCAAGAACCAGGCCGCGGTCCGCCGCGACATCGGCTACGTCGGCCAGGAGGGCGGCACCTGGGGCGAGGTCACCGCCCGCGAGGAACTGGTCATGCAGGGCCGCCTGTACGGCATGTCGAAGCAGCGGGCCGCCGCCCGCGCCCTCGAAGTCCTCGGCGCCTTCCAGCTCGACGAGTTCGCCGACCGGAACGTCAAGACCTACTCCGGCGGCCAGAAGCGCCGCCTCGACATAGCGCTCGGCATCATGCACCAGCCGAAGCTCCTGTTCCTCGACGAACCCACCACCGGCCTCGACCCCCAGTCGCGCGCCCACATGTGGGACGAGGTCCGCGCCCTGCGCGAGCGGGGCACCGCGATCTTCCTGACCACGCATTACCTCGACGAGGCCGACGCCCTGTGCGACCGGCTCGCCATCATCGACCACGGCGAGATCGTCGCCGAGGGCACGCCGATCGACCTCAAGAAGGAGGTCGCCGGCGACGTCGTCGCCATCGGCGTCACCGCGGGCGCCGCCGAAGCGCTCGACCTCCTGGGCGCCAAGGACTTCGTCCGCGAGATCGAAGCGGGCGACCCCGACCCGGCCACCGGCGTCGCGGTCCTGCGCATGTACGTCGACGACGGCGCCGCCGCGCTGCCGGAGCTCCTGCGCTCCCTCGACGCCAAGGACATCGCCCCCGCGTCCATCGAGCTGCACCGGCCCAGCCTCGACGACGTGTTCCTGAAGCAGACCGGCCGCTCGCTGCGGGAGGAGAACTGACATGAAGCCGCTTCGCGACACCTGGCTCGTCTACTCGAGGGCCATGAAGCTCAACCTGAAGCAACCGGTGTGGCTGGTGGTCATGCTGATCCAGCCGCTGTACTTCCTGATCTTCTTCGCCCCGCTGCTCAACGGCCTCGACGGCGCGCCCGGCTTCGAAGCCGGCGCCATGGAGACCTTCGTGCCCGGCCTGATCATCATGATGGCCCTGTTCGGTTCCACGTTCGTCGGCTTCGGCCTCATCGCGGAACTGCGCGCGGGCGTCATCGAGCGGATGCGGGTGACCCCGGTCAGCCGCGCGGCGCTCCTCATCGGGCGCACCCTCGCCACGGTGACGACCACGCTCATCCAGGCGCTGCTCCTGGTCGTCCTGGCCGCGCCGATCGGCGGCCTGACCATCTACTGGCCGGGCGTCTTCCTCATGTTCGGGATCATCATCCTGACCTCGTTCATGCTCGGCGCGCTCTCGTACGGGGTGGCGATCGTCCTCAAGAGCGAGGACACGCTCGCGCCGGTCCTCAACACGTTCGTCCAGCCGATCATGCTGCTGTCGGGCATCATGCTGCCGATGGCGCTGGCGCCGGCCTGGCTCCAGAACGTGGCCGACTTCAACCCGTTCTACTACGCGGTCGAAGCCTCCCGCTCGCTCTTCGAAGGCGACCTGGGCGCGAACGCGATCTGGCAGGCCGCCGCCTACATCGGCGCGCTCGCGGTCGTGCTCGTGTGGTGGGCGACCCGCAAGTTCGCCCGGGCCGTCGCATAGACCCTGAAGGAAACCAGGGAACACGAAGCACCGCCGCGAGGCGTGAGCCTCGCGGCGGTGCTTTCACGCTTTCGGGTGACAGTTCCACTTACGACGGTAAGACGGACGGTTTTCTGTCGGACCCCCGCGGAACACTTGAGCAGGGGACGCCCCCCCTGGGAGGGCGGGGGACTGTCCGAGGCGGGCTAGAGCGTTTCGACGCCCTCGACGCCCCGCAGCGCACCCCGCGTGTCGAGCACCGGCACCCCGGCCGGCAGGGCCTCGGGCTGATAGTCGGTGTGGTTGGTGAGCAGGACGATCAGGTCGGCCTTGGCGGTGGCGAGCTCGGTGACGCGCTCGACCTGCTGCGTCCCCACGCTCCACGCCGGCACGTGCGGGTCGTGGTAGGCCAGCTCGGCGCCCGCCTCGATGAGCTTGCGCGCCACCGGAGTCGAAGGCGACTCGCGCTGGTCGGCGATGTCGGGCTTGTAGGTGACGCCGAGCAGCAGGACGCGGGCGCGCGAAAGCGCCAGGCCGTCCGCGTTCAGCTTCGCCATCGCGCGGGTGACCACGTACTCGGGCATCCGGTTGTTGATCTCCTGCGCCAGCTCCACGAACCGGAACGGGTAGCCCAGCGTCCGCACCTTGTACGAGAGGTAGTTCGGGTCGATCGGGATGCAGTGCCCGCCGACGCCCGGCCCGGGGTAGAACGCCTGGTACCCGAACGGCTTGGTCTTCGCGAGGTTGATCGCGTCCCACAGGTCGACGCCGAGCTCGCGGCAGAACACGGCCATCTCGTTGACGAGCGCGATGTTCACGTGCCGGTAGGTGTTCTCCAGCAGCTTCGCCATCTCGGCCTCGCGGGTGCCCTTGGCCTCCACGATGGTGTCGATGAACTGCGAGTACAGGGCCTTCGCCGCACTGGTGCACGCGGGGGTGAGGCCGCCGACCACCTTGGGGGTGTTGACGATCCCGTAGACCGGGTTGCCCGGGTCCACGCGCTCGGGGGAGAACGCGAGGTGGAAGTCGACGCCGGGTTCGAGACCGGACTCCTCGCGCAGGATCGGCGCGACGACCTCCTCGGTGGTGCCCGGGTACGTCGTGGACTCCAGGACCACGAGGGCGCCGCGCTGGAGGTGCGCCCCGGCGGCGTGCGACGCGCCGATGACGGCGGCCAGGTCGGGCCCGCCCGCTTCACCCAGCGGCGTCGGGACGCAGATGACGATCGCCTTGGCGCGAGCCTGCAGCGACGCGTCGGTGGAGGCGGTGTAGCCGCCGCGGAGCATGACGTCGAGTTCGGCGTCCGCGATGTCGTCGATGTGGCTGGAGCCGGCGTTCAGCGCGTCGACCACCCGCTGCGAGCGGTCGAGTCCGACCACGGTGAGGCCCTTGGCGATCGCCGCCTGGGCCAGCGGAAGGCCGACGTACCCCTGTCCGACTACGACCAGGTCGATCGGGCTCGCCGCTTGCTCAACAGTTGCCACAGTGGAGTCCTTTGCGATTCAAGGCGCGGAGTTGGATGTTGGGCCCCACATTAGCAATAGGGATTTTCTTCGCCCTGACCAGGGCAAACTTCCATCCTTGTTGGTCACTCGTTCATTCCTCCGACACCTGTAGTCAAGGCGACCGTTCCTCGTCAAGGTGTTTACCTTTTGATCGGAAAGAGTTCACCATTCACGTATCCGCGCCACGCCCGACTGAATGGCATCTGACAAGTTGCGGAAATCGGCCGTTTACATGCGGCGATGCCCTATGTGCGGCGTGACCGGGGTCCCATTCACCGGCCAATGACGGTGTGCCGCTGGGGCTAGTATCAAGTCATGCCCGCTCTGAGCATTGTCATCCCCGTCTTCGAGGCCGAGGAATACCTCGCCGGGTGCCTCGACACCATCATCGACGGCGACGTCGACGGCGGCGGGGACCGGCTCGAGATCGTCGTCGTCGACGACTGCTCGCCCGACGGCTCGCGTGCCGTCGCCGAGCGGTACGCCGCACGTGACGGGCGCATCAAGGTCATCACGACCCCGGCGAACGCCGGGTCCGGCCCGGCCCGCAACTTCGGTCTCGCCCAGGCGAAAGGCGACTACGTCTGGTTCGTCGACGCCGACGACGAGCTCAAGCCCGGCGCCGTCGAGCGGGTCCTCGCCGCCGTCACCGGCCCCCGCCGGCCCGACGTCGTGCTCGTCCAGCACGAGAAGATGCGCGACACCGGAGCGATCGAGACCGGCGAGCTCCCCGAGCTCGCCGAGCACTGTCCGGCCGACCCGAGCGGCTTCACGCTCACCGAATGGCCGCGCATCGTCGACTACACCCACACCCCGTGGACGAAGGTCTCCCGCCGCGAGTTCCTCAATGGGATCGACCTCGGCTTCCCCACCGGCTGGTACACCGACATCCCTTGGACCTATGCGCTGCTGCGCCGCGCCGAGCGGATCGCGGTCGTCGTCGAATGCTGCTACCAGTGGCGCCAGCGGGCCGGGTCCTCCATCACCCGCACCCGCGACGACCGCCACTTCGACGTGTTCACGCAGTGGCAGCGCACCTGGGACGACTTCGAGGGCGTCGACGACCCCGGCGTGCGCGTCGCCCTGTTCAACCACATGGTCTGGCACCTGCTGCTCGTCATCGGCAACACCGAACGGGTGGAGCCGAAGAAGCGCCGCGAGTTCTTCCGCCGCACCTCCGAGCTGTACCGCCGCTACCACCCCGGACCCGACGCCTGGCAGCCCGCCGACGGCGTCACCGGGCTCAAGCAGCGGCTCCTGGCCGCCCGCGCCTACCTCGGCTACGAGGCCCTGCGGCAGGTCTACCGGCTCGCCAAGCGCGTCAACCGGACCGACCCGCAGGAAGTGCCCGCGCCGGAGGTCACCGCCTCCGAGGTCGAGGCCTCCTCGGCGATCAACGGTGCGGTCGTCAGCGGTTCAGCGGTGCAGAGCGCGCCGGACGATGCCTCGGGCCTTCCCGCGCAGGCCAAGCTGCCCGCCCCGCGCGTCTCCCGTCCCTGATCCGGCGACGCCGCCGAACGCTTCGGCGAGCGGCCCCGCCGCGAGCCGGGCACTGCCCCACACCGCGTCGATCCCGACGCCGAGGTGCTTCGCCCTCGCCGCGGCAGCGGTGCGCTCCAAGCGGATCACGCCTTCGGGGACCGCCAGTTCGACCAGTCCCAGCCGGTGTCGGTTCGCGTACTCCACGAGTGACGCCACCGCCTCCGGACCCGGAACGGCCTCGGCTGGGATACGAATCACATACGGCACCTTGGGATCCGGTTCGTGCTCCGCGGCGAAGCGCACGCGGCCGTCGCCCCGGAAGGACTCCAGGAGCAGCCGCGCCGCGAGCCGCGGATCGTCGAGCATCTTGTGCCGGTGAGTAAGCGGCGCGGGCCAATCGCCGACCAGCGTCACCCGGACGTCGGCCACCGAGCCCGCCAGAATCGCGTCCACATGGGACTCGAGTTCGGGGGCGGGGTCGGGGCCGGCCTCTACGACGACCTCGGCGAGCGGGGTTTCCCAGCTACGGGACGCCCTGGGGCGCTTGAGATCGAGCTCCGGTACGCGGTTCGCGATCCGCGGGCGCCGGTAGGCCTTCGCGAGCTCGCCGCGCTCGGCGATCTGCCGCGGACCCAGATGCCACGAAGAAGAGTCGTCGTCCGGCACGAACACCGCGCCCGCCTGGTGCAGCCGGTACCCGAAGACCGTGTCCGACCCCAGCAGCACCTCCGCATCCATGCCGCCCGAAGCTTCGAACAGCTTGCGGGTCAACGAGAACGATGCGCCAACGAGGACGCGGAACGCGCGGTGGTCGGCTTGGCGCAGGCCCGCGGTCGCGTCGATGATCTGCTCGATCCACTGCGGCTCCGAACGCTCGGCGTCGAACAGTTCGGCGGCCTTCCCGGCCTGCACCGCGTCGAACACCGCCGCCGGATCGAGGTCGCCGGGCGAAAAGTCCACGAACCGCTTGTGCCCCAGCACCGCCAGGTAGTCGGCGGTGTGATGCCACCGCAGCTGCGACTCCACATGGTCGGCGAACACCAGCATGTCCGCGTCGAGCCGCAGCACCACGTCGCCGTCGCTTTGCGCGACACCGGAGTTCGTGGCGTGCGCCGAAGCCCACCCGCCCGGCAGCGGCGGCACGATCCGCGTTGACGCCGGCCGTATCTCCGGCAGTCGCAGCGCCGGCTCCGAGCCGTCGTCAACCACGACCACCTCGAGCAGACCGGCCGGATACGTCTGGGCGGCAAGCGAAGCGAGCGTCACATCGAGTTTGTCCTGCTGCCCGTGCGCCGGGACGACGACGCTGACGCTCAACGTCGGCGCCAGGTCCCCGGAAGGCCGCACCAGCGGCCCGTAGTCGTTGCCGCGCAGTACGGGAGCGTCGTTCATGGCGTGGTCACCGTTTGAGGAAGGAGCGCAGGCGCGCGCGCTGCTGGGCGTTGAGGAAGCGGCGCGCGAAACGGCGGGCCGCGTCGGGCGCCGGGGGCTCGAAGACGGTGCCGTCCGCTTCGGCCGCAGCGAGGTTCGTGTAGTTCGACGCGCCCCAGATCCCGGCCACGACCTGGTCGAGGCCGTCCCCGCCGGTAATGTGGCGGGCGCGGGCGAAGGCCGCGGTGCGTTCGAGGCGGGCGGGCGGCGCGTCGGGCAGCGCGGACAGGAGCAGCCCGGCGTCGGCCCGTTCCATTTCGGTGAGCATCTTCCCGACACTGTTGGGCCGCAACGGGACCGGCTTGGGCAGCAGGAGGCGGTACGGCACGGCCGGATCGGGTTCGGGGGCTTCGGAGCTGACCCGGACCCGCGCTTCGGTGTCGTACAGCTCTTCGACCAGGCGCAGCTGTGCGCCGTCGCCGGCGAGGATCGAGGCGCGGTCCTGCGGGGCCGGGCCCTGGCCGGTGACCAGGGTGATCCTGGCGTCGCCGTCGGGTCCGCCGAGGATCGGCGCGACGCACGCGTCGACCTCGGCCGCGTTCGCGTCCTTCACGTTGATCACGATGTCCAGCAGCGGGACCCGCCACGCGCGCGGGGGCGCGGTGCGGCGCATGGAGTGCAGCGGCACCCGCTGGGCGATGTAGGGCACGCGCTGGTGGCGGCCGGCGTCGAATTTCTGGAGCATCTGCGGCATGCCGAGGTGCCAGGCGGACGAGGTCGTCTCGGGGACGAACACGGCGCCGGCCTGGGCGAGGCGGTAGGCGAACTCGGTGTCCGACCCGAGGCGCAGATCCGTGTCGAGGCCGCCGACGGTCTTGAAGAAGTCGCGGTGCACCGAACCGGAGGCGCCGATGAAGACCCGGAAATTGTCCGTGCGGTGCGCGGTGAGCTGCGCGCGGTCGGCGATCGTGCCCTCGATCCAGTGCGGCAGCGAGTCCTCGATCGGGAACAGGGCCTCGGCCTCGCCGACGAGCACCTTCTCGTGCACCTGCTCGGGCGTGAGCCGCTCGGGTTCCCATTCGATGAACCGCTTGTGGCCCAGCACCGCGAGGTAGTCGGCGGTGTGGTGCCAGCGCATGTGGGCCTCCACATGGTCGCGGTAGGCGACCATGTCGGCGTCCAGGCGCAGGACGACCTGACCGTTCGCGTGGTTCACGCCGGTGTTCACCGCGTGCGCCGAACCCCAGGATTCACCGGTGGTGACGATCAGTCGCGTGTGTTCGGGCCGCAGTTCGGGCAGACGCAGCGGAGGTGAGGAATTGTCGTCTACGACGATCACTTCCATCAGATCCGACGGATAGGTCTGGGCGGCGAGGGCCGCCAATGTCAGATCCAGTTTGTCCTGGCTGCCGTAAGCCGGGATGACGACGCTCACCGCGAGACTCGGCTTCCAGTCACCCGAGGTCGGCGGGTGCAGAGCCCTATAGTCGTTGCGGACGATGCGCGGGCGTTTCGGTGAGTCGTTCATTTCGCGCTCACGATATCTCGGCGACAATCATGAGGATTGACCGGCTTCCCAGTTCGCCATCTGTTTACGCGAGTGAGGACGATTGTTCGCATTCAATTCAACCTTATTGCCATTGGACACGCGAAGATCTGGGCTGAATGCAACCTGGAGATGAACGGACGAGATGAACGCAGCTGACGAGACCGCGCGCTATCCGGCCCGACTCACCGACGACCTCCTGGTCCGTGCGGGTGAGCGGGCTCCCGGCACGTTGGCCGCCACTGCGCTGCGCACCCGTTCGCCCGGCGCCCGCCATCTTCTGGCCCGTGCCGCCTGCCGCACGCTCGACCTGCCCGGGCTGCTCGCGGCGGCCCGAAAGGGCGATCTGGGTGACGCCGAGGTGAACGCGGGGGCGTTGGCGGCGCTCGCCCGTGTCGTCGGCCTCCAGTTCGGTGGTGAGCAGGACCGGCGGGATGCGTTGGCGCTGTTCGATCTCGCGCTGGAGACCGGCGGGGTGCGGCGCTTGAGTCCGCGTGAGGCGGCCGTTCACGTGCAGCTCGCGTATGCGCTCGGTGATGTGGTGAAGACCCGGAACCTGTTGCGCCGCTATGGGAAGCATGTGCCGGCGTTCGAGCGGGGCGCGTTGGTGGCCGATCTGGCGCATCCGGATGCGGGTGGGGACGAGATCGCGTGGATCAAGCGGCTCGGGGCCTTGTGCGGCCATCCTGAGCTGCGGCTCGGTCCGGCTTCGGCGGACGGCGAGCTGCTGCCCTGGTTCGACCGGCTGCGCGCCGCGCCGATGAAGAAGATCCAGTGGGGTCCGAAGATCTCGGTGGTCATGACGGCGTATCGGCCCGGCCGGGCGCTGCTGACGGCGGTGAGGTCGCTGGTCGAGGGGGTCTGGGCGAACCTTGAGGTGCTCGTCGTTGACGACGCTTCCGGGGAGGGGTACGACGCGGTGCTCGATGCGGCCGCCGCGATCGACGACCGCGTCCGGGTGATCCGCAGGGACGTCAACGGGGGCACGTTCGCGGCCCGCAATACCGCGTTCGACGCTCTGACGGGTGATTTCGTGACGGGTCTGGACTCGGACGACTGGGCCGCGCCGGGTCGCCTGGCGCGCTCGATCGCCCCGCTGCTGGACAACCCGGAGCTGCAGTTGACGTACGGGGAGGCGTTCCTGTTCAACGAGGACCTCACCGTGACCCGCCCGGGCCGGGTCCTCACGACCGCGTCCACGGCCTCGATGATGTTCCGCCGCAGTGTGCTCGAGCGGATCGGCTACTACGACGAGATCCGCAAGGGCGCCGACACGGAGTTCCTGCAGCGGGTCTCGGCGGCGTTCGGCGACAGCGCGGTGCTGCGGATGCGCGCCCGCGACACGCTGATGCGCCAGGCGCCCGGTTCGCTGTCCCGCGACGAGTTCGGTCCCGGCTGGAAGCACCCGTCGCGCCGCGCTTACCAGTCCTCGTACCCTTTGTGGCACCAGGAGATCCGCGAGGGCGCCGATCCGTATCTGCCGAAGTCGCCGGCGCGGCGCCCGTTCTGGGCGCCGTACCACGCGGCGGTGGCCCGCGAGGCGCAGCGGCAGCGGCATTTCGACGTCGTGTTCGCTCTCGACTGGCGTCCGTTCGGCGGCCCGCAGAAGTCGACGATCGAGGAGATCAAGGCGCTCAAGGCCGAGGGCATGTCCGTCGCGGTCATGCACCTGGAGTCGTGGCGGCACATGACCGTGGAGGACCGGCCTATGTGCGGGCCGTTCCAGCGGCTCGTCAACGAGGGGCTCGTGGAGCAGGTGCTGGTCACCGACGATGTGGTGTGCGACCTGCTGGTGCTGCGGTACCCGCCGATCCTGCAGTTCCGTTCGGGCGAGCGCTCTGCGGTGCGTCCGAAGCGGATGGTGGTGCTGGCGAACCAGGCGCCGCATGAACGGGACGGTTCGGACATCCGGTACGTGCCGGATGCGTGCCACGCGAATGCGACCGACATGTTCGGGGTGGCGCCGCTGTGGGTGCCGCAGGGCCCGCAGGTCCGCGAGGCCCTCGCCGATCTGGCTCCGGGGCGTATGGCGGACTTCGACATGCCGGGGATCCTCGACACGGCCGACATCGCGCCGGCCCGTGCGGGGTTCCGGTCGGTGATGCCGGTGGTCGGGCGCCATTCGCGCGACGACTGGACGAAGTGGCCCGCGGCCGAGGACCTGCCGCTGGTCTATCCGGGGGACGGGCGCTGGGACGTGCGCGTGATGGGCGGTGCGGCTTCGGTCGCGCGCATCACCGGGGAGGACCCGCCGTCGGCGTGGACCTGCTACGGCTTCGACGAGACCGATGTCGACTCGTTCCTCTACCAGCTGGACTTCTGGATCTACTTCCCGCATCCGCAGCAGTACGAGGCCTTCGGCCGGGCGGTCCTGGAGGCGCTCGCGGCCGGGTGCGTGACCGTGCTGCCGCCGCGTTTCGAGGCCACGTTCGGGGATGCGGCCCTGTACTGCGAACCGTCCGAAGTGGTGGGTCTGGTGGACGGGCTCTACGCCGATCCGGACCGGTTCCTGGCCCGCAGCGCGCTCGCCCAGCAGCGGGTGCGCGAGCGGTTCAGCCACGACTCGTACCGCAAGCTCGTGTCGGGTCTGCTGTCCGATGCCGTCGCCGAGCACGCCGCCGCCAGTTCCGCCGTTGACAGCCCTGTCGCCAGATGAGAGTGCGCCTCCCCATGAAGAAGAAGCTCAAAGCCGTCTACGTCCGGCTCGGTCGGCCCTCGCCGCTGCGCGTGGCCGCCGTCGCCGCGATCCTGGCGGCCCTGGGGCTGCTCGCCGTCGCGCTCTTCGGCGACCAGCGCCTGGTGTGGGCCGTCTCATCGTTGATGAGCCTGGTCACGTTGGGGGCCCTGGGCCTGGTGTGGAACGAGAGCCGCCAGACCCGTCTCGAGGCGCGCGCCTCGGCCGAGCGCGCCGAGGTCACGCTGCGCCGGATCCTGGCCGCGTTCGAGGTCGAACGCCTGGCAGCGGAGCGCCGCCACGCCTCCGGCGGGGACCGCAGCGCCTGACGGCGGCCGGTGCGGACCTGCGCGGCGGGCCCCGGCGCGGTCATGAGAAAGCTCTCGGATCTGCCGCGAGCTGGTGAAAACCACCGGGCGGTACTATTGGCGCGCTGTGTCAACCACCTGCTCCGGGAGGGCCGCCCCCATGGAAGAGCCGATCATTCAGGCTCGTGACCTCGGGATCTGCTTCGCCAAAGGCAAGCAGAAGAAAGGGCGCGTCAAGGACCTCTTCGTCCGGCGCGCCGCCAACCAGAAGGGCGTCGCGGCGCAGGACTTCTGGCCCCTGCGCCACGTCAACTTCGACATCTTCCCCGGCGACGCGGTGGGCATCATCGGCCGCAACGGCACCGGCAAGTCCACCCTGCTGCGCCTGATCACCGGCGTCCTCATCCCCGACGAGGGCTACGTGCGCCGTGAGGGCCGCGTCGCCCCGCTCATCGCCCTGTCCGCCGGGTTCTCCGGCGACCTCACCGGCCGCGAGAACGTCAACCTCGTGGGCGCGCTGCACGGCATGTCGAACAAGGAGATCAAGTCGAAGTTCGACGAGATCGTCGACTTCTCCGAGCTCGAGGACTTCATCGACACCCCTGTCAAGCACTACTCGTCCGGTATGAAGGTGCGTCTGGGCTTCGGGGTCATCACCCAGCTGCCGCACCCGATCCTCCTGGTCGACGAGGCCCTCGCCGTCGGCGACGCGGCCTTCAAGCGCAAGTGCCAGGCCGTCATCAAGGGCCTGCTCGACCAGGGCCGCACCCTCGTGTTCGTCTCCCACTCCGAAGGCGACCTGAAGAAGTACTGCGAACGCGGCATCTTCCTCGACGCGGGCACGCTCGTGACCGACGGGACCGTCCAGGAAGCCCTGGACTCCTACAAGGCGGCCGAAGAGCGCGACGCGAAGGCCAAGGCCGACAAGAAGAAGCGTGAAGCGGCCGCGAAGGCGGCAGCAGAGCGGGCCGCCGCTCCGGCCCTCGTCCCCGGAGCGGCCGAGGCGGCCACGTGAGCCGAGCCGTCATTCTGCCGGCTCCGGGCGGCCACGCCGAAATAGAGGAAGACACCACGGTCGTCGACCGGCTCATCGCGCAGATTCGCGAGGCCGGTTGCGACGACGTCACGGTGCTCACCCGGCCCGGGACGGACCGGCCGGTCAAGGCCGCCCAGATCGAGTCGATCGACGCGGATGCCGACCTCAGGCACCTGAGCGAACTCGCGTACGCCACCGACAAGGGCGGCTCGGGCGGGACGCTGTTCCTCGCCTACGCCGACCTGGTGGCCTCGCAGACCACCGTGGCGACGGTCCTGTCGGACTCCTCAAGGCGCTCGGGCGTCCTCGTCGGCTCCTACGACCCTGTCGCGGCGCCCGTCAACGTCGAACGCGGCCTGGTCACCGGCCCCGGGCCCGGACCGCTCCGCCTCGGCGGCCTCCTGAAGGTCTCCGCGGCGCACCTGGCCCGGCTTCGCCGGCACTGGCCGCGCCGCGCCGACGGCGACGCGTTCGAGTCCATGCTCGCCGCCCTCCACGCCCGCGCGATCCCCGTCAACGTCTACGCCACCGCAGGCCTCGAGCACCGCCAGGTCGACAATGCCGACGAGGCCCGCGAGGTCATCAGCGCGTTCGAGGCCGTCGACATGGACGCCTGGCGGCTGAAGAACGCGATCAAGCACGACGACGACTTCTTCGCCACCTACGCGGTCTCGACCTGGACCCCCTGGCTCGTCAAACTCTCCGCCCGGCTCGGCTGGACCCCCACCCCCATTACGTGGGTCTCCATCACCCTCGCCATCGGCGCCGCCGCGATCTTCGCCACCGGCTGGTCCTGGTGGTACATCGCCGCCGCGGCCCTCATGTACCTCAGCTTCGTCTTCGACTGCGTCGACGGCCAGCTCGCGCGCTACACCCAGAACTTCTCCTCCTTCGGCGGCTGGCTCGACATGATGGCCGACCGCTCCAAGGAATTCCTCATCTACGCCGGCCTCGCCGCCGGCGCCGTCGCGAGCGGGGCCTCCGCGCCCGCCGCGTGGGGCCTCGCGATCGCCGCCATGGCCACCCAGACCATCCGGCACACCGCCGACACCTGGTACGCCGTGCTCCTCGACACCGCCGTCGTCCGCCAGGCCCGGGAACGCGAATCCGCGCCGCCCGTGGGCCGCGCCGCCCACCTCGGCCAGCGCCTCGGCTCCGCCTCGGAGCAGGTCATGGGCGCGCACCGCACGCCCCTGTACTGGATCAAGCGGACCATCGTCGCCCCCGTGGGCGAGCGCTGGCTGCTCCTCGCCGTCGCCGCGGTCGCCTTCGGGCCCGGCACGGCGCTCACCGCGCTCCTCGCCTGGCAGCTCCTCGCCCTCGGGTACACGACCGCGGGACGCACGCTCAGGTCCCTGGCCGCCCGTACCGCGGCCCTGCGCAGGCCCGACCGGTCCGCGCACCGCGACGACGGGCCGCTCGGCAAGCTCGTGCCCCGCAGTCCCGTCGGCGGCGACATGACGCCGTTCGCCGCCACTGCTGCGGCGGTCCTCAGCGCCGGAGGGGCCGTGCTCGCCGCGGCGCTCGGTACGCCGCCGTGGGTGCCGTTCGGGCTCGCCGGGCTCGCGCTCGTGCTGGCCGCCTCGGTGGCCCGCACGGATCACGAGGGCCTGCTCGACTGGTTCATTCCGGCCGGGCTCCGCGCGGTCGAACTGGGCGTGATCTGCGCGGCCGGGATCGCCGCCGGGGTGTCCTGGCCGGTGCTGTACGTGCTCCTCACGGTGATCGCGTTGTACTTCTACGATCTGGCCGCCGGGCTCGACAAGGCCGCCTCGCCGGTGGCTAGGCGCGATCTCGGTCTCGGCTGGCCCGCACGGAGTCTCATCGCGCTCATTGCCGCGGGGGTGGCTGTGGCCACCGTTCCGGTAGTGGCCACTGTGGTCTACGGGGCGCTCGCGGTCTATGTCGCCGCGGTCTTCGTCGGGGCCGTTGTGGCAGGCACGATCCGCGCCTCCCGCGCGGCCGCCGCCTGAGCCCGTAACCTGACCGCTGCACGCGTTTTGGGCCCGATCGGGCCTTCGTGCTTGACCGCCAAGCGAACTCGTTCGGGTTACATGCCCCGACAGGCGAGCGCCGCTGGTGTTCCACGACTAAGGTGTACCTGTGCGCAAGTTCCGGCTCTCGCGTCTGGTGCTCGCCGCGACCGTGATCGGGGTGGTGGGTCTCTTTTCGCTGCCCGCGATTCTCGGTAGCGCATTGTCGAGTGCACTGCCGGACGGGACCGCGGCCCAGAACCATTCCACGATTTCCCAAGTGGACTGGACGAACGCGGACGAGACGTATCCGATCCCGCCCGGCTCGCCCACCCCGAGTCCCAGCTACGACGGCGACGGCACCTCCGACACCGACGGCGAGGACGGCGACGGCGACGGCGGGCCCGACCCGTCGAACGGCGGCGCCTCGCCCGAATCGGGCCCCAGGGACTCCGGCGGCGACGACAACTCGGGCGGCGGCCTCCTCGGCCTCGCCTTCCCCGTCCAGGCCGGCATGAGCGTCGGCCTCCTCGCACTCGCGTTCCTGGCGCTCCTGCCCGGCCGCAAGATGCCCGCCGACCTCCACTGACACCCGACCGGCCCACCGAGGGCGGTCGCCTGACCCGGTCGCCAAACGAAGCGGCGCCGTGCTCGATGCACGGCACCGCTGTCTCGTTGTGCCGCTTACAGCCCGGTGTACGCGTAGCCGCGCTGCTCGAACTCCGCGAAGATCGACTCCAGCGCCTCGCACATGTTCTTCTGGTTCGAGGCGCCGTCGTGCAGCAGCAGAATGGCGCCCGGCCCGCTCTGGTCGAGCACGTGGCTCCTGATCTGCGCCTCAGTCTTCTGCTTGTCCCAGTCCGAGGGGTCCACGGTCCAATGCAGCGACTCCATGCGCATGTCCGCCGCGACCGCGATCGCCCGGTCCGTCCACTGCCCGCCCGGGTGGCGGAAGTACTTGATCTCGATGCCCGGCGCGGCCCTCGCGATGGCGTCGTTCGTGCGCTGCAGGTTCGTCCGGATCGCCTCTTCGCTGCCCTTGCCCAGGTCGAACTCGTGGAACCACGAGTGGTTGCACAGCGTGTGCCCCTCCCGGGCGATGTCCGCCACGAGCTCCGGGTACGCCTCCGCGTAGGCCCCGATCACGCAGAACGTCGCCTTGATCCCGCGCTCGCGCAGCATGTCGAGGACCTTCGGCGTCCACTCAGGCGACGGCCCGTCGTCGAACGTCAGCGCCACGGAGTCGTCCCCGGTGCGGTTGCGGGTACCCAGCGGCCCGTCGTAGGAGTTCGCGGCCGGGTCGGCCGCCGGCGGCGCAGGTGTGGGCGGGGCCTCCGATGAGGACGCCGGATCGCTCGCCTCCGGAGCGGACTCGGACGCCTCGGGCGAATCCGTGTCGTCGGCCTCCCCATCGCCCTCGCTCGCGGGCGCGGGAGCCTCCGACACAGTAGGCTCAGTCGCGGTTGTCAGTGCATCCGCTGGCGGCGCGTCGCCCTCGGGCCAGACCCAGGCGAGCACGAGCAAGGCGGCGACCGCTGCCGCAATGCCCAGTTTGTGACGACCCATGCCGTGATTGTAAGTGTCCTGTACCACAATGCAGGGAAATCGAGGAGGGGCGATGAGACTCGTCGTCGGCATGACGGGAGCGACCGGCGCGATCTTCGGCGTCCGGCTGCTCGAAGCGCTGCGCGAGATCGACGGCGTGGAGACCCACCTCGTCATGAGCCGCTGGGCCCGCACCACGCTCCGGCTGGAGACCCCGTACTCGGCCGCCCAAGTGACCGCGCTGGCCGATTTCGCCTGGGGCCCTGGGGAACAGGCCGCACCGATATCCTCGGGCTCGTTCCGCACGGACGGGATGATCATCGCGCCGTGCTCGATGAAGACCGTCGCGGCCGTGCGCACCGGTTACACCGAGGGCCTCATTGGACGGGCCGCGGACGTGACGCTCAAGGAGCGCCGCCGCCTGGTGCTGCTGGCCCGCGAGAGCCCGCTCTCGGAGATCCACCTGGAGAACCTGCTGGCGCTCTCGCGCATGGGCGCGGTCGTGCTGCCGCCGGTGCCCGCCTTCTACAACGGGCCTGAGACGATCGACGACATCGTGGACCATGTGGTGGCACGCACGCTCGACCAGTTCGGACTGGAGTACGCGAAGGCCCGGCGCTGGGACGGCCTGCGCGGCCCTGACGCAGCAGAGGAGTAGCGGGTGGACACACTGATGTGGGAGGCCAAGGCCGCCGAAGGGCGCGGGGCCGAACTGCTGCGCTGGGTGCTCGACGAAGGCGTGCACGCCATCACCGATCCCCAACTGCGCACCGAGGTGTTCATCGCGGGCGAACGGGTCGTCGTGATCGTCAACGGCGACAACCCGCCCCGCCGCTTCCCCGACCCCCCTGAAGAACTCATCGAACGCCCCCCGCACGCCTGGCCCTTCACGCGAGTGAAGCTCGCACCCTGATCGACCCGGGAAACTGTCGTACCCCTGCGTCAGGGTTGTCGTCGGGGGTTCTTCAAATGTCCGTTTTGAAGGCAAGCGCCGCGAAACGCCGCAAATAACGAACCGCCCGGCACGTCGTGCGCGCCAGGCGGTTCGGGGAATTCGCGTCTTCGAGTCTAGCGGCCGATGCCCTGGTAGGACCAGCCGTGCTTCTTCCACTGCTCCGGGTCGAAGGCGTTCATGCCGTCGAGGATGCGCCGCTCGGCCACCTGCTGCCCCAAGGCCTCCGGGTCGAGGGTCCGGAACTCCTCCCAAGGCACCATCGCGCACACCACGTCGGCGCCCGACACCGCCTCGGCGAGGGTCTTCACGAAGCTCAGCTCCGGCGCGAACGCCTTCGCGTTCTCCAGCCCCTCCGGGTCGTACACGACCACGTCGGCGCGCGCGGCGCGCAGGCGCCGGGCGATGTCCAGCGCCGGCGAGTCGCGGATGTCGTCGGTGTCGGGCTTGAACGTCGCACCGAGGTAGGCGATCCGCACGCCCGAGAGGTCCGGCCCGTTCGGGCCCGAGGTCCGGCCCGCCAGGTTCGCGACGGCCCGCACGGTGAGCGAGCGGCGGCGCGTGTTGACCGAGTCGACCTCGTCGAGGAACCGGAACGATTCGCCCACGCCGAGTTCGCCGGCGCGCGCCGAGAGCGCCCGGATGTCCTTGGGCAGGCACCCGCCGCCGAAGCCGATGCCGGCGCGCAGGAACTTGTTGCCGATGCGCTGGTCGTAGCCGATGGCCCTGGCCAGGTCGACCACGTCCGCCCCGGCCGCCTCGCTGAGGTCGGCCATGGCGTTGATGAAGGAGATCTTGGTGGCCAGGAACGCGTTCGCGGCGACCTTCACGAGTTCGGCCGTGGCCAGGTCGGTCTCCACGACCGGGACCTCGCGGTCCTCGACCGCGGCGAGTTCGAGGATGCCGCGGTGGACGTCCTTGAGCAGCTGAGTGGCCCACTCGGACTGGGCGGCGTAGACGATCCGGTTGGGGCGCAGGACGTCGTGCATCGCGTTCGACTCCTGGAGGAACTCCGGGCTCCAGCCGACCTCGACCCCGAGGCCCTCGGGGGCGTGGCGGTCGACCAGCTCCTGGACCCAGGTGGCGGTGCCGACGGGCACGGTGGACTTGCCGACGATGAGCACTTTGCGGCTCAGGTGCTTGGAGAGGTCGACGACCGCGGACTCGATGTAGGAGAGGTCGGCGCGGTGCTCGCCCTTGCGCTGGGGGGTGCCCACGCAGATGAAGTGGACGTCGGCGAAGTCGGCGACGGACTGGACGTCCGTGGTGAAGCGCAGGCGCCCCGAGTCGAGGTTCTTCTTCAGCAGCTCGGGCAGGCCCGGCTCGTGGATCGGGAGGACCCCTGCGGTGAAGGACTCGATCTTGGCGGCGTCGACGTCGTATCCGATCACCTCGTAACCCAGTTCTGCGAAGCAGATCGCGTACGTCGCCCCGAGGTAGCCGCATCCGAGGAAGGAGATGCGGGGCCGGGTCGTGGTGTTCTGCGAGGGGGTAGTGATCGCGTTGACCATCTGTTGCGTGCCCTGTCTGTTATCGATCGGCGGGCGGCCCGGTGGGGCGGCGCCCTTGCGTACGTGCGGTGGGTCCGTGCGCGGCGACCTCGAATTGTACGTGAATGCGACTATGGCCTGCGCAGTCGTATATTCAGCTTCACGCATGAACTTCGCCTGACGTTGCAGGGAAGCCATGGGTAATTCGCGGTGGCGTCCATCACCGGTGATGACTCCGGTGGGTTACACTCGGCCTATCTTACTGACGAGTAACAACCGCGGGAGCCATTGATGTCCACCGGGTTCAGCCCCTACCAGCTGCCAGAAGAGTACGCCGACATCCGCGCGGCCACTCGGGAAGTCTGCGACGCGGGGGTCGCCCCGCACGCCGCGGAGGCCGACGCGACCGCGACCTTCCCCGAGAAGTCCTACGAAGCGCTCAAGTCCGCCGACCTCCACGCCCCGCACATCCCCGCCGAATACGGCGGTGCGGGCATCGACGCGCTCGGCACCGCGATCGTCATCGAAGAGGTCGCGCGCGCGTGCGCCTCGTCCTCGCTCATCCCCGCGGTCAACAAGCTCGGCTCGCTGCCGCTCCTGCTCGACGGCTCCGAGGCGATGAAGCGCGCCTACCTGCCGCCGGTGGCCGCGGGCGACGCGATGTTCTCCTACTGCCTCTCCGAACCCGAGGCGGGCTCCGACGCCGCCTCGATGACCACCCGCGCCGTCCGCGACACTGGCGTTGGAGGCACCGGCGGCTGGGTCCTCAACGGCGTCAAGCGCTGGATCACCAACGCGGGCGTCAGCGAGTTCTACACCGTCTTCGCCGTCACCGAGCCCGGCGCGGGCGCCAAGGGCATCTCCGCGTTCGTGGTCGAGAAGGGCGACGCCGGCGTCTCCTTCGGCAAGCCCGAGAAGAAGCTCGGCATCAAGGGCTCCCCGACCGCCGAGGTCTACTTCGACTCGGTGCGCCTGCCCGCCGACCGCCTCATCGGCGAAGTGGGCCAAGGCTTCTCGCTGGCCATGCGCACCCTCGACCACACCCGCGTCACCATCGCCGCCCAGGCCCTCGGCATCGCCCAGGGCGCGCTGGACGCCGCGACCTCCTATGCGGCCGAACGCGAGCAGTTCGGCAAGCCGATCGCCGCGTTCCAGGGCGTGCAGTTCATCCTCGCCGACGCGGCCATGAAGATCAGCGCCGCAAGGGAACTCACCTACGCGGCCGCCGCGCGCTCCGAGCGCGGGGACGCCGACCTCACCTACTTCGGCGCCGCCGCCAAGTGCTTCGCCTCCGACGCGGCCATGCAGATCACCACCGACATGGTCCAGGTCCTCGGCGGCTACGGCTACACCCAGGACTTCCCCCTCGAACGCATGATGCGCGACGCCAAGATCACCCAGATCTACGAGGGCACCAACCAGATCCAGCGGATCGTCATCGCCCGCGAACTCCAGCGCGGCAGGGCGTTCTAGCGTTCAAGCTGGCAAGAGGCCACATGACCGAACCGAGTGTTTGAAGATCAGGCTCGGCGGAGAGCAAAGAGGCAGAACTGGAAGTGCTCCGGTTCTGCCTCAGTTCTGTCCGGCTGGTAGTTGAGGCCGCGGTCGCCACCGCGCCGGCTCCGAATCGTCGTGCCGGCCCGATCTCATTTCAGGGCACCAAGATCACGGTGCGTTCGAGGTCGGCACCCGCGGGTGGTTCGGAGAACCGGGGAATCTCCAACACGCGAGTGGAGGTACCGGGCGGCAGTACATCGCCCGTGGAGCCGCTCGCCTCGGCGCCGCCGAGGAGCACGTCGTTCGCGTCGTGGAACAGGACGTAGAAGTCGACCTCGAGCGCGTAGCCTGCGAAGTTCTCGACCGTGAGGTGCAAGGTCGCGGAGGAGTGGTCGGAGGCGATCTCGATCTCTTCGACCAGGACGCCGATGAGCTCCCGTGTCGGGCGTGGCTCGGCGCCCTCGACCGCAAACCACGCGAGGTCGGAAATCGACACGGTCACCTCGGTCACGTCCGGGAAGTCACCGATCGACACGGCGCCGCCGAAGGCGACTGACTCGTCCGACCGCAGCGGGGACTCGAGCGTGAACGCCTCGAACTCCGCCGTCTCGGTCTCGTCTCCGCCGACCGCCGTCACCTCGATGACGAAGGTCGCGGCATATTCGGTGTGCGGGTTGGCGAAAGAGGCGGCCCAACTCACGAACTCGCCGTCCTCCGAAGCGCGGAAAACGACGTCGGCGACGCCGATCTCCGCGCCCACCGCCGCATCCTCGACAAGCCGATACCCGCTGGCGACGAACGACGGGTCATGGGCCTCCTCATAGTGCTGATGATCAACGAAGCCCTCCTGCCTCGGAGTCCAGCCGAGGACCACGAGGAAGGTGAGGACGGCCGCGACCGCCGCCACGACGAGCATCGAGTCGGGAAATCGGGAGCAGGCACGGACCGGGTTGAAGCGGCTGGGGATTCGGGGCGGTCGCACCGATCCATGGTAGGAGCGCGACACCACCGAATGGAACCGCCGTTGTACGGTGAGTGCCGAATGCCCCTGAGTCCCTGGGAAAGCAATGGTGGCCCGCAGAATCCGACCGCAAGAGCGCCGCCGACGGTATTGGCCCGACGTGCCCCTGCGCTCCAGCACCCGTCGCATCCTCGCCCTGGTCATCGCCGTCGCGTTGACGGCCGGCGCCGCAGTCGTCCTCGGGCGGTGGACGATCGCCCGCGGGTATGCCGATGAACCGGTCGAAACGGTCCGCGCGTTCTTGGAGGCCTCGCGGGACGGCAATGTGGACACCGCGCTGGCGATCGCACTGAACGAGCCGAAGGGGCGCACCGACTTCATCGCCCCGGAGGCGATCAGCGGGGACTGGGAGATCACCTCGCTCGGACTCCAGATCTGGTCGCCGGACGCCGGCTCCGCGGTGGTCTTGGCGACGATCACGGGTCCGGAGGCGACGGCCGTGACCGAGGAGTACGAGTTGGATCGCATCGATGGTGCATGGCGCATCAAGAATGCATTCGCCGAGCTGGACATTTCGCAGCCCTTGCTCCCTTACTTCGAGATGAACGGCCACTCGGTGCCGGTGGAATCGGAGGCCGGCGTCCTCTCCTTCTCGTTCCTGCCCGGCGTCTATCAGCCTTACCGGGAAGCGTCGCCGGATGTCTTGGAATCGCACAGCGCACCGGTGATCGTCTTGGGCGACACGGTGTTCGGGACCGGAACCGGGGGCGGGCAGTTCTTCAATCTCGCGATCATGGTCGCGGCCGAAGACGCGGTGAACGAGCGCCTCGCCGCCTACCTGGACGACTGCATTTCGGCCGAAGGCGGGCCGGAACGATTCGGCTGTCCCTTCGGCCTCCCGGACCGCCGGGTCGATGACCACCTCGGCGACGAGGGCGACGACTTCGAGAAGGCCTGGGAGATAACGACATATCCGCGGGCTGCGCTCACCAGCCTGGGCGGCGTCGCCACCTCGACCGAAGAGATGATCCTCGCCACGAGGGAACCCGGGATCGCCCGGCTCACCGTGACCAATGAAGACACCGGCGAGGAGGTCGTGGTCGACTGCGGTATCCCGCTGGAAGCCTTGTACCCGTATTTCGGTGCGGACGGCAGTTTCGGGATCGGCCCGAACGAGGACCCCGAGGGAGCGTCGAGCGGCAAAGCGACGTGGTGGGACTCCGACTTCGACTCCGGCTGCGAGGACGCCGGATGAGCCGAGGATCGCGCAGGTCTACGAAGGCGCCGACCGGATCCGGCGGATCGTCATAGCCCGGGAACTCCAGCGCGGGCGTTCTAGCGGCCGTGATGAAGTGGGTCCGGACCGTTCACCGGTCCGGGCCTTTTCTGTTACCTTGCGGGGCTTACGCACTCGGCGTCCGGTCGATTAGGATTCGGGCATGAGTGAACCTCTGCACCATTCCCCCCAAGGCCGCAAGCGCAAGCTGACCGCTCTCGCGCTGTCCCTCATGAGCGCCCTCGGGCTCCTGGCGTTCGCGCCCGGCGCCGCGCAGGCCAGGGCCGTGGCCGACCACTGCGTCGTCAACCTCAGCACCGACGAGATCACCTGCGCCGCAACCCAGTCGAAGGCCTTCGCCGCTGACGCGGCCGCCGCCGAAGAGGTCGGCATCCAGTCGGTCACGCTGATCACCCTGTACGACCGCACGAACTACGACCCCGCCGGCGGCACCCGCTCGTTCGTGGCCGACGGCAGCTACACCTGCTCCGCTGCGTACTCGCCCGTCGAATTCAGCGTGGACTACCTGGACGCGGCCAACTGGAACAACCGCGCCAGCTCGGTGCACACCTACCGCTCGTGCGACATCAAGCTCTGGGACACCGTGACCCTGTCCGGCGCCTCCTCCACCTGGATCGACAACCTCGCCAACCTCGACACCATCGGCTGGGCCAACCGCGCCGGCTCCTACCAGATCAGCTAGCCCCCGAACACGGAAAGGCCCGGACCGATCGGTCCGGGCCTCTTCGTTGTCTGCTTAGGCTTCGGCCTCTACGGGTTCCGCTGCGGCCTTGCGCTTCGGCGCGACCAGCACGAGTGCCCAGGCCGCCGCCAGTGCGAGGTACAGGGCCGTCACGACGGGCCACGGGACGCTGAAGTTCCCCAGGAGGGTGCGCAGGTTCAGGGCCACCACGAGCATGCCGATGGTCGAACCCAGTTTCGCCGTGGGGATCTTGCGGGTCAGCCACGCGGCCAGCGGCGCGGCGGCCATGCCGCCCACCGCCATGCCGATCACGACCGGCCACAGCACCGTCAGCGTCTCCGGTACGGCCATCCAGAAGCCGAGTACCGCTGCCGCGGAGGCGAACACCTGCGCGGTCGAGACCGAGCCGACCACGCGGTGCGGCTCGAGGCGCGAGGTCGTGAGCGTGATGGGCATCGTGACCGGGCCCCAGCCGCCGCCGCCGACGGCGGCGAGGAAGCCGCCGACGAGGCCCGTGGGGATCGCGAAGCCGGAGCGGATCGGGCCGTGGCCCGCGCCGCTGCCTTTCATGAAGCGCCACACGATGACCACGCCGAGCGCGATGAGGATCGCGCTCGTCACGGGGGTGGCCGCGTCGAGCCGGGTCAGCGAGGCGAGCGCCCAGGCGCCGGCGAAGCCGCCGACCGCGCCGGGGATGCCGAGCTTCAATGTGGTGGGCCAGTGGACGTTCTGGAGCCGGTGGTGCGAGACCGCGCTGACGGCGCCGGTGGCGATCGTCGCGACGTTCACCGAGGCCGAGGCCACCGCCGGGGCGATGCCGAGGCCGAGCAGGAACGTCATCGTGATGGTGCCGAAGCCCATGCCGAGGCTGCCGTCGACCAGTTGGGCTACGAAGCCCGCTGCGACGGCGGAGAGGATGGTGGTCGCGAACAGCACGCGGGGCTCCCTCGGATTCAAACGGCCTTGAAATAGTCCACTAAATCAATAGGACTTGTCAATGACTGCCCACGCTTCGAGACGCGGCAGCGCGACGGATTTTCCGACACCCCGCCAGCGCCAATCCGTCCCGACATCATCCCCCGTCCCTGCAACCCCGCCTCCTCACACCGGTGCCGTTCGCTTTTGGAGGCCTCCGCCACCCGGTCAGGGGCCGGATGCGACACCCGAGACGAGGGTCATAGCGTGGACGAACAGACCTGGTTACTCTCGTGTAGCCCGCCATTCACCTGGCAGTCCACGGCGACGCACGCGCCGCCGCACCAACCCGAGGGCCTGCGCACCAGACAGGCGCCTTAATGCAGAGGAGCATTCGATGGGTAAGAAAGTCACGGTCGTCGGCGCCGGATTCTACGGCTCCACCACCGCCCAGCGCCTGGCCGAGTACGACGTGTTCGACGAGGTCGTCCTCACCGACATCGTCGAGGGCAAGCCCGAGGGCATCGCCCTCGACATGAACCAGTCCCGCACCATCGAGGGCTTCGAGACCAAGGTCGTCGGCGCCACCACCGACAACGAGGGCAACGGCTACGAGAAGACCGCCGGCTCCGACGTCATCGTCATCACCGCGGGCCTGCCGCGCAAGCCCGGCATGAGCCGCATGGACCTGCTCGAGGTCAACGCCCGCATCGTCCGCGGCGTCACCGAGAACCTCGTCAAGCACTCCCCGAACGCCGTCATCATCGTCGTCTCGAACCCGCTGGACGAGATGACCGCGCTCGCGCAGCTCGCCTCGGGCTTCCCGAAGAACCGGGTCCTCGGCCAGGCCGGGATGCTCGACACCGCGCGCTTCACCAACTTCGTGGCCGAGGAGCTCCAGGTCCCGGTCAAGTCGGTCACCACGCTGACGCTCGGCTCGCACGGCGACACCATGGTGCCCGTCCCGAGCCAGTCGTCGGTGGACGGCAAGCCGCTCGCCGACCTGCTCCCGGCCGACAAGGTCGAGGAGCTCGTCACCAAGACCCGCAACGGCGGCGCCGAGATCGTGGCGCTGCTGAAGACCGGCTCGGCGTACTACGCCCCGTCGGCCGCCGCCGCCCGTATGGCGAAGGCCGTCGCAGAGGACTCGGGCGCGGTCATGCCCGTGTGCGCGTGGGTCGACGGTGAGTACGGCATCTCCGGCGTCTACCTCGGTGTCAACGCCCAGATCGGCGCCGAGGGCGTCAAGAAGGTCGTCGAGACTCCGCTGCAGGACGACGAGCTCGCGAACCTCAAGGAGGCCGCTGAGGCCGTCCGCGCGAAGCAGGCGGACGTGGCCGGGCTGTAACCCGCCGTTCCTTTCCTGTTCAGGGGCGCCCGTTCGCGGGCGCCCCTGTTCTTTTCCGTCCTGTAGTGCGGTATCGGTTTCGTGGGGTTCATTCCGGTCGCTAGGCTTACGCCCGTGACCGCCGCAGACCAGCGCCGCACCGAGGCCGCCCCGGAGGCCTGGCGGCCCTTCGTCCTCAAGCGGCCGCGCTCGTGGATCCCCGAGATCGCCCTGGCCGTCGCGTTCGTGGCCCTGACGATCCCGCTCGCATGGCCCAGCCCGCTGGTCGACCTCGACGTCTGGATCCGCGACGTCTCCGACGCCAACCGCCCCTACTGGGCGTACGTGGTCACCGTCCAGACCAACCGGCTCGGTCAGGGCGGCCTGCTCGGCGGCATCGCGCTCGGACTCGCGGCGATCCTCGCCTGGCGGGGCCGGAACGTGCGCCCGCTGGTGGCCTTTCTCGTCACTTACGGCATGGCCGGCGCCGTCCTCGTCCTCAAATACACGCTCCCGCGCATCTACCCCCACTGGCCCGACGTCACCCGGCCTCCCTACGCCGACGCCGCGCAGTCGGTCCTGTTCTCCGGGCTCGAACCTTACGGCGCCTACCCGTCGGGGCACGTGCTCAACACGATCGTCTGGTACGGCTTCATCGTGTTCCTGGTCGGCGCGGGCTGGAACCCCTTGGTGCGGCGGCTGTTCCTGATCCTCCCGCCGATCATCGTCATCTTCTCGACGACGTATCTGGGCTGGCACTGGTTCACCGACACCCCGGCGGGATTCTTCATCGGCGTGGTCATCCTCCGCACGGTGCAGCGCATCCCATGGGACACAGTGGCATTGCCGATCTGGCTCGAGCCCGAGCGGCGTTATCGCTAGCCGGTTCCGGCAATATTCGGGCTGTATCTTCTAGGCATGCCCACTCCGCCGCGAGACCGGCCGCCCCTCCAGCGCCGCCTCGGCCTCCCGTCCGCGATCGTGATCGGCCTCGCCTCGATGCTCGGCGCGGGCGTCTTCGCCGTCTGGGGCCCGGCCGCGCTCGCCGCCGGATCGGCCCCCGGTCTGCTGGCGGCCCTTGCGATCGCCGGGTTCATCGCGTACTGCAACGCCCGCTCCTCCGCCCGCCTCGCCGCCCTGTACCCGCAGGCCGGCGGGGCGTACGTGTACGGCACCCGCCGCCTCCGTCCGGCCGCGGGCTTCGCGGCGGGTTGGGCGTTCCTGGTCGGCAAGACCGCCTCGGCCGCGGCGATGGCCCTGACTCTCGGCGCGTATCTGCTGCCCGACCATCCGCGGGCGCTCGCCGCCGCGGCCGTGGTCGCCTTCTGCGCCATCAACCTCTTGGGGGTCAAGAAGACCGCGGTCGCCTCGGCCGTCTTCGCCGCCATCACCCTCGCCGTGCTCGCGGCGATCGTCTTCGCCGGTCTCACCGGGCCGGTGACCGCGCAGCCGCTGGGCGACACCCACTACTGGGGCGTGCTCACCGCGGCCGGGTTCCTGTTCTTCGCCTTCGCCGGGTACGCGCGCATCGCGACCCTCGGCGAGGAGGTCACCGATCCCGAGCGGACCATTCCGCGGGCCGTGCCGATCGCCTTGGGGATCACGTTCGCCGTGTACCTGCTCGTCGCCGTCACTCTCTTGAGCGTGCTCGGCGCGGGGACGCTCGCCGCATCGACCGCGCCGCTGGCCGACCTCGCCGGCGCGAGCGCGCCCGCGATCAAACCGGTGGTCGCGATCGGCGCGGGCGTCGCGGTCGCGGGGGTCCTCTTGAGCCTGCTCGCCGGGATCGGGCGCACCGCGCTGGCGATGGCGCGCGACCGGCGGCTCCCGGGGGGTCTGGCGGCGGTCTCCCATCGTTTCGGGGTGCCTTGGGCGGCCGAGCTCGCCGCGAGCGGCCTCGTCCTCGTCGTGGTGTCCACACTGGATCTGGCGGGCGCGATCGGGTTCTCCAGCTTCTGCGTGCTGGTCTACTACTCGGTCGCGAACGCCTCGGCCGTCACCCTCGACCGGCGCGCCCCGCTGCCATGGCTGGGGCTCGCCGGGTGCCTGCTCGTGGCCGCGAGCCTGCCGCTGTCCTCAGTGCTGGGCGGCCTGGTCGTCTTCGCGGTGGGCGCGGGCTGGTTCGCGCTCACCGAGCGTCGCGCCCGCAACGCGGACGCCTAGCGTCCCTTCGCGAACGGGCGAGGTGTCAGCGCTCGGCGCGGCGTTGATCTCGGGCGGCCCTGAGCCTCCGGACGACCGCGGGCTGCTCCGCGGCCGCTTCCGGATGGTCGATGAGCCGCGCCAGATGCTGGTAGTACCGCTCGGGGGTGAGCTCCAGCTCGTCGCTGATGGCCTGCGTCTTCGCGCCCGACGCCCGCCACCAGCGCGCTTCGAACGCGAGGAGCCGCGACTCCAGCGAACTCAGCTTCGTCTCCGGTTCGCGCGGTTCCCGCTGGGGCGCGGGCTGCTTCGGCGGCGCCTCCCGTGCCGGACGGGAGGCTTCCTGCGGCCCGCGGGCGGGTCGCGGTGCCGGCACGAACTCCTCGTCACCTCCCTGGCGCGCACGCGAAACGGACTGGGCGGGGCGATGGGCGGGAGGCATGGGGTACTCCTCGTAGATGTACGGCTCCGCGAGCGGTCGCCGTGACTGTGGATTCACGGCTCCGCGAGCGGCGCTGTGCCTATTCGATCCAGTCGATGAGGTCCGCCACCGAGTCCTTGACGTGGTTCGGCCGGAAGGGGTAGCGCTCGACTTCTTCCATAGTGTCAGTGACCCCCGACAGAACGAGGACCGTCTCGAGCCCGGCTTCGAGGCCCGACAGCACGTCGGTGTCCATGCGGTCGCCGATCATCACCGTGGTCTCGGAGTGGGCTCCGATGCGCCGCAACGCGTTCCGCATCATCAGCGGGTTCGGCTTCCCGGGGAAGTACGCCTCGGAACCGGTCGCGGCCGTGATCATCGCCGCAACCGCGCCGACCCCGAGCATGAGGCCCTCGGGGCTCGGCCCGGTCGTGTCCGGGTTGGTGCAGATCAACCGCGACCCGGACTTAACCAGCCGCACCGCCGTGGTGAGCGCCCCGAAGTCGTAGCGGCGGGTCTCTCCGAGTACCACGTAGTCGGGCCGGTAATCGGTGAGCACGTAACCGATCTCGTGCAGCGCCGTGGTCAGGCCCGCCTCGCCGATGACGTAGGCCGAGCCCTTGGGGCGCTGCGACTGCAGGAAGTCGGCGGTCGCCATCGCCGAGGTGTAGATCGACTCGACCGGCACCTGCAGCCCGGAGTTCTTCAGCCGCACATGCAAGTCGCGCGGCGTGTAGATCGAGTTGTTCGTCAGGACGAGGAACCGCTTCCCCGCCGACTGCAGTTTCTCGATGAGTTTGTTGGCGCCGGGCACGGGCACGCCCTCATGGACGAGCACGCCGTCCATGTCCGAGAGCCAGCTGTCGAAGGGTCCAGGTGTAGTCATCTCAACATCTTGCCATCGCATCGGGAAAACGACGAGGACCGGACGTAAAGTGATGCCCGTGGAGACGGCATTGACGGCCGTGCTCGTCATCGCCGCAGGCGCCATGGCGGGCGCACTGGGCTACTGGACCATTCGAACCGCGAGGAACAAATGAGCGAGCGCGAAGTACCCGAGGAGTTCGCCTCGACCTTCCAAGAGGTCGAGCCTTACCCGTTCGAGGAGACCGACAACCTGCGGCGCGGGCCGAACCTGCACGACGATCTGCTGCCGCTGCTGCCCCTGGTCGGCCGCTGGCGCGGCCGGGGCCAGGGCGGCTACCCCGGAACGGAGGACTTCCTGTACGCCCAGGAGGTCAGCTTCCTCCACGACGGGCGGCCGTTCCTGCGCTACCACGCCCGCTCCTGGATCATCGACGCCGACGGCAAGGCCGTGCGCCCCGCTGCGCAGGAGACCGGCTGGTGGCGCGTCGTGAAGGGCGGCGACCCCAAGCGCCCCGAGGTCGAAGTGCTCCTGTCCCACCCCACGGGCATCCTCGACCTCTACTACGGGCACGTCGACGGCACCCAGATCGAGCTCGCCACCGACGCCGTGGTGCGCAGCCCCCAGGCCAAAGAGGTCACCGCCGGCAAGCGCCTCTACGGCATCGTCGAGGGCGCCCTCATGTACGCCCAGGAGATGGCCGCCGAAGGCAAGCCCCTGAGCCCCCACCTGAGCGCCAGCCTCAACCGCGTCGCCGGATAACGGATCAGAAGTCGCCCGGCCAGAGGTCGTCCTCGACCTTCTGGGCGGGCTTCTTCGTGCGCACGGTCGCGGTGACCGGGCCTTCGCCCGCTTTGAGCAGCAGGTCGAGGATCGCGACGGCGCCCTTCTTGTGCAGGGGCTCATTGCCGTTGCCGCACTTGGGGCTCTGGATGCAGCTCGGGCAGCCGAGGCGGCACTCGCAGCCGGCGATGGCCTCCTTCGTGGCGCCGAGCCAATCCGTCCACTTGCGGAACGCCTGCTCGGCGAAGCCCGCGCCGCCCGGGTGGCCGTCGTAGACGAAGACCGTCGGCAGCTCCGTGTCCATGTGGGCCGCCGTGGACAGGCCGCCGATGTCCCACCGGTCGCAGGTCGCGATCAAGGGCAGGAGCCCGATCGACGCGTGCTCGGCGGCGTGGAGGGACCCCGCGAGGTCCGTGATGCCTTCCAGCGCTTCCGGTTCCACCGTCCACCAGACCGCCACGGTGCGGAGCGTCTGCGGCGGGAGGTCCAGGGCCTGGGTGTCGATCACCTCGCCCGAAGGCAGCCTCCGGCGCTGGTAGGAGATCACGTTCGAGGTGACCTCGACCTCGCCGAGGCACAGCTGCACGTCGCCCATCTCCAGGCGCTCGCGTTCGGCGAGGACTTCCAGGTGGGTGATCTCCTGGGCGCTCGTGGTCCACGGCGGCTTCGCCGCGTGGACCAGCGCCACACCGTCTTCCAGATCGAGGTCGTCGACGATGAACGACTCGCCCTGGTGCAGGTACAGCGCGCCACGGTGGACCAGGCGGTGCGAGGCCGCGGCGTCGATCGTGCCGATCAGCCGGCCCGTGTTCGTCTCCGCGATGTCCACGCCCATCGGACCCGAGCCGCGGAGGGTGACCTCCGGGCGCTCCGAGCCGATCCAGTAGTAGCGGCCCCCCGGGCGCTTGCGGAGCAGCTTCTGCTCGCAGAGCTGTTCGGCCACTTCACGACTGCCCGGGATCGCGTCCAGGTCGGCGTCCTTGAGCGGGAGCTCTTCGGCGGCCAGGCACAGGTGGCCCGCCAGGACGTACGGATTGGACGGGTCGCAGACGCTCGCCTCCACCGGGCGGTCGAATATCGCCTCCGGGTGGTGCACCAGGAACGTGTCCAGCGGGTCGTCCTTCGCGAGCATCACCGCGAGCGCCTCGGTGTCGCCCCGCCCCGCGCGCCCGATCTGCTGCCAGAACGACGCCAGCCGGCCCGGATACCCGCACAGCAGCACCGCGTCGAGGCCCGTCACGTTGATGCCCAGTTCGAGCGCGTTCGTGGTGGCGACGCCCAGGAGTCTGCCTTCGCGCAGGTCCGCCTCCAGGTCCCTGCGGTGCTCGCGCAGATAGCCCGCGCGGTACGCCGCGATGCGGTCGGCCGCCGGGTCCGCCCCGAGCCGGGACTTCGCCTCCGCCGCGACGATCTCCGCCCCTCGCCGGGACGGGACGAACGCGAGGGTCCTGACACCTCGGCGCACCAGCTGCGCCAGCATCCGCGCGGTCTCCGAGAGCGTGGAGGCCTGCTGCGGTTCGCCGTCGATCTCGTAGGTCACCGGCTCCCACAGAGCGACCGTGGCCCCCGGCGACGGCGAGGCGTCCTGGGTCACCGCCACCGCGGGGCGGCCGGTGAGGACCGACAGGGACGCGGCCGGGTCCGCCGCCGTCGCGCTGGCCGCGATCACCGTGGGGCTCGCGCCGTAGTGCTCGGCGAGGCGCAGGAGCCGGCGGAGCGTGAGGGCGACGTGGGCGCCGAAGACGCCGCGGTAGACGTGGCATTCGTCGACCACGACGTACTCGAGGTTCTTGAGGAGCGAGCGCCACATGCGGTGGCGGGGGAGCAGCGAGTGGTGGAGGAGGTCCGGGTTGGACAGGACCAGGTTCGCGAAGCGCTGCGCCCACTGGCGGTGCTCGAACGGCGTGTCGCCGTCGACGATCGCCGGGATCAGGCCCGGGACCGCGAATTCGGCCACGGCTCTCGCCTGGTCGGCCGCGAGTGCCTTCGTCGGCGCCAGGTAGAGGGTCCTGCCCTCGCCTTCGGCGGCGGCTTCCGTGAGAAGGGGGAGGAGGTAGGCGAGGCTCTTGCCCGACGCCGTGCCGGTCGCCACGACGACGTCGCGGCCCTCGAACGCGTGCGTGGCGGCCTCGGCCTGGTGCGGCCATGGCCGCGTGATCCCGGTGTCCGCCAAGGCGTTCCGGACTTCTTCCGGCACCCACTCGGGCCATTCGGTGCGGACCGACTCGCGCGGCGGGAGGCGGCGCAGATGGCGCAACCCTCCGTCCTCCGACTGGAGGGCGGCTATGAGCTGGTCGATGGGCACCGTCCAATGATGCCGCAGCCCACCGACACGAACGCCGCCAGCGAACGCGAGATTCTCGGCGCGCCCGCAATCCGGTCACACGCTCCCGGCTCCCCTCCAGTGGGAACGCAGTACGCTTATGGGCCAAGACACAGTGTTTTGCAGGCACTGCGGAGACGGTTGCGGCCTACTCACGGCTCGCAGGCCTCCTCGGCGACGCGTGCAAGCCGGAACTTTGACGAGCCAGGACGGGAGACGGCGTGAGGGGAACATCAGGCGACGGCGCGGCCGAGCCCGAGTTGGGGCTCAGCCTCTCCGAGGTCGGTGAGTACGCGGTCATCAGCGTGACCGGCGAGATCGACATGTACACCGCTCCGCAACTGCGCGAAGCCGTACGCCAGCTCTCCTCCGAGGGCCGCCTGCGGGTCGCGATCGACCTCACGCCCACCGAGTTCTGCGACTCGACCGGCCTGGGCGTGCTCATCGGGGCGCGCCGCCGGCTCTCCGACTCGGGCGGCAGCCTCGTCGTCGTGTGCGCCAACCCGCGCATCCGCAAGCTCCTGGACCTCACCGGACTGGACAAGGTGCTCGACGTCCGGGAAGCGGTGCCCGGAGAGTGAACGGCTCCAAGCACGACCGCTCTGGGGGACGAGTCGAGGCGGTGACCGTCCAGTTCGCCTTCACCCCCGCCGCCGCCTACGTCCGCGCCGCCCGTCTGGTGGCCGCCGACGTGGCCGCGCACGCGGGGGTCGCCACCGGGCTGCTCGACGAGGTCCGCCAAGCGGTCGGCGAGGCGTGCACGCGCGCCGTGCTGCGGCACCGCGACCGGGGCCTCGACGACCTTGTGCGCGTAGAGTTTTCGATCGGTGATCGTTTTGTTGCGAAAATCACGGACAACGCGCAGGATCTGCGCGCGCGCCCGAGCGGCCGGATCGGCGCGGGCGTCGGCGGCGGCGCCCCGCGCGCGAACGACGACGAGGCGATCGAAGAGGACACCCTCTCGGAGGAGATCACCCTCATCGTCCTGGGCGGACTTGTCGAAGACCTGGTCGTGACCGGTCCGGACGCCAACGGCGGCACGACGGTCAGCATGAGCTGGCCCCTGCCCGGATCGGGCTCCGCCGCCGATCACTGAGGCCTTGGCCACCCGTTTCGGCAGGCGTGACCATCCCCACTCGCAAAGCCCTCACATCGTTACACTCCGCACGTTAAGTCTGCCGGGCCGCAAGCCCGGCCCCGGCCGCGCCGTCCTACCCGTCCCGCGGCCCCTACGTGTTCGCGATACCTGGTCCCCGGTGCCCCGTGGGCCGCATGGCGAAGCTTGCGAGCCATGAATGTGTACTGATGGAGGAACTACATGCATACGTTGCTCGCCAACGGCGACGAGGGCGTAAGTGAGCTCGCGGGCTCGAACTTGAGCCTTGTCGTGGTCGCCGCCGCGCTCGCGCTGGTCGCGCTCGGAGGGGCCGCCGCGCTCGTCAAGAGCATCCTCGCGGCCGGCACCGGCACTGACAAGATGCGGGAGATCTCGGGGGCCGTCCAAGAGGGCGCCTCCGCCTACCTGCGCCGCCAGTTCCGCGCGCTCGGGATCTTCGTCGTCATCGCCGTGGTCCTGCTCTTCCTGCTGCCCGCCGAAGGAGGCACGGACGTCCGGATCGGACGCAGCGTGTTCTTCATCGTCGGCGCCCTGTTCAGCTCGTTCATCGGCTGGGCCGGCATGAACATGGCCACCCGCGCGAACGTGCGCGTGGCGGCCGCGGCCCGCGACGGGCAGCCGACCACCGCGATGCACCTGGCCTTCCGCACCGGCGGCGTGGTCGGGTTCCTCACCGTCGGCCTCGGCCTGCTGGGCGCCTCGGTCGTGGTGTTCGTCTACAACGGCGACGCCCCGGTGGTCCTGGAGGGCTTCGGCTTCGGCGCCGCGCTGCTCGCGATGTTCATGCGCGTCGGCGGCGGCATCTTCACCAAGGCCGCCGACGTCGGCGCCGACCTGGTCGGCAAGGTCGAGCAGGGCATCCCCGAGGACGACCCGCGCAACCCGGCGACGATCGCCGACAACGTGGGCGACAACGTCGGCGACTGCGCCGGCATGGCCGCCGACCTCTTCGAGTCCTATGCGGTCGTCCTGGTCGCCAGCCTCATCCTCGGCCGCGCCGCGTTCGGCGAGACCGGCCTGGTCCTGCCGCTGCTGGTCGCCTCGGTCGGCATCGTCTGCGCCATCATCGGCGTCATCATCACCCGCATGCGGGCCAGCGACGCCTCGGGCCTCACCGCGATCAACCGGGCGTTCTACCTCTCCGCGGTCGTCTCCGCGCTGCTCACCGTCGCCGCCGTGCTCTGGTACGTGCCCTCCAGCTGGTCCGAGCTGGGCACCGGCATCGATGACGCCGGCATCCCGGTCAACCCGCAGGTCTTCGCCATCGTCGCGGTCATCATCGGCATCGCCCTGGCGGCGGTCATCATGGCGCTGACCGGCTACTACACCGACACCCGCTACAAGCCCACCAAGGGCGTCTCGGCCGCGACGCGCACCGGCGCGGCCACCAACATCCTGTCGGGCTTCTCGCTCGGCCTGGAGTCGGCCGTCTACACCGCGCTGTGCATCGCGGCCGCCGTGCTCGGCGCCTACCTGCTCGGCGGCGGCGAGATCCTCGTCAGCCTCTTCGCGGTGGCGCTCGCGGGCTGCGGCCTGCTCACCACCGTCGGCGTCATCGTCGCCATGGACACCTTCGGGCCCATCAGCGACAACGCGCAGGGCATCGCCGAGATGTCGGGCGACGTCGAAGGCGACGCGGCGCGCACGCTCACGGACCTGGACGCCGTGGGCAACACCACCAAGGCCATCACCAAGGGCATCGCGATCGCGACCGCGGTCCTGGCCGCGACCGCCCTGTTCGGCTCCTACACCGACGCGGTGGCCGCCGAAGGCCTCATGGGCGAGGCCCTGCTGGCCACGCTCAACATCGCCGACCCGGCGAACATCGTGGGCTTCATCATCGGCGCGTCCGTCGTGTTCCTGTTCTCCGGCCTCGCCATCAACGCCGTTGCGCGTTCCGCCGGCGCGGTCGTGAACGAGGTCCGCGACCAGTTCGCGCGCTTCCCCGGGATCATGGAGGGCACGCAGCGGCCCGAGTACGGCCGCGTGGTCGACATCTGCACCCGCGACGCCCAGCGCGAGCTGGTCACCCCGGGCCTGTTGGCCATCACCGCGCCGATCGCGGTCGGCTTCGGCCTCGGCGTCGGCCCGCTCGCCGCGTACCTCGCGGGCGCGATCGCCTGCGGCGTGCTCATGGCGGTCATGCTGGCGAACTCGGGCGGCGCCTGGGACAACGCCAAGAAGGACGTCGAGGACGGCGCGCACGGCGGCAAGGGCTCTGAGGCCCACGCCGCGGCCGTGATCGGCGACACCGTCGGCGACCCGTTCAAGGACACCGCGGGCCCGGCCATCAACCCGCTGCTGAAGGTCATGAACCTGGTGAGCCTCATCATCGCCCCGGTCGTGGTGGTCTACACGGTCGACGGCGTCGGCGAGCACGCCGACGGGCCCGTCCGCTGGATCATCACCGGCGTCGCCGTGGCCGTCCTGGTCGCCGCGATCGTCGTCTCCAAGCGCCGATCCGCGGTGGTGGATGCGGGGGAAGCCAACGCCCCGGAACAGCGTGAGTCGGTGAAGGTCGGCTAACTGTTCTGGTCGAGTCCCGAGTGTGCCCCCGGCCGACAGGCCGGGGGCACACGTATGCCGGTTCCGTGGAATCGTCATATCTGTCGGATACGGTGTGTTCATGCGATTGCGGCATCGTTTTCGGATTTACCCCAGTCCTACGGAGGCTGACTCGCTTGCCAGGGCGCGCGAGGTCGCAGAGGGGTCGCTGCCCGACAACGGCAGGGCCGTGGGCCTGGATCTGGGGCCGACCTCGTTCACGACCGACTCGAACGGTGGCAAAGTGCCGGCGCCGCAACCGCTTCGGGCCGCCGAGCGCCGACTCGCCCGAGCGCACCGGGCACTGGCGCGCAAACGACCCGGATCGGCCAATCGGGAGAAGGCGCGATCCGCGGTCGCGGCGCCGCACCCCGCGGTGTCGGGCACGCGCACCGACCGGCTGTCTTCCAAGATCATCAGCGAGAACCAAGCGGTGGTCGTCGAAGACTTGTGTGTGAAGGGGCTGGCACGAACGCGTCCGGCGGAGTGTCCATGATGCCGCCTGGAACAGGTTCACCCGGATGCTCGAATACAAGGCGGCCCTCTATGGTCGGGAAGTCATCAAGATCGACCGGTTCCTGCCGTCGAGCGGACTTGCTCGTCTTGCGGGGCGGTCGGAGCTCCGAAACCGTTGCATGTCCGCTCGTGGGCGTGCCAACATTGCGGCGTTCTCCATGACCGGGACGTCAATGCAGCCAAGGTCATTCTCGCGGCGGGGCTCGCCGAGAGGGAAAACGCCTGTGGAGCGGAAGAAGACCTGGTAGCGCCTCTGCGCGGTCAGGCATCCGTGTAATCCCAAGCTCGGCATCCGGCCGGGGACTGGACTGAAGCAGGAATCACCGCTGCCGTGAGGCAAGCGGCCACAGTATGGTGGAATCCGCTCCGTAAAGGGGCGGAGAAGGTCAACGTAACGAATCGAGTGCAAATTCCGAGGGAATGGTGGGAGCAGTGGCCGATCTTAAGCGCCTGGTCATCGTGGAGTCCCCGGCGAAGGCCAAGACGATCGCCTCCTATCTCGGCCCCGGCTACATCGTCGACTCCTCGCTCGGGCACATCCGGGACCTTCCGCGCAACGCGAAGGAGATCCCGGCCAAATACAAGGACAAGGCCTGGTCGCGGCTGGGCGTGGACGTCGACAACGACTTCGCGCCGCTCTACATCGTCAACCCCGACCGCTCGGCCCACGTCAAGAAGCTCAAGGGCTACCTCGCGGAAGTCGACGAACTCTTCCTCGCCACCGATGAGGACCGCGAGGGGGAGGCCATCGCCTGGCACCTGCTCGAGACCCTGAAGCCGAAGGTCCCGGTCAAGCGGATGGTCTTCCACGAGATCACCCCGCAGGCCATCGCCGAGGCCGCCGCGAACCCGCGCGAGCTCAACCAGGACCTCGTCGACGCCCAGGAGGGCCGGCGCATCCTCGACCGCCTCTACGGCTACGAGGTCAGCCCGGTCCTGTGGAAGAAAGTGATGCCGCGCCTGTCCGCCGGGCGCGTCCAGTCCGTCGCCACCCGCCTGGTGGTCGAGCGCGAGCGGGCCCGCATGGCCTTCCGCACCGCCGACTACTGGGACATCACCGCGAACCTCGCCACGGACGACGACCAGCAGTTCAAGGCGACCCTGATCGCCGTCGAAGGCGACCGCGTCGCCACCGGCAAGGACTTCGACGCCGCCACCGGGCGCGTCAAGGGCAACGTCGTGCACCTCGACGAGGCGGGCGCCCGCGGGCTCGCCCAGCGCCTCGAGGGCCGCGACTTCACCGTCCTCAAGGTCGAGAAGAAGCCGTACCGGCGCAAGCCGTACGCGCCGTTCATCACCTCGACGCTGCAGCAGGAGGCCGGGCGCAAGCTCCGCCTCTCCAGCGCCCAGGTCATGCGGGTCGCCCAGCGGCTCTACGAGAACGGCCACATCACCTATATGCGGACCGACTCGACGAACCTGTCGAACACCGCGATCAACGCCGCGCGCGCCCAGGCCGCCGAGCTCTACGGCGCCCAGTACGTGCCCTCCGAGCCGCGCCGGTACGCGCGGAAAGTCAAGAACGCGCAGGAGGCGCACGAGGCCATTCGGCCCTCGGGCGACCGCTTCAAGACCCCGAACCAGCTCAAGAGCCAGCTCTCCGCCGAGGAGTACCGGCTGTACGAGCTGATCTGGCGGCGCACGCTCGCCTCCCAGATGGTCGACGCCACCGGGAACTCGACGTCGGTCCGCACCCGCGCGACCACCGCCGATGGCGAGCAGGCCGACTTCGGGGCCTCGGGCAAGACCATCACCAACCCGGGCTTCCTCCTCGCCTACGTCGAGTCCATCGAGGACGGCGACGCGGACGACGCCGAGAAGCGCCTCCCCGAGCTGGCCGAGCGCCAGCACCTCGCCGAGCGCGGCCTCGAAGCGGCCGGGCACACGACCCAGCCGCCCGCCCGCTACACCGAGGCGAGCCTGGTCAAGGCCCTCGAGGAGCGCGGCATCGGCCGGCCCTCGACGTACGCGTCGATCATGCAGACCATCCAGGACCGCGAGTACGTGTTCAAGAAGGGCCAGGCGCTCGTGCCGGCCTTCCGCGCGTTCGCCGTGATCGGCCTCATGGAGCAGCACTTCCCGCGCCTGGTCGACTACGACTTCACCGCGGGCATGGAGAACGAGCTCGACGAGGTCGCCGCCGGTCACGAGCAGCGCGCCGAGTTCCTCCGCAAGTTCTACTTCGGCGGGGACGACAAGGAAGGGACGGTGGCCGCCTCCGGGGGGCTGCGGAACCTGGTCGAGCAGGAGCTCGCCAAGATCGATGCGCGCGAGGTCAACTCGATCGCGCTGTACACGGACGAGAAGGACCGCCGGGTCGTCGTCCGCGTCGGCCGCTACGGGCCCTACCTGGAACGCACCAGCCCGGCCCAGGCTGAGGCGGGCGAGCCCGGCGAGCGCACCTCGGTGCCCGACTCGATGGCGCCCGACGAGCTGACCCCGGCGAAGGTCGAAGAGCTGTACGAACTCGGCTCCGGCGAGGGCGAGCTCGGCAAGCACCCCGAGACCGGGGAGCCCGTGCTCGCCAAGAGCGGGCGCTACGGGCCGTACGTCACCAGCGGCGAGAAGTCCTCTTCGCTGCTGACGGGCCAGAAGCTCTCCGAGCTGACCCTTGAGGACGCGGTGCGGCTGCTGACGCTGCCGCGCCTGGTGGGCAAGGACGCCGAGGGCGAGGAGATCCGCACCGGCCTCGGCCCGCACGGGCCCTACGTGAAGAAGAACCGCGACTTCCGCTCCCTCGAGAGCGAGGAGCAGTTGTTCTCGCTGACCCTGGAAGAGGCGGAGAAGCTGCTCGCGCAGCCGAAGTCGCGCGGGCGCCAGCAGCGGTCGCAGGCGCTGCTCAAGGAGCTCGGCCCCGATCCCGTCACGGGCAAAGAGGTCTCGCTCAAGGACGGCCGCTTCGGCCCGTACGTGACCGACGGCGAGACGAACGCCTCGATCCGCAAGACCGACTCGATCGAGGACCTGACCATCGACCGCGCCGCCGAGCTCCTCGCCGAACGGCGGGAGAAGGTGGCCTCGGGTGCGGTGCCCGCCAAGAAGACGGCGAAGAAAGCGGCCACGAAGGCCGTGAAGAAGTCCGCGGCCAAGAAGGCCGTGAAGAAGTCCGCGGCGAAGAAGACCACCGCTAAGAAAGCAGTGAAGAAGACCGCGGCGAAGAAGGCCGCCAAGAAGACCGCGAAGAAGGCTGCGCCGCCCAAGTCCGAGTAGCGCGGGTGAGTAGCGCGATCAGTGGTGCACGAGTGGCGTCAGTGTCGCTCGTACGACTGAGAAATCGACGAATCGAAGCTTGTTGATTTGCCCTTATATGTGGCTTATCTGACATCGCCATGCCTCTCGCCACGCCTGGGGCCGAACTGCCCCCCTAAGGTTCAACCTTCCGTAAACTAAATTCCGCGGGGATGCAACCCGGGGCGGGGGCTGGCGCGTCAAAGCAATGCGGACGGAGCTCGACGTCGAGCATCCACTGTCTGTTGTGGCTGAAGACGGCAATTCTTCGAAAGCGAGTTTCGAGTACATGCGAATCACATTTCTGGTCAGAAACATCTATGGCATCGGCGGGACGATCAAGACCTCCATCAACACCGCTGAAGCCCTGGTGGAGCTGGGCCACGACGTGACCATCGCCTCATTCGTGAAGCACAAGGCGAGCCCCGCCTTCGCCATTGACCCTCGCATCAAGATCGTCGATCTCTGGAACGTCAGAAAGCCCGAAAACGGCGGCGACCGACTGTCCTTTATCGAGCGCTGGCAGGCGAAGCGGCCTTCGTTCCTCGACGCCGACCAGGTGAACAACCAGGGTGAGTCGTCGAAACTCCTCGACATGCGGGTCAAGAAGTACCTGGAGAAGCTCGACACCGACATCGCGATCGGCACCCAGATCTCGGTGAACCTGTACATGGCCGCGTACGGCCGCCCCGAGCGGTACGCGATGGTCGCGCAGGAGCACATGTACCTCGACAGCTACCGGGCGAACATGCGCAAGCACATCACCGCGCAGTACCCCAAGCTCGACGCGATCGTCACCATCACCGAGGCCGACGCCAAGTCCTACCGCGAGGCGTACCCGGAGCTCACCGACAAGATCGCCTGCGTCCCCAACTCGATCCCGGCGAACCCCAACCCCCCGTCGACGCTGACCGAGCCGGTCATCATGACCGCCGGGCGCATGACGGGCATGAAGGGCTTCGACATCCTCATCCATGCCTTCGCCCTGGTCGCCGACGAGTTCCCCGAATGGAAGGTCAAGATCTTCGGGCGCGGCCGCGACCGCAAGAAGCTCGAGGAGCTCATCAAGGAGCACGGCCTCGAAGGCCGCGTCGAGATGCCCGGCCCGGTGACCCCGCTCGACGCCGAATGGGGGAAGGCCTCCATCGCGGCCATCCCGTCGCGGTTCGAGCCGTTCGGGCTCGTCATCGTCGAGGCCATGGCCGCCGGGCTCCCGGTGGTGTGCACCGCCGTCAAGCACGGCCCCATCGAGATCATCGACACCGAGGAGAACGGCCTCCTCGTCGAACCGCAGAAGCCCGACGAGCTGGCCGAGGGGCTCCGGCGCCTCATGGCCGACCCGGAGCTGCGGCGCAAGCTCGCCGACGGCGGCATGAGCACCGCCAAGCGCTTCGAGCCCGGCGAGGTCGTCGGCCTCCACGTCCGGCTGTTCGAGAAGGTCCTCAAGGCCCGCGCCTGAGACCCGAGGCGACGCGCGGGCCCGCTGGGTCCGCGCGTGCCTCCGGGAACGTAGATTGGTCCGGCAGACGACCGCCGACCAGCAGGAGACCCAGCCGTGCCCGAGACGCCACCAGTGATCGCGGCGGTCCTCGCCGGCGGCCAGGGCTCCCGCATGGGCGCGGCGGTGCCGAAGCAGCTCCTGGAGGTCGCGGGCAAGCCGATCCTCCAGCACACGCTCGAGGCCTTCGAGGCGTCCGTCGTCGTCGACCGGATCGTGCTCGTCATGGCCGAAGGCCACCATGAAGCGGCCCACGCCATAGCGAAAGCCGCTAATGTGACAAAACTCTCGGCCGTCGTCGACGGCGGTGCGACGCGCGCCGACTCCTCCGTCGCCGCGATCCGCTGGGCCCAGGCCCAACCCGGCGTCGGAGCGGACGCGAAGCTGCTCCTCCACGACGCCGCCCGCATGCTCGTGACCGGCCGAATCATCGCCGATGTCGCTGCGGCCCTTGACGAATGCGCGGCCATCACCGCCGCGATCCCCTCTTCCGACACGATCGTCGAGGTCGAGGACGGGCGCATCACCGCCGTACCGGACCGCGCCCGGCTCGCCCGCGTCCAGACCCCGCAGGGCTTCCACCTCGGCCTCATCAGCGCGGCCCACGCCGAAGCCGCCGCCGACCCGCACTTCACGCCGACCGACGACTGCTCGGTGGTCCTGCGGTTCCGCCCCGACGTCCCCGTCCGCACCGTCGCGGGCTCGATGCGCAACCTCAAGGTGACCGAACCCGCCGACCTGGCCGTCGCCGAAGCGCTACTGCGCCAGTGACCCGGTCACCCGCCGTCCATGGCGCGCGACAGTGCGCACTATCTGCGGATTCATGTGTGACCCCGGCGTAAACCTCGCGTTGGGCCATGCGTCATGGGACGTTCAGCTAGGTAAACTGCACCAATCCATTCTCCAAACCGAACGAGGTGGCACTCGACATGTCCACGAACATCGTGATCCTCGCGGCCGGCGTCGGCTCCCGGCTCGGCAAGCCGCACCCGAAACCGCTGACGCCCCTGAACACCGGCGAGACCATTCTCGGCCGCTCCCTGCGCCTGCTCACCTCGCGCTTCAGCCGCCACTCCATCCACCTCGTCGTCGGCTTCAAGAAGGAGATGATCATGGAGGAGGTGCCCGACGTCGGCTTCATCTACAACCAGGCCTACGGCGACACCAACACCTCCAAGAGCCTCCTCAAAGCCTTCAACATCCTCGGCCCCGGCGGCGTCCTCTGGCTCAACGGCGACGTCGTGTTCGACCCGGGCGTCCTCGACGTGCTCCTCCCGCACATCGCCATGGACCGCTCTTTCATCTCCGTCAACACCGCGAAGGTCTCCGACGAAGAGGTCAAGTACACCCTCGGCGCCGACGGCTACATCAACAAGCTCTCCAAGAAGGTCTCCGACGGCGCGCTCGGCGAGGCCGTGGGCATCAACTACGTCTCGGCCGACGACCGCGCGCTGGTCGCCAAGCGCCTCGCCGAGGTCGACGACCAGGACTACTTCGAAGGCGGCATCGAGCTCGCCATCGAGAAGGACGGCCTCAAGTTCGAAGCCGTCGACATCTCCCAGCACAACGTCATCGAGGTCGACTTCGCCGAAGACCTCAACAGCGTCAACCAGGCGTTCAAGTAAGGGTCCCGCAGGCGTGACCACCTCGACAGACACTGCGCGGTGCCTCGGCACCGCGCTCACGAACCCAGCCGAAGGCCCGGTACGTTGAAGAAACTGCTCAAGTCGCTGCCGATCTGGCTCAACCTGCTCTCGGTCGCGGCCGTCGTCGCGGCGGTCGCGTTCGCGGACCTCCCCTGGATCACCCTGCTCATCGCCGTGGCGGTCTTCGGCACCATCACGTGGAAGGTCCCGGACGCCCTCATCAGCATGAGGATGGCCCGCACCATGACGGCGCTGGCCGTGCTCATCACCGCCTGGAACCACGGCGGCCTCGACCGCTGGCCGTTCCTCGCCGCGGGCGTCCTCGTCACGCTGTTCATCGTCGGCGCCGACACGATCGCCAAGGCGCTCAACGTCGGCTACCTGCAGACCAGCAACCTCGACATCGAGCGCTCCACGCGCGAGCGCTGGTCCACCCCGCCCGCCATCGGCCTCGTCATGAACTGGCTCACCATCGTCTACGCGATCGGCGCCTGGCCCTACGGACCGCTCGGCACCGCCACCGACCTCGCGCTCGCCGCCGTCACCGTCGCCGCCGTCGGCTGGACCGGCATCGCCGTCCTCGGCGGCTACTTCCACCGCAAACGCGAACCGCACCCCGTCGACGGCCGCGTCATGACCGCCGTGACCCGGCTCCAACCGAAGTTCGTGATCCACTTCGCCGGCGCCCGCGAATCCGAATACCAGCTCAACATGTGGCTGCCGTACTTCGAGCAGGTCGGCGACCCCTACCTGATCCTCATCCGCGACCGCTACCTCTACGACGAGATCGCGGCCCGCACCAGCGCCCCCATCGTCCTGGTGCCCGCCCAGTCGGTGCTCGACACGATCCTGCCCGAGAGCGTCCGCGCCTGCTACTACGTCAACCACGCGGTCAAGAACGCCCAGCTCATCAAGCTGGACAACTACATCCACGTGCAGCTCATGCACGGCGACTCGGACAAGGCCATCAGCCGCAGCCCCGTCTCGCTCATGTACGACCGCGTGTTCGTCGCCGGCCAGGCCGGCATCGACCGCTACCACCGCCACGGCGTCGACATCCCGAACTACAAGTTCCGCAAGATCGCCCGACCGCAACTCCACGACCTCAAGGTCGGCGAGCGCGACAAGATCGAGGGCGCGCGCCCGGTGGTGCTCTACACGCCCACCTGGACCGGCCTGACCGCCGACGTGAACTACTCGTCCCTCAAGGAGGGCAAGCGGATCGTCGAGGCGGTGCTCGCGCGCGACGTGACGCTCATCTTCCGCACGCACCCCTACACCAGCACCAACGCCGCCTACCAGGCGCTGGCCGACGAGATCAAGGCCGTGATCGCGGCCGACGCCGCCAAGACCGGCCGCGCGCACCTGTGGGGCGCGCAGGCCGAGACCGAGGTGGGCCTGACCGACTGCGTCAACGCCGCCGACGTGGCGATCTCGGACATCAGCGGCACCGCCTCCGACTGGATCTACAGTGGACGACCGTTCGCGATGACGGACCCGAAGGGCTTCAAGGACGCCTACCTGGAGGAGTTCCCGCTCGCGAAGGCCGCGTACCTGCTCGACCCGGACGCCGGGAACATCGAGAAGGTCCTCGACGAGCTGCTGGTGACCGACTCGAAGGCCGTGCTGCGCGCCGAGATCCGCGAGTACTACCTGGGTGACGTGGCCCCGGAGGACCTGGTGCCGCTGTTCGTCGAAGAGGTCAAGGCGACCTATGCCGAGCCGGTCCACAAGACCGCGACCGGCGAGTCCGCGCTGGTGGCCGCTTAGCGCCTCCGAATACTGCTTCAAGGGCCCAGCCGTTTCGGCTGGGCCCTCCGTCGTCTCCGCACGGCCGTTCCAAATTGATTTGCATTCTTTTGTGATTCCTGCAACCGAATCGCCGTTGAATGCGTCTCTTCTTCAGCTTGCGTTAACCCCTCATTCACAAATGTCTGCTTTGGGAGTGGAGATGTCCCGATTGTGGAGGCAGCGGTATGAGATCCTCGCGATCGCAGCGGTCATCGCCGCAGCCGCCCAATTGCCCCTCGCCGCCTACGCCCTCGCCGCGGTGGTGCTCGTCGCGACGACCTGGTCCCCCCGGGAAGACCCCATCGTGCGCACGGCGAAGCTCTTGTCCGTCTGCGCCGTCCTCGTCGTCGCCTGGCCCGTCGAACCTCCGCACTGGCCCCTGATCACCGCCTGCATCCTCGCCGCCGGCTACTTCTCGGTCTCGAGCATGGTCCGCACCGCGCTCGGGCTGTCCCATCTGGAGACGGTCAACCTCGATGTGCGGCGGTCGTTCGCGCAGCGCGCGGCCGAGCCGCGGCTGGTGCTCTCCGTGGCCGGCGGGGCCTCGGCCCTCCTGCCGTTCGCCGCGGCCGCGCCCGACGCCGTCCGACCGGTCACCGACGTCGCGGCCCTGGTCGCCGTGCTCGCGGCCCTGGTGTGGACGGGCACCGCGGTCCTGGCGAACCTGCGCCGCCGCATGCGTGAGTCGCACCCGATCGACCACGCCGTGGTCGCCGCCGTCGAAGCGCTGCAACCGAAGTTCATCGTCCACTTCGGAGGGGCGCGGCTCTCGGAGTACCAGATCCAGATGTGGCTGCCGTACTTCGACAAGATCGGCGACCCGTACCTGATCCTGGTGCGCGACGCCCACCTGATGCGCGGCACCGCCGCGTGCACGAGCGCCCCGATCGTGCTCGCCCCCGGCCAGTCGGTGCTCGACAAGCTCCTGCCCGCGAGCGTGCGGGCCTGCTTCTACTCCAACCACGCCCAGAAGAACACCGCGCTCGTCCGGCACGGCGAGCTGCTGCACATCCAGCTCATGCACGGCGACTCGGACAAGGCCATCAGCCGCAGCGCCCTGGCGCTCATGTACGACCGCGTGTTCGTCGCCGGGCGGGCCGGAGTCGACCGCTACCTGCGCCACGGCGTGGACATCCCCGAGCACAAGTTCCGCGAGATCGGCCGCCCGCAGCTGCACGACATCAAGGTCGGCGCACGCCCCCGCGCCGAAGGCGAGGCCCCCGTGGTCCTCTACGCGCCCACGTGGACCGGCTTCACCGAGGACGTGAACTACTCGTCCCTCAACGAGGGCAGGCGGATCGTGGAGGCGCTCATCGCCCGCGGCGCGTCCGTGATCTTCCGGACCCACCCCTACACGCGCACCAACGCCGCCTACCAGGCCTTCGCCGACGAGATCCGGTCGCTGCTCGCGGCCGACGCCGCGAGCACCGGCCGCCCGCACCGCTGGGGCCCGGCCGCCGAGTCGGCACTGTCCCTCGCCGACTGCGTGAACGCCGCCGACGCGGCCGTCTGCGACATCAGCGGCGCGGCCTCCGACTGGCTGTTCTGCGGCCGCCCCTTCGCGATGACCGACCCGCGGGGCCTGCGCGACGGCTACCTGGAGGAGTTCCCGCTCGCGAAGGCCGCGTACCTGCTGGAGCCGGGCGCGGGCAACGTCGAGGCCGTTCTGGACGACCTCCTGGAGGCCGACCCGAAGGCCGTGCTGCGCGCCGAGACCCGCGAGTACTACCTGGGCGACCACGCCCCCGAAGACCTGTTCGCGGTCTTCACCGAAGCGGTGCGCGAGACGTACGCCGAGCCGGTCGAGAAGACCCGGGAGATCGCCGAACTCGCCGCCTGAGAACAACGCCGAGGCCCGTGACGCGATCGCGTCACGGGCCTTCGGTCTGCGCGTCTCAGTGCTGGTGCGCCTCGGCCGGGCGCCGCATGCGGGTCGGGAACGCCAGCTGAGTGCTCCCGCGGGAGGCGGCCACCGTGGCCGGGTGCGGGGCGACGAGCCCGAGTTCGTCCCTGGCCTGGCACAGGTCGGCCAGCTTCTCGTAGGCGGCGGGGCCGAGCAGCTCGGTCAGCTCGACCGCGTAGGAGAGGTACACCGGCTCGACCGCGGTGTGCGCCTTCGGAGAGGCGGTGCACCACCAGTCGAAGTCGTGCCCGCCCGGGCCCCACGAGGCCCGGTCGAACTCGGTGATGAGGGTGACCGACACCTCCGTGCCGTCGGCGCGGTGCTCGGTCTTGAAGTCGCGTTTCACCGGCAGCTGCCAGCACACCTCGGGCTTGTACTCCATCGGGTGGACGCCGTCGCGCATCGCCTGCTGGTGCAGGGCGCAGCCGGCCCCGGTGGGGAAGCCCTCGCGGTTGTGGAAGACGCACGCGCCGTCGACGACCGCGGTCTTCTTCGCGGGCTCCTCCTCACCCTCCTCGTTCTCGAGGGTGTCGTCGACGATGGTGTCCTTCCAGCGCCGGTGCAGCTGCCAGGTCTCGGGGGTGAGCTTCTTGACGATCTGCTTGGTGCGCTTGATGTCGGCCTCGTCCGTATAGAACGCGCCGTGCAGGCAGCAGCCGTCCGCGGGCTGGTCCGCCTCGATGCCCGGGCAGCCGCCCTCGTCGGGGTGCTTGCCGAACACGCAGCCCCAGCGGGACAGCAGCCAAGTGAGATCGGCCCGGACCATGGTCTCGGAGTCGTCGGGATCGAGGAATTCCACCCATTCGCGGTCGAAGTCCTGCGCCACCTCGTCGGTCATCGCACAACGGTACCCGGCCCGGCGCCGTCCTACCGGGACGCGCGGCCACCGCGTCGAAGCGGCGTACCCTGGTGTCCGTGACCCAGTCCGTCCCGGTTCTGCTGTCGACCACCTCCGTGTACCCGGAGCCCACCGCGGTGGGCTTCGAGCTCGCCGCCGAACTCGGCTACGACGGGGTGGAGCTGATGATCTTCACCGACCGGGTCTCCCAGGACCCCTCGGCGGCGGCCAGCCTCGCCAAGCACTACGGCGTCAAGATCGGCGCGGTCCACGCCCCGTGCCTGCTCGTGACGCAGCGGGTGTGGAGCTCCGACCCGTGGACGCGGCTGCGGCGCTCGGTCCAGGCGGCCGAGTACCTCGACTCGCCGGTGGTCGTGATCCACCCGCCGTTCTCCTGGCAGAAGGAGTACGCGTCGAAGTTCTCCACGGTCCTCGACGGGCTCAAGGTCCGCTACCCGCACGTCGAGATCGCGGTCGAGAACATGTTCCCCCTCAAGCTCGGCAAGCGGAAGCTCGTGCCCTACCGGCCCCACTGGGACCCCACGCGGCACGGCTACAGCTCCTACACCCTCGACCTGTCGCACTGCGCGGCCTCGGGCACGGACGCGCTCGCGATGGCCGAGCGGATGGGCAAGGGCCTGCGGCACGTCCACCTGTGCGACGGCACCGCGCCGGGCGCGGACCAGCACCTCGTGCCGGGCCGCGGGACCCAGCCGTGCGCCGAACTGCTCGGCTCGCTCGGCGCCTCCGACTGGGAGGGCTCGATCACCGTCGAGGTCAGCACCCGCAAGAGCGGCAACCGCACGCGCCGGGCCGAGGACCTGTACGAGTCGGTCAAGTTCGCCAGGGACGCGCTCGGCGGGCGCGCGCGCGACTGATCGTGACCCGTTCGGCGCCCGATTCGCGGCCTCGGCGAACGCTTGCGGAGCCGTAAATGTGCGGCCTCGGCGAACGCTTGCGGAGCCGTAAATGTGCGGAGCCGCAGAGCAACCTGTTCACGTCCTGTTGCGTTTGTATTATCGGAAGGCACCTGTGCCTTCGCAGCAGTGCCGTTCAACCAGTGCCGCCCGATCCGCGCCGTTCACCGAACGCCGCCCGGCGGCCCAGCACGAAGGAGTGCGGATGCCCCAGGAGCAGCGGAGCCCGGCCGCGAGGATGCGCCGAGCCGTGGGCAGGTTCGTGCCCGCCTCGCTGAAGGCGAAGCGGGCCGAGCGGGTCCGCACCGGCCGCGCCGTCCAGCGCCGCGCCGCGCTCCTCGCCGCCGACCCCGGACTGCGCCCGTTCGAACGCGACGGCGAGGTCTACGTCGGCCGCCGCGTCACCCACTTCACCGCTCCCGAAGCGGCCGAGGCGAACCTGCGGATCGTCGTCGAGGCCGCCGAAGCGGCCGGGCTCGACTACTTCCTCGTCCCCGGCACCGCCCCCGAACGCCACGTCGTCGGGATGCGCCGCGCCGACAAGAAGGCCTTCCTCGAAGCGGTGCGCGAGCGCCACGGCGACTCCGAGCTGTACGTGGGCCGCACCGGTCGGACCGGCAAGATCACCGCCGGGCCCGTCCTCTACGCCGAAGGCGCGCTGCCCCACAGCGTCAAGAGCTCCCAGGTGCTGCGGTACGGCCGGTTCCTCCTCGGCCCCGAAGGGCAGCCCCTGGCCGGGCTCGAATTCGGCTGCGACGTCGAGTTCTGGACCGACGGCGAGGACTTCACCGCCCACCCCGACTACCAGGAGCGCGTGAACCGCGTCAAAGTGCTGATCCCCAAGGACATGTTCGGCGGCGCCTGGGTCGCCCCGCGTCCCAACCGGGTCGCGGACGTGCTGCCCGCCGAGGCGCGCAAGGCCGCCACCCGGGCCGTGGGCGAACACAAGTACCCGACCTTCGAGCCGTTCACCCGCAAACTCCTCGACGACGTCGACTTCCCCGTCGACGCCGTCTACATGTGGGTCGACGGCGCCGACCCGGCCTGGGCCGCCCGCCGCGCCGAGTACACCGACACGGGCGTCGACGCCGAAGGCCACGGGCACCTCGCCGGGGCCTCCCGCTACACCGACCGCGACGAGCTGAAGTACTCGCTGCGCTCGCTGCACGCCTTCGCGCCGTACATCCGCAACGTCTACATCGTCACCGCCGGGCAGACCCCCGCGTGGCTCGACACCGACGCGCCCGGCATCCGCGTGGTCGACCACACCGAGATCTTCGCCGACCCGTCCGTGCTCCCGGTCTTCAACTCGCACGCGATCACCACGCAGCTGCACCGCATCCCCGGCCTCGCCGACCACTACCTGATCCTCAACGACGACGTGTTCTTCGGCTCCGCGAGCCGCCCCGAGCAGTTCTTCCACGCCAACGGGATCGCCCGGGTTCCCTTCTCCTCCATGCAGATCGGGCTCGGCGACGCCCGGCCCGAGGACTCCGCGCCGAACCTCGCCGGACGCAACGCCCGGCGGCTCCTGGAAGCCGACTTCGGGCGCTTCATCACAGCCAAGTTCAAGCACATCCCGCACCCGCAGCTGCGCCAGATCGCCCTCGAGCTCGCCGAGCGCCACCCCGAGGCCGTCGCCGCCACCGCCCGCTCCCGCTTCCGCGACCCGGCCGACATCGAGTTCGCCGGGCTGTTGCACCACTACTCGGTGCTCACCGGCCGCGGCGTCCCCGGCGAGTCCAAGCTCATGTACGTCGACGTGGCCGCCGCCGACGCCCCCGCGAAACTCGAGGCCCTCGCCGAGCACCGCGACGCCGAGTTCTTCTGCGTCAACGACGTCGACACGCCGCCCGAGCGGGAAGCGGCGGTCGACGCCATGGTGCGCGGATTCCTCGACCGGTACTTTCCGTTCCCGTCCCCGTACGAACGTCGCTGAACTGCGGGGACACCGCCGGGTCCATGCCCCGGTCTCCCCGGTGAAATCTGGGCTCTTCCTCGGGTTCTGCATAAATTAACCGAATATTGCGTCTGTATCATCGACGGCGCATCACCCAACGAAAGCCCGTGGACCACACCCCTGGGGGGACGAATGTCAGAAGAGCAGAGGGAGTTCATTCCCCCGGCGCGCCCGCACATCGGCGAAGCCGAGATCGACGCCGCGGTGCGCGTACTGCGCAGCGGCATGGTCGTGCAGGGCCCCGAGGTCGCCGCTTTCGAAGAGGAGTTCACCAAGGTCTCCGGCACCGCGCACTGCGTCGCGGTCAACTCCGGCACCTCCGCGCTCCAGCTCTCCCTGCTCGCCATGGGCGTCGGTCCCGGTGACGAGGTCATCGTGCCGTCGTTCTCCTTCGCCGCGAGCGCGAACGCGGTCCGCCTCGTCGGCGCCGAACCGGTGTTCGCCGACATCGAGGCCGACTCGTTCAACATCGACCCCGACTCGGTGGCCGCGCTCATCGGGCCCAAGACCGTCGCGATCATGCCGGTGCACCTGTACGGCAACCCCGCCGACATGGCCCGCCTGACCGCGCTCGCCTCCAAGCACGACCTGGCGATCCTCGAGGACGCCTGCCAGGCCCACGGCGCGCAGGTCGACGGCAAGCCCGTCGGCTCGTTCGGCCAGGCCGGGACGTTCAGCTTCTACCCGACCAAGAACATGCACTCGCTCGAAGGCGGCATGATCTCCACGGACGACGCCGCGTTCGCGCGCACGCTCCGCCTGCTGCGCAACCAGGGCATGGAGGCGCGCTACGCGAACGAGATCGTCGGCGCGAACATGCGCATGACCGACGTCGCCGCCGCGATCGGCCGCGTCCAGCTGGGCCAGCTCGAGGGCTGGACCGAGCAGCGCCGCGCCAACGCCGCGCGCTTCGACGCCGAGATCAAGACCGTGACGACGCCGCCCGTGGCCGCCGGCGCCCGCCACATCTACCACCAGTACACCGTCCGCGTCGAGGGCGACCGCGACAGCGCGCTCGCCCAGCTCAAGGACGCGGGCATCGGCTCGGCCGTGTACTACCCGACGCCGATCCACAAGCTCATCCCTTACGCCCACATGGACGTCGAGCTGCCCGTCACGGACCGCGCCGCCGCCGAGGTCCTCTCTCTTCCCGTCCACCCGTCGCTGACCGAAAACGACATCGACCGCGTCATCGCCGCGGTGAACGCATTGGAGCTCGAGCAGTGACCGAACAGCTGCGTGCCGGCCTGATCGGCCTGGGTGCCATGGGCCGCAACCACGCCCGTGTCCTCCACGCCCTCGAAGGGGTGGAGCTGGTGGCCGTCGCCGACCCGGTCGCCGACGCCGCCGCCCTGCCGATCGGCGTGGGCCTGGTCGCGCAGGTCGAGGAGCTCATCGGGCTCGGCATCGACTACGCCGTGGTCGCCTGCCCGACCGCTTACCACGAGCGGGTGGGTCTGGCCTTGGCCGACGCGGGGGTGCACGCGCTGATCGAGAAGCCGCTGGCGCACACCACCGAGGCGTCGGTGAAGCTCGCGGCCGCGTTCGAGGCCCAGGGCCTGGTCGCGGGCGTGGGGCACATCGAGCGGTTCAACCCGGCGGTCGCCTCGCTGCGCGAGCGCCTCGAAGCCGGCGAGCTGGGGGAGATCCTGCAGGTCGTCACCCGCCGCCAGGGGCCCTTCCCGGGCCGCATCGCGGACGTCGGCGTCGTCAAGGACCTCGCGACCCACGACATCGACCTGACCGGTTTCGTCACCGGCCAGTCCTACCGGACGATCAGCGCCCAGACCGTGTCCCGTTCGGGCCGCGAGCACGAGGACATGATCGCGGCGGTCGGGCAGCTCTCGGGCGGCGCGATCGCGAACCACTCCGTGAACTGGCTGAGCCCGTTCAAGGAGCGCACCACCGTCGTCACGGGCGACCGCGGCTGCTTCGTCGCCGACACGCTCACCGCCGACCTCACGTTCTACGCCAACGGCGTGGTGGACACCGAGTGGGAGGCGATCAGCAACTTCCGCGGCGTCTCCGAGGGCGACATGATCCGGTACGCGATCCGCAAGCGCGAGCCGCTGCTGGTCGAGCACGAGCACTTCCGCGACGCGGTGCTGGGGAAGCCCAACGACATCGTCGATCTGCGCCGCGGCGCGGCCACCGTCGAGGTCTCCGAGATGATGCTGCGTTCGGCCGCGACCGGTCAGACCGTGGCCCTGGACGGCGCGGGGACGCGCTGATGAACGCCAGTCCGGCCGCGGCGCCGGAGCGAGCTTTCGAGCCTGCCGAGCGTGTCGCGGCCGCCGAGCGGATCCTCGCCTCGGCGGCGGGGCCGGAGGAGGTCTACCAGGCCTTCACGAACGAGGTCGCCGAGGCCCTGCAGCCGGTCGCGCTCACGCTCGAACCCGGCGACCGCGCGAAGTGCTGGACCGCGATCGCCGAGCTCGCCGACGCCCACTTGACCGAGGAGGTCCGCCTGCGGCTCCCCACGGAGAAGCGGGTGCGGATCTCCTTGGCGCAGCACCGCGACCACGCGCTGCTCGAAGCGGCGATCGCGCAGTCCGCGCCGAGGTTCCTGCTCGAAGACGGTCGCCTGTTCGCCCGCTACCCGGGGTTCCGCGAGGAGCCGCACGGTCTGGCGGACGAGTGGTTCGAGGCCGCGACCGAGCGGGTCACCGTGCGGCTGGCCCGGGGCGTCAAACCGCGCTACCTGGTGTGGACGGGCGTCAAGCGCGCCGACTACTGCCTCGAGTACTCGTTCTTCGTGCCCGTGGAGGGCTGCGCGGCCGAGTCGGTGCGGGTCGGCGTGGACCGCCTCGCGAAGGACAAGCTGCTGCGCAAGCGCGGCGCCGTGGACGCCGCCGAGGACCTCGGCTTCGATGTGGAAGCGGCCGTTGCGGTCCGGCCCGAGGGCGCGCTCACCGTGGTGACCGCCCGCGTGCCCACTGAAGAGCTGACCGGGCGCGGCGCGGGCCGCTGGTCGCTGCGCGCCCACGTGACCCTCCGGGGTTTCACCTACGACCTGCCGCTCAAGGCCCCGCGCGGCTACTTCCAGCGACACGGCATGCCGGCAGGCCTGGCCGTCGAGTGGGGCGAGTACCGGAGCCTGGCCGTCAAGGTCGACGAGCGGGCCACCTGGCGGGGACTGTCCCGCCTTCGAATTCTGGACTTCAGAAAGTGATGCGTGAAATGCGGATCTGTGTCGTCGCCATGGGCAAGATCGGGCTGCCGCTGGCGGTCCAGTTCGCCACCAAGGGTCACCAAGTCATCGGAGCGGACGTCAACGCCCGCACCGTGCAGTCGGTCAACGACGGCCTCGAGCCGTTCCCGGGCGAGCACCGCCTGGCCGAGCTGCTGAAGGAGACGGTGACCGCCGGGAACCTGAAGGCCACCACCGACACTTCGGACGCCGTGGCCGAGTCGGACGCCGTGGTCATCGTGGTGCCCCTGTTCGTGGACGCCCAGGGCGTGCCGGACTTCGGGTGGATGGACGCGGCCACGAAGGCCGTCGCGGCCGGGCTCAAGCCGGGCACGCTCGTCTCCTACGAGACCACGCTCCCCGTGGGCACCACCCGGGACCGCTTCGGCCCCATGCTCGAAGCCGGCTCCGGCCTGGCCGCGGGCACCGACTTCCACCTCGTGTTCAGCCCCGAGCGGGTCCTGACCGGCCGGGTCTTCTCGGACCTGCGCCGCTACCCGAAGCTCGTGGGCGGCATCAACGAGGCCTCGGCCGCGGCCGGCGTCGCGTTCTACGAGGCCGTGCTCGACTTCGACGCGCGCGAGGACCTGCCGCAGCCCAACGGCGTGTGGGACCTCGGCTCCTCCGAGGCCTCCGAGATGGCGAAGCTCGCCGAGACGACCTACCGGGACGTCAACATCGGGCTCGCCAACCAGTTCGCGCGGTTCGCGGACAAGCAGGGCCTGGACGTCATGAAGGTCATCGAGGCCTGCAACTCCCAGCCGTACAGCCACATCCACCGGCCCGGCATCGCCGTGGGCGGCCACTGCATCCCGATCTACCCGCAGATGTACCTGTGGAACGACCCCGAGGCCACCGTGGTCCGGGCCGCCCGCGAAGCGAACGCCGCCATGCCGGCCTACGCCGTGGACGTGCTCGCCGCCGCTTACGGCGACCTCGCGGGCGCGCATGTGCTCGTGCTCGGCGCCGCTTACCGCGGCGCCGTCAAGGAGACCGCGTTCTCCGGCGTGTTCCCGCTGGTGGAGTCGCTGAAGGCCAAGGGCGCCGTGCCGTACGTGTCCGACCCGATGTACACCGTCGAGGAGCTCGAGGCCGAGGGCCTGCCCGCGCACCGCGGCGAGGTCGTGACCGCCGCCGTCGTCCAGGCCGACCACGACGAGTACCGTACGCTGGCTCCTGCGGATCTTCCCGAGGTCACGGTGCTGCTCGACGGCCGCCGCGTCACCGATCCCGCCGTCTGGGAGGGCCGCGAGCACATCGTGCTCGGCAGCTGAGCCCCCAGAAGGTAGGAATTCGATATGGAGCCCGCGCAAGGCCCCGCCCGCGTGGTCATGGTGGTCCCCAACCGGATCGACGGGGACTCGCGAGTGCAGAAGGCGGCGGCGTCCATCGCCGCCGCCGGGTGGGAGACGCACCTGATCGGCGTCTCCGTCACCGGTAAGCAGGAGCCGTACGAGCAGGACGGCGCGACGATCCACAAGATCCCGCTGCCGAAGATGGACCCGCCGCGGTCCCTGCGTCGGCACGTCGCGGCCTTCCGCTTCCCCTTCGCCTACAGCGACATCGAGCGCGCGAAGCGACGCGAACGGCACGTCAAGGCGGCCCGGCTCGAACTCGACGCCCTCCGCGGCGGCGGGCCGGTGCGCGGCGGCGTGCGCCTGCCGCTCCTGGTCCACCGGGCCGGGCGCCGGCTCGAGCGGGCCTGGATCGGCGGCCGCGCGCGCCAGACCAAGAAACGCGAGAAGTACCTGGGGCGCGAGGGGCGCCTGGAGCGGATCGAGCGGCGCTGGTGGGGCGCGCTCCTCGGCGACCGCGCCTGGCGGCGGCTCGACGTCAACATGCAGCGGTTCGAGCTCGCGTTCCGGCCCGCGATCCTCGCGCTCGAACCGGACCTGCTGCACGCCCACGACGCCTACTCCGTCGGCGTGTGCGTGCGCGCCGCCGAGCAGCTGCGCCGCTGGGGCAAGACCGTGAAGGTCGTGTACGACGCGCACGAGTTCGTGCCCGGCCATGAGGGCCTGGCGCCGAACAAGCTCGAGGCGCAGTCGCGCTGGGAGCGCCAGTACCTGCCCGGCGCGGACGCGGTCGTCACCGTCTCGCACCCGCTCGCGAAGCTCCTTCAGGAACGCCACGGCCTCGAGCGCGAACCGTCCGTCGTGTACAACGCGCCGCTCGCGCACCCCGCGCCGCGCCCCGACCCGGGCGACCTCCGCTCGGACTGCGGGCTCGACGCGCACACGCCGCTGGCCGTCTACATCGGCTGGGCCTCACCGGAACGGCAGATCGAGGTCATCGTCGAGGCCGCCCGGCTCGTGCCCGGCCTCCACGTCGCGTTCATGGTCAGCCGCCACACCACGAATCCGTACGTCAAGCGGCTCCAAGCTCTCGGTGAGGAGTACGGCATCAGTGACCGGCTCCACTTCCGCGGCTACGTCGACTACGAGGACCTCCCGAAGTTCATCTCGACCGCCGACATGGGCATCCACCCGATGCCCACGGGCTCGGTCAACCACGAGATCGCCCTGCCCAACAAGTTCTTCGAGTACTGCCACGCCCGGCTGCCGCTGGTCGTCACCACGGTGAAGACCCTCTCGGCCGAGGTGCGGCGCCTGGGCAACGGCGAGGTCTTCACCTCAGGCGACGCCCGGAGCCTCGCCGATGCGATCGAGCGGATCCTCGCCGACAGGGACGGCTACCGCCGCGCCTACAAGGACCCGGCGCTGCTCGAGGAGTACTCCTGGGAGCACCAGGCGCTCGAGTACGCGCGGATCTACGAGCGGCTCATCGGCCCCGCCCCCGTGCCGCGGGCAGACCCGGCATCCTGACCACTCCGCCTCCTAACGAAGGGCAACCATGACCTGGCTGATCACCGGCGGCGCCGGATACATCGGCTCCCATGTGGTGCGGGAGATGACGGCCGCCGGCGAGCGGGTCGTCGTCCTCGACGACCTCAGCTCCGGCATCCCCGACCGCCTCGCGGCCGACGTGCCGCTGGAGCACGGCAACGTCCTCGACCGAGAGCGGCTCGAGCGGATCATGCGCGAGCACGGCGTCGACGGCGTCGTCCACATCGCGGCCCGCAAGCAGGTCGGCGAGTCCGTCGAGCGACCCCTGGACTACTACCGAGAGAACGTCGAAGGGCTGCGCACGGTCCTTGAGGCGTCCGTCGCCGCCGGGGTGCGCCGGTTCCTGTTCTCCTCCTCCGCCGCGGTCTACGGCATGACCGACGTCGACCTCGTCACCGAGGACACGCCCTGCGCGCCCATGAGCCCGTACGGCGAGACGAAGCTCGCCGGCGAGTGGCTGGTGCAGGCCGCGGGCCGGGCCCACGGCATGGCCACGGTCTGCCTGCGCTACTTCAACGTCGCGGGCGCGGCCGTGCCCGAACTCGCCGACGTCGGCGTGTTCAACCTGGTCCCCATGGTCTTCGACCGCTTGTCGAAGGACGAGGCGCCGGTCATCTTCGGCGACGACTACCCGACCCCGGACGGCACCTGCGAACGCGACTACGTGCACGTCGAGGACATCGCCTCCGCGCACCTGGCCGCGGCCCGCCGCCTCACGGCCGACCCCGAGACCCGGCTGGTCCTCAACATCGGCCGCGGCGAGGGCGCCTCGGTCGCGGAGATGGCCGCGGTCATCATCGAGGTCACCGGCCGCGACGGCGTCAAGCCCGAGATCGCGCCGCGCCGCGCGGGCGACCCCGCGCGGGTCGTCGCCTCCGCCGAACTCGCCCTGAAGGAACTGGGCTGGTCGGCGCGGTACGGTGTGCGCGAGATGGTCGAATCCGCCTGGGAGGGCTGGTGCCTGCGCCATCCTGAAGCGCGCCGCTGAACGCATGAAGAAAGCCTCCCCGGCCGCCGGCCGGGGAGGCTTTTCTCATTCCGTCTACGGCCGCTCGCCGAGGAACAGCTCGTCGAAGTCGGCGCTCACCACGGACCAGTCCCAAGTGGACAGCGCGTACTCGGAGGCGAGCTTGGCCTGGTCCTGCCAGCCGCTCTCGGTCGCGTTGACCTCCAGCACCCGGTGGGCCGCCTCGGCGGGGGTCTCCACCACCCAGCCGTCCGGGTACAGCGTGCGGGCGCTGTTCGGCTTGCCCGCGTAGAACGGCCAGTCCCGCACGACGGGCACCGCGCCGCTGGCCGCGCCCTCCATCAGGCCCACATGGGAGCCTTCGCGCACCGACGAGGAGAGCACGAACCCGATGTCGGTGAGCTTGCCCGCCACGTCGTCGGTCGGCCCGAGCCGCAGCACCTGACCGGACTTCACCAGGGGCTTGAGCTCCTTCTCCATCCGGTTGCGGTACTTGCGGGTGGCCTGGCTCGTGCCGGGGTCCATGTCGCCGCCCACGAGCAGGAGCCGGTAGCGCTCGTCCTCCGCGCGCAGCAGCCGCAGCAGCTCCACGGCCCAGATCGGGTCCTTCGCCACCTGGCTGACGCCGACGAGCCCGATGTTGAACCGGGCGTCCGCGGTCTTCTCGCGGGCGAAACCGGCCAGCTCCATCGCGTTGTGCAGCATGGGCATCCGCGGCGCCTGAGGGCCGCGCAGCTGGGGCGCCAGGGACGTCACCAGGTCCCGCACGTGGTCGGCGACGAACACGAGGTCGTCGATGCGGGAGAAGTCCACCAGCTGGGTCCAGCGGGTGAACGCCTCGTAGGAGTGGAGGCGGACGATGACCCGGGTGTCGCCGGGGTCGATCGTGGTGAGCATGGCCGCAGGCCCCACGCACCAGTCGAGGAACAGGGTGTCCGCCCATTCCAGGTGCGGGCGCAGCAGGTCTTCGACGAGCCCGGCGTACTCGGGGTCGCCGCCCATGCGCGCGGCCAGGACCCGGTAGTCGGAGCCGAGGATGCGCTTGAGCGAGGGCTGGGTCGTGAAGTCGAGGTAGCGGACCTCGACGCCGGGGTGCTCGCGGTACCGGTCGAGGAGGTGGTGCAGGAAGTTGTCGTTGGCGCTGGTCGCGATGAGCAGCCGCAGCGGACGGTCGGTGGGCGGCGGGGCCGCGGGGCGCAGGCGCCCGCGCGGGGTCATGACCGCCTGGAGCGCTTTGGAGGCGTGGAACGGCTTCACGAACCGGTCGGGGTTGTCCGCGAGCGGCGAGGTGAGCTGGTCGATGTGGGTGACGCGGTGGAAGCCGAGGACGAGGGCGCGGCGCAGCGTCATCGCGGCGTCCTGGAACTCGCCTGCGGCGAACCGCTCGTCGGCGCGGGCGAGCAGCGCCTTCACGGCCTTGTTCGTGTGCTTGGAGACGACGCCGCGGCCGAACTCCATCGAGGCGGCGTCGTCGAGGAGCTGGGCCTTGAGGGCCGGGTCCTTGACCTTGGAGGCGGTGAGCGCGAGGGCGTAGGCGGCGCCGCTGTGCTTGTCCGCCCATTTCATGGCTTCGGCGACGCGGCGTCCGATGGCGACGCGGAGCCCTTGGGGCACACCGGGGGCGCGCAGCGGCAGCCGCCAGAGCTTCGCGACGATGCCGCGGCGCATGAGGCGCCGGGTGGTGAGGGCGCGCGCGGTGGCGTCGGGCAGGCGCTTGAAGGCCCGCCCGAGGTCGCGGGCCCACAGCGCCACCGGGGGCCGGAAGCCCTTCGGTTCGGGTGCGCCGTCGCGCACGAGTTCGCGGACGGCGTTGATCGCGGGGGCGATGCCGTACACGGCCTTGGCGGTGCGGTTGCGCTGCGCGAGTTGCCAGACGGTGTAGACCGAGCCTTCTTCGAGGGCGACGATCACGCGCGCTCTGCTCGCGTGCTCGCGCAGCCAGGCGTCCTTGCGGGAGCGGGTCCAGACGCGCTCGCCGAAGGGCAGGTTGGCGGCGCGTCGCAGGTTGGCGCGGGGGAGGCGGTGCTTGTCGGCGAAGTCGACGCCGTCGAGCTGTTCGCGGTACCAGTGCGCCGGGACGGAGGCGGCGTAGGACACGCGGGCGCCTTCGGCGCTCAGCTTGCGGACGGCTTCGCGGAGCATGCCGACGGCGACGGTGTTGCCGCTGATGAGCAGGACGTCGATCACTGGGGGCGGCCTTTCTGCACCTGAAACTCGTTGACCAGGTCCTTCACGGCCTCGGCCATGATGATCTCGCGGGTGAAGCGGTCGGCGTGGGCCATGGCGGCCGCGTGCTGCTCGTCGGTGGTCTCCACCGCGAGGTGGGCCGCTTCGATGAAGGCGTCGGTCATGGGCTCGCGGTCGATGCCGCGGGCGCCCGTCCACAGCGGATGTCCCTTGAGGACGTTCGAGGCGTCGTGGTCGATGACGTGGGCGGAGACGATCGGCAGGCCGGTCGCCATGTACTCGTAGACCTTGCCGGAGGTCACGTAGTGGCCGCCGATGAGGATGAGCACCATGGCGTCCCAGCGGGCGTAGGCGGCGGCGACCTCGGCCTTGGCGACAGGGCCGCCGTAGCTCACCCCGTCCGCTTCGGCCTCCTGGAGCAGGACGGCGTGGGGGTTGGTGCCGCGGTGGGCGCCGCCGCCGATGTGGCCGCGGACCTCGAAGCGGGCGTTGGCGAGCAGCGGCTCGCGGCTGCGGGCCGCGCGCCATGCGTCCAGGACCACGTTCAGGTGCTCCCTGGAGAAGTTGACGGTGCCGAGGTAGCCGAAGACCAGGCCCGACTCGGGGTCGGAGGGGTGGGTCCGGCCGGGGGCGCTGTCGGCGTCGTAGCCGTTGCGCACGACATGGACGCGGTCGGCGTACTCGGGGTACCGCTCGCGGTAGTGCTCGGCGATGGGGTCGTTGACGACCCAGAGGGAGAGGGCGGATCCGAGGATCTTCTCCTCCCAGCGGCCTTCCTCGGTGTCGCGGCCGAAGGCCTCGCGGCCGTCGACCACGTCGATCGACCAGCCGTCCCGGAAGTCGACGGCGTAGGGGACCGACGCCTCTTCCCAGAGCTTCCAGGCCGCAGCGAGGTTGACGTACGGAACGCAGCTGGCGAGCAGCAGGTCGGCCGGGTGCTCCAGGTGGAGGCGCAGCACGGCGTCCTCGATGGGGCCGCGCCAGTCGCCGAAGGTCGCTTCGGGGAAGACCTCCCGCTGGCGTTCGCGCAGGGCCTTGACCCACCGGGTGGGGGCGATGGCCCGCTCCTCGTCGAAGCGGCGGATGTCGGTCTCGAGGTCCTCGCGCCGGAGCGGGAGCTTGACGACCTGGACCCGCGGGTCGACCTGTTCGGACAGGGAGTGGTCGACGCCGGAGTCGAGCTCCCAGGACTCGTCCTCGATGGTGACGACCGTGACGTCCCAGCCCTGGGCGGTGAACTGGTTCGCGGTCTCCCGCATGCGGTAGGCGCTGCTCTTCGCCGCCGGGGGGAACCCGATCGCGAGGTAGATCAGATGGGGGCGCTGCCCGTCGCGCCTCGGTCCGGCGGCACTGTCGGAGGGGGCGCTGCCGGGACGAGGGGCCCCGGTTGCAGAGAAGGCTGACATGATAGTGGACGTTAGCACGCAGCGGAAGGGCCCTGAGCTGTCCGGATCAAGTCTGTGGGGTGAACGGGCGAGGCGCCGGACGCGAGGCGTTCACCTCGCGACCGACGCCGTCGTTTCGCGCTACGGCAGTCGTTCTTCCAGGACCTTCACCACTGCGGCTCCGGCGCGGCCGTCGCCGTAGGGGGCGTCGAGCGCGGCCGTGGGGGCGGAGCGGGTGGCGACCTGGTGCCACGCTTCGGGGGTGAGCTGGTCGGGGCGGGCGACGAGGACGTTCCAGCCGCCTTCGAGGGTCTCGACCCATTCGGTCTCGGTGCGCAGCGTGGTGCAGGCGCGGCCGAGCAGGTACGCCTCCTTCTGGAGGCCGCCGGAGTCGGTGACCACGCCCGAGGAGGCGAGGACGGCCGCCACGAGCTGGCGGTACGGCAGCGGCTTGCCCGCGTGCAGCGAACCCTGGGTGAGCTTGAGCCCGTACTGGTCGGCCTTCGCCTGGAGGCGCGGGTGGGCCAGGAGCGCCACCGGGATCGGCAGGCCCGCAAGGGATTCGATGAGCGCGGCGAGCAGCTCGGGGTCGTCGGTGTTCTCGGCCCGGTGCAGGGTGGAGACCAGGAACGGCTGCTCGGGGTCGATCCCGGCGGGCAGTTCGGGGCGCTCTCCGGCGGCGAGCACGGCGTCGCGGGTGTGGAAGCAGACGTCGACCATGACGTCGCCGACGTTGACGGCCCGGCTGCCCAGGCCCTCGTTGGTGAGGTGCCGCACGGCCTCATCGGTGGGCGCCAGCAGCAGGTCGGCGCAGTGGTCGGTGAGGACGCGGTTGTGCTCCTCGGGCATGCGCCGGTTGAACGAGCGCAGGCCCGCTTCGAGGTGCGCGACCGGCAGGTGCTGCTTGACGGCGGAGAGCGCGCCCGCGATCGTGGAGTTGGTGTCGCCGTAGACGAGCACCCAGTCGGGCTGCTCGGCGTCGAGGATCGGGTCGATCGCGGCGAGCATCGCGCCGGTCTGGGCGCCGTGGCTGCCCGAGCCGATGCCGAGGTGGAAGTCGGGTTCGGGGATGCCGAACTCGGTGAAGAACACGTCCGAGAGCTCGGGGTCGTAGTGCTGCCCGGTGTGGATCACCACGTGCCGGTGCTCGGTGCCCGCGAAGGCCTTCGCGACCGCGCCGAGCTTCACGAGCTGGGGGCGGGCCCCGACGATGCTGACGACCTTCACTAGGACTGCTCCTTCGTTTCGCCGATGGGGGAGAGGACGCCGTCCGTCTCCGAGTACCGCTCTTCGGTCTGGGGGCAGCGCCACAGTCCCTCGCCGTCCGCCACCAGGCGGGCGCCCGCGCGGCCGACCCAGCCGGCGAACTTGGCGGGGACGCCCATGACGAGCGCGTGGTCGGGCACGTCCTTGGTGACCACGGCGCCGGCCGCGACCATGGCCCAGCGGCCGATGCGCAGCGGCGCGATGCAGACGGCGCGGGCGCCGATGGAGGCGCCCTCGGCGACGTCGACGCCGACGGCCTCCCAGTCGGAGGCGCGCTTGGCCTTGCCGTCGGGGGCGACCGCGCGCGGGTTGTGGTCGTTGGTGAACACGGCGGCCGGGCCGACGAACACGCCGTCGGCGAGGGTCGCGGGCTCGTACACGAGCGCGTAGTTCTGGATCTTGACGTTGTCGCCGATGCGCACGCCGGTGCCGATGTAGGCGCCGCGGCCGATCACGCAGTCGGTGCCGAGGCTGGCGTGCTCGCGGATCTGGGCGAGCTCCCAGATAGAGGTGCCCTCGCCGATCGCGGCGCTCTCGTGCACCTGAGCGGTGTCCTGAACCCTGTAATGCATTCGCTGCTTTCGGTGGAGTTGGCGGCAAGCGCCGAGATCGGTTTCGTCCGCACGATCATACCGACGCCCGATCCGCACCGACCGCATCGGAAGCAAGCGAACGTCGCATTGCGCAGGTCAGTCGGCTTATGGAACTGCGAGACAACGAAGGGTAAACGAGTGCGTTTCGTATTATCTGACGTTGACCGGGGCCGGAGCGCGTCCGGCACTGACTTTCGGAGGAGCACCATGGCCGACCACCCGGGGCGCATCGTGATGCTGGTGCAGAACGGCGTCGTGGGGGATTCTCGCGTGCAGAAGGAGGCCGCTTCGGCGGCGGCCGCGGGCTGGGAGGTGATCCTGTTGGGCCGCACCGACAAGCGCGCCGAGGAATGGGATCTGGGCGGCGCCGTGGTGCGGCTGGTTCCCACGGCCCGTGATTTCGACCGGCGTCGGCATGAGGTCCGTCGGGCCTGGCTGCGGAGTCCTCTCGCCTACCCGCCGGGGCCTCTGGAGTCCTATCGGCGCAAGCAGGTGCGGGCCTGGAAGGCGGACTTGGCGTTCGCCAAGGCGACGATCGCGGTCGACACCCGCGAACGCGGCGCGGCCGCGACGCTCGGGGCGCGCCTGGCGCTGGGGGTGAAGGGCGCGGCCGTCGCCGCCGCGAGTGTGTGGGTCGGTGGCCGCACGCGGTCGAGCCGGCGTGTGCGTGAGCGTCGTGAGGCGGCCGTGTCGCCGGTCGAGCGGTTCGCGGGGCGGTTCTGGCTGGCCGTGCTCGGGGATCGGGCTTGGCGTCGTCTCGATCCGGCGCTGTGGGAGCTCGAGTTGGCGTTCGGGCCGGTCATCGACGAGCTCAAGCCGGATCTCATTCACGCCAACGACTTTCAAATGCTCGGTGTGGGGGCCCGCGCGAAGATGCGGGCCGCGGCGGCGGGGCGGGAGGTGAAGCTGGTGTGGGATGTGCACGAGTTCCTGCCGGGCATGAAGCCGTGGAAGAACCATCCGTGGTGGAAGCCGGCGCAGCTCGCGCACGAACGCGAGCACGCGCCCTACGCCGACGCCGTCGTCACCGTCTCCGACACGGTCGCCGAGATGCTGCAGGCCCGGCACGCCCTGCCCGAACTCCCGGCCGTGGTCATGAACGTCCCCGACCTCACCGACTCGGTCGAAGCCCCCGACCCCACGCTCCGCGAACGCTGCGGCATCGGCCCCGACACTCCGCTCCTGGTCTACAGCGGCGCCCCGCTCGAACAGCGCGGCATGCACATCATGGTCGAGGCCCTGCCCTCGCTGCCCGAGGCGCATGCGGCGTTCGTCGTCTCCTACCCCCAGTGGCGCTACGTCAAGCGACTCCAGGCACGCGCCGCCGAACTCGGCCTCGCCGACCGCGTCCACGTCCTCTCCTACGTCGCGCACCGCCAGGTGGTGCCGTTCCTGTCCGCCGCCGACGTCGGCGTCATCCCCCTCCACCACTGGGAGAACCACGAGATCTCCCTCATCACCAAGTTCTTCGAGTACTCCCATGCGCGCCTTCCGGTCCTCGTCAGCGACGTCAAGACCATGGCGAAGACCGTCCACGAGACCGGCCAGGGCGAGGTCTTCCGCGCCGAGGACGTCGAGGACTTCGCGAGCGCCGCCAAGCGGATCCTCGCCGACCCCGAGAGCTACCGCAAGGCGTACGCCGATCGCGTCCCCCTCCACGAATGGACCTGGGAGCGCCAGGCGAACCAGCTGGCCGGCGTCTACGAACGGCTCATCGGCCGACCCGACCACCGGAAGGAGGACCGGACACAGTGAAGGCAGACCGAAGCGTCGCGGTCGTGACGCCCTGGTACCCCGACTCGCAGGTGACCTACGCGGGGACCTTCGTGCGCGCCAAGGTCGAAGCGGTCGCCCCAGGATGCGCCGACCTCACGGTGTACCACCTCAAGAGCTGGCCCGTCGGCGCCGTGGGTGCGCCGCTCGACGCCAACCCGCCGCTCATGGACCTCCACACCCGGTTGCTGCACCGTTCCGCCGTCGCGCTCGAAGCCTCGGCCCACCCCGCCGCGAAGGACGCGGTCCTCTACCGCGTCCCGACGCTGACGCCGCGCGACACCGCGTGGATCACCCACTCCGACGCCTCCGCCCGCTGGATGCGCGCCTTCCTGCAGGACAAGCCGATCGAGGCGCCGATCGTGCACGCCCACGTGCCGATCACCGGCGGCTGGGCCGCCCTCGAGAACGCCCGACCCGACGCCATGGTCTTCATGACCGAGCACTCCTCGTTCCTCGACAAGGTCCTCGAGCAGCCGGCCGCGCGCGCACGCTACGACGAGATCCTCGACCGCGCCGACGGCTTCTTCGTCGTCGGCGAACCCCTCCACGACCGGATCGCCGCCGCCTTCCCGCACCACGCCTCCAAGCTCGAGTACATCGCCAACCCCATCGAATTCCCCGCCGGGATCGAGCCGCCCGCGGCCGATCTGCGGCGCTGGCTCTCGGTCGGGGCCTTCAACGAGCGCAAACGCATCGACTACCTGCTGGAGGCGTTCGCCCGCTGCCGGGCCCGCTTCCCCGAGCTCACCCTCACCCTCGCCGGCGACGGCAGGCTCCGCGCGGCCCTCGAAGCGCTCGCGGACGACCTCGGCGTCGCCGACGCGGTCGACTTCCTCGGCTCGGTCGACCCCGACGAGGTGCACGGCCTCATGGCCGACCACGACCTGTTCGTCCACACCAGCCGCCACGAGACCTTCGGCGTCGTGGTCGTCGAGGCGCTCGCCGCCGGCACCCCGGTCCTGGTGAGCCGCTGCGGCGGCTCCGACCAGGTGCTGCGCGGCATCGAGAGCGACGCCGGGGCACTCTACGACGTCGACGACGACCCCGACGTGCTCGTCGCCGCCTACCTCGATCTGCGCGAACGCCACCCCGAGAAGACCGACGTGCTCGCCGCGCGCGAGCGCCTGCGCGGCCGGTACTCCTCCGAGACGGTGGCCGAACGCCACTTCGAGATCTGGGACCGCTCGAACGGAGGAGACCGGTGAACATCGTGTTCGTGGCGCCCAAGAGCGCGTGGCGCGACGCTCTCGCCGCCGAGACCCGCGCCGCCGCCGACGCGGGCCACCGAGTGCGCGTCGTCGCCGAGGACTGGGAGGGATCGGGTCTCGACGCACGCGTCGAGACCCGCTGGATCGGCGCGAAGGCCGTCGAGTTCCCCGAATCGCTCCTCGTGCGCCTGTTCCTGCGGCGCCTCCCGCTCGGGGCGCTCCGCCGCATCGGGCGCGGCCCCCTGCGCGGCCCGGCCGAACGCGTCTCCCGCGCATGGCGCCGCACCTTCCTGGGGCCCTTGAAACGGCGCCGCAACCCCCGCACCGAGGCGATGCGCGAGCAGCACCGGATCGCCCGCGTCCGCCAGGCCCTCGACGACTGGGAGCCCGACTGGATCGTGCTCCACGAACCCCTCGCGGTCGAACTCGGCGTCCACTGCCTCCCCGCACTCCTCGACGCCCGACCGGACCTGAAGACCACCTTCTCCTTCGAGACCCGATCATCATTGGACCCTGCCCATGCCGGCTGACGCTCAACGCCCGCGCCTGCTCTACCTGGCGTTCTACTACCCGCCCTCGCGTGCCAGCGGCGTCTTCCGCGCCTACGCCACCGCCGAGCACTTCCGGGGAGCCGGCTGGGACGTCACCGTCATGGCCGCCCCCCACCGGTTCTTCACCGACGTCGTCAAGTCCCATGACGACGCCCTCGAAGCGCGCATCGACCCGCGCATCACCGTCGAACGCCCCGAGATGGACTACTTCTCCTGGGAGACCGACGTGCGCCGCTTCGGGCGCTTCCGAGGCACCTTCCCCGAGGCCGCCAGACGCTGGTACCTCTGGAAGCAGCGGCACGTCTTCCCCGAGCGCTACCTCGCGTGGTCGACCGCCGCCGTCCGCCGCGCGCTGAAACTCAACCGCGGGTCCCGCTTCGACCTCACCATCGCGACCGGAAACCCCTTCTCGTCCTTCGCCGCTGCCTGGGCCCTGCGCAAGCTGGCCCGCATCCCGTACATCGTGGACTACCGCGACTCGTGGACCCTCGACCAGTTCGCGAACGCCGACATGTTCCCCGCCGACCATCCGGCGTGGCCGTGGGAGCGGCGCATCCTCCGCTCGGCCGCGCACAGCGTCTTCGTCAACGACGCCATGCGCGAATGGCACGCCGCCCGCTACCCCTTCGCGGCCGACCGCATGCGCGTCGTCCTCAACGGCTGGGATCCCGAATTCTTCGAACCCTCCCAAGCCCACACCGAACCCGACCCCGACAGCGGCCTCGCCTACGGCTTCATCGGCACCATCACCAACGTCCAGCCCATCGAGGAGGCCGTCGAGGCGTTCAAGCGGCTGCGCGCGATCCCCGGGCACGAGCGCGACGCGCTCAAGATCTTCGGCCACCTCGGGTTCTTCGTCAACAGCCGCGCCACGCTCAGCCAGGAACTCGGCCTGGGCGACGCCGGCGAGGACGCCCCCGTCCAATACCTCGGTCCGGTCGCCAAGAGCAGCATCGGCGAGGCCTACGCCGCCAGCGACGTCCTCGTGTTCATGACCGGCGGCTCGAAGTACGTGACCACCGGAAAGGTCTTCGAGTACATGGCCACCGGCAAACCGATCCTCTCCATCCACGAGAGCCCGTGCGCCGCCGAAGACCTCCTCCAGGACTACCCGCTCTGGTTCCGGCCGCGCAGCCTCGACCCCGCCGACATCGCCGAAGCCGCCGCGGCCGCCGGGCGCGCCGCCCGCGAACCCGACGAACGCCTCGTCAAGGCCGCCCGCGTGTACGGCGAGCGCTTCACCCGCGAACAGGCGCTCATCGGGCTCGAACGCGACGCCCGCGCGATCGTCGAACGGAAGGGACGCCGATGAACCCGCCCCCGAACCGCGTCGTCATCGCGGTCTTCAAGCCCGGCAACCGACGACGAGTCGACAACTACTGCGCGGCCGCCATGGCCGCCGGCTGGGACGTCACGGTGCTCCTCGCCGACGGCGTCTGCTGGGCGAAGCAGTGGACGCTCCCCGAAGGCGTCGACGTCGTCTCGCTCCGCGCCGACGAACGGCGGATCCCGGACGTCTGGCTCTACAACGCCGCCGTCGAACGCGTCCCCGGCGGTGTCCTGCGCCGCGCGGCCCGCCTACCGGGCCCGATCGGCAAGGCCTGCAAACTCGCAGGCCGGGCCCACCGCCGTCTCTCCGGCATCATGCGCCGCCGCATGTTCTGGCCGCTGTACGGCGTGCGGCGCCCCCACACGGTCCGCCGCCTGGCGATGCGACACGTCGACAGGCTCGACCTGGGCTCGGCGACGCGGCTCGTCATCGGCGACGCCACCGCCGTCCCCTTCGGATGGCGGATCGCGCAGCGACACCGGGAACTGGAGGTCACGACGGCCTTCGACACCGGCCTCCTCACCGCCACAGTCCCCGCCGAGACCGCGGCCTGAGCACACCCCACCCCTCACTGAAGGCTCTTGACAAGGAGCGACACCATCGACACGCCAGCCCAAGCGTCCGCGGCGTACCGCGGGCGCATCGTGATGCTCGTCCAGAACGGCGTCGAAGGCGACTCCCGCGTCCAGAAGCAGGCCGAGTCCGCCGCTGCCGCGGGCTGGGAGGTCTTCCTGCTCGGCTGCTCTCCGACCGGTGGGCCGCGCAAGTGGACGATCGGCGGCGCCAAGGTCCGACTCCTGCCCGTCGAGCACGTCCTCGACCGCAGAGCCCATGAGATCCGGCCCGGGCGCCTCCGCGACCCCCTCGCCTACCCCTACGGCCCGGCCCGGGAATACCGGACTCGACGCCTGAAGGTCCGCAGGCTCGAACTCCGACTCGCGCGCGCTCGACTCGCCGCCGACGCCGACCGCCTCCCCGCCGTCTCGGTCCGCTGCCGCGAGGCCGGCCTGAAGCTCCGCTCGATCGGCCTGCGCCTCAACGGGTCCTGGACCGAGCTGCGGTCCCGCCGCACCGACCGGCTGCGGGAGCGCCGCGCGACCATGACCTCCGGCCTCGACCGGCTCACCACCCGGCTGTGGCGGCTCCTGCCGCCCGGGCGCGTATGGCGGCGTTTCGACCCGGCCCTGTGGGAGCTCGAACTCGCCTTCGGCCCGGTGATCGACAAGCTCGGGCCGGACCTCATCCACGCCAACGACTTCCAGATGCTCGGCGTCGGCGCCCGCGCGGCGGTCCGCGCCCGCGCCAAGGGCCGGAGCCTCAAACTCGTCTGGGACGTCCACGAGTACCTGCCGGGCATGGGGCCGTGGGACCCGCACCCGCGCTGGCACGAGGCGCAGCTCGCCCACGAACGCGAGTACGCCCCCTGCGCCGACGCGGTCGTGACGGTCTCGGCGCCGCTCGCCGACCTGCTGCGCGAGCGGCACCGTCTCGCCGCGACCCCGACCGTGATCACGAACGCCCCGGAGGTACGCGGTGCCGAAGCCGAGAGCGAGGTGCCGAGCCTGCGCGAACGCTGCGGGATCGGGCCGCACACGCCGTTGATCGTCTACAGCGGAGTCGCCGCCGAGCGGCGCGGCCTGGACGAGATCGTCGCCGCGCTCCCGGCGCTGCCCGGCGTCCACGCCGCACTGGTGATCCGCAGCCGCAAGATCCCCTACGCGCTGCACCTGCGGGACTCGGCCGAGCGGCTCGGCGTGGCCGACCGCGTCCACTTCCTGCCCTACGTGCCCCACCGGCAGGTGGTGCCGTTCCTGTCGGAGGCGGATGTCGGCGTCATCCCGCTGCACCACCACCTCAACCACGAGATCGCCCTGATCACCAAGTTCTTCGAGTACTCGCGCGCGCGGCTGCCGATCGTCGTCAGCGATGTCGAGGCCATGGCCGCGCAGGTGACCGCGACCGGTCAAGGCGAGGTGTTCCGCGCCCGCGATGCGGAGGCGCTCGCGCAGGCGGTCAAGGCCGTGCTCGCGGACCCGGACCGCTACCGCGCGGCCTACGACGATCCCGAACGGTTCGCCGAATGGACCTGGGAGGCCCAGGCCCGCAAGCTCGACGCGATCTACCAGCGGCTTCTGGACGGTTGATCGACAGCCCCACGACCGCGATCTCCCCGCCCGCTCGATCACATCACTGTGAGTACTCCTCTCATTGCGTTCGGTTTAATATGAGGCGGCCGTGCCATCCGGCGAGCTCCGCAGGCGCCCCGCCTGTCCGGCCCGGGGCGGCAACCTGCTTGGGGAGACAGCGCGATGACGAACATGCGGCCGCCCGCGCGCCGAGTGGTGATGCTGGTGCAGAACGGCGTCGTCGGCGATTCCCGCGTCCAGAAGGAGGCCGCCTCGGCCGCCGCCGCGGGGTGGGAGGTGATCCTCCTGGGCCGCACCGATTTCGGCAGCACTGTTACGAGCTCCGAGGAGTTGGACCTGAGCGGGGCCCTGGTGCGACTGGTGCCCACCGGGCGCGACTTCGACCGGCGCCGCCACGAAGTGCGCCGCCCCTGGCTCCGCAGCCCCTTCGCCTACCCGCCCGGTCCCCTGGAGGCCTACCGCCGCAAGCAGGTGCGGGCCTGGAAGGCCGACCTGGCGTTCACCAAGGCCCGGATCAACGTCGAAAACGGCGGCCTCGGGCCGCGCCTGGCCCTCGGCGCGAAGACCGCCGCCGTCGGTGCGGCGAGCGCGTGGATCCAGGCCCGCACGCGCCTGAGCCGGCGGGTGCGCGAGCGTCGCGAAGCCGCCGCGTCCCCGGTCGACCGCACCGCGGGCCGCTTCTGGCGGGCCGCACTCGGCGACCGCGCCTGGCGCCGCCTCGACCCGGCCCTGTGGGAGCTGGAGCTGGCCTTCGGCCCGGTCATCGACGAGCTGCGGCCCGACCTCATCCACGCCAACGACTTCCAGATGCTCGGCGTCGGCGCCCGCGCGAAGATCCGCGCGCAGGCCGCGGGGCGCGACGTGAAGCTCGTGTGGGACGCGCACGAGTTCCTGCCCGGCATGAAGCCGTGGAAGCGCCACCCGTGGTGGCCCGCAGCGCAACTCGGCTTCGAACGCGAGCACGCGCCCTACGCCGACGCCGTGGTCACCGTCTCCGAACCGCTGGCCGACCTGCTCGTCGCCGAGCACGGCCTCATCGAGCGCCCCGTGGTCGTCATGAACACCCCCGACCAGCGCACCGACGACGGCGAGGACGTCCCCGACCTGCGCGAGCAGTGCGGCATCGACAAGGACACGCCGCTCATGATCTACAGCGGCGTGCCGCTGGAGCAGCGCGGCATCCACATCATGGTCGAGGCCCTGCCGTCCTTGCCGGAAGTACACGCGGCGTTGGTGATTTCGCGACCGCAGTGGGCCTACGTTCGGCGCATGGTCGCCCGGGCCGAGGAGCTCGGAGTCTCCGAGCGCGTGCACCTCCTGCCGCACGTCCCGCACCACCAGGTCGTGCGCTACGTCGCCGCCGCCGACATCGGGGTCAGCCCCAACCACCACCACCAGAATCACGAGATCTCCTTGAACACCAAGTTCTTCGACTACTCGCACGCCAGGCTGCCTATGGTCGTCTCCGACGTGAAGACGATCGCCGAGCAGGTGCGCCGCACCGGCCAGGGCGAGGTCTTCCGCGCCGAGGACACCGAGGACTTCGCGCGCGCCGTCAAGCAGGTGCTCGCCGATCCCGAGCGCTACCGCGAGGCCTACCTCGACCGGGTGCCGCTCGACGAGTGGACCTGGCGGCGCCAGGCCGAGTACCTCACCGGCCTCTACGAAGCGCTCATCGGCGCTCCCGAGACCGGAGCGGCGGCGTGAACACCGTGACCGAAAGGAATCCCGCCGACATGTTCCAGGTGACCCGGCCCGGCCGCGTGGTGATGGTGGTGGCCAACCGCATCGACGGCGACTCGCGCGTGCAGAAGTCCGCGCAGTCGATGGCCGAGGAGGGCTGGGAGGTCCACCTCGTGGGCCTCTCCGTCTCCCGCAAACCGGAGCACTACCGGCACGGCGACGTCGAGTACCACAAGATCCCGGTGCTCAAGATGGACCCGCCCAAGCGCCTGCGCGAACGGGTCGCGGCCCTCAAATACCCGCTGGCGTACGCCGTCTCCGCCCGCGCGGGCTTCGGCATGCAGCGCATCAAGGCCGAGCGGATCGAACTCGAAGCGCTCGCCGACGAGCGCGGCCGCGACGGCCTGCTGCGGATGCCGCGCCTGGTCCGGCGCATGGGCCGCAAGGTCCAGCGGGTCTGGATCGGCCGCCGGATCGACCAGACCAAGGCCCGCGACCGGTACCTCGAACGCGAGGACGGCTTCCTCGATCGGGTCTCGCGCCGGTGGTGGACGATCCTGCTGGGCGACCGCGTGTGGCGCCGCCTCGACAACGACGCCGTCCGCATCGAACTCGCGCTGCGGCCGGAGATACTGCGGCTCGAACCCGACCTGCTGCACGCGCACGACATGTACCCCATCGGGTTCTGCGCCCGCGCCGCCGCCGCCTTGCACCGGCAGGGCAGACCGGTCCGGCTGCTGTACGACGCGCACGAGTTCGTGCCCGGCTGCGACACGCTGCCGCCCGACCGCTTCGAGTCGCTGGTGCGCTACGAGCGCCGGTACCTGCCGTACGCCGACGCGATCGTCACCGTCTCCGCCCCGCTCGCCGACCTCCTGCGCGAGCACCACGGCCTCGACCGGACGCCGGCGGTGGTGCTCAACGCGCCGCTCTCCGCCGACCCCTCGCGCCCCGACCCCGGCGACGTCCGCAGCGCCTGCGAACTCGGCGCGGACACCCCGCTGGCCGTCTACTCCGGTTGGGCCGCACCCGAACGCAAGATCGAGATGATCATCGAGGCGGCCCGCCACGTCCCCGGCCTGCACGTCGCGTTCCTGGTGAACCGCCCCGATCACCCGTACGTGCAGTCGCTCATCGCGCTCGGCCGCGCGTACGGCATCGAGGACCGCCTGCACTTCCGCGGCTACGTCGACTACGCGGACCTCCCGCGGTTCCTGTCGACCGCGACCATGGGCGTCCACCCGATGCAGACCGGGCCGATCAACCACGAGATCGCCCTGCCCAACAAGTTCTTCGAGTACAGCCACGCGCACCTGCCGCTCGTCGTCTCGGACGTGAAGACCCTCTCCCAAGAGGTCCGCCGCCTCGGCAACGGCGAGGTGTTCACCTCCGGCGACGTCGGCAGCCTCGTCACCGCGATCGAGAAGGTCATCGCCGACCCCGAGTCCTACCGGGCCGTCTACCGCGACCCGACGGCGCTCGCCGAATACACGTGGGAACGCCAAGTGCACCAGTACGTCGCGCTCTACGAAGCGCTCACCGGCGCCGCTGCGACGAAGGAACCCGCCGGGGCGCTGGCGGACTCGCTGCCCGCATGACCCAGTACGGAACGGCGGCCGGGCACCGGCCGCTCGCGACGATCGGAGGAACGATGGGCGACCGCCCCGAAAGCTTGGAGCGACTGCGGTGAGCGCGCGGCGGCACGTGGCCGTGGTGACCCCCTGGTACCCCGATGCGCAACGGCCCTACCGGGGTTCGTTCGTGCAGGCGATGGTCGAAGCCGTCGCCCCCGGGCTCGACGGCACCGACGTCTACCACCTCGACGGGTGGGCCGTGACCAAGGAGCCCGAGCGGCTGCGCCGCGTCCGCGAACTCCAGACGACGCTGCTGCCCCGCGCGCTCGCCCCGGCCCCGGCCGTGGCCGGAGCGACGCTGTACCGCCTGCCCGTGGTCGTCGAACGCAGCCGCGAGCACGCGCTCCACGCCCGCCGCTACGCCGAATGGCTCACCGTCGCCTTGGGCGGCAAGCCGATCGAGGCCGACATCATCCACGCGCACGTGCCCATGTACGGCGGCTACGCGGCCTTGGAGAACGCGAAGCCCGGCGCCCGCGTCTACCTGACCGAGCACGCCTCGTTCCTCGAAGAGCTGCTCGAACAGCCCGACGCCAGCGCGCTCTACGACGAGATCCTCGACCGCTGCGCCGGGATCTTCGTCGTCGGCGAGCCGTTGCACCGGCTCATCGCGGACGTCTTCCCCCACCACACCGGCAAGCTCGCCTACATCGCCAACCCGATCGACTTCCGGGCCCGCCGCGCCCAGCCGCCGGCCGCGCTGCGCCGCTGGCTCTCGGTGGCCGGGCTGATCGAACGCAAGCGCATCGACCACCTCCTGCGGGCCTTCGCCGACTGCCGCGCCGAGGACCCGGGCCTCCAGCTCACCCTCGCCGGGGAAGGCGGGCTCCGCCGCGAGCTCGAAGCCTTGAGCGCCGAGCTCGGCGTCGACGACGCGGTCGCTTTTCTCGGCGCGGTCGACCCGGGCGAGATCCCCGGCCTCATGGCCGACCACGACCTGCTCGTCCACACCAGCCGCCACGAGACCTTCGGCGTGGTCGTCGTCGAGGCCCTGGCCGCCGGGACCCCGGTCCTGGTGACCCGCTCCGGCGGGTCTGACCAGGTCCTGTCCGGCATCGAGGACGACGCCGGGCAGCTGGTCGACGTCGCCGATGACCCAGCGGTCTTCGCCGACGCGTACCGGTCCCTGCGCGACCGGTACCCGCACAAGGTCGACCTCGACGCGGCCCGAGACGTGCTGCGCGCCAAGTACTCCTACGCCGCGGTAGGCGCTCACCACCACCGGATCTGGTTCGGAGACCCATCGTGAACCTCCTCTTCCTCGCGCCGGCCGCCGGCCGCAAGCGCGCCGTCGCCGTCGAGACCCGCCGCGCCCTCGACGACGGCCACACCGTGGTCCTCATCGCCGAGGCCGGCGTGAACCGCGAAGGCTGGGACCTCGACCCGCGCGTCGACGTCGAATGGCTGGATGCCAACACCCTCAACGCCACCGAGGCCCGCTCGACCGCGCTCCTGGCGAGGAGACTCCCGCTCGGACTCCTGCGCCGCGTCGGCCGCGGCCCGCTGCGCCGCCCCGCCGACAAAGCCGCCCGCCAATGGAAACGGACCGTCACCGGCCTGCTCGACCAGCGGCGCAGGCGCGAGACCGAGGCGATGCGCGAAGCGCACCGGCTCGACCGCGTCCGCGCCCGACTGGCTGCGGCCGAACCGGACTGGGTGGTCCTGTGCGAATCGGCGGCCATCGAACTCGCCACCGAGTTCGTGCCCGACCTCCTCGCCGCCCGCCCCGACCTCCGCGCCACCTACGCGTACGAGCCCCGCGAAGGAGCCGACGGTGACCGCTGACCCGACGACCCGGCCGAGGGTCCTCTACCTGGCCTTCTACTTCCCCCCTTCGCGCGCCAGCGGCGTCTACCGGGCCCGCGCCACCGCCAACTACTTCGCCGAGGCCGACTGGGACGTCACCGTCGCGCGCGTCCCGCAGTGGTTCCTCACCGAGGTCGTCGGCTCCACTGACGACGGCCTCGCGGCCACGGTGGACCCCCGCATCGCCACGGTCAGCCCCGAGCTCGACAACTTCGTGTGGGAAACCGACGTCCGCTCGTTCGGGCGCTTCCGCGGGAACTTCCCGTTCCTGGCCGATCGCTGGCACAAGTGGAAGCAGCGCTTCAAGTTCCCGGACCGGTACGCGTCCTGGGGCGAGGCCGCGGTCGAGGAGGGCCTGCGGCTCCACTCGATGAGTCCCTTCGACCTCGTGATCGCCACGGGCAACCCGTTCGCGGCCTTCGGCGCGGCCTACGAACTCGGCCGGCGCACCGGCGTGCCGTACATCGTGGACTACCGGGACTCGTGGACGCTCGACCTGTTCACCAACGAGGACGCCTTCCCCGAGGGCGACCCGGCCTGGCGTTGGGAGCGGCGCATCCTCGAAGGGGCCGCCGAGGCGCTGTTCGTGAACGAGGCCCTGCGGACCTGGCACGCCGAGCGCTACCCGCAGGCGGCCGACCGCATGCACGTCATGCTCAACGGCTGGGACCCCGACGTCCTCCCCGAAGTGCCGGTTTCCACCCCCGACGAGAACCGGCCGCTCTCCTACGCCTACATCGGCACCATGACCGCCGCGCAACCCGTCGAGGCCCTCTTCGCGGGCTTCAACCGCATGGCCGACGGCGGCCGCCACCCCGGCGCGCGACTCGACCTCTACGGCCACCTCGGGTTCTTCGCGATGTACGAGGGCCGGATGCGCGCGGAGATGGGCCTCGACAGCGACACTGACGACGACCAGGAGCGCATCCGCCACCGCGGCCCGGTGTCGAAGGCCGACATCGGCGGGGCGTACGCCGCGAGCGACGTGCTCGTGTTCCTCGTGGGCGGCTCGAGGTACGTGACCTCGGGGAAGATCTTCGAGTACATGGCCACCGGCAAACCCATCGTCTCGGTGCACGAACGCGGCAGCGCCGCAGAGGAACTGCTGCGCGACTACCCGCTCTGGTTCGAGCCCGAGAACCTCGAACCGGGCGCGGTCGCCGCCGCGATGGCCGACGCCGGGGACGCGGCGCGCAAGGCCGACCCCGACGCGGCCCAGCGCGCCCGCGACTACGCGGCGCGGTTCACCAGGTACCGCGCCCTCGAAGACTTCGAACGACGGGCCCGCGCCATCGCTGCGAACGGGAGCCGACGATGACCGCGACGGACGTGCAGGAACTGCCCCAGCGGGTGGTGGTGCTGCTGTTCGGCAACGCGGCCATCAAGCGCACCAACGACTACGCCTACCAGATGGCCCGCCGCGGCGTGAAGGTCCAGGCGGTCGTGGCCGACGGCCAGGGCTGGAAGCGCGCACCGACCCTCCACCCCGCCGTGGAGGTCTACTCGCTCGCGCGGCAGGAGAACCGCCGGCCGCTCCTGTGGCTCTACGAGACGCTCGTCGAGCGCCTCCCCGCCGCCGTCCTGCGCCGCCTCGACGGCAAGGTCCCCGGCGCAGGTCTCGCCCGGCGGGCCCACCGCAAGGCCGCGGGCTTCTGCCGCCGCAACGTGTTCTGGCGGGTCTACCGGCCCTTCCGCCACCATGCCCTGCGCGGCATGGCGCTGCGGAGACTGCACCGGCTCGAGGTCGGCCACGCCGACGTCGTGGTCTGCCCCGACCCGGCGACGATCCCCCTCGGCTGGTCCCTCGCCAAGCGCCACCCGCTCCCCGAGGTCACCCGCGCCCTCCACTACGGCCCCTACAGGGAGCACCCGGTCCTGCTCCCGCTCGAACCCTGGGACCCCGACGTCCACGCCAAGGAGGACCGCCCGCCGTACCGTCCCCTCTGACGGCATCGACCACTCGGCGAGTGGTGCCCCTCCGGCGGCGGTCTCTAGGATGGGGGGCTCAGCCGTCCGCCAGCCCGGGCGGGCCGACCTTCAGAGGGAGCAGCGCCGATGTCGGACACCGAGCGATCGACAGGCCGCCGGGTGGTCATGCTCGTCGACAACGGCATCGACGGCGACTCCCGGGTGCAGAAGGCCGCCACGTCGATGGCCGACGCGGGCTGGGACGTCCACCTCATCGGGATCGCCCCCGGCAAGCAGGCCTCCCGCTTCGAACTCGGCGGCGCCCACGCCTACCGCCGCGTCGTCAAGCTCTGGCCGGGCCTCAAGCCGCTGCGGCAGCGCCTCGCGAGCATTCGCTTCCCCTTCGCCCACACCGGCATCGCCAAAGCCGAACTCGAATGGGAGCGCCGGCGACTCCTCGGCACCGACCTCGCGCAGCGCCGCCTCCGCGCCGAACTGCGCGCCGCAGGCCGCAAGGGCCTCGGCGGCGGCCTGCCGCTCCTGTTCCACCGGGTCCTGACCAAGGCGCGCGTGCGCTGGCTGCGCTTCCGTCTCGACCAGACCCGGGGCATGGCCGAGATGCAGAAGGCCCGCCCCGACGGGCGGCTGGAGCGGTTCGAGACGGCCTACTGGAAGCTGCTGCTCGGCGACCGCTGCTGGCGCAGGCTCGACCCCTGGTCGCTGCGCTTCGACCTCGCGTTCGCGCCGCTCATGAACCAGCTGGGGCCCGATCTCATCCACGTGCACGACTACCGCATGATCGGGGTCGGCGTCCGCGCCGCGGCCCGCGCCCGCGCCAAGGGCCGGAAGGTCCCGGTGGTCTACGACGCCCACGAGTTCCTGCCCGGTGTGAAGCCGCGGAACCGGAAGTGGCAGGTCGCGCAGATCGCGCACGAGCGCGAGTACGTGCCGTACGCCGACGCGGTCGTCACGGTCTCGCCGCGCATCGCCGAGATGCTCGTCGAATCCCACGGGCTCGCCGAGCGCCCCGAGGTCGTCCTCAACTCGCCGCCGCGCCCCGACGCGGCCCGCGCGGACTGGACCACCCCGGAGGGCTTCCGCGACGTGCGGGCCGCCTGCGGCCTGGGCCCCGCGACGCCGCTCATGGTCTACTGCGGCGGCGCCTCGCCGCAGCGCGGACTGCACCTCATGGTCGAGGCGCTCGGCCTGGAGCCGGAACTCCACGCGGCCTTCGTCGTCAACCAGACCACCGGGGCGTACGCAGATTCGCTGCTCGAGCAGGCCGAACGGCTCGGGGCCGCCGACCGGGTCCACCTCCTGCCGTACGTGCCCTACGACGTGCTGACCACGTTCCTCGCCACCGCCGATGTCGGGGTCCACCCGCTCGAGACCGGGCTGGTGAACCACGAAGTCGGCCTGAACACCAAGTTCTTCGAGTTCATGCACGCGGGGCTCCCGATCGTCATCAGCGACGTGAAGGTGATGTCCGAAGAGGTGCGCCGCCTCGGCATCGGCGAGGTCTTCCGGTACGGGGACGTGGAAGGACTGGCGGGGGCCGTGCGGACCGTGCTCGACGACCGCCCCAGTTACACCAAGCCCTACGCCGAGCCCGGCTTCCTCGACGAGTTCACCTGGGAGGCCCAGGCCGCCCGCTACGACGTGATCTACCGCCGCCTGCTCGGCACCCCGCCCGACGGACCGGCCGACGACGGCCCCGAGCTGCGGGTCCCCGCCGCGCGAATCGACCAAAGTGGCCAGAAGCAGGCAAATCAACTCCCGGCATTAGCGAGAACAGAGGCTCGAACCTCGTGCGGCCTTGGAAGGCGACGATTCATCGGCTTTCGAGGCATGGTTTCCAATGTTGCGACGCACGTGTTATGCCACCGTGACCTGTCGGCGGGAAGCGGGCGGCTACGCTGCAGACATGCTGCGTTCTGTCATCCTCGCCGCCGCCCGGTCATCGAAGATCGAGCGGCTCGTCGGCACCGCTCCGGTGTCGCGATCGCTCGTCCGCCGCTACGTCGCGGGCGAGACGACGGCCCACGCGGTCGCGACCACCCGGACCCTCGCGGCCGACGGACTGCTCGCCACCCTCGACTACCTCGGCGAGGACACGGTCGTCGTCGAACAGGCCGACGCCACCCGCGACGAATACCTCGGCCTCCTCGCCGCCCTCAAGGACGAAGGCCTCGCCAAGTCCACCGAGGTCAGCGTCAAGCTCTCCGCCCTCGGCCAGCGCATCGACCCCGAGCTGTCCTACGACCGGGCCCGCGAGATCTGCGCGAGCGCCGCCGACGCCGGCACCACGGTCACCATCGACATGGAAGACCACACCGTCACCGACTCCACCCTGGAGATCGTGCAGCGCCTCCGCGACGAGTACGCGACCACCGGCGCCGTGCTCCAGGCCTACCTGCGCCGCACCGAGGACGACTGCAAGTCCAACGCGCTGCCCGGCTCGCGCATCCGGCTCTGCAAGGGCGCCTACAAGGAGCCCGAGTCGGTCGCCTACCAGCGCAGCCTCGACGTCGACCGGTCCTATGTGCGCTGCATCAACGCGCTCATGGCCGGCGAGGGCTACCCGATGCTCGCCACCCACGACCCGCGCCTGATCGAGATCGGCATCGACCGGGCCCGCTGGTACGACCGCGACAAGGACTCCTTCGAGTTCCAGATGCTCTACGGCATCCGCCCCACCGAGCAGCTCCGGCTCGCCGCCGAGGGCTACCGGATGCGCGTCTACGTGCCTTACGGCGACCAGTGGTACGGGTACCTCATGCGCCGCATGGCCGAGCGCCCCGCGAACCTCGCCGTCTTCGCGAGATCACTGTGGACCAAGTCTTAGAAAGCTCACAGCGAACGGGCCGGGCCGGAGTGATCTCCGACCCGGCCCGACGCCGTTCAACCAGCTAGACGCCCAGCACACACGCCCAGCTCGGGGCTCGCACGGGTAGCGGTCGACGACTACAGTTGCGAACGTGACTCAAGCCCCCGAGGACTTCACCCCGGAATCCCCCGAGCGCGACCACCCGGGCGAACCCCGTCCGGCCCAGGGCGCCTCGGCTCCGCACGTGCCAGGTCAGCGCTCCGGATCGGACGCTCCTCGCAGCGCCACGCCCGAACCGGTGCTGCCGCAAGCGGACGCGGGCAACCACGCCATGCCGCAGGCCGCACCCATGCCGCCGATCGCCGAGCCGACCGCCCCGCCGTCCTCGCTGCCGGTCGACATGCTCCCGCCGGGCGCGGCGCCCCCCGGGATGATGCCGCAGGGCCAGATGCCGCCCGGCGCCTACCCGACCATGCGGCAGGGCGGCATGCCGCCGGGCACGATCCCGCCCGGGCCGATCCCGGTCACCGCGATGCCGCCCTGGCCCGGCGGACCCGTCTACTACCAGCCGCGGCCCGACCGCAGACGCTCGCGCGTCGGCACGCTCCTCGTCGTCGTCATGCTCGTCGCCGCCTCCGTCTTCGGCGGGGCCCTGGTCAACGGCTGGCGCCCGGCCCTCCCCACCGGCGAGACCGGCACCATCGAGGGCCTCGCGGTCCAACCCGGCGAAGGCACGGTCCCCAGCCCCGGTCCTAACGCGACCGAAGCGGAGATCCTCGCCTACCTCAAGGAGCAGGCCCAGCTCACCCTCGACGCCCAGTCGGAATCGCTCATCAACAACAGCCTCGAAGGCTGGCTCGCCGCGTTCGACCCCACCTTGCACGACCAGATGACCAAGCGCTTCGACTCGCTCACCTCGATGCAGGTGTCCCGGTACGACTACCAGATCGCCTCCGGCCCGCTCGAAGACGCCTCGGGCGCGGTTCCCTTGTACGACATCTCGATCGCGCTCTCCTACTGCTTCGTCGAACCCGCCGACACCTGCAAGGCCGCCGACATCGTCTTCGAATCGCGCTGGCGCGCCGACGACGCTGGGCTGGCCATGGTCGAGGTCTCCAACTCCGAGTACGGCCAGGGCCCGCACCCGTGGGAGGTCACCGACCTCGTCGCCGCGGTCGGCGAACGCACCGTGACGGCCGTGCCGCTCGCCATGGCCGACCGCCTCGACGAGGCCCTGGAGATCTCCGAGGCCGCCGCCGTGAACGCCGACGAATGGGCCTACTGGGAGGTGCCCGACCGGTACGTCGTCTACATCGCCAGCGACGAGGAGTTCGAGACCTGGTTCGGGGGCTTCTGGGACTCCGAGGACGTCCTCGGGTTCGCCCTGCCGCTCAACGGCACTGTGGACGGCGAGCGGCAGCCCTCGACGTACGCCACCGTCATGGGCGTCGACCGCACCGGCTGGGGCCCCGACCTCACCAGCGTCATCCGGCACGAGCTCGGCCACGCCGTGACCCTCTGGGCCTCCCCGTCCGAGCGCTACGCCGACGACACCTGGTGGATGGTCGAGGGCATCGCCGAGTACATCGACCACGGCAACCGCTCCCTTGAGGAGTACGAGCGGGCCCTCGACGTGCGCGACTATGTGGCCCAAGGCGGTTGCGAGACCGACATCCTGCCCCCCGACGAGGACGACGACACGCTCGCGGGCTCGGGCAAGTACGGCTGCGGGTTCCTCGGCGTGCACTACATGATCGACCAGTACGGGATCGAGCTGTTCACCGAGTTCTTCGGCGCCACCGCCCGTGAAGGGACGCCGGCCGTCGACGCGGCGGAGGAAGTATACGGGAAGAGCTATGCCGACCTGATGCAGGAGATTACGACCTTCATTGCCCAGACCGTGTGAGATCGGGTGTTGCCGGGTGGCCCGGACTGCCGTAACATGAGCAACATCCCAATCGAAAGACATCAACGTCACAGCCTGTGACGACCGACTTGTTTCGGTCCATATGGGCATTCGCGTCCACCGCACCTCTAACACATCACAAACCCCACGTCCTTGCATAAGTGCTCGCAACAGCCCTCGACAGAACGGTGAGACACATGAGCGAACCCGGGGACCTCCTTGACGAGGTCAAGTTCTTGACGGTGACGGAAGTGGCCGAGTTGATGCGCGTCTCGAAAATGACGGTGTACCGGCTCGTCCACAACGGTGAGATCGCGGCGGTGCGGGTGGGGCGCTCCTTCCGCGTTCCCGAGAGCGCCGTGAAGACCTACCTCTCCGAGGCACTCCAGACCGACGAGTGACCTCGCCAGGCCCGGCAGGTCCCGCCACGCGCGAGCTGTGACGGGGCCTGCGGTTCTGCTCGCCCGGCGCGGGGGCTGCCGGAGGGTCGAGCTAGGCTTGTCGGGCTCAAAGTATTGTCTAGTGAACACCTGTGAGGAAGCTCTATGGGCTCGGTCATCAAGAAGCGGCGCAAGCGCATGGCGAAGAAGAAGCACCGCAAGTTGCTCCGTAAGACCCGCGTGCAGCGTCGCAAGCTCGGCAAGTAGCCGAGCCGACCGGCTTCCGAGTACCTGCGGGTAGGCTGGGCGCATGCCAGAGTTCGCAGCAGCCCCGTTCGCCTTCGAGGTGAGAAGCCTCGTCGAGGTTGTCATCATCTATGGAGCCCTGCTCCTGTCCTTGATCGCGATGGTCCACTGTGCAGTGCAGAAGCCCGATGCGTTCAACGCCATCGGCACGCTCACCAAGGGCACCTGGCTCGGCATCCTGGCCATCAGCTTCGCACTGGCCACGCTCTTCGGCCTGTTCGGAGGCGCGCGGTTCTTCGGGCTGATCGCCATCGCGGCCGCCTTGGTGTACCTCCTCGACGTCCGCACAGGCATCAAGGACATCGGCGGCAGTACCTACTAGGGCGACCCCGCGCCGGAGTTCTTCTGACTTGCACGAAAGCCGCGTCGGCCAATGCCGACGCGGCTTTCGGTGTCTCCTCTTATCGGACGACGCGCCCTAACCGACGACGCCGCGGGCCATCGCCCGCAGCCGCTGCACCCGCTCGGCGGTCGGCGGGTGGGTCGAGAACAGCTTCGCGAGCCCGCCGCCGCGCAGCGGCGACTCGATCATCAGGTGCGACTGCTCCGCGATCCGGCTGTCCGACCGCGCCGGCATCCGGTCGACCCCGGCCGAGATCTTCTCCAGCGCGCTGGCCAGGGCCAGCGGATCACCGGTGAGGCGCGCGCCGTCGGCGTCGGCCTCGAATTCGCGCGAGCGCGAGACGGCCATCTGGATCAGCCCGGCCGCGAGCGGACCGAGGATCATCGTCAGCAGGAGTACGAGCGGGTTCGGCCGGTCCTCGTCGTCGGAGGCGAAGAACGGCAGGAATATCGCGAGGTTGGCGAGCATCGTGATGATGCCGGCGAGCGCCCCGGCGACCGATGAGATGAGGATGTCCCGGTTGTAGACGTGCGAGAGCTCGTGGCCGATCACGGCCCGCAGCTCGGCGGGCGTGAGCAGCCGCAGGATGCCCTCGGTGACGGCGACCGCGGCGTTCTCGGGGTTGCGGCCCGTGGCGAACGCGTTCGGTTGCTGCGTGGGGGAGACGTACAGGCGCGGCATCGGCTGGTTCGCGCGGTGCGCGAGCTCGCGCACCATCGCGTACAGCTGCGGGGTCTGCGCCTCCGAGACCGGCTGGGCCCGCATGGCCCGCAGCGCGATCTTGTCGGAGTTGAAGTAGGCGTAGGCGTTCATGCCGACGGCGATGACCGCTGCGATGAGGATGCCGGTGGAGCCGCCGAGCAGGTACCCGATGGCGATCACGAGCCCCGACATCGCGCCGAGCAGCACCGCCGTCTTGAGGCCGTTGTGGTGCTTCATGGTGGTTGGGTTTCCCTCCTTGTGGGAAGAGCAACGCCCTTGTTACGGCCAGTATTTCTCTGCGAGCTGGGAATTTATCGAGAAATGGTGGTGAAGTCCAGCACGAGCTGCGGCGCGAGCGTGACGGCGAGGAGCGCGAGGCCGATGGCGACGAGGGCGATCGCGAAGCGGCCCTTGGAGGTGGCGCGCCCGCGGCCGAGGAGGACGGTGCGGGCGAGCGGCAGGTAGTAGGCGAGCCCGAGGACCGCGCCTGCGGCGACGATCACGGCGAGCCAGACCGCGGAGGACGCCAAGACCTCCAGCACGGCCACCTTCGCGAAGGTCCCGGCGAGCGCGGGCGGCAGCCCGGCGAGGCCGATGACCGCGAAGAGGAAGAGTGAAGCCGGCAGGGGAGCGGACCGCCAGAGCCCGGCGAGCTCCGCGATCGAGCCGCCTTCGCCGACATTTCCGGCGCCAGCCTTCAAATCGGACCCCTGGGAAGCCCCCGTTTTCAATCCTGCCCGAGGGGTACGACGGTCCGCAGCGACAGGCTGCTGACCTGCAAGTTCGGCGCTGCGCGCCGCATCCCCGCCGACGGTCCGCACGGCGGTCAGGGCCGCGAAGGCGCCCGCTTCCAGCAGGATGAAGAAGACCGCGTAGGTCAGCGCGGCGGAGGCCGCCGTCGAGGCGTCCGCTCTTCCCGCCGCGGTAGCGACGACCGCGAGCGGCGCAAGAACATATCCCGCGTGCGCGACCCCGGACCAGGCCAGCAGCGGCACCGTTCGCCGCTGCACGAGGGCCCCGAGGTTGCCGATCACGATCGAGGCGACGCTCAAGGCCGCCATCACGATCCCGGCGCTCGTCCCCGCTCCCGCCTCGAGCCCGAAGTACACGACCCAGACGATCGCTACGGCGCCGCCGAGTTTCGAGGAGCTCGCGAGGTAGGTCGCGATCGGCAGTGGCGCGCGTTCGAGCACGAGCGGCGCCCAGGCGTGCAGCGGCGCGGCCGCGAGTTTGAACGCGAGCCCGGTGAGCAGCAGGGCCGCGCCGGCGGCGGCCAGGCCGGGGTCCGCCCCGTCGAGCCCGGTCGCGAGCCCTTCCAGGTGCACGGTGCCCGCCGCCGCGTAGAGGAACGCCGCGCCCATGAGCGCGGTCGCGGAGGAGGCGATCGAGGCGATCAGGAAGGTCACGCCCGCCTCGGCGCCGTCCCGACCGGGTTTGGCGACGAGGATGTAGAGCGGCACCGTCAAGGTCTCCAGCGCCACGATGAGGGTGATGAGGTCGCGCGATCCCGCGAGCGTGATGCCGCCCGCCGCCGAGATCGCCAGCAGGAACCAGTACTCGCCTGGCTGCCGTCCACTCACCGCGGCGACCAGGACGCTCAATCCGGCGAACAGCGCCGCCGCGCCCATCGCCGCTTCATCGGCCACATAGGAGTGCCACTCGCCGACGGCGAACGTGTACCGGCCCGGCCCGGCCGCCACCCAGAGCGCGGCGAGTGCCGCGGTGCCGAGTCCGATCATCATGCAGGCTTTGGCGAGCCGTCCCGTGAACAGCGCGAGCACCGCCGCGCCGGCCGCGAGGTAGAGCGGCAGCAGCGCCACGTGGTCGATCGCCTGCACCCGCATCTACAGCAGCCCCTCCGCGAACAGTTCGAGCAGCGGGCCCGGTATCAGGCCGAGCAGCAGTGTCCCCGCCACCAGTGGCGACCACACCGCGATCTCCGCCGCCGAGACGTCGCCGATCTCTGCGGTGGCGGGCGCGATGGGCCCGTGGCTGACCCGTTTCAGCATGCGCAGGAGGTACGCCGCGGCGAGGAACGCGCCGAACGCCGCCGCTGCCGCGAGCGCGAGCCAGGCCCCGCCGCGGTCGGCCGCGGCGTAGACGGTGAACGCCTCGCCCCAGAACCCCGCGAGGCCGGGCAGGCCCAGCGACGCGAGCGCCGCGAAGCCGAGCACGCCCGCGAGTGCGGGCGCGGCGAGCCGCAGGCCGCCGAGCGAACTGAGCTGGCCGGTGCGGGTGCGGGCTTTCAGGGCCCCGGCAAGGAAGAACAGGAGCGGCGTGATCAGGCCGTGTGCGAGGTTGCCGAACAGTGCGGCCCGGATGCCCGCTTCGGTGCCGGCGGCGAAGGCGAGGACCACGAATCCCATGTGGCCCACCGAGGAGTAGGCGATGAGCCGTTTGATCTCGGGCAGGCTCAGGCACACCAGGCCCGCGACGAGGATGCCGAGCGCGGCGAGCACCGCGAGGACCGGGGCGGCGTCGGCGGCGCCGTCGGGGGCGAGGCCTCCGGCGACGCGGATGAGGCCGTAGGTGCCGAGTTTGAGGAGCACGCCGGCGAGGAGGACCGAGCCGACCGTGGGGGCGGCGGTGTGGGCGTCGGGGAGCCAGGAGTGGAGTGGCCAGAGCGGTGCTTTGACCGCGAATCCGATGGCCAGCAACGTGAACACGAGGAGTGAGACGGACTGGCTGACGCCACCGGCGAGGATGATCGCCCCGAGGTCGGCGGTTCCGGCGTCGGCGACAGCGACGAACAGGCCTGTGGCCATGAGCAGCGACCCGGCGACCGTGAACAGCGCGAATTTCGCCGCCGCGTGGCGCCGCGCGGCCGGATCGCCGTAGCGGTGGATGATCGCCCACATCGGGAGGAGCACCGCCTCGAAGGCGATGAAGAACAGGATCAGGTTGTCCGCGAAGAAGACGAGCGTCGAGGCGAACTGCACGGCGAGGAGCAGCGCGGTCAGCGTCGGAGACGGTTTGCCGGGCACTGCGGAAGCACGGTCAGCGTCTGGGAAAGGGCCCCCAGTTTCAACCGTAGAGGCGGGAACCTGAAGGGGAGCTGAAGTGTGCCGTTCGGCACCGAGGGCATTGTGGAGGCAGCACAGCAGGCCGAGGAGCGCCGTCAGCATCGCCAGTGGCCAGGAGATGCCGTCAACCGCGAGAGAGAAGTCGAGGTGGATCGAGGGCGCCCATGCGAAGCCGATCTGGTGCCACCAGCCGCCGCCCAGGTGCTCGGCTATGCCCACCCAGTTGCCGGTGCCGCTGCCGCGGCCGATCGGCAGCACCGCGACCACGATGAAGGCCAGTGCCGCCGCAGCGACGCCGATCCAGTGCGCGAACGCCTTGCGCCGCCAGGCCCAGACGAGCACCGCCCCGAAGAACGGCACTGCCACAGCGGGAATCAGCATCAGTTCCACAGGCTCACCCCGATCGCCACGACAGCGACCAGCAGCGTCCCGGCCGCGCTCAACCGCAGGTAGCGCACGAGTCCGCCCCGGTGCCCGGCCGCGGTCTCCTCGGCCGCCGCGAGTGTCGCCCGCGCCGAGCCTTCAACGGCGGTGCGGTCGACGAGCTGTTCGTCCAGTACCCGTGCGGCCGTGCTCGCCATTCGCGCGATCGAGCGGGTCGCCTTGGCCGCCAATCGTTCCGCGTACAGGCCTTCGGCGAAGGCCGGTTGGGTCCGGCCGAGGACCCAGGCGGGGTCGCTGTCGGGCACGACGCCGCCGGAGCGCCGGATCGACCGGTCGCGCCACCAGGAGTCGCCGACGAGGGCGAAGCCGCCGACTGTCGCGAGCAGCAGCAGTGACATGAGGTCGAGGTGCAGTTCCGGCACCGCGAACAGGTCCGTGTAATACAGCATTCCGACGCTGACGGTGGCGATCATCAACGCCCACAAGCTGAACGCCTCGGGACGCGAGACCGGCTTCGGTTCGGCGGTTGCGGCCGTTTCGCGCCAGAACAGCAGGAGCCACAGTCGTGCCGCGTATGCCGCGGTCAGGATGCTCGCGCCGACGCCGGCCCAGAACACGACCACGCCTGCCGGGGTCCCGGCCTCGTAGGCGGCGCCGAGCACGGCCTCTTTGCTGTAGAAGCCGTCGAGCGGCGGGAGCCCGGTCATCGCGGCGAGCCCGATCGTCATGGCCGCGAACGCCAGTGGCGCTTCGCGGGGCCGCAGCCGGGTGGCCCGCAGCGTGCCGTCGGTGCCCGCGGCGGCGATCACGACTCCGGCGGTGAGGAACAGGAGTCCTTTGAACGCGGCGTGCGAGACGAGGTGGAACAGGGCGGCGTCGCCGGCGGCGACGGCGACGGCCGCGAACATGAACCCGACCTGGCTCACTGTGGACCAGGCGAGGACGCCCTTGACGTCCCGGGCCGCGAGGGCGCAGAGGCCGGCGCCGACCATGGTCACGGCCGCGACGATCGCGACCGTGAGCAGGAGGTCGGGCGGCCAGACGGGCAGCAGTCGCGTCAGCACGTAGGCTCCGGCCGCGACCATGGTGGCCGCGTGGATGAGCGCGCTCACCGGTGTCGGGCCGGCCATCGCCGGGGGCAGCCAGATCTGGAGCGGGAACTGCGCGGACTTCCCTATGCAGCCGAACAGGATCAGCAGCATCGCGGCGGTGGCGGCGCCTTCGGGGACGTCTTGGATCTCGCTGATGCGGAACGTTCCGGCCGCCGTGCCGAGGACCATCACGCCGAGGACGAAGCCCACGTCGCCGAAGCGGGTCACCAGGAACGCCTTCGCGGCGGCGCCCGGGGCCTCGGGCAGTTTCGCGTAGTGGGCGATGAGCAGGTACGAGCAGGCGCCCATGACCTCCCACCCGATGAGCAGGAACACGAGGTCGTCGGCGGCGACCACGAGGAGCATCGCGGCGCAGAACAGGTTGACCTGCGCGGCGAAGGGCGCGTAGCGCGGGTCCTCTCGCAGGTAGGCCGCCGAGTAGAGCTGCACCAGGAACGAGACGGACGCGGTGGTGATCGCGACCGCGCCGGCGGTGGGGGAGACGTCGGCCGCGAGCTGCACCTGGATCGAGCCGAAGTCCGCCATGGTGAAGGCGACCAGCGGGTTGGCGATGGCGCCGACGATCGCGAAGTACAGCGCGAGGAGCGGTCCCCCCAAGGCGATCGCGATCGCCTGGACCCGGTCGCGGATGAGCAGGCCGAGCAGCCCCGCCAGGGCGGGGACGAAGATCATGAGGAACGGTGTCGCGGTCATCGGCGGTCCGCCCGCGCGTCGGTCCCGGTGGGCCTCGGGTCGTCGGATTCCTCCGGCAGGCCGTCGGTGTCGATCGTGGCGCGCATCCGCCACAGGTTGAGGATGAGCGCGAGCCCGACGCCGACCTCGGCGGCGGCGATGACCACGATGAACAGCGCGAAGCTCTGCCCGGTGTAGGCATTGTGGACGAGGTCGGCGGTGACCAGCACGAGGTGCACCCCGCCGAGCATGAGTTCGGCGGCGGCCAGCTGGAGGACCGCGTTGCGGCGCGTGAGGACCCCGTAGAGGCCGATGGCGAACAGCCCCACGGCGATCAGGTACCCGATCAGCGGATGCACGCGACCCTCCCCGGAGGGATGAGATGGGTCGATCGGGGCCACATGGCCTCATCTTGGACTACCGGGCACCCCTAAGTCCAGCGTCGAGACCGTGTTGATACCCGTCGATCCAAGCGAAGTGGGCGGTGCCCTGAGCAGCGGGGGCTCTGGGGCCGCCCGCTGGTCCCGTTTACCGCAGCAGCAGGTCCGCCAGAGCGAAGGCGAACAGCGCCACGGCGACGAAGCCGTTCGCGGTGAAGAAGGCGCGGTTGACCTTGGAGAGGTCGTTCGGCTTCACCACGCTGTGCTCGTAGGCCAGCGCGACGGCGACGACGGCGAGGCCGATCCAGTAGAGGAGTCCGAAGCCGGTGAGCGCGCCGAACCAGGCGAAGGACGCCCAGGCGAGCACGTGGGTCACGGTCGAGGCGTGCAGTGAGGCTTTCACGCCCCACCGGGCCGGGGTCGAGCGGACGCCGATCTCGCGGTCGATCTCGATGTCCTGGCAGGCGTAGATGAGGTCGAACCCGCCGATCCAGAGGCCGACGGCCGCACCGAGGACGATCGCCGGGCCCGAGCCCTCGAAGGATCCCGTCACCGCGAGCCAGGCGCCGACCGGGGCGACCATCTGGGCCAGGCCGAGGATCGCGTGGGGGTAGTTCGTGAAGCGCTTCGCATACGGGTAGACGATGAGCGGGGCGACCGCGAGGGGGCTCAGCATGAGGCACAACGGGTTGAGCAGGCCGGCCGAGACGAGCAGGGCCACCAGGCTCACCGCGCAGCCGATGTACGCGACCTTCAGGCTGACCTTGCCCGTGACCAGTTCCCGCTTCGCGGTCCTGGGGTTCTGGGCGTCGATCTTCCTGTCGATGATCCGGTTGGCGGCCATGGCGAGTGTCCTCGCGCTGACCATCGCCACGGTCACCAGCACCAGGACCCGCCAGCTGAAGGCGTCTTCGAGCGTCATCACGGTGAGCGTCGACAGGTACGCGAAGGGCAGCGCGAACACCGAGTGCTCGAAGGCCACCAGCTTCAGGAAGTCCTTGACGTGGTTGGGGCGGGGGAGTGTCTCAGTCAAGTCCGTACTCTTTCCAGCGGCGGTCCACGGTCGCCTTGACCGCCGAGCTCATGTGCATCGCCTCGGGCCAGCCGCGCATATAGCCCTCCTCGGGCCACTTCGCGGTCGCGTCGATCCCGGCCTTGCCGCCCCAGAACTGGTGGTAGGAGGCGTGGTCGAGGTGGTCCACGGGGCCCTCGGTGAGCAGCAGGTCCCGCGAGTAGTCCACATTGCCCAGTGCGCGCCAGGCCACCTCGCGGTAGTCGTGCACGTCGCAGTCGGCGTCCACCACCACGATGAGCTTCGTGTGGCTCATCTGCTGGAGGCCCCAGATCGCGCTCATGACCTTCTGCGCCTGCTTCGGGTACTTCTTGTCGATCGAGACGATCACGCAGTTGTGGAACACGCCCGCGGCGGGCATGTCGTAGTCGATGATCTCGGGAACCATGATCTTGATGAGCGGCAGGAAGATCCGCTCGGTCGCCTTGCCCAGGCCGTGGTCCTCCTGGGGCGGGGCCGAGGTGACGATGGTGTGGTAGATCGGGTTCTGGCGCATGGTCATCGCCTCGATGCGCATCACCGGGAACGGCTCCACGGGCGTGTAGAACCCGGTGTGGTCGCCGAACGGCCCCTCGGGGAGGCGCTCGCCCGGTTCGGCCCAGCCTTCGAGGATGATCTGCGAGGAGGCCGGGACCTGGAGGGGCACCGTGAGGCAGTCGACCATCTCGACGCGCTCGCCGCGCAGGAACCCCGCGAACAGGTATTCGTCGATGTCCGGCGGGAGCGGGGCGGTGGCGGCGTAGGCCATCACCGGGTCGGGGCCGATCGCGATCGCCACCGGGAGCCGTTCGCCGCGCTTCTCGGCCTCGGCGTAGTGCGAGGTCGAGTTCTTGTGGATCTGCCAGTGGAGGCCGATCGAGCGCTCGTCGTGCTGCTGGAGGCGGTAGAGCCCGACGTTGCGCTTGCCGGTCTCGGGGTGCTTGGTGTGGGTGAGCCCGAAGTTGTGGAAGATCCCGCCGTCGCCGGGCCACACCTGGAGGCCCGGGAGCATGTTGAGGTCGACGTCGTCGCCGGTGAAGACCACTTCTTGGCACGGGGCCTTGCGGATCTTCTTGGGCGGCACGGATTTGAGCTGCATGAGCTTGCCGAGGCCGTCGCGGATGCCGGCCCAGCCGACGGGCAGCTCGGGCCTGGCGAGCTCGCCGATCCGCTCGCCGATCTCGTTGAGCGAATCGACGCCGAGGGCCTTGGCCATGCGCGCCTCGGTGCCGAACAGGTTGATCGCGAGGGGCATCGTGCTCCCGGCGGGGTTCTCGAAGAGCAGCGCGGGCCCGTCCTCGCGGATCACGCGCTGCGTGATCTCGGAGATCTCCAGGTGCGGGTCGGCTTCGGCCTTGACCCGCTTGAGGTCGCCGTCCGCTTCGAGGGCGGCCAGGAACGCCTGCAGGTCGTCGTACGGGAACTTGGGTGCCACGAAGCCATTCAACCACTCGGCCGCGGTCACATTTGCGGGCTCTACTTCGTCTACCTCTTGAAGCGGCTTGCGCCTGTGACATGTATTACGATACGGTACCGTATCGTTTCGGAAAGGCGTAGGATCGAGACGACACCACGATAGGCCCGGGGTACGACAACCCCGGGAATCGAACACCCACGCGCCCCGGGCCGAAGCTCCGCCCGCCGCGCTCCAGCCGCGGTCGGCGCCGCGGCCCCACATCACCGCGATGCCTTGTCTGATGCACTCCACAGAAACGGAAACCCTGTGAGCGACACCCGTTCCGAACCAGCCCCTCAGGCGGCTCCAGAAGACGAAGGCCACCCGCGCCGGTGGGCCATCCTCAGCGTCCTGGTCGTCAGCCTCATCGTCGTCGTCCTCGACAACACCGTCCTGAACGTCGCCATGAAGACCCTCGCGCAACCCGACCCCGTCGGCGTCGGCGCCAGCCAGAGCGACCTCGCCTGGATGATCAACTCCTACACCCTGGTCTTCGCCGGCATGCTCTTCGCCTTCGGCGTCATCGGCGACCGCGTCGGCCGCAAGAAGATGCTCCTCGGCGGCCTCGTCGTCTTCGGCGTCGCCTCGCTGCTCTCCGCCTACGCCGGCAGCCCTGACCAGCTCATCTGGTACCGCGCCCTCATGGGCTTCGGCGCCGCCATGATGATGCCCTCCACCCTCTCCATGCTCCGGAACCTCTTCCCGGCCAAGGAATTCCCCAAGGCCCTCGGCATCTGGACCGGCGCGGTCGGCATCGGCGGCGCCATCGGCCCGATCGTCGGCGGCGCGCTCCTGGAGCGCTTCTGGTGGGGCTCGGTCTTCCTCATCAACGTCCCGATCGTCATCTTCGGCATCGTCGCGCTCATGATCATGGCCCCCGAGTCGACCGGCTTCAAGGCCAAGCCCGACCTCGTCGGCATGGCCCTCTCCGTCATCGGCCTCGTCAGCCTCACCTACGGCATCATCGAAGCCGGCGACCAGGGCTCCTGGGCCAGCGCCGAAGTCTGGGGCACCTTCGCCTTCGGCGTGCTCGTCCTGATCGGCTTCGTCCTGTGGGAGCGGAGCATCCCGCACGCCTCGCTCGACATGAAGCTGTTCAAGAACTCCCGCTTCTCGGCCTCCTCGGCCATCATCGTGCTCACCTTCTTCGGCATGATGGGCCTGTTCTTCTTCATGACGTTCTACATCCAGATCGTCCGCGGCTACTCGCCGCTGGAGACCGGCCTGCTGTTCCTGCCGATGGGCGCCGCGATGCTCGTCTTCGCCCCGATGTCGAACATGTTCGTGCAGCGCTTCGGCGCCAAGATCGTCGGCTCCGTCGCGATGCTGCTGGTCATCACCAACTTCGCGATCTCGGCCTTCGTCCTGGACCTCAACAGCTCCGTGTGGCTGCTCATCCTCCAGTTCACGATCACCGGCATCGGCATGTCCAACCTCATGCCCCCGGCCATGAACACCCTCATGTCCTCCGTCCCGAAGGAGAAGGCCGGCGTCGGCTCGGCCCTGGCCAACACCCTGCGGCAGGTCGGCGGCGCCCTCGGCGTCGCGGTCCTCGGCACCGTCATGGCCCAGGCCTACCGCGCCGAGATCAGCGACACGGCCCCGCAGCTGCCCGACGCGGCCCGCGAATCCATCGCGACCACGTACGGCGCGGTCGAGACCGGCGCGGTCCCGGCCGAAGGCGCACCGCAGGTCCTGGACGCGGCCAACACCTCGTTCCTCGACGCGCTGCACACCACGGCGTTCGCCGCGATCGGCGTGGCCCTCGTCGGCCTCATCATCATCGCCCTGTTCTTCCCCGGCAAGCAGCGCCGCGAGACCGCCGCCCCGGAGCGGGCCGCCGAGCCCGCCCTGATCGAGGCCTGAGGGAGAATCGAGCCATGCCTCCCGAACTCAGCGAGACGCCGACCGTCCCGGGCCGTGCCGTCGAAGACGACACCGCCCAGAACACCACCGCCGCGGCGCCGGCCCCCGCCAAGGGCCGGCCCCGCAGCGAGGCGGTCAGCCAGTCGATCCTCGAAGCCACCCTGGATCTCATCGCCGAGCACGGGAACATCACCGACGTCAGCGTGGAAGGGGTCGCGGAGCTCTCCGGAGTCTCCAAGGCCTCCATCTACCGGCGCTGGGCCTCCAAAGGGGAGCTCATCGCCGCGGCCATGGAGAGCCTCAAGGCCCCCCTCCCCACGCAGATGCCGCGCACCTCGCTGCGTGACGACCTCATCCACCTGGGCAACAGCATGGTCCGGACCTTCGGGCCCCGGGACGTGAAGGTCGTCAAGTGCATGATGCTCGCCATCAACGACCCCGAGTACCAGCACCACCACAAGCGCCTCGTCGAGCACCGGCGCAAGTTCGTGCGCGACACCTTCGCGTACTGGATCGAACGCGGCGAGCTCCGCCCCGACCTCGACCTGAAACTCGCCGTGGCCATGTTCATCAGCCCCCTGCTGACGATCTACGTCTACGGCCAGTACGCCGACGTCCAGCAGCCCGACACCGTCGAACGCTTCGTCGACAGCCTGATCGGCGGGCTCGGTACGGCGCTCGCCCGATAGTCCACAAGGAAACGCGACGCGGCCTTCACGATCAATGATCGTGAAGGCCGCGTCGTCTTGCACGCCAGATGAAGACCGGGCCCCGCCGTCCCGCGGGGCCCGGTCACCGGAAGGAACCGAGAATCTGGTCTGGGGAAGGGCCCGGCTCACCGCCTCCCGGAGAGCCGGGCCTGTTCGTCGGCCGCCTTAGTTGACCGGCGGGTAGGCGTTCTCGAGGAGCTCCTGGAACTGCTCAGAGGACCAGTGGCCCGAGAGCGGCATGTTGTCGCGAGCACCCGAAGGGTTGTTGCCGTTGCGGATGTTGCCCTGGTAGTCCGGGTCGCACATCTCGTCGAAGCCCTTGCCCTCATCGTTGTCGATGAGCTGCGAGGCGCCGTCGGACTCGCCCGGGGGCTTGATCCACACGTAGGCGTCGATCCAGGCCTCGGGGTCGGCCTGCGGCCGCTCGCCGAGACCGGCACCGGCCTGGTTGCACCAGTTGCCCTTCTGGAAGCGCTGGTCGATCCTGGAGTCGTCCACGAAGGTGACCGGGTCGGTCGAGGTCGACGCGGCGGTGGGCCGGTAGTCCCCGCCCCAGCCGTTGCGGCTGGTGTCGATCAGCATGCCGATGTCGGAGTTGAACCCGTTCTCGATCAGTTCCTGGCGGAAGGCCTCAGTGAAGTCCTTCTCGTTGTTGAAGTCATTCCAGTCGACCCACTTGACGTTCGGGTTCTGGTTGATGGCCTGGCCGCCGACGACCTGGTCGACCGCCCAGTAGGGCTCCTCCAGCGCCGAGTAGTTCGCGGTGTTGGAGATGAAGCCGTGGACGTCGTCCGCGGTCATCCCGTTCTCGCCGATGAGCGAGCCGAACAGCGCCGCCGAGGCGTTGAAGTTGTCGTACTGCGGGTTGGTGTCGGCCCAGCCGATCCATCCGTGGTGACCGGCGTCGATGTAGTTGTACGTGTTCGACAGAGCGCCGAGCTCGGCCGTCGCGTACGAGATGCCGTCGATGTAGTTGCCGTTGTTCTTCATCGTGTCGCAGTTGGCGGTCGCAGTCGCCCTCGGCGTCACGTTGGTGACCAGGTTCGGCAGGGAGTCGATCTCGATGACGTTGACGATCTTGAGGTCGGCGTACTTGGCCATCCCCTGGATCTCGACAATCGGGTCGATGTAGTCGCTCTTGTACTTGGCGATCTCGCCCGCGGCCAGCTCGCCGTTGGAGGCGAGGGCGGCGCAGTCGCGGCCCGGGAGGTTGTAGATGACGATCTGGATCACGTCGGCGCCCTGCGCGAGGGCCTCGTCGAGGTGGTCTTCCAGGCCCATCGTGCCGGTGGTCGGGGAGTCGTTGCCGTAGATTGCGCTGGTGCGGTCGAGCCACACGCCCGTGGGCTGGTCGGCGATCGCGTCGCCGCCCGGCTCGGCCGCGGCGCGGGCGGACCACTGCGGGTTCACGTAGACCTGGGAGCCGGTGTACGGGTTGTCGACCTTGTCGCCGCCGCCCGGGTTGCCGGTCGGGTCATCGGTGGGGTCGTCAGTGGGGTCGTCGGAGGTGGGGGGTTCGGTCGGTCCGTTGCAGACGTCGCCGTTCACCGTGAACTGGCCCGGAGTCGCAGAGGACCCGTTCCCGATGAAGCCGAAGACCTCGCGGCTCTGGCCGGAGGCGATGGTGGCGTTCCATCCGACGTCGCCGCCGGTGAAGCCGGTGCCGCTCTGGCTCCAGTCGACGTTCCACGCGCTGGAGACGGTGGTGCCGGTGGGGAAGTTCCACTTCACCTCCCAGCCGTTGATGGGTTCGTCGGCGGTGATCACGACATTGGCCTGGAAGCCGCCGCCCCACGTGCTGACGATGTTGTAGTCGACTTCGCAGCCTTCTTCGGCGAGTGCCTGGTTCGCCGAAGCGAAGGTCAGACCCGTCGCTGCCAGCGCGCCGACGGCGACGCTGGTGAGCGCGAGTCTCCTTCTTCTTCGAGTTACTTGCATGTGTCGATGTCCTTCGGGGTCAAAGGCCGCCTGAAGCGGCCCGGAACGGGTGACCATCGAGGGAAGCGCTCCCAAGATGTGCATTGATAATCTCCGATATATTGATGGACTGTCAAGAGGTCGGCCAGGATATTTCCCGCCTGAACGCGTTTTGGCCAACGCTTTCGAAGGCCGGCGATCGATCGGCAAGCGCTTGAATCAGTGAAAACGCTCCCGCGGCAACCGGAAGGTCCACTTAGAAAAACTTCCGGGCGCGCGACGGCGGGGCCGCGCATCGCGCGGCCCCGCCGTCTTCAGTCGGGCGAAGTGCCGGTTCGCCCTCTGCCTGCCCCGATCTCGCTCAGCGGGGGGCCGCCTGCGGCGGCCAGCGCCTCGGCGCCGTGCTTTTGGTTCGCCGAGCTGCCTTGGGCCGCTAGCTCAGCGGCGGGTAGGCGTTCGCCAGCAGCTCGGCGAACTGGTCCGATGACCAGTGGCCCGAGAGCGGCATCTCGCCGCGGGCCCCGCTCATGTTGTTGCCGTTGCGGATGTTCCCCTCGTACGCGGGGTCGCACATCTCGTCGAAGCCCTTGCCCTCGTCGTTGTCGATGGGCTCGGAAGCGCCGTCCGACTCCCCCGGGGGCTTGATCCACACGTAGGCGTCGATGCCCGCCTCCGGAGCGACCTGCGGCCGCTCGCCCAGGCCCGCGCCGGCCTGGTTGCACCAGTTGCCCTTGTTGAAGCGCTGGTCGATGCGCGATTCGTCCACGAAGGTCACCGGGTCGGTCGAGGTCGACGGGCCGGCGGGCCGATCGGGTCCGCCCCAGCCGTTGCGGCTGGTGTCGATCAGCATGCCGATGTCCTCGTTGAAGCCGTTGGTCACCAGCTCATCGCGGAAGGACGTGGAGAAGTCGATCTCACCGTTGTAGGCGTTCCAGTCGACCCACTTGACGTCGCCGTTCTGGTTGATCGGCTTGCCGCCGACGACCTGGTCGACCTCCCAGTGCGGCTCCTCCAGCGGCGAGTAGTTCGCGGTGTTGGTGATGAAGCCGTGCACGTGCTCGGCGGTCATGCCGTTCATGCCGATGAGCGAGCCGAACATCGCGGCGGACGCGTGGAAGTTGTCGTACTGCGGGTCGTCGTTCGTCCAGCCGATCCAGCCGTGGTGGCCGGAGTCCAGGTAGTTGTAGGTGTTCGGCAGCGCGCCGAGCTCGGCCGTCGCGTACGAGATTCCGTCCTGGTAGTTCCCGTTCGCCTTCATCGCGTCGCAGTTCGGGGTCGCGGTGGCCCGCGGCGAGACGTTCGTGACGAGGTTCGGCAGCGAGTCGATCTCGATGACGTTGATGATCCGGATGCCGGCGTAGGCCGGGTCGCTCTGGATCTCCACGATCGGGTCGATGTACTCGGTCTTGTAGCGGTCGATCGCGTCGGCCGGGAGCTCGCCGTTGGAGGCGAGCGCGGCGCAGTCGCGGCCGGGCAGGTTGTAGATGACGAACTGGATGGCGTCGGCGCCCTGCGCCAGTGCCTCGTCCAGGTGGTCGCGCACGCCCATGCCGCCGGTGGTGGGGGAGTCGTTGCCCTCGATGGCGCTGATGCGGTCGAGCCACACGCCCGTGGGCTGGTCGGCGATGGCCTCGCCGCCGGGTTCGGCCGCGGCCTGCTCGGACCACTGCGGGTTGACGTAGACCTGCGCGCCCTCGTAGGGGTTGTCGACCTTCGCCTGGGTGATGCCGGCGTCGGAGTCCGCGGGTTGCTCCTCGGCTCCGGCGTTGGTCAGCGCCACGGTGCTGACCGTGGCCGCCGCGAGTGTCGCCGCGGCCAGCGCCCCTAGGCGCTGTTTCCTTCGACTGAGTGTCATGTGCCTTCCCTCGATAGTCGGGCTTGACGTCTTCGGGGGCGGCTCCGTGGATACCGGGTTGACACGGAAGCGCTCCCAAACTTTCATATCGAAGTGTGCCTATGTCTCACTGGGATGTCAAGGGCCTTGATCCCGGAGAATCCAGAAAATTCCCATTGGTGGCATGTATGACGACTCAGGGTATTGATCCGACTTCAAAAAGTGAACAAATGCCCTTAATGGAACAAATCATCTCCACTTTGGAATGAAAGCTGTCTGGGACGGCGAAACGCCCGCGCCGCCGCCTGCTGTGCAGACGACGGCGCGGGCGTCGTTCGAATCCGCTCCGCCTTAGGGCCAGGCCCTAGCCGATGCGGGCGCGTCGGCCCCGGACATGCGAAAAGCCGGTACCGGGCGCGTCCTTCCTCGGCCGTGTGCGGACGTGGGGCGCTGCGCGGGACCGGCTTGTGCCGGACGGTCGTTCAGTTCGCGGATTCGCGGTGGATCGCCGATCTGCGATCGGCTTCGCGGGCGCTGTGGCGGCCGCGCTTGTTACGGCTGCGTGGCCCCGGACTCGAAGGTGGCCTGTGCTCCGGCGTCGCCCTCGAGCAGCGCGCGCACTTCCGACTCGCGGAACCGACGGTGACCGCCCGGTGTGCGTATACTCCCGATCCGGCCCGCCGCGGCCCAGCGCGTCACGGTCTTCGGATCGACGCGGAACAGCGAGGCCACTTCGCCAGGTGTCAGTAGGCGGTCCTCGGTCTCCATGATTTCTTCCTCCCCGTGATGAAGACTCACTTCGTGCGTTAAACCCATTACACCACTATTCAGTCAAACCTGCCATGAGTTCTTGGACATACTTTCGGCTGGTAGGTTTTGCCTGAAAGTACCACGCGTATGTCAACGACGCTCTGAGCTGAATCTGACGCTCTAGGAGTTCGCGGGTATGAGGTAGGCACAGGGCGCAAGTGGCAACTCTGGTTATCCTCGACAAGTGGACGAGATCGACCAGACCATCGTGAACCTGTTGCGCGCCGACGGGCGCACCTCCTACGCCGAACTGGCGCGGCGGGTCGGTCTCACCGCGCCCTCCGTGCAGGACCGCGTCACCAAACTGGAGAAGAACGGCGTCATCACCGGCTACAAGGCGGTGGTCGACTCCGAGGTCATCGGGCTCGGCATCACCGCGCTCATCGGCATCATCCCCGACAACGCGGCCGACCATCGGGATATCTGCGAACGCCTTCGCGCCATTAACGAGATCGAATCGTGCTATTTCCTCGCGGGCGTCGAGTGCTATCAGCTCAAGGTGCGCGTGCCCAAAATGGGTGATCTCGAACGGCTGATCCACCGCGTCGGCGCGATTCCCGGTGTGGCGCAGACCCGCACGACCATCACGCTGTCGACCAAGTGGGAGGACCGGCCGCAGCCCGTCCCCTTCGAACAGGCGGACTGAATGCAGTCGATCGACCGCTCCCGGAATCGGCTCTGGACCAACTGGGCGATCACCACAGTGGAGGCTGACGCGAACCGCTCGGCCGACACCCACCTGCTCGTGTTCCCGCTGCCGCCGGCCTGGGGCGTCGACCTCTACCTCAAGGACGAGTCGACCCACCCGACCGGCTCGCTCAAGCACCGCCTCGCCCGCTCGCTGTTCCTGTACGCGATCTGCAACGGCTGGATCGACGAGGGCACTCCCGTCATCGAGGCCTCCAGCGGCTCGACCGCCGTGAGCGAGGCATATTTCGCGCGGATGCTCGGGCTGCCGTTCACGGCCGTGATGCCCGAGTCGACCAGCCGCTCCAAGATCGCGGCCATCGAGTCCTACGGCGGCAAGGCGCACCTGGTGCGCGAGGCGGGCGCGGTGTGCGCCGAGGCCGAGCGGCTCGCCGCCGAGACCGGCGGGCACTTCATGGACCAGTTCACCTACGCCGAGCGGGCCACCGACTGGCGCGGGAACAACAACATCGCCGAGAGCGTGTTCGAGCAGATGAGCCTCGAGCGCCACCCCGTGCCGGCCTGGATCGTCGTCGGCGCGGGCACCGGCGGCACCTCGGCGACCATCGGCCGCTACGTGCGCTACCGCAAGTACGCGACGAACCTGTGCGTGGTCGACCCCGAGCACTCGGCGTTCTTCGACGGCTGGCGCGAGGGCGACCCCGAGGCATCCAGCGAGCGCGGCTCGCGGATCGAGGGCATCGGGCGGCCGCGGGTCGAGCCCTCGTTCATCCCCGACCTCGTCGACCGCATGGTGAAAGTGGACGACGCCGAGTCGATCGCGTGCCTGCGCTGGGCCTCCGAGCGGCTGGGACGGCGCCTGGGCGGCTCGACCGGCACCAATCTCGTTGCGGCGCTGTCGATCATCAACGAGATGCGCGAGGCCGGGCGCCTCGGCAGCATCGTGACGCTGCTGTGCGACTCGGGGCGGCGGTACGGGAACACGTACTTCGACGACGACTGGGTGGCCGACCAGGGCATCGACCTGGAAGCGGCGGCCGAGCGACTTGCACCACTCCTCCCCGACTGAACACCCGGAATTGTCGTACCCGCGCGGAAGGATCGCACCTACCGTTCCCCGGGTGGGTGGGGGCTCGGGATGGTATCTGCCTGCGGCGCGCGGCATTCGGGACTTGTGCGAACGCTTGCCCGGGGTTACGATGCTCCGAAACACATCGAAATGTATGACTATGTAAAACCTTTGGCGCTCCCGGCACCGCTCGAGGTCCTTCATGGAGGCCCGTGACCTGCGACGTTTGAATCGTTTCAGTCTGCCTGGTACCGCCGAAGACCCGGTCTCCCCTCACACGGGGCCGCGGCGCCCGCGCCGCGGCCCCCACCTTCGAAGGAGCGAACATGACACGACCACCGGATCACCCGAATCCCTTCGGTGCCAAGCTTTCCCGCCGATCCCTCGGCATCTTCGCCGGGCTCGGCGCCGGCGCCGCCGCGGGCGGGCTCCTCGGTGCGGGCGCCGCGAGCGCGGCCTTCACCCCGGGCACCTGGTACCACCTCCAGTCCCGCTACTCCGGCCTCGTCCTGGAGATCGACGGGTCCTCGACCGCCAACGGCGCCAAGCTGGTGCAGCGCAACCGCACCTATGCGACCAACCAGCAGTTCCGCTTCGTCTCCGTCGGCAGCGGCTACTACCGCATCGAGGCCCGGCACTCCGGCCTCTCCCTCGACGTCTACGCCAAGTCCACCGCCAACGGCGCCGACATCGTCCAGTGGACGGCCAACACCGGCAACAACCAGCAGTGGCAGATCATCGACGACGGCACCTGGCTGCGCTTCGTCAACCGCAACTCCGGCAAGGCCCTCGATGTCTGGGAGTGGGCCATCGCCCAGGGCTCGCGCGTCTCCCAGTACGACAACGGCGGCGGCATCAACCAGCAGTGGAAGCTCATCCCGGCCGGCGCCGCGCCCGCCGCGCAGGCCACGACGATCTACATCGCCTCGGACTCCACGGCCCAGAACTACAACTCCTCGGCCTACCCGATGACCGGCTGGGGCCAGAAGCTCGGCGGTTGGATGGACGCCAACACGACCATCGCCAACCACGCCATCGGCGGGCGCTCCTCGCGCTCGTTCATCGAGCAGGGCCGCCTCACCACGATCCTCAACGCGATCAAGCCGGGCGACTACCTGTACGTCCAGTTCGGGCACAACGACGCGAGCACGAACAACCCGGACCGCTACACCTCGCCGGCGGACTACAAGATGTACCTGCGGGACCACTATATGAAGGGCGCGACCGACCGCGGCGCGATCCCGGTGCTCCTCACCCCGGTGAACCGCCTGGACTACAACACCTCGAACGGTCAGTTCAACGAGTCCTTCGCGACCTACGCCGACAAGGTCCACGAGCTGGTCAGCGAGACCGGCGTGTCCCTGATCGACCTCGGCGCCCGCTCGCGCGGCTACCTCAACGCGATCGGGCCCGACCGGGCCCGCGAGGAAGTGTTCATGCACCTCGCCGTGGGGGAGTACCCGAACTACCCCAACGGCCTGGCCGACTCGACCCACTTCCAGGAGAACGGCGCGAACCAGATGGCCCGCCTCGTCTCCGAGGGCACGAAGGCGCTGAACAAGCCGATCTCGGCGCACGTCCGCTAGTCGAACATCCCTTTTGGGCCGAATGCCGGTCCGCTGCGCAGTACCTCCTGCGGGAGCGGACCGGCATCGTCATTCATGGATATCGACATGTATTGACTTTCGAGAATCCACTCGGTACCGTCCCCTTGGTAGTAAACGCTTGCCCGGCAAACGGTCCTTTCTTTGAAACGATTCACTCTCGTTTGTCCGACAAGCACCCTCCTCTCACTACGGAAGTGACCATGAGGCCCACACCTCCTCCCCCGGCCTCCCGGTGGCGCCGCACCCTAGCGGTGCTGGCGGCCGGGACCACCGCGCTCGCGGGCGTCCTCTCCGCGGGCGCCCCAGCACAAGCCCAGGACGACGGGATCACCGTCTACCTCGCCTCGGACTCCACCGTCCAGACCTACGACCCCTACTGGGAGCCGCAGGCCGGGTGGGGCCAGGTGATCGACCGCTACTTCGACGAGAACGTCACCATCGCCAACCGCGCGATCGGCGGGCGTTCCTCGCGCTCGTTCATCGAGCAGGGCCGCCTCGACGCGATCCTGAACGAGATCCAGCCGGGCGACTACCTGTTCGTCCAGTTCGGGCACAACGACGCCACCGCCTCGGTCCCCGAGCGGTACACCTCGCCCGACGACTACAAGATGTACCTGCGGGACCACTACGTCGCGGGCGCGATCGAGAAGGGCGCCATCCCGGTCCTCGTCACCCCCGTCTCGCGTCGCAGCTTCAACGCCGAGACCGGCGAGTTCAACGTGTCCTTCGGCGACTACGTGAACAAGGTCTACGAGCTCCACGAGGAGACCGGCGTCGCGATGGTCGACCTCTCGGCCTCCTCGCGCGCCTACCTCAACGAGATCGGTCCTGAGGAAGCGAAGTCGGTGTTCCTGCACGTCCCGGCCGGGGTCTACCCGAACCGGCCCAACGGCACCACCGACGACACGCACTTCCAGGAGTACGGCGCCATCCAGATGGCCCGCCTGGTCGCCGAAGAGACCGCCACGCTCGGACTTCCCTTGTCCGAGCATGTGGTCGACGTCGCGCCTCCGGCCAATGCGCCGGCCGCGCCGACCGGCCTCACCGCCGCCACCGTGGCGAACGCGAGCGTGACACTCAACTGGGACACCGCCGAGGACGCCGACATCTACCGTGTCTACGTGCGCGAACCCGGTGGTGAATGGCGCCTCGGCTCCACCGCCACCGTCGGCGTCGGCCGCGTCTCCGGCCTCAAGGAGGACACCGCCTACGAGTTCGTCGTCGCGGGCGTCAACGGCAAGGGCGAAGGCGAGAAGTCCGCGCCGCTGACGGTCACGACCGCCACCGCCGGCTTCAAGTACGACTTCGGCCCGGCCTCGCAGACCGTGGCCCCCGGCTACACCGAGGTCAACCGCGGCACCGCCTACACCGCCGAGCGCGGCTACGGCTTCACCACCGACATGACCAGCGCGATCGACCGCGACCGCGGCGTCACCACAGACCCGCTCGGCAGCGACTTCGTGGCCTGGTTCGGCGGCACCTACGACTTCGCCGTCGACGTCGCCGACGGCCTCTACACCGCGCGCGTCATCACCGGCGACTACGTGGGTTCGGCCCGCGCGAACGTGAAGTTCGAAGGCGTCGACTACGGAGCGGCCAACGCCGCCTCGAGAGCGATCCTCACCAAGGACTTCGAGGGCATCACCGTCGAAGACGGCCAGCTCAACGTCACCATCTCGGGCCAGACCGGGCACCTGAACGGCCTGGAGCTCACCCGCATCGGGGACGTCCCCGGCGGCGGCGACGAGGGCCCCGACGTGCCGTGCGCCGACTGCGCCGAGCAGGTCGAGAGCCTCGACCGAGCGCCGGTAGCGGTGAGCACGGACGACGGGAACTTCCTGAGCTGGCGCAGCCTCGCGCTGGACCCGGAAGGCCTGGCGTTCAACGTCTACCGCGACGGCCGGCTCATCACGCCCGAGCCCACGCAGCTCACGAACCTCACCGACCAGGGCGGCACCGCGAACGCGACCTATTGGGTCGCAACGGTGTCCGAAGGGGTCGAGACCGGGTACACGAAGGCCTTCGAGGTCTGGGACGAGCAGTACATCGACATCGACATGGAGCGCCCCGAAGGCGGCACGACGCCCGACGGCGTGACTTACACGTACGCGCCGAACGACGCCACTGTGGCGGACCTGAACGGCGACGGCGCCCTGGAGATCGTCCAGAAATGGGATCCGTCGAACTCCAAGGACAACTCCAAGAACGGCTACACCGGGAACGTCTACGTCGACGCGTACACGCTCAGCGGTGAACGCCTCTGGCGCATCGACCTCGGGAAGAACATCCGGGCCGGGGCGCACTACACCCAGCTGGTCGCCTACGACCTCGACTCCGACGGCAAAGCCGAAGTGGCGCTCAAGACCGCCGACGGCACCGTCGACGGCGAAGGCACCGTGATCGGCGACGCCGACGCGGACTGGCGCGGCACCGACGGCCGCATCCTGCAGGGCCCGGAGTTCCTGACGATCTTCAACGGCCAGACCGGCGCCGCCATGGAGACCGCGGACTTCACCCCGGCGCGAGGCGACATCTGCTCGTGGGGCGACTGCTACGGCAACCGCGGCGACCGCCTCATGGCCGCGGTGGCCTATCTGGACGGCGTCCACCCGTCGCTCATCACCAACCGCGGCATCTACGCGAAGACCGAGATCACCGCGTGGAACTGGGACGGCGACAACCTGCCGCAGGCGTGGAGCTTCACCTCCGACCGCTGGGGCGGGAAGTACGCCGGACAGGGCAACCACCAGATGTCCATCGCCGACGTCGACGATGACGGTCGCGACGAGATCGTGTTCGGCGCCATGACGGTCAACGACGACGGGACGCCGCTGTACTCGACGGGCCTCGGCCACGGCGACGCGCTGCACGTCTCGGACCTCGACCCGTCCAACGAGGGCCTGGAGATCTTCAGCCCGTTCGAGTGCATGAGCTGCTCGGGCAACAAGGCCGCGGCGTTCCGCGACGCCGACACCGCCGAAGTGCTGTGGTCCGTCCCGGGCACCCGCGACACCGGCCGCGGCGCGTGCGGCGACATCGACCCGAACTACGCGGGCGCCGAATGCTGGGCCGTGAGCACCACGGGCGCTTGGAACTCGCGCGAAGGCGCGCTCCACGCCGCCGACGGCACGCTCATCGGCAACACGATCCCGTCCGCGAACTCGATGATCTGGTGGGACGGCGACCTCGGCCGCGAGATCTTCGACCACGAGTTCAACGAACCCGACTACGTGCCGATCTACCCGTACATCGCCGACTGGGACTACGAGACCGGCACGCAGGAGGAGATCTTCACTCCCGAAGGGGTGGACACGAACAACGGCACCAAGGGCAACGCGGTGCTCACCGGCGACCTGCTCGGGGACTGGCGCGAGGAGGTGATCCTGCGCAAGGAGTCGAACGACGGCGTGCGCCTGTTCACCACCACCCACGCCACGGACTACGCGCTGCCGACGCTGATGAACGACCCGCAGTACCGCCTCGCCGTCTCCTGGCAGAACGTCTCGTACAACCAGCCGCCGTGGCCGAGCTTCTTCCTCGGCTACGACATGGAGGCCCCCGTCTGGGAGACGGTCACGTACGGCCCGGCGCGCGACGGCGCCGCCGCACCGTACGCGGCGGCGTCCTGCGAGGTCGACTACGAGGTCGTCTCCGACTGGGGCGACGGCTTCGTCGTCCAGGTCAAGGTCGCCAACACCGGTGACGCCGCGATCGAGGAGTGGGACCTGGTGTGGAAGTCCGGCGGCGTCGAAACGGTCGAATACGACTGGGGCGGCACGATCGCGATCGACGGCGACGCCATGGTCGCCGACCCGGCCTTCTGGAACTTCCCCCTGAAACCGGGCCACATCAAGCAGATCGGCTTCCAAGGCACCGGCGACCCCGGCGACCCCGGCATGTTCCTCATGAACGGCCAGGTCTGCGCCACCGCGTGAAACGCAACTGAATGAAGGACGGCCCGAGCGCACTGCGCTCGGGCCGTCATTGCTCCGATTCGGGGTTGTGGAGCCTGCCGGGCTCATACGGGATGGCGGTGCGCTGGAAGAGGTCGATGGCCTTGCCGCGCAGCGAGGTCGCAGTCCACGCGGCGGCGATCAGCAGCATCACGTTGAACAGGTAGAGGAACACCAGGAGGCCGACCGCGGTCGTCACCGCCTGGTAGGCGGGCCGGTCGGAGACGTGCAGGACGTAGATGCGGCCCACGGTCTTCAAGAGCTCCATACCGATCGAGACGGCCACGGACGCCCACACGACCCGGCGCAGCGGCATCACCACCCGCGGCAGGGCCTGGAGCAGGACCATCGCCAGCAGCGCGTTGGCGATGAGACCCACGAGGACCGAGACGGCCCGGACCACCAGCGCCAGGTTCCCGGTGGCGTCGTCGAGGTCGAGCCGCGCGAGCGCCCATTCGGCCCCGGCGGTCGCGCCGATGGTGATGAGCAGCAGGATCGAGACGCCGAAGAGGATCCCGAGGTCGATGGCCCACCGCAGGAACGGGTTGCCGGGCTGGGCGTCGAGGCTCCAGATCGTGCGGATCGCCGCGCGCACCGACTGGACCCAGGCGACCCCGGCCACGAGCAGGGCGACGGCCGCGAAGATCGTCACGGACTTGCGGGAGCTCTCGAGGACCCCGATGTCGATCACCGGCAGGTTGGTCTCCAGCCATGACTCGACCGATGCGTAGACCGAGGGCAGGTCGAGCAGGTATCCGAAGATCGCCAAGGCCAGCAGCGACATCGAGAACGCCGCGAAGAACGCGTAGTAGGAGATCGCGGCGGCCAGCTGGCCGCCGTGGACCTCGCCGTACCGCTCGCCCGCGCGCCAGGTGTGGTCCACCAGATTGGACCGTTTACGAGCCCCGAGGAGCACGCGGTCCCACCAGGCCCCCAAGTCAGGGAACTTCACGAGCTGATTCTGCCAGTGCCGCCACGGATCCGGAGGCCCGACGCGTCAGGCGCCGCGGATGACCCAGGCGTCGGGGTCTTCGAGGAGTTTCGTGACCGAGGTGGGGAGGTCGTCGTTGGCGACCGCGGCGAGGGACACCGATTCGAGGATGTTGCGCTCGGAGACGCGCAGCGCGATCCACACGTTCGTCAATGCGGTCGCGGTGCCGGAGTAGGGGACCTGCTCGGGGCGTTCGCCGCGGACGCCCACGAGGGGGCCGTCGACCGCGCGGATGACGTCGGCGAGGCTGATCTTGTCGCCCGGCCGGGCCAGCTGGTGGCCGCCCTCGGAGCCGCGCTTGGACGTGGCGATGCCGCCGCGCCGCAGCTGGAGCAGGATCGATTCGAGGAACTTGCGGGGAATCCCCTGGTCTTCGGCGATCTGCTCGGCGGAGACCCATCGCTCGCCGTATCCGGCGAGGGCCACGGCGGCCCGCAGTGCGTAGTCGACGCGGGCGGACAGGCGCATGGGTACTCCTTCGTTCTCAGAGACGAGCGGCAATACCGACTCTATCTCCCGGAACTGCTTTTCCAAGCGGCTCACGGGCGGTCTGTGAGGCGGCCGGGTCCCGCGGGGGTCGGTCAGTCGTCGATGAGCAGGCGCAGATACGCGGCGGTCTCGGCCGCTGCGAGGTCGGCGTCCCCGGCGATGATCGCCTCGATCGCGCGCGAGTGGTCTATGTGCGGTTCCTCGGCGAGGTTCGGGCCGAGCCCGGCCCGCACGGTCTCGCGCAGCGATTCGGCCAGCTCGGAGTACAGCTCGGCGAGGAGTTTGTTGTGGCTGGCTTCGGCCACGGCCTGGTGGAGGGCGATGTCGGCCGCCACGAACGACTCGGTGTCGTTGACCTCGTGGGTCGCCTCGCGCTCGGACAGCAGGATGCGCAGGCGGGTGATGTCGGCTTCGTCGCGGCGGTGCGCGGCGAGGCGGGCGGCCTCGACCTCGAGGCCGCGGCGGACCTCCATCGCGTCCGAGGCGGGGCTGGCGGCGATGCGGCGGCGCACGGCCGCGGTCACTTCGCTGCGTCCGACGACGAACGTGCCGGCGCCTTGGCGGATCTCCAGGAGCCCGGCGTGGGCGAGGGCCCGGACGCCTTCGCGGATGGTGTTGCGGCCGACGCCGAGGAGCTCTGCCAGTTCGCTCTCGGTCGGGATGCGCGCGCCCAAGCCCCACTCGCCGTCGCTGATCTGCTGGCGCAGTTGCTCGATCACCTGATCGACGAGGGCGGACTTGCGTGTCGACTGCAATGCCACTGGCGGACCTGACCTCTCCGGAGCGTCCATGGCTTGCGGGGGCCCGCCATGGGTGCGTGTTTCCCAACACTAGAAGGATTAAAGCAGACGGCCGTCGCGATACCGTTGACAGGCTGTTAATTCATCCTACGAATTGACTCCATCTTATCCCGGCTGCTCAGAGCGAACCACTGCGCGCAGTCAACAGTTGGACAACGGTTACCGCACCCCCACCGGACCCCGCCCGCCTCCCGTCCCCGGAAGGAGCCGTCCGCGTGACGACGACCGACACCGAGCACCCCGCCCCCACCCCGCACGCCGAGATCGCCGACCCGCAGCTCCCGCCCAAGAGCGCGGTCATTGCCGCAGGCTGGATGCTCATCGCCGGAGTCGTCCTCGCCGCCTTCAACTTCCGCACCGCCGTCACCAGCGTCGGCGCGATCCTCGCCGAACTGCGCATCGGCCTCGGCATGTCGGAGACCGTGGCCGGACTCCTCACCACCCTCCCGGTCCTCGCCTTCGCCGGCCTCGGCGCCCTCGCCCCGCGCCTCGCCCGCCGCTACGGCCCCCGCGCCCTCCTCACCGGGGCGCTCCTGGTCATGAGCGTCGGCATGATCGCCCGCGCCTGGGCCCCCGACGCCGCGCTCTTCCTGCTCTTCAGCCTCCTGGCGCTCGCCGCCGGAGCGGTCGGCAACGTCGCGGTCCCCGTGATCGTCAAGCGCTACTTCCCGAACCGCATCGGTCTCATGACCACCGCGTATTCGACGACGCTCGCGGTCGGCACCGCCGTCGCCGCCGCGGCCACCGCCCCGATCGACCGCCTCACCGGCGACTGGCGCATCGCGCTGGCCGTCTGGGCGCTCCCGGCGCTCATCGCGATCGTCCCGTGGCTCCTGTGGCGCCCCGCCGCCGCGGCGGTCGGGTCCGCGCCGATCGGCCGCCTCAGCGGCGTCCGCCGTTCGCGCCTGGCCTGGATGATGCTGCTGGTCTTCGGCTGCCAGTCGGCCATCGCCTACATCCTGATGGGCTGGAGCACCACGATCCTCATGGCCGACGGGATGGGCGCGGCCGCCGCCGGTTCCATGCTCGGCCTGCTCACGGTCGTGCAGATCCCGGTCTCGGTGGTCGTCCCGATGCTCACCGTCCGCTGGGGCCCGCGCCCGGTCTTCCTCATCCTCATGGCCTGCTACCCGCCCGCGATCGCCGGACTCTGGATCGCCGGCGGCGGCGCCCTGACCTGGCTGTGGATGGCGCTGTTCGGCATCGGCACCTCGGTGTTCCCGCTGGTGCTGACCCTCTTCGGGCTCCGGGCCCGCACTCCGGCCGGGACGAGCGCGCTGTCCTCGTTCGCCCAGTCCGGCGGCTACCTCATCGCCGGGGTCGGGCCGCTCGCGGTCGGCTGGGTCTACGGCCTCACCGGCTCGTGGTCGGTCCCGTTCGGTTTCGTCGCCGCGCTGACGGTTGTGCTGTTCTGCGCCGGTCTGTATGTCATCCGCGAGCGCTTCATCGAAGACGAGCTCGCTCCCATTCGCTGAATAGGGGACGAAACCGCTGAAACGGGCTCCCCCGCAAGGCAGGCCGAACCTTCCTCGTGACACGATAGTGCTGTAGACCACACTGTTGTGGAACCCGGGAGGCGAACGTGACCAACGAGGTGCTGTGGCTGCCGCGACCCGACGCGGTGGAGACGACGAACATCGGGCGGTTCAGCCAGTGGCTGTCCCGCCGTGAGGAGCGCGATCTCACCGGCTACCCGGCTCTCTGGCAGTACTCCGTCGACCATCTGCGCCCGTTCTGGGGCGCGGTCTGGGAGTACTTCGGTCTCGGCAAGACGGTCCCGGAGCACCGGGTCCTCGCGGACGAGACCATGCCGGACACCGTGTGGTTTCCCGACGAGACCTTCAACTACGCCCGCGCCGTGCTCACCGCGCCGGGCGTGGACGAGGACGACGTCCTCGTGCGCGCCTACTCCGATACGCGCGAGCCCGTGGAATGGACCCTGGGGGAGCTCCGCGAGGCCGTCGCGCGCGCCCGCGCGGGGCTCGTCGCCCGCGGCGTGCACCGCGGCGACCGCGTCGCGGCCTGGATGCCGAACATCCCCGAGACCTTCGCGCTCATGCTCGCCACGGCGAGCCTCGGCGCGGTCTTCTCCAGCTGCGCCCCCGAGTTCGGGGCCAAGGCGGTCCTCGACCGCTTCGTGCAGATCGAGCCGAAGGTCCTCGTGGCCGTCGACGGCTACAAGTACGGCTCCAAGACGATCGACCGCACCGCGGACCTGCGCCGCGTCGTGCGCGGCCTCGAGGGCCTCCACGCGGTCGTCACGCTCCCGTACATCGGCGCGTCGCCCGACGGCGAGGTCGAGGGCGAGACCTGGGACCGCTTCTGCGCCTACGACGAAGGCATCGCGTTCGAGCCGCTCACCTTCGACCACCCGCTGTACATCCTGTACTCCTCGGGCACCACCGGCCTGCCGAAGGCCATCGTCCACTCGCACGGCGGCATGGCGATCGAGCACGCGAAGATGCACTCGCTGCACCACGACCTCGGCGTCGGCGACCGCTTCTTCTGGTACTCCACGACCGGCTGGATGATGTGGAACTACCTGATGTCCGCGCCGATCGTGGGCGCCGGGATCGTCATGTTCGACGGGGCGCCCGACCCGGTCGGGATGTGGCGGCTCGCCGAGGAGTCGGGCACCACCTACTTCGGGACGAGCGCGCCGTTCCTCATGGCCTGCCGCTCCCGCGGGATCAAGCCGATGGAAGAGGCCGACCTGTCGCTGATCCGCGGCATCGGCTCGACGGGCGCGCCGCTGCCGGCGGTCGGCTTCGACTATGTGTACGAGCAGATCAGCCAGACCGCGCAGCTCCAGTCCCTTTCGGGCGGCACCGACCTGTGCACCGGGTTCATCGGCGGCGCGCCGACGGTGCCGGTGTGGCGCGGCGAGCTCTCCTGCCGGTGCCTCGGCGCCGACGTGCAGTCATTCGACCCCGAAGGGCACCCCGGGATCGGCCGCGAGGGCGAACTGGTGATCGCCTCGCCGATGCCCTCGATGCCGGTGGGGCTGTGGGGCGACCCGCTCAAGCACCGCTACCGCGACACCTACCTCACGGACTTCCCCGGGATCTGGCGCCACGGCGACTGGATCACGATCACCGAACGCGGCTCCTCGGTCATCTCGGGCCGCAGCGACGCGACCCTGAACCGCGGCGGCGTGAGGATGGGCACGGCCGAGTTCTACGCGGTGGTCGAGGCGATCGAGGGCGTGGCGGACTCCCTGGTGGTGCACCTCGACGACCCGGGCCAGGACCGCCTGCTGCTGTACATCTCCTGCTCCGAGGGCGTGGAGCTCGACGACGACTTGCGCCGGCGCATCTCCGCGGCCCTGCGCGAGCAGTTGTCGCCGAGGCACCTCCCGGACGAGGTGCGGCAGGTGCCTTCGATCCCGAGGACCCTGAGCGGGAAGAAGGTGGAGGTCCCGGTGAAGAAGATCCTCAAAGGCGTGCCGCCTGAGGAGGCCATCGCCCGTGACGCGCTCGCGAACCCGGACGCGCTGAAGGCCTTCATGCGCCCCTGACCGCGGCCGCACCCAGTGACGACAGTGCCCGGCCGGGGCGCCTGCGGCGGGAGCGAGGCCTGAGTGACAAGGGACTGCCAATAACCCGATTTCCTTACGCGGCAAGGGAATTCAGTTAGGTGTGTGCCCGATCGCAGGCGTCGGGTAGTTAGTATGTTTCGTGTCGCCCCGGTCGGTTTCCCCCGTAGCCGCCGGGGCGGCGCTATGCCTGGCCTGCCGCGGCCGCTGCGCCGCCTCTCCGCGGCCGCTGTGCTCCAATGGTCGGCGTGACAGAGACCGTGCCGCACGAGCCCGACACCGATGACAACGCTCCCGCGGAGGTCGGCGTCGGCCCCTGGGAGGGCCCCCTCCCCGAGGACGAGCGCTACGACCCCGACCTGCTGCGACTGGGCGACCGCCGCAACGTCCTGGACGAGTACCGGTACTGGAGCCGCGAGGCGATCATCGCCGACCTCGACGAGCGCCGCCACGACTTCCACGTCGCCATCGAGAACTGGCAGCACGACTTCAACATCGGCACCGTCGTGCGCAACGCGAACGCGTTCCTCGCCAAGACCGTCCACATCGTCGGCAAGCGCCGCTGGAACCGGCGCGGCGCGATGGTCACCGACCGGTACCAGCACGTCGAGCACCACGACACGGTCGAGGACTTCATCGCCTGGGCCGAGGCCGAGGGCCTCGCGGTCGTCGGCATCGACAACCTGCCCGGCTCGGTGCCGATCGAGACGACCCCGCTGCCTCGCAAAGCGGTCCTGGTCTTCGGCCAGGAAGGGCCCGGCCTGTCCGAGCCGGTGCGCGAGGTCTGCTCGATGGTCTGCTCGATCACCCAGTTCGGATCGACCCGCTCGATCAACGCCGGCGTCGCCAGCGGCATCGCCATGCACGCCTGGGTGAGGGAACACGTGTTCGGACAGCGCCCCTGAAATGCCGACCGTCGGGAATCCGACCGCTGCGGGGACTCCCGAATGTCACACCCCGGTGGCACTCTGGAGTGAGTACATCGGTGTTGCGGGAGCAGCGCCCCGGAAGTCCGATGGCGACGCCGCGTCGCCGGGCCGCACCTCGTTGCGGCGTACGCGAACGGCAGTTGTCGGATACCGGACGCTTCCAGGGTGCCAGGCGAACGATACGCCTACATTGAGCCAATGGGAGATTACTTGGGGTAAGCTCCCGGAAGCACAACAGAATAGGTTGAATCCGCTGGTAGATAGGCGGAGTCGGGCAAAAGTGGAACCACCGCGTTACGCTGAGCCCGGCACGGGCCGCACGGTTCACACCGTTGGGGCCCTGAACAAAACTGAAAGCCGAGTCATGCTCGTACGGTAGACTCGTGCCAGCCTGCGCCAGACGAACGATCGGCCAGGACCCTTGACGGGAGGGGTGAGGAAGTTGAAGAAGTTTCTGACTTGGGGCGGACTTGCGTTCCTGGTGTTCTTTATAGCCTTCAGGCCAGGCGAAGCCAGTGACGTGGTCGGGAACCTCGCAGGCGGAATCCTTGACGCCGCAAACGGTTTCGCGGCGTTCTTCACGAACCTCGTGACCTGATAGCGACGGCACTATGACCGATTCCGGTGCAGGCGGCTCGGGGGACAACAAGGACACCGAGCCGCTGGAACCCCCTAGCCCGCGCGCCCCCGCCGACAGTCCCGCCCCGGGCGCCGCTTCCCCCACGCGGGAGTTCAGCTTCCAATCTGGAGCTGTCGGCTCCGCGCCCGCGACCGCCGCGAGTGACATCGACGGCGTTCGCTTCGACGACGGACTCACCGACGGTCTCGGCGGCGGCCTCCTCGGAGGCATGCGCGCGCCGACCGTCCCCGACGTCCCCTCCCCGATCTCCGCCCGCTACCTCTTCCCGACCGAGAAGTACCGCGGCGAATGGCGCCGGCACTGGGTGCACCTCATGCCCTGGTACGTCATCGGGACGCTCGCGACCTTCATCATGGGCCTGGCCTCGGGCATGCTCACGAAATGGGAGTCCGAGAGCCGCGACACCGCGCTCACGGTCACCGTCGTCGCCTGGCTGCTCATCCTCGGCTTCGTGGGCTGGAAGATCCTCGACTGGTACATGGACCGCTTCATCCTGACCAACAAGCGGATCATGCTCATCCAAGGGGTCATCACCCGCTCGGTCGCCATGATGCCGCTCGGCCGCGTCACCGACATGAAGTACGCGCAGACGCCGATGGGCCGGATGCTCAACTACGGCGAGTTCATCATCGAGTCCGCCGGCCAGGACCAGGCGCTGCGGAACGTCCCGCACCTGCCGAACCCCAACGAGCTCTACCTCCAGATGTGCGAGGAGATGTACGAGCCCGAGGCCGTCGACGAACGCGAGGCCGAACCCGAAGAGGACCTGATTCCGGAAGAAGAGCCCGTGAAGAAGGACGCCGAGGCCTGACCGGGGCGCCCTGAACGATCACCGTCCGAACACCCGCCGACACTGTCGGCGGGTGTTCCGCGTCCAGGTCATGACGCTCGTCGCGGTACCGGATGCCGGGATCGACCCGGTGGCACCTACTTCGTATACTCATCTCCTACCGACCCTCGGTTGCCAATGACACCCATCTTTTGGCAGAATTCCGCCCGGCGGGCGCAACCGCGCGCCGGGGGAATGTCGTCTGTTCTTCGACCCCCCCAGGGAGACTCGTGAGCGAGGTCAAATCGTCTCAGGACGAGGAGTTCCGCGAGTACGTGGCGGCACGCTCAGCCGCGCTGCACCGTGCGGCGTATCTCCTGACGGGGAACTGGGCGACAGCGGAGGACTTGGTGCAGACGACCTTGACGAAGACCTACCTGGCTTGGAGCCGGATCAGGACTACTGATTCGGTCGACGCCTATGCCCGCCGCATCCTCTACAACACCAACGCCTCCTGGTGGCGCAAGCGGTCGAACCGCGAGAAGCCCACCGAGGTCTTCGAGGACAAGGCCGACCACTCCCGCGACTTCACCGAGCACTCGGCCGTGCGCGACGCCATGTGGCGCCACATCGCCGTCCTACCCAAGCGCCAGCGCGCGGTCCTCGTCCTCCGCTACTACGAGAACCGCACGGACCAGCAGATCGCCGACATCCTCGGCATCTCCGTCGGCACCGTCAAGAGCCAGGCCTCCCGCGCGCTCGCGGGCATGCGCAAGCGCCTCGGCACGCCTTCTGCCGCACTCGGTCTGTCGATGGAGCAGAGGAAGGCGGCATGAGCGACGACATAGAAGACCTCCTGCGCAGCGGGCTGGCCGCACGGGCCGACGCCGCGCCTTCGTACGACGACCCCGGGCTGGCCGATGCCGCCATCGCCGGGGCCGGCCGCATCCGGCGCCGCAGGCGCGTGGCCTCCGCCGCGTCCGGCGCGGGCCTGCTCGTGCTCGGCGCCGCGGCGTTCGTGTACCAGCCGTGGTTCTCGACCGACGACGACGGCGGCGACGGGACGACGGCCGCCGACACGAGCACCGTCGAGGTGCAGAACGAGTTCGACATGGAGTTCGTCGTCGAGGACGACTCCGGTTCGTACAGCGTGCTCAACCAGGACGGCGACAGCATCGCCCTCGGCGACACGGAACCGACCTACGTCTACAGGCTCGCCGACGCGTATATGGCCGAGTCCGCCGAGGAAGTGTGGACGGTGAGCGTCGACGGCGCCTCCGGCACCTCGTATCCGAAGGCCACGGAGGAGAGTTACACCAAGGTCAGCACCGGTGGCGAGCAGTTCGCGATCGTCACGCCGACCACGGACTACGAGTCCGAGGAGTACTCGCTGTACGACGTGACCATCGCCGATGCGGAGACCGAGGAGGAGGTCGAACCGGTCGCCTTCACGACCGATTACGCCATCTCCCTCGCCGACTGGAGCGAGACCACCGCGGTCTTCACCGCCGACTTGAACTCGGTCACCGGCGGGAGCTCCGGCACGTACTACTTCAACGACAATCTCGAATACGGCCTGGAGTCGGTGAGCGCCGCCGGATTCGAGGCCGTGCTTCTCGTCGACTCGATGGACCCTTCCAACGTCTGCGTGTCCGACCTCTACCCGACCGAGGGGACCGCGAGCGATACTGAGTGGTGCGGTCCATTGGACAGCACGGAGGTCCAGGACGAGTTCATCGCGGCCACCGGCACCGAAGTCGACCCGGCCGTTGTCTCGGAGTCGGTGAAGGACCAGGTGGAGGGCGAGTACATTCCGCTCGCCGACGCCGACCTCGGGAAGTACGAGACCCGCTACCTGGAGGCGATGAACTACTGGACCGACCCGGCCGACCGCTGGCAGGTGTCCGGCACCCCGGGCGAGTCGACCTGGTTGCTCGTCGAGGCGACCGGTGAGGAGCCGGAGCTGTCCGAACTCGAACCGCCTGCCGGCGCCCTGATGCCGGTGCTGAGCTACACCTAACACACGCGCACGAATCCGGGCCTGTGACCTGGCGGACTTGACATACTCGCTGCGTGGGAATCGAATATTTGCTGACGGTCATGGTGACGCTCTTCGTCATCATGGACCCGCCGGGGATCGTGCCGATCTACCTGGCCCTCACCGGGACCATGGATCGGCGCGAGCGCAACCGGGCCGCGCTCCAGGCGACATTGCTGTCCCTGGGCGTGATCTCGCTGTTCGCGCTGCTCGGCCAGCAGATCATCAACTACCTCCACATCGACCTGGAGGCGCTGCAGGGCGCGGGCGGGCTGCTGCTGCTCCTCGTCAGCCTCCAGCTCCTCACCGGGAAGGCCGACGAGCCTTCGGAGTCGGCGACCTCGAACATCGCACTCGTGCCGCTGGGCACGCCGCTGCTGGCCGGGCCCGGCGCGATCGTCGCGGTGATCCTGTTCGTGCAGCAGGCGCCGTCCCGTGTGGACTACCTCTGGATCGCATTGGCGATCCTCGTCATCCACATCTCGATCTACCTGGTCATGCGCTTCTCGGGGTTCCTGGTGAAGATCCTGCGGCGCGGCGGCATCGAGGTCCTCACCCGCATCGCGGGCGTGCTGCTGGCCGCGATCGCGGTGCAGCTCATCGCGGATGCCGTGATGGGTTATGTTGAACTCTTCGAAAGTTCTGCTGGAGCTACCGCTTGGTGATTACTTTAGTGTTCAATTAAACCCATGGAGATTCCTACAGTCCTCGACTTGCCCCTGCACCCGCTGGTGCTGCACGCGCCGATCATCCTGGTCGGGCTGCTCGTGCTCGGCGGCCTCGCCTACCTGCTGATCCCGCCGCTGCGCCAGCGCATCGGCTGGGCCGTAGCGGCCCTCGTGGTGATCTCGCCCCTCGCCGTGTACGGCACGGTCCTGACCGGCGAGCAGCTCGCGAACTTCTTCGAGCCGGACGGCTGGAGCGACGTGATCGAGCAGCACCAGAACTACGGCTGGTGGCTCTTGTGGACACTGGTGGCGCTCGTGCCGGTGTGGTTCCTGTTCGCCGGTCTGGACCGGGGTCGGCGGACCGCGCTCCTGCGCGACGCGGACGCTCCGGCGCCCGCCGCCGGCGAGGACGGCGAAGCGGCTTCGGGGAGTTCGGACCCGGCGGCGACCGGGCGCAAAGTCGTGATGTTCATCGTGGGCCTGCTGGCGCTGGTGCTGCTGGGAGCGGCGGCCTGGTTCCTGTTCAAGGCCGGGCACTCCGGCGCCGACATGGTCTGGGGGCCGAGGATGCCGTAACGGGAGGAACGAACGGAAACGGCCCCGGCCGGGCGGATGGCGGTTTCTAGGGGTGGTCGCAACACCGCTGGTTATTCGCTGTTGGTGAGGAGTTTAGCGAGGTGCTCG
>NZ_JBHRWO010000008.1:0-225313 GCF_042647865.1 Glycomyces rhizosphaerae
AAACACCCTGTTGAGTTCTCAAACAACACGCCAACCCAAGTCGATCCACATTTAAGGATTCGGCCTCAGCTGGAGCAACCCGAACAACATTACTAGTCTCAATTCGCAACGTCGAACTGGGGGTCATTGACCCTCATCACATGCGATTGAGCCTCTATGGAGTCTCAGGATTCCCGCGTCTCGATCTCGGACCGCGCCAGCGCTCCTCAGAGCTTGTCGCGTGCCTCCGTGATCTCCGAACCGGCCTGGTCTTTCTCGGCCGTTCCGTTCCCCCGCGGGCAAAGACAAATATACACACCCTTGAAGGGGCCGAAACCAGGGGGGTGGCCTTCCATTCAACGATACGCTTGACCAGGGGAGACATCAAGGGCTTCCGCAAAGACGGCGACCGAACCGCATGCTCAGCCGCCGTCGCGGACTGCCCCCTGGCTCCAGCTTCGGCTGTTAGCCTGCGAGCGAAGGAACTCCAATCAGAGGAGAAGGCATGTCAGCCACTCGCAACGCACGCACCCGATGGACCGGCGACCTGCAGGAGGGTGCCGGCGTCACCAGCTTCGTGTCCTCCGGTCTCCCGGACACGCCGGTCACCTGGGCCGCGCGCACGCACAACCCCGAGGGCATGACCAGCCCCGAGGAACTCATCGCGGCGGCGCACACCTCCTGCTTCTCCATGGCGTTCTCCGGAGCGCTGGCGAAGGCCGGCTACAAGGCGGACGAGATCGTCACCGAAGCTGCGGTCACCTTCAAGCCGGGTACCGGGATCACCGACATCGCGCTGACGGTCAACGCGGTCATTCCCGGGATCGACGCCGCCGAATTCGAGAAGATCGCGAACGGCGCGAAGGAAGGTTGCCCGGTGAGTCAGGCGCTGAAGGCGGTCCCGATTTCGCTCGATGCGACCCTGGGTTAGGGTCGTCACAAACGCCTGAAAATTTCATATTCACGCACAGTGTGCGCGAAAGCATCGGGTGCACCATCCGTGGTCGAAAGGTCACGGAGCCGAGCGCAGGCGGAATCGCCTGCAGGGCGGCACGGTGGTCGTTGGTTTCGCGCACTTGTCTTGTAACCAGGCCTGCCTGCCCAGTTGCAAACCGATATCGCAAGAGGAGGGGGTTCTCGTGACTGCTCCTGAAAACACCGGTAGGCGCTTCCAGGCCTACACCATCCGCCACCTGGACGAGTTGCTCCAGCGAGCGCCGCTGACCGAGGAGCAGCGGCTCCGGACGAGGGCCGTGGCATCGGTCCTTCCGTTCCGGACGAACGCCTATGTCGTCGACGAACTGATCGACTGGGACCGCGCGACCGAGGATCCGATGTTCCGGCTGGTCTTCCCGCAGGAGGACATGCTGCCGGCCGAGGACGTCGACCACATCGCGGGCCTGCTGCAGAACGACGCCTCCAAGCAGGAGGTCACGGCAGCGGCCAATGCGATCAGGTTCAAGCTCAATCCGCATCCGGCGGGGCAGCTGCAGCTGAACATCCCCAAGGCCGGCGAAGAGCCGATCCCGGGCCTGCAGCACAAGTACCGCGAGACGGTGCTCTTCTTCCCGCAGCAGGGTCAGACCTGCCACGCGTACTGCACCTACTGCTTCCGCTGGGCGCAGTTCGTCGGCATCGCCGACCTGAAGATGGCCAACAACGACGTCGAGCAGCTGACGGGCTACGTGCGGGACCACACCGAGGTGAGCAGTGTGCTGCTGACCGGCGGCGACCCGATGATCATGGGCGAGCCGGTGCTGCGGCGGTACATCGAGCCGCTGCTCGAGCTCGAGCACGTGGAGTCGATCCGGATCGGATCGAAGGCGCTGGCCTACTGGCCGCAGCGGTTCGTGACGGACCCCGACGCTGATGACACGCTGCGGCTGTTCGAGCGGGTGGTGGCGTCGGGGAAGAACCTGGCGTTCATGGCGCACTTCTCGCACCAGAAGGAACTGGAGTCGGAGCTCGTCCAGGAGGCGGTGCGACGGATCCGTGCGACCGGTGCGGTGATCCGGACGCAGGCGCCGCTGATCAGGACGATCAACGACGACGCGGAGCAGTGGGCCGGGATGTGGAAGACCCAGCACCGGATGGGGATGATCCCCTATTACATGTTCGTCGAGCGCGACACGGGTCCGCAGGACTACTTCTCGGTGCCGCTGGCGCGCGCGTGGGAGATCTTCCGCGACGCGTTCAGCCAGGTCTCGGGGCTGTGCCGGACCGTGCGGGGTCCGTCGATGTCGGCGACGCCCGGCAAGGTGGCGGTGGACGGGATCGTGGAGATCGGCGAGGAGAAGGTGTTCGCGCTGCGGATGCTCCAGGCCAGGGATCCTGACCTCGTGGGGCGTCCGTTCTACGCGAAGTTCGACGAGAACGCGGTGTGGGTCGACGACCTGAAGCCGGCGTTCGCCGACAAGTTCCCGTTCGAATAGTGCGGTAGGTACGCGGTGAGTCCGAGCCGGAGCGGCGTTGCGCCGCTCCGGCTTTTGGCGTCCTAGGCGATGTGCAGGGCGAATCCGGTGGTGCCCTCGGTCTCGCGGCCGGGCAGGAGGCGCTTGTGCTCGTCGTAGTCCTCGGTCTGCTTGCGGTAGGCGATCGGCTCGGTCTCGGCGAGGGTCTCGAGGCGTCCTTGCAGGTGCTTGACCATGTCCGGGTACTCGACCTGCCAGCCGGCGCCGGTGACGACCACAGGAGGGAGCACCTCCATGCCGGTGTAGAAGAGGACGCCGTGCTGGATCGGGAAGAGCAGGTCGTTGATGTCGCCGTTGATACCGCGCTCGGAGAGATGCACGTCGGCCGCGCCGGTGGTCACGACGATCATGGCGCGTCTGCCCGCGAGGAGACCGTCCCCGTAGCGCTTCCAGTCACGGGAGGGGCGGTAGCCGAAACCGTTGGTGAAGACCCGGTCCATCCAGCCCTTCATGATGGCGGGCACCGTGAACCACCACAGCGGGAACTGGAGGATCACGTTGTTGGCGGCGAGGAGCTTGGCCTGTTCGGCCTTGATGTCCTCCGCGATCTCGCCTTTGTCCCAGGCTTCGCCCGCGGCGGCCATGAAGTGCTCGTTCTCGGTGGGGCCGAAGTCGTCGTAGTCGGCGACGGCTTTGAAGTCCATGGCGTAGAGGTCGGAGACGGTGACGGTGTGGCCGAGTCCTTCGAGGGTCTGGACGGCTTCGTCGCGGAGGGCGGCGTTGAGGGAGCCGTTGTGCGGGTGGGCGTAGACGATGTGGGTTCTCATGCGGACCATGCTGCGGCGGTTTCGGAGGGGCTGCCAGACGTCTGTTCGACCTGGGGTCGTTCGACCCTAGGACTGACAGACCTAGGCATCGGCGGGCGATCGCGGCGATACTTGCCGCGGAGGTTTGCGGGATGACACCTGATGCGACAGATACCGACAAGGCCGAGATCCACAAGCTCGAGGACGTGGTGGACCTGGGGAAGTTCCTGCAGGCGCGGCGTGCGCGTGTGAACCCGGCGGATGTGGGGCTGCGCGAGGACGCGCGGCGGCGGGTGCCGGGGCTGCGCCGGGAGGAGTTGGCGCTGCTGGCCGGGGTGAGCGTGGACTACTACACGCGACTCGAGCAGGGGCGGGCGAAGCACCCGTCGGATCAGGTGCTGGACGCGGTGGCGCGGGCGCTGCGCCTGGACGAGACGACGCGGGCCCATCTGCACCGGTTGGCGGGGAATTCGCGGTTGGGTCCGCTGCAGGCGGCCGCCGGGGTGCGGCCGTCGCTGCAGACGATGCTGGCGGCGATCGACGGGTTCCCGGCGTTGATCATGAACCATCGGCAGGACGTGCTGGCGTCGAATCGTTTGGCGCGCTTGCTGTACGGCGGGTTCGGCTGGGATCTGGGGTCGAATCCGAACTTCGTGCGGCTGCTGTTCGACGACGACTCGCGGGCGTACTTCCCGGACTGGGAGGCGGTGTGCTCGTGGGAGACGGTGGCGCAGTTGCGGAAGATGGCGGCGCTGTTCCCCGACGACAAGGAGTTGACGGGGCTGATCGGCGAGTTGTCGGTGCGGCACCGGTTCTTCGCGGAGCTGTGGGCGCAGGCCGAGGTGAAGGACTGCAATATCGGGTCGGTGCGGTTCGATCATCCGATCGTGGGCCTGCTCGAGCTGTACAAGGACCAGTTCCGGGTGGCGGACGGTTCGGGGCAGATGCTGGTGACGTTGACGGCCGCGCCGGGGACGGACGACTACGACAAGTTGGCGCTGCTGGGGGCGGACCGGTAGTCGGCCCGCCCCCAGCGGTGCTCAGTCAGCGATCGAGAGCTGCTCGATGACGCTGACCCAGTCGGCGGTGTCGCGGCCGGTGGCGGCGAGTTCGTCGAGGTGTTTGACGAGCGGCTCGAGGAAGTCCGCGCCGATCCCCTGTTCGCGGGCGGCGGTTATGAGTGATCTGACCGCTGTCCTGGTGAAGGCCACGTCCTGGCCGGGCGCTGGGTCGTACTCGCCGCTGTCGACGACGGCCACAGTCGGTTCCGCCAGCGGGACGACCGCGCTGAGCCAGGCGGTGACGTCCCTGGCGGTCTGCGTAGCGGGTACGCCGACGGTGCGCATCATCGCGACCGCTTGCAGCACTCCGCCGAACATCGCGTACATGGCGGACAGGAGCGCCATGTCCTTGAGCGAGGCGAGTCCGGCGTCGGTGCCTTCGAAGTCGGTTGCGCCGAGGGTTTCGAGGGCGGGTTTGGTGATGGCGTAGGCGTTCTCGTCTCCCGAGTAGAGGAGGCGTGAACCGGGCCGGCCGATCATGGCCGGGACGGCCATGATGGCGCCGTCGAGGTAGGTGATGCCGTGGTCGGCGGCCCAGGCGGCGGTGGCGCGGGATTCGTTCGGCGTGGTGGTGGTCAGGTTGACGAGGACCTTGCCCTTCAGTTCGGTGGCTGCGGGTTCGAGGTTCTCGCGGACGCTGGCGTGGTCGAGGAGGACCGCTACGACGATGTCGCTTGCCTGCGCGGCTTCACTGATCGTGGCGACTGCGATCGCGCCGGCTTTGACGTGCGGTTCGGTCTTGGCGGCGGTGCGGTTCCAGACGGTGGTGGCGTATCCGGTCTCGCGGAGGCGTGCGGCGATGGCCGAGCCCATGGCGCCGAGGCCGAGGATGCTGATGGTGCCCTTTGACATGGTGGTTTCCCCTGCGGTGGTTGCTCAGCGGATGGTGAGTCGTTCGATGACGCGGATCCAGTCGCTGTCGCCGTGGCCGGTGGCGGCGAGCTCTTCGAGGAGCTTCTGGTGCGGTTCGAGGAGGTCGGCCCGGACGCCCTGTTCGCGGCTGGCGGTGATGAGCGAGGCGATGCCGAAGCGGTCGAAGTCGACGCTCTGGCCGCCGGTGTCGTAGGTGCCGCCGTCGACGATCGCCGCGAGTTCCCTGCCGTGCGGGAGCATGGCGGCGAGCCAGGCCTCGACTTCGGCGGCCGTATCGACCGCCGGGGTTCCGGCGGTGCGCATCATGGCGATGGCCTGGACGTAGCCGAGGACCATGAGGTCCATGGCGGAGAGCAGGGCCATGTCCTTGAGCGAGGCGACTCCCGGGTCCTCCCCCGTGAACTCGGCGGTGCCGAGCTGCTCGAGGACGGGGAGGACGGCGTTGTACGCGTGCTCGTCGCCGGAGTAGAGGAGGCGGGCGTGCGGTTCGCCGATCATCGACGGGACCGCCATGATGGCGCCGTCGACGTACGGGATGTCGTGCTCGGCGGCCCAGGCCGCGGTGTCGCGGGCCTGGTTCGGTGTGGTGGTGACCAGGTTGACGACGGTCTTGCCTTTGAGTTCGGCGGCGACCGGGTCGAGCCGTTCGCGGACGCTGGCGTGGTCGAGCAGGACGACGAGGACAGTGTCGCTCGCAGCGACCGCTTCTTCAATGGTGGCGGCGGCGTTCGCGCCGGCTTCGGCGTGCGGTTCGGTCTTGTCCGGGCTGCGGTTCCACACGGTGACGGCGTGGCCGTGGACGCGGAGGCGTGCGGCGATGGCCGAGCCCATGGCGCCGAGGCCGAGGACGGTGATGGAAGGCATCGTGTGCGGCTTTCTATCCGGCGGCGTTGCGGAAGATCTGGTAGACCGGCACGACCTCGCCGGTCTTCTCGGTGGCGTCGAGGGCGCGCTGGTAGTAGTCCTGGATGGTTCGGGTGAGGGCGGCGTCCACGCCCGCGTCCTCGCTGGCGTCGATGACGTGCTGGGCTCCGGCGTGCATCATCTTGAGTGCCGCCAGGTCGCCCCAGCCCCCCTGCTTGGCGGCCTCGGCGAAGTAGAGCGTGAAGTCGCGCTGGCTCTGGGCGTCGTCCTTGGTGAGTTCGATGAACGTGTCGACGCTGCCGCCGGAGCGCTCGATCATCGCCAGCGCCTGTTGGAGCGAGGTGAGGTAGGCGTGGAACATGGCGAGTCCGGCCTGGTAGTAGAGCTGCGCGAGTCCGTAGTCGGCGCCGAGGTATTCGTTGGTGCAGAGCAGTTCGAGCAGGGGCCGCAGTTCGTCGTGGAGTTCTTTGGGGCCGCTGATGTACAGGTGCGAGGCGGGGTGCTGAATGTCGTCGCTCTGGGTCATGTAGGCGCCGGTGAGGAAGCGGGCGCCGCGGTCGAGGACCCAGCCGGCGCCTTTGGCGGTGTTGGCCGGGGAGTCGGAGGAGAGGTTGACGATGGTCTTGCCGGTGAGGTCGGCGGGGCCTTGTTCGAGGACGCCGTACATGGCGTCGTAGTGGATGAGGGAGAGCAGGATCGTGTCGTTGGCGGCGATGGCCTCGGCGACAGTGGCGGCAGGCTTGGCGCCGAGTTCGGCGAGGGCTTCGGCCTTGCCGGGGGTGCGGTTCCAGACGGTGACGTCGACGCCGGCCGCGAGGAGGATCTTGGCGGTGGCGCGGCCCATCGGACCGAGGCCGATCACGGTGACGGATTGCTTCGCAGACATGTTGTGCCCCTTGGTAAGTGGTGGATTCCTGTGTGTCTTGACAGGATCTATGGTCGGTCGTGCCGGGTAGGCTTCGCAAGACCGCACTTCCAGGTGGGGTTACTTACCGGGACGTTCGAAATATGGTCGGGAGGGCCGCGATGCAGGCGACGAGTGACGTAGATCAAACGTGCGGGATGTCGATCGCGATCGATGTTGTCGGCGGCAAGTGGAAGATGCACTTGATGTGGGTGCTCGCCGAGGGGCCTGTCAGGTTCGGGCAGATCCGGCGGAAGCTCGACGGTGTGAGCGAGAAGGTGCTGGCCGAGAATCTGCGTCAGATGGAGGCGAGCGGGGTGGTGCACCGGGAGCTGTACGCGGAGGTGCCGCCGCGTGTGGAGTACTCGCTGACGCCGCTGGGCGAATCGTTGAGCGTGGCTTTGAAGCCCTTGGAGGACTGGGGCGATCAGCACCGCGACGCGATCTTGTCGCGGGAGTGAGAGGACGGACGCCCCGGGATTTCCCGGGGCGTTTCGCTATGTGCCGGTGATCGGCGGGGCCTCGCGGCGGCGGTATTCCTTGCCGCCCAGGGTGCGTTCGAGCAGGAGTTCGTCGATCAGGTCGCGGCGCAGTTGGAGCGGGTCGTGGTATTCGGCGGCGAGTGTCTCGGTGATCTCGGCTTCGGTGTAGACGCGGTCGAACTCGAAGCGGCGGCGCGCGATGTCGCGCAGGAGCGCGACCCGGGTGCGGCGGTTCACCGGCATGACGCTGATGCGGCCGTTGGAGTACAGCTGGGCCACTTCGGGACTCGTGCCCGGCGGCGCGGCGGGTGCCGCTTCGCGGGCGGCCGCGGCGGCGGCTCTGAAGGCGCCGGGTGCGGCGCGGACCTTGCCGTCCTCGCGGGTGACGAGACCGGCGTCGAAGAGGCGGATGAGCGCTTTCTCGGCGTGCGGATGGCGCTCTTTCAGCTCGGTGACGCTCGCGCCGGGGTCCGCGAGGACGATGTCGGCAAAGAGGCGAAGGCGTTCGGGGTCCGCTAGGGCTTTGACGATGACGTGACTGGGCTCCATGGGGACAGACTGGTGTCAGTCGCCCAGGCAGTCAACGGGTTTACCCGAGGGTGCGCAGGTACGCCAGGTCGATGCCGTCGAGCGAGTCGAGGCGCAGGACATCGAGGTCGGCGGGGAGCTCGACCTCGCTCGGGATCGCGATGGTGACCGCGCCTGAGGCCAGGGCGGAGGCGACGCCGGAGACGGAGTCTTCCAAGGCCACGGAGCGCTCGACGTCGACGCCGAGCTTGGCGGCGGCGGTGAGGTAGGGGTCGGGGTCGGGTTTGCGGTGGTCGACCTCGTCGCCGCAGATGGTGAGGTCGAAGTTGTCGGGGCCGACGTGGCCGATGATGAGGTCGGCGAGTTCGCGCGGCGTCGAGGTGACGAGCGCGGTCGGGATGCCGGCGGCGCGGCATTCGAGGAGGAGTTCGCGCGCGCCGGGCTTCCATGCGACGCCTTGGGCGAAGAGTTCCTTCATGCGGGTGCGCAGCCAGGTCTGGCGGTGGGGTGCTTCGGTGAGGGGGATGCCGAGGCTTTCGAGGAGCATGACGACGGAGGCGTCTTCGTTGGTGCCGACCATGCGGGCGCGGACGGCGGGGTCGAGCGCGCCGCCGAGGATCTCGGCGAGTTCTTCGATGCCGGTGTCCCAGACGATCTCGCTGTCGACGAGGGTGCCGTCCATGTCGAAGAGCACGGCTTGCGGGAACGCGGCTTCCGGTAGGTCAGTCACACGGTCAACATTACGGGCGTCGTCTTTGGCGAGGCCTGTCTTGGGGCGTGCCCGCGAGGAGGCTCACACGCCTCAAGCGAGGCCGGAGCGGTGGTGGCGGCGGCACAGGACGGTGTAGGAGTCCATGTCGCCGACCTCGACGAGGTCGCCGGAGAAGACCATGACGCCGTCGCGGAGGCGCGCGTTGTGGGTGCCGCGTTCGCCGCACCAGCAGTTGACGCGGACGGGGAGTTCTTCGACGCGGTCGGCGAGTTCGATGAGCCGCTGGGTGGCCGGGAAGAGGCGGCCGAGGAAGTCGGTCTTGAGGCCGAAGGCGTAGACGTCGAGGCCGAGGCCGTCGACGGCGTCGGCGAGGTGGTTGATCTGCTTGGGGGCTTCGAGGAACTGGACTTCGTCGACGATCACGTACGGGGGTTTGATCGCGGCGAGGTCGTCGTAGATGTCGAAGCCTGGTTTGACCTCGCGGGCCTCGTGGCTGAGGCCGATGCGGCTGGAGACGACGCCTTCTCCCCCGCGGTCCATGGAGGTGTAGACGACGCCGGTGCCGCCGAGGGAGTGGTGGTACTGGAGCGCGAGGGTGGACTTCCCGGCGTCCATGACGCCGAGATAGGCGACGAGTTCGTGCGACATGGCTCTATGGTGCCGGGCCGTTGACGGCCGGGTGAACGCGGCTTCGGGCTCGGTGCCCGGCGCCCCAAAGGCACACCCTTGGCGAAGCTTGCGAGCCGTAAATTGGTACGGCACCTCCCGGGGCTATTTGGCGTTGAAGTAGCTCGCTTCTGGGTGGTGGAGGACGATCGCGTCGGTGGACTGCTCCGGGTGGAGTTGGTCCCCTTCGGACAGTTCCACGCCGATGCGGTCGGCGCCGAGGAGCTCGACGAGCGTGGCGCGGTCGGCCAGTTCGGGGCAGGCCGGGTAGCCGAACGAGTAGCGGCAGCCGCGGAAGTCGACGTCGAAGTAGCCCTTGAGGTCACCGGGGTCGGCGTCGGCGACGGTGCCGCCCGAGGGCAGCACCCATTCGCGGCGCATGCGCCGGTGCCAGTACTCGGCGAGCGACTCGGTGAGCTGCACGGTGAGGCCGTGGACTTCGAGGTAGTCGCGGTAGGCGTTCGCCTGGAACAGCTCGTTCGTGTACTCGGAGACCTTGGAGCCCAAGGTGACCAGCTGCATCCCGAGGACGTCGAGCTGCTCGCCGTCCTTGGCGCGGAAGAAGTCCGCCAGGCACTGGCGGCGGCCCTGCCGCTGGCGCGGGAAGGTGAAGCGGGCGCGCTCGGCGTGGCCGTTCTCGTCGAGGACGACGAGGGTGTTGCCCTCGGAGTACGCCGGGAAGTACGCGTACACGACCTTCGCCTCGAGGACGTTGTCGGTGGCCAGCCGGTCGAGCCAGTAGCGCAGGCGCGGGCGGCCCTCGGTCTCGACCAGCTCCTCGTAGGAGGGGCCGTCGCCGCGGGCGGGCTTGAGGCCCCACTGGCCGAGGAAGGTGGCGCGCTCGTCGAGCAGCGCGGCGTACTCGGCCGTCGGGATGCCCTTGACGACGCGCGAGCCGTAGAACGGCGGGACCGGGATCTCGACGTCGGTGGCGACGTCGGAGCGCACCGAGGTGTCGTCGAGGGGCGGCAGGGTCTCGGCGACCATCGTGGCCTGCTTGGCGCGGCGTTCGCGGCGCAGGGCGATCTTCGCCTCCTTCTCGGGGTCGACGATGTCGACGCCGGTGCGGCGGGCGGTCATGACCTTGTTCATGAGGTCGAGGCCCTCGAAGGCGTCGCGGGCGTAGTGGACCTGGCCGCCGTCGAACATCTCGCGCAGGTCGTCCTCGACGTAGGCGCGGGTGAGCGCGGCGCCGCCGAGGAGGACGGGCCAGCGCCGGTGGAGGCTGCGGGCCATCATCTCGGCGAGGTTGTCCTTCATGATCACCGTCGACTTGACGAGCAGGCCGCTCATGCCGATGACGTCCGCCTTGTGCTCTTCGGCGGCGTCGAGGATGGCGTTGATGGGCTGCTTGATGCCGAGGTTGACGACGGTGTAGCCGTTGTTGGACAGGATGATGTCGACGAGGTTCTTGCCGATGTCGTGGACGTCGCCGCGGACGGTGGCGAGCACGATGGTGCCCTTGTCGGTGCTGTCGGCCTTGTCCATGTGGGGTTCGAGGTGGGCGACGGCGAACTTCATGGCCTCGGCGGACTGGAGGACGAACGGCAGCTGCATCTGGCCGGAGCCGAAGCGGTCGCCGACGACCTTCATGCCTTCGAGGAGGTTGTCGTTGATGATGTCGAGCGGCCGCCGGCCTGCGGCCATGGCGTCGTCGAGGTCGGTGTCCAGGCCGTTCTTGTCGCCGTCGATGATCCGCTGCGCGAGGCGTTCGTCCAGCGGGAGCGCGGCGAGGGCTTCGGCGCGGGCCTCCTTGGTGCCGGCGAGGCTGACGCCGTCGAAGATCTCGATGAGCTTCTGGAGCGGGTCGTAGTCCTCGGCGCGGCGGTCGTAGACCATGTCGAGGGCGACCTGCTTCTGCTCCTCGGGGATCGAGGCCATCGGCAGGATCTTCGAGGAGTGGACGATCGCGCTGGTGAGGCCCGCTTCGACGCATTCGTTGAGGAACACGGAGTTGAGGACCTGGCGGGCGGCCGGGTTGAGGCCGAAGGAGATGTTGGAGACGCCGAGGGTGAAGTTGACGCCCGGGTAGAGGCGGGCGATCTCCCGGATGGCGGCGATGGTCTCGATGCCGTCCTTGCGGGTCTCCTCCTGGCCGGTGGAGATGGGGAAGGTGAGGGCGTCGACGAAGATGTCCTGGACCTTCATGCCCCAGGTGCCGGTGAGGTCGTCGATGAGGCGGGAGGCGACGCGGACCTTCCAGTCGCGGTCGCGGGCCTGGCCCTCCTCGTCGATGCACAGGGCGACGACGCCCGCGCCGTGCTCGGCGACGAGCGGCATCATGCGCTGGTAGCGGGAGTTCGGGCCGTCGCCGTCCTCGAAGTTGACGGAGTTGACGATGCATTTGCCGCCGAGGGCGTCGAGGCCGGCTTCGACCACGTTCGGCTCGGTGGAGTCGAGCATGATCGGGAGCGTGGAGGCCGTGGCGAAACGGGAGGCGAGGACGTTCATGTCCACGGCCCCGTCGCGGCCGACGTAGTCGACGCAGAGGTCGAGCAGGTGGGAGCCGCCGCCGGCCTGCTCGCGGGCGATCTCGACGCAGCGGTCGTAGTCGGCGGCGAGCATGGCGTCGCGGAAGGCCTTGGAGCCGTTGGCGTTCGTGCGCTCGCCGACGTTGAGGATCGAGGCGTCCTGGAGGTAGGGGACGTGGTGGTAGGAGGAGGAGACGCCCGGTTCGAGGACGGGGGTGCGCTCCTTGGGCTTGATCAGGTTCTCAGGGGAGCCGCCGAGGCGGGCGCGGACGGCCCTGATGTGGTCGGGCGTGGTGCCGCAGCAGCCGCCGACGAGGCTCACGCCGAAGTTCTTGACGAAGTCCTCGTGGGCGTCGGCGAGCTCCTCGGGGGTCAGCGGGTAGACCGCGCCGTTGGGGCCGAGGGTCGGCAGGCCCGCGTTGGGCATGACCGAGATCGGGACCGGCGAGTGACGGGAGAGGTAGCGGATGTGCTCGCTCATCTCCTCCGGCCCGGTGGCGCAGTTGAGGCCGATCATGTCGATGCCGAGGGAGGCGAGGCTGGCCAGGGCCGCGCCGATCTCGCCGCCGACGAGCATGGTGCCGGTGGTCTCGACGGTGACCTGGGCGATGATCGGGACCTTCGTGCCGAGTTCGGCGTTGGCGCGCTTGGCGCCGATGACGGCGGCCTTGGCCTGGAGGAGGTCCTGGGCGGTCTCGACGAGGATGGCGTCGGCGCCGCCTTCGATGAGGCCGAGGACGCATTCCTGGTAGTGGTCGCGCAGCAGCGCCATGGGGGCGTGGCCGAGGGTGGGCAGGCGGGTGCCGCCGCCCATCGAGCCGAGGACGAAACGGGGCCACTCGGGAGTCGAGTACTCGTCGGCCTTCTGGCGGGCGAGGCTCGCGGCCGCGTGGGCGATCTCGCGGGCGCGGTCGACGATGTCGTATTCGACGAGGCCGCCGTAGTTCGCGTTGAAGCTGTTGGTCTCGACGCAGTCGGCCCCGGCGGCCAGGTAGGCGTCGTGGATGCCGAGCACGATGTCGGGGCGGGTCAAGCACAGGATGTCGGAGAGACCCTCGTGGCCGTCGTAGTCCTCCATCGTGGGGTCGAAGGTCTGCAGCATGGTGCCCATACCGCCGTCGGCGATCACGACGCGGCGGCTCAGGACATCAAGGAAAAGACTCTTCGCAGACACGGGGTCAAGGGTACTGGGGAGTGCCGCCAAGTGGGAACTCGGTTTCACAGGATGGGCACCGTGTCGGACGAAGATCACACAGGGACGAATAGGATTCGCGGTATGGAATTCTTCCTCGGATTGATCTTCTTCATCATCGGCACCTATGTCATGTACTGGATCGTCCGCATGGGCGTGCGCGACGGCATCGCCGACGCGGACGAGCGCCGAGTCGGGTCTGGCCCAGAACGCGAATGAGGGCGTAGCATCGGGTCGTAATGGCCGTCTCTTTCGAAGGGACCCAGATGGACACGCTCGACAGTCACCTGTGGACCGAAGTCACCGATCCCGCCAAGCTCCGTGAGATCGTGGGCGAGGTGATGCCCCAGGCCGCCACCAAGGAGCGGGCGAAGCTCCACGAACGCGACCGCGAATGGCTCGCCGCCTCCCCCTACTGCGTGCTCGCGACCGCCGATGCCGAGGGCAACTGCGACGCCTCCCCCAAGGGCGACCCGGCCGGGAAGCTCGTCCACGTGCTCGACGACTCGACCCTCGCCATCCCCGAGCGCAAGGGCAACCACCGCGTCGACGGCTACCACAACGTGCTCGCCAACCCCCATGTCGGCCTGCTCTCGCTGATCCCGGGCCGGCGCGAGACGCTGCGGATCAACGGGCGTGCCCGGGTCGTCTCGGACGCGCCGTTCTTCGAGGACATGGTCGTCAAGGGCCACAAGCCGGTTCTGGCGCTGGTGATCGAGATCGACACGATCTACTTCCACTGCGGCAAGGCCTCCATGCGTTCGGGCATCTGGAAGCCCGAGACCTGGACGCCCGACGCGCTGCCCCAGCACGCGCAGCTGGTCAAGGAGACCCAGGTCGTCGAGGCGACTTTGGAAGAGCTCGTCGACAAGTACGGCCCGAAGTACGAAGCGGGACTGTACTAGCCCGCATGGCCGCGCTCAAGAGCGGCGGCTGAACCGCGGGACGGCGTTCGTGCGGCCGGGCGATGCGCCCGGCCGCTTCGCCGTGCGGTGACCGGTTCGGTCAGCGGGCGTCCGCCTTGAGGCGCTCGATCGACTCGTCGTCGCAGGTCGCCCAGAACTCCCCCACCACGTCCTCCAGCTGCTCCATCGACCCCGCGTCGAAGAGGTGGTCCTGGTACTTCGTGATGTCGTAGTCGATGGTGCCCATGGTGACCAGGTCGAGCGGCATGATCTCCATGCCCCGGAACTCGTCGATCTCCCCGTACGAGGACAGGATGCCCGCGCCGTAGGCCTTCAGGCCGTCCTTCTCGCTCATGACCCCGAACTCGAGGGTGAACCAGAAGACGCGGGAGACGAACTCGAGCGCGTCCTCGGAATGGACGCGGCGGGCCGCCTCACCGGCGACGCGGTAGAGCGCGGCGAACCGCGGCGAGGCGAGGGCGTTGGCGTGGCCGATGACCTCGTGGATGACGTCCGGCTCGGGCGTGTACAGCGGCACCGAGTGGTGGCGGATGTACTGGGTCGCGTGGAACTTCCCCTCGGCGAGCACCCCGTAGAACTCGCGCAGGGGCACGAGCCCCGCCGCGGGTACGTAGCTGAAGCCCGTGAGCGGCTCCAGGGACTCGGAGACCTCGTGGAGCTGCGGGATGTGGTCGGCGGGGAGTTTGAGGCGCTCGGCGCCCTCCAGGTACTCGTGGTTGGCCAGGGCTTGATGCTTGATGGCGAGTTCGGCGCTGACCAGCCGCCATATCTCGTGTTCAGTGTCGGTATAGGAAACGGTCGGCATGGGTAGGCCGGGTTTCCAATCCATTGCGAGGGCCGCGATGGCGTTGCGCCGGTCGCGGTACTCGGGGTCGGCGAAGCCCGGGTGGTTCTCACCCAGTTCCACGACGACCGTGCCGTCGGCGTCGGTGTTGACCGGCGCGAAGTACTGTCCTTCTTCGAACATAGGAACAGTCCATCAGGTGGGATGCCGCCTGTCAACGCAGTCGGGAGACTGGCAACCCTTCTCCGGCCGGCACGGCCCCGGTTCAGCGGAAGCGGAGCTTCTCCGGCGTCTCGGCCGGGGCCGACTTGCCGAGGAACGCGCGGCGCTTGGCGTGGAAGCCGTGGCGGTCGTCGAACATGTCGCGGGCCATCTCGGCCAGCTCGATGGTCTGGTAGTACGACAGGGGCTTCGACTCGGCGCGGCGGCGGGCCTTGGCGGCGAACATGCGCCCGCGCGTGACCGGCTCGTTGTAGCCGATCGCGACGGCGCGCAGCCAGCGCTGGAACTCGTCCCAGTCGCGGGGGCCGACGGCGCCGATGAGGCCGATCTGCTTGGCCTCGGCGGCGGAGATCGGGAGCTTCTCGCCGAGGAGGCGGGCGGCGGTCTGCGCGCCCACGCGGTTGGCGACCGACCAGGTGTGCAGCTCGGAGCCGTAGATGCCCATGTCGTAATAGGGGTTGAGGACGACGCCGTCGCGGGCGACGGTGACGTCGGCGCAGAGGGCGGTCATGACGCCGCCGGCGCCGGCGCTCGCGGAGAACGCGGCGACGGTGAGCTGCTCGGCCTGGGCGATCGCGAGGCAGAGCTCGTCGATGGCGTTGATGTTGTTCCAGGCTTCGGCGGCGGGGTCGGGGGCGGCGTCGATGACGCCGAGGTGGATGCCGTTGGAGAAGGCGTGCTCGGTGCCGGTGATGACGAGGATGCGGGTGTCCTCGGTGAGGGCCTTCTCGACGGCGCCGGTGAGGCGGCGGCACTGCTCGGTGTGCATGGCGCCGCTGTAGGAGCGGATCGTGAGGTAGCCGATGTCGCCTTCGCGGCGGTAGAGGGATTCGGCGATGGCCTCGGGCGCGGGTTTGAAGGGCGCGCTCGCGGCGTCGATGACCATGGCGGCCGGGAGTTTGAGTCCGCGCTTCTTCTCGAGGAGGGCGGCGTAGCCGACCCAGAGGGTGCCGCGGCCGGTGGCGAAGGCGATGGATTCGCAGTCGCGGCCGACGATGGTGCCGGGTTCGGCGCCGGTGTGCTCGCTGGTGGCGGCGGCGTCGAAGAGGCAGTAGGTGCGGCCGTCGAGGACGGCGGGCGCGCCGGGGGCGCCGTCGGCGGCGGCGATGCGGCGGGCGAGTTCGGTGGCCGAGGCGCGCCAGTCGAGGGCGAAGGCGTTGCGTCGCAGCAGCGGCAGTTCGCCGGTGCCGGGGATGGCGCGGGGGTGTTCGTCGGCGGGGACGGGGCGGTCGCCGTTCGCGACCTTGCGGATCACGGTGGCGACGCATTCCATGGCGGCGTCGGCGACGCGGCTGTTGTAGAGCGCCGATTTGGTGATGCCCTCGGGGACGTCGAATGTGGAGCAGGCCCAGACGGGTCCGGCGTCCATCTCCTCGACCGCCGAGAGCGCGGTGACGCCCCAGCGGGGGCCCCGGCCGAGGATCGTGTGGTCGAGCGAGGAGGGGCCGCGGTCGCCCACCGGTCCGGGGTGGACGATCACGGTGGTCCAGCGGCTCCAGACCTCTTCGGGCACACGGTGTTTGAGGAAGGGACACAGGATGAGGTCGGGGTCGACGCGCTCGACCGCGCGGGTCATCGACTCGGGGGTGCTGTGAGCCGGGGCGAGTTCGACGCCGACCTCGTGCCCCTGCTCGCGCAGGGCGCACCAGACGCGCTGGGTCAGGCCGTTGAAAGCGGACGCCAGCAGCAGGATCTTCAATTCGACTCCAGGGGGGACGCGGGGAGTCGGCCACGCTCAACTGTGAGCGTACCGATACTCGGCATTTCGCACAATCAGCGCGTGCAGTCTATGCCGAGCAATCCTCCGATCGTGTCGCGGGCGAGGGTCGGAGCCGAGGGGTCTTCGCCTCCATTGGTGAGGGTCTCGTTGGCCCAGTCGTCGACGGCGGCGAGCGCTCCGGCGGTGTCGAGGTCGTCGGCCAGGCGTTCGCGAACGGCCTTGAGCATGGCTCCTGCCGGGACGGCGAGTTCACGGGAGACGGCCTCGCGCCAGCGGCCCACGCGCAGTTCGGCTTCGGCCAGCTTGGCGGCGCTCCACTGCCGGTCGGAGCGGTAGTGGTCGGCGAGGAGGGCGAGGCGGACGGCGGCGGGGTCGACGCCTTCGGCGCGGAGTTTGGAGACGAACACGAGGTTGCCGAGGGACTTCGACATCTTCTCGCCGTCGAGGCCGATCATGCCGGTGTGGACGTAGGCGCGGGCGAAGGGCCTTGCGCCGGTGAGGGACTCGGCGTGGGCGGCGGAGAACTCGTGGTGGGGGTAGATGAGGTCGTTGCCGCCGCCCTGGACGTCGATGCGCTCACCGAGGTAGTCGAGGGCGATGCAGGTGCATTCGATGTGCCAGCCGGGGCGGCCCGGGCCGACGGGCGAGTCCCAGGACGGCTCGCCGTCGCGGGGGGCGTTCCACAGGATCGGGTCGAGCGGGTCGCGCTTGCCCTCGCGGTCGGGGTCGCCGCCGCGTTCGCGGGCGTAGCGGAGCATGGTCTCGCGGTCGTAGTTCGATTCGCTGCCGAACTCAGGGTTGGATTCGACGGCGTAATAGATGTCACCTGATTCGTGGCGGTAGGCGGCGCCGCTCTCCAGGAGGCGGGCGATGGCCTGGCCGACGGAGGGGATGGATTCGACGGCGCCGATGTAGTGGCGGGGCGGGAGGACCCCGAGCGCCTCCATGTCCTCGCGGTAGAGGGCGGTCTCGCGCAGGCCGAGGACCTGCCAGTCGGTGCCGTCGCGTTCGGCACGTTCGAAGAGGGGCTCGTCGACGTCGGTAACGTTCTGGGCGTAGTGGACGTCGATGCCCTGGTCGAGCCAGTAGCGGTGCACGAGGTCGAAGGTGATCATCGTGGCGGCGTGGCCGAGGTGGGTGGCGTCGTAGGGGGTGATGCCGCAGACGTACATCGAGGCGCGCTCGGAGCCGGGCTTGACCGTTTCGAGCTGGCCCGCCGAAGCGGTGTCGTGCAGGCGCAGGGCGGGGCCGTGGCCGGGCAGGGCGGGCAGGTGCGGTGCGGTCCAGGAATCCATGACCGCGATCTTATTTCGAATACCGGCCGACCGGCCAGTGCCGGCATTTCGCGACCGAGACGCACTTGTTGTCCTACCAAGTGCACCTGAGGCTTTCATGCGAAGGTTGCTCGATGTAACTTGTGTGGTCATGGAACGCCGACCACTTGGACGCAGCGGCATCGAAGTCTCCTCGCTAGGCCTGGGGACGATGACGTGGACCACCGACGAGGCCGGCCTTGAGGATGCCGCAGCGCAGCTGCAGACGTTCGTGGAGGCCGGCGGCACGCTCGTGGACACCGCCGACGTGTTCGGGCAGGGTGCGGCGGAAGCGGTGATCGGCCAGCTCATCGGCAAGATCGTGGCGCGCTCGGAGCTGCACATCGCGACGAAGGCCGGGGTGCGCACGGACGGGGCGCCGCGCAAGCGGGACACGTCTCGCGGGTGGCTGATGCGGTCACTCGAGGGGTCGCTGCGGCGGCTCGGCACCGACTACATCGACCTCTGGATCCTGCACGTGTACGACCCGGACACGCCGCTGGAGGAGACCATGTCGGTGCTCGACTCGGCGGTGTCGAGCGGGAAGGTCCGCTATGTCGGCTTGTCGAACCACACGGGCTGGCAGACGGCGCGCGCGTTCGCATGGCAGTCGGCGTGGCCGGGCCGGACGCCGATCGTCGCCAACCAGGTCGAGTACTCGCTGCTGCAGCGCGGAGTCGAGCGGGAGGTGCTGCCGGCGTGCCTCGCCCTGGAGATGGGCGTGCTCGCGTGGTCCCCGCTCGGACGCGGAGTGCTGACGGGCAAGTACCGGTTCGGGCGGCCCGCGGATTCGCGGGCGGTCTCGGCGCAGTGGTCGCGGTTCGCCGGGGTGTACCTGGACGAGCGGTCGGCCGGGATCGTCGAGGCGTGCGCGACGGCGGCCGAAGGGCTCGGGGTGAGCCCGCTGGAGGTGGCGCTCGCCTGGGTCCGCGACCAGCCGGGCGTGGCCTCGGCGATCGTGGGCGCCCGCAACGCGACCCAGCTGCGGGCTTCGCTGGCGGCCGAACAGCTGTTCCTGCCGCCGGAGATCCGCCTGGCGCTCGATGACGTGTCGGCGCCCACGGTGGGATATCCCGAGAGTTACTGAGCAAGGGGCGGGCCACGGCTCTGCTCAGTTGCGGCTCGCAAGCTTCGTCGAGGCTGCTTGCGAGCCGCAAATGTGCACGGCCCGCCCCTGCTTTCGTTGCTGCTACTGGCCTTCGCCCATGGAGGCGAGCCATTCGTCGACGCGGCGTTCGCCTTCCTCGCGGGAGACGTCCTCGACGCGGGTCATGATCGACCAGCGGCGCCCGAACGGGTCGGCGATGGACGCGAAGCGGTCGCCGGTGAGGAACACCGCGGGCTCTTCGCGGACGATGGCCCCCGCCTCGACGGCCTTGGCGTAGACCGCGTCGCAGTCCTCGACGTAGAGGACGAGGCTCTCGGTGATCTGCTCCGCGTCGGGCGAGGCCATGCCCCAGGCGGGGTTGGCGTCGCCGAGCTGCACGATCGAGTCGCCGATCTGGATCTCGCAGTGCGCGACGGTGCCGTCGGGCATGTCGTTGCGGGTCAGGACCTTCGCGCCGAAGACCTCCTTGTAGAACTCGATGGCCTTGGCGCCATCGTTGACGACGATGAACGGCGTGATCGTGTGGTAGCCGTCAGGGATCGGGTTCACCTTGTTCTCACTCATGGCACCAGTCTCGCGTCCGCACCTCGGACTCGCTTGTAAAAAAGCGTCATACCCGGCGGTTAGCATTCGGGACGTGAACGGAGCCACCGCCAGCGACAAGGGCATCCTGCGGCCGCACGAGGCGGTGCGGTTCATAGACCTGCGGCGATACCGCGAGACGGGACTGCTCGGCCAGTACGTGGAGCGGTACTGGTCGGTGCGCTGGGACCTCCCCGAAGGGACCGCGTACGAGTCGGTGGTCATCCCGCATCCGTGCGTGAATTTGAGCTTCATGCCGGTCATCGGCGCGGAGCTGCACGGCCCGGGGATCGCGGTCTCGCGGCACCCGCTCACGGGCAGGGGCCGGGTGTTCGGGGTCAAGTTCCGACCCGGCGGATTCACCGCCTTCAGCGGCGTGAAAGGGACGGCTCTGGCGGACTGGTCGGCGGGCGCGGCCACGGTGTTCGGCGCCGAAGCCGACGAGCTCAACTCGATCGTGATGAGCGGCGACGATATCGACGCCATCCAAGTGGTCTCCGGATTCCTGGCGGCCCGCATGCCCGACGCGCCCGATCGGCGCTACGGGCGGCTGCTGGCGGCCGTGAAGGCCATGCTGGAGGACCGGGAGATCACCCGGGTCGACCAGGTGGCCGCACGGTTCTTCATGTCCCCCAAGACCTTGCAGCGGCTGTTCCAGGACTACATCGGGCTCGGCCCGAAGACGCTCATCCGGCGGTACCGCATCCACGACGCGGCCGACCGCCTCGCCGAGGACCCCGGCGCCGATCTGGCCCGGCTCGCGGCCGAACTGGGATGGTCTGACCAGGCCCACTTCACCCACGACTTCAAGGACCTGATCGGCTCGCCCCCGGCAGAGTACGCGTCGCAATGCGCCTCGGCGGGAAGGGAACTGGTCTTGGCGCACCGGTGACCTGCCGGCGCGTTCGAGCGGTGCTCAGGCCGCCGCCTCCATGTTCTTCGAGACCACCTCGATCGTGCGGTTCAGCTCCTCGGTGGGACTGAACTCGACGACGTCGGTCCCCGCGTAGAGAATCGGCGTGTGCCCCGGGCCGACGTGGTAGGCGTCCCCGGCTTCGAAGGTCTCGTCGCCGTCGGCGGTCTTGAAGGTGACCTTCCCGTTGAAGACGTAACCCCAGTGGGGGCACTGGCAGCGGTCCTCCGGCAGGCCCTTGAAGTACTCGGTGAGGTCGGCGTCGGCCGTGTAGGACTCGAAGACCACCGTGTACCCGGTGTCCAGCTCGGTGGCATGGCCTTCGTAGCCTTCGAGGCGGATGGTCTCGTCTGCGGTCGCTTTCGATGTTTTCGGCATGTCCTGCCTCCTCGGATCACAAGCGCTCGCCTCCATCATCACCCGTACCGCAGACTCAAGGCCCCGATTCCCCGATCGGGTCGGCGTTCACCTTGGCCCAGGTCTTGAACAGGACGCCGGTGGCGTACAGCGCAGCCGCGCACGCCAGGCTGTAGCCGAGCGACCAGGCCGCGATGCCGACCATCCCCTGCTCATAGGTGCCCTTGGTGATCGACCACGCCTCCGGCCCGGTGAACGTCCAGGTCAGGATCCCGAAGAGCAGGTCGATCGCGACCGAGAGGACCACCCAGATCCCCGCCCCGACGGCGAAGAACCAGAACGGGAAGGCCATGAACCCCGTGAGCGCCGCGGCGCCTTCGCCGACCCTGTACGCAACCAGCAGCCAGATCAGCGACCAGAGCACGAAGATCGCGGAGATCCAGTCAAGCCGCACATTGGCGCCTATAAAGCCCGGATCGATCAGCAGGATCGGGGAGTGCTGCACGACGTCCAGCAGCACCTCGGAGCGTCCGGGGTCGAACGGCGAGGCGAGAAAACCGCCCGCGATACAGCTCAACCCGAGCATGACCGCCTGCGCCGCGAGGACGCAGGCGGTCACCAGCCAGATCATGAGCACGCGGACCGGAGGCTGACGCACCAGCCACGCACCCGCAACGCCGGCCGCGCGGCGGGTGACGACCGCCCCCCGGACGACCTGTCTGGCGCGGGCGTAGAGCGATTCGATCGACATCGCGATCACCACGAGGCCGATGATGACCGTCGGGAATCCCAGTAGACCGAGCAGCCACTCCACTATGGCGGTGTCGCCGGGAACCGGATTGAAGATCGTCGGGGAAGGCGAGGGGGCAACGAGATCCAACGGCCACCGCTTTCGTGCACGGGATCAGTCGATTGAGCTGTGTCCTCCATGGTAGACATCACCGGCCGGTGCGGCGGCCCCCGGACTCGAGGTGAACCCCTGGCCTACTGGATGGCGGCCATTGCCAGAACCCCCGGTTCACCGGTGAAACCGGTGCGGGAGACGGTGCTGACGGACCGCCACGTTCCGTCGGTTCGGCGGATGGAGTGCCTGACGGCCTGGGTGCCGTTGGTGGCGAGATCGATGATCCCGACCTGCAGTTCGCCCCCGACGTTGGCGGCACTGACCTCGAAAGGCCTGTAGTTGTTGAAAACAGCCACCTTCCTGAACGGCTGCCAGGTGGCGTCCGCCCTGCGGATGGCGTGGAAGACACCGCTGGAGCCGTTCAGCGCCACGACATGGAGCTGCGAGCCGATTCCCGCCACGGCAACGTGGTACGGGTCCCCGATGTCACCGGCCGCGCTCTCGATGTTGCCCCAGCCGCTCCATGTCCCGCCCGAGGAGCGAATGGCGTGGAACAGCCTGCCGTCGGCGATGACGGCGGTGTCGATCGTCGAGCCGACTTTGGTGGTGGCGATGTGGCTGATGCGCCCGAAGGTCTTGAGCGTCACCCAGCGGGGCTGCCAGACGCCGTCCGTATTGCGGACGGTGTGGTACAGGGCGCCGCCGCCTTCGGAAGCGCCGAAGACGTGCAGCACCCCGTTGAGCGCGGTCACCGCGACATGGACGGCGCCGGTTGTGGGACCCGATTCCGAGGGGATCGGCGTGAATGCGGTCCAGGAACCGTCGGCGCTGCGCCGGACGCCGTAGTCCGGTGTCCCGCCGTTGAGGGTTGCGACGGTGTGGAGGTTCCCGTTCATGCCGACACAGGAGACGCGGTACAGCGTGGCGGGAGGAGTGGCGACCTTGCTCCAGCCCGTGCCCCAGGATCCGTCACCCGTTCGCATGCGGTGCAGGAGTTCGCCGTTCGCCATGCCCGCCAGAAAATGCGCATCCCAGTCGGCGGGGGCGGCCGAGGCAGCGGCGGGAGCGAGCGCGCCAAGGCCCGTGCCGAGCAGGGCGGCGGCGGGAACGGCGAGGAGCGATCTGTTGAACTGCCGACGGTCGATTGCGGTCATATCCGACTCCTGGGTACTTGAATGAGTTTGCGGGCCAATGCGTTTCGCAACAGGAAGATGACTTGGGCGCTGAAGGCCGAGTCGATCAGGACCATCTTGGTGACCGGCGGGGTCGATCACAAGGCGGAACACCGGCGGGACACCGGCGGGAACTCCCCTCCCGGTCGAAGCGGCGGGCGCTTGCCGATCGCCGCCCGCCGCTTTTCCAACCGTCTAGAGGTTCGCCATGACCGAGCCCGCGTCCATTTGCAGCTGGCGGCCTTGGAAGGACGTTCTGAGGCGGCGGTCGTGGCTGACCAGGATCACCGTTCCCCGATAGTCCACCAGGGCCTCCTGGAGTTGCTCCGCCAGCATCGGCGACAGGTGGTTGGTCGGCTCGTCGAGCAGGAGGACGTCCACCGGCCTCGTGACCAGCCTGGCCAGTTCGAGGCGGCGGCGCTGGCCGACCGAGAGGGCCGACACCGGGGTGCCGAACCGGTCGTGTGTGAACAGCCCCAGGCGGTCCAGTGCCTCGGCGTGCTCCTCGAGCGTGCCGACCCGGCCTTCGGCGAAGGCGCGCAGCACCGATTGGCGACCTGAACCGGGGCCCGCCAGCTGTCGCAGGTGGCCGATCGCTCCGGTGCGGTCGACCGCTCCCTCGTCGGGTTCGAGTTCGCCGGCGAGGACTCGCATGAGCGTGGTCTTGCCCGCTCCGTTCGGGCCGGTGATCAGGATTCGTTCGCCTTGGGCGATCGACAGGTCGTCGACCTTGAGCCGGTCGCCTACTCGGATGCCCTTGAGCGCCAAGGCTGGCGCTTCGGTTCCGGCGCTGGTGGTCTCCAGCGCGGACTCGAACCGCATCTGCTCGGGGGGCTTCGGGACCGGGGCGGCCAGCAGGCGTTCGAGCATCTGCTTCGCGACCTTGATGCGGCTACTCGCGCCGTGGGTGCGGCTGCGGGCCCTGAAGGCTCCTGCACCCGAACCGGGCTTCTCCAGCTTGCGGGGGATGGCTCCGAGTCGGCCCGCATTGTGGTCCACGATGTCCTTGGCGATCGACTTCGATCTTCCAGGTCTCATAGGCTTCTTGCGCCTGATGGCGTTCGGTCTCCTTTGCAATGAGGTATCCGGCGTAGCCGTTGCCGTAGCGGCGGGCTTTTCGGTCGGCCACTTCGAGCATCGTCGTGGTGACGGCCTCCAGGAACGCCCTGTCGTGGGTCACGGCGACCACCGTTCCGGGCCAGTCGCGCAGTTGCGCTTCGAGCCAGGTGACGGCGTCGTCGTCGAGGTCGTTCGACGGTTCGTCGAGCAGCAACAGCGCGGGCCTGGCCGCGAGGGTCGCGGCCAGCATCAGCCGCGAGCGTTCGCCGCCCGAGAGCGTCCCCAAGGGGCGGCTTCGGTCGAGGCCTGGGAGCCCGAGGACCTCAAGCGCCTGGTCGACGCGCACGTCGGCTTCCCAGCCTTCGCGGGCTTCGAAGTGCGCCAACAGGTCGGCGTAGACGTCGCCTGCGGCCTCGTCGCCGTCGGCGATGTCCTGTTCGGCCTCGCGCATCGCCTTCTCGATGTCGCGCAGGTCGGCCAGCGCGAGGTCGATCGCGTCGGCGACCGTGCCCTGTTCGGGCAGGTCGAGTTGCTGCGGCAGGTAGCCGATGCCGCCTGGGGAGGCGACGGTGAGTTCGCCGTTGTCGGGTTCCTCGACGGAGGCGAGGAGCCTGAGCAGGGTGGACTTGCCGGATCCGTTGTCGCCGATGACGCCGAGCTTCTCCCCCGGTTTGACGGCGAAGGTGACCCGGTCGAGGACGAGGTGGTCGGCGTAGCGCTTGGTGGTGTCTACAAGGGTCAGTTGGGCATGGCGGAACATGCGCGCCTCCAGAAAGCAGTCGTTCAGGAATGGAAGGGAGAACGGCACGCGCGCGGAAGGCTCTTGGCTTCTTGGATTGCGATGCGTGCCTTGCGGCCTTCGCGGAGCTCGGCTCTACGCGGGACCTGGCTGCTTTCTAAAGGAAAATCAACATCGCCGCCGATTGTAGCGTCGATCGGGGCGAGGTGTCCAGGAATCGACGGGCCCTATGCCGGTGAGCGTGCTCACCGGCCTAGGGCCCGTTGGGTTCTCGCTGCTAGGAGCGGGAGATGAAGCGGTCCATCACGTCGACGCCGAACTGGAGGCCGTCGAGCGGCACGCGCTCGTCGATGCCGTGGAACAGGGCGGTGAAGTCGAGGTCGGCGGGCAGCTTGAGCGGCGCGAAGCCGAAGCAGCGGATGCCGAGGGTGGCGAAGGCCTTGGCGTCGGTGCCGCCCGAGAGCATGTACGGGACGGTGCGGGCGCCGGGGTCGGCCTGGCGGATCGCATCGGCCATGGCGTCGACGAGGACGCCGTCGAAGCTGGTCTCGTAGCCGGGCTGGCGGATCTCGTATTCGAAGTCGATGCCGGCCCCGGCGAGTTCGCGGAGGGTGGCTTCGAGTTCGTCGTTGCGGCCCGGCAGGGAGCGGCAGTCGAGGACGGCTTCGGCGGTGGACGGGATGACGTTGGTCTTGTAGCCCGCGTTGAGGCGGGTCGGGTTCGCCGTGTTGCGCAGGGTCGCGCCGATGAGGCGGGCGACCGGGCCGAGCTTGGCGACGGTCTCGTCGGGGTTGTTCGGGTCGAATGCGATGCCGGTGAGTTCGGAGACGGACTCGAGGAACTGGCGGACCGTGGGGGTCATCTCGACCGGGAACTCGTGCTGGCCGATGTTGGCGACGGCGCGGGTGAGGCGGGTGACGGCGTTGTCGTCGTGGAGCATCGAGCCGTGGCCGGGGCGGCCGGTGGCGCGCAGGCGGAGCCAGTCGAGGCCCTTCTCCGCGGTCTGGACCACGTAGACGCGCAGGTCGTTGGGCAGGGTCATGGAGAATCCGCCGACTTCGCCGACCGCTTCGGTGACGCCTTCGAAGACCTCGGGGTGCTGCTCGACCATGAAGCGGGCGCCGTAGTCGGAGCCGGCCTCTTCGTCGGCGGTGAAGAGGAGGACGAGGTCGCGCGGGGGGACCTTGCCTCGGCGCTTCCAGTCGCGCACGAGCGCGAGGAGCATGGCGTCGAAGTCCTTCATGTCGACGGCGCCGCGGCCGAAGAGGTAGCCGTCCTTGATCTCGCCGCTGAAGGGGTGGACGGTCCATTCGCTGGCTTCGGCGGGGACGACGTCGAGGTGGCCGTGGAGGAGGAGGGCCCCGCGGGTGGGGTCGGCGCCGGGGTAGCGGCAGGCGACCGAGGCGCGGCCGGGCGCGGACTCGTAGATCTTGGCTTCGAGGCCGACTTCGGCGAGCTTCTCCGCGACGTACTCGGCGGCGGCGCGCTCGCCTTTGGCGGTCGCGTTGTCGCCGGTGTTGGTGGTGTCGATGCGGATGAGGTCGCGGGCGATGTCGACGACCTCGTCTTGCGGGCGGAGCGGGTTCGCGGTTTCAGCAGGTGTGCGACCAGGATCACTGGGGCCCGGAGCCGCTGGGGCCGGAGTTGTTGTCATACCTCGACCTTATCGTTGTGGGAATGGGCAGGCAGATGGTGCAGGTGAAGCTGTTGCCGACGCCGGAGCAAGCGGCGGCGCTGGCAGCGACGCTGCGTGCTGTCAATGAGGCCGCGAACTGGACTGCTGTCGTCGCCTACGAACAAGGGGTTGCCGCGCGAATACGCGCTGCGCCAGCTCGCCTATGCCGAATTGAGAGCCCGCGGGCTCGGATCGCAGGTGGCGCAGCTGGTCATCATGAAGACTTGCGGTGCTTACGCCGCAATCGCCGGAATGATCAAAGCCGGGCGGCTGCAAGGCAGGCGCGCGTCGAAGGCGACCTTGAAACCGGTGGCGTTCCGCCCCGAAGCGGCCCAGGCATTCGACGACCGTTGCCTCTCGTGGGACCACGACGCGGGCACAGTCGCAATCTGGACGGTGGCCGGGCGCTTGCGGGACATCACCTTCACCGGGCATTCCGATCAGCTCCGGGCCGTGGCTGCGCATCGCAAGGGCGAGCGTTCAACTTGGCCCTGACACCGACTTCTGGGAGTGCGGTGATCTCTTTCGCACCCGCCTCATCGGTCACGGCGATCCGGTGCGGGGCGCCGGCCTCGCGCCCCGCATTGTCACGTCGCTGCCTCGGCGAGGCGTTTCGCGCGGTTCTTCTTGCGGCGCTTCGCCACGATCGGCCCCGCCAGGCGCGGCGCGAGCGGGCCGAGGGCGGCGAGGATCAGCACGTACGCTGCGGCGACGGAACCGAGCGCGGGATTCAGCCCCGCCGTCACGCCGAGTCCCGCGATGACGATCGAGAACTCGCCGCGCGGGAGGAGCACGAGTCCGGCGCGGAGCTTGCCGGTGAAGGCCGAGCCGGATCGGCCGGCCGCCCACCAGCCCGTGGCGAACTTCGTCGCGATCGTGCAGACCGCCAGCGCGATCGCCACCGGGAGCACCGGTGGCAGCGCGGTCGGGTCGGTCTCGAGGCCGAAGTTGACGAAGAAGACCGCCGCGAACAGGTTCTTGAGCGGTTCGAGGGTCTCTTCGGCTTGGCGCGAGACTTCACCGGAGAGGGCCATGCCGACGATGAACGCGCCGACCGCGGCCGAGACGTGCACTTTCTCGGCGAGCCCGGCCACGACGAGGACGATGCCCATGACCTTGAGCATCAGGATCTCCTCGTTCGGGGAGCTGAGGAACCGCGAGAGCAGCCCGCCGAAGCGGGAGGCGACCACGAAGGCCAGGGCGACGGCCAGCAGGGCGACGCCGAGGCCGACGGCGGCTTGGGCGAACGCGAGCCCGGCCAGGATCGTGGTGAGGATCGGCAGGTAGAGCGCCATGATCATGTCTTCGGCGACCAGGAGCGCGAGGATGGTCGGCGTTTCGCGGTTGCCGAGCCAGCCGAGGTCGGTGAGGACCTTTGCGATGATGCCCGAGGACGAGACGTAGGTGACGCCGCCGAAGACGACCGCGGCCGCGGGGCCCCAGCCGAGCAGGAGCGCGCAGGCGACGCCGGGCGCGGCGTTGAGGACGAGGTCGACGACGGCGCCGAGCCAGGAGGTCTTCATGGTGCCGAGCAGTTCGCGCGGCGTGTACTCCAGGCCGAGGGTGAACAGGAGCAGGACGACGCCCACTTCGGCGCCGACGTCGAGGAATCCGGTGATGGCGTGCATCTCGTAGATGCCGCCGTGGCCGAAGGCGAGGCCGGCGAGGAGGTAGAGGGGGATGGCGGAGATGCCGAACTTGCCGGCGAAGGCTCCGAGCAGACCGAGGGCTCCGATGAGGAGGCCGAGCTCAAGGAGAAGCGCGACGGTCCCGTGCATTATTCGAGACCGCGCAGGATCCGGTCGACCGAGTCGACGGCCTCCTGCGTCCCGATGGTCACCAGGCGGTCGCCGACGCGCAGGATCGAGGACGGGGGCGGGCCGGTCTCGACGCCGTCGGCGCGGACGATGGCGACGATCGAGGCGCCGGTGCGAGTGCGGGCGCGCGTGTCGCCGAGGGGCCGGTCGGCGTAGGGGCTGGTGGCGTCCACGTGCAGTTGGCGGGAGACGAGGTTGTCGATCTCGTGGTGCAGCCGGTTGAGCTTCTCGACGATGCGGGCGCCGCCGAGCAGTTCACCGATCGCGGCCGACTCGTCGGCCGAGAAGACGATGCAGTCGAGCATCGAGTCCGGGTCGTCGGGGTCGTAGATGATGAAATCGCGGCGGCCTTCGCGATGGGCCACGATACCTAGGCGCACATGGCGTTTGGTCTCGAATTCGAACCGCACGCCGATTCCGGGCAGCTCGGTGCGCTCCACGTCCACTGTTGGTCACTCCTTTTGTGTGGGATACGCACCGAACCGTACAGCACGGGCAGGTCAGTCGACCGGGATCACCGTCTCGAGGCGGCTGCGCACATGGTTGCGCACCTGGGCGGGGACACGGAGTCGGTCGTCGGCTTCGTAGTGTGAGCGGGCGTCGGCGGCGGTCGCCGGATCGACCGTGACCGCGGCGAGTTCGTCGAAGAGGGCGGTCAAGTCCTTGGTGATCTCGTCGTCGGGTTCGGGCATCACGCCCCACACGTCCCAGGGCAGCAACTCCATGTTGGACAGGGAGGCGACGTCGCGGACGAGGTTGGAGGCGATCCACCACGCACCTTGTTCGCCGGGAATGGTCAGGCCGCACTTGTCGGCGTCGAGTCGCCCGTCGCGGTAGGCGATCCAGGCCTGCCCGCCGACGACGAATCGGTCGCGCGGCACGTCGGCCGGGTCGAAGTCGAAACCGATCACCTTGGTGAGCAGCGGGTCCATCTGGGCGTCGGCGAGGATCCAGCGTTCGCCGTCCCAATACTCGGCGACCCAGTGGTCGATGTGCCAGCCGGCATCGAAGTAGTTGCCGAAGCCGCAGCGGGCGCGGGCGGGGATGCCGTGGGCTCGCATGGCCGCGACCGCGACGAGGCTGAAGGTGCGGCAGGTGCAGGCGATCCGGCGTTCGGGCGTGCGCGCCTCGGTCAGGGGGCGGGGGTCCTCGTCGAGGACACGCCCGAGGATCGGACCGGTTGAACGGAAGTGCGCGGTCTCGCGGCGATCTTCGGGCATGTCGAAGCCGTAGACGCCCGCGAGGTCCTGGTGCACGAGGACGCCTTGGACGGCGGCGAGGATCCCGGGGATGTCGGACGGGACGGCGAGCAATGCGTCGCGGTGGGCTCCGGCGTCGGAGAGCGGGCCGGGCTGGGTGTAGTAGGCGAGGACTTCGTCGGCGCTCATGGTTTTCCTTTCGGAGGTGATGCCATGAAGCCTAGGGAGATTTGAGCCTTGATTTCCAAATTGAATCGCACAAATGTACGGACTGGGATTTGTAGGGATTTCGATCGGCCCCGGCCGCGGCCGGGGCCGATTCAGGTCAGGCGGCGTCGATGCGGACTTCGATGCGCTTCTTCGAGTATTCGAGCGTGGCGGTGTAGCCGGGGAGGTCGAGGACGACTTCGGCGAAGGTGCCGACGATCTCCTCGGCCTCGGCCAGCGGGAGCGAGACGCCCGCGACGGGCGGGCGCTGCGGGTCGAGGGCGATCTTCAGGACGGCACCGGAGCCGAGGGTGACCTTGTTGGCGACCTCAAGGGCCGGTTCGCCTTCGGCGTTCAGCACGACCTGGAGGGCCGCGTTCGACTGGGCGTAGGCGCGCAGTTCGAGCTGGTCGGCGTCGACGGCGAGGGTCCCGCCGGTGACGGTGACGCCGCCCTTGCCGAGGGCGTTCGCGGAGGCCGCGCGGAGTGTGCCCTCCTGGACGAGCACGCCGCCGGAGAACGAGTTGTCGCCGGTGAGGGTGAGCGAACCGGTGCCGGTCTTGGTGATCTTGCCGGAGCCGCCGATGTCGTTGCGCCAGGTGTCGGCGGCGCTGAAACCGCCCTGGGCGGCGTCCATGGCGACGGCGACATCGGCGTTGAAGCGGGCGTAGCCGTCGGCGGCGGTGAAGTAGTCCAGGCGGCCCCACTGCTCGGGCCCGTTCAGGATCGGGTAGCCCGACTTGAGCGCGGTCGTGGCCAGGACCTCGCGGCGCTGCTCGGCGTCCAGGTACGGCAGGCGGGTCTCCAGGAGGACTTCCGCTCCCTTGGGGACGATCATGGCGGCGTCCGAGCCGGACCGCTCCAGGAAGTAGGTGAGGCGTTCGCGGTAGCGCTCGCGGTTGGCCTCGCGGTCGGCGTACAGGTCGGTGTCGGGGCCCTCGCGGTGCGCGTAGGCGTGCAGCCCGTCGGCCGAGACGCCCGTGGCGGCGGTGAAGTAGGCGAGCGCCTGTTCGCGGCCGTCCGCCTTGATCTGGGCGGTGGCCGGGTTGTGCAGCACGGCGGCGGCCAAGGCGGTGCCGAGGATGCGACCGCCGACGACGTCGACCACCGAGTGCATGCCCGCCATGATGCGCGAGTGCGCGACGTCGGAGGCGCGGGTGAGCAGCTCCTGGAACCGCTCCGGGACGGCGTAGGCCAGCGCGAAGGCCGCGAGCCACGCGGCGTTGGCATGGCCGGAGGGGAAGCCGCCGTCTTCCGCGGGAATGTCGGAGCGCTGGCGCAGCAGCTGCGGGGCCACGAGGACCTTCGAGTCGTAGGCCGGGATGCCGAGGACGGGGATGCCGCCGGTTTCGGCGACTTCGCTGTCCTCGTTCATCCGGTAGGGGCGCGGGTAGAGGTACGCGAACTTGCTGGGGTTCGAGGAGGTGAAGTTGCCACGGACCGTGTTGACGAGGAGGGCGACCTTGCCGAGTTCGGAGTCGGTGGCGCCGGCGCCGTTGGCGGACCCGGCCGGGGCGCCGGGCGGGACCGAGTCGCTGATCTTGCCGGCGGGAATGCCGTCGGGGGCGCTGGTGATGGCGGTGACGGCCTTCGCGCCGGTCTTGTAGAGGGCTTCGAGGGGGCCGAGGCCGCCGATGGCGCTGTAGCTCTGGTGCTGGCGGTCGAAGATGAAGGCCTGCTTGGCTTCCGCGAGGGTGCGTGCGCCGGTGAGGTCGGCGCTGTAGGCCATGTTGTCTTCGAGCAGGTCTTCGTCGACGACGGTGCCGTTGTTCCATTCGGGGCCGGTCTGCCAGACGTCCTGGAAGCCGCTGAGGATGCGGACGGCGGCGTTGCTCTCGGCGGTCTGGTTCTCGGTGATGTTGGTGGCGTAGGTGTCCACGAAGGCGGGGCCGTCGTACTGGGCGTACTGGGCGGTGGTGCGGAGGGACGCGCCCGACGTCGGATCGATTGTGGACTGGAGCGCGCTAGTGGTCGGCTCGGCCGAGGCCGGCTCGGCGACTGCGGCGGCCGCGATGCCTGCGGCGACGGCGGCCGAGCCGGTGAGGAGGCGGCGCCGGTCGATCGTGCGTGGTGCTGTGGACATGTCGTTGTCGCTTTCCGAGGGAGGGCCGAGAGCCCGGGGCCGGGCCTGGAAATGCCAGGTCGCGCACCAGACTGTCACAACCATCGATGAACACCGCATTGCGGGTCGGTGGCCTGGGGATTCACGTCGGCTAACACTTGCACGATGAACCCGCTTTTCATGACAAAGCCCCCGGCCGCATTGCTGCCGGGGGCTCCGATTCGCCTACTGCACCAGGTCGGCGTTGAGCGCTTCCGGCTCGACTTCGAGCGTGACCGCGTCGGACGCGGCCACGGCGGACGCGTTCACGGCGTTGAGCATCTTGCGGCCCATCTTCGCGTGGGCCTGCACGGCCGGGTGGGTCGCGCCGTAGTTGCCCCAGTTGTCGTCGTACTGCGCCATGAACGAGTAGACGAGGGCCGGGGCGCCGGCGGCGCTGTAGACCACGCCGGACTCGCTGCGGGTGGCGTCGTCCGCGCCGTACTTCATGGCGACGCGCGCGCGTTCGACCGAGGACATGTTGCGGCGGAAGCCGTCGTGGTAGCCGCTGAGTCCCTTCAGGATGTTCAGGAAGAAGCTCGTGCTCTTGGCCGAGAGCAGCTCGCCCTTCGCCAGGCGGGTCAGGAGGTCGTTGGTCTCGAAGGTGGTGGTGTCGCCGAGCCACATGCGGTTCGGGTTGGCGGGGTTGGGGATCACGCGGGTGTCGGTGAAGCCCTTCGCAGCCAGGGTCTCGTTGATCTCGGCGGGCGGGCAGACCAGGCCGCACAGCCGCACCGAGGTGTTGTCGGAGGTCAGGAGCATCGCGACCAGCACGTTGGCGACGGTGATCTCGTCGCCGTAAGCGGTCTGGTGGAAGTAGAAGCCCGAGCCGGTGAGGATGATGTCGGACGTGAGGGTGATCCGGTCGTCCAGGGCCAGTTCGCCCCGGTCGATCTTGTCGAGCACGCCGAGGGCGATGCCCAGCTTGTTGATGCTCGCGGCCGTCTGGACGCTCGTCGAGCCCTGGTCCACGGCGACGACGGGGGCGCCGCTGCCGTTGAGGAGGGTCACGTAGCCCTGCCAGGTGCCGCCGGCGTTGCCGGTCTCGTAGTCCCAGATCGCCTTGATCTGGGCCGCCGAGGTGGCGGCGGCCTGCGTGCTCACCTGCTCCGCGTGCGCGGCGGAGGCGGAGCCCAGGATGGCCCCGCCCGCGGTCACTGCGGCCCCGAGCTTGATTACATCGCGTCGTTCCATGGTCGCCCTTCGTTGGCTTGCAGGGTGTTGAGGGATGTCCACATGCAGTACGCCGCGGGCTGGGCGAGCGGTTGCCCCGGATCAGAACGATGTGGACTCCAGGAGTCCAATTGCGGCATTGCGGTGGCCGTTCGCGGCGAGGAGCCCGGCCGGGGCGAGCCGGTAGTCGGCGTCGATCGCGAAGCGGGCGTCCTTGGGCGGCCGGACGCCGCCGGAGGTGTCGGCGCCGACCGCTTCGCGCAGCCACACGGCGGCCTCGGGGTCGCGGCGGAGGATCCCGCCGGAGCCGACGACGAGGCTCACGGCCGCGAGGTCCTTGCCGCCGCGCAGCGGCTCGGTGGGTCCGCCGATCCGCTCGCCGCGCGCGTGGCGGCGCACCGCGATCCGGGCGGCCAGCGCGCTCAGTTCGGCGTCGTCGGCGGGGTCGGTGGCGCGGAAGGCCGGGTTCGCGGCGCGCAGGCGGGCCGCCTCCGGCAGGTCCCAGCTCGCGGCGAGGTCTTCCTCGTCGGCGGCCTCGGTGATGCCGACGGCGGTGTGGCGGACGCCGAGGTCGCCTTCCACTGTTCTCGAACGCCAAGCGGTTCCGGCGACTTCGGCGCGCGGGCCCTCGCGTTCGGCGTCGGGGGTGAGCACCGAGTAGACGTCGGTGGTCGCGCCGCCGACGTCGACCACGAGCAGGTCGGCGCCGGTGCGCTCCGCCAGGAGTTCCACACCGGTGAGCACGGCGTCCGGGGTGGCGGCCTTGACCATGCGGGTGAAGTCGGCGCTGGCGGAGAGGTGCTTCCCGGCGATCACGTGACGGAGGAAGACCTCGCGGAGCGCGGTGCGGGCGGGCACGGGATTGAGGACGCCGATGCGCGGCAGGACGTTCGCGACGCGGGTCGTGTCGATCCCGGCTCCGGTGAGGAGCGCTGCGATGTCGGCGGCGGCGTTGGCGTTGCCCGCCAGGACGACCGGGGTGCGAGAGCCGGAGGCGGCGAGGGCTTCGGCGTGGGCGCGCAAGGCCGTCTCGTCCCCGCCGTCGGTGCCTCCGGCCAAGAGGATCACGTCGGGGCGGGCGGCGGCGAGCTCGAGGAAGTCCCCCGCCGCGAGGTCCCCCGCGCGCACGTCGACGACGCGGGCCCCGGCGCTGAGCCCGGCCCGGTAGGCGGCGCGGGCGGTGACCAGGGGCTCGTTGCCGATCACGGCCAGGCGCAGGCCCCCGCCTGCGGAAGAGCAGACGAGGGTGTCGATGACGGTGGCGCCCTTGGGGGTCGCCTCCGCGACGGCGGTGCGGAGGCCTTCCATGACGTCGGTGCCGATCGTGGTCGGGCGCGAGGCGGTGCCGAGGAGGTCGCCGTCGTCCGCGTCGACGACGGCGGCCTTGGTGTAGGTCGATCCGACGTCGACGCAGACGACGGCTCCGCTCATGGAACGACCACGGTGCCCGTGGCGGTGGTGGCGATGATCGGCTCGTCCAGCACGACCGCCGCGGACTCGCCGCGTTCGGGATCGGCGCGGCACACGACTGCGAGCGTGAATTCGACGGTGCGGCTGCGGCGTCCGGTGCGCACCACCGTGGCGGTGGCCTCCACGACGTCGCCGGCCTTCACGGGCGCCTTGAACTGGACGTCCGCATAGGACGCGAACAGGCCCTCATCGCCGTCGGTGAGGACGCACAGCTCGGTGGCCACGTCGCCGAACATGCCGAGGCCGTAGGCGCCGTCCACGAGGTTCCCGCCGTAGTGGGCGTGGCCGTAGGGGATGTAGCGGCGATGGGTCACGGTGACACCGTCGTGGTTGGCGCTCATACGGGGTCCTTCAGGGGTGCGGTCTTCATGGTCACGAGCCGGTGGACGAGGTAGGAGGCCACATCGGACGGGGTGGTGCCGCGGGTGAAGATGCGGTCGACGCCGAGGTCGTTCGCCGCGCCCTCGTCGAAGCGGGGGCCGCCGACGACGAGCAGCGGGCGCTTCCCAGGCGGCAGGGCCTCACGGAACGCGGCCGCCATCTCGCGGGTGTTGTGGAGGTGGGCGTCCTTCTGGGTGACGACCTGGCTCACGAGCACCGCGTCGGCCTCTTCGTCGACGGCGCGGTTGACGAGGTCGGGCACGGCGACCTGCGCGCCGAGGTTGACCACGCGCAGCTCGCGGTAGTACTCCAGGCCCTTCTCCCCCGCCACGCCCTTGATGTTGAGGATCGCGTCGATGCCGACGGTGTGCGCGTCGGTGCCGATGCAGGCGCCCACGACGCACAGCTTGCGGCCGAGCCGCTCGCGGATGGCGTCGTTGACCTCCTTGGGGCTCATATGGGGGTAGTCCTTCTCGACCACTTTGACCTCGTCGAGGTTGACGAGGTGCGTGGACGCGCCGTAGACCACGAAGAACGTGTAGCCCTCGCCGATGGGCTTGGCGTGCACGAGCATCGCGCCGTCGAGGCCCATCTTGGCGGCGAGTTGGAGGGCCGCGCCCTCGGCGCGTTTGTCGTGCGGGACGGGCAGGGTGAAGGAGAGCTGCACCATGCCGTCGCCGGTGGTGTCCCCGTAGGGCCTGACGATGCGGCTCACCGGGAGTCCTCCTTCAGGGCGTCTTGGTCGGGGCTCGTCCTGTCCAGCTCGTCCGTGGCCGGATTCCAGTAGTCGTCGGCGCGCTTCGCGACCCCGTCGAGGCCCCGGCCGCCGTCGGCGGGGCGCTTCATGATCCCGAAGGTGCCGTCGGCGATGGCGTTGAGCAGGCCGTCGTCCACAATGCGGCCCAGGAGGTCCACGGCCTCGCCGAGCACCTCGTTGGCGCGGTTCGCGATGAAGCCGTCCTTGGGCGGATGGAAGTCCTCGGCGAGCCCGGCGCAGGCGCTGAGCACGTACCGCACGTTCTGGAGGGCGATGTCGCGGTCCGAGAGCCAGGGGGTGACGACCGCTTCGGTCATCATGCCGACCAGCAGGATCGACTGCCCGGTCATGACCCCGGCGAGGTTGAAGAACCCGTCGAGGAGGTTGCCGCGGAACACGTCGCCGGTCATGTGCTTGGTCGGCGGCATCCACTTCAGCGGCGCGTCGGGGAACAGCTGGCGGGCCAGCAGCGCGTGCGCGAGTTCCAGCCGGAACGATTCGGGCACTTCAGGATTGATCTCGAAGGCGTGCCCGAGCCCGAGCAGCGGGTCGGGGAGCCCGGCCTCGTGCGCGAAGCGCTCGTTGAGCAGCTGCGAGACGGTCACGGTGTGGGCGGCCTCGACCGCGTCGGCCGTGGTCAGGTAGTTGTCCTCGCCGGTGTTGATGATGATCCCGGCGCGGGCGTGGACCTGGCGCGAGAAGCGCTGGTCCACGAAGGTGCGGATCGGGTTGATGTCGCGGAACAGGATGCCGTACATCGAGTCGTTGAGCATCATGTCGAGCCGGTGCATCCCCGCCAGCGCGGCGATCTCGGGCATGCAGAGCCCGGACGCGTAGTTGGTGAGGCGGATGTAGCGGCCGACCTCGCGGGAGGTCTCGTCGAGGGCGGCGCGCATGAGCCGGAAGTTCTCGCCGGTGGCGTAGGTCCCGGCGAAGCCCTCGCGGGTGGCGCCTTCGGGGACGTAGTCCAGGAGGGACTGCCCGGTGGAGCGGATGACGGCGATGACGTCGGCTCCGGCCTTGGCGGCGGCCTGCGCTTGCGGGATGTCCTCGTAGATGTCGCCGGTGGCGACGATGAGGTAGATCCAGGGGCGCTGGGGCGGGTCGCCGATCTCGGTGACGAGCTGGTCGCGGCGGCGGCGGGAGGCGTCGACGCGGTCGAAGCCCGTGCGGACCGCGGCCTGGGCGTGTTCGCGGGCGGTCGCGGCGTCGCTTCCCGTGGGGAGGGTGAAGCGGACGCCGTCCGCGGCGGCGGCGTGAGCGAGGCGGTCGAGGTCGGGGAAGTCCTTGAGCGCGTGGAAGACCGGGAGGGCGATGCCGTGTTCGATGCCGACCTGGTCGGCGACGGCGTCGGCGAGGCGGTTGACCCACGGGATGCCGTCGGGGTCGGCGCCGGTGAGTCCGGCGAGGCGGAGCGTGGCGCGTTCGACGGAGACGGTGGTGTGGCTGCGGGCCAGGTCCACGACGGGTTGGGCGGCCTTCGCTGCAAGGCGGCGGGCGTTGGCGACGACGGCGGGGTCGAGCGGGAGTTCGGCGGTCATGTCAGTCCTCCGTCCCCACTCGGTCGATGAAGAGGTCCCTGAGGTGCGGGTTCTCGCGGAAGAGGTGGAGCGCGTAGTCGGCGTGGCCGGGGACGTAGCCGTTGCCGATGAGCATCTCGACGTCGGCGGCCAGGCCTTCGGCGCCGAGGGCGGCGGTCGGGAACGAGGTGGCCATGGAGAAGAAGATGACCGTGCCGCCGGTGGCGGTCGAGAGGATCGCGCCGTGTTCGCAGCCGGGGACGTCGACGCAGACGACGGTGACGTCGGCGCCGCGCCCGTCGAGGGCCTCGGTGACCTTCCTGGCGAGAGGGAGCGGGGCGGTGGCGTCGGCGACGACGATGTCGTCGGCGAGGCCGGAGCCGAGCAGCTGGGCGGCCTCGTTCTCGTCGCGGACGACGGCGAGGACCTTCGCTGCGTGGGCGTCCCGCGCGGCGGCGAGCGAGAGCGAACCGGACTTCCCGGCCGCGCCGAGGACGGCGACCGTGGTGGCGCCGTGCGTGCGGCGGGCGACGACCCGGCGCACGAGCGCGGGCGCGCCGCACACGTCGAGGACGGCGAGCGCGAGGTGTTCGGGCAGGTCATCGGGGAGGGGGGCGGCGATGGAGCGGCCGAAGAGGATTGCGTGGCCGCTGGCCGGAACCTGCTCGGAATTGCCGTCCCAGCGCGCCAATCCGTCATCAATGTGCAGCGGGGTGAGGGTGAGCGAGACGAGGGTGGCGACCTTCTGGCCGGCTTTGAGGCCGAGCGGCGAGCGGGGGCCGACGGCGTCGACGGTGCCGATGAGCATGCCGCCGGAGCCGGTCACGGGGTTGTGCATCTTGCCGCGGCGATCGATGATCGCGAGCACCTCGGCCCGGATGGCCTCGCCGTCACCGCCGTGGGCGGTGTGGAGCTGCCGGTAGGAGGCCGCGTCGAGGTTGAGTCGCTCGACGCTGATGCGGACTTCATCGTCGGCGATATCGGGGTCTGAGTCGAGCCGATCCGCTGCTTGTGGCAGCGCTCCGGCGGGGCTGACGACTCGGTGCGATCCGACCGGTGAGCCTGTCGACATCGTTGCCGCCCTTCCTGGTAGCAGGGTATTTATAGAGTCTCAATATGCGGGACCTAGCGCACTACAGTAACGGAAGGTTATCCTCGTCACAAGGATGGGCATCCCTATCCACGCGTATTCCCGGGCTACCAGCCCGGACATGGAGGTGAGAAGGTGTCGGATCGACCAGCGGGAGACACAGTGCCCGTGATCGAGCAGCCGTACCAGTACCGGCGTCGTCGGCTGGAGGAGCCGGATTGGACGCGGTTCCCCGGCTGGGGCGACGTGACCGAGGCCGACTGGGCTTCGGCGCAGTGGCAGCGCGTGCACTGCGTCAAGAACGTCAAGCAGCTCCGCGAGGTCGTGGGCGATCGGCTCCACGAGTCGTTCTACGAGGACCTCGCCTCGGACATGGCGCACTCGGCGACCATGTCGATGCTGCTGCCGCCGCAGATGCTCAACACGATGGCGCCCGCGATCGAGGAGACCGCCCCGGGCTCGTGGACCGACGCGTTCTACGCCGACCCGGTGCGCCGCTACATGCTCCCGGTGGCTTCGGACCGGCACACCGACTGGCCCTCGCACCCGTTCGCGACCCGCGACTCGCTGCACGAGCACGACATGTGGGCGGTCGAAGGCCTCACCCACCGGTACCCGACGAAGGTGCTCGCCGAGCTGCTCTCGACGTGCCCCCAGTACTGCGGGCACTGCACGCGCATGGACCTCGTGGGCAATTCGACGCCCACGGTGGACAAGCGGCGGCTGGCGCTGAAGCCGGTCGACCGGCAGTCGGCGATCCTCGATTACCTTGTGGCGCATCCGGGCGTGCGGGACGTGGTCGTCTCGGGCGGCGACGTGGCGAACCTGCCGTGGAAGCAGCTCGAACGGTTCCTCGACCGGCTCCTGGACGTGGAGACCATCCGCGACATCCGCCTCGCCACCAAGGCCTTGATGGGTCTCCCCCAGCACTGGCTGCAGGACGAGATCGTCGAGGGCATGGCCCGCGTCGCCAAGCGCGCGGCCGGCCAGGGGGTCAACCTGGCGATCCACACCCACATCAACCACGCCAACTCGGTGACCCCGACCGTGGCGAAGGCCGCGGCGGCGATGCTCGACGCCGGCGTGCGCGACGTGCGCAACCAGGGCGTGCTCATGCGCGGCGTCAACGACACCCAGGCCGACCTGCTCGACCTGTGCTTCGCCCTGCAGGGCGAGGCGAACATCCTGCCGTACTACTTCTACATGTGCGACATGATCCCCAACGCCGAGCACTGGCGCACCTCCGTCGCGCAGGCCCAGGACCTGCAGACCGCGATCATGGGCTACCTCCCCGGGTACGCGACCCCCCGGATCATCTGCGACGTGCCGATGGTCGGCAAGCGCTGGGTCCACCAGCTCTCCGAGTACGACCGCGAACTCGGGATCTCGTACTGGACCAAGAACTACCGCACGTCGATCGAGGCCGACGACCCCGACGCGCTCACCCGCCGGTACCCGTTCTACGACCCGATCGACACGCTTCCCAAAGCGGGGCAGCAGTGGTGGGCGAACATGCACCCGCCGATGCGCGCCAAGGAGGACGGGAACGAGGCCGCGGCGCGGTCGCGCCTGGCCGCGGCCCTGCACGACGAGACGGCGGAGGTCGCGTGACCGGGACGCTGATCACGGTGGCGCCCACCGGGGCCGAGGTCGACAAGGCCGAGGTCCCGGCGCTGCCGGTGACGCTGGAGGAGCTGGCCGACACCGCGAAGCGGTGCGAGCAGGCCGGCGCCTCGATCATCCACGTGCACCTGCGCGACGACGACGCCCGACCGACCCTCGACCCGGTGCGCCTGCGGGACGCCGTTGCGGCCCTTCGGGACACGACGGACCTCATCGTGCAGCTGTCGACGGGCGGCTCGGTCCGCGACGGGGAGCGGGCGCGGCTCGCCGTCCTCGACGCGGAACCGGACATGGCCTCCTGCACGATGGGGACGGTGAACTTCGGCGAGGACGTCTTCATGAACCGCTGGGAGTTCATCGTCGAACTGCACGAGCGCATGCAGGACAAGGCGGTCGTGCCGGAGTACGAGCTGTTCGACCTGGGCCACCTGGCGGCGCTGGAACGCCTCCTGAACCTGCACGAGCTGCCGTTCGGCGGCCACGTGCACGTGGACTTCGTGCTCGGCGTGCCGGGAGGCGCGGCGGGCGACGCGTCGACGGTGACCGCGTTCGCCGAGGGGGTGCGCCGGTACCTGCCGGAGGGAACCACCTTCTCCGCCACGGGCATCGGCAGGACGACGCTCCCGGTCATGTTCGCCTCGCTGGCCCACGGGGGCCATCTGCGGGTGGGCATGGAGGACACGGTCTCGTTCGCGAGGCGGCGGCCGGTCACGGGCAACGAACAGCTGGTCATGCGGGCGGCGGAGGCGGCGGCGCTGGCGCAGCGACCGGCGATCTCGACGGTCGAGGCCAGAAAGCTCCTGCGGATGCGCGACGCCGACTGACTACTGTGGCCGCATGACTCTTCTTGACCCCCAGCGGACTGCGATCGTCCTGGTCGACCTGATGCCGAGGCTCCTGGAGTTGCGGATGGAGCCGCGATCAGGTTCGTCCGTGCTGGAAACGGCGACGGCCCTCGCCGAGGGCGCCCGCAAAGCGGGCGCCCCGGTGGTGGCCATCCGGGTGGAGCGACCGAACGTGGACGAGCAGCCGCCGGGAAGCGAACTGGCCCAGCCGATCACGGCACTGGCGGATGTGGTCGTCGTCAAGCGCACCATCGGCGGCTTCCACGGCACCGACCTCGACGCGGCCCTGAACCGCGTCGGGGCCGAGACCCTGGTGATGGCCGGAATCATGACCAACCTCGGGGTCGAATCGACCGCGCGGTCCGCCTCCGACCACGGGTACGACCTGGTGTTCGTCGAGGACGCGATGAGCGCCCTGAGTCGAAGGGAGCATGATGCGGCGGTGGAACTGAACTTCCCCCGCTTCGGCACGGTCGTGAGCCAGGCCGACTTGGACTGGCAGAGCGCTGCCTGAGGACTGCGGCGAAGGGCCCGGCCGCTGTGCGGCCGGGCCCTGACGCGTCTTTCGGCGGTCAGCGGTTGTTCTTCGCCTGCTTCAACCCGGCCATGAGGTCATCGACGTTCATGGCGGGCGAGAGCGTGACCTTCGCGTTCAGCTCGTCGAACAGGGGCGTGGTGACGACCGGCATCATGGACTCCTTCTGCATGTCGAAGAAGATCATCATGGTCCGCATCCCGTCCTGCGGGGAGAAGTAGGCGGCCTCCGGCTTGAGCATCTCCAGCATCTGCTTGAGCTTCTTCGGCCACTCCTCATCGGAGATCTGCTGGCCTCCGTCGGCCGGGACCTGCACCTTCAACAACATGCGCATCGGACTCATCCTCCTGACGCCGCGCCGGTCGAGCACGCCTTTCGCGCTCTACGGACCGGACGACGACTCCATAACACCGCGCCCGAGAGCCCCTGTCCGGATTTCCCAAATACCCTGATGCGCCTGCCGAACGGCGAACAACGTGCTAGCGCCCGCTACGCGTCGCGGCCTTCCGGAACAGGTCGGCACAGCGAGGGCCCGGCCGCGCCCCGTTCGAGGAGGGCGCGGCCGGGGGCTTGTTATTCGGCGCCCGGGAGGTCGACCCCGGCGGCGTTCGCCAGGTCGGCGAGGACGAGGCGGGCGGCCTGGATGCCGATGCCGCTCATCCAGATCTCGTCGGCGACGTTGAAGACCTTGTCGTTCTTGACCGCTTCCATCTCGGCCCACAGCGGGTTGTCCATGGCCGCTTCCTGCTCGGTGTTCTCCGGGATGTCGGCCGCGGTGACGAAGAGCAGGTCGGCGTCGGCGAGGTCGATCTGCTCGGGGCCGACTTCGAGGGCGAAGTCGTCCACGTCCTGCGATTCGGGGCGGGCGACGCCGACGTCTTCGAGGATCACGCCGGAGAAGGTGGCCTTCTGGTACAGGCGGGTCGGGCCCGCGACGAACCGGACGATCGACACGGTGGGCATCTCGCCGTAGGCCGCTTCGATCTCGGTGCCGAGGGCCGCGGCCTGGGCCTCGTAGGCCTCGAGCGCTTCGGCCGCTTCGTCTTCGAGGCCGAGGGCCTCGGCGTGGACCGCGAGGTTCTCCTTCCACGCCACGCCGGTGGTCTCCGTGAACACCGTGGGCGCGATGGCCGAGAGGTCCTCGTAGAGGGCCTCGTGGCGGATCTTCGAGGAGAGGATCAGGTCCGGCGCGAGCTCGGCGATCTTCTCCAGGTCGGGCTCCTCCATCGGGCCGACGTCCACAGTGTTCTCGGTCATCGAGGCCAGGTAGTCGGGGAAGCCGCCGGTGCTCTTGAAGTGCGGGGAGACCGCGCCGACCGGCTCGATGCCGAGGAGCGTCACGTCGTCCAGCTCGCCGGAGTCGAGGACCACGACCCGCTCGGGCCGGGCCGGGATCTCGGTCTCGCCCATGACGTGGGCGATGGTGCGCGGGAACGCGCCGGTCGCGTCGGATTGCTGCTCGGCGGCGTCGCCGGTCGCGGTCGCCGCGCCGCAAGCGGCCGTGGCGGCCAGCGCGGCGGTCGCCAGCAGTGCCGCGGCGGCGCGCAGACCGCTCCTCGTGGACTTCATGTGATGGGTTCCTTTCGGGTGGCGGGGTGTCAGGAGCGGCGGTGCCGGGCGCTCGCGCGCGGGACCACCAGCGGGGTGCCGGTCTCGGGGTCGGGGACGACGCTGCAGGCGACGCCGAAGACGTCTTCCACGAGGTCGGCCGTGAGCACGTCGGCGGGTGCGCCGACGGCCGCGGGAACGCCGCCGCGCATGACCACGAGGTGGTCGGCGTAGCGGGCGGCCTGGCCGAGGTCGTGCAGGACCATGACGACGGTGCGGTCGTGGTGGGCGTTGAGGTCGGACACCAGGTCGAGCACGTCGAGCTGGTGGCGCAGGTCGAGGAACGTGGTCGGCTCGTCGAGCAGGAGCAGCGGCGTGTCCTGGGCGAGCGCGAGTGCGATCCAGGCCCGCTGGCGCTGGCCGCCGGAGAGGTGGTCGACCGGGAGGTCCCGGAGCTCAGCGGTCTCGGTGCGCGCCAAGGCGGTCTCGACGGCGGCGCTGTCGGCTTCGGACCAGGGGCGCAGGGCGCGCTGGTGGGGGTAGCGGCCGAGGCGGACCAGCGCTTCGACGCTGATGCCTTCGGGGGCGGTGGGCTGCTGCGGGAGGAGGCCGAGGCGGCGGGCGAGGGCGCGGGCGCTCATGCGGTGGACGTCCTCGCCGTCGATGGCGACGGTCCCGGCGTCGGGGGCGAGGAGGCGGGCGAGGCCGCGCAGGAGCGTGGACTTGCCGCAGGCGTTGGGGCCGACGATGGCGGTGACCGCGCCGCCGGGGAGCGTGAGGTCGAGGTCGTCGACGATGATGTTGCGGCCGTAGCCGAGGCGCAGGCCCGCGGCGGTGATGGCGCCCTGGTCGTTGGTCATCCGGTGGTCCTCGGATCGGGTCGGTTCTGGCGGGCCATGAGCACGAGCAGGAACGGCGCGCCCAGGGTGGCGGTGACGACGCCGACGGGGATGCCGTCGAGCGGCAGCGCGTGCTGGGCGACGAGGTCGGCGGTGAGGAGCAGGAGCGCGCCGGTGAGGGCGTTCAGTGCGAGGGTGCCCGCGGTCGGCGGCCCGGCGAGGCGGCGGACGAGGTGCGGGACGGCGAGGGCGACGAAGCCGACGGGGCCGGTGAGGGCGACCGCGAGCGAGGCGAGGACGACGGCGACCGCGAGCAGCTGAAGGCGGGCGGGACCGGGGCGGACGCCGAGGGCTCCGGCGGCGTCGTCGCCGAGGTCGAGGACGGCGGCGCGGCGGTGGAGCGCGAAGGCGGCGGTGAGGGCGACCGCGGTGGCGGCGGCGCCGATGATCGTCTCGTTCCAGTTGCGGCCGTATAGGGATCCGGTGGTCCAGTGCAGTGCGGAGGAGGCGAGTTCGGCGGGGAAGCGGACGATGAAGAGGTTGACGGCGGCGGTCAGTCCGGCTTGGACGGCGAGGCCGACCAGGACGAGGCGGGTCGGGCTGATGCCGCCTTTCCAAGCGAGAAGGGTCAGGATGCCTGCGGCGCAGAGGCCGCCGCCGAGGGCCGCGAGCGGGGTGAGCGGTGCGGCGAGACCGAGGGCGACGGCGGCCGTCGCGCCGAGCGAGGCGCCGCCGGTGATGCCGACGACGTCGGGGCTCGCGAGGGGATTGCGGGCCACGCGTTGGAGGACCGCGCCCGCGACGGCGAGGCCGGCCCCGGCGATGGCGGCGCTGAGCACGCGAGGCGTGCGGAAGCGCCCGACGAGGAGCACGTCGCCGCGCTCGCCGGTGCCGAGGAAGAGCGCGTTGAGGGCGCGGGCGGGGCTGAGGTTGTTCTGGCCCAGGCAGATCCCGGCGAGCATCGCGGCGGCGAGGAGGACGAGCCCTGCCAAGGCCAGGAGCGCGATGCGGCGGCGCTGGCGGGCGATGGCGCCGAGGCGGCGCGAAGCGGGCGGTGGATCCGCGATGGCTCGACGGCCGTCGACAGGTGCGGCGGTCCCTTCGGCTTCGCCATGTCGCTCTTCGGTGCTCATCGGGCGGCCTTCCGGGCGAGGACGGCGAGGAGGGGCGCACCGAGGAAGGCGGTGACGATGCCGACTTCGATCTCAGTGGGGCGCAAGAGCATCCGTCCGAGGACGTCGGCGGCCAGCAGGAGCGCCGGGCCGCCGATGAGGCAGCCGGGCAGGAGCAGGCGAAGGTCGGGCCCGACGGCGAAGCGCACGAGGTGCGGTGCGGCGAGGCCGATGAAGGCGATCGGTCCGACGACGGCCACCGCGGAGGCGGCGAGGAGGACGACGGCGATGCCGCCGAGGAGCCGGGTGCGGGCGACGGGGACGCCGAGGGCCGAGGCCGAGTCGTCGCCGAGGCTCAGGGCGTTGAGGGCGGGCGCGACGAAGAACGCGAGCAGCGTCCCGGCGATGAGCGGGGCGGCGACGGGGACGAGCATGCCGAGGCTGCGTCCCGCGAGGGAGCCGACGAGCCAGAAGCGGGCCTCGTCGAGAGTCTGCTCGGAGGCGAGCAGGAGCGCGGAGGTCCAGGCCGCGAGGACCGAGGCGAGCACGGTTCCGCTGAGCGCCAAGCGGACCGGGTCGAGGTCGCCGGCGCCGCGGGCGAGGGCGAACACGGCGATGGCGGCGAGCGCGGCCCCGGCCAGGGCGAAGGGCAGGAACTCGGCGGGGCGGGCGAGGCCGAGCAGGTGGATGGCGGCGACGACGGCGAGCGCGGCGCCGGCGTTGACGCCGAGGGTGGTGGGCGAGGCGAGGGGGTTGCGGGTGACCCCTTGGCAGACGGCTCCGGCGAGGCCGAGGGCGGCACCGACGACGATGCCGATGATGGTGCGGGGCAGGCGAATGCCGGTGACGGCGATGGCGTCGCGGCTCGCGTCATCGCCGAGGAGCGCGTCGAGGACGGTGCCCGGCGGCACGGGCCGGGTGCCGAGGGCGAGGCTGAGCGCGATGCAGACGGCAAGGGCTGCAATGCCGACGGCGAACACCGCGGCGGTCCGCGTCGGGATTCGACTGCGGACCGCTTCATTCGAGGTGAGGGCGTCGGACACGCGAGCAGATTAGGTAAGGCATTCCTAACCACTTGCGAGCGCCATCGGGTTTCGTGGCCCTCGGCACAAAAACTTGAAAGTTCAACTCAAGGGAAGGTCAGTTGTGACCGCGTCGGCGGCCGCCGACGCCCGAGACGACCCCGCCGATCGCCAGGAAGACAAGGGCCGCGATGCCGTAGTTGACGACGGCACGGACCTTCGGGTCCTCGATCCCGGTGAACATGTCCCGGAACAGCCAGGAGAACCAGTTGGCCAGATCGGCCATGAAGTCCACCAGCGGGTTGCCGGGGTTGGCCTCCAGGAGGACGAACGCGAGGTGCAGCAGGATGATCAGCGCGATGAGCCAGAAGACCGCCGCGATGATGTGCACGATGACGGGGTTATGGCGTGTGGCGACGTAAGGCATGACAATTCCATTCGGTTCGATTATCTGTCGCTCTTGGACCCAGGGGTATCCCGCGGAGGTGCTGCTCAAACAGGACGGACGATCTCGGCAGGGTCGGGAAGCCGACGGTTTATGCGGTTCTCGCAATACCGGTCGGCCGGTAAGCTTGGTTCCCATGCCCTCCAGACCACGGCCGTCGGCACTGCACATTTCCGGCTCGCAAGCGTCCTCGGCGAAGCTTGCGAGCCGTAAGTCGGCACGGTCGAGACCGGCACTCACCCCGCTGCGCCTGCTCGTCGACCTCGCCCGGCCCCACACCGGCCGGATCGCCTTGGGCTCCATGTTCTTTCTGCTCGCGGGCGGCACCTCGATGGCGCAGCTGTGGATGCTCGGCCGGGTCGTCGACGAAGGCCTCATCGCCCGCGACGGCGGCGACTTCGCGTTCTGGTTGGGGCTCATGGCCATCGCCGTCACCGCGCAGCCGACGTTCTGGGTGCTCGGCTACCGGCAGTTCAACCGCGCCGCCGCCGTCAACCAGCAGGTCATCGTCGAGCGGCTCACCGACCACCTCAACACGGCCGGAACCGGCGTGCGCGGACGAGTCTCCGCCGGTGAGCTGGTGAACCTGCCCAGCGAGGACATGCGCAAGGCGGCCCATACGGTCACCGAGATCGGGTTCCTGGTCAACAACCTCGCCATGTTCATCATCGGCTCCGCCCTGGTGTGGTCGATCCACCCCCTGCTCGGCGGCATCGTGGTCGCCGGAAGCGTCGTCACCGCCCTCGTCGCCGGGCCGCTCCTGAAGCGCCTCCAGCGCCGCCAGGCCGACTACCGGGACATGATCGGCGGGCTCACCGCGCAAGCGGCCGACATCGTCGGCGGCCTGCGGGTGCTCCGCGGCATCGGCGGGGACCTGCTGTTCACCGCGCGGTACAAGGACCAGTCGACGGCGCTGCGCGACCGCGGCTACGCGGTGGCGAACTCCAGCTCGTGGATCCACGCCCTGCGCAACTCGATGCCGATCGTGTTCGTCGCCGTCATCACCTGGGTCGGTGCGCTCCTCGCCGTCGACGGCTCACTCACCATCGGCGGCCTCACTTCGGCGTTCAGCTTCGCGACCATCTTCATCGCCGTCTCGGGGAACTTCATCATCTCCGCGAGCTACCTGGTCGCGAGCTGGGTGGCCGCCGGTCGCCTCACCCGGTTCCTCGCCATCGCGACCGATGTGGACGACCAGGGGACGCTCCGCGGCGAAGGCGGAGAGCTGCGCGACCCCGATTCGGGCCTGGCCGTCCCGGACACCGGGGTCACCGTGCTCGTCACCGCCGAGACCGCCCCGGCACTGGAGGCCTGCGAGCGGCTGGCCCGCTACCGCGACTCCGAAGCGAGCTGGGGCGCGAATCCTCTGGAGGCGTATGCGCTCGCGGACGTGCGCGAGCGGATCATGCTGCTCACCGACGAGGACTACCTCTTCGACGCGACGCTCGCCGAGACGCTGCGGGTCGACCCCGACGCGGCGTCGGCCGCGCTCGCGACCGCTTGCGCCCGTGACGTGTACACGGCGCTCGGGGGTTCGCTCGACGGGCGCATCGCCGAAGGCGGGCGGAACCTCTCGGGCGGCCAGCGCCAGCGGCTCCGGCTCGCCCGCGCGCTCGCGGCCGAACCGCGGACCCTGCTGGCGGTCGAGCCGACCTCGGCGGTGGACTCGCACACCGAATCGCTCATCGCCGCACGGGTGGCCGTCGCACGCGCGGCACTGTCGACGCTGGTGGTGACGGCCTCGCCGCTGTGGTTGGCCCACGCCGACCGAGTGGTGTGGATGGTCGAGGGCAAAGTGCACGCCGCAGGGTCGCACGCCGAGCTGCTGGCCGACCCCGAATACCGCCGTCTCGTGAGGCATGAGGAGTCCGCATGAGCGCCACCGACACACAATCGCGCCTGCCGATCGCGAGCCCGGCGCAGGTGCGGCGGGCGTTCCTGGACCTGCTCGCCGCGGACAAGGGCCCGGCGGTGCAGGTCCTGGTCATGTACACGCTCGCGGCCGGATTCAGCGTCGCCGTACCGGTTCTGCTGGGCCGGGTCGTCGACGGCATCGGCGCGGGCTGGGACGCGGGCGACGTCAACTTGGCGTGCGGCGTCATCCTCGTCTGCGTCGCCGTCCAGTTCGTGCTCAGCCGCCTGGGCCGGCGCGCGGGCTACCGGTTCGGCGAGCGGGCGGCGGCGCGGCTGCGCGAGGACGTCGTGGCCCGGGTGCTCGCGCTGCCGCTCGACCGGGTCGAGCAGGCCGGGCGCGGCGACCTCGGCACCCGAACGGCGTCCGACGTGAACATGGTCGCGGACCTGCTGCGCGACAACGGACCCACGATCGTCACCTCCCTCATAGAAGTGCTCGTCCTGTACCTCGCGCTCTTCGTGGTCCACCCGCTGCTGGGCCTGGTCTCGCTGCTGACGCTGCCGCCGCTGATGCTCGCGGCGCGCCGGTATCTGCGCCAGGCGAACCTGGTGTTCACCGCGCAGCGCGCGGCCATGAGCGAGGCTGCCGAGACCCTGTCCGCTTCGGGCAGCGGGGCTCGGACGGTGGCCGCCCTCGCGATGCAGCAGGAAAGGCGCGCGCTCGGTTACGCGCGGGGCACGACCCTGTTCGAGCGGTTCATGCGGCTCATCCGGCTCCAGGTCGAGTTCTTCTTCCTCCTGCTCTGGCTCAATCGGTTGCAGCTGCTGCTCACGATCGTCGCCGCCGGCCTGTGGTACACCGAGGGCGGCCTGAGCCTCGGCACGGCGGTCGCGGCGATCACCGTGGTCGTGCGCATCGCCAACCCGACCAACGGGGTCATGATCCATCTCAGCGAGTTCCAGCAGGGTTCGGCGGCGCTCGCACGGATCGCGGGCGTCGGGCTGATCGAAGCGACGCCTCGCGAGGCCGAGCCGGACGGGACCGACCTGGTCCTCGACACCGTGACGTTCGGGTACGGCGACGGCCCTGACGTGCTGCACGGACTCAGCCTCCACCCGAGGCAGGGCGAGCGACTGGTCGTGGTCGGGCCTTCGGGGGCCGGGAAGTCGACGATCGCGCGCCTGCTCGCGGGCATCGACCGGCCGCGGACCGGATCGGCCCTGCTCGGCGGGGTGCCGGTGTGCGACATCGCGGTCGAGGATCTGCGCCGCCGCGTGGTGCTCGTGACCCAGGAGCATTACGTGTTCACCGCGACCCTGCGCGAGAACCTGATCCTGGCCGCACCGGACGCCGACGACGCGCACCTGCTCGAGGCGCTTCGTCGCGTCGACGCCGGGTGGGCCGCCGCGGCCGGGCTGGACACGATGCTCGGCCCCGAGCATCGCAAGCTGACTACCGCTGAGGCGCAGCAGATCGCGCTCGCACGCGTCGTGATCGCCGACCCGCCGATCGTGATCCTCGACGAGGCCACGGCGGGGATCGACCCTGCCAGCGCTGGCAATGTGGAGGCCGCGCTCGCGGCGGCGCTCGCGGGCCGCACGGTCATCGCGATCGCCCACCAGTTGCAGGCGGCGGCCTCGGCCGACCGGATCGCGGTGGTCGAGGACGGGCGGATCGCCGAAGAGGGCCCGCACGACGAACTGCTCGCGGCGGGCGGGGTCTATGCCGGGCTCTGGCACGCGTGGCAGGGCGACTGATCAGGGTTGCCCGAGGCGGCTCGGGCGGTTAGGGTCCGAAGATGTCGAGAATCCCCGTAACCGGTGCCGATGTCGAACGGGCCGTTGCCCTTACCGCGGAGGCGTTGCGCCCCGCACCCGTCGAGGCCTGGGGCAACCAGGCCGGGCCGATGGACTGCGACTGCTGGGACGCCTTGGACCACTTGAACAACGGCCTGTTCTCGTACGCGCTCCGGCTCGCGCCGCAGGTGCCGTACCTCCAGGGACGTCCGACGATCACGTGGCAGCGTCCAGGGGAGCAACCGCTGCCGATCATCACCGACCGCGAGGCGGGCCCCGAGGCCGGGATCGAGGTTCTGCTGATGATGGGCGGCCTGGTCGCGGCCGTGGTCGACGCCCGTCCCGCGACGGCGCGGTCATGGCACATCTGGGGCACCGCCGATCCCGAGGGCTTCGCGGCGATGGGCGTGGTCGAGACCCTCGCGCACGCCTTCGACCTGACGCAGGGTCTCGGCGTCGACTTCACTGCTCCGGCGGACCTGGTCGCCCCGGCGCTGGCGCGGCTCTTCCCCGAGGCGCCCGAGGGCACCGCCCCGTGGCCGACCTTGCTGTGGGCCACGGGGCGCGGCGAGCTCGACGGGCACGCGAAGCGGAGCCCGGATTGGACCTGGCACGCCGCGCCGCTGGACGAGGACTAGGCGATCTCGGGCCGGTCGACCCAACCGGCGATGAGGATGAGGCCTGACGGGCGGTGCCGGGCGAGGTAGGCGAAGGGCCGGTCGAAGCGCACCGAGGCGCGGACGTGCCGGTGGTCGAGTTTCGGGACGCCCGCGGCGCGGGCCATGGCGATCGCGGTGACCGCGGCGGCCTCGAAACCGGTGGCGCTGAAGACCGCCATGGCGGTCTGCCTGGCCTGGCTCACGAAGACCGGTTCGGCTGCAAGGCGGTCGAACCGGGCCCGGTCCTGGTCGGAGGCGAGCACGAGCCCGAGCGCGGGGGCGTCGTCGCCGAGGTCGAGATCGCTGTCGAGTTTGAAGCGTACGGTCTGGACGTCGATCTCGGGGCCGGTCTGCGGCCGCATGGACTTGTACTCGGTGACCTCGACACCCACGGCCCGCTCCCCCACCGCGAGCTCGGTCGACGAACGGCCCCAGGCGGGATCGGTCGCGGCGTCGATGAGGGTGCCCATGACCGCTTGGGGCGCAAGGTCTTCGCGGCCGAGGCCCAGGAGCACGTCGATGTCGCCGTCGCCGGGGAGGGTGAGTACCGAGGCGTCTTCGGCGACGCGCAGGAGATCGTCGTGGAGGGTCGCGGTGAGCGCGCGGCAGCGCCCGAGCCCGGCCCAAGGCCCTTGATTGAAGACGCGGCCGGAGTCCTGGAACGGCGTCACCCAGGTGGTCCGCACGGACAGTGCGCTTGCGAGGACGATATCGATCGATTGACTGAAATCCAGCGGCATCCGTTCGATGAGCCCGTCGGTGTTGCGGGAGGCCCATTCGTCGAGGGCGGCCTTGTCGGTGGCGGGGTCGCCGGTGAGCGACCCGACCGCGTTCACGGGCAGGCCCGCAGTCCATTCAGGGTCGAGCGTGACCAGGGCCCCGGCCCAGACTGCGAGCGCGAGCCGGATCGCCGGGGTCGACAGAGCCGCTTCGAGCAGTGCGGCGGGAAGCCTGGTGGCCTGGTCGGCGTCGATGCCGGCGGCGGCCAGGAGCTCATCGCGGGTCCCGTCGACCGCTCCGGTCGCCAGCGCGGCGAGCAGCGGCCAGATGCCGAGCCCGGAGGCGACGGCCGGAACCGATGGCCGGGAGGCGAACCACCGCCGCGTGAGTCCGTTGGCGGCCTTGATCTCGCGCGCGGTCAGTGCGTCCTGGATAGTCGTCTCGGTTCCCATGCCCTGGATGCTAGTGCCCCGAAGCCGCCTCCATCGGATCGGCGACCCAGCCGGTCTTGGCGACGGCGCCTGAGGAGCGCTGCCGGACGTGATAGGCGAAGGGGCGGTTGAACGTGATCCGTACGGCTCGGTGCCGGTGCCGCGGGCCTTCACCCTGATCCTCGGGTGCGGCGGGCGCACGGTCGGCCGAAGTGGAGTCGGGTGGAGCGGTCTCGGTGTCGCCGAAGCCGAACTCGTTGAAGACGGTGCCGTCGGCGAGCCGGAGGCGCGGCGCGAGCACTTCGGTGTCCGGGCCGGGGCGCGGGCCGGTGGAATCGTATTCGAGGACGCCGACGCCGAGGTCCGCGACGGCCTCGGTCGCGGGTCGGCCCCAATCGGGCGCGACCGCTGCGGACAGGGCCGCTTCGACCTCCGCTCCCGGCGTCCGTTCTCGGCCGAGTCCCATGAGGAGGTCGAAGTCGCCGGTGCCGCGCACGGTGAGTGCTGCGAGGTCGTCGCCGATGCGCAGGACGTCCTCGAAGTAGACGGCGCAGAGGATGCTCCCGCGGGTCCGCCAGGGGCCGCGGCGGAACCGGCCCCGGGTGTCGTAGAAGGGCGTGACCCATCGGATGTTCGTGATCTCGTTCGGCGGCAAGCTAGTCCCCCGGCTCGGTGACCCAGCCGGCGATGAGGATGAGGCCTGAAGGGCGGTGGCGGGCGAGGTAGGCGAAGGACCGGTCGAAGGTGACCACGGCGGTCCGGTGCGGGTGCGTCTGCGCGGGGAAGCCCGTGTAGGCCATGCCGAACGCGGTGACGGCCGCGGCTTCGAAACCGGTGGCGCTGAAGACCGCCGTGGCGGTCTGCCTTGCCTGGCTGACGTAGAGGCGTTGGGCGGCTAGGCGGTCGAACTGGGCGAGTTCGTCGTCGGAGGCCAGTTCGAGGCCGAGCGCGGCAGCGTCGTCGAGGAGGTTCAGGTCGCTGTCGAGCGCGAACGCGGGCACGGTCGCCGTCGTCTCGGGGGTGGTCTGCGGGTCGGGACCCTGGTACTCGCGAAAGGTGACGCCTATCGACGGCGCGCCCGCGGTGAGGTCGCTTGCCGGGCGGCCCCAGCGGGGGTCGGCTGCGGCGTCGATGAGGGTCGACATGACCTCCTGGGCCGGCGTCTCCTCGCGGCCGAGTGCGAGCAGCACGTCGATGTCGTCATCGCCCTGCACGGTGAGCACGGCCGCGTCTGGGCCGACGCGCACGACCTCCTCCTTATAGGCGGCCGTGAGGACCTTGCCCCGACCCTCCCAAGGGCCGCTTGCGAAGGGACCGTAGCGCTCCTCGAACGGCGTGCGCCACGTCGTGCGCACCGACAGGGCGCTGGCGATGAGCAGTTCGATCGGTTCCTCGAGGTTGATCGGCATCTGCTCGATGAGTCCGTCGGTGTTTCGGGAGGCCCAGGCGTCGAGGGCGGGCTTGTCGACGGCGGGGTCGCCGGTGAGGGAGCCGATGGCGTCGACCGGCATGCCGGCGACCCATTCGGGGTCGAGGGCGATCCTGGGTCCGGCCCAGGCCGCCAAGGCGAAGCGGAGGGCGGGGGCCGACCTGGCGGCGTCGATCAGCGCGGCCGGGACGTACGCGGCCTGGCCGATGTCAATGCCGGCCGCTTCCAGCAGTTCTTCGCGGGTGGCCTCGACGGCGCCGGTGGCGAGCACGGCGAGCAGGGGCCAGATGCCGAGCCCGGAGGCGACCGCGGGGATCTCGGCGCGGGAGGTGAGCCAGCGCCGGGTGAGTTCGTTGGCGGCCTTGATCTCTTCCGCGGCCAGGGCGTCTTGAAGGGTGGTCTGGTCCATGCCCCGGATGCTAGCGGCTGCTTGCGCGTTAATTCGCTTGCGCGGCCCCTGGAGCGGCCCTACCCTCGGGCACATCGTCGGATCCGACGTGTCAGTCCTCGCCGTAGAAGGAGATCGCAATGCGCCAAGCCTCGGAGTGCTCCGTCCGATTCCAGCCGATCTCACTCTCGAGGACTTGCATTGTCGTCTCCCAGTTCGTATCTCAACCTGGGCATTCTCGCCCATGTCGACGCCGGTAAGACCAGCCTGACCGAGCGCCTCCTGTTCGGCGCGGGCATCATCGACAGCGTCGGCAGCGTCGATGCCGGCAGTACGCAGACCGACTCCATGGATCTGGAGCGGCGTCGCGGCATCACCATCCAGTCGGCGGTGGTCGCGTTCCAGTTGGACGACCTCACCGTCAACCTCATCGACACTCCCGGACACACCGACTTCATCGCCGAGGTGGAGCGGGCGCTGCGCGTGCTCGACGGCGCGGTCCTCGTGGTCTCGGCCGTCGAAGGCGTGCAGGCGCAGACGCGGGTCCTGTTCCGCACATTGGAGCGGCTGGGCGTGCCGACGCTCCTGTTCGTCAACAAGATCGACCGCCGCGGGGCTCGCGAGGCGGACCTGCTGGAGGACCTCGCCGAGATGCTCAGTCCGCGGCTGCTGCCGATGGGCACGGTCCGCGAGATCGGCACCGGTGAGGCGACCGCGGTGCCGTTCGCATTCGGCGACCCGACGTTCACCGATCAAGCGATCGAAATGCTCACCGCAGGCTCGGACGAGTTCCTGGCCGCGTACCTCGACGACCCCGATTCGCTCGACTGCGAGGCGGAGCTGGCCGCGCAGGTCAGGTCGGGCGGGGCGCATCCGGTCTATTTCGGTTCGGCCGTGACGGGTGCGGGCGTGGCGGCCCTGACCGAGGGCATCCGGCGGTATCTGCCGGTGCCGCAACGGAATCCGGAGGGCGAGCCGGTCGGGACGGTGTTCAAGGTCGAGCACGGCGCGGCGGGTCAGAAGGTCGCGTACATCCGGCTGCACAGCGGCCGGATCGCGCCGCGAGAGCAGCTGCGGTCGTTCCGCCGGGTCGACGGGACCGTCGAGTCGTTCGAAGGCAAGGTGACGGGCGTCGAAGTGTTCGCCACGGGCACCGAGGCGGTGACGGCCGTCGCGGAGCCCGGGAGCATCGCGAAGGTCAAGGGCCTCACCGAGGTCCGTATCGGCGACGCGATCGGCTCGGAATCGGCTTTGGCGAGCGGCGGCTTTTTCACGCCGCCGACGCTGGAGACCGTGGTGCGCCCGGCCGAGCCGGGCGACCGGATTCCGCTCAACCGGGCGCTGCTGAGCCTGGCCGAGCGGGACCCGCTCGTGGACCCGCACCTGGACGAGCTGTCCGAGGAGATGGCCGTGCGGCTCTATGGCGAGGTGCAGAAAGAGGTCGTGGCCTCGCTGCTGGACGAGGAGTTCGGCATCGCCGTCGAGTTCGAGGAGACGCGCGCGATCCACATCGAGCGCCCGCTCCGAACCGCTTCCGCCTTGCACGAGATGGGCCCTTGGCAGCAGACGCCCCACATCGCCACCGTGGGCCTCCGGATCGAACCGGGCGAGCCTGGATCAGGCCTCTCCTACGGGCTCGAAGTGGAGCGCGGCTCGTTGACGCGCACGCTGCGCAACGCGGTCGAAGAGACCGTCCACAAGGTCTTGAAACGGGGCCTGTACGGCTGGGCGGTCACCGACTGCCGGGTGCTTTTGACGGCGACCGGTTATATCGGCAAGGCGAGCACGGCGAACGACTTCAGGGCGGTCACCGCGTTCCTCCTGGACGTGATGCTCAAGGAGGCGGGCACCGAGGTCTGCGAGCCGGTCAACAGCTTCCATGTGGAGTTCCCGTCCGGGACCGGCAACGCGGTCCTGAAGACGCTCGGCGAGGCGCGGTCGAACATCAAGGGCCAGTTCTCGACCGAGACGACCGGCTACGTCTCCGGATTCATGCCGACCGAGGCCGTCCACGGGGTCGAGCGCCGCCTGCCCGGCATCACCGAAGGCCTGGCGCTCTTCACCACCGAATTCGCCGAGTACCGTCCTGTCTACGGCACCCCGCCGAGGCGCGGATAGGAAGGGTTGCAATGGAGGTCAGGCAGATCGAGGACCGTTGGGAGGCCCGGGGCGGCGAGCGCCTGGTCGGGACGGCGCACATGTGGGACCGCCCGGACGGCAAGCGGTTCGCTTGGTTCAACCCGATCGAATCGGAGCCGATCGCGGCGCTCTGCGACGCGATCGGCGCGACGCGGCCGGTGTACACGGTGTCCGACATTCACGAGACCGGCCTGCAGCGGCGGCTCGCGGCCGCCGGGTTCGTCGGCGACCGGTACGAGCACGACTGGACCCTGCCGGTCACGACGGCGGCCGACTGGAACGACGCGGCGCTGGCCGGGTTCGAGGTCGGACCGCCGGAGCGGTTCGGCATGGACGCGGTGCGGCGTTTCAACGACGAGGTGTGTGCCGACTCGCCAGGCATGCGGGGCTGGGTTTCGAGTGCGGAATTCTGGGCCGAGGAGCACAGCGGGGACGCCTATGATCCGGCGGTCTATCCGGTGGCTTGGGACCCCGCGGCGGAGCGTTTCGCCGGGATGGTGCGGATCTGGATGAACGAGTCCGGGCCGCGCCTCGGCCTGGTCGCCGCGGCGCGGCCGTACCGGGGCCGCGGGGTGGCGGGGGCGCTGCTGGGTGCGGCGTTCCGGGTGCTGCGCGAGCGCGGCCACACCAAGGTCGCCACCGAGTGCGATGCGGCGAACCTGGCTTCGAAAGGGCTGCTGGAGAAGGCGGGAGGCACGATAGTCGGCGGCACGATCCAGCTCGTCCGGCACCCGTGACCGGCGGCGTTCGGGCCGGAGTGCGGGTGAATGCGGCCCGGTAGGCGCTCGCGGTCAGGTCGGTGTGGCGGTAGGGCCCGCCCCGACCGCGCCCGGCCCGGCGTACTTGAATAGGGCGATGAACGATCACGAGGCGCGGCGGGTGTCGCTGCGAGCCGAGCACAACCCGCCTGAGTCGCATTACATGTGGGCCTATCTCGACGCGGACGGCGCCCTCCATGTGGACGGTCACGACATCGATCCCGGGCTCGACGAGTTCGTCGGCAAGGACGAGGTCGAGTACTTCTACACCGTTCAGCCCGAGCATCTCCCCGAGCTGACGGCATTGCTCGGCGGGGCGCCCGGTGGCGACGTACTCGATCTGCTCGCCGAACGCGGCTCGGGACCGGGCTCTTACACGTTGCGGAAGCTGCTGGTCAGCGGCGCGTTCCCGGTCGAGCGGCATACTCACTGAATGCCGCGCTCGGCGTCGTCGCCCCGGTCGGGGCGTGGTGGCCGAGGGGCTCGGGGCGCACGAGGTCGCGTTCGAGCACCGGGCCTTCGATCCGGGGTTCCTCGGGCATCGGTCCTTCGTCGGCGCTGGTCGAAAGGGTAAGGGCCGGGCGTGCGGGCGGTCGCGTCGTTTCCACGATGCGGGAGCGCCGAAACGGCCTCTGGACCACCGTGTAACCGGGGCCGGAGTCGGGCATACTCTCTGATCGTGCGAGTTCGGAGGGGCAGGTGAGTCGGATCGAGACGGCTGACGTGGTCGTGATCGGGGCCGGAATCATCGGCGCCGCGTGCGCCGAGGCGCTCAGCGCCGACGGCAAGCGCGTGCTCGTGCTCGACCGGGGCGCCCCCGCAGGGGGGACCACGGCCGGGGGCGAGGGCAATGTGCTGCTGTCCGACAAGGCCCCCGGACCGGAACTGGACTTGGCCGTCGCCTCGCGGCGGCTGTGGCCCGAGCTGCTGGAGTCGCTTCGAGCCGAGCTCGGCGACGAGGTCGCTCGGGTCGAATGGGAACCCAAGGGCGGATTGGTGGTCGCCACCGATCAGGACGCCGTGGGCCCGCTCGCGATCCTCGCTGAGGCGCAGCGCGCTGTCGGCGTCGAGGCGATCGACGTGGCCCCCGATGCGGCCCGCGCGATGGAGCCGCACCTGACCGAGCACGTGGCCGGGGCCGTCCACTACCCCGGGGACGCGCAGCTGCAGCCGGTGCTCGCCGCGACAGCACTGCTGGCGGCGGTACGCGCCCGCGGCGGCGCAGTGCGCGGCTGGTCCGAGGCGCACGGCCTGGTCATCGACCGTACCGGCGCGGTCGCCGGCGTCCGCGTGGGCGACGAGACGGTGCCGTGCGGCGCGGTCGTCAACGCGTGCGGGCCCTGGTCCGGGCATTTCAGCGCGGCGGCGGGCGCACCGATCGAGGTGCTGCCGCGCCGGGGCATGGTCCTGGTGACCGCCCCGCTCCCCCATGTCGTGGGCCGCAAGGTCTATGCCGCCGATTACGTTGCGGCCGTGGCGAGTTCGGATGTGGACCTGCAGGTGTCGGCGGTGGTCGAGTCGACCGCCACGGGCACGGTGCTCATCGGGTCGAGCCGCCAGCGCGTCGGCTTCGACGAGTCCCTGCAGGTCGAAGTGCTGCGGCGGTTGGCGCGCAGTGCAGTCAAGCTGTTCCCGGTCCTGGCGGGCGTGCCGGTGATGCGGACGTACGGCGGTTTCCGGCCGTACACCCCCGACCACCTGCCGGTGATCGGCGAGGACCCGCGGTTCCCCGGCCTGTGGCACGCGTCCGGGCACGAGGGCGCGGGGATCGGGCTGGCTCCGGCGACGGGGCGGCTGCTGGCGGATCTGATGAGCGGGCGGGAGCCCGAAGTGGACCCGGTCCGCTTCCGGGTCGACCGGCCCGCGGTGATCGCGGAGGTGCGGACGTGAGAGTGCGGTTCGACGGCGAAGAGATCGAGGCCGAAGAAGGCCAGACCGTCGCGGGTGTGCTGCTCGCGCGAGGGGTCCGCTCGTGGCGGACCACGCGCGGCGGTGACCGGCCGCGGGGGCTGTTCTGCGGCATCGGGGTCTGCTTCGACTGCCTGGTGAAGGTGAACGGGGTGCCGGACGTGCGGGCGTGCCAGCGGATGGTCGCCGACGGCGACGACATCCGAACCCAGGCCGGGGCGGAGCTGCCGTCATGAGGCGCATCGTGGTGATCGGCGCGGGACCGGCGGGGATGGCGGCGGCGAATGCCGCTGCGCTGCACGGCGTCGAGGTGGTGCTCATCGACGCGGGCGCGAAACTCGGCGGGCAGTACCACCGGCAGGACGCGATGGCGTCCGGCGACAAGTTCGAGCTTCCCGAGAACGTGGAGCACGTCGCGAACGCGGCCGTGTGGGCGATCGAGCCGGTCGACGGCGGGCATCGAGTCCACCTGCGGATCGGTGCGGCCGACGACCCGAACCGCAAGGGTCGGGCGGTGGAGGCGCGGGCGCTCGTGCTCGCTACGGGCGCTTACGATCGCGCGCTGCCGTTCCCGGGCTGGGATCTGCCGGGGGTGTTCACCGCCGGTGCGGCGCAGGCGCTCGCGAAGGGCCAGGGTGTGGCGGTCGGCGACCGGGTGGTCGTGGGCGGGACCGGGCCGTTCCTGCTGCCGGTGGCGGCCTCGCTGATCGGCGCGGGCGCGCGGGTCGTGGAGGTCGCGGAGGCGAACGCGGCGGTGACCGGGTGGCTTGCACGTCCTTTCAAAGCGCAGGCGACTGGGGCGCTTGCGGGTTGGTCGAAGACGGGTGAACTCGCTCGGTATGCGGGGACGCTCGTGCGGCACCGGGTGCCGTACCGGTCGCGCACGGCCGTGGTCGAGGCGCACGGCACCGATTGCGTGGAGTCGGTGACCCTGGCGAGGCTGGACGCGCTGTGGAATCCGGTGCCGGGTTCGGAGCGGCGCGTGGAGGCGGACGCGGTGGCCGTCGGGTTCGGGTTCACGCCGCAGCTCGAGCTCGCTCTGGCGGCCCGGTGCCGGGTGGAGGACGGGTTCGTCGTCGTCGATGCGGTGCAAGGGACTTCGACTCCCGGGGTGTTCGCGGCCGGGGAGCTGACGGGCATCGGCGGGGCCGATCTGGCGGCGAACGAGGGGACCGTCGCGGGCGCGGCGGCCGCGAAGTTCGTCGGCGGGGCGGTGGAGCCGCCGCTGCGGGCGATGGCGCGGGTGCGTTCGGGCCGGCGGTTCGCGGCGGCGCTGAACGCGGCCTACCCGGTGCAGTCGGGCTGGCAGGACTGGCTTCGCGACGACACGATCGTGTGCCGGTGCGAGGAGGTCACGAGGGACACGCTGTTCCGTGCCGTCGATGAGCGGGACGTGGGCGCGGTGCGCTCGCTCAAGCTCGTGAGCGGCGCCGGGCTCGGCTTGTGCCAGGGCCGGGTGTGCGGGCGGAACGTGGCGGAGCTGGCGGGCGTGGACCCGGTCGGGTTCGCGAAGCGGCCGATCGCCTCGCCGATCCGCCTGGCGGAGCTGGCCGAGGACGAGACGGTCGAGACGCCGATCGATGCCGAGGAGTCGGGTCGGGCGCTGGGCGTCGAATACTGATCGAACGAACGAGGGGCCGTCCGCTTTCGCGGGCGGCCCCTCGTTCGTCTGTCTCCGATGCGAAATCGGGGCGGCGGGATGAGGGTTGACATACGCTCCCGGGGTTGCGTACGGTACGGCTGACTACGTAGTCAGAAGGAGTCGCAGATGAGTCACTGGCCGAACCCGATCCTGTTCGGGGCCGCGTACTACTTCGAGTACCAGCCGGACGCCGCCGACGGATTCGACACCGAGGCCGCGCGGGCGCGGCTCAAGTCCGACCTCGACCTCATGGCCGAGGCGGGGTTCTCGGTCATCCGCGTCGGCGAATCCGTCTGGAGCACTTGGGAACCCGAGAACGGGCGGTTCGAACTCGACTGGCTGCAGCCGGTCCTCGACGGCGCGCACGAGCGCGGCATCGCCGTCATCCTCGGCACCCCGACGTACGCCGTCCCGCCGTGGCTCGTGCGCCTCTACCCCGAGATCGCCGGGGAGCACCGCACCGGCGAGCGCCTCGACTGGGGCGGTCGCCAGGAGGTCGACTACACGCACGCCGCGTTCAAGTTCCACGCCGAGCGGGTCATCCGCAAGATCATGGCTCGGTACGCCGAACACCCGGCCGTGATCGGCTTTCAGGTCGACAACGAGCCCGGCCTGCGGATCTACCACAACGAGGGCGTCTTCCAGCAGTTCGTCGACCGGCTGCGGCACCAGTACGGCGACGTGGAGACCCTCAACCGCGAATGGGGCCTGGTCTACTGGTCCCACCGCCTCACCACCTGGGCCGACCTGTGGCGTCCCGACGGGAACGCCCAGCCGCAGTACACGCTGGCGTGGCGCAAGTTCCAGGCCGACCTGACCACCGAGTTCATCGGCTGGCAGGCCGAACTCGCCCGCGAGTACGCGCGCGAGGACCAGTTCGTGACCACGTGCATCTCCTACTCGCGCCCCGGGATCGACGACCCGTCACTCACCGGGAGCCTGGACGTGACCGCCGGGAACCCGTACTACGCGATGCAGGACGGGCTCGCGATGCCGGCCTCCGACGGCGGCGACGCCATCGACTGGAACACCAAGGGCGCCTGGGCGCTCTACCACTCCGCCGACCGCATGTACTCCTCGAAGCAGGCGCCGTACCTGGTCACGGAGACCAACGCGCAGGCCATCGGCATGCCGTGGTGGAACGAGCCGGCGTACGACGGGCAGTGGCGCCAGGCCGCGTGGGCGCTGGTGTCGCGCGGCGCGTCCATGATCGAGTACTGGCAGTGGCAGACACTCCACTTCGGAACGGAGACGTACTGGGGCGGGGTGCTCCCGCACAGCGGGCAGCCCGGGCGGACCTACCGCGAGCTGACGCAGATCGGCAAGGAACTGCGCAAGACCGGTGCGGCCCTTGACGGTCTGGTGCCCGGCGCAGAAGTGGCGGTGCTGTACTCCAAGCGCAGCGAGTGGGCGCTCGCGGCCGAGCCGCAGATCCAGAACGACCAGGGCGGCCCTGAGCACCGCTCGTTCGAGGTCATCCACGGCCCGTTCTACCGGGGCGCGTTCGACGCCGGCGCCCAGGCACGGATCGTCCACACCGGTCAGTTGGGGTCACCGGAGGAGGCCGTGGCGGCGTACCCGGTCCTGGTGGCCGCCGGGCTGTACGCGGAGGACGACGACCTGCTCGACTGGCTGACCGCGTACGCGGCGGCGGGCGGGCACCTCGTCGTGGGTCCGCGCACCGGATACGCCGACGAGGAGGCCCGGGCGCGCCGGGACGTGCAACCCGCGCGGCTGAGCGAGGCGGCCGGAGTCTGGTACGAGGAGTTCGCGAACCTCACGAGCGAGGTCGCCGTCCGGGCCCCGGAGGGCTCGCCGCTCGCACTGGATGCCGGTGCGGCGGCGGTGAAGTGGGCTGACGGGCTGTACGCCGAAGGCGCATCCGGCGCCGCGGGGGCGCAGACCCTCGCCGAGTACGTGCACCCGCACTACGGCCGGTTCCCGGCGGCGACGACGAAGGCGCACGGCGAAGGCCGGGTCACCTATGTGGGCACGATCCCCAACTCGGCCTTCGGGAAGTCGCTGTTCGAGTGGCTCGTCCCCGCGAGCGAGTGGCGGCCCGAGCACCCGAGCCTCACGGTGACCGGCGGCGTCACCGGCGAGGGCCGCACCGTGCGGTTCGTGCACAACTGGTCGTGGAACGAGGTCGAGTACCCGCTGCCCGCGGCGGTGACCGACGCGATCGACGAAACCGCCTACGACGCGGGCGCTCCGCTGCCCCTCGGCCCATGGGACGTGAAGGTCCTCATCGAACAGCGTTGAGAGCAACGCCACCCGGCCCGGGAGGGTCGCGGCCCTCGTAACTGTCGTACCCCACTGCGATCCTTGAATAAGGGCACTTCTTTCCCGGCGCCGGTGGCGTCGCCCCTGCCCGGACAACGCCGGGCCGGGCCCTGTCAGTCGCCGACCGTCACGATGTCGCGCGCGGCGATCGTCGCCGGATCGTTCATGATGTCGATCGCCGCGACTCTGCCGTCGACCACGGCGAACGCCAGCACCGAACGCGGCGCGCCGCCCGGGGCCCACATCGCGCCCGCGAGGCCGTCGACCAGCACGGTGATCGCGTCTTTGGCCTGGCCGTTGAAGATCGCGGCGACCGCGGCCGCGCCGATGACCTCGCGTCCGGCGAAGCCGGTCGCGACGGCATCCTCGTCGGCGACCACGATGATGCCCGGGTCGAGCACGGCGAGCAGGTCCTCGAAGCGGCCTTCGCGGGCGGCGGCGAGGAACGCATCGACCACCGTCTTCTGCTGCCTCGCATCGCGATCCGCCTCAGCGCGCTCCCTGCCTTCGCGCACGCGCCTTCTCGCGCGGCTGGCGAGCTGGCGCGTCGCCTCGGTGGTTCGGTCGAGGACCGGGGCGATGCGGTCGAAGGGCACGCCGAACAGGTCGTGCAGCACGAACGCCACGCGTTCGGCCGGACCGAGCGCGTCGATGACCACTTGGAGGGCGAGGCCCACCGAGTCGGCCATGACCGCATCGGACTCGGGATCGCCGCCGGCGCTCGGGGCGGCGGCCAGCGGGAGGTCGGCGTCGAGGGCGTCCTCACGTCGGGTCCGTCGCGAGCGCAGCAGGTTCAGGCAGATCCGCGAGACCACGGTGGTGAGCCAGCCGCGCAGGTTCTCGACGTCCGCGGTCTCGGTGCGGGCAAAGCGCATCCACGCTTCCTGGACGGCATCGTCCGCCTCCCCGGAGCTGCCGAGCATCCGGAACGCCACGGCCCGCAGGTGGTCGCGGTGCTCCTCGAAGCGCTGCACCGCACCGTGCTCGTCAAAGACGCCGTCATTCATGTGGTCCTCCGCAATGGTCGCCCAACTGTACTGACCCCGCGGCACCTGGGAACGTGACAAGTCCTGACGAACGCGCTGCTCAGCCGGAGGTGAACTGCCGCACCAGGATCTCGAGCCGATGTCTCTCCAAATCCGGACGCAGCCGCTTGGTCCGGCTGAGCACGGCGAGCCCGTGAATCGCGGCCCAACCGGTCTCGGTGAAGGCGTCCGGGTCCTGCCCCTCCTTGGCGAGCGGCGCGAACACCCTGTACAGGGAGGCGAAAGCGGCCTTGAGCGGCTCAGGCGCGTCCGGACCGAACGGCAGGCCTTCAGCCAGGGAGAAGATCGCGTCGAAGACCGCCGGCTGGGTGTTGGCGAAGTCGAGATAGGCGCGCGCCACTGCCGCGAGCCCGCCGCCTTCGGGTCCGGCGACGCCTGCCTTGTCAAGTATCACCGCCAGTTCCGCACAGCCCTGCAGTGCGACCGCGTCGATGATCGCGGAGCGACCTGCGAAGTGGCTGTAGAGGACCGGCTGGCTGTACTCGATGCGCTCGGCGAGTTTGCGCACGGTCACCGAAGGCCAGCCGTCCGCTTCGGCCATCTCTCGGGCGGCTTCGACGATGAGCGATTCCCTTTGGGCGCGTTCACGCTCCTTGCGCTGCTGTGTAGCCATGGACACATCTTAGCAGTGCTAGCTATTCGAGCAAGGCTATGGTAGCTTCGCTATAGAACCTAGCGACGCTAGATTTCCTACCCTGACTAAGGAGCCCCCCATGGCACTGCGCATCACCGCCAACGTTCTCACCATCCTCTCCATCCTCTTCGCCTTCTACCTCGGCATCTCCTTCCTCTTCTTCCCCGAGGCGAGCGCCGCGGGCGTCGGATTCGACGTCTGGCCCACTGGCGAAGCAGCCCAGTTCCTCAACATGAAAGGCGTCCGCGACTTCGTCACGGGCGTCATCCCACTGACCTTCCTGGCCCTGGGCCAGCGCCGGGCGCTCGGCTGGGCCTTGCTGTGCATCGCGCTGGTCCCCGTCGGCGACGGCACGGCCATCCTGCTCAACGGCGGCAGCGCCGCCGCCGCGTTCGGCATGCACTACACCGCGGCCGTCTTCGTGGCCGTCACCGGCCTGGTCAACCTCCAGGTCGCGCGGCGTGCCTGACCGGCGCAAATCCGTTGCGGGCGTTCGTACGCGCTGTGATACTCGGCCGGTGACTCTCATTCGACGCGAGACCGAGGGCGACGCGCCCCTCATCCACGCCCTTCACGACGCCGCCTTCGCCACGGTCGACTACGCCTCCGGGACCGAAGCCGCGATCGTCGACGCACTGCGCGGCAGCGAGGACTGGGTACCGCAGCTGTCGCTGGTGGCCGAGGCCGACGGCAAGCCCGTCGGGCACGTCGTGTGCTCGTACGGGCGCCTGGCCGGGGAGCGGATCCTCGGCCTCGGCCCGATCGGCGTCGACCCCGCGCTGCACGGCAAGGGGATCGGCTCGGCTCTCATGCACGCGGCCGTCGCGGGGGCGGACGCCCTGGACGAACCGATGATCATCCTGCTCGGGAACCCGGACTACTACGGCCGCTTCGGTTTCGAACCGGCCGCGCGGTACGGCATCGAGCCGCAGGAACCGGACTGGGCGCCCGCGTTCCAGGTCCGCCGCCTCGCCAACTGGCGCGAGGACCTGCGCGGACGCTACGTCTACTCCCCCGGTTTCGACGCGCAGAACTGAATGCCCGCGCCGGATCGGTGTGATCCGAATTTCGTCCCCATTGTATTGAAGAATTGAAAATCGTAGCGTCGGGCGGAACCGTTCTTCACTCATCGGAGGCTTCGATGTTCCTGCCCTATACCGGCTCCGGCCACTACTGCTACGCCAACTCGCTCTCGATGGCGCTGGGACCCGCTTCGCCGGGGCCCGGCGTCATCGAGGTCCTCACGGGTTCGCCGTTCGGGATGCAGCTGCTCGACGGCGACACGCCGTTCTTCGACCCGGCCGGATGGGAGGGCGACATCGCCCTCGACGCGGCCAGTGCCGCGCTCGGCTGGGAGTGCGTCCGCGAATCGGGCGGCACACCAGAGGAGGCCGCCGCGCGGTTGACGGCGGCGAGTCCGGCTGACCCGCTCCTTGTCGGCCCGGTCGAGATGGGTCTGCTGACCCACGCACCCGGGCGCGGCACGCCTTGGGGCGCCGACCATTACGTGATCGTTCTCGGAGTGGAACGCGGCATGGTCCGGTTCCACGATCCGGCCGGGTTCCCGTTCGCGACGCTCCCGATAGAGCAGTTCACGGCCGCATGGCGAACCGACTCGCTCGTGTACGGCGAGCCGTACACGTCGCGGCGCGGTTTCGTCCGGACCCGGGAGGTCACCGCGGTCGAGGCGATCCGCGCGAGCGCGTCCACGTGGGTCTCGTGGCTCCGCGGTGACCACGGTTTTCCGGTCTCGGAGGGGACGCTCGCGAACCGGGAGGCGGCCGAGACGATCGCCGCGATGGTCGAGGACGGACTTCCTGACAAGGCCCGGGACCAGTTGGCGGGCTTTGCGATCGCGGTCGGGACCCGGCGGCTCGCCGATGCAGGGGCCTGCCTGGCGGCGGCAGGCGCTGACTGTGCCGATGCACGGCTCGGAAGCTTCGCCGAGGCCGCATCAGCAATCACCGCCAGGCAGGCCCGGCTCGTGGGCGGTCTTCAATACGACCTCGTGGCCGGACGGACCGCCGAGGCCGCCGCCGCGCTGCGCGCCCTCGCGCCGACCTATGACGAGCTCGCCGACGCCTTGGCGGCGTTCGCGAGTCGTCAGTGACCGTGCGGGTTCAGGGCACCGGGACCGGCTCGGGCTCCGGGTGCGGGAGGTCGCGCAAGTTCCGCAACGGCGAGAAGAAGACCGGGAGGAAGGCCAGGCAGACGCCGATCGCACCGATCCAGAGCGTCCCCCTCGCCCCGACGAACTCGCCGAGGACGCCGCCGAGGAGCGCGCCGACAGCGCTGAGACCCCAGGCGAGGAACCGGACCGTGGCGTTCATGCGGCCGAGCAGCCGATCGGGGGTGAGGCGCTGGCGGAAGCTCACCTGGTTGACGTTGTAGATCACCGATCCAATGCCGACGACGCCCGTGCCGAGGGCGGCGATCCAGACGCGCCATCCCGGTTCGGCGGCGGGGAGCAGGAGCATCCCGGGCGAGGTCACTATGGTCGAGATCCAGATGGCGCGCCCCTCACCCAGCCAGGCCGTCACGGGCCCGGTCACGAACGCGCCGATGAGGCCGCCGACACCGAACACGGCGAAGAACAGGCCGATCTCGCCGGCCGTCAGCCCCATGTCGCGCGGCAGGAAGACCACGATCATCGCCATATACGCGCCCATCCAGAGGTTCCACCAGCTGGTCGCGGCCACGATGGACGCCAGGATGCGGTTGCGGAAGACGAAGGCCAGGCCTTCCTTGATCTCGGTGGAGATCCGGGCGTCATGGGCGACTTCGGGTTTGGCCTCTCGGCGGCGGATGCGGACCAGGAACAGGGCGGAGGCGCCCATCGCGACGGCGTCGAAGGCGAGGGCCACTGGCGCGGTGAGCCATTCGATGAGCTGGCCGGCGAGCACGGGGCCGCCGAGTTGGGCGGTCGAGCGCACCGTCTCGAGCTTGGCGTTGCCTTCGACTAGCTTCTGGCGGCCGACGAGGTGCGGCAGGTAGCTCTGGTAGGAGACGTCGAAGAAGACGGTGAAGACGCCGATGACGAACGCGACGGCGTAAAGGTGCCAGATGGTGAGCGCGTCGGCCCACCAGGCGATGGGCACGGTGAGGAGCACGGCGGCGCGCACGATGTCACTCACGATGAGGACGCGGCGGCGGCGCATCCGGTCGATCCAGGCGCCGGCGGGGAGGCCGATGAGCAGGAACGCGACCATCGTCATGGAGGAGAGCACGCCGACCTCGAACTCGCTGACGTCGAGCGCGAGTACCGCCGCGAGCGGCAGGGCGAGGGAGGTGATCTGGTAGCCGAACTGGGCCACGGTGGTGGAAAGGAAGAGGCCGCGGAAGTCGTGTTCGCGCAGCAGCCCGAGCCGGTCCGGTTTTTCAGGCATGGCGGGTCCGGGATCGCCGAGGGAGATCATGCGATTGAGTATTCTCAATCAATTGGGGAAAGTCAATCGATTAGGCCGCTAGGATGATCACGTGGCAGAGAAGCGCAGCTCCGAGAGGTTCAAGGACGATCGGCCGGTGGCGACCGAGGCCGAGGCGAAGGCCGTGGCTTCGGCCGTGCGCCTGCGCATCCTGCGCCTGTGCCTCGACGCACCCTTGACGAACAAGGAGATCGCGCAACGGCTCGGGTCGAATCCGGCCACGGCGCTGCACCACGTGCGCAAGCTCGTGGAGACGGGTTTCCTTGCGGCGCAGGAGGAGCGGGTGGGGGCTCGGGGTGCGCGGGAGATCCCGTACCTGGCGACTCGGAAGTCCTGGGCGCTGCAGCTGGGTGACGAGTTCCGGTCGGACCTGGCCGGGGCGATGCTCGAAGCGTTCCGAACCGAGGTCGCGCAGGTGGACGACCCGGCCGAGGTGAACGCGTCGCGGCTTGGGCTGCGGCTGAACGACGAGCAGTACCGCGAGATCACTGAGCGGTTCAAGGCACTGTTCGACGACCTCGCAAGCATGGAGCCCGGTCCGGACGCAAAGCCCTACTCGCTGTTCATGGCGATCCACCCGGACGCCGGTCGAGACTAAAGGGGTATCCCCGTCCCTAGCCTTGAAAACGGACACTGTGCCAATTTGCGGCTCGCAGGCGTCGCCGAGACCGGGACCCCCAATGCAATTCTGGCGCAGGGGTACGACAGCGAACGAGCGGCGGAAGTGCACGAAAAGGCCGGGAGCGAGAACCTCTCAGATCTCGCTCCCGGCCGCTCCCTCATTTATTTCTTGTCGAGCAGTGCTTGGACTTTGGCGCGGACCTCGGGGGTGTCGAGGCCGCGGATCATCAAGGTGGTGCGGCGGCGGAGCACGTCGTCGGCCGTCTGGGCCCACTCGCGGTCGCGGGCGTAGACCACCTGGGCCATGATCTCCGGCGCGTCCGGGTGGACGCGCTCGGCGAGCTCCGGGTGCTCGCCCGCGAGGCGGGTGATGTCGAAGGCGAGCGAACCGTAGTGCGTCGCAAGGTGCTTGGCGGTGTCCTCGCCGAGGTTCGGCAGCGGCGCGCCGCCGTCCGAGAGCAGCCGGTGCTCCACCGCGTGCGGGTTCGCGATGCCCGGCAGCGGCAGCCGGTGCGGCAGGTTCGCCATCGGCTCCATCTCCGAACCGAGCGAGTAGCCCGGCAGGTCCGCGAGCTTCTTGATCACGGTCCGTCCGATGTGGCGGAACGTGGTCCACTTGCCGCCCGCCACCGAGAGCATCCCGCCGCGCCCCTCGGTCACCACCGTCTCGCGCTTGGCCTTCGAGGTCGCGCCCGGACCGCCCGGCAGGACCCGCAGGCCCGCGAACGCGTACGTGATCAGCTCGGGATTGAGCTGCTCCGAACGCACCGAGACGCTCGCCTCGTCGAGGATCTGCTTGAAATCGGCCTTGGTCGGCGCGACCTGCCCCGGGTCGCCCTCGTAGATCTCGTCCGTCGTGCCGAGCAGGAGCATGTCCTCCCACGGCAGCGCGAACGCGATGCGGTACTTGTCGACCGGCGTCGCCAGCGCGGCGCCCCAGTCGGCGGTGCGCTTGAGCACCAGGTGCGCGCCCTTGGAGAGCCGGATCGACGGGTCCGCGGCCGGGTTCTCCATGCGGCGCAGGTGGTCGACCCACGGGCCGGTGGCGTTGAGGACGACGTGGGCGTTCACGCCGAACTCGGTGCCGTCGACCTTGTCGCGCAGGTCGGCTCCGCTGACGCGGCCGTCGGTGAAGCGCAGGCCCGTGACCTCGGCGTAGTTGAGGACGGCCGCGCCGGCGTCGACCGCCGCGCGGGTGGTCATGAGCGCCATGCGGGCGTCGTTCATCTGGCTGTCGCCGTAGACGGCGACGGCTTTGAGGTCCTTGACGCGCAGTTCCGGCACGGCCTCGCGGGCTTTGGCGGGGCTGAGCAGGTGGCCGACGCCGTCGCCGAATCCCGAGAGCGCGGAGTAGGCGAAGACGCCCGCGCCGAGCTTCGCGGCGCCGTGCGGGCCGCCTTTGTAGACGGGCAGGTAGAACTTGAGCGGGCGGGAGAGGTGCGGCGCCACCTGGCGGGTGACGGCGCGGCGCTCGAAGTGGTTCTCCGCCACGAGTTTGACCGCGCCGGTCTGGAGGTAGCGCAGGCCGCCGTGGAGGAGCTTGGAGGAGGCGGAGGAGGTGGCGCCGGCGAAGTCGCCGGCGTCCACGAGGGCCACCCGCAGCCCCGACTGGGCGGCGTGCCAGGCGGTGGAGATGCCCAGGATGCCGCCGCCGATGACGAGCAGGTCGAACGTGACGTTCGCGAGCTGCTCGCGCAGTTCGGCGCGACCCACCCGCTGCGTGAAGCGGACGGGGCCGGTCGGGTTCGCCTCCGGGCCGGAGACGTGCTGCAAGGTGGTCATCGCGATGCTCCCTATTCGTCCTGCCAGCCCATGGTCCGCTGGACGGCCTTGAGCCAGTTCTTGTATTCCCGGTCGCGGACTTCGGAGTCCATGTCGGGAGTCCATTCGGCGGCGCGGCGCCAGTTGGCGCGCAGGTCTTCGACGTTGTCCCAGAAGCCGACGGCGAGGCCGGCGGCGTAGGCGGCGCCGAGGCAGGTGGTCTCGGCGACCATGGGGCGCACGACGGGTGCGTCGAGGACGTCGGCGAGGAACTGCATGAGGAGGTTGTTGGAGGTCATGCCGCCGTCGACCTTGAGCGCGACGAGGTCGTCGCCGGAGTCCTTGATCATGGCGTCGGAGATCTCGCGGGTCTGCCAGGCGGTGGCCTCCAGGACGGCACGGGCGATGTGCGCCTTGGTGACGTACCGGGTGAGACCGGCGATGACGCCGCGGGCGTCGGAGCGCCAGTAGGGCGCGAACAGCCCGGAGAAGGCCGGCACGAAGTAGGCGCCGCCGTTGTCCTCCACGGACATCGCGAGCGTCTCGATCTCCGCGGCGGTCTTGATGAGACCCATCTGGTCGCGCATCCACTGGACGAGCGAGCCGGTGACGGCGATCGAGCCTTCGAGGGCGTAGACCGGGTCCTGGTCGCCGATGCGGTAGCCCACGGTGGTGAGCAGACCGGATTCGGAGTGGATGAGCTTCGGGCCGGTGTTCATGAGCATGAACGTGCCGGTGCCGTAGGTGGACTTGGCCTCGCCGACGCTGAAGCAGGTCTGTCCGAACAGGGCGGCCTGCTGGTCGCCGAGGGCGGAGGCGACCGGGACGCCCGCGAGGAGGCCGCCCAGGGGGCCGCCGGTGACGGTGCCGTAGACCTCGGAGGAGGAGCGGATCTCGGGGAGCACCTGCAGGGGCACGCCCATCTCGGCCGCGATCTCCTCGTTCCATTGGAGGTCTTCGAGGTTCATCAGGAGGGTGCGGGAGGCGTTGGTGACGTCGGTGACGTGCACGCCGCCGTTGACGCCGCCGGTGAGGTTCCAGATGACCCAGGAGTCCATGGTGCCGAACAGGAGGTCGCCTGCTTCGGCGCGTTCGCGCAGGCCGTCGACGTTGTCGAGGAGCCAGGCGATCTTGGGGCCGGCGAAGTAGGCGGCGAGGGGCAGGCCGGTCTCGCGGCGCCAGCGGTCCTGGCCGGCGTCGCCGCCGAGCTTCTTGCAGAGCACGTCGGTGCGGGTGTCCTGCCAGACGATGGCGTTGTGGACCGGCTTGCCGGTGCGCTTGTCCCACAGCATGGTGGTCTCGCGCTGGTTGGTGATGCCGATGGAGAGGATGTCCTCGCGGGAGGCGCCGGCCTTGACCATCGCGCCGGCGACCACGTCTTGGACGTTCTTCCAGATCTCGGCGGCGTCGTGCTCGACCCAGCCGGGCTTGGGGAAGATCTGCTCGTGCTCTTTCTGGTCGACGGCGACGATCCGGCCGTCGCGGTCGAAGATGATGCACCGCGAGGAGGTGGTGCCCTGGTCGATGGCCGCGATGAACGGGCCGGTGTGCGTGTCGGTCATGGTTCGCTCCAGAACGTCGTTGTCGTGGTGGGAGTCGGCGATGGATACGTCGATTGTGTCCTCATCGCTACCCGAGGGCAACGTTGTAGAGGAGTCCGGCGAGGACGCCGCCGATGACGGGGCCGACGACGGGGATCCAGGCGTAACCCCAGTCGGAGCGGCCCTTGCCCTTGATGGGCAGGATCGCGTGGGCGATGCGGGGGCCGAGGTCGCGGGCCGGGTTGATGGCGTAGCCGGTGGGGCCGCCGAGCGAGAGGCCGATGCTGACGACGACGAGCGAGGTGATGAGCACGCCGAGGACGCCGAGGCCGTTGCCCGCGTCGTTGAGGCCCTGGGTGAGGATCGCGAAGACCAGCACGAAGGTCGCGATGATCTCGGTGACGAGGTTCTGGGCGGTGTTGCGGATCTCGGGGGCGGTGGAGAAGATGCCGAGGACCGGGCCGGCCTCGGCGGCCTGCGCTTCGGCCGTGGACTGCGCGCCCGGGCCGGAGCGGAGGGCGAGTTCGGCCATGTGGGCTTGGAACTGGCCGTAGTAGGCGGCCCAGGCGAGGGTCGCGCCGAGGATCGCGCCGATCGTCTGGGAGACGATGTAGACCGCGACCTGGTCCCAGGGGACATTGCCCTGGACGGCGAGGCCGAGGGTGACCGCCGGGTTGAGGTGGGCGCCCGAGATGCCGGCCGAGATGTAGGCGGCGGTGAGGACCGCGAAGCCCCACCCGAAGGCGATGGCGAGCCAGCCCGCGTTCTGGGCCTTGGACTTCTTGAGGGTGACTGCGGCGCATACGCCCGCGCCGAGGAGGATCAGCATCGCAGTGCCGACGACCTCGCCGAGAATGATGTCTGAAGTGGACACACCGACTCCTTTGTCTGCGTCCGGGTCCGTCACCGGGGGGCGGCGGTCCCGTTGGAAGGGCTTGTTCGACTCGGAAGGCGGGACGAACGCTGAAGCCGTCAGGCGTTCGACAATGCCGACCGATGTACGAAAGTGTTCTCCTTCATTACCGACGCGTCAAGTGCTATGTGATGGCCATCACTTCCTTAATTGCGAACCGTGCGAAACGCCTGCAAGACAGGCATACCAGAGTCACATGGGAACCGCAAAAATATGGCGTAATGGGACGAAACGCTAGAAGGGCTTGGCCCCGAGATCGCGGGAGACGGAGCGGGCCGTGTCGCGGACCGCCGCGATGAGCTCCGGACGCAGCTCGCCGTCCCGGCACACCCGCTCGACGGCGCCGGTAATGCCGACCGCCCCGACCGCCAGGCGGCGCCGGTCGAAGATCGGGGCCGACACCGCGGCCACCCCTTCCAGGGTCTCCTCGATCTCAATGGCGTAGCCCTGGGCGCGGGTCTGCTCCAGCGACCGCTCGATGTCGTCGAGGTCGGTGACCGTGCGGGCCGTGAAGGGCTCGCGCTTGGCCTCGACGAGCTCGGCGTGGGCCACCGGGTCGGTCGCGGCGAGGACCTTGCCGAGCGCTGTGGAGTGCAGCGGCTGCATCGCGCCGACCTCGAGGACCTGGCGGCTGTCGTCCGGGCGGAAGACATGGTGGACGATGAGCACGCCCTGCTGGTGCAGCACACCGAGATAGACCGCCTCGCCACCGGAGCGCGCGAGGTCGTCGGTCCACACCAGCGCGCGGGCGCGCAGCTCGTGGACGTCGAGGTACGTGGTGCCCAGGCGCAGGAGCTCGGCGCCCAGCTGGTAGCGGCCCGAGCCCGGGTCCTGCTCCACGAAGCCCTCGTGCTGGAGGGTGCGGAGGATGCCGTGGGCCGTCGCCTTCGCCAGGCCCAGCGAGGAGGCGATGTCGGACAGGCCGAGGCGCCGCTCGCCGCCCGCGAGCAGCCGCAGCATGGCCGCCGCCCGCTCGAGCGACTGGATGTTCTTGGCCATCCGCGCGCCTCCGTTCCCTCGGTGGCGGCACTCGGCAGTGCCGCCCTCGACAATGCCGCCTTTGACAAAGCCTCGTTCGACAATGCTAAACGCTATCGGTCGTTGCCGACCAACCGTGTCCGCCTTTCGGGCGTTTCGCGTCACGCGAACGGCGGCGGACCCGGAGGTCCGCCGCCGTCGGATCGGAGAGTCAGTAGCCGTAGCGGCTCTTGAGGTGGCGCCACCAGTCGCGCAGCATCCACTGGTCGAATTCGGTGATCGTCGCCGAGGAGCCCGCGTTCATGATGAAGCAGCACTGGCCCGTCGGCGTCCAGTCATAGAAGTCGTCAAGGCCGAACGTGTGGCCCAGTTCGTGGAGGTAGATCGTGATCTGGCTGGAGTTCAACGAGTTCACGAAGTACTCCTGGCCCATGCGCTGGCCCCAGTCGCCGCCCGCGCCGCCGCCCATGCCCTGCGTCAGCCACAGGCTCTGGTCGTAGTGATGCGCCGCGCCACCCGGACACTGGGAGTAGTTCCCGTCCTGGTGGAAGAACCGCCCGCAGGCCTCGGAGCACTGGGGCGCGTCCTCGCGGATGTCCCCTATGTAGACGTCCACCGAGGAGTCGCTCCACTGCAGGTGGTTGCGGTCGTAAGCGGCCCAGCCGACCACGTTGACGTCGATCTGGTCGAAGGGGAACTCGTTCCAGCCGGCCATCTGGTCGAACCAGAGGTCGTACTGCTGCTGGAGCTTCGCCTCGATCGCGTCGCGGGTCTGCAGCGACACCGAGTTCCGCGAGTCCCAACGGACGCAGTAGTTGATCGAGCCGCCGGTGGCCATGATCTGGTCCCAGCCGAAATTGCGGAAGTTCAGGTTGTAGGTGTCCTCGACGTGGGCCCAGACCTCGTTGAGCGGCTGGACGAGGTTCGAGGGCGGGCTCCACTCGTCCTGGCCGGTGCCGCCGGTCGGGACCTCCGTGGGTGAGGCGGTGACGTTCGTGGGCGGGTCGGTCGGCAGTTCACCGGTGTCGCCGGTGCACTCGACGCCGTTGAGCCGGAAGGACTCCGGAACGGCGTTCGCGCTGCCGGCGAAGGTGCCGGTGAAGCCGAAGCTCGCCGTTGAAGCGGACGCGAGCCGCTTGTTGTAGTCGACGCCCGAGGCGATGACGTGCACACCGGACTGCGTTGCGCTGGTGTTCCAGGCGTTCGCCACTTTCTGCGTGCCGGGGAAGTCCCATTCGAGCTTCCATGGGTCGAACGCGGTGTCGCCGAGATTGGTGATGTCCACATTGGCATTGAAGCCGCCGGGCCACTCGGCGGTGACCTGGTAGTCGACTTCGCAACCCGTAGTGGCCGCCTCGGCCGTCATGACGGTGAACGCCGTACCGCCCGCGGCCACCACCGCCACGGCGGTGGCGGCGATGGCGGCGCGCAGCCGTCTGCGTTCATAGGGGAGTGCCGGTCCCATCTTCGATCCTGTCTGTTCGCGGCGGCCGGGCCCGTCCCGGCCGACCTTCGCTTCAGCTAACGTGTGTCCGGCTGTATGCCGGACACATCGACCGGAACGAGCTGTTCACGGTCGCACACAGGCTATATCGAGGAGTTTCGATGCACAATGATCCGGTGGGTTTCCGAAAATTCGACGATCGCTTCAGGGTCGCGGGCGACGACTACCTCGAATGCCTGTTCTCCGGCGGGCGCTGGACCGAAGGTCCGGTGTACGTGCCCTCCGGGAAGTACCTGCTGTTCAGCGACATCCCGAACGACCGGATCATGCGCTGGGACGAGACCGATGGCTCGGTGAGCGTCTTCCGCTCCCCCGCCGGGTACACGAACGGCCACACCCTCGACCGCCAAGGGCGCCTGGTGTCCTGCTCGCACGGGGAGCGGCGGGTCACCCGGACCGAACTGGACGGCTCGATCAGCGTGGTCGCCGATCGCTTTGAGGGCAAGCGGTTCAACAGCCCCAACGACGTCGTCGTCTCCAGTGACGGCGCGGTCTGGTTCACCGACCCGCCCTACGGCATCACCAGCGACTACGAGGGTTACAAGTCGGAACCGGAGATCGACGGCTGCCACGTGTACCGGGTCGACCCCTCGGGCGATGTGGAGCGGGTCGTCGACGACTTCCAGCGGCCCAACGGGCTCGCCTTCTCCCCCGACGAATCCGTGCTCTACATCGCCGACACCATGGGCGGCCACATCCGCCGCTTCAATGTCGACGGCGGCAAGCTCAGCGGCGGCGAAGTGTTCGCCTCGTCCCCGGGCGGGGGCCTCGACGGCCTGCGCGTGGACGTCGAGGGCCGGGTCTGGGCCGCCGCGGCAGACGTGTACTGCTTCGACCCTGACGGCACCCACCTGGCGACGCTCCCGATCCCGCAGCCCAGCGTGTCGAACCTGGTCTTCGGCGGCCCGAAGCGCAACCGCCTCTTCATTACCGCCACGGACTCGGTCTACTCGATCATGTTGAACACCAACGGGACCTGGAGCCTTTAGCCGAGGGCGTGGGCAATGACGACGACGATCGGGCCCAGGAGCGGCAGGACGACGTTCGAGAAGGCGTAGACGATCGTGTAGGCCATGAGCGGGGTCGCGTTCCCCGCGGCGGCCTGCACGGCCGTGACGACCTCCGCTCGAGGCGGTCGGCGATGTCGCTCTGGGCGCTCACCGGGTTCGGGGGGACGGGGTCGTATCATGTTGCGGCAATGAAAACTTTCTTCACTTCATTGACAACTCAAGAAGTGTTCCGTCATTCTGGTCGGTACATCGAGGACCGGCGGCGCGCCCGCCGGCGCGCCCGTCTCCTGGAATCGAATGCGAGGACTTGCACCCCATGAATCCCCATGCCCTGATACGGCGGTTCCTCTCCGCCGTGGCCGCGCTGACGCTGTCGGCCGGTGCGCTCGCGGTGGCCTCGCCCAGCGCCGCAGCCCAAGAGAACGACGTCGACAGCCTCTTGATCGCCACGAACCAGGAGGTCGACACCTTCAACCCGTTCAAGCGGCGGTTCGTCATCACCTACGAGACCAGCATGATGACGTACGAGACGCTGGTGCGGATCGGCGCCGAGGGCTACGAGCCGACCCCGGGCCTGGCGACCGAGTGGGAGGAGTCCGAGGACGGTCTGACGTGGACGTTCAAGATCCGCGAGGGCGCCACCTGGTCCGACGGCGAGCCGCTGACGGCCGATGACGTCGCCTACACGTACGGCCTGCTCATCGAGAACCAGGCGATCCGCGACTGGAACATCGACTTCGCGGCGAACCTGGTGAGCGCCGAGGCGCCCGACGAGTCCACGTTCGTGCTGACGCTGGCCGAGCCGGCCCCGGCCGAGGTGCTGAGCCGCGAGGTGTACGTCGTCCCCGAGCACATCTGGTCCCAGTACGCCGATCCTTCGGCGGACGACGCGAACGAGCTGCCGCTGGTGGGCTCGGGCCCGTTCCAGGTCACTGAGTACAAGACCGACGAGTTCATCCGGCTCGAGGCCAATGAGGACTACTGGGAGGGCGCGCCGGGCTTCGACGAGGTCGTCTACGACTACTACGTCGAGACCGACGCGGCCGTGGCCGCGCTCGAGGCCGGTGACGTCGACATCGTCGGCAACGGCATGCAGGGCGGGCTGAACCCGGCCCAGATCGGCGCGCTCGAAAGCCAAGACCATGTGACCACCAATGACGTGCAGGGCCGCCGGTACGTGTCGCTCACGATCAACCACGGCACGGTCACGCAGGACGGCACCGAGTTCGGCGACGGGCATCCGGCACTGAAGGACCCGGTGGTGCGCCAGGCGCTGCACACCGCGATCGACAAGCAGGCCCTCGTGGACACCGTCCTCGACGGCAGCGGCACACCCGCGACCTCGCTGATCCCGTCGCTGTTCGAGCAGTGGCATTGGGACGGCGGCGACGCCTTGGTCGAGTTCGACATCGCCGAGGCGAACCGGATGCTCGACGAGGCCGGGTACGCGCGCGGCGATGACGGCATCCGGACGATGCCGGGCGGCGGGGAGCGGTTGAGCTTCCGGTTCTACCACCACGCCGACAACACCGCGTACGCCACCATCGTGGACTTCGTGTCCGAGTGGTGGGCCGAGCTGGGCATCGAGACCAAGCCCGAGGCGATCGAGCAGGGCAGCCTGAACGACCTGGCGTACCTGGGCGAGTTCGACATCGCGTTCTCCGGTTGGGGCGTGGGCCCGAACCCGACCGAGCAGCTGGGCATGCACACCTGCGCGGTGCTGCCGACCCTCACCGACGGTTCGGAGCGCTCGAGCGAGAACTCCTACTGCAACGCCGAGTTCGACGCGCTCCACGCGCAGCAGAAGGTCGAGTCCGACCCGGACGCCCGGGCCGAGCTGGTGAAGCGGCAGCAGGAGCTGCTCTACACGGACGCACCGGTGATCTGGCTGTACTACCAGAACGTGCTCGAGGCGTACAACCACGACCGCGTGACCGGCATGACCACGCAGCCCGAGGGCGGCATGGTCACCGGCCAGCAGGGCTTCACGTGGTCGTACTACACCGCGCAGCCCATGGACGCCGAGGAGACCGGCGGCGTCCCGATGTGGGTGTGGATCGCGATCGGCGCGGCCGTGATCGTCGCGGCGGCCGGCGCGGCCGTGTTCGTGATGCGGCGCAAGAAGACGGCTGACGAGCGCGAATGACGGACAGTTCCCTACCCGCGGACGGGGCCTCGGTCGAGGCCCCGTCCGCGGGGCGTTCCTCGAAGCGGACCTCGAGCGGCTTCGGCCGGTACGTGCTCAGGCACGTCGGCGGGGCGGCCGTGTCACTCCTGTTGGTGCTGTTCTCCTCGTTCTTCATCTTCCGGCTCATCGCCGGGGACCCGATCGACCAGCTCACCAAGGAGCGGCCGGTCACGCCCGAGCAGCGCGCCGCGATGCGGGCCGAAATGGGGCTCGACGAGCCGCTGTGGCAGCAGTTCTGGGATTACATCGCCGGGACGCTCACCATGGACCTCGGCGAGTCCTTCCAGTACCGCCGCCCGATCTTCGACCTCATCGTGGAGCGGCTCCCGGCCACACTCCTGCTGTCCGGCACCGGGATGGTGCTCGCGGTCCTGCTCGGCTTCTGGATCGGGACGCGCTCGGGCTGGAAGCAGGGCAGCCGGTTCGACAAGGGACACGTCACGGCCGGGCTGCTCCTGTACTCGGCGCCGACGTTCTGGCTCGGCATGATCGTGATCCTGGTCTTCGCCCGCTACCTGGGGATCTTTCCCGTCAACGGGATGCGCTCGCCGAGCACGCCGCCGGACTTCTGGTCGCAGGCGCTCGACATCGGCCACCACCTGGTGCTGCCGGTGCTCACCTACACGGCGGTCGTCTACGCCGGGTACCTCATGATCATGCGGTCCTCTATTTTGGACGAGATCGGCAGCGACTACCTGACCACGGCCCGCGCCAAGGGCTTGCGCGACGACGAGGTGCGGCAGAAGCACGCCGTGCCGAACGCGCTGCTGCCCACCGTGACGCTCGTGTTCCTCGCGCTCGGATCGGTCGTCAACGGCTCCATCGTCACCGAAGCGGTCTTCAGCTGGCCCGGCCTCGGCAGCCTCTTCGTGCAGTCGATCTTCTACCCCGACCGGCCCGTGCTCCAGGCGCTGTTCGTGCTCTTCTCGAGCTCCACCATCCTCGCGGTGCTGTGCGCCGAGATCCTCTACTGGTTCATCGATCCCAGGATTCGCAGGTCATGACGACTACAACAGTCTCACCGGGCGCCCTCAGACGGGCGCGGCGGCGGCAGTCCTTCGCCCGGTCCTGGGCCGCCTACCGCAGCCAGCGCACCGGCATGATCGGCCTGGTCCTCTTGGGCGCCATCGTGGTCCTAGCGATCAGCGCGCCGATCCTCATCGACGAGTCGGCGCTCTCGGTCACGCAGGCCACCGGCGGGCGCATGGAACCGCCGAGCGCCGCGTTCCCGCTCGGCACCGACGAGACGGGCCGGTCGGTCCTGGCGCTCACACTCTGGGGCTCGCGCCTGTCGCTCCTCATCGGACTGACGGCCACCGTGGTGGCGATCCTCATCGGCACCGCCGTCGGCGTCACCAGCGGCCACGTGGGCGGCTGGTACGGCTGGATCGCGCTGCGCGTCTCCGACTGGTTCATGGTGCTGCCCAGCCTGGTCGTGGCCATCGCGCTGCTGGCCGTGCTCGGCCGGAGCATGGCCACCACGATCACCGTCATCGCGCTCGTCTCGTGGTCGGGCACGACCCGGCTCGTGCGGGCGCAGACCCTGACGGTGCAGTCCCGACCGTTCCTCGAGCGCGCCAAGGCACTCGGCGCCGGGCACTGGCACCTGATGAGCAAGCACATCCTCCCGAACGTGCTGCCGCTGGTGCTCGCCAGCGCCACCTTGCTGGTGCCCTCCGCGATCCTCATGGAATCGTCCCTGGCATGGCTCGGCCTGGGCGACCCGAGCGTGGTGTCCTGGGGTTCGATCCTCAACCGCGCCTCCGACAACGGTGCGGTCTCGGCGCACGCGTGGTGGTACCTGCTGCCGCCGGGCCTGGCGATCCTGCTGGTCGTGCTCGCGTTCATGATGTGCGGGCGGGCCCTGGAGGCCGTGTTCAATCCGAGGCTGCGAGGTGAGCAGTCGTGACGCTGCTGGAGTTCAAGGACCTGCGGGTGACCTACACCGGTTCGCGCGGACGCATCCCGGCCGTGCGCGGCGTGGACCTGACCGTGGACGCCGGAGAGACGCTCGGCATCGCGGGCGAGTCCGGTTGCGGGAAGTCGACACTGGCGATGGCGGTGCTGCGGCTGCTGCCCAAGAGCGCCGAAGTCAGCGGAGAGATCCTGCTCAACGGTGAGAACCTGCTCGCGATGGGCTGGGGGCGGCTGCGGGCGGTGCGCTGGACCGGCGCGTCGATCGTGTTCCAAGGGGCGATGCACTCGCTCAACGCGGTGCACCGGATCGGACGGCAGGTGGCCGAGCCGATCCTGGTGCACGAGAAGACGACTCCCGCTGACGCCGCGAAACGCGCCGAAGCGCTGCTGGAACGCGTCGGGCTGCCGCCTTCGCGGGCCCGCAGCTTCCCGCACGAGCTCTCGGGCGGACAGCGCCAGCGCGTGATGATCGCGATGGCGCTCGCGTGCGACCCCGACCTCATCATCGCCGACGAGGCCACGACGGCTCTCGACGTGATGGTGCAGGCCCAAGTGCTGCAGTTGATCTCGGACCTCGTCACCGAACGCGGCGTGGGACTGATGATGATCAGCCACGACCTTTCAGTGCTGTCGGCCGTGTGCGACCGGGCCGCGGTGATGTACGCGGGCCGGATCGTCGAGCAGGGCCCCGCCCACGAGGTGTTCGCGAACGCGCGCCACCCGTATTCGGCGGCGCTCGGCGCGGCGTTCCCGGTGATCGGCGACCCGGCCGCGCGCAAGAAGCCCGGTGGCCTCGCCGGCGACCCGCCGGACCCGGTGCGGCTGCCCGAAGGCTGCTCGTTCCGGCCGCGGTGCGCGGTGGCGGTGGAACGGTGCGGCGAGTCCTCGCCGGAGCTGCTCGAGGTCGGGCCCGCGCGGATCAGTGCGTGTTTCGTCGCCCAGGAAGGTGAACCCGTTGTCGTCCAATAGCACTGCGTCCAATGAAAAGGTGCTGACCGCCAGGGAGCTGCGGGTCGAGTTCGGCCTGCCGGGCGGGCGGGTCGCGCGCGCCGTGGACGGGGTGGACCTCGACGTGGCGCCGGGCGAGATCGTGGCGCTGGCGGGCGAGTCCGGTTGCGGCAAGACCACGTTGGCGCGCACACTGCTCGGTCTGGAGCGCCCCACGGGCGGGACCGTGGCGTTCGGCGGGGAGCCGCTGCGCTTCTCGACCAAGGCGCTCAAGGCGTACCGGCGGCAGGTGCAGCTGGTGCTGCAGGACCCGACCGGTGCGCTGAACCCGCGGCACACGGTCTACGACGCGGTGGCCGAGGGCCTGCGCATCCACGGGATCACCGACGACGAGCCCGGGAGGGTCGCCGAGGCGCTCTCGCGCGCGGGCCTGCGCCCGCCCGAGCAGTTCTTCCTCGCGTACCCGCACGAGCTCTCGGGCGGCCAGCGCCAGCGCGTGGTCATCGCCGGGGCGCTGGTGCTGCAGCCGAGCCTGCTGGTCGCGGACGAACCGGTGGCGTCCCTGGACGCTTCCGTGCGCGGCGAGATCCTCTCGCTGCTGTTGCGACTCAAAGAAGAGCAGGGCCTCGGGGCACTGGTGATCACGCACGACCTCGGTCTGGCGTGGAGCATCGCGGACCGGATCGCGATCATGTACCTGGGCCGGATCGTGGAGCAGGGCCCCGTCGAGCAGGTGCTCACGGCGCCGCGGCACCCGTACACGCGGGCGCTCGTGTCGGTCCTCCCCGACTCCCCTGTCGCGGAACCGATCGTGCTCGCCGGTGAACTGCCGGACGCGTCGAAGATCCCCGGCGGGTGCCGGTTCCGGCCCCGCTGCCAGGAAGTGGCCTCGGGCAACGCCGCCGAGGTGCTGCACCAGTGCGGGAGCGAGGACCTGAAGATCCTTGGGCCCGAGGCGAAACCGCACCTGGTCGCGTGCCATCTCGACCGGGAGTTGCACGAAAGTGCGAAGATGGCGGTGTGAAAATCCTGATCAGCGCCGATATGGAAGGCGCAACCGGCGTCACCTGCCCCGACGACGTGCTGCCGGGAGGTCCCGGCTGGGAACGGATGCGGCCCTTGTTCACCGACGAGGTGAACGCCGCCGTGGAGGGGCTGCACCGAGGCGGTGCGCGCGAGATCATCGTCAACGACGCGCACTGGTCGATGCGCAACCTCATGCCCGAGCGGTTCGAATGGCCGGCCACCGTGATCAGCGGCCGCCACAAGGATCTCTCCATGATGGAGGGTGTACGGGGCGCGGATGCGGTGGTGTTCCTCGGCTACCACGCCGGAGCGGGCCTGGAGGGCGTGCTCGCGCACACCTACCTGGCGAACACGATCACCGGTGTGTGGCTCGACGGGGTGCGCGCCAGCGAAGGCCGCTTGAACGCGGCCCTCGCCGCCGAATTCGGGGTCCCGGTGATCATGGTGACCGGCGACGACAAGACGATCGAGGACGCGAAGGGCTACGCGCCCAAGGCGGTCGGCATCGCGGTCAAGGACTACATCTCGCGGTACTCGGCCGCGTGCCGGACCCCGAAGTGGGCGATCCGGGCGATCCGCAAGGGCGCGGCCGAAGCGGTGGCGCTGGCCGGGCGGCGCGATCCCGTGGAGGCGGGGCCGCACCGGATCGAGGTCGAGTTCGACGCCGAGCACCTGGCCGGCGCGGTGACGGTGATCCCGGGTGTGGAGCGCGAGGGCGAGCGGCGGATCGCGTTCGAACTGCCGACGATGTACGAGGCCATCCGGTGCTTCAAGGCCGTCACGACGATCGCCTCGGCGGCGATGGAGGAGCAGTATGGGTGAGCCGATCGATGCGGTCGCTCTCGATGAGGTCGTTCGCTTCACGTCGGAGCTGATCAGGATCGACACCACCAATCACGGTGGCGGGGACGGGAACGAGCGGGAGGCCGCCGAGTACGCGGCCGCGAGGCTGGCCGAGGTCGGCGTCGAGGCGCAGATCGTGGAGAAGGCCCCGAACCGCTCCAATGTGGTCGCCCGGATCGAGGGGACCGACCCTGACGCCGATGCGCTGCTCGTGCACGGCCATCTCGACGTGGTGCCGGCCGAGGCCGCCGACTGGAGCGTCCACCCGTTCTCCGGCGAGATCCGCGACGGGATGCTATGGGGCCGCGGGGCTATCGACATGAAGAGCATGGACGCGATGGTCCTGGCGGCCGTGCGGGCCTGGGCGAGGGCCGGGGTCCGGCCGCGGCGGCCGATCGTCGTGGCGTTCACCGCCGACGAGGAGGCCAGCGCCGAGTACGGCGCGGGGTACCTCGCCGCAGCGCACGCGGACCTGTTCGCTGACTGTACCGAGGGCGTCTCGGAGTCGGGCGGATTCACCTTCCACGGCGGGAACGGCCTGCGGCTCTATCCGATCGGGGCGGGCGAGCGGGGGACGGCGTGGCTGCGGCTCTCGGCTTCGGGTACGGCCGGTCACGGTTCGAAGACCAACCCGGACAACGCTGTCAGCAAGCTCGCGGCCGCGATCGCGAGGATCGGCGCGCACGAGTGGCCGCTGCGGCTGACGCCGACGGTGCGGGCGGCGCTCCACGAGCTGGCCGACATCTATGGCGCGGAACCGGACCTGGACGACGTCGACGGTTTGCTGGCGAAGCTCGGCCCGGCCGCGCAGTTGATCGAATCGACGCTGCGCAACAGTGCGAACCCCACGGTGCTGCAGGCGGGGTACAAGGTGAACGTGATCCCCGAGCATGCGTTCGCCGAAGTGGACGGTCGGGTGGTGCCGGGCGGCGAGGCCGAATTCGAGGCCACGATGGATGAACTGTGCGGGCCTGACGTGGACTGGGAGTACCAGCACCGCACGCAGCCGCTGAGTGCGCCGGTCGACTCCCCTACGTTCGCGGCGATGCGCGCGGCGATCGCGAAGTTCGATCCGGAGGGCCGGCCGGTGCCGTTCTGCATGTCCGGCGGCACCGACGCGAAGCAGTTCGCGCAGCTCGGCATCACCGGCTACGGCTTCTCGCCGCTGGGGCAGAGCGCCGAGCTCGGATACGGGCGGCTCGCGCACGGTGTCGACGAGCGGGTGCCGGTCGACGGGTTGCATTTCGGACTGCGAGTGCTGGACGACTTCCTGCGGAACGCATAGAGGAGAACACCGCGATGGTGCAGCAATCCCCTTACGGCGCTTGGGAGTCCCCCATCACCGTCGACTTGGTCGCGGCCGCGGACGGGCGGCCGGGGTTCCTCGGCGCGGTCGGCGATGAGCTGTGGTGGACCGAGCCGCGTCCCGAGGAGGGCGGGCGGCGGACCCTGGTGCGGCGCCGCGCGGACGGCACGGCCGCATCGGTCCTGCCCGCGCCTTGGAACGTGCGCAGCCGCGTCCACGAGTACGGCGGCATGCCATGGGCGGGGTTCGCGAGCGAGGACGGTCCTCGCGTGGTCTTCGCGAACTTCGCCGACCAGCGGCTGTACGCGTTCGAGCCGGACGGCGGCGGCGAGCCGCGCCCGCTCACGCCGGTCGGGGCGGTCCCGAGCGGCCTGCGCTGGTGCGAGCCGATGATCATGGAGGAGTTCGGGGAGGTCTGGGCGGTCCTGGAGGAGTTCACCGGGGGCCGGCCCACCGACGTGCGCAGGATGCTCGCAGCGGTGCCGCTCGACGGTTCCGCCGCGCACGACCGGGCGAAGGTCCGCGAGCTGACCGACGACGCCAACCGGTTCGTGGCCGGGCCGAAGCTGCATCCGGAGGGCGGCGCGATCGCGTGGATCGCGTGGAACCACCCGCACATGCCTTGGGACGAGACCGAAGTGTGGCTGGCTTCGGTCGACGAGGACGGTGTCCTCTCGCGTCCCCGCCGGATCGCGGGAGTGCACGACCAGTCGGTGGCGCAGATCGAATGGTCCAACAGGAGCGAGCTCATCTACGCGGGTGACCGGGGCGGCTGGTGGAACCTGCACTGGGTCGACGTGTACGACAACGAGCACGGGACGGTCCACGCCGCCGAGGAGGAGTTCGCCGGCCCGATGTGGACGCTCGGGCAGCCGTGGTTCCAGATCCTCGCCAGCGGCGACATCGCGGCGGTCCACGGCAGGGGCGAGAGCCGGCTCGGGATCTTCGACGCCTGGGAGCGCAAGTTGAACCCGGTCGAGGGCCCGTGGACCGACTGGGCCGCGGGGATCTGCGCGGTCGGCGACAAGGTCTACGGCATGGCCGCGAGCCCGAGCACGGGATATGCGGTGGTCGAGGTCGACACCGTCAAGGGCACGGCGAAGGTGGTCGCCGCCGCGCACGAGGACCGGGTCGACCCCGGCTGGTACCCCTTCCCTGAGCACCGGACGTTCACGTCCCCGGAGGGGCGTGACGTCCATGCGCACGTCTACGCGCCGCGGAACCCGGAGTTCGAAGGGCCCCAGGGCGAGAAGCCGCCCTATGCGGTGTGGGTCCACGGTGGGCCGACCAGTCACGTGCGGGCGGTGCTCGACATGGAGCTGGCCTACTTCACGTCGCGCGGCATCGGCGTGGTCGAGGTGAACTACGGCGGGTCGACGGGCTACGGCCGCGAGTACCGGGAGCGGCTGCGCGAGCGGTGGGGCGAGGTGGACGTGGAGGACTGCGCGACCGTGGCGAGGGCCCTCGCGGCCGAGGGCACCGCCGATCCGGCGCGGCTCGCGATCCGCGGCGGCAGCGCCGGGGGCTGGACGGCGGCCGCGTCGCTCACCTCGCCTGCGACCCGTGGGGTCTACGCGTGCGCGGTGGTGAAGTACCCGATCCTCGACCTCTCGGGCTGGAGCGGGAACGACACGCACGATTTCGAATCGCAGTACGTGTACTCGCTCGTGGGCCCGCCCGGGGTCCTCGAAGAGCGCTCGATCGAGCGGTCCCCCGTGCACCACGCCGAGGACATCGAGGTGCCGTTCATCCTGCTGCAGGGCTTGGAGGACGAGATCTGCCCGCCCGCGCAGGCCGAGAAGCTCCTTGCGCGCGTTGCGGGCAAGGGCGTCCCGCACGCCTACCGCACGTACGAGGGCGAGCAGCACGGCTTCCGGCGCGACTCGACCATCGTGGACGCGGTGCTCGCCGAGCACGCCCTGTACGCGCAGGTCTTCGGGTTCCCCGGCCCCGACTTCACACTGGAGCTGAAGCCTTGAGCCTCAAGGAACTGCGCCGTCCGCGGCGGCTCGTCCCGGGCGACCGGGTCGCGATCGTCTCGCCCGCGAGCCCCACTCCCCCGGGCGGCATGGACGCCGGTCTGGCGGTCCTGCGCAGTTGGGGCCTCGAGCCGGTCCTGATGCCCCATGCGGATTCGACCTGGCACCTGTTCGCGGGGGCCGCCGCCGACCGGGCCACCGATTTCGCGCGGGCGTGGCTGGATCCGTCGTTCGCGGCCGTGATCGCGGCGCGCGGCGGCTACGGCTCGCAGACGATGCTCGAGCACATCGACTGGGAAGCGCTGCGGCAGGTCGAGCCGAAGGCGTTCGTCGGCTTCAGCGACATGACGGCGATGCACGAGGCGATCGCCCTGGAACTGGGGGTGTCCCAGGTCCACGGTCCGATGCCGAGCTGGTCGGCGTTCGCCGAGAACGCCGAGATGCAGGAGCATCTGCGGCTGACCCTGTTCGAACCCGAACGGGTCCGGCGGATCGCCTCGCCCACCGCCAAGCCGATGCGGGGCGGGACGGCCACCGGGGTCACTTTCGGTGGGACCCTGACGATCCTGGCCGCCGAGGCCGGGACCGTCCACCACCGGCGGGACGTCGACGGCGGGCTGCTCCTCCTCGAGGACGTCGGCGAGGCGCCGTACCGCATCGACCGGGCCCTGACGCAGCTGCGGCGGGCCGGGTACTTCGACGGTATCGCCGGGGTCGTGCTCGGTTCCTGGGGCGACTGCGGCCCGTACGAGGCGGTCCGCGAGGTCCTGTACGAGCAGTTCATCGGGATGTTCATCCCGGTCGTGGAGGAGTTCGGCTTCGGCCACTGCGTCCCGGCGCTCACGATCCCGTTGGGGCTCGAGGCGACCTTGGACGCCGACGGCGGGACCCTCGAATTCGAGCGGCCGGCGCTCCAGTGACGCCCCTCAAGCCGCGTTCGGGCGGTTGAGCGCGCGGGCGACCATGCCCAATGTGGACCAGTCGACCAGGGCGCCGTCCAGCATGTCGCCGAAGGTCGTGATCTCGACCCAGGTCCGCTCGGTCTCGCCGACGCCGTTCGCAGTTCCCTGATGCGCGCGAAGCCAATCGAGTTCATCGGCGGTGAGCTCGGCGGCGAACAGGTGCGACCGGTGGGCGGACACCGTCGCGGCGACCTGACGGGCGCCGACGAACCGCATCCGGTCAATGCCCAAGCGCAGACCCGTTTCCTCCCGGACCTCCTCGAGCGCCTGCACGGCGACGTCCGGCTCGTCGCCGCTGCCGCCGGGCAGCTCGTGCACGAACCCGTCCGCCGTCGACGCCGGGGACCGGAACTCGCGCACCAGCACCACGATCGTCGCTTCCGGGCTCGGGCCGGGCCGGTACAGCAGGACCTGGGCGGTGTCGGGTCGCGAGATCACGACCTCGTTCGACTTCACCCGGTCCTCGGCGGCCACGTGGACCTGGACCTGCGCCGCCCAGTAGTGCACGGCCTCGCGGCCGGGCCCGACCCGGAACGTCCACTCCACGCGGGCGCCGACCAACCGGTTCCCGGCGGCGCGCTGGGCGCCGTACCACGACTGGAAGCTGTCGGTGCGCCACACCAGGAGCGGCACGGACCGCTCGCCGCCGGCCCGGCGGGAGCCGGCGTCGACCATGGCGAGAGCGGCATCGGCCGCGCCGCCGAGCGTGTCCGCGACGGGGACGCCGCTGGACGCGGCGAGATGCAGGAGATACTCGTTCTTGGGCGCTCCCACGGGTGCGCCGAAGACGACCTTCCCGGAGTCGTACCAGGCGCCCCATTCGATGTTGGTCGTGAACGCGGGCATGGTGTCCAGGTCGCGCGGTACCCAGAACAGGATCACGTCGGCCGCGTGCAGCCACCGGTGCTCCCACTCGACCTGTCCCGTGTAGTCGGCGAGCACGCCCTCGCGCAGCTCAGGGGTGAAGACGACCAGGCGGCCCTCCTGGCGCCACCGCTCCCGCAGCAGCGCCACCGCCTCGCGGTTCCACGCCGGGACCTCGGCGGATCTGGGGAGGGGTCCGGCGAGGAACACCGCGGCGTCCCACGAATCGGGCGGTGTCTCGTTGGCGTGCACGACGACGACCTCGGATGCCATGCGGGCCCTCTTCTCATTGCGGCGGCGCGATGCAACGCAGCCTACGCGGAGGCGGCCGTTCGAAGGAAGCACCGGGCGGCGGCCGTTCATCATGAAGGAAACGGATCGTTATCGTTCCTTCACTTGAAAATTTGCTCCGCAGCCTTGCCTAGACTTGAAGCTTTCTGCCAGGATGAGCGGATCGGGCCAAAGCCGGTCGAAAAGGGACCTCGCGGCCCGCCCCATCGCTCAGACTGGAGTCCGCTCAATGGAGACCCATCCCCGCCGGACCGTGCTCGCCGCCGCCCTCGGTGCCGCCGCGGCCGCCGCCACCGCCGGTGCCGCCCAGGCTCACGGCGACCGGGGCGCGCAGCGGTTCGCCAAGCGCCGCTTGAAGGCCATGTCGCTGGAAGAGAAGGTCGGCCAGCTCTTCACCGTCTACGCCTACGGACGCACTGCGGACACCCAAGAGGCCGCCGACGTCGCCAAGAACCAGGAGACGCACGGCGTGAACAACGCCGCCGAACTCATCGCCGCTTATAAGGTCGGCGGCATCATCTACTTCGCCTGGTCGAACAATGTCGCGAACCCGGACCAGATCACGGGCCTCTCCAACGGACTCCAGGCAGCGTCCACAGCGGACGGCGGCGACCCGCTGCTCATCGCCACGGACCAGGAGCACGGCCTGGTCGTGCGCATCGGCCCGCCCGCCACGCAACTGCCCGGGGCGATGGCGCTCGGCGCGACCCACGACCCCGGGGCCGCCCGAGACGCCGCCGTCATCAGCGGCGCCGAGCTTCGCGCGATGGGCCTCAACGTGAACTTCGCGCCCGACGCGGACGTCAACGTGAACCCGGCCAACCCGGTGATCGGCGTGCGCTCCTTCGGTTCCGACGCCGAGCACGTCGCCGGGTTCGCCGCCGCGCAAGTGGAGGGCTACCAGGCCCGCGGGGACCTCGCGGCCACCGTCAAGCACTTCCCCGGCCACGGCGACACCGAGGACGACAGCCACACCGACCTGCCGCAGATCGACCACACCTACGAAGAGTGGCAGGAGGTCGACGCGCCGCCGTTCCGGGCCGCGATCGACGCCGGGGTCGGCGCGATCATGAGCGCCCACATCCAGTTCCCCGCCCTCGACCCGACCTTGACGCCCGCGACGCTGTCGAAGCCGATCCTCACCGGACTGCTGCGCGACGAACTGGGCTACGAGGGCGTCATCGTCACCGACTCGCTCGCCATGGAAGGCGTGCGCGAAGGCTACGGCGACGACCGCATTCCGGTGCTCGCGCTGCTCGCCGGGATCGACATGCTGCTCATGCCCGTCGACCTCGACCTGGCGTACAACGCGGTCCTCACCGCCGTCGCCGAGGGCGAGCTGACCGAGAAGCGCATCGACGAGTCGGTCCTGCGGATCCTCTGCCTCAAGTACCGGCTGGGGCTGTACGACGACCCGTATGCCGACCCCGACGCGGTCGCGGAGATCGTCGGCACTGCCGCGAACCTCGAAGCGGCCCAGGCGATCTCGGACCGAACCACGACGCTCGTCACGAATGACGGGACGCTGCCGATCCCCACCGACGGCGGCTCCGTGCTCGTCACCGGCTGGGGCGAGACCACCACCAACGTGCTCACCGCCGAGTTCACGAAGCGCGGCTTCAGCCCGACCCGCGTCGTCACCGGCATCGCGCCCACCCAGGCGCAGATCGACGCCGCCGTCGCGGCGGCCGACGGGAAGGGCTTCATCGTGGTGTCCACCAACGGGGTCGCCGCCAATCCGACCCAAGTGGACCTCGTGAAGGCGCTCGCGGCGACGGGCGTGCCCGTGGTGGCGCTCGGCGTCAGGAACCCGTACGACATCGCGTACTACCCCGACGACGTCAACGCCTACCTCGCGACGTACTCGTACGCCGCCGACGGCCTCGAATCGGCCGTCGCCGTCGTCCTCGGGCATCGCAGCCCGGAAGGGAAGCTCCCGGTGGACATCCCGCGGGCGGACGACCCCGGATCGGTCCTCTTCGGCTTCGGCCACGGCCTCTCGTACGAATAGGGAATCCCATGCAGCGCAGAAGGCTCCTCGGGAGCGCACTGGCCGGAGCGGCACTCGCCACCGCCGCGTCGACCACGGCCGCCGTCCCCGCCCAGGCCCTTGGCAGGCGCGTCGCCACGGGCATCGAAGTCCTCGCCGAGGACGACTTCGCCGAACTCGCCGGCCAGCGCGTCGGGGTGATCTCGAACCCCACCGGCGTGCTCCCGGACCTGAGCCACGAAGTGGACCTCATGCACGGCAGCGGCAAGGTCGACATCGTGGCCGTGTTCGGGCCCGAGCACGGCTTCCGCGGGGTCTCCCAGGCCGGCGAGGGCGAGGACTTCTTCCTCGACCCGAAGACCGGCATCCCGGTCTACAACGCGTACAACAACAAGGACCAGATGGCCGAGCTGCTGGCCGAGGCCGGGGTCGAGACGCTGGTCTTCGACATCCAGGACGTCGGCGCGCGGTTCTACACGTACATCTGGACCATGTACCTCGCTTTGGAGGCGGCCGGGCAGCTCGGGCTGCGGTTCGTGGTGCTCGACCGGCCGAACCCGGTCTCGGGACAGGCCGCGAGCGGGCCGGTGCTGCATCCCGAGCACGCCACGTTCGTGGGCCTCAAGCCGATCGCGCAGCGGCACGGCATGACCGTGGGCGAGCTCGCTTCACTGTTCAACGGCGAGTTCGTCACCACCCCTGCCGATCTCACCGTGGTGAAGATGCGCGGCTGGAAGCGGGACATGTACTTCGAGGAGACGGGCCTGCCGTGGGTGGCGCCCTCCCCCAACATGCCCACTGTGGCGACCGCGGTCGCGTACCCGGGGACCTGCCTGTTCGAGGCCACCGCGCTCTCGGAGGGGCGCGGCACCACCAAGCCGTTCGAACTGCTGGGCGCCCCGGGGATCGACCACACGTGGTCCGAGTCGGTGCAGGGGATCCCGGGGACGCGCTTCCGCGAGGCGTACTTCACGCCGACGTTCTCGAAGTGGGCCGCCAAGGTCTGCGGCGGCGTCGAACTCCAGGTGACCTCGCGCCGGGACTTCGATCCGATCCGGACGGCGCTGGCGATGATCATCGAGCAGCGCCGGGCCTTCCCGCAGTACGGGTGGCGCTCGCAGGACACGACCTCGTTCTGGCTGGACAAACTCACCGGCAACCAGGCGGTCCGCCTGGCGATCGAGGCGGGCGAGGACGTCGATGACGTGACGACGCTGTGGGCCGACGAATTGGATGCGTTTTCCGAGCAAAGAGAATCGTATTTGCTCTATCGCCGCACCGCTTAGTGATGGCACGATAACCAGGAGACACGATGCAGCGTCGAACCATGCTCGGGGGCGCGGCGGGGGCGGCGTTGGCGCTCGCGTTCGCCTCCCGCGCCAACGCCGAGGAGATCCCCTCCATGCCCGAACCAACCGGCCCGCCCACGGCCGGCCCGTACGACGTGACCTTCCCTGAAATACCTGTACAACTGCGTTACGGTTCCTGTGACGACGCTCGGCTCACGGCGGCGCACATCGACCGGATCGCGCCCGGCCTCGAGGCCTTCATGGAGGGTCCGACCCCTTCGTTCCCCGGCTACACCGTGCTCGCGGCGCGTGACGGCGTGGTCGTCGAGCACAAGGCCGGCGGGCACCGGCTGCGCTACTCCGGTTGGGACGAGGCGACGAAGACGGCCGTCGAACTGCCGCAAGGCGAATGGACGCCGGCCGAACCGGACACGGTCTACGACCTGGCCTCGATCTCGAAGCTGTTCACGGCCACCGTGACCGGCGCACTGATGGACGACGGCCTGATCGACCTCAAGGTTCCCGTGATCGAGTACCTGCCCGACTTCGACGCGCTCGACTCCCAGAAGACGCCGATCACCTTGGGGCAGCTCCTGTCTCACACCTCCGGGATGATCGCGTTCATCAACCTGTACAACCTGCCCGACGAGCAGGCCCGGATGGAGGCGATCTACGCGCGGCCGCTGCGGCGCCCGCCAGGGAGCGGCTACGAGTACTCCGACCTCAACCTCATCGTCCTCGGCAAGATCCTCGAAACCGTCACCGAGAAGCCTTTGGACACCCTGGTCACTGAGCTCATCTGTGAACCGCTGGGGCTCAAGGACACCGGGTACAACCCGGCGGACCGCGCCCGCACCGCCGCCACCGAGTACCAGCCGTGGACCGGCCGGGGCATGGTCCACGGCGAGGTCCACGACGAGAACGCGTGGGCCTTCGGCGGCGTCGCCGGGCACGCCGGGGTCTTCGCCACCGCCTGGGACCTCGCGGTCTTCGGCCAGATGATCCTCAACGGCGGCCGTTACGGGAGCGCCGAGATCCTCACCGAGAACACCGCGCGGCTCATCTTCACCGACATGAACGCCGGGATGGGCGACAGCGCCGCGCGCGGCCTCGGCTGGCAGCTCGGCCAGCGCTGGTACATGGACGCGATGAGCTCACCGGTCACGGTGGGCCACACCGGGTACACCGGTACCTCGATCGTGCTCGACCCACTCGCGGGGACCCTGCTCGTGCTGCTCACCAACCGCGTCCATCCGACCCGGAACTGGGGCACGGCCAGCGCGTACCGGCGGGCGGCGAGCCGGCCGATGGGCCGGGCGGTGCCTGTGAAGCCGCTCGGGAGGCCCTGGTCCGGCAGGAGCGCTTGGTATGCGGGGCAGGCGGATGCGGCCACCGCGACGCTGACGGGGACGCTGCCGCGCGCGGTCTCGGGCGCCGCGGTCTCGTTCGCGCTGTGGTACGACACCGAGGCGACCGACGTGGCGGTCCTGGAGGCGAGTGCTGACGGTTCGACCTGGGCGCCTGTGGAACTGGACCTGCGCACCGAGGACCACTGCTGGCGGACCGCGGGCGCGTTCTCGGGTTATTCGGGGCGGCAGTGGATCGAGGCGAGCGGGGCGCTGCCGGACGGCACGACGCGGGTGCGTTGGCGGTACACGAGCGACCCGGCGTATCAGGGCCGCGGCGTGTACGTCGACAAGGTCAGGGTGCGCGAGGGCCGTGCCCTCCTGTGCGAGGACGCGGACCTCGAGCCCGACGGCTGGGAGCTCGTGGGCGACTAGGGCATCGGGCGCGGCGCGTAGGTCTCGGCGAGCCAGTCCATCACCTTGTCGGCTTCGGCGTCGACGGTCTGGTGGTCGGGGTGGGCGTCGTACCATTCGATGACCTCGCGGGCGCCGAGCCGGTACGGGGTGGCGCCGAGACCGAACTCGGGGACGAGGCGCTTGACCTTGCTGTTGTCGAAGACCATCGCGTGGGCCTTGTCGCCGAGGAGGCCTGCGCCCCAGCGGGGGTCGGCGGCGGCGATGGCGTCGCTGGCGACGTGGACGAGGTCCGGGTCGACGCCGGCGGCTTCGGCGACCCAGCCGAAGATCTGGTTCCAGGTGGGGGCCTCGTCGCCGGTGATGTGGAAGGCCTCGCCGATCGCGTCGGCCTTGCCGAGGAGCCCGGTGAAGCCGACGGCGAAGTCGCGGGCGTGCGTGATGGTCCACAGTGACGTGCCGTCGCCGTGGACGATGACGGGCTTGCCCGCGCGCATGCGCTCCACGACGGTCCAGCCGCCGTCGAAGGGCAGCATCGTCTCGTCGTAGGTGTGCGAGGGCCGGATGATCGTGGCGGGGAAGTCGTCCTCGCGGTAGGCCTTGACGAGGAGTTCCTCGCAGGCGATCTTGTCGCGCGAGTACTGCCAGAACGGGTTCTTCAGGGGCGTCGACTCGGTGACGGGCAGGTGCGAGGGCGGGGTCTGGTAGGCGCTGGCGGAGCTGATGAACAGGTACTGGTCGGTGAGGCCGGTGAACAGGTCGATGTCGCGGCGGACCTGGTCGGGGGTGAAGTTGACCCAGTTGACGACGGCGTCGAAGGTGCGGTCGCCGAGGGCCTCGCGCACCGAGGCCGGGTCGTTCGCGTCGCCGGTGAGGATGGCGACTTCGGGCGGGAGGGTGCGCTCACCGGTCCTGCCGCGGTTGAGCACCGTGACATCCATGCCCTGGCGTACGGCCTCGCGCACGCAGGAGGTGGAGATCCGGCCGGTACCGCCGATGAACAGCACACTGACACTCATATGAGGCCCTTTCGGCTCTGGTTGTGACCACGAACGGCCCCACCCTACCCGCGTCAGCGTCGGCGGCGACGGGTCCGCCGGAACGAGCGGTGCTCCCCGCTCAGCAGGGCACCGACGACGAATCCGACCACGCCGAGCACGATGACCATGAGTACGGCCATCGTGTCGCCCACGACGATCGCCAAGGCCACCAGCATCCCGGCGAGCAGTCCTACGTATGACGCGCGCATGGCGTCTCCTCTCTCAGGGCCGCTCGGTTCGAGGCCCGCTCCACTGTGGGTACCCGCGGCAAGGCGCTTGAACCGCATGACGGGCGGGGGTCCGGGACACTTGGACGATGAGCTCCATCCACGCCCAGAACGCCCCCTGGGGGCGGCCGGTCATCGACGATCTCCCCTTGCCGCCGTTTGCGACAGCCGCGGACCACGACCGGTTCACCAGGCTGCTGCGCCTGCACGTCGCGCTCGTGGACGACGGAGTGCCATCCCTCTCCTCCAAGATCCTCAGCGGCGCACTGGAACCGCACGGCGCCCGTTCGACACAGCTGACACCGCTGGAGCTCCAGGTGGCGATGGCGACCTTCTTCCCGGCCCCGTGGACGCCGGAGACGTTCGCCGAAGTCATCGCCGCGACACCGCGGGACGCGCCGCGGGCGATGGCGGACGGCCGGTGGAACTGGATGTACGACCCGGACTTCACCGCAACCCCGCGCAGTCCGCACGGCTGGGAGATCGAGCGCCATGAACGGGGCGCCCGCCGGATCGAGATGGTCCTGGAGCACGACGGCGACCTGGTGCTGCTGTGGATGTACCACTTCACGAGCCGCCATCCGTATCCGTACGGCTGGCGGGTCGAGGAGGCCGACCTCGCCGCCGTCGCCGCGGCGGCCCGAGCGACCCGCAAGGTCCACAACAGGGACGCCGCCCTCCCCTACCTCGCCGATTGGCGCACCGAACGCGAAGCGGCCCTGGAAGACCCTGCCTGAAGGTGTCCGCGTCGAGCTGCCTCGGCAATCAAATCATATCTACGCCTGTCGATATTACGACCCATTGACGCCACTTCTTCTCATGCTTAATAGAAGGAGTTGACTTTCTCGATACCAGCTGCGATGATCGCCTCCACCGCTCACTTCTGGAGGCTCCATGCGTCGCCGTTCACTCTTCACCGCCGCCGGCGTCGGCGCGCTGGGCTCGGGGGCCGTCGCCTCCGCCGCCCAGGCCGACTACACGACCACGGTCAACCCCGGCACCAGCTGGGGCACCTGGGAAGGCTGGGGCACCTCGCTCGCCTGGTGGGGCCGGGCCTTCGGGAACCGGAACGACCTGGCCGACATCATGTTCACCAGGAACTCCGTGTCCTTCGGCGGCACCACCTTGCCCGGCCTGGGCATGAACATCGTGCGCTACAACGCGGGCGCGTGCTCGTGGAACTCGATCGACGGCGAGTCCATGGTCGTCTCGCCGAACATGATGCGCTCGCGCCAGATCGACGGCTACTGGAAGGACTGGAACTCCAGCGACCCGGCCTCCTCCAGTTGGGACTGGTTCGTCGACAGCGCCCAGCGCAACCTCATGTGGAAGGCCCGCGACCGCGGCGCCAACATCTTCGAGCTGTTCTCGAACTCGCCGATGTGGTGGATGTGCGTGAACCACAACCCCTCCGGCGGCGCGGACGGCAACGCCGACAACCTCCAGTCGTGGAACCGGCAGCAGCACGCCGTCTACATGGCCACCATCGCCAAGTACGCGCACGACAACTGGGGCGTCGACTTCGACTACGTCGACCCGTTCAACGAGCCGATCGCGAACTGGTGGACGGCCACCGGCACGCAGGAGGGCTGCCACTTCAACGTGTCGACACAGTCGATCGTCATCGACCACCTGCGCGCCGAACTGGACGCGCGCGGGTTGTCATGGCTGCCCATCACGGCCTCCGACGAGTCCCTGTACGACCAGGCCGTGAGCACCTGGAACGGCCTCACCGCCTCCGCCAAGGGCAAGATCACGAAGGTCAACGTCCACGGCTACCAGTACGAGGGCGGCAGGCGCGACTCGGTCTACAGCGCCGTCAGCGCGGCCGGGAAGAAGCTCTGGAACTCCGAGTACGGCGAGAACGACGCCACCGGGATGCGCCTGGCGCGCAACCTGAACCTCGACTTCCGCTGGCTGCACCCGACCGCTTGGTGCTACTGGCAGGTGCTCGACGGCGGCGGCTGGGGCATCATCGACGCCAACAACGAGACCGGCTCGCTCGGCTCGGCGAACACCAAGTACTTCGTGTACGCCCAGTACGCGCGCCACATCCGGCCCGGCATGCGGATCATCGACGGCGGCGAGGCGAACACCGTCGCCGCCTACGACGCGGCCGCGCGGCGGCTCGTGCTCGTCACGACCAACTACGGTACGGCCCAGACGATCACGTACGACCTCTCGCGCTTCGCCACGGTCCCCAATGGAACGGTCACCCGCTGGTCGACCCAGACCGGCGGCTCCGAGCGGTACGCGCGGTTCACCGACACGCAGGTCGCGTCCAAGCGCTTCAGCCGCGCGTTCCCGGCGAACACGGTGCAGACCTTCGAGATCGAGGGCGTCGTGCTCTAGATTCGCTTTCCGACCGGCGCGCCCTTTGGCTGTTTTCGGCATCGTCGTCCCGTGCCGAATGCAATCGGAAGGCGCGCCGTCATCCGTCGTGACCAGGGACTTCGGGCATCGATTCCGGATCTTGAGTGCTCGGCTCAAGCCGCCGACCTATCCTGTCGAAGGAGGATCCCGCAGGGGTCGTCGAATAGCACGAAAGCGATGCTATTGGAGGTAGTGATGCGATCACCGTCCTCGCCGTCAGTCCACAACGGATGGCACGAAGAGCACTCTCACCGAAAGAGCCCATTGCCTCGGCTGCTGCTCGAAGCAGCGGGGGTCATGACGCTCGTCCTGGGCGTCATCGCGACTTCGCCCGCAGGCGGAGAACGAACGCAAGAGCACGAAGTCACCCATGACTTCGAACTGGTCGACATGGAGCCGCTCGACACGGGCGACGACGAAGCGATGATGGAGGAGTCGGACGACGGCACCTCGGCCGAAACGCAGACGGAGGAGACCGACACCGAGGAATCGGAGGAGCCCTTCGAGAACTGCGACGAGGCCCGCGCCGAGGGCCAGGCACCCGTCGACGAGAACCACCCGAGGTTCGGCGAACACCTGGACGCCGACAACGACGGCACCGGCTGCGAGCCCTGGTCCGGATCTTCGCAGGCGCCGGCGCAGGGCTCTGAGTACCAGAACTGCGCCGAGGCTCGCGCTGACGGGGCGACTGACATCCCGGCAAGCGAACCTGAGTACGCCGAGCACCTGGACCGCGACAAGGACGGAGTCGCTTGCGAAAGCTAGCGACTCTGCCGCGAAACAGCAGCGCCGCTCGCCCAACGGGCGAGCGGCGCCAAGCGTGGGGTGGGTCCCCGGACACGGCGAACGGGACGGCCGTTCGGCCGTCCCGTCGCGGTGCGTCGTCCTAGCGGTACTCGACCTCCGTAGGCCTCGGGGCGACCGCCATGGCCCAGATGCTGAAGACCGCCAGCGCGATGATCAGCAGCGACCAGAACGGGTAGAACGGCAGGTACAGGAAGTTGTTGATGAGCACCAGGCACGCCAGCGTGATGCCGAGGACGCGCGCCCAGGTGGCCCCGCTGAACAGCGCGAAGCCCACGAGCGCCGTGATCACGCCGAGGATGAGGTGCACCCAGCCCCAGGCGGTGGTGTCGATGTTGACCACGTAGTCCTGCACCTCGGCGTAGAACTCGTCGGTGGCGATCCCGAAGATCCCCTCGATCGCCTGCCAAACGCCGATCATGATCATGCTGGCCGCGGCGAACACCATGCCGCTGGCGGCCCAGGCTGCCTTCGATTCCCCGTCCATCTCGACCTCCTAAAGCAGGAAATGACCTCACGGTAAGCCTGATGCAGCCCTTGTCCAGGCGGAACGCAGAAGTTTCGGTTGAAATGCGCCGCCGAGCGCCGTTTGCGGCGCCCGGCGGTCAGGACAGGCACTCAATCAGGAGAGGATCGGGTCGAGGGCCTCGAACCAGTTGGCGGCGAGCTTCACGTACCCGTCCTCGTCGGGGTGGACGCCGTCGTAGGTGTCGACGGCGGGGTCGAAACCGGTCCATTGGTCGACCACGATGAGCGGGGATTCGGCCGTGGTCTGCCCGGCGGCCCAGGCCGGGATCTGGGCGTTGAAGTCGATCGCCCGCTGCGGGCAGTCGGCGCAGTTGTCCGGTTCCAGCGGGATGATCTGGGCGACCAGGATGACCGCGTCCGGGTTGAGTTCGCGCAGGTCGGCGACGATCTGGGTGTAGGCGGCGAGGATCTGCGCGGGCGGGATCGACGACCAGACGTCGTTGGTGGCGAAGTGCATCATCAGCACGTCTGGGGTGTTCTGCTCGAGCCAGCCGCGGACGCTGCCGTTCGCGACCGACTGCGTGACCTGGAAGCCGCCGTGGCCTTCGTGGTCGGGGTCGGAGCCGGTCGGGTTGCAGGCCTGGGAGAGGGAGCCGACGAAGTCGACTTCGTGGCCGGCCTTGTCGAGGAGGTCCCACAGGTTGCCGCGCCAGCAGCCGGGGCTGCCGGTGATGGAGTCGCCGAGCGGCATGATCGTGACCGCCTCGCCGGGCGGGTCCTCGGTCGGCGTCTCGGTCGGATCGGTGGGCGGGTCGGTCGGGTCGACCTGGCCGTCGCACAGGTCGCCGTTCACGGTGATCGCGCTCGGCGCGGCGGGGCTGCCGGAGCCGATGAACCCGAAGACCTCGCGGGTCTGACCGGAGGCGATGGCGGCGTTCCAGCCGACGTCCGCGCCGGTGAAACCGGTGCCGCTCTGGCTCCAGTCGACGTTCCAGGCGCTGGAGACCTGGGTGCCTGCCGGGAAGTCCCAGGTCACTTCCCAACCGTCGATGGGTTCGGCGGCGGTGATCGCGACGTTCGCCTGGAAACCGCTGCCCCAATTGCTGACGACGCGGTAGTCGACCTCGCAGCCGTCTTCAGCCTGGGCTTGGTTCGCGGTGGCGACCGTCAGCGCCCCGGCGCCGAGGGCCGCGACCGCCGCGGTGGTGAGGGCCAGCCGCCTGCTTCGTTTGCTTCGCATATCGCAACGTCCTTTCGGGAGCGCTCCCGAACGATCGTAGCGATATTTAATTTACGTAGTCAAGTATATGAATGCGTCGTTCTCTCGGGAGTTCCTGCCGGACCACCGGATCGGCCGCCGTCAGCGCGGTTTCGGCTCCTCGGCCCTGCCCGCCCACCAGCCGATGGCGTGGCGGATGTGTTGGCGCATCAGGGTCTCCGCGGCGTCCGCGTCGCCCTCGGCGAGATGGTCGAGGAGGTGGTGGTGCTCGTCTGCCGAGAGGTGCAGCCTGCTCGACTCGACCATCGAGACGAGCCCGACGAGGCGGGTGCGCTCGCGCAGGTCCGCGATCGTCTCGACGAGCACCTCGTTGCCGAGCAGCGCGGTCAGTTCGAGGTGGAAGCGCTGGTCGGCGAGGAGATAGGACGGAAGGTCGCCCGAGCGGGCCCCGGCGACGATCGCGTCGGCCTGGGCGCGGAAGTCCGCCAGGCGATCGGCCGGGAACTCCCCCGCGAGACGGGCCATGGCGGGCGGTTCGAGCAGCAGCCGGATCTCGACGATGTCGTGGAGCAGCGCGTCGCTGACCGCCGTGACCCGGAAGCCCTTGTTGCGCACCGTCTCCACGAAACCGCGCTTCTCGAGGTCGAGCATCGCCTCCCGCACCGGGGTCGCCGACACCGCGAACTGCTCGGCGGTCCTCGGCACGGTGAGGAGGGTGCCCGGCGCGAGTTCGCCGGAGATGATCGCGAGGGACAGCATGCGGCCCACGCGCACGCGGAGGCTCTCGCCCGGTTCCAGCCGCCGGGAAGTCACCGCGGGCCGTCCTTCCCGGGGATCACGAGTCGCCGCCGCGGCTCCTCGTTGCCCGCGCGGTCGGTCGCGGCGTACTCGATCACCTGCGGTTCGGGGCCGATGGCGCGCACGAAGGCCTCCTGGAAGGTCCCCCAGAACGTGCCCGGGCCCTCCCATTGGACGCGCTCGACACCGGAGACCTCGTCGGTCGCATGGAGGGTGATCTCCCAGCTCGATCCGAGTTCCTTCACCGTGGCACGGGATCGCGGCGGGGTCGTGTCGACGCTGATCTCGCGGCCGGTCGTGCCGGTGCGGCCGTCGGCGTCGGTCACGCGGGCTTCGATGCGTTGCACGCCTTCGGTTTCGACGAGCACGGGTGCGGTGTACGGCTGCCAGTCGCCGCCGGAGATCCGCAGTTCCAGGCGGAGCCTGTCGCCCGTGTCGGCGGACGCGTCGGCTTCGAGGGCGTGGAGGCGGATCGTGGGGGCGGTCGTGTACCAGCCTGACGGCGACGGTTCTTCGAGGATCTCGATGGCGACGGCAGGTTTGCCGGACTCGACCGCGCCGAACGCGATCTCGGCGTCGTGGGAGCGGACGTACATGTGGTACTTCGTGTCCTGGCCCGACCAGCAGGGCTCGAACTCGATGCCGTCGAGCGTCACGACGCCGCTCTGGGCCAGGTCGGCGAGCAGTTCGGTTGCCGTGGTGTCCGTGATGAGGCCGCCGTCAGCTTCTTGGCGGCCCGCGAGCGGGAATGGGAGCGAGGTGGTCAGCTCCGAGCGCGCCAGGAGCAGCGTCGGGCCGAGGAAGATCGCGCACTGGCGCGGGTCGTCGATTGCCGGTTCGGCGCGGAGCCGGGCGGGGGTGGTGAGGTGGAGTTCGTCGCCCGAACGCCAAGTGCGCGTGAGGGACACGTACTGGCCAGGGATCGGTTTCGCTTCGGTCGGTTCGCCGTTGAGGCGCAGTTCGAGGTCGCCTGCGGCCCAGGTGGGGACGCGGAGGTGGACTGTGCGCTCCTCGGTCGCGATGCCTTCGAAGGCGAGCGTGATGCTTTCACCCAGTGGGTAGCCCGAGCGCAGCCGGACGCGGAGCCCGGCTTCCTCCCAGTCGAGTTCGGAGTCGATCGGCAGGTTCACGTAGAGGTCGTCCTGCCCGTGGAAGTAGATCGTGTCCTGGTACTTGACGTGGTTCTCCAGGCCGGTGCCGCCGCAGCAGGTGCCCACGTTGTCATACTCGCGGAACGCACCCGGGTGGACCGGGAACATGTACGTGACCTCGGGGCTCGTATCGGAGCGCACGGCGCGGCGCGAGCCGAGGACGTGGTTGAGGACCGTGCGCTCGTAGTAGTCCATATAGGTTGGATCGAGGGTGTGCGCGAAGAGCTTGCGCGCGAGTTTCAGCAGGTTGTAGCTGGCGCAGGTCTCGGCGTTGCGGTGGCCGACGTCCCCGGCGACTGTGGACGGCGGGCCCCACAGCTCGCTCTCGCCGGTGCCGCCGTGCGCGTACATGCGGCCAGGCACGATCTGGTCCCAGATGCCCTTCGCCGCTTCGAGGTAGCGCGCCTCGCCGGTCTGCTCGTACTCGTCGACATAGCCGATCAGCTGGGGCAGATGCTGATTGGCGTGCATGTCCGTGAGGATGTCGGTGCCCGAAGCGCCCGCTTCGAGCACGCTCTCCTGGTCGAAGAACGACGCGGTCTCCAGGAACCGCGGTTCCTCGGCGGCGGCGCTGAGCCGGGCCAGGGTCTCGTTCATGCCGCCGAACTCGCCCGCGATGTAGAGCGACCACATGCGTTGGCGGCGTTCGGGATCGAGCCGGACGAGGCGGCGGTGGACCCAGCGGCCCATGGCGTTGGCGAGGCCGAGAGCCTGTTCGTTCCCGACGAGTTCGTATGCGTCGAGGAGCCCGGCCATGAGCTTGTGGCAGGTGTAGTAGGGCGCCCAGATCTCACCGTAGGGCGCGCAGTCCTCCAGCCGGGAGAACTGCCACTCGCCGTATGCGGCGAGGAAGCCGTAGTGGGAGTAGCGGCCCGTGGCGGCCAGCGCGTCCCGGATCTCGACGAGCCCGGCCACAAGTTCATCCACTTTGGATTGCAGTGCGGGGTCGTCCTCGCCCGCGGCGGCCATGGCGAGCATCGACAGGAAGTGCCCGGCGTAGTGGCCGCGGAGGAGGTTGGCGGTGGGGGCGTGCTCGCGGCCCGGGTAGTCCGCCTCGCTCCAAGCGCGCTCGTCGGGATGGCCGAAGTCCTCCCAGTTGCCGGGTGGGATCGCGCCGCGGGTGTCGAGTCCGGCGTTGCGGCGGAAGACCGCGAGCAGGCGGTCGACGGGGTAGACGCGGGCGAGGTGCAGCATCTCGTCGCGGGCGCGCGCGAAGACGCTCGCGTCGTCCACGCGGACCGCGCCGAGTGTGAAGGGCCGCAATCGGGGGCGTTGGGTCATGGGGCCTCCCGGAGGCGGGCCTGGGTCCAGGCCTCGATGCCGGCCGCGTCGATCGGGAGCGCGTCGGAGAGCACTTCGGCGCCGGTCTCGGTGACGAGCAGGTCGTCTTCGAGGCGTACGCCGATGCCGCGCAGTTCGGGCGGCAGCGTGAGGTCGTTGGCGTGGAAGTAGATCCCGGGTTCGACGGTCATGACCACGCCGGGTTCGAGGTCGGCGTCCATGTACTCCTCGTATTCGGCGTGCGAGCAGTCGTGCACGTCGAGGCCGAGGTGGTGGCCGATGCCGCAGGCGAGGTAGCGGCGGTGGTACTGGCCTTCAGGGGAGAGGGATTCATCGACGGAGACGGGGAGGAGGCCCCAGTCGTGGAGGCCCTGCGCGACGACCTCCATTGCGGCGAAGTGGAAGTCGAGGTACTTCGTGCCGGGGCGGACGTGCGCCATGCCGGCGCGGTGGGCTTTCTCGACGAGGTCGTGGATCTCGCGCTGCTGCGCGCTGAAGGTGCCGCTCGCGGGGAGGGTCCGGGTGACGTCGGCCGTGTAGAGGCTGTCTGCCTCCACGCCCATGTCGAGGAGGAGCGTCGCGTCGGGCAGCACGGGTCCGTCACAGCGGGTCCAGTGGAGGATGGGCGCGTGGGAGCCGGAGCCGACGATCGTGGTGTAGCCGACGCCGTTGCCGTGCGTGCGGGCGTGGCGGTCGAAGGTGCCTTGGAGCCAGCGCTCGCCGAGGCCGTCGCGGATCGCGCGCGGGATCTCGCGGGCGACTTCGGCGAAGCCCGCGACGGTGGTGTCGACGGCGAGGCGCATCTGCTCGATCTCCCACGCGTCCTTGACCATGCGGAGGACGGAGAGGTGGCGGTCGAGGAGTGTCGAGGTTTCGAGGTCGTGGTCGGCCGCGAAGTTCGGGTTCACCGTCTGGATCGTGAGCGCGCCTTTGAGGTTCACGTCGTCGAGGGTTTTGAGCGGTTCGACGTCTATCTGGAGCGCCTCGGCCCAGGCGGGCAGGCCGGGTGAGGCGCCGACCCAGAGTTCGCCGTGGTTCATGTCGCGGAAGAAGCCGGTTTCGCCGGGGCGGAACGGCGGGGGCAGGTAGAGGCGGGCGTCGTGGCCGCCGGGGCGCGGGGTCATGACGAGGGCGGCGCCTTCGGCCTGGCAGCCGGTGAGCCACACGAAGTCGCTGTCGGCGCGGAAGGGGTATTCGTTGTCGTCGTTGCGGGTGGGCGCGGTGCCGGAGTGGACGACGACGGTCTCGCCGGGCAGGCGCTCGCTGAGGCGGCGGCGATGTTCGGCGGCGGCCTCGGCCGCGCCCGCGACCGGGTTCGCCGGGACGGGCTCGGTGCCCCAGCCGGTGGCGATGTAGTCGGTGAACGCCTTGAGCTCGGCGATCCTCGGGTAGCGGGTGCCCGCGTACGGGGGCCTTGCGTCGGTCATCGCCGTTCTCCTCCTCGATCGCGGACCATCTCGCGCAGGCGGGCGAAGACCCGCTCGGCGCCGATGCCGTCGTGCTCGTATTCGTTCGTCACCCAGCCTTGGGCGTTGCCGAGGCCGCGCAGGGTGTCCAGTTGCAGTCCGGAGTCGACGAACATGTCGTCGAAGTAGACGGCCGCGGCCACGGGGACCTCGTTGGCCGCCAGGCGTTCGGGGTCGAGGATCGCGCTCCATTCGCGGCGTTCGGCGAGGGCGTGGACGGCGGGGCCGAAGCCGCGCAGGAGCCGCACTTCCTCGAACATCCACGGGAAGGCCATCTCGCCGGTGAACGGGAGCGGTCGTACGTTCTCGTCGAATTCGGGGCGGCGGTCGCGTTCGCGTTGCGCCGCCCAGGCGGTGGGGCCGTTGGGCCCGTCGCCGTAGATCGACTCCTGGAGCGTCCAGAAGAGCGGGTTCCCGGCGGAGGAGGTGCGGGCGAGGACGCCGGCGAGGAAGCCTTCGGAGAGGCGGTCGCCCCTGATGAAGGCGTCCTCGACGAGCCAGTGCATGCGTTCGAAGCCGGGTTTCATGCCGAAGTCGATGCCGAGGGACTGGAAGCGGCGCACAGTGAGCACGTCGCCGTCCGGGAGCAGGACCGGTTCGGCCGCAAGGCGGTCGGCGATGGCGGCGACCTGCTGGACGTCCTGCGGGTACCGGCGGTAGTACTCGGCGGTCTTGGACGCGACGCGGTCGAAGGTGCGGCGGTAGACCTCCTCGGCGCTCATCGGGTTGCCGGGGATGCCGCCGCACACGTAGGCGGCGGCGAGGGCTTCGGGGGCGTGGGAGAGGTAGGCGAGGGTGAGCCAGCCGCCGTAGCTCTGCGCGAGCGTCGCCCACTTTCGTCCGTTGTAGACGGTGGCGCGGACGTGTTCGAGGTCGCGGACGATCGAGTCGGCGCGGAAGTGCGCCAAGTGGTCGGCGCCCGCTTCGGCGTCCAGCTCGGCGATGACCTGCGCATCGAGCGGCGTGCTGCGGCCGGTGCCGCGCTGGTCGACGAGCACGACCCGGTAGTGCTTGAGGGCCTCGGTGATCCAGCCGCTCGCCTCCAGCGGGCGGGGGTTCGCCCCGCCCGGCCCGCCCTGCAGATAGGTCACGAGCGGCAGGTCGTCGCCGCGCTTGTCGGGGTCGACGAGTTCGCGGACGAAGACCTCGATCTCGCCGGCGTCCGGGTGCCACCAGTCCAGCGGGACGGGAACGCGGCGCTCGCGCACCCACATGCCCGGCATCGAGTACTCCGCGGTCGGCTCATTCACAGTTCGGTGCCCTCTCGTTCGCGGCGGGCCTGTTCGTTCCGCCTTCTCGCCGCATCCCACTCGGGACGGATGCGCGGGACCGCGGCGAGGAGCTTCTTCGTGTAGTCGTCTTGGGGCGCACCGAACACGGAGTCGCGGTCGCCCGTCTCGACGATACGGCCGCCGTTCATCACCGCCACCCGGGTGGCGATCTGCCGCACCACCGCGAGGTCGTGCGCGATGAAGAGGTAGCTGAAGCCCTCCTCGTCCTGGAGGCGGCGGAGCAGGTTGATGACCTGCGCCTGCACCGAGACGTCGAGGGCCGACACGGCTTCGTCGGCGATGATCAGCTTGGGCGACACCGCGAGTGCGCGCGCGATGCCGATGCGCTGGGCCTGCCCGCCCGAGAACTGAGCGGGGAACCGGGTCGCGTGGTCGGGGTCGAGGCCGACGCGGTCGAGCAGCGCTCTGGTGAAGGCGCGCGCGCCGCCGGGAATCGGGCGGCGCTGGTAGGCCAGCGGCGCGGTGACGATCCGCTCCACGGTGTGCTTGGGGTTGAGCGAGGAGTACGGGTCCTGGAAGACCATCTGCACTTCGCTGCGGAACGAGTGCAGGCCCTTTCCGGTTAGCGCGTGCACTTCACGGCCGTCGAACTCGATCGTGCCGCTGGTGGTGTCGATGAGCCGCGCGATCAGGCGGGCGGTGGTGGACTTGCCCGAGCCCGATTCGCCGACGAGCGCGAGGGTCTCGCCCTTGCGCACTTCGAGTGAGACGTCGTCGACCGCGCGGAACCTCCCGGAGCGGCCGAGGAGGCCGTTGCCGGAGACGGTGAACTCCTTGACCAGGTTGCGGGCGCGCAGCAGGGTCTCGGGTGCCGCGGTCTCGCTCGGCGCGACCTGGCGCGGCACGGCTTCGCTGGTGGTCATCGGCCCTCCTCGGCGTTCGACATGGTGCGCAGCAGCCCGATCTCGTCGTCGATGCGGGGCACGGCGTCCAGGAGCATCCGCGTGTACGGCGCCTGCGGGTCGGTGAAGATCCGCTCGGCCGGGCCCTGTTCGACGAGGTCGCCGTCGCGCATGACGACGATGTGGTCGGTGACCTCGCTGACGACCGCGAGGTCGTGCGTGATGAGGATGAGCCCCGCCCCGGTGTCGGCCCGGATCTCGGCCAGCAGGTCGAGGATCTGAGCCTGAACGGTGACGTCGAGCGCGGTGGTCGGCTCGTCGGCGATGATGAGCTCCGGGTCCATGCTGAGGGTCATCGCGATCATGACGCGCTGGCGCATGCCGCCGGAGAACTGGTGCGGGTAGTGGTCGACTCTTCTTGCGGCGTCGTTGATGTGGACGCGTTCCATCGCCTCGATCGCGACGGCGCGGGCCTGGCGGCGGGTCACGCCGGTGCGGTGCGAGCGGTAGGCCTCCGCGATCTGGGTGCCCACCGTGTAGTACGGATTGAGGGAGGAGAGCGGGTCCTGGAAGATCATCGCGATCCGGTCGCCCCGGTAGGAGCGCATCGCGCGTTCGGGCAGGTCCGTCAGTTCGGTGCCGTCGAACTCGATGGAGCCGGTGCGCTTGGCGCCCTTGGGAAGCAGGCCCATGATCGCGAGGCTCGTCATCGACTTGCCGGAGCCGGACTCCCCGACGATGCCGAGCGCACCGCCGCGGGCCAGGTCGAAGTCGAGCGACTTGACCACCTCGCCGGGCCCTTGCGCGGTCGGGAATCCGACGGTGAGGCCGCGTACCCGGAGCAGTGTGTCCAATGTGCTCATGCCGTGCTCCCCACTCGCACCCGCGGGTCGATGGCCGTGTACAGCAGGTCGACCACCATGTTGCCGACGACGACCAGGAAGGCCGCGAGCAGGGTGACGCCCATGATGACCGGCTGGTCGTTCTTCGTGATCGAGTCGGCGGCCATCTTGCCGATGCCGTTGAGCCCGAACACGGTCTCGGTGATGAGAGCCCCGCCGAGCAGGCCGGCGAAGTCCATGCCGAAGATCGTGACGATCGGCGTCAGCGCCGGGCGGAGCGCGTGCCGCCGCCAGACCAGGCCGGGGCTGAGTCCCTTCGCGCGGGCGGTGCGGACGTAGTCCTCCTGCAGCGTCTCGATCACATTCGCTCGCGTCAGTCTGGTGTAGACGGCCGCCATGCCGATGGCGAGCACGATCCAGGGCATCAGGAAGTTCTGGAACCACTGCAGCGGATCATCGGAGAACGCCACCGCCTGCGGGAACGGGAGCCAGCCGAGGGTGACCACGAGCAGGAACTGGAGCGAGAGCGCCAGCACGTAGTTCGGGATGGACATACCGGTGAGCGTGAGCCCCGCGATGAAGCGGTCGGCGAACTTACCTTCGCGCACGGCGCTGAGCAGGCCCCCGGCGACGCCCGCGAGCAGCCAGAGCACGGCCGCGCCGATGGCCACGGTCGCTGAGACCGGCAGACGCTGCACGATCATGTCGGTGACCGCCTGGCTCGACTGGAACGAGTAGCCCAGGCACGGTGCGGCGCAGTCGATCGCGTTCGGCCCGGTCCCGTAGGTGCGACCGGCGAAGAGCCCTCCGAGGAACGTGCCGAACTGGGTCCAGAACGGCTGGTCGAGACCGAGGTTCGCGCGGATCTGGTCGATCGCCTCCGGCGTGCAGTTCTTGCCGCAGATCTGCACCGCCGGGTCGGGCGAGAGGACGAAGAAGATCAGGAAGGTGAACAGGCACACCAGGAACAGCACGACGATCATGCCGAGCACCCGGTTGGCGACGAAGCGGATCATGCCGTCCCCTCCCCCAGCAGTCTGCGGATGCGGTCACCGAGCACGGTGAACGAGAGCACGAGCAGGAACAGGAACGCCCCCGGGATGAGGAAGTAGGCGGGATCGACGGCGTACCAGGGCACCGAGCTGGCGATCATCTGGCCCCACGAGGGGGTCGGCGGGACGACGCCGACGCCGAGGAACGACAGGCCCGCCTCGGTGCCGACGTAGCCGGGCACCGCCAAGGTGGTCATCACGATGATCGTGGAGGAGAGGTTCGGCAGGATCTCCTTGAAGATGATCTGCGTGCTGGTGGCCCCCGAGGCCTTCGCGGCCTCGACGAACTCTCTCTCCTTGAGCGACATGGTCTGTCCGCGCACGATGCGCGCCAGGTACGGCCAGCCGAAGAACGAGATCACCAGCACCAGCAGGAACTGGCGGTTCTCGGCGGGCAGCGCCGAGAGGACCGCGATCATGAAGATGAGCGCCGGGAAGGCCATGAGGAACTCCATGACGCGAGAGATCACCATGTCGATGCGGCCGCCGAAGTATCCGGCGATGAGGCCGAAGACCACGCCTAGGATGCCCGTCAGCAGCGTCGCCGAGATGGCGATGAGCATCGAGACCCTGGCTCCGTAGACGATGCGCGCGAAGATGTCGCGCCCGTTCCCCGGTTCGACGCCGAACCAGTGGTCGGCACCCATGCCGCCCGCGGCCCCGAGCGGGATGCCGCCCAGGTTCGGGTCGACGGCGCCCTGGTCGAACTCGAGCGGCCCGTAGCCGCTGATCTTGACCAGCAGCGGCGCGGCCACCGCCATCAGGATGACCAGGAGGATGTAGACGCCGCAGGCGACTGCCGCACGGTCGCGGAGGAAGGCGCGGAGGAGGCGTCGCCCCGAAGCGGGCGGCGAGGACGGGACCGGTGCATGTCCCGCCTCGCCGCCGGCTGCGCCTTCGACTTCGAGCTCAGTCGAAGTGTTGGTCATCGGAATCAGCCCTGCGACGGGTCGCTCAGGCCGATGATCGTCAGGTCGGTCATGCTCGTGTTCGGGATGTACCCGGCGATGTTCTCGCCCGGCAGGAACACGCTCGGCTCCTGGAGCAGCGGCGCGATCGGCGCCAGCGCCATGACCTCCTCGTCGAACTCACCCCACTCGGCGTTGGCCGCCTCGAGGTCGGTCATCGCCCGGATCTCGTCGATGCGGGCGTTGATGCCGGGGTCGTTGATCTGCGCGATGTTGGTGTTGCCCTTCTCGGTGATGACGCGGCCGTCGACCAGCGGCGGGACCATGGTGCTGGAACTGGAGGGCCAGTCGGGGCACCACCCGGTGATGGCGGCGTCGTTCATCTGCGAAGGCGTGCCGATGGTCTCGTAGAACGTGGAGGTGTCGATGACGTTCAACTGGACGTCCACATTGATCTTGGCGAGAGCCTGCTGGATGGATTCGGCCTGCGCCTGCATGATCGGCTGCGAGCGGATGTCGAGGACGAACGAGAAGCCGTCCCCGAGGCCCACCGACTCGAGCAGTTCGAGGGCCTTCTCGGGGTCGCCGTTGTTGCCTTCGCTCGGGTAGAGGTCGAAGTCCTTGTGGCCGCTCACCGCGTCGGGAATGATCGTGGTGGCCGGGAGGGCGAGCTGGTTGCCGCCCGAGGCCGTCTGGAGCGAGGTGCGGTCGATGGCGTAGTTCATCGCCTGGCGCACTTCGAGCTTGTCGAACGGGGCCTGGGTGGTGTCCATGCCCATGTAGGTGACGCAGTACGCGTCGGCGCTGATCGCCCGCTCCTGCAGTTCGGGAGTCTGGATGCGCGCCAAGGTGGCGGGCTGGATCTTGCCGGAGATGGCGTTGACGTCGGAGCCCTGCCCGGCGAGGAGGCGCTCGTCGATCGTGGCGCCTTCGAGGCCGATCTCGAATTCCCACGCGTCCGGGTAGGCCTTGCGCACGTCGTCGGTGTCGGCGTCCCAGTGCTCGTTGCGCACCAGCTTGATGGAGCTGCCGGGGGTGTACGAGTCGAGTGTGTAAGGGCCGGAGGCGATGACGTCCTTGATGAACTCGTCGCCCGCGCCGGTGCCGACCGGGAACGGGACCGCGTTCACCTGCGACACGACGTTGTCGAACTCCGGGAAAGGGGCTTTCAGGTGGAAGACGATGGTCCGCTCGTCGGGGGTCTCGATGCCCGGGTGCTCACCGGTGAGGTAGGGGCCCTGGTAGTCCTTTGGGGCCTCGATGGTGTTGCGGAGCCACGGCGAGCCGATGCCGATCTCGGGGTCCCAGGCCCGGGAGATGCCGAATTTCAGTTCCGTGGAGGTGATCGGGTCGCCGTTGTCGAACTTCAGGCCCTCTTTGAGGGTGTAGGTCCAGGTGAGGCCGTCTTCCGAAGGGGTGCCGAGGCCCTCGGCCATGTCGGGTACGACGGCGTTCGGGTCTTCGGCGTCGCCCGCGGCCTGCATGGTGAGGCCGCGGTAGATGAGGCGGTAGAAGGCGTTGACGCCGCCGTCCCAGCCGCGGGCGGGGTCGAGGTAGGAGAAGTCGGCGTTCTGGAGCATGTGGACGGTGCCGCCGGTCTGGGGCGTGCCGTCCGCACCGCCGCCGTCGCCGTCGTCTTGGCCTCCACCGGAACAGGCGGTGAGCAGCAGCGCTGCGGCGGCGAGCGCCGCCGCCGCGCGGGTTGCTTTCTTGATCATGGGGGGATTTCCTATCGGTAGTTCGCGCCGGTCGGCCGTGTCAGGGGGTCGGGGGTGGGCGTCATTGGAACCCGTCTGACCTCCGACCTCGCCTCGCCGCTGTGCAAGGGCAGTCGGATTCGCAGTAACATATCACATATCACATACCATTGGAATGGAGTGAGAATCCGATTTCCTAAACCCGGTTAAGCCCTGTACCGTGCCCTTCGACATGCCGAAATGGGCCACGGTGCCGCCGCAGACGACATCCGAAGCGCCGCAAGCCTTATCCGCACATTCGAAGGAACATCGTGAACAACGGAACCTGGACCCTCCTGCGCCGCGACGGCGTATCGCTCGTCCTTGCCGAGCACGGACCCTCCGGCCTTCCGGCCGTGCTGCACTGGGGCGCCGACCTCGGCCCTCTGGAGGAGTCCGACCTCGACGGCCTCGCCGGCTTGACCGGACGCCAGACCGCGCCCGGCACCCTCGACGCCGCCTGGCGGCTGTCCTTGGCGCCGCAGGAGTCCGAGGGCTGGTCGGGCCGACCGGCACTGCTCGCGACGCGCGACGGGCGCCCGCTCTTCCCGCGCTGGGAAGCGACCGTGGAGCAGACCGGGGATGCGGCCGTCGAAGTCACGGCCGTCGACGCCGCAGCGGGCCTGAGGCTTTGGACCCGGCTGGAGATCGGCGCGGGCGGACTCGTCCTGGTCGACCACGAACTGCGGAACGACGGCGGCGGCACGGTCGAGGTCGCGTGGCTGGAGGCGACCCTCCCCGTGCCCAAGACCGCCGACCACCTCACCTCCTTCACCGGCCGCTGGGCCCGCGAGAAGGCCCCGGCGACGAGCGCGATCCCGCGCGGCAGCACCGTACGCGAATCGCGCCGCGGGCGCGGCGGCCACGACTCGCCGTGGGTCACCTTGGCCTCCAACGGAACCCCGCGCAACCGCACCGGCGAGGTGTGGGCCGTGCACCTCGGCTGGAGCGCCGACGTGCGCCACCGCACCGACCGCGCGACCGACCACGTGACGCTCATCGGCGCGGGCGAACTGCTGCGCCCCAGCGAGATCCGCCTGGAGACCGGCGATTCCTACCGCACGCCGACCGCGTACTTCTCCTGGTCAGGCTCCGGTCTCGACGGCATCGCGGACCGCTTCCACACCTGGATGCGCGAGCGCCCGCAGCACCCGAAGACGGCCCGTCCGCTCGTGCTCAACGTCTGGGAGGCCGTGTACTTCGACCACGACCCCGTCCGCCTGGAAGCGCTGGCGCGCAAGGCGGCCGCGGTCGGCGTCGAGCGGTTCGTGCTCGACGACGGCTGGTTCATGGCCCGCCGGCACGACCGGGCCGGGCTCGGCGACTGGGAGGTCGACCCAGCGGTCTGGCCCGACGGCCTCGAGCCGCTGGCCGATCTCGTCCGGTCCCTCGGCATGCAGTTCGGACTCTGGTTCGAGCCCGAGATGGTGAACCTCGACTCCGATCTCGCCCGCGCGCATCCTGACTGGCTGCTCGCCAACCCCGCGTCCGTGCCCGCGCCGGAAGGGCTCTCGTTCCGCACGCAGTACGTGCTGGACCTGGCGAACCCCGAGGCGTTCGAGCACGTGCGCTCGCAGATGTCCACACTGGTCGAACGACTCGACATCGCCTTCATCAAGTGGGACCACAACCGCGACCTCGTCGAACCGGTCCACGAGGGCGCCCCGGGCACGCACCCGCAGACCCTCGCGGCCTACCGGCTCATCGACCGGCTCAAGGCCGACCACCCGGGCCTGGAGATCGAGTCCTGCTCCTCCGGCGGCGCCCGCACCGACCTCGGCATCCTGGCCCGCACCGACCGGGTCTGGGCCTCCGACTCGAACGATCCCGTCGAGCGCCAGGACATCCAGCGCTGGACCGAACTCGTGCTCCCGCCCGAGCTGATCGGCGCGCACGTCGGCCCCTCCCCCGCCCACTCCTCCGGCCGGACCACGGCGCTCGCCTACCGAATCGCGACCTCCATGCAGGGCTCGGCCGGGTTCGAATGGGACCTGTTGTCCTGCACCGAGGAAGAGACCGAGCAGATCACCGCGTTCGCCGCGCTCTACAAGGAGCTGCGCGGCCTGCTGCACACCGGCACCGTGGTGCACCCGGACGTGATGGACCCGGCGCTGCGCGTGCGCGGGGTCGTCGCGGCCGACCGGTCCCAGGCCGTGTTCACCGTCGCCACGGTCGCGTCGCTCGAAGACGCGCTGCCCGAACGGCTCCGGCTCGACGGCCTCGACCCCGAGCGGCGCTACACGCTGCGGGTGCGAGGCGAGATCGGCTCGGCGAAGCACGGCTGGACGACGCCGCCATGGCTCGGCAAGGACCCGGTCCAGGTCTCTGGACGCGTGCTCGCCGAGGTCGGCCTGCAGCTGCCGGGTCTGTGGCCGGTGCAGGCGGTCATGTTCCACCTGACGGCCGACTGAACCGTCACGGGATCTTCCGCCTGAAGTTCTTCGGGCGCAAGGGGATCGGCTCCTTCACGGGGCCGGTCCCCTTTTCGTCGTCGCCGGACGGCCGGAAATCTCCTCGAATCCGGGTATTGTAGATCGCTCTACAACATGTGTAGATTGATCTCCATCACTCAGCGGGGAGGTACCAATGGCGGCATCGCGCAGCTCAACGGGCTCGGTCACCATCGAGGACGTCGCGCGTGAAGCGGGGGTCTCGCGGGCCGCGGTCTCCAAGGTCATCCGCGACGCCTACGGTGTCAGCCCGGCCATGCGCGAGCGCGTGGCGGCGGCGATCGAGCAGCTCGGCTACCGGCCCAGCGTCTCGGCCCGCGGCATGCGCGGCAAGACGTTCACGCTCGGGATCGAGATCCCCGAACTGTCGAACCCGTTCTTCCCGCTGCTGCTCGCCGGGGCCACGGCCGCGCTCTCCGGCTCCCCATACCAGCTGATCATCGCCCCGGCCGACCCCGCGCACAGCGAGGGCTACCGCGCCATCCAGGCGCTCGTCGACCGGCAGGTGGACGGGGTCATCGCGGTCTCGCCGCTGGTCGAGCCGGCCTGGTTGACCGAACTCGCCGCCACGGTGCCGGTGGTCATGATCGGCCGCCACGACCGGGCCGACGGCTACGACACCGTGGTGAGCGACGACGAGGCCGGCACCCGCCGGCTGATGCGGCACCTGCTCGACCTCGGGCACCGCGACATCGCCCACCTCACCGGCGAATCCGACCGGACCGCACCGGGATCCGGTGTGCCGCAGGCGATCCGGTTGCAGACGTACCGAGCGGTCATGCAGGAGGCCGGCCTCGGCGACCGCGTCAACGTCGCACGCGCCGTGGACGTCGCGACCGGCGCGCACCGGACCGCGCTCCAACTGCTCACCGGCGCCGAGCGGCCGACCGCCGTCTTCGCCTGCCATGACGAACCGGCCCTCGGCGTCCTGCGCGCCGTCGCCGACGCGGGCCTGACGGCCGATGAGGTCTCGGTGGCCGGCTATGACGGCATCGACATCGCCGGGCATCCGGGCATCTCGCTCACCACCGTGCGCCAGGACGGCGAGCGGATGGGCCGCCTCGCCGTCGAGCTGCTGCTCGAACGCATCACCGGGCGCACCGAACCGCGGCACGAAGTGGTCGGACCCGACCTCGTCGTCCGCTCCAGCACCCGGCCGCCGCGTCCCCGCGGCACCGCCACGCGCCTCCAGGCGCTCGGCGACCACTGACCCATCCACACGAGCACAACCGCATAGCGCGATCCCTCAGAAATGAATCGTTCCAATCAGGACGATCGGGCGTCACCAACAGGAGAACCGAATGCACCCATCCGTTCACGGCGTGCGCGCCGAATACCGCACCGACTCGCCGTTCGTCGGCGTGAACCGCCCGCGGCTGTCATGGAAGACCGAGACGACCGCTCCGAACTGGACACAGGCGGGCGCCGACATCGAATGGCGACGCGGCGAAGCGACCGCCGTCGCCCACGTCGACGGGCCCGACTCGGTGTTCGTCGCCTGGCCGTTCGCGTCGTTGCTTCCGCGCGAGCGCGGCAGCGTCCGGGTGCGGGTGCGCGGCGCGGACGACGCGGTCTCGGACTGGAGCGCGCCGCTGGAGATCCGCGCCGGGTTCCTCGGCGAGGGCGAATGGCACGCCAAGTTCCTGACGGTGCCCGAGCCCGCCGACATCGGGCAGCCGGTGCTGCTGCGGCGCGAATTCACTGTGCGCGAAGGGCTTCGGGCCGCGACCCTGTACAGCACCGCGCGCGGGCTCTTCCAGGTCGAGATCAGCGGCGTCGCGGTCGACGAGGAGCGGTTCAAGCCCGGGTGGACGGCGTACAAGAGCCGCCTCGTGCACGAGACGAACGACGTCACGGGGCTCCTGGCGGCGGGCCCGAACGCGATCGGGGCCGCGCTGGCCGGCGGCTGGTACACCGAGAGCTTCGGCTTCCACGGCGAGGCCAGGCCGTTCTACGGCAAGTACCCGAGCTTCGCGGCGCAGCTCGTGCTCGAATACGAGGACGGCGCAACCGAAGTCATCGCCACCGGGGACGGCCGCTGGCGGGCCGCCGCGGACGGGCCGGTGACGGCGAGCGGCATCTACGCCGGGGAGGACCACGACGCGCGGCGCGCGCTGCCGGGCTGGTCGTCACCGGGTTTCGCCGACGCCACCTGGATCGACGCCCGGACCGACGCGGCCAAGGCGATCGTGCCGGTCCCGCGTACAGCGCCGCCGGTGCGGGCCACCGAGGAGCTTCCGGTCGCCGAGGTCATCACCACCCCCAGTGGACGGACGGTGCTCGACTTCGGACAGAACCTCGTGGGGCACCTGCGCATCCGCGTCTCGGGCCGCGAAGGCGACACGGTCGTGCTGCGGCACGCCGAGGTCCTCGAACACGGCGAGCTCGGCGTCCGGCCCTTGCGGCACGCGAAGGCCACCGACCGCTACACCTTGGCGGGCAACGGGAGCGAGACCTGGGAGCCCGCGTTCACCTTCCACGGCTTCCGGTACGCCGAGATCCAGGGCTGGCCCGGCGAATTCGACCCGGCCGACGTCACCGCCGTCGTCGTCCACTCCGACATGGACCGGACCGGCTGGTTCGACTCCTCGCACGCGCAGCTGAACCGGTTGCACGAGAACGTCGTCTGGGGCATGCGCGGCAACTTCCTCTCGATCCCCACCGACTGCCCGCAGCGCGACGAGCGCCTCGGCTGGACCGGCGACATCCAGGTCTTCTCCCCCACCGCCTCATACCTGTTCGACGCGGACGGATTCCTCGCCTCGTGGCTCGAAGACCTCGCGCTCGAGCAGGAAGCGAACAACGGAGTCACATTCGTCGTGCCGAACGTGCTCGAATGGGCGAAGACCCCCGCCGCGGCCTGGGCCGACGCGGCCGCGGTCGTGCCCTCCGTCCTCTATGAGCGCTATGCCGACCGCGGCGTGCTCGAACGGCAGTACCCGAGCATGAAGGGCTGGGTCGACCAGATCGCCGCGCTCGCGGGCGAACGGCGGCTCTGGGAGGGCGGCTTCCAGTTCGGCGACTGGCTCGACCCGAACGCCCCGCCGGACGACCCCTTCCAGGCCAAGACCGACCACGACATCGTCGCCAGCGCCTACCTGTTCCGCTCTTCAAGACTCGTCGCCGGTGCGGCCCGGCTGCTCGGCCTCGACGAGGACGCGAAGCACTACGAGGCCTATGCGGAGGAGGTGCGCGCGGCCTGGCTGCGGGAGTATGCGACCCCGGCCGGGAGGATCGTGTCGGACACGCAGACGGCGTATGCGCTGGCGATCATGTTCGACATCGCTGCGGACGCGGATCTGGTTGCGCGCCTTGGCGGGCGGCTGGCGAAGCTGGTGGAGAAGGCCGATCACCGGATCGGGACCGGGTTCGTGGGCACGCCGCTCATCCAGGACGCGCTCGTGCGGACGGGCCACGCGGACACCGCTCGCGCGCTGCTGCTGCAGACCGGGGTGCCGTCGTGGCTGTATCCGGTCACCATGGGCGCCACGACGATCTGGGAGCGCTGGGACTCCATGCTGGAGGACGGCACGATCAATCCGGGCCAGATGACCTCGTTCAACCACTACGCGTTCGGGGCGATCGCGGACTGGATGCACCGCACGGTCGCGGGGCTCGCGCCGCGCGATCCCGGGTACCGGAGGATCGCGATCGCGCCGGTGCCACTGGCGGGGTTGGACTGGGCGGCGACGGAGCACGAGACGCCGTACGGCCGCGCGACGGTGCGCTGGGAGGCGGACGGCGGTCAGGTCCTCGTGCGGGCGACGGTGCCGCCCAATACGACCGCGCTGGTCGAGCTGCCCGGGCGCGAGCCCGAGGAAGTGGGTTCGGGCGAGCACACGTGGACGATCGCGGACCCGCGTCCCGCCACGGAGCCGAAGGCATAGGGGTCGGGGCCTCGGACCGGTGGGCGGTTCGAGGCTCCGTTCCGCCTCGCAAGCTCGAAACTTTTTACACGACGAGGCGAAACGGCAGCGGCTGGGAAGCCCATTGCGGTCCGCTCCGGCATCGGTTACGGTCGTTCCGCGACTTCTGAAAGCGATACCAATGAACGGTGTAGGCGCACCGGCGAAGGAAACACATGAGTGAGCGAACAGCGCTGATCGTCCGAGGCGGATGGGAGGGGCACGCACCGGTCGAAGCGACTGAACTGTTTCTGCCCTTCCTCAAGGAGCATGGCTACGAGGTGCGGATCGAGGAGTCCCCCGGGGTCTACGCGGACGCCGACGCCATGGCCGCGACCGACCTCATCGTCCAGAGCATGACGATGTCCGAGATCAGCCACGACCAGGTGATGGGCCTCCGCGCGGCCGTCGCGGCGGGCACCGGCATGGCGGGCTGGCACGGCGGCATCGCCGACTCGTACCGGAACTCCTCGGACTACCTGCAGCTCATCGGCGGCCAGTTCGCGACCCACCCCTCCAAGGAGCCGGGCGCCTGCAAGGGCAGCCAGGAGGACAACTACCTGCCCTACACCGTCGAGCTGACCGAGCTCGGCCGCGAGCACCCCGTCATGGACGGCATCGCGGACTTCGACCTCGACACCGAGCAGTACTGGGTGCTGCACGACGACCTCATCGACGTGCTCGCCACGACCACGCACCCCGTGCAGCCGTACCACCCGTGGCACCGGCCGATCACCTCCCCGGCGGTGTGGACGCGACTGTGGGGCGAGGGCCGCGTCTTCGTCGCCACCCCCGGCCACAGCGTCGACGTCCTCCAGGACGACAACGTCCGCACCATCATCGAAAGGGGCATGCTGTGGGCGACCCGCACGGCATCGGCATAGTCGGCCTCGGAGCCATCTCCGGCCAGTACCTCAACACGTTCGCGGCCTGCCCGGGCATCCGCATCGCGGCCGTCGCGGACCTGAACGCGGCCCGCGCGGCCGAGGTCGCCGAGTCGACCGGGGCCGTGCCGCTCGGCGTGGACGAACTCGTCGCACACCCCGATGTGGACACCGTCCTCAACCTCACCATCCCTGCGGCCCACGCCGACATCGCGCTCCAGGCCATCGCCGCGGGCAAGCACGTGTACGGCGAGAAGCCGCTCGCGGCCGCGTTCGAGGACGCCGAGCGCGTGGTCGAGGCGGGCGCTGCGGCCGGCGTGCGGGTCGGCTGCGCACCGGACACGGTGCTCGGCACCGGGGTCCAGACCGCCCGGGCCGCGATCGACAAGGGCGACATCGGCGCCCCGACGTTCGCGATCGCCACGATGATCGCCTCCGGCCACGAGCGCTGGCACCCGAACCCGGACTTCTACTACACCGAGGGCGGCGGGCCGCTGCTCGACATGGGGCCGTACTACGTCACCTCGCTCGTGCACCTGCTCGGCCCGGTCGTCTCGGTCACCGGCGCCTCCAGCCGGTCCCGCGACCAGCGCGTCATCGGCTCCGGTCCCCGTGCGGGAGAATCAGTCCCGGTCTCGATCGACACGCACGTCACCGGCATCCTCGAACACGCGGGCGGCGCGCTCAGCACCATCGTCATGAGCTTCGACGGGCACGCCACCCAGGCCCCGAACATCGAGGTCCACGGCACCGAGGGCACCATCGGCGTGCCCGACCCGAACCACTTCGACGGCGAGGTCGGCCTGCACCGGATCGGCGACGACCGGATCGTGCTCCCGCCCAGCGCCGGGTACGCGGAGTCGGGCCGCGGCGTCGGCCTCATCGACATGGCCCGCACCGGATCGGACCGGGCCCCGCGGGCGGACGGAGCGCTCGCGCTCCACGTCCTCGAGGTGATGACCACGCTCCTGCGCTCGGCGGAAACCGGTGGGCGCCTGGACATCCGGACCACGGTGGAACGCCCGGAGCTGGTGCCGCTCACCGCTCACGAGGACTGGACGGCCGCCTGATCTATCGAAATTGATCAATCCGACAATCTTCACATTACCGCGGAGTAACGGTAGTCTCGCTTCTACGATCCGTCGACAGCGATGTTTCCGAACAGGAGACTGCCATGTCCACTCCCCGGAACAGGATCACCGCTGCGCTGGCCGCAGCGGTGTTCTCCACCCTCACTCTCTCCACAATGGCCTCATCAGCCCAGGCCGCGGAACGGCCCGACCCCGTTCCGCTCCCCGACAACCTCGAAGCCGTCCGCGCCGCCGAAGCCACCGAGCTCTACGGCAGCCCGGGCATCCTCCCCCTCGAAGACCGCGACACCTCGCTGGTCTCCATGGGCGACAGCGAGATCTCCGGCGAAGGCGTCGGCAACTACGAGCCCGGCACGCACACGGACGGCAACTGGTGCGACCGCTCGCTCGACCAGGCGCTCTTCCGCACCGGCATCGAAAGCGACCAGCAGTACAACGTCTCCTGCTCCGGCGCCGCCTCCCCGCACCTCCTCGAAGGCAGCGGCCAGCAGCAATGGAACGAACTCAACCAGGGCGACCAGCTCGCCGTCAAGGCCCGCAACACGCACGTGAAACTCGTGTGGATCGTGGTGGGCGCCAACGACACCGGCGGCATCGAGTTCGGACCGGTCGCCACCGAGTGCGCCACCAACCGCATCCTGTTCCTCGGCCCCTGCTGGCCGAACCACACCGACGACTGGGCCGCCCGCGTCGAGGTCAGCCAGGACGGCGTCGAGAACGCGATCGACGGTGTCCGCCAGACCATGACCGACGCCGGGTACCTCGGCACCGACTACGACCTGGTCGTCATGTCCTACCCCAGCCCCGGCGGGCCCGACGTCGAGGACAACCCCGACTTCCCCGGCTGGTACGCCGGCGGCTGCCTCCTCTACCTCGCGGACGCGGCCTTCGCCCGCAACAAGGCCGTGCCCCTGTTCGAACGAGGCATTCGCGATGCGGCACTAGACAAGGGCGTGCGGTATCTCGACGCCCAGCGTCTCTTCGACGGCCACGGCGTGTGCGAGGAACAGCCATGGGCGCGCGGCGTCTATGTCGAAGTCGGCGAGCTGCCTTCAGAGCACGCCTTCCGGCAGTCCTTGCACCCCAACTACCTCGGCCACGGCGCATTCGCGCAATGCATCACCGAGTTCTACGCGCATCCGGAGTGGGAGACTTCCACATGCGTCGACCCGGCGAGCACGGACAGCGCCGCCCTTTACGAAGGGCTGCTCGAGTTCCAGGATCTGAAGAACGCGGCCAGCGGCCTATGTGTCGATGCCGAGGGTTACGACTCCCGCAACGGCACCGACTTGATCTCTTCGACCTGCAACGGGGCCCGCAATCAGGGCTTCTGGCTTGACGAGGAGCGGGGTTCGCTGCATGTGGAGCTGAGCCACGACCGCTGCATTGACGTGGAAAGCGGCCGAATGCAGGCCGGGACCGCGCTCGTCCTGTGGGACTGCCACGGGGGCCTCAACCAGGAGTTCGTGGCTGACAGCTCGGGAATCCACCCGGTCGGCCACTCGGACTTGTGCCTGGGCTTCAACGGAACCGGCACCGGAGCGTCGCTGGTCCTGACGCAGTGCGGCACGCCAGCCAGTGCTCTCTCACTAGCCGATCGCAACTACGCCAACCCGGCCGGCTACGGCCACGACGACTGGATCGGAGCGAGCGTCTACTAGTAAGAGGCAGTGACATACCCCGAGACAAACGAACGGGGCCGGACGGAATTCCGTCCGGCCCCAACCCATCACTAACGGCGAGGTGTGAGTCTGCCGGGGGTGTGACGCCGAGGTGGGGCCGGTCGCTGCGAACGGCTGGAGCGGTGCCGGTCGCCGTTGTCGAACCGATCTCACGGGGCCGGTCGACGCTGCCCGCGCTGCCGCCGGGGCGGTGCCGGTCGTCGGTTCCCGCTCGGCCGCAACTCGGGCAGGCTTCAAGCCGTCAGCGACAGCGAGTCTGGAGCTGACCGGGGAGTTCGTAGCCGGGTCGGGGTCGGGCGGTGTTGGAGCCGAGCCGAGTGTGCGGTGCCGGTCGTTGACGACATCGGGTCTCGCTTTGCTTACGCCACAAGCGGTCAGCAGCGGCGAGACCGGATCGGACCTCGGGTTGTGTGCCCGGGGCCGGGCTGGCCGCTGCCGCCACTTGGCTAGGTGCGCGGTTACGGTCACCGGCGCTATCGATCTCGTTTTACTTCCGCCGCAAGCAGTCAACGATGGAGAGGCGGGATTGCGCCCTGGACGTGCCGCCGGGGCCGGGCCGGAATCGGCAAGCGCTGGGGCCGAGCCGACAAGGCGTTGCCAGTCGCTGGTGCCTCCCGGTCTCGCTGTGCTTGCGCCACAGGCGGTCAGCGACGGCGAGGCCGGATCGGACCCGGGGTCGTGTGCCCGGGGCCGGGTCGGTCGATGCCGCCGACTGGCGGGTTGGGCGGTGCCGGTCGGCGCCGCATGCCCGGTCCCCAGTCGGGCGGGGCGCGAGCCATCAGGGATGGTCCGGTGCGAGCCGACCCGAGCATGCACAGCGAGCCGCGCACCGTCGGCGACGGTGCCGTGGGAGACATTCGCGGGGATGCCGTGTCGCCGGGGCGGTGCCGATCGCACCTCGAAACCTGAGGCGTTGTGGACGATGCCGATCGGTGCCGGCTGCCCGGTTGGGCGGGTTCGTTCCCGCCGCCGAGCACCCGGCGGGGTCGTGTCGGTCGCATCAGTCATGGTCATGGTGTGTTCACCTCCTTCGTGCATGGTCGGTTCGGGTGTCGGGCCTGGTAGGTCGGGTCGCTGTTGATCGTGGTCGCGAACCCAGGGATCGTCGTGCCGTTGGCGGCCTGCTCCATCAGGCGCCCATGCGCTTGCTGTCGTTGTCGTGACCGGCCGGATTGCCACGGGCCGTTCGTGTCCGGCAGGGAACCACACCCACCGGTCGCCGTCGGCCGGTCCATACCTGCGAGGACCCGTCACCTAAGGCAATGGCACAAGCAAGGAAGCAGATCTGTCCAGCTCCCAATCTGGCTGGCGCAACTTGGCTTCTACGAGGTGAACGGAGTATCTGGCCAGAGGCTCATGTCGTAGTCTGCTTACCACCAGACTCTACGTTCATCTGCTCGGATTTCGCATCCTTGTACGTACCTTCAATTATCCGCAACCCCAGACCACACGGCAACACCCACACGGTGCGAAAGGTTTCATGTTCCCCCGCCCCCACCACCACCAGACCCGCTGCGCCCCAACCCAAACCGACCCGCCACCCGAAAACCGACCCCACCCATCCACCTCCTCGTCGCCGCCCGCTCGAACAGCGGGAATCCCCAAGGGCCGAGGGAGCCACCTCGCACTCGCTCATGTGCCGCATGAGTCGCAGGGCGTGGGCGAGTGCTGGGTTATGGTGTAATTCCGATGAATGGCAATGGTCTGTAAGAGCTCCTAACACATTGGGACGCAATGACTCTGGGATGTCTGGCGGGCTCGGGCTGGTTCCCTTGTTGGGTGAGCCAACCATGGATCGTCGATGATGAGCTGTAAGCGCTGATCGAGCCGTTGCTGCCCGCCTGGCCTCCCAGGCAGCGTGGGCCGAAGCCGATACCCGACCGGCGGTGCCTCCAGGGAGTCCTATTCGTGCTGTACACCGGCATCGGGTGGGAGCATCTGCCGCAGGAGCTCGGGTACGGCTCGGGAATGACCTGTTGGCGCTGGTTGGAGCGGTGGTGCCGGGGGTCTTCGGGTCGCTGCACTGGTTGCTCCTGGCGCGCCTGCATGCCACCGGCGAGGCGGACTGGTCTCGGGTCTGCATTTGACGCCAGTCATCTCAAGGCCAAGAAAGGAGGCGAGGGGGTAGGTCCCTCGCCGGTCGACCGCGGTAAGCCCGGCTCGAAGCACCACATCGTCTGCGATGGTGCGGGCCTTCCGCTGCGAGTCATCACCACCGGCGCAAACGTGCCTGATATCGCCATGGCCGAGTCGCTCATCGCCACGGTCCCGACGGTCGCCGGACGCATCGGCCGTCCCCGTTCAAGGCCCGATGCGGTTCTGGCCGACAAGGGCTATGACTCGGCCGCGTTCCGGGCCAACCTGAAGCGGCGGGCAACCTGGCGGTGATCTCCCAGCGGAAACGTCGGGACATCATCGGGCTCGGCAGCCTGCGTTGGGTGGTGGAGCGCACGATCGCCCACCTCCACCAGTTCAGACGCCTGGCCATCCGCTGGGAGCGCCGCCTCGATCTGCATGAAGCCCTGACGAGCCTCGCTGCATTGGCCATGACTGCGCCGCTGCTGCGGCCCGCGTTTCCCTCGCCTCACTACAAGAACAACGCGACAGAACCGAGAAGAAACGGGTTCTTAGGCCTTGCCGCCGCAGTGGTGCGCTTCATTGGCGGCGTTGGTGAGGCAGGCGCGCACATACAGGTCGGTCTTCGTCCGATCGTCGCGCCAGTCGCCGTTGACGGTCTCGCCGAAGCTCCAGGCGCGGTGCGCCTCGATCGGCACGTCGTAGTGCGTGGTGCCGTCGTAGTCCGCCCACTCCATGCGGATCGTCGCGCCCGCGCCGTTCGCCTTGGTGTCGGTGACCTCGAAGACGACGAGAGAGATGTACGTTCCGTCGCTGTTGTAGGCCATGCAGATGGTGGCGTCGACGCTGGCCCCGCCGCCGTTGGCGTCGTTGGTCACATGGACTTCGCGGCCGTCGTCCCAGTTCCATTGGGCGCAGTAGTCCGGGATGGCGGCCGAGGCGGGTTGCGCGACGCTCAGGACGCCGGCCGTGGCCGCCAACGCCATCAGGATCCCGGTCAGTGCGCGGCGAAGTCTCGTCATCGGTTCTCCTCAGTTGTTGATGGGTTCCCCCCTGGCCGCCCAGAACGGTCATGTTGGCAGACCGTCGCTTCTCATGCAGGGCGAACTGGCCCGGGGGTTCGTGAACGCCTCCTAGGACGCGCGATGTGGAGCGGATCGTTGCCTCTCGTGTCGATCATCATGCGACGCGCCGCCGTCGAGGCCGACGCGACTCGAGGACGGCTGAACCCGCTCGTCAAGACCGATCGCACACCACCGATCTGCACCCATGCCATGGCCCCCACTGGGACATGACCTGCGGCAAGATGAGGATCCATAAGTGAAAGGTCCTCAGTTGCTCATCGTCAAATACTCCAATCGCATGATCCTGATCATCGGATCGATCTTCGGAGCCATCCCCGCCGTCTCAGCGATCCGCATCGGCCAGGAGAGCCTGGTCAACTTCTGGATGCTCGGCTTGACCGTGGTCACGTTCGGTGCGGGGGCTGCCATCGGCGCGTTCGGCGTGGCGCACTCGGTTACCCGCATCGACACCCGCGGTTTGGCGCGCCGCCAGAGCAATGGAAGGTTCCACGACCTCAAGCGGCTGAAGCGGGAACAACGATTCGTGATCGCAAAGCACTGCCTCTGCATCCAGGGGCCTGACGGCACGATCGAGAAGACCGAGATCGCAAAATGGCGGCTTCGCCGTGAAGACTGGGAACTCATAGCACAGCGGTACCCCGACATCGGCGCCACCGAATCGCCAACGTCCCGGGGATCGCACCCTTAGACAGGAGCGAGGTCCGAACTCGTAGCGGGCGAGGGTCCCCTCGTCGTGCAGGCGAGGCTTGACCACCAGCCCGGGAACGGAATCCTCATCCTTCATTCGGGCCTCCGAAACTGGTCGCGGTAGCACCAGATCCTTCCGCACCTGCGCATCAGCGAGGAACCGAACCTTTCGGGCACTTGAACATGCCCTGGCATGAGTCGCCCGGAAAGGCTCAGCGAGTCACCGAACGAGGGCGAGAATCGCATCCACGAAGGGAGCATGATGATCCGCTAGCGACGAGTCCCAAACATTGCGCAAGTGAAGGGTCGACATCCGGAAGGCCAAGGCGCGCACCAGCAGCTGCTCCCAGTTCGCGATGTCCTGCCCGACCACGGGCAGCAGCTCGATCGGAGTACCGTGCCAGCACACCGCATCTACTACCGCGATTGCGGCAGCGAGACCAACCGGGCGCCAATACGGCGCCCAGTCGATGATCGTCGGCGGCTCTCCTTCGGCGAAGAGGACGTTGCCGAGCAAGTCTCCATGGATGAGCTGCGATGGCGACTCCACGGGATGGAACTGTGCCGCGAGGCGTTCAAGCATCGCGTCGGCAGGCAGCGGCTCCTCTTCCCATGCCATGCGATCAGCGCGAGCCCAGGGGTCGTCGGAAGTGTCGATGAACGCTGGACGAGGCAAAGCCGAGATCGCTCGGACGCGTGACTCGTCCGCAGCACCGGGCACTCACTGCAACGCTTCCCATCCGTCTACGACCCACTCGCCCGACACGGCTCTGATGGGACGCGGCGTCCGGAACTCCGCCGTGTGCACGAGACGCTCGAGCACACCTGCTCGCCAGTTCGCTTCGTCCCCACCACCGGTCGGGCGCAGCACCACCGGCCCTGCTCTCCACGTCAGCCCCCGGCCACCGTCGAGCTTCTGCCGTCTCGCCTCCCCGCTGCCGAACGCGGAAAGGACTTCATCCGATGGTCGCCCTTGAGGAGTCACGCACGCATGCTACCGAGCCGACCGAAGCGCGTAGGCTGCGTCCTCGGGACGCATCGGGAAGGGACTGGCACATGACCAAGGAACGCGAAGTGGACCTCGTCGTGATCGGCGCTGGGCCGGTAGGCGAGAACGTCGCCGATCGGGCTGTCAAGGGCGGGCTCGAAACGGTGATCGTTGAACGCGAGCTCGTTGGCGGCGAATGCTCGTACTGGGCGTGCATGCCGTCGAAGGCGTTGCTTCGTCCGGCGCAGGTACTCAGCGCAGCGCGTGCCATGCCCGGAGTGGCCGTCGCCGGCGAGCTCGATGTCGCTGCCGTGCTTCGCAGGCGGGACTCGTTCACGAGCAACTGGTCCGACGACGGTCAGGTGAGCTGGCTCGAGAGCGCAGGTATCGACCTGGTGCGCGGGCACGGGCGGTTGAGCGGCGAGCGCGAGGTCACCGCGACGGCAGACGACGGGAGCACGACACTGCTGCGCGCCCGTCACGCGGTCGCGGTCGCGACCGGGTCGGTGCCGAACCTGCCGGACATTCCAGGTCTGCGTGAGGCGAACCCGTGGTCGAGCCGGGAGGCGACGAGTGCGAAGTCGGTGCCCGAGAGTCTTGCGATCATCGGCGGCGGTGTCGTTGCTTTGGAGATGGCGACTGCGTTCGCCTCTTTCGGGAGCGCGGTGACGGTCATCGTCAGGGGCACCGTTCTCGGCGGGGTCGAGTCGTTCGCGGGTGAGCGGGTTGCCGAGTCGCTGCGGTCGCGTGGTGTTGCGATCCTCACGGACACAGAGACTTTGAGCGTCGAGCGTAACGATGCGGGGGTTCGTATAGAGACCAGCGCCGGCACGGTGACCGCCTCCGAGTTGCTCGTGGCGGCGGGGCGGTCCCCTGCGACCGCCGATTTGGGTTTGGAGCAGGTCGGGCTCGATCCTGGGGTGCGGCTCGAGACCGATGACACGCTGCGTGTCGCCGGTTCCGAGTGGCTTTACGCCGTTGGCGATGTCAACGGCCGGGCGCTGTTGACCCATCAGGGCAAGTACCAGGCTCGGGCGGCGGGCGATGTGATCGCGGCGCGTGCCAAGGGCCGTCCGGTCGATGACGCGCCGTGGGGCGCGCATGTGGCGACGGCCGATCATGCGGCTGTGCCGCAGGTCGTGTTCACCGATCCTGAGGTAGCGGCTGTTGGACTGACGGCCGATGCGGCTCGCGCGCAAGGGAAGACGATCCGCGTCGTCGACTACGACCTCGGCTGGGTCGCCGGGGCGAGCCTTTCCCGCGACGACTACCAGGGTGCCGCGCGCATGATCGTCGATGAGGACCGCGGCGTGATGATCGGTGCGACCTTCGTGGGTCCCGATGTGGCCGAACTCGTGCATGCGGCCACCACCGCGATCGTCGGCCAGGTTCCGATCGACCGCCTCTGGCACGCGGTGCCGCCCTATCCCACGGTCAGTGAGATCTGGCTGCGACTACTGGAGGAGTACGGGCGCCCGTCGTCGGCCTGACGCTCGACAGGCGAGCGCGAACGGCGAGGCCCGCGCAGGCGATGACGGCGAGGCCGCCCGCAACGGTGGCCCAGGTGAGCGGCTCGCCCAGAAGCAGTGCGGCCCAGGCGATGGTCATGACCGGTTGGGTGAGCTGCACTTGGCTGACCTGCGCCATCGGCCCGATCGCCAAGCCCCGGTACCAGGCGAAGAACCCGAGGAACATGCTCACGACCGAGAGGTACCCGAACGCGAGCCACTGCACCGGGGTCGCAGTGGGCGGCTCTTGCACGACCGAGACGACGTTCAGCCCGATCATGAGCGGGGCGACGCAGATCAGCGCCCACGACACGGTCTGCCAGGAGCCGAGTTCGCGGGCGAGCAGACCGCCTTCGGCATAGCCGATCGCCGCAGCGGCGACGGCGCCGAACAGGAGCAGGTCGGCGCCGCTGAGGCTTCCGAGCCCGCCGCCCTGGAGCACGGCGAAACCCACCGCCGCTATCGCGCCGAGACCGGCGAACAGCCAGAAGGAGGTCGCGGGGCGTTCCTTCACCCGGAGCACGGCCGTGATCGCGGTGGCGGCGGGCAGCAGCGCGATCACGACGGCGCTGTGGCTCGCGGAGGAGGTGGTCAGGGCGTAGGAGGTCAGGAGGGGGAAGCCGACCACGACGCCGCCGGCGACGATCGCGAGCCGTCCCCATTGGGCCGCAGTGGGAAGGCGCTGCCGGGTCGCGGCCAGCGCGACCCCCGCCAAAACGGCCGCGATCACCGCGCGCCCGGTCCCGACGAACAGCGGTGACAGGCCCTCGACCGCGATGTGGGTGAAGGGGACGGTGAACGAGAACGCCGCGACGCCGAGGAACCCCCACCAGAGGCCCGCGCGGAGCGATAGCGCGGGCCCGACAGGAACGATAGTGCTACTCTCTATACTCATGTCGAATAGTAGCACTCAGCGGATCGTTGACGGCCTGCGCGCGTGGATCGCGAGTGCGCCGCCGGGTGCGAAGGTGCCGACGAACCGGGAGTTGATGGCCGAGTACGGCGCCAGCCCGGTGACCGTGCAGAAGGCGATGCACGCGCTCAATGCCCTTGGACTGGTGGAGAGTCGGCCGGGTGTCGGGACGTTCGTGCGGGCGGTGCGCGCCCCGCGGGCGGTGGACTTCGGTTGGCAGACGGCCGCTTTGGGCTCGCAGCATTCCCGGTTGCCGTTGGTGTCCTCGACGCAGCGGTCCGCCGCACCGGATGCGATCAGTCTCCATTCGGGTTACCCCGAAAGGGATCTGCTGCCTGAGCGGTTGGTGCGGGCCGCGCTCGCCCGCGCCGCCAAGTCGGAGGCGGCGGTGACCCGTTCGCCGGTGCGCGGGATGCCGGAGCTGCAGGCGTGGTTCGCCGCCGAGCTGGGCCAGAGCGTTCCGGCCGGGGTCGCCCCGCCCACGGCCCGAGACGTGATGATCGTGTCGGGCAGCCAGAGTGGTCTCGTCTCGATCTTCCGCTCGGTGGTGGGTTCGGGTCGGCCGCTGCTCATCGAGTCGCCCACGTACTGGGGCGCGATTCTCGGGGCGGAGCAGTCCGGGCTCACGCTCGTGCCGGTCCCGAGCGGGCCCGGCGGTCCGGATCCGGAGGAGGTCGATCGGGCCTTCCGGCAGACCGGGGCGCGCGCGTTCTACGCCCAGCCGACGTTCGCCAACCCGACGGGGATTCAGTGGTCGCCGCAGCGCGGGCAGGCGATCCTCGAGGTCGTGCGCGAGCACGGGGCGTTCCTCATCGAGGACGACTGGGCCTTCGACCTCGCGATCGACGCCGAGCCCGCTCCGCTTGCCGCCCAAGACGACAGCGGCCATGTCATCTACATCCGGTCGCTGACGAAGAGCGTGTCGCCGGCGCTGCGGGTCGCGGCCGTCATCGCGCGCGGGCCGATCCGCGACCGGATCGTGGCCGATCAGGGGTCCGAGGCCATGTACGTCAGCGGCGTCCTCCAGACCGCGGCCCTCGACGTGGTCACCCAGCCCGGGTGGCGAAGCCACTTGCGCGCCTTCCGGAATCAGGCCCGCATTCGGCGAGACCTGCTCGTCGAGAGCCTCCGCGAGCACACGCCGGACGCGATCCTCGAACGCGTCCCCGCCGGCGGGCTCAACCTGTGGCTCCGCCTTCCCGACGGCACCGATGTGGAGCGTCTGGTACGCGACTGCGAGACCCGCGGTCTGATCATCGCCCCTGGGACGGAATGGTTCCCGGCCGAGCCCGCCAATGCGTACGTCAGGCTCAACTATTCGGGTCCGGCCCCTGACCGGTTCCCCGACGCGGCGCGGATCCTGCAGGCGGCCATTGAAGAGCAGCACTTAAGAGCGTCAGAATGGCTGCAGACCAGCACTATTGGGAATTCCGGAGTCCCGGTAGAGTCGGCGCATCATGACGAAGGGGGTTGATCGGCATGGTGGAGCCGATGCGGACTGCCGAGACGAGCTTGTGGCGGACGCGGGTTCGAGGATCGCTCCTGCTCGCCGCGTGCGCCGACGCGCTCGGTTCCGCCTTCGAAGGACGCCGGGGCCTCTCGCCGGAGCAGGTGGCCGCCGCGGTCGACCGGCCGCAGTCGCCGCTGCGATGGACGGACGACACCGCGCAGATGCTGGTGCTGGCCGCGCACCTGGCCGAGCACGGGGGTCTGGTCGCGTCGGACGCGCTGGCAGCGGCGTTCGCCGACGAGTGGTCGGCCGAACCTTGGCGCGGGTACGGACCCGGTGCGGCGCAATTGCTCTCGCAGATCGCCACCGGTGTGCCGTGGCGGGTGGCGGGCAGGTCGCTGTTCGACGGTGCCGGGTCGCTGGGCAACGGCGCGGCGATGCGCGTGGCGCCGGTCGGTCTGATCACGGGGTGGGGGCTCGATGCGGTCGCGAGCGCGGCGGTGGCCTCCGCTTTGGTGACGCACGTCCATCCTGAGGGGATCGACGGTGCGGTCGCTCAGGCTCTGGCGGTCGCCCTTGCCGCTAGGACGCCGCGGCGGCAGCGTCCTTCGGCGGAGGAGTTGATCGGCGCGATCGCCTCGCGCACCGCGACTGCGGCGTTCACTGCTGAGCTGGAGGCGATTCCGGCGCTGCTCGACGGTCCGGCCGGCGCCATCAGTGACCGGTTCCGTTGCGATGCAACCGCTCTCGGCGCGGTTCCGGCGGCCATCACGGTTTTCCTTCGCTACCCCGACGATCCGGCTGCCGCGGTCAAGGAGGCGATCGGGCTCGGCGGGGACACCGACACCATCGCGGCGATGGCGGCGGCGATGTGCGGCGCCCACTGCGGTGACAGCGCGGTCCCGGCGTCCTGGGCGGCGCAGTTGGAGCAGCCGGAGCGGGTGCGGGCGGCGGCCGACCGGTTGGCGACCCTCGAATCGCGCCGGTACCTCGGCGAGGCCGACGCCTGAAAGGGCCCTAGTGCCCCGCGTTGAGGATCCCGGAGAGTTCCCCGTGGAGGTCGGCGCTGGGCCGGTTGAGGCCGACGATCTCGACCTCTTTGCCGCGCTTGGCGTACTTCTCGGCGATCGCGTCCAGAGACGAGACCGCTGAGGCGTCCCAGACGTGCGCGTCGGAGAGGTCGATGACGACGGTCTCCGGGTCGCCGTCGTAGTCGAAGAAGTGCACGAGGTCGTTGCCTGAAGCGAAGAACAGCTGGCCGGTGACCGCGTAGATGACGGACCCGCCTTCTGGGTCGGTGACGCTGGTGACCTCGACGACGTGGGCGACCTTGCGGGCGAAGGCGACCATCGCGACGATGACGCCGATCCCGACGCCGATGGCGAGGTTGTGGGTGGCGACGGTGGCCGCGACCGTGGCGACCATGACGATGGTTTCGCTGATGGGCAGGCGCCGCAAGGTTTTCGGGCGGATCGAGTGCCAGTCGAAGGTCACGGCCGACACGAAGACCATGACCGCGACCAGTGCCGCCATCGGGATCTGCGCGACCAGGTCGCCGAGGACCACGATGAGGATCAGCAGGAAGAGCCCGGCCGAGAACGTCGAGAGGCGCGAGCGGGCGCCCGACTTGACGTTGATCATGGTCTGGCCGATCATCGCGCAACCGGCCATGCCGCCGAAGAAGCCGACGAGGACGTTGCCTAGGCCTTGACCGGCGGCTTCGCGGGTCTTGTTCGAGCGGGTGTCGGTGGCGTCGTCGACGACCTTCGCGGTCATGAGGGATTCCAGCAGGCCGACCGCGGCCAGGCCGAGCGCGTACGGGGCGATGACGGCGAGCGTGTCGAGGGTGAACGGCACGTCGGGCAGCGCGACCCAAGGCAGGCCTGAGGGCAGGTCGCCCATGTCGCCGACGTTCGGCACCGAAATGCCGAAGGCGACGGTTACAACGGAGAGGCCGACGATCGCGACGAGGGGCGCAGGCACGGCCTTCGTCAGGAGCGGCAGGCCCCAGATGACCGCGAGCCCGGCGCCGAGCATGGTCCAGACGACCCAGCTCTCGCCCCAGAAGTGCGGAATCTGGGCCATGAAGATGAGGATGGCGAGGGCGTTGATGAAGCCGGTGAGGACGCTGCGCGGGATGAACCGCATGAGCTTGGCGACGCCGGTGAGGGCCAGCACCATCTGGAACACGCCGGCGAGGATCGTGGCCGCGATCAGGTGGCCGACGCCGTGGGCGGCGACCAGCGGGGCGGCGACGAGCGCCATCGCGCCGGTCGCGGCCGAGATCATGGCCGGGCGGCCGCCGAGGATCGCGATAGAGCAGGCCAGGACGAAGGACGCGAACAGGCCGACGCTGGGGTCGACGCCCGCGATGATCGAGAAAGCGATGGCCTCTGGAATGAGCGCCAGCGCGACCAGGAGTCCCGCGAGTAGTTCGGTGCGGAGGAACGGCAGCGCGGGTCGGGGGAGGCGGAACCGGGCACGGTCGCGCGCGGGCAGGGCGGCAGTGGGCATGCGGCACCGTTCACGTGGTGGAGGATGGCATCGCAGCGACAGTGCGACGGTGCCGGAAGACACCTCAGATCTTACAAAGCGGCGGATGTGCGCCCGGTGTCATCGCGTCTGTTCGTGGGTCGGCTGACATTGTCGCCGCGGGCCGGTGCGAGGATGGGCTGAGAATCCTTGTCGGCCGAGTCAGGAGTGCTCATGGAGGTCAGCGGCGTCTTCGCGGACGCGTTCTCGCGAGTCCAGGAGGAGGTCCATGCGGTGCTGGACGGTCTCTCGCAGGAGGGGCTGGACGCGCGGCCCGGGCCTGGGGCGAATTCGATCGGGTGGCTCGTGTGGCACATCGCGCGCGTGCAGGACGACCATGTCGCGGGTGTGGCCGGGCGCGAGCAGAACTGGACCGCGGACGGGTGGCACGAGCGGTTCGGGCTGGCGCTCACGCCCGTCGACATCGGCTACGGGCACACCAGTGAGCAGGCGGGTCTGGTCAGCGGGATCACCGCGGAGGAGCTGCGCGACTACTACGACGCGGTCCACGCGGCCACACTCGAGTACGTCGGGACGCTGGCGGCGGTCGATCTCGACCGGATCGTGGACACGAGTTGGGATCCGCCGGTGACGCTGGGCGTGCGGCTCGTGAGCGTGGTGAACGACAACCAGCAGCACACCGGCCAGGCCGCGTACGTGCGTGGGCTGCTCGAATCGCGTTGAGGCGTCAGCCGACCAGGTACGGCAGGATCTCGCCGATGGGCTCGCGCAGGACGGCGTCGGCGACGGCGTCGTAGGGCGTCGGCTCGGCGTTGACGATCACGAGGCTCGCGCCGCCCGCCAACGCGTAGTCGCAGAGTCCGGCCGCGGGGTAAACGCCGAGCGAGGTGCCGATCGCGACGAACAGGTCGGCGTCGCCGGTCGCGTCGGCGGCGGCTTCGAGGACGTCGGGGTCGAGCTGCTGTCCGAAGGAGATGGTGGCGGCCTTGAGGATGCCGCCGCAGGCGGGGCAGGGCGGATCGGTCTCGCCCGCTTCGAGTCTCGCCAGGACTTCGGTCATGGGCATCCGCGTGCCGCAGTCGAGGCAGGCGGCTTCGCGGGCGGTGCCGTGGATTTCGATGACGCGTGCGGGGTCCGAGCCGGCGGCTTGGTGGAGTCCGTCGGTGTTCTGGGTGATGATGGCGCGCAGGCGTCCGGTGCGTTCGAGGTCGACGAGGGCGCGGTGGGCGGCGTTCGGTTCGGCGGTCCACATGGGGCTGGCGAGGCGGGCCGCCCAGGCTTGGCGGCGCACGTCCGGGTCGGCCAGGTAGTTGTCGATGGTGAACAGGTATTGGGCGGCGGGATTCTTGGTCCAGACGCCTTGCGGGCCGCGGAAGTCCGGTATCCCCGAGTCGGTGGAGATGCCCGCGCCGGTCAGGACCGTGATGGAGGCGGCCTCGCCGAATCGGCGGGCCACCTCCGTTGCGGAGTTCGCGCTCATCTGAGGGACCGTACCGCACTCCTTGAAAGGGTCCTAGAGGCCGTCGCGGACCATGGCCTCGACGATCTCGACGTGCCGGTCGGCGTTGGTCTGGGAGAACTCGCTGTCGTAGTTCAGTCCGTAGGGCCAGAAGTGCGAGCCGTCGCATTTGATGGCCGCGCTCGAGCCGTCGTACTGCCTGACGAGCGCGGTGGCCTGGGCGCCGTTGTAGGTGCCGCCGCAGCCGAGGGAACCCCAGTCGCCGCTGGTGCCGACGCCGATGGTGTGCGAGATCTCGTGGAGCGCGGTGCGTTCGTTCATGGAGGCTTTGGCGCCGAAGCGGATGGTGCCGTTGATGTTGCCGTCGGCGGTGGGCACGTTCGGGTCGTAGTGGACGGTGATGTTCTTGCCGAGGTCGCTGAGGTTGTTGTAGCGGGCGACGGCGGCGTTCATGGCGGAGGTGATGCGGGCGTAGGCGTCCTGCTGGTCGGCGGTGGGGTTCTGGACGCGCACGAGGGTCCAGGTGATGGTGCTCTGGCGGGTCTCGGCCGCCGAAGTCTGCGGGTCCTGGTCGGCTTGCGCCGGGGCCGCGAACGGGTTGAGGAAGAGCAGGATCGCGGCCACTGCCGCGGCCGCGATGAGTTGCGGTGTTCTGTTGCTTCCGTTGTGGGTTGACGGGCTCATGGGTGGTCCAATCCGAGGGTCGCGAAGGCACTGTTATCGATCACCTTCGATTTATTGGATCCAGCATAAATACTGCCGAGTCATGACGCAAGGGGTAGATCATCATTGGTCGGACATAAGGCGTGATACTCATCGGTGGATGCGGCTCGGAGCACCGCGGGAACCTTTCGGCGCTCACGGCCCTCTTCCTTTGCGAACCTGTTCTCTTCGGAGGGAGAAGACCTTCGCGAAATGACAGCGATGGCAGGATGCCTCTCGTGAACGCCCCGGAGCTCGCTCCGCTGGTCCTCCGGGCCCAGCGGGGCGACACGCTCGCCATGAACGAGCTGCTCGACGCCTTGGCGCCCTTCGTCGGGCGTATCTGCGGCCCCATCGCCCTCGGCCATGGAGCCGACGCCTCGCAGGAGGCGCTGATCGCGATCTTCAAGTCGCTCAAGACCCTCCGCGCACCCGAAGCCGTGTGGGGGTGGGCGCGCACGATCGCGGTCCGGGAGGCCGTCCGCGTCGCCCGGGACCGCCGCACCGTCCCCGCCGAACTCGCCGACCTGCCCCAACGCGGCGATCCCCAGCTCGAAACGGAGATCGGGGACGTGCTGCGGCGCCTCTCCCCCGAGCACCGGGCCGTCCTCGTCCTCCGCGACCTCGAGGGCTACAGCGAATCCGAGGCCGCGGCGCTCCTCGCGATCGAAGTCGGCACCGTCAAGTCCAGGCTCCACCGGGCCCGGCGAACCTTCCGAGAGGTGTGGTCCGAGTGAGCTCTCAATGGCCTGTGGCCGAATCCGACTCGATCGCCCGCTTCAAGGCCCTGGCCGCCGCGGTCCGCGGCGCCCGCGTCACCGAGGGGACCGTCGACGCTCCCTTCGCGAACGTCTGGGCGCATGTCGCCGACCTCGAAGGGAGTTTCGGCGACTTCGAGCCCGACATGAGGCGCCTCAGCGTCATCGAACGCGAAGGCGACCGCATCGCGGCGCTCGCGGTCAGCAAGTACGGCATGCGGGCCCGGCTCCGCGGCACGCTGCGCCCCGGCTGGTGCTGGTTGCAGAGCCGGTTCCTCCTCATCGGAGTGGCGGCGGCACCTGACGGTCCCGCCCGGACCCGCGTCGCCCTCACGGGCGGCGTCCGCATCCCGGGCCGGGCCGCCCTGATCCCCCTCGGAGTCGAGCGGGCGCCGGGCGGCGATCCCTTCGGCTGCTGCAGGAGCGCACCGCGACCTGATCCGACGGGCCGGCCGCGGTCGGCGCACTCATCTACTTCACCCCAAACCGCCCACGGCGTGTTAGGAATGGGCATGCCTCTGCAGAAGTCCTATGACGCCGTCATCGTCGGCGGCGGCCACAACGGCCTGGTCTCGGCGGCCTACCTGGCCCGCGCCGGCAAGCGCGTCCTGGTCCTGGAACGCCTGGGGCGCACCGGGGGCGCCGCGATCTCCGCGCCCGCGTTCCCCGGGGTCGACGCCCGGCTCTCCCGGTACTCGTACCTGGTCAGCCTCCTGCCGCGAAAGATCCGGGACGACCTGGGCCTGCGGTTCCAGGTGCGCAAGCGGAGCGTCTCCTCCTACACGCCGACCGAGCGCGGCGGCCGGGCCACCGGGCTGCTCGTGCAGCGCGACGAGCGGCGGACCCGCGAGTCCTTCGCGTGCCTCACCGGTTCGGACGCCGAGTTCGAGGCCTGGCGGGACTTCTACGGCAAGGCCGCTCACGTGGCCGAACGGGTCTTCCCCACGCTGACCGGGCCGCTGCCCACTGAGGAGGAACTGCGGGAACGCGTCGGCGACGACGGCATCTGGGACATGTTCTTCCAACGGCCCCTTGGGGAGACGATCGAGCGAACGTTCGGGGACGACCTCGTGCGCGGGGTCGTGCTCACCGATGGCCTGATCGGGACGTTCTCGTCGGCGTGGGCCGAGGACCTGCGGCAGAACCGCTGCTTCCTCTACCACGTCATCGGCGGCGGCACCGGAGACTGGGACGTGCCCGTGGGCGGCATGGGCGCCTTCACCGACGAGCTCGCCGCCACCGCGAGAACGGCGGGCGCGGAGATCCTCACCGGGCACGAGGTCTCGGCGATCAGTACAGACGGTTCGCGCGCCGAGGTGACCTACATGAACGAGCAGGGCGCGGGGACTGTGGAGGCGCGGCACGTGCTGGTCAACGCCTCGCCGGAGGCGCTGGCCGACCTGCTCGGCGAAGCACGGCCGGAGCGGGCCGAAGGGGCGCAGCTCAAGGTCAACATGCTCCTCAAGCGACTGCCGAGACTGCGTGACACGGGCGTTGACCCGCGCGAGGCGTTCGCGGGGACCTTCCATGTCTCCGAGAGCTTCGAGCAGCTCGAATCCGCGTACGTCGAGGCGGCCTCCGGGCGGTTCCCGTCGCAGCCGCCCTCAGAGATCTACTGCCACTCGCTGTCGGACCCGTCGATCCTCGGCGATGACCTGGTGCGCAAGGGATTCCAGACCTTGACCCTGTTCGGCCTGCACACGCCCGCGCGGCTGTTCGACGGCGGCGAGGCGTCAAAGGCGCGGCTGCTCGATGCCACGGTCGGCCAGCTCGACCGCTACCTCGACGAGCCTTTGGCCGACTGCCTGGCGGAGGACGAGAACGGCGATCCCTGCATCGAGGCGAAGACCCCGGTCGACCTCGAACGGGACCTCAGGCTCCCGGGCGGCAACATCTTCCACCGCGACCTGTCGTGGCCGTTCCGCACCGAAGCAGCGTCGGGACGGTGGGGCGTGGAGACCGCGCACGCCAATGTGCACCTGTGCGGGGCCGGGGCGGTACGCGGCGGCGGCGTGAGCGGGATACCCGGCCACAACGCCGCAATGGCGGTCCTCGAATCCCGATCGACCGAATAGCGACCGCGAACAGGCGGATTGGTCGACGCCGACCTTAACATTGACATACTTCTCTGTATATATGTATATTGGACGCCGCGAGCGCAATCGACCGGTAACGATTGGAGCAGTGAGTCTTTCGGCAGCAACGAACTCGGTACTGAGACCCTGATCCTATAACGGATCTAAGTCTAGACACAGTCCAAACACCAATGGAAGCGATGGTATTCGCATGCCTGAAATCGATTTTCCAATGCACCGAATCGGCCATAAGAATGGCCGTAGAACCGACTGTACCCATCTTTTCGAAAGGCCTCGCATGCAGCCTGGCCTTACAGTAGAAACGTCCCTATTGGACGGAATGAATTGGGAGCGCTTCTATCAATTCGGGTGGGGTCCCGCACGCCCGGTCCCCCGCTCGTCGATCCACGAGGTGATCGAAGCGCAGGCCGCGGCGACGCCCGCGGCGATCGCCGCCGAGCACGCCGGAGAACGGATCACCTACGGCGAGTTGACATCGCACGCCAACCGACTGGCGACCCGCCTCGTGCAGCACGGCACCCGCCCCGGCGACCGCGTCGCGCTCGTCGTTCGCCGCGGCCTCCCGATGGTGGTGGGCATCCTGGCGATCCTGAAGGCCGGCGCGTCCTACGTGCCGCAGGACGCCAAGATCGTCCGACCCGTGACGCTTCGGCACATGCTCACCACCGCGAGGGCCCGGATCGTGCTCACGCAATCCGATGCGCCCGTGGCGATCCCGGCCGGGCACGTCGGCATCGACATCGACGCGGTCATGGCCGAGCGGACCGAAACGGCAGACCCGCGCGTCGGATCCGCGCCCGAGCGGGGCTGCTACGTCCTGTTCACCTCGGGCACCACGGGCAGCCCCAACGGCGTCGAGGTCACCCACGCCAACGTGGCGAACCTGCTGCTGACCGAACCCGGCGACCTCGGCATCCGACCGGGCACCGTCGTCGGCCAGATCCTCAACATCGCGTTCGACATGGCCGCGTGGGAGATCCTCGGCTGCCTCACCCACGGCGGCACACTGCTCATCCGCGGAGACGACATCGGGGCGACCGCACGCAGGGCCGACGTGCTCATCGCGACGCCGACGATCCTCTCCCGGATCGACCCCGCCGCGTGCGAGCGCCTGCGGACCGTGGCCGTCGCCGGCGAGCCGTGCCCCCGCAACCTGGCCGACCAGTGGGCCGTGCGGGCCACGTTCTACAACGGCTGCGGCCCGACCGAGACCACGATCGTGAACACGATGCACCGGTATCGCCCCGGCACCGGTCGCCTCACCATCGGCAGGCCGACGCCCAACAACACCGTCTACGTCCTCGACGAGCACCGCAATCCGCTCCCGATCGGCGAGGTCGGCGAGATGTGGGCGGGCGGCGACTGCGTCTCCGCGGGCTATCTGGCCAACCCCGAGCTCAACGCCGAGCGGTACGCGCCGGACCCGTTCCTCGGCGGCGGGCGGCAGATGTTCCGCACCCGCGACCTGGGGCGCTGGACCGCCGACGGCGAGCTGGAGCACTTGGGGCGCACCGACGACCAGGTGAAGATCCGCGGGTTCCGCGTCGAGCTGGACTCGGTGTCGGCGGTGCTGGAGGGCGTGCCGGGCTGCGTCAGGGCGGCCACCGTCCGACTGGACGACCGCACGCTGGTGTCGTTCGTCCAACCCGCCTCGGTCGACCCGGGCCTCGCTCGGGACGCCGTCGCCAATGCGCTGCCGTACTACTGCGTGCCGGCCGCCGTGCACACACTGGAAGCGCTCCCCCTCACCAGCCGGGGCAAGATCGACAAAGCCCGGCTGCTGCGACTCGCCCGCGCCGAGGAAGGAGCGATGGCATGAGCCTGTTGAAAGAGTCCCCTACCGAAGACGCCGTGCTCCCGCCGCTCCTCCCCCGGGCTCGGCGCGCCTTCAAGCATCCGCTGCTGATGCACTACAACCGGTTGGCCGCCACGGTCATCGCGGTGAACGTGGTGGTGCTGGCGGTGGCGCTTCCGGACGGCGTCGACGCCGAGTTCGCTTCTCGCGCAGCGCTCTGGAACTTCGCGCTGGCGATCCTGATCCGCCGCCAGCGCGTGATCAACCTGCTGTTCCGGTTGGCCACCGCCGCTCCCGTGACGTGGCCGCTGCGGGTGCGGTGGACGCTGGCGAAGGTGTACCACTTCGGCGGACTGCACGTCGGGGGCGCGCTCTCGGGCACGCTGTGGTTCGGCGCGTTCGTCGCCCTGGCCACGGCCGAGGGTGCTCCCACTGATGTGCTGGTGCCGGCGTATGCGCTGGTGGTGCTGTTCGCCGGCATCGTGGTGACGACGTTGCCGCAGCTGAGAGCCAAGTACCACAACGGGTTCGAGCTGGTCCACCGTTTCGGCGGCTGGCTGTCGCTGGTCCTGCTGTGGGTGCTCACGGTGATCCAGATCGGGCACAGTGGAGTGCCGCTCGTCGGAGCGGTGGAGTTCTGGGTGCTGTGCGTGCTCACTGCGGCGATCGCCGCGCCATGGACTCGGCTGCGCCGGGTGCCGGTGGACATCACCCGTCCGTCGTCGCATGTGGCCATTGCGCGGTTCACGCACGGCCGCAAGCCTTTCGCCGGGTCTTCGACGGCGATCAGCCGGTCTCCGCTGCGGGAGTGGCATTCGTTCGCGAACATCCCCTCGCCTGAGGAGCACGGGTTCAGGCTGACGATCTCGCGGTCGGGCGACTGGACCGGCCGGTTCATCGACGACCTGCCGGAGCACGTGTGGGTCAAGGGGATCACGGTGGCCGGGGTGGCGAACATCGAGGTCCTGTTCCGCAAGGTCGTCTACGTGGCGACCGGCAGCGGCATCGGCCCGTGCCTGCCGCACCTGCTGGCCCAGGAGGTTCCGGCCCTGCTGGTCTGGTCGACCCGCGCGCCGCGGACCACGTTCGGCGACGAGCTGGTCGACGAGATCCTCGCCGTACAGCCCGAAGCCCGGATCTGGGACACGGCGCAGCGCGGCAAGCCCGACATGGTCGAGCTGGCCTATGCCGCCTACCGCGATTTCGGCGCCGAGGCCGTCATCTGCATCTCCAACAAGAAGCTCACCTGGCAGGTGGTCCACGGGCTCGAGCGCAGGGGCATCCCCGCGTACGGCGCCATCTGGGACTCCTGAGAAAGGCAGACATCATGCGATTGAAGATCGAACGGATCGGCCGGGTCGTGAAGGTGCGCCTGCACCGGCCCGAGGTCCTGAACGCCCTCGACACCGAGCTCATGACCGAACTGGTCGAGGCTCTCGCGCCGCTCGACCGCGATCCCGGGGTCGGCTGCTTCGTGATCACCGGGTCGGAGCGCGCTTTCGCGGCCGGTGCCGACATCACCGAGATGGCCGGGAAGTCCGCGGCGGAGATGGTGGCCGAGGACTACTTCTCGGGCTGGGAGGCCTTCGCGGCCTTGCGCACTCCGAAGCTCGCAGCGGTCTCGGGGTACGCGCTCGGCGGCGGCTGCGAACTGGCGATGATGTGCGACTTGATCATCGCCGCGGACAACGCGAGGTTCGGCCAACCCGAGATCACCCTGGGCGTCATCCCCGGCATCGGCGGCACGCAGCGGCTCACCCGGCTGGTGGGCAAGGCAAAGGCGATGGACATGATCCTCACCGGCAGGCTGATCGGGGCCGACGAGGCCGAGCGCATCGGCCTGGTCTCCCGCGTCGTCCCGGCCGAGTATCTGCTCACCGAGGCGATGGAGGTCGCCGAGCAGATCGCGGGCTACGGCAAGCTCGCCGCGATGGCCGCCCGCGACTGCGTCGACCGGGCCCTGGAGACGGGTCTCGCGGACGGCATCCGCTACGAGCGCAGGGTCTTCCACTCGCTGTTCGCCACTGAGGACCAGCGGGAGGGCATGCGGGCGTTCCTGGAGAAGCGGGCGGCCTCGTTCACCGGGAAGTAGGGCCCCAGCTCACCCCCCGGTCCTGCGGCGCAGGATCGGGGGGTTGAGCAGTGTCGCGTCGCCGCGCCGGAAGAGCTTGGCGGGCCGGCCCGGTTCGCCTTCGGTCGAGTGTCCGGTGGGGAGGAGGAAGCCGGGTGTGGACGTGGCCTTGCGGTGGAAGTTGCGCGGGTCGATCGATTCGCCCCAGACCGCTTCGTAGACCTGGCGCAGGGCGGCGACGGTGAACTCGGGCGGGCAGAAGGCGGTGGCCAGCGGCGAGTACTCCAGTTTGGAGCGGGCCCGTTCGACGCCGTCGGCGAGGATGCGGTCGTGGTCGAAGGCGAGGCCCTGCTGCGTGATCGGCCGCCATGCGGCCGCCGCCGCGTCCGAGCCCGCATTCGGGACGGGCAGGTCGGGCAGGAGCGCGAGGTAGGCGGCGGTGACCACGCGGCCGCGCGGGTCGCGATCGGGCGTGCCGTAGGTGGCGAGCTGTTCGAGATGCCCGCCCGGACCGTCCAATCCGGTCTCCTCGGCGAGCTCCCGCCGCGCCGCGTCGGCCAGGTCTTCGTCGGCGAGGACGAAACCGCCGGGCAGCGCCCATCGGTCCTTGTAGGGCTCGATGCCGCGCCGCACCAGCAGCACGCACAGCTCGCCTTCCCGCACCGTGAGGACCACGAGGTCGACGGTGACGGCGAACACTGGATAACTCATTATCACCACCTTGACGATAAAGTACCACGACTGTTATCGTCAGAGTGACGAGAAAAGGAGGCCCACCCTCATGGCCGATGTCACCAAACTCCTGTTCCTGCGCCACCTGCGCGGCACCCCCACCGTCTGGGTCCGGTTCCAGAAACGAGGCCGCACGGTCAAAGAAGGCACCGGGCAGTCGTTCTGGTACCGCCCGCTGGTCGCGGTGCTCTCCGAAGTGCCGGTCGACGACCGCGAACTGCCGCTGATGTTCCACGCCCGCACCGCCGACTACGCCGACGTCACCGTCCAGGCCACCGTGACCTACCGGATCGACGACCCCGCGCTGGCCGCCACCCGGCTCGACTTCTCCGCCGACCCCTACCGCGGCCAGGCCCGCGCCCGCCCGCTCGACCAGGTCGCGACCCTCCTCACCGAACTGGCCCAGCAGCCCGCCCTCGACCTGCTCGCCCGCCTGCCGCTGGCCGAGGCGCTCACCGTCGCCGTCGCGCAGCTCCGCGAAGCGGTCGCCGCGGCGCTCTCGGACGACGCACGGCTCGCCGACATCGGCGTCGCCGTGGTCAGCGCCCGCGTCGTGGCCGTCCGGCCGGAGCCGGAACTGGAGCGATCGCTGCAGACCCCGACTCGTGAAGCGGTGCAACGGGACGCCGACAAGGCCACGTACTCGCGGCGGGCCCAGGCCGTGGAGCAGGAACGGGCCATCGCCGAGAACGAACTGCAGAACAAGATCGAGCTGGCCCGGCGCGAACAGCAGCTGGTCGAGCAGAAGGGCGCCAACAACCGGCGCACGGCCGAGCTCGCCGCGGCCGCCGGACTCGCGGCGGCCCAAGGCGAAGCGGAGCGCGAGCGCACGCTCGCGGCCGCGCACGCGGACAAGGTGCGGGCCGTGGGCGCGGCCGAGGCCGAAGCGGAGGCCGCCCGCTTGGCCGCCTACCGGGACCTGCCGACGTCGATGGTGCAGGCGCTGGCCCTGCGCGAGCTCGCCGGTCAGCTGCCGGAGATCGGGCAGCTCACGATCACTCCCGACCTGCTGACCGGGGCGCTGACGCGGCTCGCCGACGGGTCGCGATGAGCGCGACGCTGGCACCGAGAGTGGTGGTGGTCAGCCGCCGCAGCGAGCTGGACGAGCTCCTCGTCCGGCACGGCACCCGCGCGGCGGCCGACCACTTCCTGCGCCAGCGCGGGCGCGACCTGGACGAGGTCACCGCGCGGCACGAGGCGCTGCAGGCGGCGCTCACCACAGTGGACGCAGCGGTCCCGGCCGACTGGCGCCGGGGCCGGGTGGACCGGGAGGACCTGCCGAGGTTCCTGTTCACCCCGGAAGACGTGGTGGTCGCCGTCGGACAGGACGGTCTCGTCGCCAACCTCGCGAAATACCTTGCGGGCCAGCCGGTGATCGGCGTCGATCCCGAGCCGGGACGGGGACTCGGGGTGCTGATCCGGTTTCAGGCGGGCTCGATCGGCGCGGCGCTTCGGGCCGTGGCGCGGCAGACGGCGGCGATCCGGCGGCTCACGATGGTCTCGGCGCGGCTCGACGACGGCCAGGAGCTGGCCGGTCTCAACGAGGTGTACGCGGGCCACGGCAGCCACCAGTCCGCGCGCTACCGGCTCTTCGAGGCGAACGGGCGGCATGAGCGCCAGTCCTCGTCCGGCGTGCTGATCGGCACGGGCACCGGAGCCACCGGATGGAGTGCTTCCATTGCGGCCGACCGCGGTTGGAGTGAGGCGCTGCCGGGCCCGGAGGAGGCGTCGCTGTCGTGGTTCGTACGGGAGGCGTGGCCGTCACCGGCGACCGGCGCCACGTTGACCGGCGGCATGTTGCGGTCCGGCGAAGAGCTGCGGTTGGTATGCGAGAGCGAACGTCTCGTGGTCTTCGCCGACGGCGTCGAATCCGACCACCTCGTGGTCACGTGGGGCCAGCAGGTCACGATCGGGTTGGCCGATCGCCACCTGCACCTGGTGGTTCCCGGGTAGCGGGGTTCGGGCGGGCACTGTGGACCGAGGTCCGAGTGCCCGCCTGCTACAGGGACGCTTTGAGCGCGGCCTGCGCGCCGTCGATCGCCATGCGGATCTCAGCGGCGAGGCCGTAGCGGCCGTCGTCGCCGAACAGGCCGTTGCGCATGAAGGTGACGCTGCGCAGGCGCCCGTACGGGTCCACTGTGGCGCGAACCAGGCGGCTGGGCGAATACGCCTCGGACAGGAACCTGTCGCCCCTGGTCGCACCGGAACCCGGTTCGGGGATCGAGTCGTACATGCCGAGGAGTTTGGCGTGGCTCCACCGCTGCCGCTCGGCGATGACCCAGGCGCGCACGATGCATGCGGCGATCGACCTGCCGCCCATGCGTTCCGCGCCGCGCAGCAGCTCGATCGACACCAGCGAGCAGTCGAGTCCGATCATCAGCGACACCACGCGTTCGGGGTCGACGCCGGAGAACGAGGCGTTCAGTGCCGAAGCGGCCGCTTCCTCTTGGACGCCGGCGGGAAGCGGGTGGCGCGATGCCTCTTCGACGATCTGGTCGGCCCGCTCCCGGAAGCCCGGATGCAGCTTGGCGATCTCCCGGATGATGAGGTGCTTCGCGGTGAGGGTCTGCCGCGGGCTGATCAGGCGCCGGCTGCGCTCCACGAGTGAGCGGAGGACGATGTTGATGCCTCCGGCGTACTGGGGATGCCGTTCGGCGAGCCGCTCGATGAGGTCGTCGATCTCGTCGTCGTCGGGTGCTTCTCCGAAGTGGTGGGCGATCGCGTTGGCGTACACGCGGTTCACCGTGTCTCGGTATTCGAGGCGCTCCTTCTCGGGCAGGTCGCGATAGGTGATGCGGGCATCGCGGTCGCCGGTCTGGATGTACCAGACGAGCGCCCCTGGTCCGGGCACTGGGCGGGGCATTGAGTTCCTTGTCCTCGGCGGTCGTACATGATGAAGAGTCGCGGGTGCTAAGGAGCAGAGTTTAGGAGACGTTCACCAATCCGAGCCGTCGGCCGATCAGCGCCAGGTTCTGGATGGTGGCGAGGCCGCACTGCGCGGCGTCGTTTGTGGAGAGGGTTCGGGCCTCGTCAACTGGGGCGAGAACGTACGGCGGGAGGATCCGGACCGCTTGGAACGCCTCCTCCCCCATGAACTCGCCCCCGGCGAAGTACGCCCGCCACGCCCGGTCGGCGAGTGCGTTGTCGCCCAAGCGGTTCGCGGCGTACGCGGCGAGACGGGAGTGCGCCTGTTCGAGGTGGATGCCCGAGGGCGCCACACCGAGTTCCGCGCGCTGCTCCGCGGGCGGCGCCAGATACAGGCGGCAGTACTGCAGCCAGGCCTCCCGGAAGCCGGGGGCGTCGAGCTGACCGGCGTCGATCAGGGCCACGAGTTCGCTGCACACCTCGACCAGGCCGAACACGGCGGACAGGTGCGAGACGTTCACGCGGTCGCGGGAGGTGTCGAAGCGGCCCGTGTCCAGGTCGTACAGCGCCTCGCCGGTGAAGAAGCCCTGCGGCAGCGCACCGATGTCGCGCATCGTGCCGAGCAGGCGGTCGCGCGAGCGTGCGTTCCCGGTGATCTCCCAGTCCGCCAGCCAGGTCGCCGCGAGCGCGCTCCAGTCCGTCCCGAGACCGACCGCGAGCGCGCGGCGCTCGGGCCGGTAGGTGGCGGCGTCCGATCGCACCTTGCGGGTGGGGTCGACGGCGAGGAAGGTCGTGTCGGAGTCGCGCAGCTCCAGCATGAGGTCGCGGGTGTGCTCGTCGCCGGTGAGGAAGTAGTGGATCCTCCGGTACGCGGGCGTGGAGATCCGCAGTTGCTTCGCGCTGCAACCCCAGTGCAGCACGTTGTGCCGCGTGCCGAGCCCCTGCCAGGGACCGGCGTGGTAGACGTCGACGTCCCCGGTGTGGCGGGTCATGCGTTCGGCGAGGCGGAACACGTCCGCTCTTCCGGTGCGCAGGAACGAGATCCACAGCCACAGGTCGGGCGACAGCTCGGAGTTGTCCCACGCGTAGCCGCCGATGTCGTAGCGCCAGATGTGGCGGTCGGTGTCGTACGCGTGCATGACATCGCCGAAGTTCCAGAACCCGTACCAGGAGCGCTGATCGACCTGGCCGACGTAGTAGTCGAGCAGGAAGTCGAGCCGGTCTTCGAGTGTCGCGCGCTGGGGATCGGTGCGGTCGGGCAGGTCCCAGTCGCCGAGGACGCCCGCCGAGTGGAGGGCCTGCGGGGTGGGCACCAGTTGCGGAAGGGCGACCGTGCCGCGGGCGATGCGCGCCAGCTGGGTGACGGGGGGCGTGGCGGCGAACGCAGTCACGGTGAGTTCGTGGGTGCGGCCGATGCCGTGCGCCGTGCCGAATCCGGGTTCGTAGTCCTCGTAGGTGATCTCGAGGGCCTCGAGCTGGTCGGCATAGGTCTCCTGGCCGAGGCCGTCGTGGTAGAACCGCAGGTCCATCGGGGCGGCGTCGGGCGACCACAGCCAGGTGGTCAGGGTCGCCGCGTCGGTGTCGGCGGCGCGCACGTCGAGGCCCGTGGGGTGCGACTGCCAGAAGCCGTTGAGGCCGACGGCGAGGCCGCCGGAGATGTCGCCGACGTAGGCGAGGCCGTCAGCGCGGGTGCCTTGGGCGACATCGATCCACGGCATGCCCGAGGCGGTGCGCTTGTGGATGGTGTAGCCGTTCGCGTTCAGTTGGCGCAGTGAGTAGTCGGGCCAGACGGGGATCCAGCGCGAGAGGTCTTCGACGTCGCGTTCCCATTCGGCGGTCGGCGGGGTGGGTCGCCCGTCGAGTTGCGCGGTGCGCACTTCGGGGCCGGGGTCGCGGCGCAGGCCGGTCAAACCGCGTACGGCTTCGCGCAGGAACCCGCCGTCGGCGCCGGCGAGGCGCACGTGCCGGTCGTGCGGTTCGGCGCGCAGCGGCACCGTGAATCGCAGGCCGAGCGAGCTGAGGAAGTCGTCGTCGGGATCGCCGTCCCAGACGAAGGAGTGGACGAGCCTGAACGTGGCCGCTCCGGCGGCGAAGACCAGGCGCACGGTGAACGGCAGCCAGGTCCGGTCGCCTTCGTCGTCGCGGTGGACGCCGGTGACGCGGACGACGGCCCGCAGCGGCCCGTCCTGCTCGACGGTGCAGTCGGCGACGTGTCCGACCGAGTGGACGCGGCCGCGCACGTCGGATTCGGGATGGTCCTGGCGGCTGGAGACCAGCCGGCCTGCGGTCGCGACCTCGGTGCCGTCGATCTGTATGGAGCGCACCAGGTCGGGGCCGGTGCCGGGCACGAGGACGCGGCAAGCGCCGGTGTCGACGGTGACGCCGTCCTCGGATCGGGTCACGGTGATCCGGACGGCCGGAGGCTCGGGGTCGGTTGCGCGTTCCACGACCCGGTAGCCCTCGGCGGCATCGCGGTCGGCTCCGAGCGCGATGCCCGCCCATTTCACGCTGCCGTCAGGCCAGGTGGCGAGCGGCCAGGTCTGCGCGGGCACCGCATTGCCCGAGTCGTCGAGGACCGCCAGGCGGCCCGGGTCGGTGACGGTCCCTGCCGCTAGCGGGACGCCGCAGGTGGCGCCGCAGAGGGCGAGGTCTGGCGCGGCGTCGTCGAGCCAGTGCAGTGGAATGTCGACCGTGGTCACGGCAGCTCCTTCACCTCTAGGTCGCGGTAGTGGGCGGCGAGCGGGGACATCTGGCGGAAGCCGATCCGTCCGGCGCCGAGCGGCTCGGGGTCGTGGTGCGAGAACAGCTGCAGGCCGTCGATGGCGAAGGCGATGTCGTTGCCGCGCTTGACGACGCTCATGCGGTAGTGCCCGTCGGCGTCGTCCGGGCCCGGCAGCGGGTCCGCGCCCTGCGCGACCAGCTGGAATCCGGGGCTCTTGCGGAGGTTGCAGGTGCGGAACCGGCGTTCGGTGGTCCACTTGCGGCGCAGGTAGGACACATGGAGAGTCGAGACGTCGCCCGAGTGGTACTGCGGGTAGCGGCCGGTGCGGGGAGCGAGCCGGGGGTCGAACAGGTCGCGCCCGCCGGTGCCGGTGGCGGCGAAGAAGAGCATCGCCAGGCCTTCACCCTTGAGCGGCTGGAAGTCCCAGGAGATCGCGATGTCGGGCGCGAACACCTCGGGGCACCAGTACGTGAAGTGGGCGTGGTCGCCGCGACCGGCGGCCACGAGATCGGCTTCGTTCGCGGTGCTCGACAGCACCATGCCGCCGTCGCGGTGTTCGACCCCGACGGGCCCTTCGGCGATCCAGCCGTCGAGATCCGAAGGGGCCGTGAGCGAGTTGCGGTAGGTGCTCACTTGCGGAGCATCTCCAGCCCGGCGGGTGCGGCGTCCGCGCCTCGGCCGTCGAGCGCGTGGAGCGCCTCGGCGACGAAGCGGGCCGCCGCTCGGGCTCCGGCGGTCGTGTAGTGGGTGTTGTCCTTGGCGAGGTCGGCGCTGACCTCGATGCCGCGTTCGGCGGCGGCGCCGTGCACGAACAGCGCGGCCGACTCGCGCTCGCCGAGCCAGGTGTAGAGCCAGAGGGTGAAGGCGTTGAGGTCGATCACGGGCACGTCGAGTTCACGGCCGAGGCGGCGGACCTCTGCCGGGTAGGGGCCGTGCGAGTGCCGCAGCGCGCCTTCGGGTGTGAACATGCGGCGTTCGACGCTGGTGGTCAGGACGGGCCGGGCTTCGGCGCTGCGGACCTCGGAGATGAACGCGGTCAGCCGCTCGCGGTAGCCGCCGTCGGCGGCCAGGGTCTCGGGTTCCTTCTGGTCGTTGTGGCCGAACCCGAACACGACGGTGTCGCCCGGCCTGAGTTCGTCCGTGATCTGCTTCCAGTCGCCCTGCTCACGGAAGGACCGGGTGGTGGCGCCGCCGAAGGCGCGGTTGCTGACCGGTTCCTCGGTGAAGGCGGCGAGTTCGTCGCCCCAGCCGAGGAGCGGCAGGTCGGGGCGGCCGGAGGTGGCGCCGTTGTCGGTGGGGGCGACGGTGGAGTCGCCTGCGAGATGGATCGTCATCAGCCTTTCACGCTCCCGATGAGCATGCCTTTCGCGAAGTGTTTCTGGAGGAACGGGTAGGCCAGGAGCACCGGGATCGTCGCGATGACGACCACGGCGAACTTGATGCCCTGGGCGGGCGGCGGCACGTCCGAGTTCAGCTCGTCGGCCGAGAGCGAGGCCGCGGCCGTCACCTGGCGCAGGATCATCTGGAGCGTCCACTTGCCGGTGTCGCTCAGGTACAGCAGCGGCGAGAGGTAGTCGTTCCAGATGCCGACGGCGTAGAACAGCGCGAACGTCGCCAGCACGGGTTTCGACAGCGGGAGGACGACGTGCCGCAGCACCTGCAGCTCGTTCGCGCCGTCGATCTTGGCGGACTCCTCCAGCTCGTGGGGCAGCTGCTGGAAGAAGTTCTTGATGATGATGAGGCTGAACGGGTTGATCGCCATCGGCAGGATCAGCGCCCAGTAGCTGTCGAGCAGGCCGAGGTCCTTGACCACGAGGAAGGTCGGGATCATGCCCGCGCTGAAGACCATCGTGAAGATGACCAGGCTGAGGATCGTGCGGCGACCGGGCAGGTCCACTTTCGACAGCGGGTAGGCCATGAGGACCGTGAGCGCCAGTTGGATCATCGTGCCGACGAAGGTGACCGCGATGGTCGTCACGAACGCTCGCACGATCACGTCCGAGGACAAGATCGACTCGTACGAGGCGGTGGTGAACTCGTTCGGCCACAGGAAGAACGGCCGGGTGGTGATCTCGAGTTCGGTCGCGAAGGACCCGGCGAGCACGTACACGAACGGCAGGATGGCGAGCAGGCCGACGGCGGTGAGCAGCACGATGTTGAGGACGTCGAAGGCGCGTCCGGCGCGGGTGTTGAACCGCTTGTGGGTCGTGGAGGTCATCAGAAGATCCCCTGCTGGTTGAAGCGCTTGGCGAGCCAGTTGGTGCCGAAGATGAGCACGAGCCCGACGATCGCCTTGAACAGGCCGACGGCGGTGGAGTAGCTGTACGCGCCCTGCTCGATGCCCGCGAAGTAGACGTAGGTGTCGAAGACGTCCGCGACGGTGCGGTTGAGCGAGTTCGACATCAGGTAGATCTGCTCGAAGCCGGTGTTGAGGATCTGGCCGGTCTGCAGGATGAGGAGCACCACGATCGTGGGGAGGATCGAGGGGATCGTGATGTGCCAGACGCGCTGCCAGCGCCCCGCGCCGTCGATGACGGCCGCTTCGTACTGCTCCTGGTCGACGCCGGCGAGCGCCGCGAGGAAGATGATCGTGCCCCAGCCGGTGTTCTTCCAGACCTCCTGCATGAGGATGAGCGGCCGGAACCAGTCGGGGTCGGCGAGCATGTTGGCGTCGGTGCCGAACAGCCAGCCGAAGAACGTCCACAGCGGACCGTTGCCGATGGCGAACAGCAGTGCGGTGATGGAGACGACGACGGTCCACGACAGGAAGTGCGGGATGTAGACGAGCGTCTGCACCGTGCGTTTGAGGACCTGGAGGCGCAGCTCGTTGAGCAGCAGCGCGAGCACGATGGTGAGCGGGAACGCGATGAACAGGCTGAGGCCCGCGACGATGAGCGTGTTCTGCAGCAGCCGTGGGAAGTCGGGGTTGGAGAGGAACTCTTGGAAGTGGGCGAGGCCGACCCATTCGCTGCCGTCGATGCCGAGGAACGGGATGTAGTTCTTGAACGCGATCCGGGCGCCGTACATGGGCCAGAACCGGAACAGGGCGAAGTACAGGAGGCCCGGCAGCATGAGGAAGAACAGCCACCGGTACCACACGAAGTCCTTGGCCAGGCGCCGTTTTCGGGCGGGCGGGCGCGATGGCGCGCCGGGTGGTTCGCGGTCGACCTCGAGCACGGTCGTCATCGCAGGCTCCTTCGGGGATCGGGGTGAGGGCCGGGTCGGCCTCGGCTAGCCGGATTCACGGCTCGCAAGCTTCGCCAAGAGTGCTTGCGAGCCGTGAATCCGGCTCTGTGACGACCCGGCCCTGACGGGAGGGTCAGTCGAGTTCCGAGTAGAGGTCGTTCATCTCTTCAATGACGTCGTCGCCGCCGCTGGAGCGCCAGGTCTCGATGGCCGCCTGCACGCCGGCCTCGTCGATCTGCCCGGCGAGGTACTGGATGCGGGCGTCCGCGATGATCGTGTCGAGCTGGGCGCCGCTGGTGGTGTAGGTCGGGGACACGAGGCCGGCGGCGGGGTTGTAGACGGCGTTGGGGAGGTCCTCGGCCATGAGGTCGAGGCGGAGCTGCGCGAGCGCCGCGTCGTACTCGGTCGCCGGCTTGATCGGGTGGGCGTTGTAGCCGGCGACGTTCATGCCGAGTTGCGCCCAGGCCCCGGTCACCTGGTCGGTGAAGTCCTGCTTCGCGGGGTCGACGACGACGCCGCCGTCCTCGACGGTGTAGTTGTCGCCTTCGATGCCGTGGTTCATGAGGTTCTGCGCCTCAGTGGTGTTCAGTTCGTTGAGGGCCGTGAGGACCTGCTTGAGCTGGTCTTCGGTCTGCACGCCGGCGCGGGGGACGGCGAGGAAGCCGGAGTAGCCGGCGGTGGGCAGCGCGAAGGTGCCGTTCGGTCCTTCGAGCTGGCCGGCGAGGGCGACGTACTGGTCGAAGTTGTCGGGGTCCTGTTCCTTGAACAGCTTGACGAGTTCGGTGGCGCGGGACTGGACGTCGAGGATGATGCCGCCCTCACCGTTGAGGAACGGCTCGTTCCAGGTCGCGGGGTCCATGGTGGCGTAGTCGGGGTTGACGTAGCCGCCCGCGACGAGGCTCCGCTCGTACTCGAGCGCCTGATTCCATTCGGGGGTGGTGAAGGCGGGGACGAGTTCGCCGCCCTCGTCGCGCCACAGGTTGCCCGAGCCGTGCCAGACCTCCATGGCGTCGTAGGGGCTGCCGTTGCCGATGCCGCCCCAGGCGGGATTGATCATGCCGTAGGTGTCGTTCTGGCCGTTGCCGTCGGGATCGTCCTCGGTGAAGGCGCGGGCGATCTCGGCGAGGTCGGCGGTGGTCTCGGGCAGGGCCAGGCCGAGGTTGTCGAGCCAGTCCTGGCGGAGGATCACGCTGCTGCGGATGACGTCGCGGGCGCGGTAGACGCCGTAGACCTTGCCGTTGACGCTGGCGGCCTCCTGCACTTCGGCGTTCTCGGTGACGAGGTTCGGGTAGTCGCCGGAGGCGAGGTGCTCGGTGAGGTCCCAGAAGCCGCCGGCCTCGGCGGTCTGGACGAAGGCCTGGTCCTTGCCTTGGATGACCATGACGTCGGGGATGTCGTCGCCGGCGAGGACGGTGTTGGTCTTGGCGCCGTAGTCGCTGTTGGGCACCCATTGGACGCTGAGGTCGAGGCCCGCGAGTTCGCTGAGGGCCTTGTCGATCGGGTCGTCCTCTTCGGGCGGTGTCGGGGAGAAGAAGGGCGCCATGATGTCGAGGGATTCCAGCGGTTCGTCGCTGGCGCCGCCGTCGGAGCATGCGGTCAGCGCGAGGCTGCCGATGGCGATGAGCGCCAGCGGTATGCGCTTTCTTTCAACCATGGGAGGGATCCTTTCGAAGGGGAGGTCGTCGGAGCGGTCCCGCCGGCGTGGGCGCCGGCGGGTCAGTCGGTGGCCGGGAGGTTCCGGTCGTTCGCGGCGAAGAAGGACAGGCAGAGCGCGGTGCACAGGTGCGCCCACACGCCGATGGAGAGCACGGGCAGCAGCCCGGGCACGAACGCGGTGATCGCGACGATGAGCGCGGTCGTCGCGATGAGCAGGAGCGGCGCCCCGGGGAACCGGATCAGGAACGCCCAGGACAGGCGGATGCATTGCGCCCGCCGCAGCTCGTAATGCGCGTCCATCGTCAGCACGAGCACGAGGTGGGCGAGGCAGACGGCGGCCGCCGCGGCGAGCGCGAAACGGAGCCCGCCCGTGCCGGGCCCGGCCAGCGCGAAGTAACTCACGCCGAGGCAGGCGAGTGCGGCGGCGGATGGCGCGGCGAGGAGGTTGGCGTGCCAGAACTGTCGGCGCCATCGGGTTGCGAAGGCGCGCAATTGGCTCTGGGTGTCGCCGCGTAGGCGGGTGCGGCTGCACGAGGCCGCGGCGGCCAGGGCGGGAGCCCAGCCCGCCACGATCCCGCCCGCGAGCGTGAAGGTGATGACCAGGAGGTTGAGCATGCCGACGAACGCGATGGCGTCGAGCCGGCCGTACCAGCGTTCGACGCGCGAGCCGTCGCGGACCGACCGATCGGTCGGCGCTTGACCGCGAGAGGTCTCCACTGTCGTCATGCGTGCCCTCCACATCCCCGTCGATGCAATGGAGCGAGCCTGCCGGTGACCGCTCATGGTGATGCCGCTCCGGGCGGCGGACATCTAGGTATTTGAATGGATTCAATTGTGTTAGACACGATAGTTAACGATCATCCCCACGTCAACAGCGCAGGGGCATCAGATGTCCAGAAGGATCATTATCCTTGTGACACAACGGAACTCCTCAAGGTCGGCCGTGATTCACGGGTTGGATCGCGGCCGGAGCGGCGACGGACGGCGTTGAAACGGTTCAAGGGCGCGCTCCGCCCGCCACGCCCTCGGCCCCATGTAGCAGCGCAAGCGGAGTGAGGGCGTCGTCCATGATGGGCGACGCCCTTGCGGCTTGCGCGGGTGAACGGTCAGCGAAGGGGATCGTGCGCGAAGGCGGCCATGCCTTCGGCGAAGCCGGTCTCGGCCCGGAAACCGAGTGTCTCGGCGGCGAGGTCGGGTGAGGCGACGACGTGGCGGACGTCGCCGAGCCGGTACTCGCCGGTGACGACGGGGTCCGCGGCACCGGGGAAGGCCGCGGCGAGGGCGCGGGCCATGTCGCCGACGGTGTGCGGCTCGCCGCTGGCGATGTTGGCCGCGCCGGTCCAGTCCGATTCGAGGGCAAGGAGATTGGCGCGGGCGACGTCGCTGACGTGGACGAAGTCGCGGGTCTGCGCGCCGTCCTCGAACACGCGGGGGGCCGTGCCTGACTCCAGGGCGCTGCGGAAGATGCTCGCGACTCCCGCATAGGGGGTGTCGCGGGGCATGCGGGGGCCGTAGACGTTGTGGTAGCGCAAGGCGCATACGCCCGAACCGGACTCGCGGCCGTACAGGAACGACAAGTGTTCGGTGTGGACCTTGGTGGCGGCGTAAACGTTCCGGGGGTCGAGCCGGGCGTCCTCCCCCACCGTCGCCCAGGCGAGGTCGGCACCGCAACGGGGACAGAGGGGTTCGAAGCGGCCCTCGTCGAGGTCGCTGCGCCGCCTCGGTTCGGCGGTGACGTCGCCGTGCTCGGGGCAGCGGTAGCGTCCCTCGCCGTAGACGACCATGGAGGAGGCGACGACGAGGCGGCCGGTGAACGAGCGCCGCCACAGCGCCCGCAGCAGGTTCGCGGTGCCGCCGTCGTTGTCGGCGACATAGTCGGCCACGTCGTCGAAGTCGACGCCGAGGCCGACCCGCGCGGCCTGGTGGCAGACGGCGTCGACCCCTTCGACCGCCCGGTGCACGGCGTGCTCGTCACCGAGGTCGCCGACGATGAGCTCGATCGAATCGGGCAGGTAATCGGGTGGTTCCTTATGGGCTGCAAGCGAGTCGAGGACCACCACATCGTCGCCGCGGGCGGCGAGCCGGCGGCAGATCTCCCCGCCGATGAAACCGGCCCCGCCGGTCACCAGTACGCGCATGGGTTTGCCTTTCTCTCGGTCACCACTGCACGCGCAGTGCGGCGGCGAGGACGACGGCCACGGTCAGCTGGAGCGCCAGCCAGGCCCGCGGGAACGGCAGGGCGCATCCGGCCAGGAGCACCAGCGGCATGAACGGCTGCCAGATCCGCTCGGTCTCGGCGGAGGACATGCCCGACAGGTCGGCGATGGCCACGGCCGCGAGGCAGGAGCCGACGACGATCCACATGCGCCGGTTGCGCAGGCGGGCGAGGGCGACCGCGATCGCCGGTCCGAGCGCCAGCGCGAACACCGCGAGGTTCGCGAGCAGGAAGTACCAGTAGCCGCGGAGCGAGGCCACGCCCGCGTAGTAGCGCACGCGCGTCACCTGGAGGCCTTCGAGCCACCAGTAGCCCCACAGCAGCGGCACGAGGAGCACCAGCGCGGCTATCGCGCCTCCCGCCAGGATGACGCTCCAGCGCTTGCGCAACACCGCGATGACGAGGAACGGGACCGCCAGCAGCGAGGCCGAGAACGACAGCATCAGCGCCGCTCCCGCGATCAGGCCCCCGGCGATCGTCAGCCACACCGCTCTCGCGCCGTGGCGGCTCGTGGCGAGGATCAGGCAGGCGACGGCGGCGAGTGTGACGCCGCCGAAGATGATGTCGGCGTTGCTGTGCCAGAACGCGGCCGGGGTGATGACGAGGAACGGCGCGGCGCGGCGGGCGAGCCGGGTCCCCGCCACGTCTCGGGCGATCACGAGTGCCGCCGCGATGGCCGCGGCTGCGCCGAGCATCGCCAGGGTGTTCTCGAAGATCAGTCCCTTGAGGCCGATCTGCGCTGCGGCCCAGAGGAACAGGACGAGCCCGGGCGGGTGTGACTGCAGGTGGATGGCGAAGAAGTCGGAGTTCTGTACGTCGGTGTAGGTCTCCAGGAACGCCGCGACGCCGCCGAAGTCGTCGATGTAGTGGATCGGGTCGCCGTAGTGGTGGTGGATGTCGGTCCACGTGAGCGGGTGCGAGTGGGCGAAGGCGAGCGCGAGGCTCATCGCCACGCCGCCCAAAGCCGTGAGCGGGACGACCCAGCGCCAGCGCAGATGCGCGGCGACCCAGGGCAGGAGCGCGATCAGCGCGGCGCCGACGGCGATCGGCACCAGGAGCTTCGGTTCGACGTGCCGTTCCCAGCTGCCGAACAGGGGCATGGCGCCGAGCTGGAGACTCGCGGTCGTCTGGGCGAGCTTGTGCTGACCCAGAAGCCAAGCGGCGTATAGGAGCAGCGTCCATCCGATGAGGACGGCGGCGTCTCGGGCCGCGGCGCGGCGGCCCGTCACCGGCGGCCTTCGGCGGGCAGCCGGACGGTGAAGCGGCAGCCTGCGGCGGTGTTGGCCACGGTGACCGTTCCGGCGTGGGCCTCGATGAGGCCGCGGCTGATCGCCAGGCCGAGTCCGCCGCCGCGTTCGTCGCGTCGGCGGGCCTCGTCGCCGCGGAAGGCGATGTCGAAGACGCGCGGCAGGTCGGTCTCGGGGATGCCGCCGCATGCGTCCTCGATGTGGAGGACGGCGGCGTCCCCGTCCGCGGCGGCTTCGATGACGACGGTGCCGCCGGCGGGAGTGTGGCGAATGGCGTTGTCGAAGAGGTTGTCCAGGGCGCGGCAGCACTCGCGGGCGGCGACTTCGATGGGCGGGAGCGCGGAGAGGCGCTCGACCACGGTGACGCCCTTGACGTCGGCGGCGGCGCTGGCCCCGGCGAGGGCGTCGGCGACGGCGTCGCAGACGTCGACCTTCTCGCTGCCGAGTCGCAGTGAGCCGCTGTGGATGCGGGACAGTTCGAACAGGTCGTCGACGAGGGCGGTGAGCCGTTCGGCGTCGGTGCGGATCTGGGAGTGGTAGCGCTTGACGGCCGCGTCGTCGTCGACCACGCCGTCGTCGAGCGCTTCGGACATCGCGCGGATGGTGGCGAGCGGGGCGCGAAGGTCGTGGGAGACCCAGGTGATGAGTTCGCGCCTTGAGGATTCGAGGGCGCGCTCGCGCCGCTGGGACTCCTCGAGGCGGCGGGAGACGTCGGCGAGGGCGTCCGCGAGCGCGGCCAGTTCGCCGGGACCGGTGACCGCGGGGGCGCGTTCGGCGCTGATGTTCCCGTCGGTGCCGACCATGGTGCGGGCGTAGGCCCCGACCTGCTCGGCTCCGGCGCCGATGTCGTCGCCGAGCTGCCAGGCGGCGCCGAAGGCCACGCCGGAGGCGACGATGAGGACGACGAAGAGCACGACGAGGTCGTGGAAGGAGATGAACATGGCGAGCGCGGCGGTGACGACGCCGGTGGCGGCGACCAGGACCGAGGAGAGCGCGACGGTCATGGTCTGGACGCGGGCGGGGCGGTTGCGCAGCCGCCGGAGCGCGACGCCGCCGACCGCGCCCGCGACTGCGGAGGCGACCGCCGCGATGACGACGAGGACGGCGATGTCGGCGGGCGGGAAGTCGAAGGCGACCGCGAGGGCGGTGGCCGCGCCGAGGGCGCACGCGAGGATCAGCAGCGATCCCGCCCGGCGCCGTTTCAGGTGCGTCATCACGGCTCCCATCGGTAGCCGACGCCGCGGACCGTGGCGAGGTGGCGCGGCGCGGAGGCGTCGTCCTCGACCTTCTCGCGCAGGCGGCGGACGTGGACGGTGACGGTGGAGGTGTCGCCGATGCTCCAGCCCCACACGGTTTCGAGCAGCTCTTCGCGGCGGAAGGCCCGGCCCGGGTTCTGGAGGAAGCACACGAGCAGGTCGTACTCCTTCGTCGTCAGCGTGATCGGCTCGCCTTTGAAGCGGACCTTGTGGGCGTGGGTGTCGATCTCGATCTCGCCGCCGGTGATGACGTCGGCTTGAGCGGGGCCGGCCGCGGCGGTCGCGCGGCGCAGGACCGCCCGCACCCGGGCGGCGAGTTCGCCCGGGGAGAACGGCTTGGTCACGTAGTCGTCGGCGCCGAGGTCGAGCCCGGCGATGCGGTCGTTCTCCTCGCCGCGCGCGGTCAGCATGACCACCGGTATGTCGGTGGCCTGCCGCAGGCGACGGCACACCTCGAAGCCGTCCATGCCCGGCATCATCAGGTCGAGGACGACCAGGTCGGGCAGGGTCGAGAGCGCGCGTTCCAGGCCGGTGGCGCCGTCGGCGGCGTAGTCGACCTCGAAGCCTTCACGGCGCAGGTAGCGGGCGACGACGTCCGCCAGCGCAGGGTCGTCGTCGACGACCAGCACGCGCGGGTCGGCTTCAGCGTTCATATGACCACGATGACCGATCGCGACCGCCTCCGTCATCCAATGGGTCCAGACTTTCGCATACCGTAAGAATGCTCCAGGGCCCGAGCGCCCGTTCCGTCAGTAGCATCGGCCCCATGCAGCGGACCCATCTCCTCGTCGTGGCGAAGGCCCCCGTGCCGGGCCGGTCCAAGACCAGGCTCACTCCCCCGTTGACCACTGTAGAGGCCGCCGCTGTCGCGGAGGCGGCGCTCGCGGACACCTTGGCGGCCGTCGCGGAGTGCGGCGCCGACCGGCGCATCGTCGCGCTCGACGGCGAACCCGGCCCGTGGCTGCCCGAGGGCTTCGAGGTGGTTCCGCAGGTCGCGGGGACGTTCAACGAGCGGCTCGCCGCGGCTTGGGCCCGCGCGGGCGGGCCGGGTCTGCAGATCGGGATGGACACGCCGCAGGTGACGGCGGCGCTGCTCGACGCGTCGCTCGCGGTCGTGACCGAGGACGGCCGCGACGCGGCGCTGGGCCTCGCCGAGGACGGCGGGTGGTGGGCGCTGGGCCTGGCCCGGCCGCACCCCGAGGCGTTCAGGGACGTTCCGATGAGTCGGAGCGACACCGGGCTGATGCAGCGCAAGCAGTTGGAGGCCCTCGGTCTGGCGGTGGCCGACCTGCCGATGCTGCGCGACCTCGACGACGCCGAGGACGCCCGCGCGATCGCGCGTCTGGCGCCGCGCACGCGCACCGCGGTGCACCTGCGCGGGGTGCTGGACGGCGAGGCCGGTGTCGACGTCGTCCTCCCGGTCCTCAACGAGCGCGACGCCCTCCCATGGGTCCTCGAACGCATGCCCGAGGGGTTCCGGCCGATCGTGGTCGACAACGGCTCCGACGACGGCTCAGCCGAGATCGCCGCCGGTCTCGGTGCGGAGGTGGTGACCGAGCCGCGCCGCGGTTTCGGCGCGGCCTGCTACGCCGGGCTCCTCGCCGCGACGGCGCCCGTGGTGGCGTTCATGGACTGCGACGCCTCGCTCGACCCCGGCGACCTGCCCGGACTCTGCTCGCCGGTCCTGGACGGCGAAGCCGACCTCGCACTCGGCGCCCGGGACGCCGAGGACGGGGCGCTGCCCCCGCACAGCCGCATCGCCAACCGCTACCTGGCCTGGGAAGTCCGCCGCCGCAGCGGCGCGCACATCAGCGACATCGGACCGATGCGCGCCGCCCGCCGCACCGCCCTCCTCGAACTCGGCATCACCGACCGCCGTTTCGGCTGGCCCCTCGAAATGGTGCTCCGCGCCGGACAGGACGGCTGGCGCATCGCCGAACGGCGGGTCCCCTACCGGCCCCGGATCGGCAAGAGCAAGGTCACCGGCACCCTCGGCGGGACCCTCAAGGCCGTCAAGGACATGCGGGCGCAACTGGCGCTGATCAAAACCCGCGAGCAATGAGGAGCACGACTTGAACGACCAACCGCGACCCCTGGCCGACATCGGCGTCTTCGGCGGCTCCGGCTTCTACTCCCTCGCCGAGGAAGCCGAAGCCTGGGAGATCGAGACTCCTTGGGGCGAACCGTCGGCACCCGTGACCGTCGCCGCGTTCGGGGACGTGCGGGTGGCGTTCCTGGCCAGGCACGGCACCGACCACCGGTACCCGCCGCACAAGGTCAACTACCGGGCCAATGTGGAGGCGATGCGGCAGCTCGGCGTGCGCGCCCTGATCGCCCCGTTCGCGGCCGGATCGCTGCGCCCGGAGATCAAGCCCGGCGACTTCGTCGTGTGCGACCAGATCGTCGACCGCACTTGGGGACGCGAATCCACGTTCTACGACTCCTTCGAGGACGGACCCGTGCACATCCCGTTCGCCGATCCCTACGACGAGCGGCTGCGCCGCGTCGTGCTCGACGCGGCCGCCGAGGTCGGCGTGACCGCGCACGACGGCGGCACCGTCGTGGTCGTCAACGGCCCCCGCTTCTCCAGCCGCGCCGAGTCGCGCTGGCACCGCGAGAGCGGCTGGCACGTCGTGAACATGACTCAATCCCCGGAAGCGCCCCTGGCGATGGAGGCCGGCATCCCGTTCGTCGGCATCGCGCTCGTCACCGACTACGACGCCGGCCTCGACGAGGACCCGGACGTCGAACCGGTGACCCAGGAGGCCGTCTTCGCGGTCTTCGAGGCGAACCTGCGCAAGGTCCGCACGCTGCTGGACGCGGCGATCCCCGAGATCGCCGCGACCGTAAGCGAAAGTTAAGGACATTTCGTTGATCGGGGACAGTGGAGATCCGTAGCCTCAGCCACATGAGCGACATGCAGACTCGGTTCGAGACCCTGGCCGTGCACGGCGGCGAACCGAGGCCCGGCGCGGACGGGTCGGTGGTCTTCCCGATCTACCAGGGCACGGTCTTCGAGGCCGATCCCGGCGACGCGGCCGCCGACGCGCCGTACATCAGGCTCGGCACCAACCCGACGCAGCGCCACCTCCAGCACCGGCTCGCGGCCCTCGAAGGGGCCGAGGCCGCCGTCGCCACCGCTTCGGGCATGGCCGCCATCACCGCCGCGCTCCACAGTGTCCTCGGCGTCGGCGACCACCTGATCGCCGCGGGCGCCTTCTACGGCGGGACGCTCCAGTTCCTCACCGAGCACGCCGCACGCCTCGGATGGACCTTCGAGATCGTCGACCCCGACGACGAAGGAGCCTGGCGGCGGGCGCTGCGCCCGGGCACGAAGGCGTTCCTGACCGAGACGATCACCAACCCGACCATCCGGATCGGCGACCTGGCCGGGGCCGCCCGCTTCGCCCGCGAGCACGCGCTGACCTCCATCATCGACAACACCCTCGCGACACCGGTCGTGTTCAGGCCGCACACCGTCGGCTTCGACCTCGTGTGCCACTCGGCGACCAAGGCGCTCAACGGCCACTCGGACCTCGCCGCCGGCGTGGTGACCGGGTCGAGCACGCGGATCGCGCACGTCGCGTCGGTGCTGTGCGCCTATGGCTCCACGCTCGACCCGCACGCGGCGTTCCTGCTCTCACGCGGGCTCAAGACGCTCGCGCTGCGGGTCCGCCAGCAGAACGCCAACGCGCTGGCGGTCGCCGAGTTCCTCGCCGCGCACGACCGGATCGCGGACGTGCGCTATCCGGGTTTGGCGGCGCACCCGGACCACCGGCGGGCGGCCGAGTGGTTCGACGGGTTCGGTTCGGTCCTGACGTTCCGGCCGGTCGGCGGCAATGAAGCGGCGGAACTGCTCATCAAATCGCTGCAGCTGCCGTACGCGGCGTCGAGCCTGGGCGGCGTCGAGTCGCTCGTGACCCGCCCGGCCGCGGGCGGCCACCCTGGGCCGATCCCGGGCATGTCGGCAGACGTCATCCGCTTCTCGGCGGGCATCGAAGCGGCCGAAGACCTCGTCGACGATTTCGCCCAGGCGCTCGGGGCCTGAACCGCGGTCCGCTTCCAGCTCGGACGCCGCCCGAAACGTCCCTCGCCGCCCTGGGTGCGAGGTTGTTTAGCGGATCGTAAGCACTGCCGCCAGCCATGCGACGCAAGAAGCGCGATGATTGGGGGGTGAACACCACGCATCCCGTCTCCGGGCGCGCTTGGGCGGGCGCGGGAGCCATCGCCACCATCGTCGGCCTGGCGATCGGCCACCTCGTCGCCGCGCTGACCGCACCGCGCGCCGCCCCGCTCTCGGCGCTGAGCGACGCCGTCATCGCGGTCGTCCCACTGGAGGTGTCGCACTGGTTCATCGAACTGGTCGGCACCCTCGACAAGCCGCTGCTGTTCATCGGCCTCGGGCTCGGCGTCACGGTCGCGGGTGCCGGGATCGGGCTGCTCTGGCGCACCCGCCCGTGGCTTGCACGGACCGCACTCGTCGTCCTCGCCTTGGTCGGCGCCGGTGCCGCCGCCACCAGGCCGGGCCTGGGCGCCGCCGCGGCAGTGCCCTCCCTCATGGCCGGAGCGGTCGCGTTCGCGGGGCTCGAATGGTGGGACCACCGGTACCGGACTGGCGAATCCACAGGGCGACGCCGGTTCCTGGCCGTCGCCGGCGGTGTCGGAGCGGCCGCGTTCACCGCTTCGTGGTGGGCGGGACGCAGTGGCCCGGCCGGAGTCGAGGCCGACCGAGAGGCGATCGCGCTCCCCGAACCGGACGTACCGGCCGCCGAACCCGGCCCGGTGGCCGACTTCGACGTCGAGGGCCTCGCGCCCTACCGGGTCCCGAACGGTGAGTTCTACCGTATCGACACCGCGATCACCGTGCCGCGCATCGACGTCGACTCCTGGAGCCTGCGCGTCCACGGCATGGTCGACCGCGAGCGGACCTACACCTTCGACGATCTGCTCGGGCGCGAGCTGATCGAACGCGACATCACCCTGGCCTGCGTGTCCAACCAGATCGGCGGCGACCTCGTCGGCAACGCCCGCTGGCTCGGCGTGTCCCTCGCGGAACTCCTCGCCGAGGCGGGCGTCGACCCCGCCGCCGACCAGCTCGTGTCCCGCTCCGACGACGGCTGGACCGCCGGAAGCCCGACCGACCTGGTCTTCGACGGCCGCGACGCCATGATCGCGTTCGGCATGAACGGCGAGCCGCTCCCGGTCGAGCACGGCTGGCCCGTCCGGCTCGTCATCCCCGGCCTGTACGGGTACGTCTCGGCCACCAAGTGGCTTACCGAACTCGAGCTCACCACCTTCGACTCGTACGACGCCTACTGGATCACCCGCGGCTGGTCCACCCCGCGCCCCATCAAGACCGCCTCGCGCATCGACACCCCGCGCACCCGCGCGAGCACCGGTACCGTCATGGTCGCCGGCGTCGCCTGGGCCCAGCACCGCGGCATCTCTGCCGTGGAACTGCAGGTCGACGACGGCGATTGGCAGCCGTGCCAACTGTCCGATGTGGCTACCGGTGACACTTGGCGGCAGTGGCTCTTCGAATGGGACGCCCCCTCCGGCGAACACACGCTCACCGTCCGCGCCACCGACGGCGAAGGGGTGCTGCAGACCAGCGAGGTCCAAGGCGTCATCCCCGACGGCGCCACCGGCCTCCACAGCGTCGCCGTCACCGTGGACTGAGCGCTCAGGCCGGTCGCATGAGATCGAGGTCCGCGCCCCACGCATCGAGGGTCGAGCCGTGGCCCGCTTTGCGCGCCTTCGGTTCCACCTCGGCGAAGAGCCGCCGCTGCAGCGCCGTCTCGCCGGTCGCGAGGATCCGGCCGATGGCGTCGAACAGCGCCGCGGTGTCCCAGCCAGGCAGCGGGTGGCGCTCCAGCTCCCACTCCAGGCACTTGTTGTACGGGCGCGGGCGCCGGTCCATGGCGAAGAGCAGGTCGAGAAGGTAGCCGACGCTGTCGGCCGCGTCGAGTCGGCTCGCGAGCAGGTGGCCGTCGCGATGGTTCTTCACCGACCGGTACAGCGAGTTCGCATAGGCGTCAAGCACTTCGGCGGCGCGATCCGCGGCCTCCTGCGGTTCGAGGCGCCGCTTCGCTTCGAGCAGCGCGGTGAGTTCGCCGTCCGTGCGATCGAGGACGACCCGGCTGCGTGCGAGCGCGTATCGCATGAACTCGGGCAGGGCGTCGCCGCGGAGTTCGTTGAGGGACACCAGGTTCAGGTCGAGTGTGGCCGTGCGCTGCCTCCGGTACCGGTCGAGGCCGGTCGGCGCGCCTTCGGCGGTGACCACGAAGAGGTCGTGGTCGGAGTGCTCGGTGGTCAAGCCCTCCATGGCATGTGAGCCGATGAGGAAGAGCCCGGCGACGGCGGGGTCGGTTGCCGCGATGCGGGTGACGGCGTCGAACGTGAGCGGCTGCGTTTCGGTCATCGTCGTTGTCTAGCAGTCGGGCCCGCTCAAGGGAAGTGGATATCCGCTTCCCTTGAGCGGGCCCGACTCCGAGGCATCGCGCCTAGATGGACTGGACGTCCTCGTAGGCGCCGTCGCCGTCGGCGTCCGTGGCGACCGTGTCGAGGAGCATGTCGCCGTCGGTGTCGGATTCGACGGTCTCGAAGACGCCGTCCTCGTTGGCGTCCGTGGCGATCGTGTCCAGGAACGTGTCGCCGTCGGTGTCGACGATCACGGATTCGGCGACACCGTCGGCGTCGGCGTCGGTCGTGACCGTGTCGATCCAGCCGTCGCCGTCCAGGTCGGACTCGACGGTCTCGGTGACGCCGTCGCCGTCCATGTCGTAGGAGACCGACTCGTTCACGCCGTCGCCGTCCACGTCGGTGTCGGCGTAGGAGGTGTAGACGTCGTCCGTGGACGTCTCATCGGTGTAGGAGTCCTCGGTGTAGGTCTCGTCGGTGTAGGTCGACGAGTCCTCAGCGGTGTAGTCCCCGGTCGAGTCGGTGCCGTACTCGTCCGTGGTGAAGTCTTCTTCGACCGTGGTGTCTTCGAATTCGCTCATCGCTCTCCCTGCCTCGGGTATGAGAAGTGTTCGGTGCTTTCGATGAGAACCATAGAACCCGCTCGCAAATCGGAACTCCCGGGATCGTGCCACACCGGTCGCGGCCGTTGCCGCCCTCGCACTCTTCGCGGTCCAGGGCCGCACCGAATCGCCGGTGCATACGATCGACGCGATCGACCGGCCCACGCCCCGATCGCCGCCACGTCCCGAAGGAGCCGACCATGACCGACGTCAACACGCTTGAGCAGCAGGAACAAGACCTCGTCTTCGACTCGTTCGACCACGACGACGCCTGGAGCCTCGGCTCGCGCCTCGCCGCCATGGCCCGCGAGGCCGGCCATCCCGTCGGCATCGACATCCGCCGCCCCGGCCTCATCCTGTTCCGCGCCGCCCTGCCGGGCAGCAGCCCCGACCAGGAGTCGTGGATCGCCCGCAAAGCGGCGGTCGTGCTGCGCACCGAGGTCAGCAGCGCGCTCATGGCCGCCGGCCTCGCCGCCAAGGGAGTCGACCCGGCGGCGACCGGCTGGCTTCCGTCCAGCGAATATGCGGTGACCGGCGGCTCGTTCCCGATCAGGGTGCGCGGCGTCGGCGTCGTCGCGGCCGCCACCGCATCGGGATTGTCCTCGATGGAGGATCACGCGCTCATCGTCGCGGGCATCCGCGCCCACCTCGCAGCGAGCGCGTGACCATTTGCGCTGCGGCTTATCGACGGTGCGACTCGGACCTTCCGAACGCCGACTGCGGTGGTGCCTGAGCTCGATCGTCTTGCGAGCATCAAATTGTCAGCTGCGTTGCGCCGCTTGTCTTCCGAACGGGTAGAGGTCGAGGGTGGCGCGTCCGGTGCACAGCTGCGTGATGATGTCCTGCTCCTTCTCGACCCGTGCGTCGGCCGCGCCGAGGATCCGTTCGATGTCGGCCGAGGCGATGGCGACGACACCGTCGGCGTCGCCGACGACCAGGTCCCCGGTGCCGACCTCGACGCCGCCGACCCGGATCGGCCTTCCGAGCACGCCCGGGAAGTCCTTGCGGGTGCCGCCGATCGCATCGTTGCGCGAGAACACCGGGAAGCCGAGCCGCTCGAGTTCAGCGCGGTCGCGGACGCCGCCGTCGATGAGCAGTCCGGTCAGGCCGCGCGCTTGCGCCGCGACCGTGAGGATCTCGCCCCAGTGCCCGAATGCTGCGCCGCCGACGTCGACGACGAGCACATGGCCCGCAGGGGCTTCGGCCACCGCGTGGTGCAGTGCGAGGTTGTCGCCGCCCGCGCCCTGGACGGTGAAGGCCGGGCCGCAGAGCCGGGCTCCCGGCCAGGCGCCCGGAATTGGAGATCCGCGCCGAGGAGATCGACTCGCACGAGGCCAACCGGGCGCTGCTGGATCGGCGCCTCGACGTCGCGGTCGTCCGACAGGCCGCCCCGATCGGCGGGATCAGGTCGATGCCGCTGCTCTCCGACCAGTTCGTCGCGGCACTCCCCCGCTCGCACCCGCTCGCGGCCGAGGAGTCCCCTCTCGACCTCGCGGCGCTGGCCGATGAGCCCTGGGTGTGGCTGCCGCGCCAGATCACGCCCGACTACCACGACGCCATGGCCGCGGCCTGCCGACGGGCCGGTTTCAGCCCGGCCGCGACCCATTGGGCCCGATCGATCACGAGCCAGCTCGCGCTCGTGTCCTGCGGACTCGGCGTCACCATCGTCCCGTCCACCGCCATGGCCGCCGCCCCGCCTAACGTGACCGCCCGCCACCTCCTCGACATGGCCGAGACCGTCGGCCTCGCAGTCGCCGCCCGCAACGACGCCGGCCCCGTCGCCGCCGACTTCACCGAATGCGCCCGAACCGTCCTCACTCGCATCTGATGAAGCTTTGACGGTGTTCCTCCGGCCCTGTCTGGGCTACGCTGGAAAGCTACTCGCTGTGCAAACGGGAGGGTCTCTGTGCTGATACGTGACATTCTGCGATCCAAAGGCGCTGCGGTGGTGACCATCCAGCCCGAGGACTCAGTGCGCACATTGGTGGCCAAGCTCGCCGAGCACAACGTCGGCGCGCTGGTGGTGAGCGCAGACGGCTTCGCCGTGGCCGGCATCGTCTCCGAACGCGACGTCGCCAGAGGGCTCCATTCGGATCCCGACCTGCTCGACGCGCCCGTCTCGCGGATCATGACCGCCAACGTGCACACCCGGATCCTGAACGACTCCATCGAGGACCTCATGGTCCTCATGACCGACCAGCGCATCCGCCACGTCCCCGTGGTCACCGACGACGGCGCCCTCGCAGGCATCGTGAGCATCGGCGACGTCGTCAAGGGCCGCATCGGCCAGCTCGAGTTCGAAAAGGAGCAACTCGAGGGCTACATATCCGGAGCGAGCTGACCGCTCCGAACCGGCTCTGAGCCCGGAGCCGCTTCATTGAAATCCTCGGAAGCGGCGATGGGCTCCTCCTCCATGCCCAACGCCGCCGCGGCGATGAACTCGCAGTCGAGCCCGGCCAGGACCGGACCCCGCCAGCGCTGAAGCGACTGGCGCAGAAGGCGATGCGACTCGGCGGGGTCGCCGGACGCCTTCGCGCGTCGACGAGGCCCTAAGCAGGTCGCCGCCACCGCGCTTCGCCCTGGAACGCCGCGGTCGGGTCGCGCTGCCCGGAACGTTCAATGTGAGGTGCTTCATAGGGGATTCCCGTCAGGGATTCGGGGCGTGCCCGGTTCAGGTTGCGCACACCCGAGATTCACTGATGCAGAAGGGAACACAGACATGCAGAAGGTCTGGTTCATCACCGGTTCCTCCCGCGGCCTCGGACGGCGGTTCACCGAGGCCGCCCTCTCTCGCGGCGACAAGGTCGCCGCCACGGCCCGGAGCGTCGAGGGCTTCGGCGACCTGGTCGCGGCCTATGGGGACGCGGTGCTGCCCTTGGCGATGGATGTGACCGACCGGGTTGCGGTCTTCGCCGCCGTCGAGCAGGCCATGGCGCACTTCGGACGGATCGATGTGGTCGTCAACAACGCCGGCTACGCGCAGATCGGCGCTGTCGAGGAACTGACCGAAGCCGAGCTGCGCGACCAGATGGAGACGAACCTGTTCGGCGCCGCCTGGGTGGTGCAAGCCGTACTGCCGCACCTGCGCGAACAGGGCGGCGGGCGGATCTTCCAGCTGTCCTCGGCCGCGGGCCTGATCACGGTGCCGCTCGGCGCGGCCTACAGCGCCTCGAAGTGGGCGCTGGAGGGCTTCAACGAAGCGCTCGCGCAAGAGGTCGCCGAGTTCGGGATCAAGGTGACGATCATCGAGCCCGGCGGGTTCGCCACCCGGCAGGGCGAGAACCCCGACCCGCTCAACAACGGCCACATGGCCGAGAAGCACCCCGCCTACGACTCACTCCGCGAGCGCCTGGCGGGTTTCGCGGGCAAGCAGCCCGCGGGCGACCCGGCCGCCGCCGCGCAGGCACTCCTCACACTCGCCGACGACGAGAACCCGCCCGTGCGGATCCTGTTCGGCACCGGCTTCTACCCGATGGTCCAGCAGGCCTATGCCGACCGGCTCAAGACCTGGGCCGACTGGCAGGACCTCGCCGTCGCGGCACAGGGATGACCGCGGAACCTACATCCGAATCGAAGGAAGGCAAGTGAAGTGATGAGTGAACAGCACGAATCCGCGATCACCGGGCAGATCGACGAGATCATCGAAGGGCTCCGCACCAAGGACCTCGACGTCCTGGCGAGGATCTATGCGGCGGATGTCGTCTCCTTCGACATCGATCCGCCGCTGCAGCACGTCGGCCTCGCCGCGAAACTGAAGAACTGGGAGCGGGTGTTCACGGTCTTCCGAGACGTGAACTACGAAGTCCGCGACTTGAAGATCACCGCCGGCGATGACGTCGCGTTCGCGTACGGCTTCGGGCGGCTCAGCGGGACCTTGATGAACGGAGCGAAGACGAACGGGATGTGGGTCCGCGTCACCTTCTGTTTCCAGAAGGTGGACGGCGACTGGCTGATCGCCCACGATCAGGTCTCCGTACCGTTCGACATCGCCAGCGGCAAAGGAGTGGCCGACCTGGAGCCGTGACGGCGTTCGACGCGGCGAGCGGGCCCCCTCTCCGAGAGAGGGGGCCCGTTCACTGTTCGGGTTCGGTGATCACTCCCCCGAAGGCGCCGGGATCACGACGCCGCTCGGGAGCGGCGTGCCGAAGTTCGGGGTGCCGTTGGCGTTCCAGGTGATGGGTTGGACGCGGGTCTGGCGGGTGGACCCGCAGCCCTGGCTGGAGCTTGTGTTGCCGTGGTAGACCAGCCATTCCTCGGTGCCGTCAGGGGAGGTGAAGAAGCCGTTGTGGCCGGGGCCGAAGACGCCGCCGCCCTGTTGGAGGACCGGCGTCGAGGTCTTGGTCCAGGAGGAGGCCGCCAACGGGTTGGCGCCGGTGAGCTCCAGCAGGCCGAGCTTGTAGTCCGGCGTGTTGCACGAGGAGGCCGAGTAGGTCACGAAGGTCCGTCCATTGTGCTGGAGGACGGCCGGGGCCTCGTTCGTCCTGCCGCCCTGGATCTCCCAGCTGTAGCTGGGCCGGGAGATGGTGACGTGGGAACCGGTCACGGTCCACGGGTTCGACATCGCCGCGATCCGGATCGACTGGTCGGCGCCGACCCACTCGGACCACATCAGGTAGAGCTGCCCGTTGACCTGCAGGTAGGAGCCGTCGATGTTCCACTGGTTCGGGAGCGGCGTGCCCATGAACTCATACGGCCCCATAGGGGTCGCGGAGGTCGAGCGGAGGACGTGGAGCTTCTGGCCGTCGAAGTTCGTCTGCGAGTTCCCGGAGGTGTACATCAGGTACCAGGTGCCGCCGATGCGGTGGAACTCCGGCGCCCAGTGGGAGCAGCAGCGGCTCGCGGTGCCCGAGTCGTTCCAGACGACGGTGTCCGAAGCCGTCTTCAGGCCGTTCAGCGTCGTCGCGCGTCGCATGGTCACCGTGGAATCCCAGGTGGTCGTGGACATGTAGTAGTAGCCGTCCCAGTACTCGATCCACGGGTCGGCGCCGTTGGAGCGCAACGGGTTCGACACCGTGGACTCGCCTGTCGCGGGGACCTCGGCGAGTCGCCACTTCTGCGCGTTCAGGCCGTTGTAGGCGTACTGCGAGATGCGGGCGCCGGCGGACGTGGACCACTCCCAAAGGTCGAGGGCCTTGCCGGAGAAGCGGTTGATGAAGCTGAGGGTGCCGTCCGCGTGCTCGGTGACCGACCACTGCTGGTTGGTGCCGCCGAGGTCGTTCCACTGGGCGATGGTGGCGCCGTCTGCGGCGTTCCACTCGAAGACCTCGAGGACCTGGTTGGAGTGCCGGGCCTGGATCTTGTAGTAGCCGCTGCCGGCGGCGACGAAGCGGAACTGCTGGCAGGTGCACTGGTTCGGCGTGTACTGGTTGAGCGGCGCGCCGGCCGTGGTCGAGGCGTTCTGAATGTCGAGCGCCAGGCCCGAGTGGGCGCTCGTGATGGTGAACCAGGTACCGGTCGTGACCGCGGCCTTGGCAGGCTTCGCAGCCACGATCGAGAGCCCGAACGCCGCCAGAGCGGCTATGAGGGCGAACGCGACGAGCGCGCGAGCGCGAGTGAGGGTCATGCTGGACATGTTGCGCTCCAAGCACCGACATTGCGGCATTTGTGTTTATCGATGGGTTAGTGCAGGTAGCCTAGCTAAGTTTTACCGATAACACAACTTGGAGTCGTCCTCGATGCCGAACCCGTCGCCCGCGGGTGGCGCCGGGTGGGGATCACGCCTTCACCGCGGTGGCCTCAAGGGCCGGTACAGGGGTCTTTCCGGACGTGAGGGCCAGCGCCAGGGACGCGAGGGCGAGCAATGCGAGCATCGCCATCGGCGAGGCGGTTGCGGCGTAGTCCGGGCCGAACAGCTGCGGAGCGATCGCCCCGAAGACCGCTCCGCAGGGGCGCGCATGCGCGGCGGACCCGGTCGAGGACGGCGGCGAACGACTCCCCCACCGGGATCTCGCGCTCGCCCCGCAGTACCGCCCGTCGTCGACGCACCGCTTCGGGTGGGGTTCGAACCGGGAGAGGTCGAGGCGCGCCGAATCGATCGTGTCGCGGCCGACCAGGGCCGTCCCGTCCGTCTCCATGCGGGCGACCCTACCGCCGCGACTCCATGCCGAGAAGACGTATGCGAGCCTTCACTCACGCGGAGCCCTGGGACCTCCGACTGTAGATGAAGAAGTCGGCGACCGAGCCCGAAGCACCTTCGCGGCGCCACGCTCGGGGGTTGTCGATGCGCTGCAGCAACTCCCATTCGGGAAAGCGCTCCGCCACGTCCCGCAGCACCGGGCGGTGGCGTACGTGGGGCGCGAAGGCCCCGGACAACGAGGGATCGTCGCCGTCGCTGCTGAACAGCACCACGTACCTCCGGGCGGCACCGAAGACATGCCGCAGGTGCACGTCGTAGACGTTGTCCTCGATGAGGTGGTAGATCACGTCGAGCGACAGGACCAGGTCGGCGGTGACGAGTCCTGCAGCGTCCGAGAAGCACTCGGGATCATAGAGCGCGAAGCTCTTGGCGGGGTCGTCCGCGAACCGGGCCATGGTCCGACGCAGTTGCGTGGGAGTCACGTCGAATCCGAGGTAGCGAGGATAGGACGCGAGCGCGAGCTGGTCGCCGTCGCCGCAGCCGAACTCGATGACGGTCTCGATGCCTTGCTCTGCAACGAATCCGTTGATCACCTCCGCTTTGAACTCGGCGTGCGCGCCGCGCGAGCCCGCGCCGGAGTTTCCACCCCTGGCGTAGCGCTGCTCCCAGTACGCGGCCGACCCCGGGAATCGGCTCTCATGGACCGAATCGGGATCGCGGACAAGTTCCGGCTCTACGACCTCCACTGCCTGCACCTCAGGTTGCACTTCATGGCTGGCACTCACCGGCCGCCTCCGAACACATCGATGGAATCGCCGAGCAGCATCGTATCCGTTCGGACACCTCGCGCCGAGGATCTACAGCACCACGATCGTGGGTCTGTCGAAAACGACGTCCGCTCCGACCGCGACGAACCTCCCGTACAGACATCCAATCTATTGACAAATTTACATGTCGACACACATCATTGTTTCTGATGGAAGGTCCAACAAACTTCGGCGCAACAGCTGCAAGAGCGCCATGGTGCCGAGCCAGGGAGGCAATGATGCCAACGAAACGAACCGCGTTCATCAGACGTATGGCCATCGGTGCGGCCGTCGCGCTCAGTGCCGCACTGGCCTCGACGCTGCTGACGGCCTCGCCCGCGCAGGCCGCCGGAACCTGCGCCTCGGGCGGCACGGTCGCCATGGGCAAGTACTTCGTGACCAACAACCTGTGGGGCGCGGGCTCGGGTTCGGGTTGGCAGTGCTCATGGGACAGCTGGCAGTCCGGTGACACCGTCGGGTGGGGCACCACCTGGGACTGGAGCGGCCAGTCGAACTCGGTGAAGAGCTACTCCAGCGTCGTCCTCGGCTGGCACTGGGGCTGGCAGCGGCCCGGCACCGAGTTGCCGGTGCGCGTCGGCGATTACCGCTCCATCCCGACCACCTGGAATTATTCGGTGAGCCAGTCAGGGACTATGAACGTCGCGTACGACCTTTGGCTGCACCCGATGTCGAATCCCACCGGGTCGAACAACCCGACCGACGAGATCATGATCTGGCCCTACCGCTCAGGCGGGGCCGGGCCTGCCGGCACCTACCAGACGACCGTCGGCATCGGCGGCGCCTCCTGGGACCTCTACCGGGGCTGGATCGACGCGGGAAACGGCGTCGGCTGGAACGTCTTCTCGTTCGTCCGCACGTCGAACACCACCTCTGTGAACCTCAACCTGCGGGACTTCACCGGAGACCTGATCTGGCGGGGCTGGCTGGGCGGCGACAAGTACCTCTCCAGCATCCAGGCCGGCACCGAGGTCTTCATCGGCAGCGGCCGCGTCGACACCAGCAGCTACTGGGTCGACGTCCAGTAAGGACCGATGAGCGGGCCGGTCCGGGCCCGCTCGCGCCGGCCCCACCCTCTCATCCTCCTGCCGTTCCCTGAACGCAGACCGCCGGCCTGCGCCGTCTCGAGACAAGGAAGCCTTCATGGCATCGACCATCCGATTGCGCCGCAGCGCGATCACGGCACTAGCGTTGATCGTCGCGGCCACGGCCGCGCTCCTCGCGCTCGCCGGCCCGAAGCCCGCATACGCCGCGCAGCTGACCCAGATCAGCGACTTCGGCAACAACCCCGGCGGCCTCGACATGTACGTGTACGTGCCCGACAACGTCGCGCCGAACCCGGCGGTCGTGGTCGGCGTCCACTGGTGCAACGGGTCGGCGACCGAGTACTACAGCGGCTGGAAGTTCGACGAGCTGGCGGAGCAGTACGGCTACATCGTGGTCTACCCCTCGGTGACCCGCTCCTACAAGTGCTTCGACGTGTCGTCGCAGGCCTCGCTCTCGGGCACCGGCAGCGACTCGGTCAGCATCAAGTCCATGGTGGACTACGCGATCGCGACCTACGGCGCCGACCGCGACCGCGTCTACGCCACCGGATTCTCCTCGGGCGCGATGATGACCAACGTCCTGCTCGGGGTCTACCCCGAGGTCTTCAAGGCCGGATCGGCCTACGCCGGCGTGCCCTTCACGTGCTTCGCCACCACCGATGGCTCGCAATGGAACTCCGAGTGCTCCGAAGGCAGGGTCAACCGCACACCGCAGCAGTGGGGCGATGCGGTACGCAATGCCAACTCCGGCTACAGCGGGCCGTGGCCGCGCATGCAGATCTGGCACGGGACCGAGGACACCGCGCTCACCTACCCGAACTTCCAAGAGCAGATCGACCAGTGGACCAACGTCAACGGCACGGACCAGACCGCCGACTACACCGACCAGCCGCAGTCGAACTGGACCCGCACCCGCTACGGCGGCACCGGCGGCCAGGCCCTCGTCGAGGCGATCAGCATGCAGGGCGTCGACCACTACCCGCCGCCGCAGGAAACCGAGACGCTGCGCTTCTTCGGCCTGACCGGGCAGCAGAGCGGCACGACCGCGATCGTGGGCGCCGCCTCGAACCGCTGCGTGGACGTCCCGGGTTCTCCGGCGGCGAACGGAACGCAAGCGCACCTGTGGGACTGCTACGGCGGTGTCAACCAGCAGCTGACCCGCACCTCCGCGGGCGAACTGAAGATCGGCGGCAAGTGCCTCGACGCGCAGGGCTGGGGTACTACCAACGGCACCAGGGCCGTGATCTGGGACTGCTCGGGCGGCGCGAACCAGCGCTGGAACGTGAACGCGAACGGCACCATCACCAACGTCCACAACGGCCTTTGCCTCGACGCCAACGGGGGCGCCACCGCCAACGGCACCCCGATCGTCCTCTGGACCTGCAACGGCGGCGGCAACCAGCGCTGGACCCTCCAATAGGTCTCGGGCAGCCGCGGCCCGGTCGCGGCTGCCCGCCGGAGCTGGAACGACTACCTCCAAGGCCACGCCCCTGCTCGTCATCGAGCAGATGGACCAGCGACCGAACGTCAACTGCCCGGACCTGGTGGTCCGGGCAGTTGTCGCTCCGCTCGGCCGCGGTCGAGCGGCTGACTCGAACTACAGTGGAGCGATCTGCGGTTGCGAGACAGGAGTCCTCATGCGAGCCGTCCTTCAAGATCGGTACGGGCCGGCCGAAGTCGTCCGCGTCGGCGACGTTCCCGAACCGGTCCCCGCTGACGACGAGGTGCTGATCCGCATCAGGGCCGCGTCCCTCAACGGATCGGACCGGGAGAACCTCGTCGGCAGCCCCTTCTATGCACGCTTGGGCGGACTGCGTCGCCCGCGCAATCCGGTGCCGGGTTCGGACATCGCGGGGGTCGTGGCGGCGGTCGGGAGTGCGGTCACCGAGTTCGCGGTGGGCGATGCGGTGTTCGGGGAACTGGCCGGATACCGCGGCGGTCTCGCCGAGTACGTCGCGACCGCGCCGAGGCTGCTGGCCCGCAAGCCGACAGGCTTGTCCTTCCTGGACGCGGCGGCGATCCCGCAGGCGGGGTGCATCGCGTTCAAGTCGACGCGCGGCATCAAGTCGGGCGACCGGGTGCTGGTCAACGGCGCTGGAGGGGCGGGCGGCGCGCTCGTCATCGGGCTCGCCAAGCACCTCGGTGCGACGGTGACGGCCGTGGACCGCGCGGACAAGGCCGAGCATCTCCTGCGGGTCGGGGCCGACGACACGATCGCGTTCGAACACGAGGACTGGGCCGACCAGCGCGGCCGATACGACCGGGTCGTCGATCTCGTGGGGCACCGCTCGCCGTTCCGCGTCCACCGGGCGCTGCGCCCCGGCGGGATGTACCTCATGGTCGGCGGGCACGCCCGCGTGCTGCTCGCGATGTTCGCCGCCGGTTGGTCGATCCGGAAGGACGGGAAGCGGGTCAGGGTCCTGGCGGTGCCGCAGTCGCGCGCCGATCTGGAGGAGGTCACCGCCTTGCTGATCGACGGCGAGGCGGTCGGGGTGGTCGACCGGGTCTATCCCCTGGAGGAGGCGCCCGCGGCGTTCGCGAGGCTCGCCGCCGGGGACAACCTGGGAAAGATCGTCATCGAGATGCCGTGACATGCTCCGGTGCCGGGACCGATCCCGCCCGCTTCCGGAATAATTGCAGGGTATGGGGATCGACATCTACGCGCTGATCATGGACTGGAAACCGGCCGTGGAGGCGTATCGGGCCGCCGGCGGCCTCGACTTCTACTGGGACGCCAGCGCGCAGATCGACTTCGAAGTCGAACGGGCCAGGCGTCGGCGAACGCCCCTGCCGTGGCCCGAGGTACCCCAGGTGGTGCCGTTCGCCGAGGAGCAGTGGGCGCCGCCGGGCAAGGCCTTCACTGCGGCTGGCACGTTCTACCTGGAGCTGAGCGATCATCTGGAGCCGGAGCTCCTGGCCCGGACCGCCCCGGTCTTCGACACGATCTACCCGCAGAAGATGAGCGACATCAACGATCTCAAAGCGGACTCGGGCGGGCCTGACGACTTCGACGTGCTCTACGCACTGCGGCCGTCGTCGGTCGAGCTCATGCTCGAGCGCATCGAAGCACTGCCTTGGGAGGCGATGCGGGCGGCCGGCGAGGGGATCGAGCTTTCGTACATGGGCCAGGCAGCCGGTCACGGCCTGGACTTCTCCCAGTTCAAGGGGATCATCGACATCCACGTGGGCTGGTTGCGGGAGGCCGCGGCCACCGACCGCGGCCTGCTCGTGTTCTGGTCGGTCTAAGGCCCGTCCCGGTAGTCGACGCTCACTGATTCCTGGAAGTTCCTGTGCCAGTCGCGCAAGCGGTTCCGGGACGTTTCGGACGGTGAGGCTCTGGTCCAGGAGTTCGAGGTCGGCGCCGTGAGTGGCGAGGTGGGCCAGTATGGGGCGGTACCGGTCGGGCCGATCGCGGAGGAATTCAGTGGTCAGTCGCAGCTCCAGGCGCACGCAGTCGATGCGATGGCCGCCGCAGTCGACGGTCGCGTAGTGCCGCCAGGGGCCGGGTCCTTGGCATTCCCACCCGTCGTCGTCACAGGGCTGCTCCAGGGTGCTGAAGCTGAATCCGACGCCGTCGAGCTCGTAGCAGGCGAAGTACTGACGAGAGACCTCGATCCATTGCGGTGGGGCCGGGCACGGCAGATGCGCCAGTGCCGCGGCGACCGCGTCGACGTCGGATCGCCGATCGAGGAGCAGGTCTACGTCACCGACCGGCAGGTCGACCCCCTGCAGGCAGGCCGCCCCGGTCCCCACCAGGCGATGCCGGAGCCCGGGAGCGACCGGCGCGATCAGGTCGAAGCCTTTGCGCAGCACTGCTTCGAGGTCGCGCCGGTCGCGCAGCGGGCGGGTGTTGATCTCAACCATGGCCGGGAGTATGCCCGGAGGGTACGACATGGCCGTCTTTCGCCGAGGACGGCGGGCGAGGGCCGCCCCCTCCGTGCAACGTCCCTGCGGTGTTGCGGATTCGGTCACGGGCGCTGCCAGGTCTCCTCGATCCAGTCGGCGATGTAGTCGCCGAAGAGCTTGAGGTTGTCGATCCCGATGTGCTCGACGCCGCCGTCGGCGGCGGTGAAGATCTTCAGCTCGCGCTGCGGGCGGTTGACCGCCTCGTCATAGCAGGCGCGGGCGTATTCCAGGGGGATCTGCCTGTCGTTCTCGCCGTGCGTGATCAGGACGGCACGGTGATCTTCTCGACCACGCCGACCAGCGACACCCGCTCGGCCATGGCGATCAACTCGTCGAGGGTCTCCCGGCGACGGCACTAGGTCGCGTAGGACTTTGACTGCAGACGCCACAGGTCCGCGTAGACGCCGTCGGCAACGACCAGATCCCGGTGAGGGCCGAGTTCGATGAGCTTCCCCTCGTCCAAGACCGCGATCGCGTCGGCGTGCACTACGCCTTGGAGCCGGTGCGAGATCAGGACGGTCGTGGCGGAACCGGCGCGGGCGCGCAGCGTGTCGAACAGCAGCGCCTCGGCGCGGGCGTCCAGTGCGGCCGAAGGCTCATCGGCGACGAGAAGCCCGCCCCTGTCGCGGTAGAGGCCGCGCGCGGACGACAGCCGCTGCCATTGCCCGCCGGAAAGGTCGGTGCCGCCCCGGAACTGGGTGTCCAGGAGCTGGCTCCATCCGTGCTCGAACCCTTCGATCATGTCGAGCGCGCCGGCGTCCCGTGCCGCCGACTCCAGTCGTTCGCGGTCGACCGGCTCGCCGGAACGCCCTAGCCGCACCGACAGTTCCGCGGTGAACGGCCACTGCTGCACCTGCTGGGCGATCACCGCCACGTGGCAGCGCCACCGGGCGGGGTCGATCCGGGTGATGTCGACGCCGTCCCACAGGATCTGCCCCGACGTCGGCGTGTAGAGGCCGGCGAGGAGCTTCGCGACGGTGGTCTTGCCCGACCCGTTCTCGCCCACGAGTGCGAGCGTCCGGCCGCGTTCGATCGTGAGGCTCACCCCGGTGACCGCATCGGTGTCCTTGCCTGGGTAGCGGAAGGACACGTCGACCAGTTCGATCGTTTGCGGCACCGGCAGCGGATCCGAGCCGGTCGCGACGGGTGCGGGGCCCGCCAGGTGGGGTTGCGCGGCGATGCGTTCGGCCGCAAGGGCGTCGAATTCGTGCCGGTCCGCGGCGTACAGGCCGTCCTCGTACACCGTGTTCACCGCGACGAGGAGGCTCTCCATCCCGGCCCGGCCCTGGCCGATCGCCACGACTGCCGCCGCGGCGACGGCGAGCGGCACGGTCCCGGTCGCGAGCATCCACAAGAGCACCCCGTACACCCCCGCTATGGCGACCCCGGCGACGAGCTGACCGACCGCACGCGTGAGGGTCTGCGACCGGATGACCTCGAAGTCCGCGCGGGTCTCCTGGTCGACCATCGCCTGATGCTGGCCTCGCAGCCATTGGCCCGCTTCGTGGTACCGCTGGTCGTCGGCCGTCCAGCGGTTGTCCATCAGCCACTCGACCATCCACAGTCGGCGTCGGCGCGAGACGCGCGACCGGTTCGAGACGTACATGAGCCGCGCCGACCGGACCGCCGCCCAACCCGTGGGGAGCGCCGCCGCGAACAGCAGCGGGATCAGCACCGGCTCGATGACCGCGAGCGCGGCCGCCACCGCCACGACCGTGACCGCCGCCGTCACCAGGTCGACGACGTCGCCGACGAGATCAACGACCGCCCGCGACCCGCGGTCTTTCGCGGCCTTCAGGCGGTCCGCGAACGTGTCGTCGTCGAACGCCGCGCGCGGCACCGCGGTGATGAGGCGGTAGAACTCGCGTTCAGTCCGATTGAGCACGAGCGGGTTCAACCGCTGCTGCGCGAACCCGGCGCCGACGCCCAGCCCGGCCCGGGCCGCCGTCGCCCCCACCAGCAGCGCCAGTGCCGGGCCTGCGGCCAACACGCGATCCCAGGTCGGCGCCGCCGCGAACAAGGTCGTCGAGATGTCCGAGACCGCCAGGAGCGCCGTCGTGGTCGCGACCCCGGCGATCACATTGAGCCCGATCGCCGCGACCGTCCAAGCCGGAGAAGCCGACCAGGCGGTCCGCAGCGCCTGCCCGACCAGTCCGGGCAGCTGCCGCGCCATGCGCCAGAACGAGGCCGTCTCCACTTCCTCCGCATGCCGGTACCAGGCGATGTCCTCCAACTCGGGCAGCGCCTCAGCGGCCGTATGCTCCTCGCCCGAATCGCGTTTCCGCTGCCGCGGCACCAACCTCGCCAGCCAACCTGCCCTGCTTCGCATCCGACCTCCCATAGCCTGCCTGCCGACGTTCGCGGGCATCATCATCCCGGCCCTCACCGACAATCGGGAGCCCCGAAACCGCTTGCGGGCCAGTCGGGTTTGCGACAGCGAAACGGCCCGTCGATCGCCTCGCCTCGCGGGCGGTCGGGGCGCGGGAGCATAATGCTCGTTTGTGAGACGAGCGCTGCGACATCCGGCCCGAGTGGTTCCCTTGGCGTTCCTCGGGGTCATTCTGGTCGGGGCCGGGCTGCTCACGCTGCCGGTCGCCACGGAGTCGGGCCAGGCCGCGACACCGTTGACCGCGTTGTTCACCTCGGTCTCGGCCGTGTGCGTGACAGGGCTGGTCGTGGTCGACACCGCGACGTACTGGTCGGGGTTCGGCGAAGTCGTGATCGCCGGGCTCATCCAGGTCGGCGGGTTCGGGATCATCATGGCCGGTTCGCTGCTCGGCATCCTGGTGCTGGGGCGGATGCGCCTGCGCGGGCGGCTGCTGGCGGTCAGCGAGAACAGTGCGATGCGGCTCGGGGACGTCGGCACCGTCGTGCGCTGGGTCGCGGTGCTCACGCTCGCGGTCGAGGCGGCGGTCGCGGTAACGCTCTACCTCAGGTTCCACCACTACTACGGTTACGGGAACGGAGAGGCGGTCTGGCACGGCGTGTTCCATGCCGTCTCGGCGTTCAACAACGCCGGGTTCGGCCTGGAGGCCGACAGCCTCATGCAGTTCGTGACCGACCCGATCATCACGCTCCCGATGTGCTTGGCGATCATCCTGGGCGGCATCGGGTTCCCGGTGCTGGTCGAGGTGGTCCGCAAAGCCCGCGTGCCCGCGGCGCTGCGCGAGAACGGGCGCCGCAGACCCCGCACCGGGTGGTCGCTGCACACCCAGATCGCCGTCGTCACCACCGGGTTCCTGCTGCTCGCGGGTTTTGCCGCCTATGCGCTGCTCGAGTGGCGCAACCCGGCGACCCTCGGCCCCTTGAGGACCGGCGACAAACTCCTGGCGGCCTTCGTCGCCGGGGTGCAACCGCGCACGTCCGGGTTCAACAACCTCTCGGTCGGCGACCTGCGACCGGAGACCTGGCTGGTGACCGACGCGCTGATGTTCATCGGCGGCGGGCCTGCGGGCACGGCGGGCGGCATCAAGGTGACCACGTTCGCCATACTGGCAGTGGTGATCTGGTCCGAGGTCCGCGGCGAACCCGACGTGGCCGTGGCCGGCCGCAGGATCCCTTCCGAGACCCAGCGCCAGGCCCTCACGGTCGCGCTGCTCGGCGTGGCGGCGGTCGCTCTCGGCACCGCGTTCATCATGCTCGACACCGCCTTCAGTCTCGACCGGGTCCTGTTCGAGGCGGTGTCCGCGTTCGGGACCGTGGGACTGTCCACCGGCATCACTCCCGAGCTGCCCGCGACGAGCCAGCTCGTGCTCATCGTGTTGATGTTCGTCGGCCGCGTGGGCACCGTCTCGGTCGCCGCCTCGCTCGCACTGCGAACCCGCCAGCGCCGCTACAGCTTCCCGACCGAACGACCCCTCGTCAGCTGACCGCGTCGGCACCGCGGCGTCGCCCGCCGTTCAGCGCAGGCGGGCGCGGAACTCGGCCAGTTCGGGTCGATCGGGTCGCGGCACCGCGGTGATCTCGGCGGTGAGGGTTTCCTCGTAGGTCTCCCCCGCTGTCAGGCGGATCGTCCGCCGGTACTCGGCTCGGTTCAGGTCGACGACCGTCTGCGAGCCGATCTGCCGCCGCGGCGCCGCGACGCGCACCACCAGCTCGTGCTCACCGGGCTGGAGCTGCAGCCACATCCGGGTCCAGCTCGCCCGCACCGCCTTGCCGTCGACGAACACCTCGGGCGCGGGGATCCATGGTCTGCAGACCGGTGCTTCCGGTTCGCCGATGCGAATCGCCCGCCACCGCTGCATCACACTCGGGTTAGGGCCCCCCGCGAGCGCCGCAAGCGTGTCCGGGGCGTACGCGTCGATCATGAACCGCAGGTGGATGCCGAGCCCGGCCCATCCCGGGGCGGGCGCGATCCGTTCGGGCGCATCGGCATCGAGGATGCGCGGTCCCTGCGGGTCCCGATCCGCGGGCGGGTCGGCCACCGTCGTCCGGCGCAGTCGCGCCTGCTTGGCCAGCGATCCGGCGATGACGGCGACACCTACGCCGAGCCCGACGGCGATGGCGGCGATGACGGCCGTGTTGCCGAGGGCGGCCGAGAAACCGGACGGGTTCGCGACCGCGGCCGCGGTCGCGCCGCCCATGATCGCCATGCCGCCCAGGACGATCAGGAAGTACCACCCGGTGCTGCCCGGGCCGCGGCGCCGTTCACGGAACCGCGTGAGGTCGTGAGCCTGGTTGCCGGCCTCGTAGTGGCGGTGCGCGGTGGCGCCGACGATGCTCGTGTAGTCGAGGTCGATCCGTTGGCCGCGTTCGAGGTTCACGGTCTTGTAGCAGCGCGAATGGCTGCTCGTGACCGTGATCAGGTGCGCGCCGGGCGGCAGTGTCAGCTTGGTGGTGCCCCAACCCCATGAGGCCGGGACGCCGTCGACGCCGACCACGGGCACCAACGGTCGGGAGACTCGCAGGGAGGGGCTCCATTCACGCGAGTGCTGGTTCCCCCAGGCGGTGCGGACGACGACGGTGGCGTTGGCCGCGCCGGTGTCGCTCGGCGACAGGTCGATCCGGCGTCCGGCCTGGACCGCCACGGCCGCATCGGGATGCGGCCGTGCGGTCCAGGCCCGGAACGGCGGGAACGTCTTGAACCCGGCGAAGCGCCGCGTTCCGGGCAGCACCGGCCAGGAGACGAGCAGCGCGATGGCGAGCAGGCCGAAGCCCAACCCGATGAGGTCGTCAGTGCTCATGCGCTACCGGTCTTCCCTGGTCGGTTCCATCAGCCCCAGTCAGGGGCGTCGTCGTTCGCCCATTCGGGGGCGTCGATCGCGGGGATGAAGTCGAGGTTGCCCGGATCCAGACCGGTCTCGCCCCGAGGGTCGTTCTTGCCGTCGACACTGCCGTCCTGCGCCAGGTCGTTGACGTTGAGCCCGGTGTTGTAGGCGCCTTGGCCGCCCACGAACAGGTGCCCGAGTCCCGGGGCGACGTGCTTGCCGCTCGAGGGTGCCAGCGCGTTCCGCAGTCCCAACTGGGCGAGCCCTTGCGCCATGTTGAAGGCGGTGGGGCCGACCAGGTCGAGCGGGTTGACCACGTTGCCCTGGGTGGCGAGCGCGATCCAGGAGACGCCCATGCCCGCACCGATGGCGGCTGCGAGTATCTTGCCCAGGGCCGTGAGCGCTTTGTTGAGGGCCTTCAGAATGGTGAGTCCGGTGGCGGCGACGGTCATCGCCGCGGCTCTGACCGATTGGGCGGCGGCCGCGGTGGGGGGGAACGCCTGCAGCGGCCAGTACACCAGCGCCATGGCCATGAGGATCGTCGCGAGGGCGGTGTAGGCGGTGACCATGACCGCCAGTAGCGCGGCGATGGAGAACAGGCCGATGCCGACTTCGATCGCGAAGAGCGCGATGGTCCACAACTGCGTCTTGACTTTCCCGGCCTGATCGATGAAGGCTTGGCAGTCGTCCCCTTCCCAGGACTCGGCGTCCATCGCGTCGATCTCGTCCTGGAGGGCCTGGGCGGCGGTGATGTACTTCTCCGCGAGCTGGAACCAGTAGGCGCCGACCATCATGATCTGGCCGGGGTTGCACTGGTTCATGTAGATGATGTGGGCGATCTGCGTGCAGGAGACGCCGAAGGTGAAGGCGGGCAGGACGATCTCGACCGCCGCGGCCGGGGCCATGACGGCGAACGTGTCCATCATGCCCTGGAAGGATTCGGGTTCGGGTGCGCCGATTGACATCGAGCGGTTCCTTTGCGGTTCAGAGGGTTTCGGTGGTCACTTGAAGTCGGCGGCGCCCGCCGAGTCGGCGTCCTCCCAAGCGGTGGCGCAGCCTTCGAGGTTGTCGTTCATGGTCTGGAAGCACTCGGCGGCGCCTTGGACCATCTCGTTCATGTAGCTCACGGCGGTCGTGTAGACCATGGCGAGCGAGGGGTCCACGGAGGTGTACAGCGCCTGGTCGATGCCGCGCAGGTTCGGAAGGATCTCATTGGCCTCCTCCAGAGTGGGGGTGACGTTGCTCTTGATGTTGGTGCCGAGCTGGCGGATCGTCTCGGGGTCTACTTTCGGCATGTCGTCCTCACTGTCCTCGGATCCGGCGGATCTGTTCGTCGTGGTCTTGGCGCAGGAACGCCGCCTGGCCGATCGATTTGCGCGCGTATGCCTGCGCTTCGGCCGGCATGCCGTCGACCTGGTCCATGGTCAACGGGAGTCCCATGGCGTCGATGCCCGCGCGCTGGCGTTCGCTGAGGTCCTCGGCGGCGAGCGCGATGGTCTTGTTGATCTCCTTGGCCAGGGCGTCCGGGCCGAGCTCGCGGGCGTGGATGCCGAGCAGGAGGCGGGCGATCGGGTATTCGCCGGTGGCCTCCACCGTGACGTCGCCTTCGGGGCTGGTGGCGGTGCCGAGCGCCTCGTCGGATCCGTCGCCGGGTCCCTGTCCGCCTTGCGCGCCTTGGAATCGCTCGAGCATCGCGATCGCCATGTCGAGGTTGGCCGTCGGGTATTCGGAACTGAGCGCCGACCGCGACTGGACCCGCGGGTCTTCGGGCGGCAGGTCGTCGTCGGCGCCGAACCGGGCTCGATTGCGCTCGATGACGGCGTTGAGTCCGTCCTCGCGCAGACCGTCGCGCAGGTCTTTGAGCTGAGCCAGCGCGTCGGTGACCGAACCAGGGGACGAGTCCGCTGCGGCCCGCACCGCGTCGGCGGCGTCCCGCGCGGTGTGCGTGATGAGTTCGGCGAGGTCGCGCACGGGCATCCGCACTGCCTCGGTCGTCAGTTGGACGGTCGGGGTCGGGCCGCCGCCGTCCACGATGGTGACGTTGCCGCACCCGCTGGTGTAGGCGGGTGGTGCGGGGTCGGTGTCGGTCATCATTGCTCCAGGTTTCATTCGGTGGTGCGGTTCATCAGTGCGTCGACCAGGTCGGTGACCGCTTCGGGGCGTTCGTCTCCGGCAAGGTGGCCGGCGCCGTCGATGACCTCGAGGTCGACTCCCAGTTTCTCCCTGGCCGCCGGACCGAGGCGTTCGGGAGGGAGGAACCGGTCGTGTGCGCCGGTCGCGACGATCAGGGGTGAGCCGACGCGCCGTTGCAGCGTCTCGTCCGGCAGCGGCGGGGGTGCGAGTGTGGACCGGCAGTGGGATGCGACCAGGTAGAGCCATTGCGCGATCGCCGCTGGTGCTGCGTTGCCGGTTGCGGTGAAGCCGTGCAGCATCGACTCGGTCCGCCCGAGTGTCGGTGCGAGCAGCCATAGCAGCGAGGGCACCAGCATGCGCAGGTCGACATGCAGCGGGACGAGGCCGGCCGGAGCGAGGAGGACCCGCCCGGCGATCCGGTCAGAGTCGCATGCCAGCAGCACCGCGCCGCCGAGCGAATGACCAAGGGCCACCATCGGTTCGGCGTCGATCGCGTCGAGGACTTCGGCGAGTTTGCGCCCGTACCAGCCCCGATGCGCGGCGCGCGGGCGTTCACCGCTGCCGAGGCCCGGCTGGCCGGGCAGGTCGACCAGGATGACACCCCGACGGCGCGCGAGGGACTCGGCGAGCGTGAGGCTGCTGGCGGCGTTGAAGTTCGTGCCGGGCACGAACAGGACGCGGAACGGTCCGGAACCGACGAAGGTCAGATGCACTTGGGCGTCAACGACTTCGACCGTTTCGCACCGGTGCGGCACCTCCCAGGCGTCGAGCCGGGACCGGCACCACCGTGCGACGACCTGACGGTCGGTTTTGGATCTGTAGAGAGTGTGCAAGCGGGCTCCGATCGTCGTGCAGCGAACAACCACGCCGACCCGACTTCCCGGCACACCAGCCCCGACCCTACAACAGCGCGGCAACCCGTCTGACCAGCAGGCCGAGGCCGCATCGACGGGCACCGGAGCGGCCATGACCACCCGAATCGCGCCGGACCGTCTTCGGGGATCGTCGGCACCGTCGCTCAAAAGCTTCATATTTTTCAATCATTATTGAAATCTCTGACAATCTGAGGTACCGTCGAATCGGTCGTCGAAGGGAGACACCATGACCGGCGAACGCACCGGCCACCACGAATACGCCGACGAGATCGGCCTCTACTTCGAGAGTTACGGCCTGCCCCGCATCCCCGGCCGCATCCTCGGTTGGCTCCTGGTCTGCGAACCGCCGCACCAGACGGCGGAAGAACTCGCCGAAGCGCTCGACATCAGCCGCGGCTCGGTGAGCATGGCGATGAAGATGCTCTCGGCCAACAAGGCCGTCGTTCGCCAGGCAGTCCCCGGATCGCGGCGCACCCACTGGCGGCTGCGTCCCGGCTTCTGGCTCGACGAGGCCGCCGAGAAGGCCAGGCAGGCCCACGAGTGGATCAAGCAGACCGAACGCGGGCTCGAACTCCTGGCCGACGCGCCTCCCGAGTCCCGACAGCGCCTCGAAGAGGCCAAGGAGATGTACACCTTCCTCGCCGAGCAGTACGGACGCATCGAGACCCTCTGGCACGAACAGCGAAAGCAGTGACCCCGATGAGCCATGTCATCGACATCGAAGGCCTCACCTTCACCTACCCCAAGTCCCTCGAGCCGGCGGTGCGCGGCATCGACTTCACCGTCGACGCCGGCGAGATCTTCGGCTTCCTCGGCCCCTCCGGCGCCGGCAAGTCCACCACGCAGAAGATCCTCACTGGTCTCCTCACCGGGCACGGCGGCTCGGTCGCGGTCTGGGGCAAGGACCCCGCCGCCTGGAAGTCCGAGTACTACGAGCGGATCGGCGTCTCCTTCGAGCTGCCCAACCACTACCTCAAGCTCACCGGTCTGGAGAACCTCCAGTTCTTCGCCTCCCTTTACCAGGGCCCCACCGAGGACCCCATGGAGCTGCTCGACCGGGTCGGGCTCGCCGACGCCGCCCACACCCGGGTCGCCAAGTACTCCAAGGGGATGCAGATGCGCCTGGTGTTCATCCGCGCCCTCTTGCACCGCCCGCAGCTGCTGTTCCTCGACGAGCCGACTTCGGGCATGGACCCGGCGAACGCCCGCATCGTCAAGGACATCGTGGGCGAACTGCGAGCCGAGGGACGCACCGTCTTCCTCACCACCCACGACATGACCACCGCCGACCAGCTGTGCGACCGGGTCGCCTTCGTCGTCGACGGGCGCATCACCGCCCTGGCCTCCCCCACCGAGCACAAGCTCTCCCGCAGCAGGCGCCAGGTCACCGTCACCTACCGCGTCGACGGCTCGGACGACCTGGCCACCAAGGACTTCCCGCTCGACGGGCTCGGCGAGGACGAGGCGTTCCGCTCGCTCCTGAACGAGGCCGCGATCGAATCGGTGCACAGCCAGGAGGCCGACTTGGAGGACGTCTTCATCGACGTCACCGGGAGGAAGCTGTCATGACCGGCGTCCTCGTCCAAGCCCTGCGGCTCGAGCTGCGCCTGCAATGGCGATACGGGTTCCTTTATGCGGCGGCGTTCTCGGCGCTGCTCTGGGAGGTCGTCGTCTACCTCATCCCCGGGCAGCTCAAGGCCGCCTCGATGACCTACATCATCTTCGGCGACCTGGCCCTGGTCGGGTTCTTCTTCATCGCCGGGGCCGTGTTCTTCGAACGCGGCGAGCGCACGCTCTTCGCGCTCCTGGTCTCCCCCTTGCGGTTCCGCGACTACTACACCGCGAAGCTCACCGCGCTCGCCGCGCTAGGCCTGCTGCTGTCGCTGGTCATCGCCTTCTCGGGCGTCGGCCTCGACTTCGAGCCATTCACGTTCACGGCCGGGGTGGTGCTGTGCGCGCTGCTGTTCCTGACGTGCAGCTTCATCTCGGCGACGCCGTTCACCTCGATCAGCGAGTGGATCATCCCGTCCACACTGGTGCTCGCGGTCCTCAACGTCCCGCTCCTGAACCACTCGGGCCTGTGGGAACACCCGATCACCTACCTCGTGCCGACCCAAGGGGTGCTCCTGCTCATGGGCCACTCGTTCGGCCGGGTCGACCTGGCCGCCTGGCAATGGCTCTACGCCCTGGCCTACCCGGTCGCCGCGGTCGCCGCGCTCGGCCTCCTCTCCCGCAAGATGTTCGACCGGCATATCGCCGCCAGTGAAGGGGGCGAGTGACATGCCCGGCGCCATCGCGGCCTTCGGCCGCAACGACCTGCGCAACATCCGCCGCGACAGCCTCCTCGCCGGGATCGTCTTCGGCCCGTTCATCTACGCGGCCACGATGTGGCTGCTGCCCATGCTCACGCGCTATCTCGACCGCGAACACGGCTTCGACCTGGTCCCCTACCACCCGCTCATCCTCAGCGCCTTCATCGTGGTCGGACCGATCGCCGTCCTCGGCGCCGTCTGCGGGATGCTGCTCATGGACGACAAGGACCAGCGGACACTCGCCGCGCTGCGGGTCACGCCCGCGCCGCCGATGACCTATCCGCTCTACCGGGCGGCGACCACCATCGCCGCCACCACGCTCTCACTGGTGGCCGCGATGGCGCTGACAGGGCAGGTCCCGGCCGAGATCGTCGTTGCCTCCGTCCCGATCACCCTCCTGTGCGGACTCAACGCCGCGATGGTCGGCTTCGGCCTGGCCGCCTTGGCCCGCAACAAGGTCGAAGGGCTGGCGATCGTCCGCGCGATCGGCATGCTGTTGTTCGGGCTCCCAATGGTGCCGTTCTTCTTCGACCACCCGGCGATGCTCGGCTTCGGATTCATCCCGACCTACTGGCCCGCCAAGGCCTTCTGGGAAGTCTGGGACGGCGGGAACCCGTGGCCCTACCTGGCGGCCGGAGCGATCTACTCGGGCGCGATCAGCTGGTGGCTGCTCAAACGACTCGCCTCGCAAAAGGCGTGAAGGAATCCCCTTGGTCGAGCGGCCGCCTTGCCCTCGTCGCTCCGGCGTGTCGGACAGGTGAGCGCCAGGTTCTCCCCCAGCGCCGATGTCCCCGCAAACAGGCTCGGTCGCACGGCCTGGATCGGGATCGCGATGGGCGCAGAATCAGGCTGTCGAGTCCGGAGGCGACCGGACTCACCCGCTCTCCGAGGCTTGACCGGCGGCATCTCGGCCCGCGATCACTACAGGCCGCAACGGCGCCTCCGATGTACCCATTGCCGGAGGCCGCACTCGGCGACCAGTTCAGCCGGCGTTGAGGAGGGTGAGGCTGCACCACCCCGAGGTCGCCGAGTTTGCATTCTGATACCCCTGGGGGTATGTTGGTCGACATGCAGATGAACGAGGCTCTGGCCGGGGACGCCCTGAACCGGCTGAAGCGCGCCCAAGGGCAGCTGGCGGCCGTGGTCGCGATGATCGAAGAGGGTGACGACTGCGTGAAGGTGCTGACGCAGCTCGCGGCCGCGTCCAAGGCGATCGATCGAGCGGGCTTCAAACTCATCGCCTCCGGCATGCGCGAATGCCGCCGCGCCGCCGAGCGCGGCGAGGAGGAGCCGCTGACCGAGACTGAGCTCGAGAAACTGTTCATGGCCCTGGCCTGATACTGCGCGCCTGGCTTGTGCCGGGCGCATTTCTTTCGACGACAGATACCCCCAGGGGTATGAGGGGAGTCCATATGCCGAACGAGGAGTCACTGCGCGCCTTTCAGGCCGCACACCACCGCGGGGAGGTCGTCATCGACGTCCGCGACCGGGTCGAGTACGCCACCGGGCACGTGCCGGGCGCCATTTCGATCCCGCTCGACCGCCTTGCCGCGCGGCTCGACCACGTCCCGGCCGGGCGGGTCCATGTCGTCTGCGCCAGCGGCAACCGCAGCAAGGTCGCCGCCGACCTGCTTCGCCGCACCGGGCGCGACGCGGTGTCGGTGGCCGGCGGCACCACCGCTTGGCATCGTGCCGGGGGCACGCTCGCGCGCGGTCGCCACACCGGCTGATCCGTTTCACCGCGGGCGCCGCAGTGCGCCCGGAACATACCCCCCGGGGTATCTCATCGATTTGGAGGAAACCATGGAGATCATCTCGTTCCCGACCCCAGGGCTCGGGGACACCAGCTACCTGCTCGTCCATGAAGGACTCGGCGTCCTCGTCGACCCGCAGCGCGACATCGACCGTTTCCTCGCCGAGGCGGCCCGCCGCGATGTGGACCTGCGGTTCGTCCTGGAGACGCACCTGCACAACGACTACGTCTCCGGCGGCGAGCAGGCCGCGCTGCGCGCCGGGGCCGAGCTCGTGCTCCCGGCGGCCGCGGCACCGGCCTACCGGCACACACCCGCCTTCCACCTCGAGGACATCAAGGGCGAGGCGGGCTTGAGCCTGCGCCCGATCCACACCCCCGGCCACACGCCCGAGCACACCAGCTACCTGGTCCTCATCGACGGCGAGCCGCAAGCGGTGTTCTCCGGCGGCAGCCTACTGGTGGCCGCGGCCGGACGCCCCGACCTGCTCGGTCCCGAGCGCGCCGGGACCCTCGCCAAGCTCCAGCACGGATCCCTGCACCGCCTCGCCGACCTGCCGCCCGAGGTGACCCTCCTGCCGACGCACGGCGCCGGCTCGTTCTGCACCACCACCGGCGCGCTGCGGACCACCTCGACCATCGGCGACGAGCGCGAGACGAACCCGCTGCTCGCCATCGCCGGCGCCGACGAGTTCGCCGAGCGGCTCATGGCCGCCCCGGCGCCGATCCCGGCCTTCTACCGGTACATGGGCCCGGCCAACACGATCGGCGTCCCGCCGATGCCCCCGACCGCATCGCCGATCCTGACACCGTCCGACCTGGACGATCTCCCGGCGGACACCGCCGTCGTCGACATGCGTCCCCGTGCGGTCGCCTCCCGCGGCTTCCTGCCCGGATCGACGCTGATCGAGCTGGCCGACGACTTCGGATCGTGGACCGGATGGCTCACGTCCCGCGGCCTGCCACTGGCGCTGGTCGCCGAAGTGGACCAGGACGTGACCGAGGCGGTCACCCAGCTCGCCCAGATCGGCGTCGACACCGTCGCCGGTGTCATCACCGACCCCGGCGCGGCCGCCACGGCATCGTTCGCACTGCTCGAACTCGACGACTTCGCGCAGTCCTTGAGCGATCCGGACTCCCAGCTCCTCGACGTCCGCATGCCCTCCGAACACGACGCCGTCGCCGTGCCCGGCGCGGTCTGGCGGTTCCTGCCCGACCTGTTCACGGACGGCATCCCCGCCGAACTCGACCCCGCCAAACCCGTCCACATCGCCTGCGGCTCCGGCCGCCGTGCCCTCATCGCCGCAAGCCTCTTGCACCGCAACGGCTTCACACCCGCCGTCCTCACCGGAGCCGGCATCCCCCACCTCGCCACCGCACTCGAAGGAGCGAAATGACCACCATCGACCCCCGATCCGCCCGCGAGTTGATCGCGACCGGCCCCGACACGCTCGTCGTCGACGTCCGCACTCCCGGCGAATTTGCAAGCGCGCACCTCCCCGGTGCGATCAACCTCCCGCTGGACCAGGTCGACGCACACCTGCGGCGCATCGTCGCCGACGCGGGCGGCCGCATGATCCTGGTGTGCCAAAGCGGCCGCCGCGCCGCTCAGTGTCAGGCCAAACTCGCCGCGGCGGGGCTCGCCGACACCGCCGTCCTCGACGGCGGCATGATCGCCTGGACCGCCGCCGACGGCCCGGTCGTCAAGGGACGCAAGCGCTGGGATCTCGAACGCCAAGTGCGGCTCGTCGCCGGAGGCATCGTCCTGATCTCGGTCCTGGCGAGCCTGCTGTGGCCCGCGGCGGTGTTCTTCGCCGGACTCATCGGCGCCGGACTCACCTTCGCCGCACTCCGCAATTCCTGTCTGATGGGGATGCTGCTCGCGAGGCTGCCGTACAACCGGGTCAGCGCCGTCCCGCCCATCGAGGATTCGCTGCGCCGCCTCGCCGGAGCGGGCCGGTGACGGCCGCTCTCGCGGCGACCCTCGCCGCCGCGGTCGTCATCGGCCTGCTGCTGGGCCTACTCGGCGGCGGCGGCTCGATCCTCACCGTCCCGGTCCTGGTCTATCTCGCCGGGATCGAACCGAAGGCCGCGATCGCCATGTCGCTGTTCATCGTCGGGGCCACAGCCCTGGTCGCCCTGGGTGCGCACGCCCGGGCCGGCCGGGTGCAGTGGCGCACCGGCGTCCTCTTCGGTGCGGCCGGCATGGCCGGCGCCTACGCCGGAGGCAGGATCGCCGAGTACCTTCCCGGCGCGGTGCTGCTCACCGGCTTCGCGCTGATGATGGTGCTGACCGCCGTCGCGATGATCCGGCGCTGCAAGCAATGCGAGGCCAACGCCGAGGCCGTGCCGCGACGCCGACCAGTCCTCAAGATCCTCGCCGAAGGCGCGGCCGTCGGCATGTTCACCGGCCTCGTCGGCGCGGGCGGCGGCTTCCTCGTCGTCCCGGCCCTGGTGATCCTCGGCGGACTCTCCATGCCGCTCGCGATCGGTACGTCCCTGCTGGTCATCGCCGCCAAATCCTTCGCCGGCCTGGCCGGATACCTCCACTCGACCACGATCGACTGGCCCCTCACCCTGGGCATGACCGCCCTGGCCGTCGTCGGCAGCCTCATCGGCGGACGCCTGGTCGGCCGCATCGACCCGGCCGTCCTGCGCCGCGCCTTCGGCTGGTTCGTCGCCGTCATGGGGGTCGCCCTCCTCGCCGGGCAACTGACCTCGACCTGATCAGCGCAGACCGCGCCGCGTCCGGTGGCGTTCGGTCTGCCAGGTGCGGTCGTGGAGAGTGATCTGGTAGCCGTCGGGGTCGGCGAAGGTGAATGTGCCCCGCGGCCGACGCAGCCTGGAGAAGGCGAGCGCAGCGGTCCGATCCGTCGAGGTCGGAATGCTGACCGGCTTGACCGAGACCGAGCGGTCAGACGCGTTCCGGACGAAGCATGGTCCATTCCCTACGCGATGGCGACGACGGTGCATAGCTCGTCGGCCAAGGCGTAGCGCATCCTTTCGCCATGCGCGTCAACGCGGTAGGAGAACCTGGAGCTGACCTCGGATCTCGTTGAGGATCTCGTCGACGGTGCGTCCGATGTTGACGGTGGCCGCCATGCTGATGAACATGACCGCCGAGACGACGTGGGCGAGCGTCGCCGCCTCCTCGGCGTCGATTCCGTGGCCTCGCTGCAGGACGGCGGCGACCGCCTCCTCGGTCTGGACGGTGAGCGAGAGGGCCTCGCGGTGGTGAGGTTCGGTGGGGTCGCCGAAGACCATCTCGCGCAGGTAGGTGCGGCCGTTGTCGATCTGCTTGCGATTGCACGCCACGACCGCACCGATGATCGCCATCACCGCTTCGAGCGGGTCGGTGAGGGTCTCGGCCGCCGCCTTGCCTTCGGCGAGCGCGTCGGCGTAGGTGGAGTTCTGCACGAGCAGCAGCAGCTCGCCTTTGTTCTTGGCGTAGAGGAACAGGGTGCCGGTGCCGATGTCGGCCTTGTCGGCGATCTCCTGGGTGGTGACCTCGTCGACGCCGCGCTCGGCGAAGAGTTCGCTGGCGGCGGCCGTGATGCGGTCGAGCTTCTCCTGCTTGTTCCGCTCACGTCGGCCGACCCGTTGCGGGGCGATTGACATGGGTGCATCCTTCGGGAATAGAAGATGACTGAGCTCAGTTGTGAGTATAGTCGTTATCGCGTGGGCTCGGAAGTGCCTCGGTTCATTCTCCCACGACGACGCGAAACCGAACGTCGACCGAAAGGCAGGAACATGACCGCACTCAACGGAGCCGTCGTCCTCGTGACCGGGGCCAACGGCGGCATCGGCACCCACTTCGTTCACGACGCGCTGGCTCGCGGCGCGAGCAAGGTGTACGCCACGGCCCGCAACCCTCGCGTCTGGGATGACGAGCGCGTCGTCCCGCTCGCGCTCGACGTCACCGACCCGGCCTCCATCCGCTTCGCGGTCGAGGCCGCGCCCGACGTGACCGTGCTGATCAACAACGCCGGGATCCTGCCCTCCAGCGCGGGCATCCTCGAGCACACCGAGGCGGAGATCCGAGCGAACATCGAGACGAACCTCTTCGGCCCGCTGTTCCTCGCCCGAGCCTTCGCGCCGATCCTGGTGGCCAAGGAGCACGCGGCCATCATCGACATCCACTCCGCGACGAGCTGGTTCGCCCTCGGCGGCATCTACAGCGCCTCCAAGGCCGCGCTGTGGTCGGCGACGAACTCGCTGCGCCTGGAGCTCGCTCCCCAGGGCGTGCACGTCGTCGGCGTCCACGTCGGCTACGTCGACACGCAGATGGCCGCGCACACCGCCGACCCGAAGACCGCCCCGGCGGATCTGGTGCGGACCGTGTTCGACGGGCTCGAGGCCGGCGAGTACGAGGTGCTCGCCGACGAGACGTCCCGGCAGGTCAAGGCCGCGCTGAGCGCCCCGATCGAGGCGATGTACCCCCAACTGAAGGCCACGAACGCCTGAGTGGCAACCGAAGGAGCTGCGGCGGACGCCTTGCGTCCGCCGCCGCTTTGCCGTGACGATCGGCAGTGGATGCTCGGGATCGCTCACTCCCGGTACCTCGGCAAGACCTTCCCGCCTTCGACGAAGGTGAGAGCCTGCTCCACGTCGTAGGCATGGACCGCTGAGGCGAACGCCGGGAGCCTGGACGACACCTCCGCGACGGCACCGCCCGCGAAGAACGAGCCGAGCGCGCCCGCATCGGTGAAACCGAGCATCAGCGAGGCGTGGAACTGCTGCCCGACCGGGTTGTCGTGTGCGACGTTCGGCGTGTTCCACAGGCCCCGCCGCCAGGGCATGAACACCTGCGTCCGAAGCTCCTTCAACTCGCCGGTGCCCGCGAGAGCGGGGACGAGGCGGTCGGTGAGGATCCTCCGGAAGGCGCCGGTGCCGACGCCGTCCCGTTTCCTGACGTAGACCAGGGCCCTCGCCCCCACCCGATCACCGGACGCGGCGACGCCGTACCAGCGTGCCGAGTACGGCGGGCCGGCGTAGAGCACGGTGCGCCGGAACAGGTTCACCTCGTCGAGAAAAGCGAGCTTGGTCTGCTTGCGGCCCGAGAGCGGTGAGAGCACCGACTTCATGGTGACCTCGGCGACCCCGTCGATCCTGCGGTCGGCGGGGATGGCGGTCTCGACGCCGTCGGCCTCGGGCCACAGCCCGGGGTTGGTCTCGGCCAGGTGGATCTGCCGGTACTCCTCGAATCCCGGCGTGGCGCTGATGATCTCGGAGTGCGGGCCCTTCCAGCGGCCCATCCCCTGCTGCCGGGACCGGTCCTCGCGCACCCACAGCAGGATCGAGGAGGTGAAGGGCTTCCTGGTGAAGGCCGGTGTCGTGGACATCGCGGATCTCCCTCGGTCGGCTCGGGTGCCGGTCATCGGCTCAGGAAGGCGGCGGCGACAGGCGCGAACTCCCGGTGGTACTGGAAGACGCCGCCGTGCCCGGAGTCCGGGTAGATGATCAGTTCGGAGTCCTTGATGCGGCGGTGCATGTCCTCGGAGAGGACGGAGGGCACCATGCGGTCGTGGTCGCCGTTGGCGATCAATGTCGACTGGGTGAGCTTCGACAGGTCGTGCGGCGCACCGCGGCCCCACTTCTTGATGGCCTTGAGCTGGGTCTGGAACCCCTTCACCTTCATCGGCGCGTCGCGGACTTCGGTGTGTGAGCCCGTCGTCCGCTGGACGTACGCTTTCGCGGCTCGCTTGCCGGTGGCGTCGCGGTTGAAGAACAGGAACTCCCGCGGATCCGACCGCGTCAGCGTCGCCTTCAGGATGTCGCGGTAGGTCATACCGGCCACCTTGTCGATGTCCTTGCCGCCCTTCGGGCCGGTGCCGGTGAGGACCAGCTTGCGCACCAGGTCTGGGTGCGCGGCGATGAGCGCCTGGGCGATCATGCCGCCCAGGGAGAAGGAGAAGACGTCGATCTTGTCGAAGCCGAGCGCGGTGATGAACGCGTAGGCGTCGTCGGCCATCGCCTCGATGCTGTCGGGAACCTCTCCGGTGGAAGCGCCGACACCGCGCTGGTCGAACGTGATGACATGGCGGTCCGTGGCGATCGCGTCGACGATCTTCGGGTCCCAGTAGTCGAGCGTGGCGGCGAGATGGACGAAGAAGACGACCGGGATCCCGCCCTTCGGTCCCAGCTCGCGGTAGACGAAGGTGACGCCATTGGCGGTGACGGTGTTCGTCGGCGCTTCGACGTACGACGTGACGACCGGTCTGCTCTGGTCGTTGCGCGGATTCATGATTACTCCTTGTACCTGGATGAGGCTACTGAAGACCGACCGGTCGGGTCAGGCTTTGGTGATGACGGCTTTTCCTCGGATGCCGCCCCGCTCCAGCGCCCCGAGGGCCTCGGGAAGCCGGTCGAAGGAGGCGGTCCTGCCGACGATCGGGCGCAGCGCGCCGCCGTCGATGAGGGCGGCGATCTCACCGAGCTGTGCACCGCTGGCGCGCATGAACAGGAACTCGTAGGTCACGCCGAGCTTCTTGGCCTGGCGGCGGATCCCGGCACTCATGGCGGTGACCGCCAGACGCACCACAGGGTTGGCGCCGAGCTCGCGCGCGACGGCCGCATCCGGAGGACCTGCGATGCTGATCGCCTTGCCTCCGGGGCGCAGCACGCGCAGGGACTTCTCGAGGTTCTCGCCGCCGAGGCTGTCCAGCACCAGGTCATACCCGCCCAGCAGCTGCTCGAAGTCCTGGGTGCGGTAGTCGATCACGGTGTCGGCACCGAGCTCGCGCACGAAGTCCGCGTTGGCGGCACTGGCCGTGGTGGCGACCGTGGCGCCCAGGTGCTTGGCGAGTTGGATCGCGATCGACCCGACGCCGCCGGCACCGGCGTGGACGAGGACCTTCTGCCCGGCGCGCAGGTTCCCCTTCTCGACGAGGGCCTGCCATGCGGTCAGCGCGACCAGCGGCAGCGAACCGGCTTCCTCCATGGTGACGGACCGCGGTTTGAGGGCCAGATCGTCCTCGGCGACGGCGATGCGCTCGGCGAACGTCCCGATGCGGTCCTTGTCGGGCCGGGCGTAGACCTGGTCGCCGAGGCCGAAGCCGCGGACCTTGGAACCGACGCCGATGACGGTGCCGGCAACGTCATTGCCGAGGACGAGCGGCAGCTTGTAAGGCAGGATCGCCTTGAGCTCGCCGATCCGGATCTTCTCGTCGAGAGGATTGAGACCGGCGGCCTGCACCTGGACGAGCACGTCGCGCTCACCCACGACCGGCTCGGGGACGTCCGCGAGCTCCAGCGGGTCCTTGTACTTATTGACGACGAACGCTTTCATGACGCTCCTTGCTCCTCGTTCTGGTCGTTGAGCGCCGCCTGCCGGCGAAGGAGATCCCTGGCCGTCCTGCCTCTGGCGCTGACACCACTCGATATTTCCGAGCTACCTCAAGTATGACTACACTCAGAAATAATGTCAAGGAGGTCGCAATACGAGCCGATCGAGTGCGGATGAGGCGGCGCGAACCCGCCAAGCAGGAAAAAGGCGCTCGGGTCATGACCGTGGCGCGAGAGTTCTTCGTCGTCCAGGTGTGGGTGAAGTCATGACACCGCAGTTCGGAGACTGGGCCGCTCGGTCCGCGGCTCGGTCAAGCGACCCGGTCGCCCCGCGGTCGCCAGTCCGGGCTGATGGCCACGGCCGCTTCGGGAGTGAGCTCAGTGCCGTACCGCTGCGCGGAGGCGATCCGCCGACATCGCAGCTGCAGGTCCGATGGAGACGTTCGACCGGGCCGCCGGTAGCTCAAAGCGTCCTGCCGTCGTCAAGGCCGAAAAAGACGGCGTCGTGATGGGCCGAGCAGACGGTGTCGAGGAAGTTCGGTGCGGCGCTGCCGCATTGGTCGGGGTTAGGACCGGGGTCGACAGGGGTGCCGTGGCCCATGCCCTCGACCGTGTAGAGCCGCACGGCGTCCTCGCCGTAGGTCGTGCGGGTGGCGCCCGGGGCGATGACGGTGACATCGGTCGGGTCGGCCGGGACTCCGGCGGCGTCCGTCCACTGCTCGGCCGATTCGGTGGCGTTGGCGCTCACGACCCGGTCGTCGGCGGTGCCGTGCCAGATGGCCACGCCGGGACGGGGCCCGTCGAACCCGGGGTGGGCCCCGCGAACCAGATCGCCCCACGCGGACGGCGAGAGGTTCCGACCGGGGTTCATGCAGGTGAACGCGGAGGCCACGTCCGAGGCGCACTGGTAGGGAAGTCCCGCGACGACCGAACCGGCCGCGAAGCGGTCGGGATAGGCGGCCAGCATGATCGCGGTCATGGCGCCGCCGGCGGACAGGCCGGTGACGTACGCGCGTTCGGAGTCGAGCGAGTACGTCTCGACGGCGTGGTCGAGCATCTGCGCGATCGAGGCCGGCTCGCCCGCGTCCCGGGACTGGTCGCCGGACTGGAACCAGTTGAAGCACCCCGAGCTGTTGTTCGCCTGGCGCTGCTGGGGATAGATGAGCGCGAAGCCCCACTCGTCGGCGAATCGCCGCCACCCGGAGTTGGCGTGGTAGGTGGCCGCGTCCTGGCCGCAACCGTGGATCGCGACGACGGCGGGGGCGCCGGCGGAAAGCCCGTCGGGCACGTACACGTACATGTCGAGCGCGCCGGGATTGGTCCCGAAACCGCCGACCGGTTGCAGGGACGCGGCGCCGGCCGGACTCCCCGCCAGGGGCGTGAGCACCAGGGCCGCGGCAATGGCAAAGAGGACGCGCATGGCGCGCCCGAACATGGAAATCATCGCTTTCACCTCATCGTGAGCAACTCGTCGACCGGGGATCGAATGGAGTCCAGATTAGGTGAGATTGATATGTATTGATATGTGGGACGAAGCCACAGTTTCGGCTCCGACCCTGGTGGTCCCGTACTCGGCGGCTCAGTCCGCCGCCGGCACCCGCGGCACGAAGGCATCGAGCGCCGCCGGGTCGGCCAGGGAGTCGACGGCGACGGCCGCTTCGACCGGGACGCCCTGGATGATCCGCTTGACGGGCACCTCGATCTTCTTGCCGCTCAGGGTACGCGGGATCTTCGGGACCGCGATCACCTCGTCGGGGACGTGGCGGGGCGAGAGATCCGCCCGGACGGCGGCGGCGATCCGCCGCTTGAGCTCGTCGTCGACCTCGACGGCGGCCTCCACGAACACGATGAGCTCGTCCTTGTCGTCCAGGTGCACCACGAGGGAGTCGACGATGCCGGGGACGGCCTCGATGACGGCGTAGAACTCGGCGGTGCCCATGCGGACCCCGCCGCGGTTGAGCGTCGCATCGGAGCGGCCCGAGATGACCGCCGAGCCGTCCTCGGCGATGGTGATCCAGTCGCCGTGGCGCCACACTCCCTTGAACGGGGTGAAGTAGGTGTCCCGGTAGCGCTCGAAGTCCGGGTCGCCCCACAGCCCCACGGGCATCGAGGGCATCGGCGCGGCGATCACCAGCTCGCCCTCGCGATCCAGGGCGTGCATGCCGGAAGCGTCGAACGATTCGACCCTGGCGCCCAGGCACAGGCACGACAGCGCTCCGCGCCGGACCGGCACGGTCGGGGCCCCGCCGACGAAGCCGGTGCACAGATCCGTTCCGCCTGAGAGGGACTGAAGCTGCGCCGTCTCGGAGACGGCTTCGTAGACGTAGTCGAATCCCTCCGGCGGCAGTGGCGCGCCGGTGGAGCCGATGCCGCGGACCTTCGAAAGGTCGGCCAGTTCCTTGGGAACGATGCCCCGTTCCCGGCAGGCCATGAGGTACGGCGCGGAGGCGCCGAAGTAGGTCACCCCGGCCTCCTCGACCAGCCGCCACAGCCCTTCAGGATCGGGGGCGCCGTCGAACGCGACGATCGCGGCGCCGACCAGCGGCGCGGAGGCGAGGTAGTTCCACATCATCCACCCGGTGGTCGAGTACCAGAAGAACCGGTCCCCCGGCCCCAGATCGTGGTGCAGGGCGAGCATCTTGGCGTGCTCTACGGCGATGCCGCCGTGGCCGTGCACGATCGCCTTCGGCAGGCCCGTGGTGCCCGAGGAGTAGAGGATGTAGAGCGGGTGGGAGAACGGAAGCGGCTCGAAGGCGAGTTCGCCCTCGCCGGAGGCGAAGTCCTCCCACGCCTCGCCGACGCGGAAACCGGTGTCGAGGTAGGAGAACGTCACGGTCGCACTGAGCCCGCCGTCAAGGGCGGCGACGACCTGCTCGATGTCGCGGTCCCGCTCGATGCGCTTGCAGCCGTAGCGGTATCCGTCGGTGACGAAAAGGACGGTCGGCTCGACCTGCCGGAACCGGTCGACGACGGCCTTGGCGCCGAACTCGGGCGGGCAGGAGGTGAACACGGCCCCGATCGAGGCCGCCGCCAGCATGAGCGCGTGAGTCTCGGGGACGTTCGGCATCCAGGCGGCGACGCGGTCGCCGCGGCGCACGCCGCGGGCGAGGAGTCCCGCGCGCAGGCGGGCCACCATCGCGCGCAGCTCGGCCAGCGTCCACTGAAACGGGTCGCGTGTGTCGGAGTAGGCCTTGATGATCGGGTCGCCCTCGGCCACACCGGGGGCGGCGAGCACGGCTTCGGCGTAGTTGAACCGCTCGTCGGGGAACCAGGCGGCACCGGGCATGTCGGGGTCGGGCAGGACCCGGTCTTCGGGGACGGTTCGGCCGAGGCCGAAGTACTCCCAGACCGCTCCCCAGAACGCCGCTGGCCGGTCGGTCGAGAACCGCCACATGTCCTGGTATGACGCCGAATCCGCTCCCGTCCGGTCGGACAGCCACCTGCCGAACGCCCCGATCCTCGTCGTGTCCGCCGCGTCGGCGCGCGGCCGCCAGAGCACTTCCCCGGTCACTCATACCTCCTTCGGCGTGGACCGCTTCGCGGTCCGATGGAATCCCTTGCTCGCATCGATTGTCGTCTGCCGGTCGCCGCCGGAGAGCCGGTGGAGGCGCAATGCCATCTGCAGCTCCAGGCACCGGTCGGGGTCGTTCCAGCCGCGTCCCAGGACGGCTGAGATCCGGTCCAGGCGTTGGGAAACGGTGTTGACGTGGACGTGCAGCGCCTCCTTCGTCTTGGAGAGGTTGCCGCCGGCGGCGTAGTAGGCGTTCAAGGTCCCGATCAGGTCGGTGCCTCGCAGGCGGTCGTAGTCCAGCACCGGGCCGATCACCCGCTCGACGAACGCACCGACGTCGGCGTCGCCGAGGAGCACGCCGACGAATCCGAGGTCGGCCATGCAGCCGCCTTCGCCCTTGCGGCCCAAGGTCAGCATCGCCTCCATGCAGCGCTCGGCCTCGCGGTAGGCGTCCGGAAGGCCGTCGCGGACAGGGGCCGAGGCCGCAACCGTGACGCGGCCGCCGACCGACCGGCCGAAGCGGGCGGCGAGACGGGCGGCCAGCGCTCCGGGGTCGTCGGTCGGGAGCAGCAGCACCGGGCGGCCGTCGCGGCTGCCGGCCAGCCCGTGCTCGGCCCGGGCGCACCTAGTCGCCTCCGCGACCAGTCGCGGCCGCGCGGAGGCCTCGCAGCCCAGCGTCAGAACCGCATGCGGCAGTTGAAGGTCGACGCCGAGCTTGCGGGCGCGCAGGGCGAGGCTGGTGCCGCCGCCGCGCCGCCCGGCGCCGGTGAGGAGGTCGTCCAGCAGCTCGCCGCGAACCCTGTCCTCGGCGTCGGCCACCGACCGCTCCAGCAGGAGCAGCAGCGCGGTGACGAGCGAGACCCGCTCGAACAGCCGCTTGTCCTCGTCGCCGAGGTCCTCCCGGCCGCCGAGCACGATACTGCCCAGCGATTCGGGTCCGGCCGTGATCGCGCACACCCACAGTCCTTTTGCGAGGATCGCGCCTTTGCCGAAGTGCGGGTCGTCGGCGGGTTCGGGGACGAAGCCGACCGCGCCGGTTCCCGCGCGGGCCAGCTGGTCGCCCTCGGCGTCGTAGATGCCGATCGGGCCGCCGAACAGCGCGGCGGCCTGCGCGGCCAGATCGCCGACCCCGCCGCCGCGCAGGACCAGCCCGGTCAGCTGGTCGTGCGCCTCGGCGGCCCGCCGCAGGGCGAGGTTGAGCCGGTCCGAGGTCTCGGCGGTCTCCTCCAGTCGGCTCAGGGCGCCCCTTGCCTCCTCCAACTGGCGGACGCTCTCGATCGCGACGGCCGCGTGGTCGGCCAGCGAGACGAGCATGGCGATGTCGTCGGGCGCGAAGTCGCGGGCGGTGCGGTCGGCGGCGAACAGCACGCCGATGACCGACTCGCCGGTGCGCAGCGGCACGCCGACGATCCCGTGCAGCCCTTCCTCGGCGACGGCCTCGTCGATGGGGCCGGTGTGGCGGAACCGGGTGTCGTAGGTGTAGTCGGTGCTGGCGTACGGCAGTGCGGTCTCGGCCACCAGCCCGCCGAGGCCCTCCCCCATGCCCAGGCGCAGCCGCTGGAACTTCGCCGAAACGGAGCCGTCGGTGACTCGCATGTAGGTGTCTCCCGCCGCCGGGTCCTGGAGGCTCAAGTAGGAGATGTCGGCGTTCAGGAGGTTGCGGGCGCGGTGCACGATGGCGCGGAGCACGGAGTCGAGGTCCCCCAGCCTGGCGAGGTCGCCGGCGGTGTCGAACAGGGCGGCCAGCTCGGCCTCCCGGCGGCGCCGCTGCCGCAGCGTCTGCCGGATCTGGAGGGCCACCGCCGTCGCCTCGTCCACGGCGGCCGCGGCCGTCTCGGACGCGCCCGCCGCCCGCAGTTCCCGGGCCGGCTGGGCGAGCTGGTCCGCTGAGGCGTCGGCGGCCAGCAGGTCGAAGAGCCGGCGCAGCGCCGCTGCGTCGGCGCCGAGGGCGGGCGGGTCTGCTTCGGCCGGCACGGCAATCCTCCCCTGTACTTGTGGGCGGCACGCGGGATCGGCCGTGCGGACGGGCAGCGCCGCGGCCGCCGCACGGCCGAGTCTAGTCAGCGGACCGGCCGCCGACCGGTGGTCATCGCTCGGGCCGGATGGCGACGGTGAGGTCCCGTCCGCGCGTCTCGCGGATGACCGCCGCGGCGATCGCGGTCACGATCGCGGCCCCGCACAGGTAGACCGAGACCGGGACCGACGAGCCGAAGTGGTTCAGCAGCGCCACCGCGATGAGCGGCGCCAGTCCCCCGGCGATGACGGACGCCAGCTGCGAGCCGATCGCCGCGCCCGAGTAGCGGACCTTGGTGTCGAACAGCTCGGAGACGAAGGCCGCCTGCGGCCCGTACATGGCCCCGTGGAACAGCAGGCCGACGGTGACGGACAGGCAGATCACCGCGAACGACCCGGTGTCGGCGAGCGCGAAGAACGCGAACGCCCACGCGGCCATGCCGATCGCACCGATGAGGGTGACCGCGCGGCGGCCGATGCGGTCGGACAGCGCGCCCCACATGGGAATGGTGACGAAGTGGATCGCCGAGCCGATCAGGACGGCGTTGAGCGCCAGGCTCTTCGAGAGCTCGAGCTGCGCGGTCACGTACACCAGCAGGAACGCGGTGAGGATGTAGTAGGAGATGTTCTCCCCGAACCGCAGTCCGATGGCGCCGAGCACCTCGCGCCAGCCGGTGCGCAGGACCTCGACGATCGGGGGCTTCTCTTTGGCACCGTTCGCGGCGGACTCCGCCTGCGCCTGCAGGAAGACGGGCGACTCGGACACCGTCATGCGGACCCACAGTCCGATGAGGACGAGGATGCCCGAGAGCAGGAACGGGATGCGCCAGCCCCAGGCCAGGAACGCCTCCTCGGTCTGGATTACGGCCAGCAGCGCCAGCACCCCCGTGGCGAGGAGGTTCCCGCCGGGCGCCCCGGCCTGGGGCCAGGAGGCCCAGAATCCGCGATGGCGTTCGCCGCCGTGCTCGGAGACGATGAGGACGGCGCCGCCCCATTCGCCGCCGAGGGCGAAGCCCTGGACCAGCCGCAGCAGGGTCAGCAGGATCGGGGCGGCCACGCCGATGGCGGCGTAGGTGGGCAGGAGCCCCATCGCGAAGGTGGCGGCGCCCATCATCAGCAGGCTGAGCACCAGGAGCTTCTTGCGGCCGAGGCGGTCGCCGTAGTGGCCGAAGACCAGCCCGCCCAGCGGCCGGGCGAGGAACCCGATGGCGTAGGTGGCGAAGGCCAGGAGGGTGCCCACCAGCGGATCGTGGGCCGGGAAGAAGGCGGTGTTGAACACCAGGGCGGCGGCGGAGCCGTAGAGGAAGAAGTCGTACCACTCCACAGTGGTGCCGACGAGGCTGGCGGTGACGATGCGGCCGATGCCGGTGCGGCGCTCGTCTTCGGAGGCGGGGGTAGTCGCGGTGTCAGTGGTCATTGCTGTACCTGTTCTCGGGTGGGCGGACACGGTTCGGGGGTCAGGTGGCGGTCCAGCCGCCGTCGATGGTCACGGAGGACCCGGTCACGGATCTGGCCACGGGACGGCACAGCCACACGACGGCGGCGGCGACCTCTTCGGGCTCCACCAGCCGTTTGAGCGGGGTCCGGTGCAGCAGCACCTCGGCGAGCACTTCGTCCCGTGTGGAGCCGGCTGCGGCGAGGTCGTCCAGCTGGCGGTCCACCAGCGGGGTGCGCACGTAGCCGGGGTTGATGCAGTTGCTGGTGACGCCGTGGGGCGCGCCCTCGATCGCGGCGACCTTGCTCAGGCCCTCCAGGGCGTGCTTGGCCGCGACGTAACCGGCCTTGGAGGCGCTGGCGCGCAGGCCGTGGACGCTGGAGAGGTTGACGACCCGCCCCCATCCCCGGGCGTACATGTGCGGCAGGCAGCGCTGCATGAGCAGGAACGGCGCGGTCACCATCACCCGCTGCATGGCTTCGAACCGCTCGGCGGGGAAGTCGGTGATGAGCGCGACGTGCTGGAATCCGGCGTTGTTGACGAGGATGTCGACCTCGTTCGGCAACCGGGTCACCGACTCGAGCGCGGCGAGGTCGACGACATGCGCCTTGCCGCCGATCGACTCGGCGACCTCGCGCACCGTCCGGGGATCGCGGTCCGCGGCATGGACTTCGGCGCCGGCCTCGGCAAGCGCGAGAGCGCAGGCCCGCCCTATCCCGGAGCCGGCCCCGGTCACCAGCGCGACCCGGCCGGACAGCTCGCCTTCCACCCCGGTCGAACCACTAGTGATGGGCGTTACATCATCCATGCCGATAAATGCTATGGACACCCGATCGCAATAACCATGTCGATCGGCCCCACAGTTCTCGCAGGTTCCATGTGGTTACACCACGCCGACGGATGGAGCTCGTTGGCGCACTGCGGCGTGCGGGACGGTGGCTTCCTCAGCGCTCGGCTCGTGTCACCAGATCTCGGTCGGCCAGACGTTGCGGACGGCCGGGTGGGTGGCGCCGGTGATCGTGACGATCCGGCCCGGGACGAAGTAGGCGGCGTCGCCGGGCAGGGCGACGCCCTCGCCGGTGGCCAGATCGTAGGCGTACACGTCATGGGCGCTCGAGCCCCATGTGTCCCCGCCGCTGTAGAGCCACAGCGTCGAGCCGATGGGCCAAGTGGTGTCGTCGCTGCGGAAGACCGCGTTCGCGCGCCAGCGCTCCTCGCCGGTCGCGGTGTCGAAGGCGATCAGGTTGTCCGCCTCGGCTTCCCAGTCGACGGTGACGAGCGTGGCGGCGTCCGGTCCGAGCGCGATCGCCTGGCCCTCGGTGGGGGCCTCCCAGACGGTTTCGCCCGTCGCGACGTCCACGATGGATGGCACGCCGTCGATGGTCAAGGGCAGCTTGCCGTCCCGTGCCTCCGCCGTGGGCAGTCCGCCGCATGAGGCGTAGTCGTCGCTCTTGCGGGTCATCGCCTCGATCTCCCAGGCCGGCTCCGATCGGCCGAGGCGGTATCCGGCGAGGGTCGCGATGCACTCGTCCGCGGGGTTGTCGTCGTACTCGTCGTAGACGATCAGTGTGTCCCCGGAGATCGCGGCGCTGCTGCGGGTCGGGACGCTGAGCAGGCTTTCGCCGTCCTCGTAGACGTCGACGGTGCGGTCCCCGTGACCTGTCGGGTAGGACTCGACGAGGAGCCGGTCCGGTACGGGCGCACCGGTCCAGGCGATGTCCGTCGCGGTCTGGGCGCTGGCGTAGGTCGGGGTCGACCACTGCACGGAGAGGTCGGCGGGGTCGCGCGAGTAGAGGGTGCAGTCGCCGATGCGGTCGTCTTGGGCGCCGGTGCACTCGGTCATGATCACCGCGTCGGCGAACGCCGAGACGAAGGAGGCGTCCTGGTCGCGCCAGACCTCTTCGCCGGTGTCGAGGTCGAGCGCGACGGTGTCACGCCGGCCGGGCCAGTCGTACTCCTCGCCGGTGATCTCGCGGAGGTCTTCGGAGATGACGACGACCTCGCCGGCAATGCCGACTTCGGGTCTGTACGACTCCCAGCCGTACGACCACACGTCCTCGCCGTCCCGCTCCAGTGCGATCCGCCCGTCGGCCCATCGCAGGGCGCCCTGGTCGACTTGGGCGACCTCCTCGCCGTCCGACGCGAACGCGGCGGTCCACAGCGGTTCCCCTTGGTACACCTCGACTCCCTCGGGGAGGCCTGGGTCCTCCGGGCCGCCGGAGGGCTCGCCGACCGCGATCCCGTCCGGGATCGTGCCTTCGGGCCACTCGGACCGGTCGGGGAAGTCGGGCTCGTAGAGCGGCTCGAGCACGAAGGTCGCCGCGAAGACCGCGACGGCCAGGCCCGCGAAGCCGAGCTGCACGGACCGCGGCCAGCTGCGCAGCTCCCGCCACAGCGTCGGGCGGTCGGTCTCCGACGGCATGGGTCCTCCAAGGCGGTGGGCGGGTGAGGGGCACTTGCACGATAGCGACGCGCCGCAAGCTGGCATCCTGCGGTTATCCTCGATCCGACCGAGCCCCGACCCCCGGATGTGCCCATGCCCTCAATCGATCCTCGCGTGTCCCCGACCCGACGCGAAGGCCTGCGCATCGGCTGGATCATGCTGTTCTCGGCACTGACCCTCCTTCCGTTGACGACGTGGCACCAAGTGCGCGAACCGAACACGGCGGTCGAGGTCGTCACGGCGTTCATGGAGGCGGTGCGGGACAAGGACTTCGAGCTGGCCTACAGCTTCATCGATGGCGGCGTCCCGGCCGGCTCGGCCGCCGCGTTCCTCCATCCCGACGCGATCGGCGAATTTGACCTCTTGTCGGTCGAGCAGTCCGGCAGCCCTTCGGGATTCGAGGAGTCGGTGTCGGCGACGATCGGCACCGATGAAGGCACGGCCGAGGGCGTCTTCACCGTTTACGAGGACGACGGCGAGTACACCCTCAGCGCCCCCTTCCAGACCGTCACCGTGTCGGCCTCTTCGTACCTGTCGCTCCAGGTGAACGACCGGTCCGTCCCGATGCCGCTCGAGACGTCCTGGCAGGACTGGTATGCCGGCCAGGCGAACCGGACGGTGCTGCTGCTGCCGGGCGTCTACCGGTTCTTCGGCGGCGATCCGGTCGCTCTGCTGGGCGACAATGGCGGGAACGGCTCCGAGGTGATCGGCACGCCGCTTCCCGAACCGGCCGAGGACGCGGCGGCGTCGCTGCAGGGCGTGGTCGAGGACTACATCGACGCATGCATCGAATACCGGTTGAGCGCGCCTCCCGGCTGCCCGTTCGCGACCGACGGTATGGTCGACACCGCCGACCGGCGCCGCGTCGAGGAGATCCGAGATCCTGTGTGGATGGTTGAGGAGTACCCGGTGGCGACCGTCGTCCCCGGCACGGGGACGTACGGGGAACCCGTGCTGCTGGTCGATTTCACCGAACCGGGCCGACTCACCTTGCAGGGCACCGGCTCAGAGGACTGGGGCACTTGGGAGGCGTTCACCGCGGCCTGCCGCTTCGACGGCGGCGTGCTGCACGTCCTGGCCGCCCCGGACGGCTCGTTCGAGGTGGCGCCGCTGGGACAGCCCGCGACGGACACCTGCCGGGGCACCGAGTGAAGGAGACCCGACGCATGACACCGCTGGCCTGGGCCCGCCCCCGCCGCTGGTCGATCCTCAGCGAAGCGGTGCTGGCGGTAGCGGTCGCCTTGGCCGCCTGGCCGATCCTCGCGGTCGTGAACGGCGAACCGGCGCCGGTCGAGGTCGTCCGCGACTACCTCGAAGCGCTGCGCGACCGGGACGTCGACCGCGCCGAGTCCCTCGTCTCGGAGGCCTACGCACTGGAGGCCGACCGCTCGTGGCTGACCGCCGAGGCGACGTCCTCGGACTGGGAGATCGAATCGGTCGAGCTCAAGTCCGCGTCCCAGACCACGGTCCACGCCGTCATCCGCTCCGGCGACACCCGCGCCGAGGGCGCCTTCAAGCTCGAAAGCGCTGACGACGACCTGCTGATCACCAACCCGTACATGTACGTGTCGGTCACAAGTCCGCTGCTCTCCTCCCTCGAGATCAACGGCGTTCGCGGCGATGTCGCCGTCGCCGACGGCGCGGCGGTGTCCGTGGCGCTGTATCCGGGCTCCTACTCGCTGTTCGCGAGCGTCCCTGAGTTGACGGGGGAAGACGACCTCTCCCTGCTCGCCCTGCCCGGATCGGACCTCGGCGCGTACAGCCTCGACTCGTTCGACCTGAACGCGGTCATGACCGATCCGCTCACCGGCAGCGAAGCGATCGAGTCCAGGCTCAACGAGGAGCTGGCCGCCTGGCTCGACACCTGCGCCGAGAGCTCCGACCTCGCCCCCGCCGGATGCCCGTTCAGCGCCGCCTACGACTACGGCATCGCCTACGACGGCCGCACCGAATTCGCCTCGGTCAGCGAACTCGACTGGGCCGTCGAGATCTATCCGAAGGTCCGCTTCAACCGCGACCTGCGCCTGGAGGTCGTCGAACCGGGTTGGATCACCCTGAACGGCAAGGGATCCGCAGTCTTTGAAGGCGGCGAGAGCACCTTGGACGGACGCTGCGGCGTCGACATCGAGAACGTCACCCCCGTCATCGGCGAGGACGGCGGCCTCACCCTCGCCCTGGCCGCCGCCCAGGACAACACCTGCCGCTGGTAGGACCCGCGACGGACCTGCGGCAACCCGCGGCCGGGGCCCGCGTTCGCAAGCGCCGCCTGGTGTAGTCGAGGCGTGGCGCCGCTGAAGTAGATTCACAGGCGTCACACACGCCTCCGCTCGAAGGATCGATCGTGGACTCATCCATCGCCACACTGCCCGCCAAGAAGTTGCTCGCCGTCGCCGGGATCGGTCTCCTGGGGCTCACTGGCCTCACCGCGTGCACCGCCGCCGATTCCAGTGAAGACACCGAGACCGCTTCCGAGGCCGCCGCCGAGGAGACGACCGCGGCCGCTCCTGTGGTCATCGAATGCGACTACGTGCCCGCGGACGCCGATCCCCAAGCCGGCGAAAGCATCGACGCCCCGCTCGACATGTGCACGCCCGGCCAGGTCGACACCTGGGACATCGCCATCACCGCCGTGGAAGTCGACGCGACCGAGACGATCTTGGAAACCGACGCCACCAACACCGCCCCCGCCGAGGGCTCCCAGTACTTCATGATCACGCTGACCGGCACCAACAAGGCCGACGCCGCCGCCGCTCCCATGGACCTCCTGGTCGGCGTCCGCAACGAGTCCTGGACCTTCCAAAGCGACTGCGGCCTCGTCCCCGATGACATCCTCGACGCCCCTGAGGTCGCACCCGGCGAGTCCTTCACCGCCAACCGATGCGTCCCCATCGAAACCGACAAGATCGAGGGCGCCATCATCGAGATCGCGCTGCTGAACACTTGGGACGTGGACACCTACACCTACTTTGCCGCCGCTTAGCACTGCTGCGGCGCTTGGCCCGGCGATGCGCCGAGCCGGGGTCAGACACTGATCAGGTGGAGGTAGGCCTCGTCCACTTCGCTGTCGGCCTCCTCCTGCCTCGCAAGGCGGGCGGCGAACAGCCGCACCAGGTCGTGCAGCCGGAATCGTCCCGGCGACCGGGTCTCCACGAGATGCACGTCCGCGAGGGACTCCAACATCGACGCCGCTCGCTTGTCGTCGATGCCGCAGCGCACGGCGGCGACGCGTGCGTCGACATCGCCGCCGGGGACGAGAGCGAGTCGACGCAGCAGCCGCCGGTGGGCGGCATCGAGCTCGAGGTAGGAGGCGTTCAGCGCCGCGGCGACACCGCGGCGTCCCATGTCGAGCTCGTCGAGCAACCGGTCATCGTCCTCGAGGCGGCGCAGCAGATCCGCTGCGCGCCAATGGCTTCGGCTGCGGAAGCGGGCCATCGCCAGACCCATCGCCAGCGGCAGGCGCCCGCAGCGGTCCGCGACCAAGACGGCTTCTTCCTCACTGATCCGACCTGTGGCGGCGGCGGCGAGCATCGCCACGGCTTCCCACATCGGCGGCAGTCCTAGCGGCACCGAGCACGCACCCGCCAAAGGAGACAGGACGCGCCGACTCGTCGCCAGGACAAGGCTGTCCGTCGTTCCCGGCAGCAGCGCCTCCACCTCCTCGGCGTTCGCCGCATCGTCGAGCACCACGAGCACGCGACGACCCGCTACAGCGCTGCGGTAGCGGCCGGTGAGCTCGTCGACGCCCGGGAAGAGGCCCTGATCCTCCACGCCGAGGCTGCGCAGCACCCGTGCCAGCACCGATGCGAGATCCGGGCGAGGCCTGTCCGCGTCGGCGAACCCGCGGAGGTTCACGAACAGCTGCCCGTCGGGGTACCGGGAGGCGAGCGCGTGCGCGGCCCGCACCGCCAGGGAGGTCTTCCCGATGCCGGCCATACCGTCTACGGCGACAATGGAGGCCCCGTCGTCGACCGCGGTGAGGAGCGAGTCCAGGTGTGCCTCCCTACCGGCGAACGCGGTGATCACGCGCGGCAGCTCGCGGGGCACGGCAAACCGTCCGGTCGTCCCGGTGAGCGTCGCCCGATCGGGCTCGCCCAGGCCCAGCGCCGCCACGAGCAGGCGCAGCGTCCTCGGTTGCGGCCGCACCTTGCCCGATTCGATGTCGCGGACCGTGCGCGTCCCGACGCCCGACTTGAGCGCGAGCTCCTCCTGGGTCATCATCGCCCGCAGCCGAAGCGGCCGCAGTCCGGTCCCGGGGTCGGGCACTCGATCAGCCATGGCGCGTCCCCTCCCGTGATCACCGATCGGTCCGCGGGCCGCGGATGATCGACCGCGCCGATGCTATGAACCGGGTCTGAACAACGTCAAGGTCTACGCCCGCAGTTGATCCGATCGGCTCACCTCGTGAGCACATCGGCTCATTTCCGGGGAATCCCGTTGTGTCGGGAACCATCGCGGGCGCCGGCGCGTCCCAGGCGCATGTGGAAATACAGCATCACCGCCGTGTTCATCGTCGCCCTGAGCGCCTGCGGGCAGGGATCCGCCGAGGACTCCGGGGGCGGAGCACCCCCGACCATGCCCGAGCTGACGTTCTCCGTCACCGAGAAAGACGACCAGAACGAAGTCGTCATGGAGGCGACGGTGGAGATCGCGGCGGACGGCTCGTGGCAGCGCACCGGCACCGAGTCCGGTTCCGGTTCACTGACCGAGGAGCAGATCGCCGAGATCGACGAGCTCGCGAACGCCTCCGATTTTCCGAGGGGTCCGGACGACGGCATGGTCTGCACGACGGAGGTGCCGCCCTACTTCTGGTCGCTGACCGTAGGCGAGGACAGCGTGTCGAACGGCAACGGGGGATGCGTGGACAGTGATTCCGCCGTCGAGATCGTCGGCATCATCCAGGAGGCCGCCGACGTCGGAGCCACCCTGGAGACGGACGACTAGCGCAACGGCCGGGGCTCAGCCGGTGCCGGTCCTGAACTTCGCCGGCACCGGAGCGCCCATGCCGGCGTAGATCTTCTCGACCTCGCGCCAGTGCCCTTGGGCGGCGGCCGCATCGCCCGCCTCAATCGCGGTCGCCCCCAGCACCCAGAGCGCCCAGGCCTCCCCCGGGCGATGACCGCAGGAACGGTGGTCGTCGAGGGCGCGCTGCGCGAGCTCACGGGCCTCGCCCACGGCACCGCGACGAAGCCTCACCTCGGCCAGGAGGTTGAGCCCCATGGCCTCTCCGGTCCGGTACTCCCCCGCCCCGGCCAGCTCGAGGATCAGCTCCGCGTCCGCGCCCGCCGCCTCGACCTCGCCGAGCGCGAGCCTCCCCTTGGACCGCTCGATCAAGGCGTTGATCCTGATACCCGCCAAGTCGCCATTCACCACCTGCAGTGCCTGCGCGGCAGCGGCGACAGCTCCCTCGAATCGCTCAATCCCGTTGAGGGCCAAGGCGACGGCGATCAGCCCGCGCGCCTTGCCGCTGCTGTCGCCGCACAGCTCCGCCTCCCGAATCGCCCTGTCGGCGTGGGCCAGCGCTTCGTCGTACCTGCCGAACACGGAACAGATTTCTGCCATGTTCTCAGCCGTCGGGCCGCTGAGTCTGCCGTCCTCCGCGCCCTCTTCGAGGTGCACGACCCGGTCCAGTTGCCGCTGTGCCGCCTCCACTGAGCCCAGGCAGATCGACACCACGGCGAGACTCCGCAGATGCGATGCCTGGAGGCCGGGGTTGCCGATCTCCTCGGCGAGTCGGAGCGCCGCTTCGTGCAGTCGCGCCTCGGTGCGCAATTCGCCCAGCTCGCCGTGGACCACACCCAGCACGCCCAGATTGACACTGGCCGCGCGCGACCTGCCGGACGCTCGGTTCATCGCGAGCGCGGCCTCGCCGTGCGCGAGGGAGGTTCGGAGCCTGCCGATGTTCCAGCAGGCGAGCGCCATGTTGTGGTGGGCCGAGGCTCTGCCGGAATCCCATCGGGCCCTGCGGGAGAGGTCGATCGCGCGTTCGGCGTGGCGGACCACGTCCGCGTAGTCGCGCGCCTTGAGGTACGCGGTGGAGATGCAGAGTTCGGCGACCGCCTCCCCGGGGACGCTCTCCACTGCGCCGGCACCGTTCAACGCCGCTTGCCCCAGCGCCAGGAAGTCCGCGGCGCTCACCTCGACCCACGCGTGGCTGCGGAGGATGTCGGCGAGTTTCCAGGCCACTGATCCGTGGCCGTGGTCGCCGGCGTACACGGCGACGGCGATGAGGTTCTCGCGCTCGTCGTCGAGCCACTGCGCGGCCTGCGCCGCGTCCGCCACGTCCGCGGAGCCGGCGGACCGGTCGGCATCCGACAGTCTTGCGGAGCCGGGGTACCTGCGGCGGCACGCCGCATCCGCCCTGTCGAGGTACCACTCGAACAGGCGCTTCAGTGCTGCCTCTCGCACGGGGTCGTCGGCTTCGACCAGGTCGTCGGCGTAGTCCCTGATGAGATCGTGCAGGTAGAGCCTGCCGCGTCCGTCCCGATTGACCATGTGAGCGTTGACGAGCCGTTCGACCGCTCGCTCCGTGGCGGCGGTGTCGGTCTGCGCCAGCACGGCCACCGCTTCGACCGCGAGCGATCGGACCGGGACGATGCCGAGCAGCCGGAGCACTCTACGGGCGTCGTCGGGCAGGACCCGGTAGGAGCGGTCGAATGTCGCCTTGACGGCCGCATGGGGGCCGCCGACGAGCGTCGCCTGACCGCCCGCCGATTCCCGCCCCGCGTATTCGCTCGGGCCGGCGGAGTACGACCGGCCGGCCGCGTTCGCCGCCGCGATGCGCAGCGCCAGCGGCAGGAAGCCGCTGCGGCGGGCCAGTTCTGCGAGCTCCGGTCGGTCCGCCGAGCGGGGGATCCGCAGCAGGGCCTTCAAGAGTCCGGTCGCCTCGTCCGGTGTCAGCGGTGACAGGCCCACGAGGGCGGCACCGTGCCGGGCGAGGAGGTCGCCGAGGTGGTTCCGGCTGGTCACGACCACCAGCGACGTTGAACTTCCCGGCACCAGTGGGGCCACCTGCTCGGCCGACGCCGCGTTGTCGAGGAGGATGAGCATCCGTTTCCCGGCCGTCTCGGTCCGCAGGCGCGCGGCCGCCTCTTCGACCTCGACGGGCACCTGGTCGCTGGGCAGTCCGAGCGATCGCAGCATCGCCGCCAGCGCCTCGATCGGCCGACGCGCCGGGACGGTGGAGTATCCGCGCAGGTTGAGGAACAGCTGGCCGTCGGGGTAGTCGGCGGCGATGCGGTGTGCCCAGTGGACCGCCGTCGCGGTCTTGCCGACCCCGCCCATTCCTGAAAGGACGATGACGGGGGACGGCGGGATGCCGTCCTCCGCGCGTCCCGACCGAGCGGCCTCCAACTCGCGCAGTTCGCCGTCGCGTCCGGTGAACCCGATGACGTCCGCCGGCAGCTCCCGCGGCGTGGCCGCGTTAGGAGCGGCGACGTCGGACTCCTTGTCGGCCAGCGGAACCCAGGTGCCGTCCAGACTCGCCGCCGCGACCGTCGCCAGGTGCTCGTCGCGGCGGAGGATCGCGTCGTGGACGCGCTGCAGCAGCGGCCCCGGGTCGATGCCCAGCTCCTCGGCCAGGACTGCCCTGCTCTCGCGGAACACCTCCAGCGCCTCGGCCTGCCGTCCGGCCCGGTACAGCGCGAGCATCCGCAAGGCGGTCAGCCGCTCGCGGAAGGGATGCGAGCGCGCCAGCGCCTCGAGGTCGCCGATCACTGCGGCGTGCATCCTGAGGTCGAGCTTCACTTCGAGGAGTTCCTGCTGGGCGAGAAGCCGTCGTTCACCGAGCCGAGCGGCCTCGGCGGCGATCAGACCAGTCCCCGTGACGTCCGCATAGGGTTCGCCCCGCCACATTCGCATCGCCTGCGCATAGTGATCGGCGGCCTGCTCGATCCTTCCCGCGCTTCGCTCTCGCCGCGCCGTGGCCGCTAGGTCCTCGAAGGCGTGGGCGTCGCAGTCGAGGGCGCTCACGTGGATTCGATACCCGTTGGGCTCCAACGAGATCCGCTGCGGATCGCCAAGGGTCCGCCGCAGCCGATGCAGGTATACGAGCAGGGCTGCCCGGGCGTTGCCGGGCGCCGAGCCTTCCCAGATCGCCTCGATGAGCAGGTCGGTCGGGACGGCCCGCTCCGATCCGGCCAGCAGGGCCGCCAGCAGCCGTCGCTGGAGCGCAGCGCGCTGGAGCAGCGGCTCGCCGTCCCGGGCGACTTCGAGGGGGCCCAGTACTTTGAACCGCAGCGCGCCCAGACCTGCCTGCACTCGTTCACCGACCTCGCCGAGGAGTACGTGTCTCGGTACAGGGTAATGCAGTGGCGACTGCTCGACTCGTGGCCCGACGAGGGGTGTAAGCCGGCTGTAAGCGGGAGACGACATCATGATCGCCGCAAGCAGTCCCCCACATCACCGGCGAGACCCGCGGGCTCCCGGGCGATGCGATGCAGCACGGAGGAATGCCGATGCCCGGCACCCACTTCCCGGATCTCGATCCCGACGACCACGTCACTCCACGGCAACGCCAGATCCTCATCCACCTGGTGCGGGGCATGACGAGGGAGGTCATCGCCAAGGAGCTGTTCCTGTCCCGGAGCACCGTCAACCGCGAGGTCCGGGACTTGAACCGGACGCTCGGCGCCGCTTCCCCGGAGGCGCTCGGCGCCCTCGCCTTTCGTGCGGGGTTTCTCAGCGAGGAGCACTTCGGACGCACCGGCGCGCCCCCGGCTCGGGTCTGACCGGATCCTCGCTGCGCAGCGTCTTCGATCGGTGGGCGCCATGGATTTCCCGCCGGTTTCCCGCCGGTCTTCTGCCTCGCAAGTCCCGCTTGCCGGTGGCAGAATGGCCCGAGCGGCGGGGCAGCAGCGCGAGGCCGGTTACACCCCTTCTCAACCCGGAGTGGACATGTCCTTCTCGACGGCGACGGCATCGGTCTTGGAAGTCTGGTCCCGGGGGGTCGAACTTCTGCGCAAAGGCGACCTCGTGCGTGCGTCGGACTGCTTCGAGCACGTCCTCGAATACGATCCGCGCGCCGCGGACGCCTGGCTCGGAGTCCACGCCTGCGGGCAGGAACAGCTGGACGAAGCGGTGCTCGGCATGCTCGAACATCGGTCCAACCTGGGCAGGTTGCGAAAAGCCACGGGACTCGCCCTCAAGTCGTCCTTCGAGATCGGGATGTTCGTCAGCCACCCCCTCCGCGATGCCTACGACGCCTGGCTGGCGTTCATGGCCGGGCTGATCGACTCCGGACAGCTCGAACGCGCCGGTGAAGCGCTGGCCGCGGCCGACAGCAAGTACCACGACCAGGACGACAGGATCAAGTTGCTGCGTACTCGCTGCTCCTTCGAAAGAGGCGAGTGGGAAGAGGTGCTCGAGGAGTCGCACGGCATCAAGGACGCATCGCTCCACGACGAGGCCCAGTTCTATGTCGCCGCGTCCCTGGTGCAACTCAAGACGCACTATGAGGCACTGAACGCCGCCAAGGGCCTGCCGACCGCCATCAGCGATCCCGTCTACAACGCCCACATCTACTTCGTGCGAGGAGCGGCACTGGAAGCCCTGGGAGAGGATGAGCAGGCGACGCAGGCGTTCCAGCGCGCCTACCGTCTCGCTCCTGACTACGAGGTGTTCGCCGAGCGCGCCAAGGCCGCCCGCCCGGCCGGGACGACACGGACGACCGCCGAGTCACCGCTGAGGTCGTTCTCCGGAGGCGGGCCGGGAGGGGATGATCGCGCGAAGCAGCTCGCCGACGCCGGACGGAGACTGGACGCCATGATCGGACTCCAACCGGTCAAGGACCAGATCCACACCCTCAAAGCCCAGTTCCGAATGGCGGCCCTGAAGAGGCAACGCGGACTGCAGAGCTCGAGTCGGCCGCAGCACTTCGTGTTCACCGGACCGCCCGGTACCGGGAAGACCACGGTCGCCCGCATCATGGGCGAGATCCTCGCGGGGCTTGGTCTGCTCGAGCACGGCAAGGTCGTGGAGACCCAGCGCGGCGACCTGGTGGGCCAGTACCTGGGGTCCACCGCGCTGAAGACCCGCGAGAAGATCGACGAGGCGACCGGCGGTGTCCTGTTCATCGACGAGGCCTATTCGCTGGCCAACCAGGGCTATGACGGCGACGCCGACGCCTTCGGCGATGAGGCGATGCAGGAGATCCTGACGGCCGCCGAGAACCGTCGGGACCGACTCGTCATCGTCCTGGCCGGCTATACCGACGAGATCCACGAATTGCTGGCCACCAACCCGGGCCTGAAATCGCGCTTCTCCACAGTGATCGAGTTCCCGTCGTATTCGGCCGAGGAACTCACCGCCATCGGCACCTCGATCCTGACGGCCGCAGGCGAATCGCTCTCGGCCGAAGCCGAGCGTGCCCTGCATGCCGGGTGTGCGGCCGTCGTGAACTCGGGGCAGATCGACGCGCTCGGCAACGGCCGGTTCGCCCGCGAACTCTGCCACAAGGCCGCCGCTCAGCGCGACCTGCGGCTGCTCGGCGAATACGGCGACAGCGGCACGCCGAGCACGGCCGAAATGACCACGATCGAGGCCCTTGACATCGTGAAGGCCTATGAGGAGCTCGCCACCTGACGGCAGGCCTTGGGAGCAGGGCCTCACTGCTCGTCCGTGCCGTTGGGACTGACGACTGAGGCCTCCGGCCGAGATCGAATCGTGGCTCGACCAATCCCGCCGGAGGCATGCGACATCCCTGAACGCGGCCTAAAAGCCTTCCACCTTCACCGGGAACTTCACGATCGTCGCCAGATCGTTGCCGGGCTGGCCCGGCAGCGACAGCTCGGCCGTCTCCTTGAGCTTGTAGCGGGTGCCTCTGGGCGGGAAACCGCTCAGCGTCCCGACGAGGACGGCCGCTTCCTCCGCTTTCAGCGTCAACGGCTCTTCGGTGTCGGCGGGCAGCCCCAGGACCTCGGGGTACCGGACCGTGATGTTCAGCGGCACCTTGAGGGTGTGCTGAAGCTTCGGCGACTCCGACCGGTTGTGCCTCAGAACCGACCGGTCCTTGACGTTCCGGTTGGCCGGTTCGATGGCGATGGTGACGCCGCCCTGCTTGGCCGGCGAGGTCAGGTAGAACTCGCTGATCTTCGTCTGCACCGAGGACGGGTCGCCCTTGTTCGACTCGATCTCGAAGGTCGCCTTACCCTTGAGCGGGCCGGTCTTGACCTTCTGGCCCACGAAGACCAGCTCGAGCCCCTTCGAGGCGAGATCCACCTCAATGGTCGCGCCCGGTGCCGGGAGCTTGGGGGCGGCCTGGTCGGTCCGCTGCGCCGCGAGGGCGACCCCCGCGACCGCCGCGCCTACAGCCGACGCGGCGACCGCTCCCGTCGCCACCCGGCGAATGACCTTCGTACGTTTCTTCTTGGACATCTTCATTGGCGTCTCCCTCCAGTGGAGTTGCGAATCTGACGTCCTGAGGCTATTCACGAAGAGCAGCCGCGTCCCCGATTTGCGAAATTCACGAGCAGACCGGCACTTCGCAACCCTTCCACCACTTGTCTCCTCGGATGTCTTCTCGGCAGGGCCCCGGCTGGACCGCGCAGGCACCGATCCCGGCTCAATTGCTCGAGAAGGAGACCTGCCGCCGTGCATCAGTGCTAACACGAGAGCTCACCATCAAATTGCTGTGTCTTCCGTCACTTTTCCCCTGCTGGTTCGTTAAGCCCTCATGGCACGAGGTGTGAACGATGATCACCAGTCCGAGACGGGGCGTCGCAGACGCCCCGTCAGGTGCTGCCGGCACCGCCTCCGCGCCACCGCAACCGGCCCTTTGAGCGACGAGCCGGTTGTCGTGCTGCACACCCATCAAGAAAGGACTCGGTGATGTGAAAACCATTGTCGTCTATGTCAAGACTCCCGGGGCGGGCCAGCGCATCTCGGCGTGCGCGGCCGAGACGGACCTGCCGCAGAAGGTCAAGGTCGTCGACTGCGCCCCGGCATTGTTCCTCGAGCTCAGCCTGGGCCGCGTGGACGTGGTCCTGGTCGACGTCGCCCTGGCCGCACCCGACCCGGTCAAGTTCACCCGCACCGTTCGCACCCGTTTCCCGGCCACCGGTCTCGTGTTCACGGGCGCCGCCAGCCCCCGCACCGCCGCGATGCTGGCAGCCGCCGGAGCACTCGGGGTCATGCGGGCCATGACCGGCGACGGCGACGACCTGCTCGTGGCCTTCGCCCAAACGGTCGTCCTCGCCCGCCGGCGACTGACCAACACGACCAGTTCCGTACCACGCCAGCGCCCGCCTCGGCCGGCGCTCAAAGCGCTGTCCGACCGGGAGTTCCAGATCCTCACCGCACTGACCGAAGGCAAACGCAACGCAGAGATCGCCATCGACCTGTTCGTCTCCGAAGACACCGTCAAGACCCACGCGAAGCACTTGTACCGCAAGCTCGGTGCTCGCGACCGCGCCCACGCTGTAGCGATCGCCTTCCGCACCGGCCTCCTCACCTAGAACAGGAGTCCGGGTCGGCAGGTCTGGTCGGGAGCGGGGCACCGGCGATCTTGGTCGCCGGGTGCCCCAGTGGCGCAACGGTTTCAGGCTCCTGCGGGAGCCTGCTCGGCAGGGAGTGCGTGAACGCTGCGAGTATCACCGTGTGGTGCTCGCAGCGTTCGCGACGACGGCCGAGTGAGGACCGATCCGCAAGAGGCACTTACCAATCGCAAAGGTGTGCGAGGCGAACGCTCGACGCATGAGAGGGCAAACCGGATCACAATACGGCGACCGGACCCCGATGTATCAATCTTCCAAAAACTCCTCCCGGCGCCCGGAGCCCGCGCCAGCGTAGGACGAAAGCGGCGCCCCTTTCCTGAGGGGCCCGCCGGTCCAACGACAGTGAGGAATTCTATGAATGCCATCGCAACTGAACGCGCAACCCGCTCAGAATACGCATCATCCGGTTCCGCCGACGACCGCAAGCGAGGCGAATGAACCGATGCCGATGTCCATGTCGAACACCGTCGACCCCGACCATCATTCGCAGCGGAGCGAGCCACTCGTGCGAGCGGCAACAGTCCGCAGGATGGCCGCGCTGGCGCTGGCGCACCTCACCGCGGCAATGGTCGCCGTGACTCCGGCGCAAGCTGATGAAATCGACCTCGCCCACGCCGACAGCTCTGAGATTCGAGCGCACGTAAACGATCTCGTGCGAGCTCGCGCGTCCCTTGAGGATGAGACAGACCGATTCGAGGCCGAACGGCTGGAGCTCAACGCTCTGGTCGAGCAGGCCAACCTGGAATTCGGCACCGTCGAGGCGCAGCTCACGCGGGCTACCGAAGCGATCGGTACAGCGAGCGATGACCTCTCGAGCAAGATCGAGTCGCTGGCGCAAGTGCGGACCGAGCAAGCCGTCCGCTATGAGGCGTCCGAGCGCGCCGGCGAGCGCCTCGAGGTGATCAATCCGATGATCGCCCGACTCACCGACCGGTCTGAACAGCTGACCGTCGAGATCGAAAGGGCCCGGCGCGCACTCAAGGAAGCAGAAGAACGCGAACGGGAGGAGGCGGCAACCCGCTCAAGCGCCCCTGCGCCAGAGTCCGGACAGGCCCCCGAATCCGCGAGTTCGGTCGTCCAGTTCGCCTACGACCAGATCGGAAAGCCGTACGGTGCAGGCAAGACCGGGCCGAACGCCTACGACTGTTCTGGACTGGTCGTAGCCGCATACTCGCGATCGGCAGCGCTGCCCCGCTCGTCCCAAGCCCAATGGAACCAGACCGAGCCGATCAGCCGCGGTGAACTGGCTCCGGGCGACCTGGTCTTCTCACACGGGTTGGGCCACGTCGCGATCTACGTCGGCCGGAACCAGGTAGTCCATGCCACCAAACCAGGCGACACCGTGAAGATCGCCTCGCTCGACCACCTGCCCGTCAACGGGTACCGACGTGTTCGGGACTGAACTGACTCGCGGAGCCCAGATCTCATGACCGCCTGCGGGTTGTGGTCCGCAGCGCCCATACGTACGACCATGCGATCAATCCGACCCCGAGCACGCCGCACACGATGTTCGTAGTCAGGGTGACGTCCTTCGCGATGGCGGGGAAGAGCAGCAGCCAGCCGACTCCCGCGGGCGTCATCGCGAGGAATCCGATGCCGCTGGGCTCCCAGCCGGCCACATAGAAGCGCATGAGGAAACGGGTCAGCGCCGTATTGCGCACCGGCTGCAGCGAGAGCGAGGTGCCCGAGACCGTGGGCCGACCGAACGTGTTGGTCTGGTCGCCATATGCGGTGAACGACAGTTTCTCGTGGCGGAAGGACGGACGCAAGGACCGGCCGATGTAGACGAACGACAGCGCCGCGAGAGGCCAGGAGCAGTTCGGCAGCCACCACAGCACGACCGGGCCCATGATCACGGCCAGCAGCGGGGCCAGGAGGAAGACCATCGCGAGGAAGGAGCCCACCGACGACATGGAGGGTTCGGTGAACTCGGCGACCGTGAGTTCACCCGATACGACGCCGAAGATCAATATCCCCCAGCCCAAAGCGAAGACGGTCGCCCAGATCGCCAACCAGACCAGGCCGACCAGCAGGTATCCGAACGGGCGCCACGCCAGGGCCCACCGAGGTGGAGGCGTGGCGTTCCGGGTGCTCCGGTCCGGGTCGCCGGCGACGATGTCTTCCATGTCGGTCCTACTGTCGGGCGGAGGTGGCGGCGCAGGCCCTGCGACGGTACCGGTCGAAGTTGGCGATCGCGGCGTCCCCCCAGTAATGCCACGGGGTGCCGGAGGCGTCGATGCCCAACTGCTGGAACAGCGGCAGTGCCTCGGCGCCCCGGCCGGCGTTCACCAGCCCGTAAGCCGCCCAGCGCCGGTCGGCGCTCGCGTCCACACCGCCGCCGCCTTGGGGCGTGCCCAGCCAGTGCAGCATGGCGTCGAGCGCGCGGTGCACCTCGGCCTGCTGCCACACGTTCTCGTTCTCGTCCTCACCCTCGGCCGCCGCCTGGACGATCAGGAAGGCGAGCGACGGGGACGCCGGCGCGGCCTGGAGAGCGAAGCCGAGCATCCGGTCCGTGCCGAAATTGGACCAGTACTGCCCCGCGAACTCGTGTCCGCTGCGGTGGAGCGGGTCTCGGGCCAGCAGTTCACGCCAGACCGCCCCGAACTTGGCATTGTCGAAGTTGAGGCCCATGGCGAGCGTGACCAGCGTGGTCCACGGCGTCGGGTCCTCCTGCGCCAGCTCGGCCGCTTTCCATGCCGCCGCCTCGGCCTGCGGCAGAAGCTGGACGAACGCCTCGTACTGCTGGGCCGTGGTGTTCTCGTTGTTGTTGTCGCCGCGCAGCTTCCAGGCCAACCAGAGCAGGCCCTGCGCATCGACGGCCGCAATGTGCTTGTCGTCGCCGGTGCCGGACGCCCTCCACGCCTCCAGCCAGGTGCGGTCGTCGGCCACGGTCTCGGCGAGCGCATGGACCGCGGCGGCCCGCAACGCCCAATCCCCGTAGCTGCGGTTGAGCAAGTGGGCGGCCGGTCGCCAATCGCCGGCCCTGGCCGCGGTCACCGCCGTGGTGATCACCGGGACGGGGCTGATCAGGTCGGTGCGCAGCGCGTGCCTGGGCGGCAGGCCCCATTGGGCGACGTCGACGGGCGGGTCGGAGGGCAGGCCTTCGATCAGTTCGGCCGGATCGATGCTCGGATCGATCTGCTGGCACAAGGCGATCAGTTCTTCGGCGTTGGTCGATTCGAGGTAGGCCTTCCACGACAGGCCGCGGCGCTTGGCCTCCTTCCGCATGGCCATCAAGACCTTGGTCTTCTTACCGAGCAGCAGCGCCATAATGGCCGGGCCTTCCTGGTGAGTCTCTTACCGAATCGAGGAGCGCGCGCAGGCGCGAGGTGTCGGGGCGATCGTCGAGGGCGGCGTCGATCAGGTCCGGCAGCGAGTCGGGGTACCGCTCGTCCAGCCGCATGGTGCCGACCGACGGCCAGGATTCGGTCCAGTGCATTGCACCCGCCGAGGTGAGCGCCGCGGCGACTGCGCCGAACAATGCCTTGTGGACGATGAGTCTGGCTCGTTCACGAAGCACGCGGGGGCCGTCCGACGGATCGGCCGCCCGGTCCGGGTCCGCGCCCAGTTCGATCAGCCGACCCGCGTCGAGCGCGTCCAGCAACGCGCGCAGCGTCGGCGGTCCGCCGGTGACCCGGGCGGCGTTCGCCAGTACCCGGTCGGTGTTCTCGGTCAGTGAACTGATGCCGCTGATGCGGATCAACGTCGGCCAGTCCGCGCGCCGCTTAGACCTCGCCTCCGGCGTCAGATCGGCCAGCACCGCCGCGTCCAGCAGCCGCAGGGGGTCGCGCAGCAGGCCGAGCGCGGACGTGGCCGGGACGTGGATCGTGCCGACGGCGCCCAGTGCGTCGGTGGCGGCGATCCGTTCGCGCAGTGGCGGATGCGAGTCGAACGGATCCGCCGCATCCGGCGGATCGGTGCGCAGACCGTGCAGCGCGTCGTGCAGTGAGACGTGCAATCGTTGGTACCCGGCGAACACATCGGCCGGCAGATAGCCTGCGTCCCAACCGATGACCAGGTGGTTGTTCTCGAACACGTCCCACGACCCGCTGATCGGCGCCAGCTCGCGGAGCGCGGAGGCGGTGGCCGCCGAACCGACGGCGGCCGCGGCAGCCTCGTCCGCCAGGCTCTCCTGGCGCCTGCTCAGCTTCGCCGACGCACGGAACACGAACGCGCCGTAGTGCCGCAGGAGGAAATGCAGCCCCAGCTGGAGCCGGTCGCCGCGATCGATCGTGGCGAGCGTGCGTGTGAAGGCGCTGCGGCTTCGGTAGGCCAGGCCGGCGAAGCGGGTGTCGCGATTGCTGTAGTGGGCGAGTTCGTGGGTCAGCACCGCGGCGAGCTGGGCCGAACTCATCGTCGCTACCAGCGGGGCGCCGATGAACATGCGCCGCTGAGCGGAGATCAGCCCGAGCAGCCGGGTGTCCTCGCGGACGGAGGCGTTCGCCTCCGCGACCAGATGAATGTCGTCCGGGGGCTTGGTGTCCGCGACCACGGCGAGCCTGCGGACGAGCGCCCACAGCTCCGGCTGCTCGTGCTCGCGCACCGGCACGCCGTGCACCGAGTTGTCGCTCTTGGAGAACAGCACCCACAGCCCGCGGCCGAGCACCAGCACTGTCGGCACGATGAAGATCGCGATCTTGACCGCGATGACGGAGGAGACGGTGAAGAACCAGGCGTTGAACCAGACCAACCCGCCCATGAGGGCGAGCATCGCCACTGGGACGGCGTTGATCAGCAGCACCCAGAGCACGGTGCGGGGCAAGAGCATCACGAGTCGCCGCCGACAGCGCGAGCCGCGAGGGACTTGGCCTGGCTGAACATGGTCGCCTTCTCATCGTCGATACGTCAAGTACAGCAGTCGATCGCGACGATTTCGAGGCGGAAAACCGGCGGGACACCGGCAGTTCGCCTGGCTCCGTTGCCGGGAGGTGTGCCGTGCGATCGGCGTGACATGGCTTGCCACCAGGCACTTGTCATGTCAGGCGCGAATCGCGGGCCGAAATGGAGCGCCGATTCGAGGAGAAGCCGCGCCGTACCGTGGCACAGACCGGTAGATGCCGGTCGAATCCACCGTCCGAAAGGGAAAACGAAGCGATGCCGACGAAGGTGCGACGAAGGTTCAAGGCCCGCAAAGCACTGGTGGCCACGACAGCGATTGCGGCGGCCGGAGCCACCGCCGTGGTCTCAGTCCAGCTCGCTTCGGCCGAGGAGCCGACCGAAGCGACCACATCCGACGCGGCGCAGACCTGCGTCATGGAGACCCTCCCGATCCCAGAGGGCCTGCTCGCGACCGGCGTCAGCGGGATGAGCGACGACGGCTCCGTCATCGCCTACTACGCACTGCCGCTCGACCAGAGCTGGCCCGACGGACTCGGGGCGTTCCCGCGCCTGTACTCCAACGGGGAGGTCACCGAGGTGCCCATGCCCGGCGACCACCCGCGGATCCGTGACGTGAACTCCTCGGGGAACGGCACCGGATACTCGACCGGCGACAACGGGCGCGACGTCCCCTACAGCTGGAGCGGGGGCGCCCTCAATGAGCTTCCCCTCCCCGGGGAGGACGGCGGCCGCGCCGAGGGCATCAACGAAGGCGGCGACATCGTCGGCAGCGGCCAGACCTTCGAAGGCGGCGTCCCGCTCCTGTGGCCCGCCGACGGGTCCGATCCCGTAGCGCTGGCGATGCCGGACGGCGCGCTTTCAGGAGTCGCCAATGACATCGGCGACGACGGCACGATCATCGGGGCGGTGTACGACGAGAACGGCACCGCGACGGCGTACACGTGGGACGCCGACGGCACCGGTTCCCCGCTGCCGGCGCCCGATGGCGCCCAGCCGGGCGAGGGGTTCTCCATCGCCACGGACCTCAACGGCGACTGGGCCTCCGGCCAGTTCTTCGTGCCGGGCTCGGGGTCGCAACCCCAGGGCGTCCGCTGGAATCTGGCCGAAGGCACCGCGGAGCTGACCGCTCTCGAACGGCAGGTGGCGGTCAGCTCCGACGGTACCGTGGCCGGCTACGTGCCGGGCACGCCCGCGACCGCGGCCTACCAGGCCGGAGAGACGGTCGTGAAACTGCCGGGAGCCGTCGAGCCGGACGTGGAGGGCCACCTGGGCGACTACGCGCAGGAGATCAACGCCGACGGCACCCTGATCGCCGGGGACGTCTACATCGGCGAGGACGACGCCGGCCAGATCATCGACAACGCCGTCACCTGGACCTGCGGAGAGAGCGCACCCGAATAGGGTGCGCTCCAGCGGCCGTCGTGCTCTTCAGTTGCCTCACAACAACAATGATCACGACGGCCGTCCCGTGCCTGGCGACGGCATCCCCGCAGCCGAAACCCGGAAGACTTGAGTTCTAGCGTGTTCGATTGAGGTGCAATGCTTTACAACGGGTAGAGGCGACGGGCGGTACGGCTGCCCGGTGTGTTCGAGCTCAGTTCACGGCCTGGTCGTACCGATCGGGGCCGGAACCGAAGCGCACCTCGTCTCCGACGAGCGCACCCCCGCGGTCGTCACCGGACCCAAGGTCAGGAGCATCCATGTACCGCGTCCGCTGCCGCCGATGCGGCAGACCGGGGCCTGAAGCCCAGACACCGGACACTGCCGAAATCGCCGCACGATTTGTAGACGGCTGGGAACGCAGCCGTCGCAAGGGATGGATCTGTCCGGACTGCATTCCCGCCGACGAATTCTGGCTCGCCGCCGTGTCGATCCTGATCACCATCCTCTCGATGATCGCCCTGGCGGTCTTGGCAGTCCTTGCGATCTTCGACGCGCTGCCAGGTTGACTCGGCTCTCGCGTGGACGACTAGGCCGTATTTGGGCCGCGACGGGAGTGAGGCGCCGGCCGGTCGCCGGCGAACCGGCCGACCACGCTTGGTCCGGAGTTGAGCGCTGGCCTGCGCGAATCCGAGCTTGCGTGAACGCGGGTCATTTCGGGGGGAGGGGTTGCAGTCGACGAAAGAGTGAGTGTACAGTCATTCACATGCCAGCATCACGTACGCTCTCCACTGCGGAGGACCGCCGGGCGACCGTCGTCTCAAGCGCGATCGCGACCTTCGCGCACGGCGGCTTCCACGCCGTCACGATCGCGGACGTGGCGCGGCATGCCGGCATCTCTCCCGCCTACGTCTCAAAGCTGTTCTCCTCCAAGACACAGCTCTTCACCACCGCACTCGAAGAGTGCTACCGGCGCATCAAGACCGCGCTGGAACGCGGCGCCGAACAGGCCGAGAACGACTCGCCGGAGGCGCTGCTCTGGGCTATGGGCGGCGCCTACGCCGAGCTCATCGCCGACCGCGATCTGCTGATCCTGCAAGTCAACTCGCAGGCAGCGATGGCGGAACCACTGATCGCGGAAACGGTCCGCCGCGGCCTCGCCGACATCACTACTTACGTCGCCGAACGCTCGAAGGCGGACGGCCCCGCGATCCAGCAGTTCATGGCTTTCGGTCAGCTCTGCCACCTGCTCACGGTGACCGACGCCTTCGACACCGACGCCGAATGGGCCTCCCTGCTCACCGAAGGCATCCGCCACTCGGCTCCGCAACGACATGCGCCCGAACGAGAATCCTGACCGCCTCGACCGTCCGAAACCGGATACCCGCCTGAGGCGGGTCTAATTTTTGCCAACTAAGTGAGTGGTCAGCCACTCAATAACCGGGAGTTTTCAATGAACGCTCAGTCCTCCAACCTTCAGCCCCTTCACGTCGTCCTCGGCGCCGGTCCCGCAGGCACCGCCATCACCGCCGAACTCGCCCGGCAAGGGCACCGCGTCCGCCACATCTCCCGCGGCGAGATCCCGTCGACCGACGACCGTATCGAGCGGGTCCGGGCCGACCTTTCGACAACCGAGTCCGCCATCGCCGCCACCGAGGGCGCCTCGGTCATCTACCACGCGATCAATGTGCCGTACCACCTTCAGGTGTCCCTCCTGCCCGGCATCACCGAAGCGGTGCTCGCCGCGGCCGCGAGCCACGGCGCGCGGCTCGTCGTCCTGGACACCCTCTACCCGTACGGCGAAGCCGACGGCGAGGCCATCACCGAGCAGACCCCTTGGGCCGCAACGAGCCGCAAAGGCAAGCTCAGGGCCGATCTCGACCGGCGCTACCTCGAAGCCCACCGCAGCGGCGAGGTGAGCGTGGCGCTCGGCAGGTCGGCCGACTTCTTCGGTCCCGGTGTCCTCAACTCCAGCTTCGGCGGGGCCTTCTTCCCCGGCGCGATCACCGGCGGGACGGCGCTGGGAATCGGCGACCTCACCTTGCCGCACAGCTACACCTACATCACCGACGTCGCCCGCGGCCTCGCCGCGCTCGGCACCGACCCCCGCGGCGACGGCCGGGTCTGGCACCTCCCCACCAACCCTGCGATGACTACCGAGGACGTCCATGCGCTCGTTGAAGAGCTCACCGGGCAGGAGCTGAAGGTCGAGACGCTCACCGAGCCGGTGGCGTTCGGCCCGTTCGACGAGGAGTTCATGGCCGAGTACGCCGAGATGTTCTACCAGCACCGGATCCCGCAGAACATGGTCTCGGCCGACTTCGAGTCCGTCTTCGGCCTGCAGCCGACGCCGTGGCGCGAGGCCCTCGCCGCGACCCTCGACTGGTACCGGACCGCCTTCGGCGGTGACGCGCGGTAATCCCGGTGGGTGGCGGCCCGCACGCGTG
>NZ_JBHRWO010000008.1:225345-248891 GCF_042647865.1 Glycomyces rhizosphaerae
CGTGCGGGCCGCCACCCACCGTCTCCCCCGTGCCCCTCTCCGAAAAGGACTCGCCATGAAACGACGTACCGCACTGACCCTCGGCGCCACCGGAGCTCTCGCCCTCGGCGGCGGCGCCATCGCCACCTGGATCGCCGGCGCCAAGCAAGACACGTGGGGCGAGGTCGACTTCGACTCACCGCTGCTCGTCCCCCCGCTCGCCGAGTCCACGCTCGACGCCTCGGGCGTCCGCGTGTTCGACCTCGACATCCAGGCCGGCCGCACCGAGTTCAAGGACGGCCCGGCCACCGACACGTGGGGCATCAACGGCACCTACCTCGGACCCACGATCCGGGCCGGACGCGGCGAAGCGATCGCGTTCGCGATCCGCAACGACCTCGACCAGGCGACCTCGGTCCACTGGCACGGCATGCACCTGCCCGCCGTGATGGACGGCGGCCCGCACCAGTCCATCGCCCCCGGCGACATCTGGACTCCGCAGTGGACGGTGGACCAGCCCGCCGCGACGCTCTGGTACCACCCGCACTTGCACGGGAAGACCGCCGACCACCTCTACCGGGGCCTCACCGGGATGTTCATCGTCGACGACGAGGAGGCCGGGGCGCTGCACCTGCCGTCCTCGTACGGGGTCGATGACGTCCCGATGATCGTGCAGGACCGCACTTTCAACGGGGACCACCAGTTCGAGGCGTCCAGTCCGCTCGGCGGCTCGCTCGGAGTGATCGGCGACGAGATCCTCGTCAACGGCACACTCGGTCCGTACTTCGATGTGACGACCCGCCTGGTGCGCCTGCGACTGCTCAACGGCTCCAACGCGCGGCTGTACCACTTCGGGTTCTCCGACGACCGGCCCTTCTCCCTCATCGCCACCGACGGCGGCCTCCTGCCCGAGGCGTGGGAGACCGACCGCCTGCTGCTCTCGCCAGGTGAGCGCGCGGAGATCATCGTGGCGTTCACGCCCGGGGAGACCGTCGACCTGCGGTCCTACCAGTCCGAGCACGGCGGCGCGCTGGGGCGCTTCGACGGCTTCGCGGACCGACTCGACATCTGCCGGTTCCGGGCCGCCGCAACACTGGCCGACGAGACCGAGATTCCCGCCGTCATGGGGTCCGCACCCGACCTGGACGGTGCCGAGGCGGCGCGGGAACGATCCTTCGTCCTCGAGTCCGACGCGATCAACGACCAGCCGATGGACCTGGGCCGCATCGACTTCGGCGTCCGCGAAGGCGCACTGGAGGTTTGGGAGGTCCGGAACGGCAACGGCTTCGTGCACAACTTCCACGTGCACGACGTGCAGTTCCAGGTCCTCACGGTCGACGGCGAGACCCCGCCGCCGCACCTGCGCGGCCGGAAGGACACCGTGCTCCTGATCCCGGACCGGCGGTACCGACTGGCGATGCGGTTCAGTGACTACACGGACCCGAACCTGCCGTACATGTATCACTGCCACGTGCTGCAGCACGAGGACGAGGGCATGATGGGCCAGTTCGTGGTCCTGGCCGAGGTGCCCAGCGGCGATGCCGCGCACGCCCACTCCTAGACGTGAACCGATCGGTCTTTCATCGAGGGGTTTGTGCGCACGCAACCCTCGTGTTCGTCAGTTCGCGGACGCGGCCCCTTCGCGGGCGAGGAGGTCGGCCAGGATGTCGGGCCGTTCCAGGGCGATGAAGTGACCGACGCCTGGGGCGTACTCGCCGTTGATGGAGGCCGTATTGAGAGCGCGCCTCTTCCACCGGCTCTACGCTGCTCAAACGCTGAATAGTCAAAGCCATCTGGCGCACCATGCAACTCGACGCAGGAACCCAACGCGCCACCCCTTGGCGGACATGGAGGGGTCTAAGGCCCGTCGCCGTTCGCGGCGGCGGTCTCACGGCCCGGCGTGTACTTCAGGTAGGTGGCGGCCTCGGTGAACCCGAGTCGCTTGTAGAACTCGACGGCTCGGCGGGTGGGCACCGTCACCTCGACATCGCCGGATGCCGCCGCCTTGGTGACGGCGGCGCGGACCAGGAGTGATCCCGTCCCTCGGCCCCGATGAGCCTCGTCGACGGCGAGCTCCAGTACGTCCATAACGGTTCCTCCGGCGAACAAGGTCGGCACTCGGGCGGCCAGGAGGTAGCCGACCACCGCACCGGTCTGCTCGGCGACGAGGAATTCGGCCGCGCCGTCTGCGGCGGCCGCCAAGGCGCGTGGGAACGTGCGGTCTTCGAAGACCGCACGTTCAGGCCGGTAGCTGGTGGCGAAATCGCACAGCAAGCGGTAGATGTCCGCCGCGTCCTCACGCGACGCATCCCGAACCGTCATCACTGCCTTCCTTTCAGTAGGTCTTGACGCCGACGAGGTCGGCCGAGTGGTCCCAGAAGCGTTCGGCGAGGTCGGCGTCGATGGCTTGGGGGTTGAACTTGGGCAGTCCAACGTGGAGCGAAACGATCTCAAGCGCACCCCGATCCGGGAACGTGGCCCCCGTTCCAACCGTTCACGAAGCACACGTCCAGCCACAGAGTCCCTTTACCGAGACCGATGGCGGTGACTCGGATGCCACTGAGCGGACTCGGTCTGCCGGCCTCTTCCGGGGTGCCGTTGTAGTACGGAGTCACCAGGTACAAGATGTGGCTCTCACTGCTCACGCTCGATGCGATCGCGTTCTCAAGACCCTTCATGTCCCGGTTGTTCGTCGTGGGATGGTGACACGTCACCAGGTTCCCGGGGGCGACCGAACCACCCAGCTGATTGCCGACCAGATGGCAGGCTGCGAACGCCCACGCACCATCGATCTCGAAGTTCTCACTCGGATAGTCCCACGGCCGTTGACCGCTCGTCTCCTCCCCGGCAGGAAGGGTCCCGCACAGGTACGCGGCTGCTCCGGAAGCGACCGTCCCACCCGAACGCCAGAACGCACTGCCTTGATCGAGTGGTGCGGTCGGCCCGTACTCATATTCGGACTTGCAGTCCGGATCGTCCTTGCGCTTGTCGACGTCGGTGATCTGCCCATCAGCGACCGTGACGAGTCCGAGCCCTTCGAGAGCGCCGACAAGTTCGGGGGCCAGCGCCAGTTCGTTCAGCAGATCGATTTCGGTTTGCTCTCGTTCGGCTGCGGTTGCTGCGCAAACCACCGCCGCGGGCCAGGAGGCGGTGCCGGTGACGGTCGTTATCGTGAGTTCAGTGAAGTTCGGGTTGCCGCTGTCGCAGGCGGTCAGGTCGGGGACGGCGTCCAGCAGGCGCCGCTGGACGGTCACCGGATCGACGTACGGCAGTTCGGTCGGGTGAACAATGCGCGCAGAGACGGTGCATGAGTCCGCACCGGACTGTGCGACGGACACGGCTTGATCGATGCTGGCCGCCAAGTCGCCGTCCGGGACGGAGACGACCCCGATGCATTTCGTTTCCGATTCCGGGTACGCGCTGACGACGACGGCTGGTTGTGTTTGCCCAGCAGTGGTCGGTTCCGGGTACGTGAGTGCGACCGTTGGCGCGGCCGGGTCATTCAACTCACTTGCGGCCGTTTCCAAGCCGGGCAGGTAGTACGGCAGTTCGATCGGGCTGACCGTGGTCAACCGGTCGACCACCGGTGCCCATGAGGTGAACCGGTCTCCAGCGGCGGCGAGCTGTCTCAGCATGGGCATCTCGGAGTACTCGCCGCGGGCCGGGTCGGCTCGCCCGGCTTCGTCGAGTGCGGCCAGGACTTCTTCGGGCGGGACGTCGTCGTCGAGCATCGAGTGCATCGCTTCAACGGCGGGGTCTTTCAGGCCGGCGTCGAGCTGCTGCATGACTTGGTCGAGCAGCGGCTGCATCAGGTACCCGCCGAGCCGGTCGACGAGTTCTCGGTAGCGCGCGGCGTTGGACCCGCCGATGGCGTCTGTATAGGTCACGAGCGAGTAGTTCACCATGACCGAAGTGGTTTGGCCAGGCCTCGGTGTCGGGGCGGGGTTGGCGAAACTCAATGTCCCGGTGGACGCGGAGCTTCCAGGTTGGATGGTGCCGAGCGGGATCGTCTGCGACCCCATGCCGGGGGTGGCGGAGACGGTGGCAGTCACGTCTCCGGGTCCCTCACCGATGTTCTGCACGGTCGCCGACCACGTGCAGGTCGGCGTGGAGCAGGTGGTGGCGTTGATGCTCCCCGTGAGCGAGGGGAGCGGCGTGATGAACGAGGCGATGTCGGGCGGCACCTCGATGTCCGCTGATCCACGCGGCGGGGCCGCGGTCTCCGCGTCGGTGCTGCCGCCGAGCGTGTTGGTCGTGGTTTCCTTTGTGGTTGTCGCGGTTGCGGGCGGTGCTGGTGACGGCGCTTCAAGAGTCAATGTGCCGGCGCCGCCCCCTGCCTGCGGGTGGGGTGCCGGCGCTTCGCCGTCCCAGACGGCCGAGACTGCTTCCACTGTGGCGTGTGGCGCGGCGGCGGTGTGGAAGAGGCCCTGGTCGATCGGCCCAGAGAGGGACAGGGCCTTGGCGGGAAGCGCCTGCGTGCGAATGAGCGTCCAGTCTTCCCAGGTTTTTGCGATCACCGGAATCCCCTGGTAGGCAGTAACATCGCGGTCGGTCGTCCCGTAGTCGTCGATGTTGCGGACGAGCTCGGCGAGGGCAGCCGGGGTGAACTCGGCGGCCAGGTCGATGGGGAGCGCCGTTCCGTCGTCGGCTTGCACCCACTGATCTTTGGCAGCGGTCGCGAGGGCCGGAGTGCGGCGTGCCCACCAGTCTTCGTCGCCCCACACTGCGGAAGCGTCGGGGGTCGTGTGGACGGTCGCGGTCCCGGCGGTGTCGTCGGTGACGGTCCCTGTCGCGTATCCGTCGGCGGTGACGGTGAACTGCCCGTTGGACTGCGTGCCGTCCGAGGCCGTGTAGGTGTAAGTGAAATCGATGGCGTCAGCGTCGGCGAACGCCGCGGCGGGGTCGTTCCCGAGCGTGCCGGAGCGGCTGTCGTCGACGGTGATGACGATCGTGATGGCGCGAAGAGCGCGGCCACAGCCGTGGTCATACCGACGGGAATGATGATGTTCGGGTTCTTGTACCAGAGCAATCGAGGTGGGCGGGGTTGCTGCGGCGGTGCGTACATGAGCGTGGTCCTCCGGGTACCGGCCCAACAAGCGTTGCGCCTGGGGGTGCGGGACAGTTGGGAAGGCCAGCGTGACGCCCGGAATCCCATGTCGGTCTCAGATGGATCATTGACTCGTCATGAATGTGCTTGTGCCGCTGAGAAATCTGTGGATCCCCTGCTGTCCCCGACGAGGAAGAGGGACCGCGCCCGTACCCGATCGCCGGATCCCGCCGGTAAACCGCCGCTCGATCGCCTGTACATCGGCCGTACCCCGCCCTATCTTGAAGTCGCCCCTCCAACGGACGGTCGGCTCCGCCCTCCTTCACCGCCCCATGACAACTGAAAGGGAGGAAGCGATGCCCGGACTCGAAGTCGACCCCGACGATCTGATCGACGTAGGGGAGATAACGCTGCCGTACGCGGCCGACTTCTACGACGAGATGGCCAACAGGCTCGCCGCCATCGGCAACAGCGCCGGGCGCGGACTGATTCCGACGCTGAGCAGCTCGCCCGCGGGCAACGCCCTCGGCGAGGCCATCATGCGCTGCCAGCGCTTCCTGTATGCGGTCACCGAGGAGACGGCCGACAGCCACCGCGCCGTCGGGGTGAGCGTGGCCGAAGCGGGACATGAGTACCGGCAGGCCGACAACGCGGGCGCGCGCGACTTCGAGATGACCGGCGAGGATCTGACCGGTTCCGTCGCAAGCGAGTTCACCAAGGTCGACGCGGGCGATTACGAGTACGACGGCGGCTACCGGTTCAACAACTTCGACAACGCCGCGGAGGGCTCCGGATACGAGGAGGCGCTCTCGGGGGGCCCGCGCCAGCCGGTGGACCACCAGGACTATGAGATCGAACCTGAGCCGTTGTTCGAACGGACCCGACTGACCGACCGCGGCGGCGACCGGCCGCCCCTCGAAGAACGCAGAGACCGCTGATCATGCCGAAATTCGCCACGTTCCAGGGCATGAAAGACGAACAGCCGCCGAGCAAGGACGAGCTCAAGGAGATGGTCGCGAAGTTCAATGAGCCGCTCCAGATGCTTTACGTCCGGTCCCGCTACGATGCGTTCTTCAATGAGCGGTACCCCACCGGGAGCACGATCCAGAACCCGCGCGAGGACTGGACGTTCGACTTCGAGACGCACATGACCCGGGCGGAGGAAGAGGAGCTGCGCAGTCTGTGCTGGCCGCTGGCCACGAACTTCGTCATCGACATGCTCGTCGGCATCGACAACCTCCTGGACAAGGACGAAGGCGACCTCGATGCGATGGTGGAGGACCTCCTGCAACTGGCCACGTCGTACGACGGCGCGATGACCGACGCCAAGCTCGCGCTCGTGCAGGACCGGTTCGAGAGCTGGCACGGTGATGCCGGCTCCGCGATCCGGGAGGGCTACTCCGATCACCTCACCAGGTCGACGCAGACCCACAGTGCGATGGCGAACGCGCTGGCCAACGCGGCACAGCTCGATTCCCTGATCATGATGAAGGTCCGCCATCACCTCGACGGCCTGGTGAGGGCCGCCGGAACCGCCATCGACAACGGCCCGGCGGGTTCCAGCCTCGATTTCGAGCCGATCATCGGCTGGCTGACGTTCATCGGCATCCTGGTGAGCACACCCGGCGGCCCGGCCGTGCCCGCCGCGGTCGGCTGGGTGGGGAGCACCATCAAGACGATCCTCTCGGAACTGCCTCTCGAACAGGCCGACGAGCCGACGATGGACTCCTCGGATCCGGACGAGTTGCGGGACCAGGTACTCGCGGCTTTCGACCAGGTCGCCGAGGTCGTCAAGGCGGACAGGGAGAAACTCGCCGGGGAACTCGTCACGTTTTTCGAGGAGGTGGCGGCGCTGATCGGCAGCGCCGACGCTGCGGAGTCCAGTCGCGTGATCCCGAACCCGAATGGCGTCGAGGGCATCACCCTCTGACCGCAGCCGACCAGGCGACCGCGAAGTCGCGTTCACCGAACCGTGTTCGGCGAACCGAGCCGCAGCTGCGCTGCGGCCCTTGGTCTCTCGTATGCAGTTGTCGAGGGCGGCGGCCCGATGCCGCCACCCTGCTGCGTGCGATCAGTCGACGGGCGCGACCCGGATGAGGTTGCCGTCAGGGTCGGCCGCCACGAACGTGCGGCCGAAGCCCTCGTCGCGCGGTTCGTCGACGATCTGCACGCCCTTGCCGCGCCACTCCTCGCAGAGCGCGTCGACCGAAACGGGCGCGCCCTCCACAGCGAGGCACAACTCACTGGTGCGCACCGGGTCCGCGGTGAGATCCACGCCCGAGCGGCTCCACAACGAGAGGCTGACGCCGCCGCCGAGTTCGAACGAAATGTACGTCGGCGTCTCGAAGACCGGCTTCATGTCGAACAGGTCCCCGTAGAAGCGGGCCGCCTCAGGTGCATCGGCGACGTAGACGATGAAGATGTTCGGTGCGGGCATGAGTGCCCTCCTTTCCGTCAGTGGCGCAACCATAGGCGCGAAACCTGACAGGATCTGTCAGGTTCTCTGCGAACATGGGGATGTGACTCCCGACAGGTGCTTCTCCCTCCTCCTCGCACTGCGGTCGCGGCCGGACACGACGGTCGCCGCGCTCGCCGAAGAGACCGGCGTGTCCGAGCGGACCGTCATGCGCGACCTGCGCTGGCTCCAAGACGCCGGCTTCCCCGTGCTCGCACGCCGCGGCCGCTACGGCGGCGTCTCGATGCTGCCCGGCGGCGCGCTCGACACGAGTCGCCTGACGCCGCCCGAACGCGAGCACTTGGCGCTCACCGGACTCGACGACGACCAGCGGCGCCGCCTCGGCGTCGAGGAGGTCAGCGACCGCGCCCGCCGCAAAGTCGCCGGAGCCCGTCCCGGCGATGGCCTTATCGCGGTCGGCGACCTCGTCGCCAGCGACAACCGGCCGTGGTTCGGCCGCGAACCCGGCGGGGTCTCCCCCGCCGCACTGATCGGCGACCTGCGCCGCGGCGTACGACTCAAGGTCCACTATGAGCGGACGGGCCGACCGGCGCAGTGGCGGACCGTGGACCCCTACGGGCTCTTGGCGAAAGGCGGCCGCTGGTACCTCGTCGCCGACGAGGCGGGCACGCCCCGGCTGCTCAACCTGCTGAAGATCGACCGGTGGGAACCGCTGCGCACCGCACGACGCCTCCGCCCGGGCGTGCGCCTCGCCGCGGTCGCCGCCGAACTGACGTCCGGCTGGGAGACCGGCGGCGACCTCGAAGTGCACCTGCGCATCCAGGGCTACCAGGTGGAGCGGGCCCAGCGCATCCTCGGCTCGCGCCTGACCCTCGGCGAGCCCGAACCGGACGGGACCACCCCGGGAGTCCTGCGCTGCCGCGTCCTCGAAGACGTACGGCAGCTTCTGGCCTTCGCCGACTCCGCCACCATCACCGGCCCACCCGAAGCCCGCGAGCGCATCAAGGCACTCGCACAGCGGATCGTCGACCACTACCGCGGCTCGTCGGCACCTGAAGTCAGATAACGATTTCTAGGCCAATGCCGAAGTGTGGCAGGAGAGGCCTGGAGTGCCATCGCCGCAGGCCGCGATCGAGCATGGTCTTGTCGATGGAGTATGGCCTTTACCTGGTACTCTTATGGATTTCCAGACGGTCCTTGATCCTCGCGCCCCAATCGGATATCGTTATCTATCGATGAAAACGATCTCTCGAACGGAGTAGGCACCTCTCATGCGTCCCCCCACGGCCGCCCTACGCGATCGCGCCGCCCTTCCCAAACGGGCCCTTGCATTCACGGCGGCAATGCTGCTCTCCATAGGACTCCTCCAACTCGTCCCGTCCGCCGATCCCGCGGCGGGGCAGAACCTCGCGACCTGCGACGTGCAGTTCCACTCCTCGACCAGCGAAGCCGGGTTCAGCCACCCCGGCATCGGATTCACCGAGCCGATCCTGGAGAACGTGCGCACTCAGCTCGCGGCCGGCGCCGAACCGTGGAAGTCCGGGTTCGAGGCGCTGCAGAAGTCCGGCGCCGCCGGGGAGGGCGTGAAACCGTCCAACGCCGGTTCGGACCCGACCAAGCCGCGCACGACCGCCTTCAACTCGGGCACCAGAGGGATGTTCGAGGCCGACGGCCTGAAGTCCTACACGCAGGCGGTCATGCACGTGCTCACCGGCAAGGAGGTCTACCGCAGGAACGCGCTGGCCATCCTCCGCAACTGGGAGCAGATGGACCCCACCAAGTTCGAGTACTACACCGACTCGCACATCCACAACGGCGTCCCGCTCTTCCGCATGTCCGCCGCCGCCGAACTGCTGCGCTCCACCAGCTGCGGCGAGGACCCGGCCCTCACGTGGACCGAAGCCGACACGAAGGCGCTCGGCGACAACCTCATCAGGCCCGCCATCGCGACGTTCATGTCCTCTCCGGACCGTTTCATGAACCAGCACAACTACCCGCTGATGGGTTCAATGGCCGGGGCGATCTTCATGGACGACAAGTCCCTCTACGACGAGAAGGTCGAGTGGTTCACCGTCAATGAGTCCGCAAAGGACGAAGGCTTCAACGGCTCGATCGCGCGGCTGGCCCGCTGGGTCGACAAGAATGACAAGACCGGCGAGGCCATCGACAACCCCCACGTGCAGCTGGTCGAGATGGGCCGCGACCAGGCCCACGGCGGCGGCAACCTCACAAACTTCTCGGTCCTGTCCCGCATGATGCTGGCGCAGGGCACCGAAGTGGACCCGGTCGACGGCACGGTCTCGACCGCCGACGACGCCGTAGGCCCCTACGAGTTCCTGGACGACCGCATCCTCAAGGCCGCGGACTACTTCTGGCAGTTCATGTCCGGCCGCGACCCGGAGTGGACGCCGGTCGGGTACGCGATCTCGCCCGACGGCACGATCCGCGACACCTACGACCACATCGCCGACGGCTACCGCGGCCGGTACGGCACAGCGAGCTTCTGGGAGATCTACTACCACTACAAGTTCACGCGCGGTGAGGACGTCGAGGCGATGGCCCCGTTCTTCTCAGAGGCCTACGCGAACCGCCCCGGCCCGGCCTTCATCGGCTGGGACGGCCGCGACGGCGGCGGCGACTCGTGGATGTTCGCGCCCGCCGAGGCGGCCGGCGAATCGGCCCCGCCGCCGAGCGCGGACCCGGACATCCTGGAGGTCGAGCAGCGCTACACGCACCTGGCCGGGAACGTCGAGGAAGGCGACGGCTACGTGAGCATGGGCAACGGATCGAAGATCGCCTACCTCAGCGGCGCGAACAACAAGCCGCAGCAAGGCTTCCTCGTCCGCACCGAGGGCGAAGCCGTGATGCACCTCGGCGGCGTCAGCCACGCCGACACCGTCAGGCGCGACACCACCGTGATCGTGCCGGACACCGGCGGCGAGTGGCGCTACGTCACGGTCACCAGAGGCATGGACAACATCCTGTTCATCGAAACCGAAGGCGCCACAGTCGACTTCGACCACATCAACATCAACGCCCAAGCCGAGATCGACGCGCCGGTCTTCCCCGCGGACGCGCCCGATCGGATCGTCGGCTGGTCCGGCGCCGAACTCACCCACGACCTCGCCGCCACCGGCCCCGAGGGCATCACCTACAGCGCCACCGACCTCCCCGACGGCGCCGAACTCGACGCCGAGACCGGCACCCTGACATGGACCGGCGCCGACTCGGCGACGATCACCATCGCCGCCACCGCCGGGACGAGCGTCGCCGCGCGCACGATCACGCTCGACGCCGCCGACGACCGCCAGGAAGCACTCGCGCTGGCCGAAGAGGACTACGACCCCGAGGACGGCTACGAATCGGCGACCGACGCCGCCTTCATCGCCGCACGTGAAGCGGCCGAAGCACAACTGCAGGACGGCAGCGACGCGGAGTTCGCGACCGCCTTGGCGGGCATGGTCGCCGCGTTCGACGGCCTGCGCCTGATCTCGCCGAAGACCGATGTGGACGGCAGCCTCGACTACGCCGGCCTCCTCCACGCCTCGACCGCGGCGGAGCGCACCCCGCTCCTCGTGGACGGCGACAACCAGACCGGCACCGGCTACCCGCAGGCCGTCAACATGTCGCACAGGTTCGACTTCGGCCCGGACTTCCGGGTCTCGGCGCGGGAGTTCGGCTTCCAGAGCAACATCTTCGCCGACCGGCTCGCCAACTCGACGGTGTACGGCTCGAACGACGGCGTCAACTGGACCCGTCTCACGCCGGGCGCCACGGAGTTCACCCAGGACTTCAACACCCTCGAAGTGGCGCCGGAACTCCGGGACGACCAGTTCCGGTACATCAAGGTCCAGATGATCGAACAGCTGCCGGACGTCCTCTACGGGATCATCCGCGGCGTGTTCGAGATGACCGAGTTCCACATCTACGGTGAGCGCCACGAGATCGGCAACCAGATCCAGTCGGCCACGATCACCTCCGACGACGCCGTCGCCGGGAAGGTCGCCGTCGGCGACACCGTGAACGTCGCGGTCACCACGAAGCAGCCGGTCGACGCCGTCACCGTCAACGTGATGGGCATCGAAGCGCCGGCCGCTTCGGACGACGGCGTCAACTGGCTCGCCCCGGTCGTCCTCGACGGCGTCGCGGCCGGACCGGTCACGCTCTCCGTCGACTACACCGACACCGACGGCAAAGCCGGACCGACCCTGTACGGCACCACCGCAGGTGCGAGCCTGTTCGTCGGCGGGAACCGCGACCAGCTGGTCGACGTCGCGAACTTCGCCACCGTCCTCGCCTCCGACAAGCAGTGGCCCGGCAACGGGCTCCCCGCCGACCAGGTCGGCTACCTGCTCTTCGACGGCGACGAGAACACGGCCGGCGACCTCAACACCGGTGTGGGCTCGTACTACACGGTGGACTTCGGGGAGAACGCGTCCGTGCGCCTCGACGAGGTGTACTTCCTGCCGCGCCTGTGCTGCACGTCGCGGTCGGACGGCACGTTCGTCCTGGGCTCCAACGACGGCCAGTCGTGGACCCAGCTCACCGAGCCGCTGACCGGCACCAAGTCCGGCGTCTGGCAGGGGCGGACCGTCTCCGACGACACGTACTACCGCTACTTCAAGATCTACAACCCGAACCGCTGGCACGGGAACCTGGGCGAGATCCAGTTCTTCGGCGAATTCGCTTGATACCGGCCACCCCGGCCGACCGCCCCGCCGCACCCGATCCTCGGGAGCGGCGGGGCGCGGCGTTCCAGGCCCTACGCCTGCCGCCAGAGGACGCTCGGATCGATGGCGTGGACGAGGGGCGCTCCGACGGCGAGCCGTCGCGTTCGATCCCTCGCCGCAAGGCCCCGCGCCGAGCCCGGCGGCCGAGGCCAGGCACAGCAGTTGCCTGCGGTCGATGGTCATGAAGGCCCTCTTCTGGCACTGAGCCGGGGATCCGGAAAGGAGTGGCGGTGTGGGTGGTGCGGAGACTTCCTCCTCCGTACCACCCACGCCGCCGGGAGTTCTAGCCGCTCGCTTGAGCGACGTCGAGGTAGTCGATGTTGGGGAGACCGTTCGCGGTGGTCGGGTCCCATCGGACGGTGTTGGCGCCCGCGCGCAGTTGGACGGTGACGGTCTGGGTGGTCCAGGTGTTCCACGCGCCGGTGGACCCGAACGGGGTCGTCTCCACTCGGGTGCCGTTCACGATCAGGTCGCCCGGTCTTCCGGTGGTGCCGCCGTTGGCGTACCGGAGGTTCAGCGTCGCCGTCCCGGCGGCCGTGGCCTGCACGGTGAACTCGGCATAGGCGCTGTCGGTGTTGTCGCCGTTGCAGAATCCGGTCCCGGAATAGCCCGAGTGGTTGCCGTCGATGGCGCCGGTGCAGGTCGCCCCGGAGCCCTCGGCCTCGTAGCGGGTCGCGCTGCCGGGATCGGCCCCGCCTTGCCTGACGAGCGAGAACTGGTCGGCGACGAGGTTGCCGCTCCCGCCGGTCACAGTGACCGTGGCGGTCCCGGCCGACAGCGCGATGCCAGTGAGTTCGCGTTTGGCCCAGCCGCTCGACGACGGGACGTTGAGGGTGTACGCCTTGCCGTCGGCCCCGGCGACGGTCACCCGGCCGGAGCCCTTGGTGTATAGGCCCAGCGTGTAGGTGCCCGCGGGCACCTGGATCTGCTGCCGGACGCCAGCGCCGTTGCTCACCTGCAGCGCGAACCGGCTCCCGTTCGCCCCGCCGTTGACGTTGGTCACTCCGCTTGAACCGGTTCTGGTCCACCCGACCACGTTCGAGACGATGATCCGGTCGGCCTGGATGTCGGGGTTGAGGATGTAGTTGTTGCCGGGTGCGACGCGGAACTCACCGGTGGTCGCGTTGAACTGCCACTGGCTCATCGAGTGGAAGCGGATCCCGGTGCCCTCCTTCGTGATCGGGACCCACTGGTTGTAGCCGATCCCGTTCCATGCGAAGTCGGCCCAGCGATCGCCCGCGTAGATCACCGTGTCGCGCACGGTCCCTTTGACGGTCACGAAGAACCCGGTCTGGGTCACGTGGCTGTAGTCCATCTGGGTGCCGGGCATCGTGTAGTAGTCCGTGTAGTCGCCCTGGACTCTCCCCTGGGTCGACTCGATGACGTAGTTGACCGAGGTGTTCCAGCCGTGCAGGTCCGACGCCGACATGTAGTACTTGCCGTCGAGCTTGAACATCGCGTTGCCCTCGCGGCCGTCTCCGTTGCGGCCGATCTCGACCGCGGGTTCGGCCATGAGCGAGTCGGACGCGCGGAGCTTGGAGACGAAGGCGCGGGAGCGGCCCTCGCGGTTGGAGAAGATCAGGTAGTCCTGGCCGTCCTCGTCGGTGAAGACGGTCTGGTCGCCGGTGCCCGTCGTCGGCGAGTTCACGACCTGCTTCTGGAAGTTGCCGAAGGTGAAGGCCCCGGTGGGCGAGTTGCCCTGCAGGAAGAGCACGCCGTGGTCTTGCGTGGGGTGCCACATCTGCACCGGGAGGACGTACTTGCCGGTGTTCTCGTTGTACGCGACACCGAGGCGCCCGATCCACCCGGCGTTGCCCATGGTGCCGCCCAGGCTGCCGAGGCTCGTCGAAGTCGTGGCGACGTTGTTCTCGAACTTCCAGTTCACCAGGTCCTGCGAGGAGTACACCGGGATCGACACGAAGGTGACCTGGTTGTCGTACTTCTGCGTCGGGTTGGCCAGATAGGACTCGGCGCCGCGGTAATGCACGCCGTACCAGTAGTAGGTGTCGCCGAATTTGAACACCCCGCCGCCCTGGGAGTAGATGGGATCGCCGGCGGTATCCCTCCAGAAGGTGTTGTTGGTGATGGTCGCGAACGTCGACTGGAGGAGTTCCAGATCGGCGGCTGCGGTCTGCAGTTCCGTCTTCGCTTCCGCGACCTCGGACTCGGAGGCCGAGTCGGCTTCGACGACATCGGTCGCTGTGGTCAGTGCTTCGGCGAACGGCGCCCAGGAATCGGCGGTGTACTCCGTGGGGACACGCGTCTCGTAGTCCGAGACCAGAGTCTCCAGGCCATCGGCGTTCGTCACGTCGGCGGCGGCGGTTTGGAGCCCCGTCTGCGTCGTGTCCTCTTCGACGGCGGCGGACCCGGGAACTGCGGGCCCGGCCACTGCCGAGGCGAACAACGCCGCGGCGACGAGCGGTCCCCATCGGCGTGGCGATCTGCGGGCAATGAGTGTCATGGTCTTGCCTCTCACTCGATCTCGCCCGGCAGCAGGACAGCGGAGACAGCACTGTCACCGCCGCCGGTATATGAACACGGGCGTCGCAAGGGTGCCGGGGACTCATTGAGGAGTCCCGGGAACCGGGACGCGCCAGTGGTTCACGATCGCAGTGCCGGGTGGGATCGTGAGGCGGTCGCTTCGTCAATCGGGGCCGTCAGGTTCGGAACAAGACGGTCCCAAACGGCTCGAATGACTTGCAGCCGACACTACGAACACTTGACAGGCCTGTCGATGGTCATTTCGCCTATGGGCATGGACGAAAGCACGGTCGAGTACGGCATCTGACGGCTCCCGGGACGGGAGTGACGGCGGACTGTCCACAATCCGCCCCGCCCCTCTTGTGTAACGATATATGTGTCCGTTAACATCGATTCATCTCTATCCCTCACTATCTAGAGATTGGTACCCGTATGAGCACTTCCCAAGTGCGGTCGCGACGCAGATCCTGGTTCTCCGGGTTCGCCGCCGCCGTCATCGCGACGGCGGGCCTGGCCTTCCTCGCGCCGGCGACCGCGAACGCGGCCATCGACACCACCGCGAACTACGTCCTCACCAGCCGCCACTCCGGCCTGGTCTTCGACATCGACGGCCGGTCCACGGCCGACGGCGCCGGACTCATCCAATGGACCCGCACCGACGCGACCAACCAGCAGTTCACGTTCGTCGACGCGGGCGGGGGCTACTACCGCATTCAATCCCGGCACAGCGGCAAAGTCCTCGGCCTGCAGAACCAGAACACCGCCGACGGCGCGAACATCGTCCAGGAGACCAGCACCAACGCCACCGACCAGCAGTGGACGGTGACCGAGTCCGACGGCTACGCGAGCTTCGCGAACCGCTTGTCAGGCAAGGCACTCGACCTCTGGGAGTGGTCGGCCGCCGCGGGCGGGCGCATCTCCCAGTACACCGCCACCGGCGGCACCAACCAGCAGTGGAGCCTCACCCCGATCGGCGGCACCCAACAGCCGGAACCGAACGACTGCTCCAGCGGCCCCACGCAGCCGCCGAGCCTCAGCGGCACCCTGGGCGCCCACGACCCCGCACTGTGGGCCGGATGCGCCGGCCAGCCGTGGTTCGTCTACGCCACCGGCGACATCCGCTTCAGCAACGGCAACATCCCGATCCTCCGCTCCACCAACGGCGGCCAGACCTGGCAGCACGCCGGCTACATGTGGGGCACCAAGCCCGCCTGGACCACGCAGCAGATCCCCGGCTCCGAGAACCTCTGGGCCCCCGAGATCCACTACGACGCCGCACAGGGCCTGTATTACCTGTACTACTCGGTCTCGACCTTCGGCTCCCAGCGCTCGGCCATCGGCCTCGCCACCAGCCCGAGCCTCGACCCGTCCGCGCCCGGCTTCGGGTGGACCGACAAGGGCGTCGTCTTCCAGTCCTACAACGGCAACGCCTACAACGCGATCGACGCGAACATCATCGTCGACGCCTCCGGCGGGCACTGGATGGTCTTCGGCTCCTGGCAGCAGGGCATCCACACCATCGAACTCGACTGGCCCTCCGGCAAACCCAAGGCCGGCGCGACCCCGATCCGCCTGGCCACCAAGAGCGGCGGCATCGAAGGCCCGTCCATGACCTACCGCAACGGGTACTACTACCTGTTCACCTCGATCGGCACCTGCTGCGCGGGAGCGAACTCCACCTACAAGATCAATGTAGGCCGCTCCACCTCCCCCACCGGACCGTTCCTCGACGCCGCGGGCGTGGACATGCGCAACGGGGGCGGCACCGTGCTCCTGGGCGCCTACGGCAGCAACGTCGCCGCCGGAGGCCAATCCATCCACAGAGGATTCATGGCGTACCACGCGTACGGCTCGGGCGGCGGCTTCGCGCTCGACATCGAACAGATCCAATGGAACTCGGCGGGCTGGCCCGTACTGGACGGGAGCTGACACCATGCCGACCATTCGCCAGCGCTGGCGCGCACTCGTCGCGCTCACCCTCACCGCCGCACTGACGGCCCTCGGCCTCGTCGTGGCCGCCCAGGCCCCGGCCCAGGCCGCCGTCACGCCCGGCACCTGGTACGTCATCACCAGCGCCCACTCCGGCCTCGCCCTCGATGTCAAGGGCGCCTCTACCGCGACCGGAGCCGAACTCACCCAATGGAACCGCACCGACGCGACGAACCAGCAGTTCCGGTTCCTCGACTCGGGCGGCGGCTACTACCGGATCCAGGCGCGGCACTCGAACCTGGTGCTCGACGTCTACCAGCGCAATGCCGCCGACGGCGCGACCATCGCGCAGTGGACCGACCTCGGCGGCACCAACCAGCAGTGGTCGGTCACCGAGCACGCCGACGGCACCCGCAGTTTCATCAACCGCTTCTCGGGCAAGGCACTCGACCTGTGGGAGTGGTCGACCACCGCGGGCAGCCGCATCTCGCAGTACACCTACGAAGGATCGAACGCCCAGAAGTGGCGACTCAACCAGGTCGGCGGCGGTTCGCAGAACACCCTCGCCAACCCGATCCGCTCCAACGGCGCCGACCCCTGGATCGAATACTGGGACGGCTACTACTACATGTCGACCACGACCTGGAACTCCACGGTCATCATGCGTCGCGCCACCACCCTGGCCGGGCTGAAGACCGCAAGCGACACCGTGGTGTGGAACGACGCGAACACCCCCAGCCGCTGCTGCTCCCACTGGGCGCCGGAGTTCCACCGCATCGGCGGCGTCTGGTACCTCATGTACACCTCCGGGAACTCCCAGACGAACCTCGACGGGCAGAAGCTCCACGTGCTGCGCTCGACCAGCGCGACACCCATGGGACCCTATGAGTTCATGGGCACTCCGCTGCCGAACCAGTGGAACATCGATGGGACCTACCTGGAGGTCGACGGCGGGCTCTACCTGATGTGGAGCGAATGGGTCGGCGCCGACCAGTCGATCCGGATCGCGGCCATGTCGAACCCTTGGACCGTCACCGGCGCGCACGCCACGATCTCGCGACCCAGCCACAGCTGGGAGACCGTGGGCATGCGCGTCAACGAGGCCCCGGCCGTGCTCCAGCACGACGGGCGCACGTTCGTGACCTTCTCGGCCTCCTCGTGCAACACCCCGGACTACAAGCTGGGTCTGCTCGAACTCACCGGCCCGAACCCGCTCGCGGTCTCCTCGTGGACCAAGAAGTCGACACCGGTGCTCCAGCGCGGGAACGGCGTCTACGGGCCCGGCCACAACGGCTTCTTCACCTCCCCGGACGGCACCGAGCACTGGCTGGTCTACCACGGCAACACCACGTCCAGCCAGGGCTGCGGCGACACCCGTCAGACCCGCGTGCAGGAGTTCACATTCAACGCGGACGGCACCCCGAACTTCGGCATGCCGCTGGCCAGCGGTGTGCAATTCCCGGCGCCTTCAGGAGAGTGACCACCACCGAGTAGCCAGGGCCCGGCCGGATCGACCGGCCGGGCCCTGGCGCAACCGCCTGGCCGAGTCAGCCGCGCATTCATGCGCTAAAGCGAGTGCCGTCTGAGGGCGGCGTCGGGATTGTGGACTCCGCGCGGTCGGTATCCAAGGCGCTCAGCTACGCCGAGCAGATCGGCCAGGTACCAGATGATGGCGAGCCACATCTCTGTGCCCTGCAATCCTGGCTGGGTCTCGCCGCCGTCCGGTGACGGCGCTGCGAAGCCGAAACCCCGACCCGGGATCCAGTTGGCCAGGGCGTGTCCGAGGAGCGTGCGGGCCTTCGAGACGACCTCGTCGGTGCGGTGCCCCGTGCGGCGGGTGATCCATAGGGGATGGGCCACGTCGAGGACGTTGCAGGCATTGAGCCGCTCGGGCGCGAACCACGTCGCGTCGTCCAAGTGCCGCAGAACTGTGTCCACGACCCGTTCGGGATACGGGACCGGCACGCCGAACTGGCCGAAGGTCCCGCGCACCGCCCGGTACCAGCCGTTGACCGGCCGTCGCAGGTCCTCGTGGTCGACTGGGGCCCACAGACCGGTGTTCGGATCGGCCCGCGTGAGCATCCAGCCGAACAGCGCTTCCTCGCAGCCCGCGGGATTGCCGTGGCCGCCAAGTCGGTTCCACGTCATGGCCGTGCCGAGCTGGTCGACGTCCGACCCGGCATGCCAGGGGTTTTCCCGCCACGGCTGGGCGTCGAGCCACCGCGTCACCGCCTCGGCCGAGTCGGCCGGCGCCAGGTTGATCGGGTGGGTGAAGGCGCTTCCGAGCAGGTCGAGCGCGTAGCCGACACTCAGGACGTGGTAGGCGGCCTCCCCATCGTCCAAGTCCGTTCGGCGCGACAGGTAGGTGCCGTCGTGATCGAACTGGCCGACGAGGCCGGTCTGCTCGTCCTGCCAGGACCGCAGCCGCGAGATCTGCTCCTGGACCGGCAGTTGCGTCGGTGGGCCGCCCAGCAGGAGGTCGGCGATCTCGATCGCGTCGCACTGCGCCCGCACCGTCGGGGCCCTCCCCGGGCGGTCGCTGAACAGTCCGGACGTCGGGTTCCAGCATCGTTCGAGCACGTCGGCGGCCTCTGTTCGAGCCCGATCAGCGAACTCGGCGACCAGGTCTCCGAGGCTCGTGTCGCTCTTGGCGACCGGGTCTGCCGGAGGCACTCGCCATTTCAGGACGCGCGCCGGGCTACCACCGACGATCGCGCCTTCGGGGACGTCCTTGGTGACCACGGCACCCGCCGCCAGCACCGACCTGCTTCCGACCGTGACCCCGTCGAGGACGACCACGTGGGAGCCGATCCACACGTCGTCGCCGATCGTGATGCCTTGCGAGGTCAGTCCCTGCCAGACGACCGGCGTGTCCGGATCGGTGGTGACGTGGTTGAACGCGATGATCGACGTGTGCGCGCCGATGCGCACGCAATCGCCCATGGTGATGTCGCCGCGGACGACCGTGTAGGGGTTGACAGTGCAGTCGGCGCCCATGGAGAGGTCGCCAGTGAGGTAGGCCCCGGCGGCCACGTAGGTGCGGTCGCCCAGGTTCAGGCTATCGTTCTGGATTGCCGCGAGCGGCGAGAGGAAGCATCCCTCGCCCAGGTCGTAGCCGCGTTCGATCCGCAACCGCTGCTGCAGTTCACGCTGACGATCGCGCTGCCCGTCGGGTGCTTCGGACCAGAACCGCCACGGCGAGAAGTCGAAACGGTTCTCCTCGTAAGGCAGCGACGCTGCGGTTTCGGCGGGCATGGGACCTCCGATTCGGGGACGCGGCTGAGGCGACGTCGTCAGAGCCTAGCCACTTGGAAAGCGTTATACAACCCCGCGGACTCGGAGCATTCAGGGCGCGCCTGCATCGATCATGTCCGACGCCGGCGCCTCGATCGAGCTCATCGCCGACCTCCTCGGCCACAAGGACACCGCCGCCACCTGGAAGGTCTGCCGACACCGGCTCCGTCCCGTCAACCGAAGGGCAGCAGTCACTGTCGATCTCAAGTGGTCGCCTTGGTCATCATGTTCTGGATCTGTTGGCTCCCCGGGCGCCGCAGGCGACGAGCCGTTGGCCCCTGAGGATCCCTGGAACGACAGGGTCAGTGCCGCTCCCCCGCGGCCAAGATCAGACCGGTGGAACACCGGTAGTCGCCGGCCCAGCACCCAGTGGGCAGGGTGCGCGGCTATTTCCGCGCGCGCACCCTGGCACACGGAAGAGGCCACTCCCCATGGGCATCTGAGCGGTAGCGATTCCCATGCCGCCTGCGCCGCCGGCAATGCTGGCAGTCTTCGCCATAGTCGCACTCCATAAAGGTCTGATTTCGGCCGAGCGCAGCCCTTGGACGAAACGATCATTTCGGACGGCCAGGTACAGTCACACCGTTGCGGCGCGCAGTCTCCGCCGTCCAGAAGACCCTCGCCTCAGGTCGGCCGTGGTCAGAGTGTGCGGGTCGTCGGGTCCCATTGGCGCGGAAGTGCATCGGGCCGGATCACCGTGCTCTGCGGTTCGACGGCGCTCCCTGACGCCGCGGCCTCCGTGATCGCGGCCATGATGTCGAGCACGTGGAAGGCGACGGCGCCGGAGGCCCGCTCTTCCGTCCCCGATCGGATCGCGCGGGCCAGGTCGAGCACGCCGGCGCCTCTGCCGTATTCGGGTCCGCTGGCATCGATCAGGTCCGGTTCGCCGCCGTCCCGCCACAGCTGCGAGGGGCCGCCGAACCCGTTCGGGTCGGGGAGCGCGAGCGTGCCCGAGGTTCCGGTGACCTCGACGAGGCCGGCACGCGTCAGGTGGGACTCGAAACTGAACACGGCCACCGCGCTCGCGCCGCCGGCGAACTCCAGCAGCGCGCTGTGCGCGGTCGGCACGTTCACCGGGAACTCCGTTCCGGCGCGTGGGCCCGAACCGATGACGCGCGTGGCGCGGGACCGCGACGAGGTCGCGCTGACGCGGCGCACCGGACCGAAGACGTGGACGAGGGCGGTCAGGTAGTACGGTCCGATGTCGAACAGCGGGCCGCCGCCGGTGTCGAAGAGGAACTCCGGGCTCGGGTGCCACGACTCGGGGCCGGGGGCCTGCATGATCGCCAGGGCGGTGAGCGGTTCCCCGATCCGGCCGTCCTTGATGGCCCGCAGGCCGGTCTGGAGGCCGGAGCCGAGGACGGTGTCCGGCGCGCACGCGACCCTGAGGCCGCGTCGCCTCGCCTCCTCCAGCAGCAGCAGGCCGCTCTCGCGGTCCAGTGCGACGGGCTTCTCGCTCCAGGCGTGCTTGCCGGCGCGCAGGATCTGGAGGCCGACCTCCACATGGACGGCGGGGATCGTCAGGTTCACCACGATCTCGATGTCCTCGCGCGCCAGGAGTTCGGCCACCGTCCCCGACGCCGGGACGGCGTATGCGTCCGCCTGCGCTTTGGCCCGGTCCGTGTCGAGGTCGGCCACGAATCGCACGGCGAGGTCGGGGAACGCGGTGAGGTTGCGCAGGTATTCGCCGCTGATGACTCCCGCGCCGATGACACCGACGCCTACCGGCCCGCCGTTCATGCTGCCTGCCTGGAGACGAACCGCAGGCTTTGCGCGATCCCGTCGAAGATGTCGCCGGCGTAAGCGTCGAATTCGATGACCCGCACGGCCTGGGGTGCGGCCGCCAGGATCTCCTTGATCGGCATGTCGCCCGATCCCGCGGGCTGCTGCGCGGCCGCGTCGCCGCTTTGGGGTCCGTCCTTGACGTGGAGCAGCCGCACGCGGTCGCCGAGGCGGGCCAGGAGCTCGGGCGCGCTCTGGCCGCCGACCTCGGCCCAGTAGGTGTCGACTTCGAGCACTACCGCGGGGTCGATTCGTTCCGCGAACACGTCGAAGGCGCTGCGTCCGTCGATAGCGGACTCGAACTCCCAGGTGTGGTTGTGGTAGCCGACCTCGATGCCGAGCGGCCCGGCCTGGGCGGCGATCTGACCGAGCCGGTCCGCGATCGCGTGCACGCCGTCCGCGGTCTCCCATCCATGGCGGATCATCGGCTCGATGAGCGTCCGCATGCCGAGGGCGGCCGCGGCCTCGATTGCGCGCTCGGCATCGCCCTCGGCGATCGGCGCGTGGCCCGAGAGCGCGGCCAGGCCCGCGTTCGCGAGCGCGGTGCGGTACTCGTCCACTCGGTCGACGAAGTCGAAGAGTTCCACGTTCGCGAAGCCGAGTCCCGCTATGCGGTCGAGCGTGCCCGGCAGGTCGGCGGCGAGCGCGTCCCGCACGCTATAGAGCTGCACCGAAAGTGCTGCAGTCATGTCGGTGTCCTTCTGGTCGGGGGTCTGTATCGGTCGGAGCCGGATCGCAATAGGACGGTGGCTCGGCCCAGGCGGGGACCGCGTACGGTCCCCCGCGGATGACGAAGTCGAGGCTCGCCTCCCTCACCGGTCGCGGAGGCTCTCGCGTGCGTTCCGGTGATGATCGTGATTCCTTTCGCGGTGTCGCTTCGGTGATGGCCGCCCCGCGTCGCGCGGGGCGGCTTCCGTTCGTCAGCTGGTGATGTCGCCGTAGATGATGCCGCGGCCGTTGGTGGTGAGGTAGACGCGGCCGTAGACGAGCGGGTCACCGGTGATGGCGGACCCCGAGTAGGCCCACTGGTGAGCGTCGTCGTTGATGCGGGTCCACTTGGAGCCGCCGTCGGTCGAGCGGTAGATCGCGGCCTTGCCGTCGATCAGCGCTGAGGTGTAGATCGCCGGGTAACCGGACGACTTGGCGGCTTTGCCGAAGCCGACCGACTCGGCCGTGTCGAACTTGGCGAGGCGCTTCCAGGTGATGCCGCCGTCCTTGGACCGCCACATGCCCCCTTCGATGTCCTTCTCGGAGTCCCCGCGCCCGGCGAGCCAGACGTGGTTCTTCTTGCCGGGGACGGCGCGGAAGTCGTCGACACCGCCGGTGGGCAGGCCTGTCGCTCCGGTGTCGGTGAACGTCGCGCCCCCGTCGGTGCTGCGGTAGAACGTGCCGCCCGAGAACGAGTACAGGACCGACGCCTTGACACGGTCGGACCGGATCTTCGCTCCCGCCGGGAGTCCCTCGACCGGGTTCCACGTCTCGCCCAGGTCGGTGCTGTACACCGGGGTGACCTCGGAGTCGCCCGGGGTCCAGAAGATCCTGGACCCGTCGGCGCTGACGGCGACGGTGCCGCCGTGGCCGTCGCCGGGGACGCCCTCGACCCGAGCGGCGTTGCGCCAGGTCTTGCCGCGGTCGGTGGAGACGCCGACGTGGCCCCTCTCGTTGCCGTGCACGTTGCCGGTACCGACGACGATGTCCGGGTCGGCTTGGGCGAAGTCGACGCTGGTGCCGGTGGACCAGCCGGTGTCGATCATCGGCTCGGCCCGGTCGAGGTCGGTGTGGACGAACCCGCCGACGTCGCCGACGGCGGAGACGAGTGTCCCGCCGAGCGCGGCGAGGTCCAGGACCGCGCACTCCTCCACGCCTTCGGCGCGGACGCCGACGGTGA
>NZ_JBHRWO010000009.1:0-71975 GCF_042647865.1 Glycomyces rhizosphaerae
GCCTCTCGGCGGAGCTCTCCGACACCACGGGCCGGTTGTTGGACAAGTACCTGCAGACCGCCTGCCCGCCACCGCGTCAAGAAGACCAGGACAGCGACGGTCTCCTGCCCCCGCAAGAACACCGGCACGCTGAAGCCCTCCACCAGCTCCTGGCCGGCTACGGTTCCTCCCCACAAGCCGCAACAAGACACGGGCACACCGCCACCCTCGATCTCACGGTCGATATCGAGACGTTGCAGGGCAAGGACACCGGCCGCCTCCCGCTGCTGGAGGGCGACCCGATCTCGGTTCCCAGGGCGCGCCTCCTGGCTTGCGAGGGCGTGGTGATCCCCTCGGTGTTCAACTACGCCACAGGCGAAGCGATCGAACTCGGTCGGGCACTGCGCCTCCCGAACACGGCCCTGCGGCGGAAGCTGGAGCTTGAGCAGCCAGGAGGTTGCGCCTGGTCCGGGTGTGGGCGCCCGGTCGCCTGGACCGAAGCCCACCACATCCAGCACTGGGCCGACGGCGGCCCCACAATCGCGGAGAACCTGATCCTGCTGTGCCGGTTCCACCACGGCCGCATCCACACCACCGGCTGGACCGTGGAGAAGACCGGCCCCGGACAAGCCATCATCACCCACCACGACCACGCTGGCATCCAGAGCGACCCCACCGACACCACGGCTGGGTGCGGCTGCTCCGACTGGCGCACCGACCAGGACATGGACACTGAGCACACCGGCACCGACTGGGACGTGTTCCCCACCGGGCTCTACCGGACCGAATGGTCCGAGACCATGAAACCCGACCTCGATGCCCTGGCCGAGGCCATCGACCGGGACCGCGCCCTCAAAGCCATGAAGGCAGCGAGAGCGAAATGCCGAGCGAAGTTCACGACACCCAACCAGGCAACACCGGCACCACCACAACAGGTCACGCCGCCGATCGTCAAGGCCCCCAAGCCTTCCGAACCCAGCAAACCTCTGAAGGTGATGGCTGGCCCGGACCGGGAGGTCGACTACGGGGAACCACCGTTCTTACTGTGCCCTCAGCGGGCGACTGCTGAGGGGAAGCGCCGCAACACCAGCAGCGCAGCCCGACACCCATATGGGTTCGGGCCCCTCAGCATGCACAGGCAACAAACCCACCCAGGCAAGGACCCGGAACAGGCACCGCCTATAGCCGAAGAGCGAGCCCAGCCCTCCACTCAGCCCTTTGTCGCTGCCCGCCTGAACCAGAACCCAATCGATCCCACAGGCCGAAGAACTCGCCAGGGTTGACACCACCTCGTTGTCGCTGACTGCCTTGACCGCAAGCCCCGAGACATCGAAGCCGAAGACCAGGCCCAGGACGCAACCACCCCGTTGTCGCTGACTGCCTGAACCACAACCCAGTCCGCCCCGAATGCTGAAGACCAGACCCAGGAAACAGCCACCCGTTGTCGCTGCCATCTTGAACCCAGGCCCAGTCAAAGCCGAAGGCCGAAGTGGAGGTCCGGGGCTAGTGCTCCGGTAGAAGGTAGGGCAGTTCGCTACTCGGGCTGATTCTCAGACACGCGAACGATCTGGACCGTAGCGACGGTCTCGCAATCGTCGGCGAACTCGAACTCCGCGTTGAGTTGCTGACCTTCCAGCACTTGCGGGAGCCAGTATTGATTGTCGTCCCACACGTCTTGGACCGGTAGGTCATCGGTCGGATACCAGCGTGGGGCGATCTCCTCGGACTCGTGTGCGTCGCCGGTGAACTGGTCTGCGACGAATACGGCTACCTGCATGTCCCAGGCAGGTCTTGCCGGGAACCGGAATGTCAAGTTCGCGGCTTCGCGGAGGTCGCCGACGGCCACGACCAGACTTGACTCTTCGGCGGTCTCACGCGCTGCGGCCTGGACTGCGGTCTCGTTCGGTTCCACATGTCCGCCGAGTCCGACTATCTTGCCGGCGCCGAAGCCGGTCTTCTTGCGCCCAAGCAGGACTTCTCGTCTTCCGTCAGGAGTGGGGCGGGTCAGGAAGACCAGGCACATGGGTGTCAACGTCACACGGCATTCTTTCAAGAACCCGATTTCGGCGTTCAACCTGGCAGTGTTCGACGCAAACGGCCGCCGCATGAGATGCGGCGGCCGATTGGTTTGCAGGGGTCAGGTGGTGTGGAACTTGATCTGGGCTGCCAGGTCGGCGCAGCGTTGCACTGCTGCTTCCCGGGTCGGGGCCGTGGCGACCGTGTAGCCGTTGTCGCAGGCGAGGAGGGAGTGCATGGGGGCGATGGTGTCGCCCTCGTGCTTGCCGATGACCGCGGCCGCTTCGGCGTCGGCGAGGTCCTTCAGGAACGGGATCGTGTGCGGGTGGAAGGTGGCGGGCGGGAGGTGGCGGACCGGTACGTCGAGGTCGGCGGTGACGGCGGTGACCATTCCCGGGGCGGCGGCGAGGAAGCGGATCGCGGCGCCGCGCAGGGGCTCCGGTGCTTCGGACGGCAGCTGCTCGATGCCGAGCGGGACCGTCATGAAAAGGCGGGCCGGGTCCCAGCCGGTGGCGCGGCGGACCAGTTCCGGGATGCCGTTGCCCGACAGGCGGTTGTGGGTCTCCAAGAGGCGCGGGCCGGCCGCGGTGAGGACGAATTCGCTGTGCGAAGGGCCGTCCTTGAGTCCGACCGCGTCGAGGACGTCGGCGGTGAGCTGGTGCAGCGCGGGCAGGTGCGGCAGGGCCACATCGGCGGAGACGCTGCACTCCCATTCCACGAAGTGGTCGTTGACCTGGTATTCGCAGATGCCGAGGACGACATGGCGACCTTGACTAGAGAAGGCCTCCACGCTCACCACCGGGCCTTCTAGGAACTCCTCCGCCAGTACTCCTCCGTAGCCGAAGGCCGTGATCGCGTCGAATGCCCGCTCGGCTTCCTCCGCGTTTCGCACCACGTTGATGTGCAGGCTTCCCGCTCCCTTGCCCGGCTTGAGGACGCAGCGTCCGCCCGCGTCTTGCAGGAATGCCGCCGCGTCGGCGGGGTCGGTCACGATGCGGTGCCGCACCGGGCTGAGGCCGTGCCGGTCCAGGGCTTGGCGGGTCAGGGCCTTGTCCTGGATCGTGCGCGAGACCTCGACGGGCGTGCCGGGGAGGCCGAGCTTGGCGTTGACTTCGCCGACGGGGACTGCGGAGAGCTCGGTGGTGGTCAGGATGCGGTCGAACGGCCGCTCCTCGTGCAGCGGCGCGAGCATGCGCAGCAGCACGTCGGTGTCGGTGATGTCGCCGGTGACGATCTGCGAGCAGTGCGCCTCGGACTCGGCGGGGTCGTACTGGCCTTCGGCGTGGGCGAGGACCACGTCGATGCCGAGTTCCTTGGCGCCGTGGATCGGTGCGGGTCGGCCGCCGACGACGGCTATGCGGTGCTGGCTCATTGGTCTCCTTCGGTTCCCAGGGTGCGGCTGGGGTGGACTTCCCGCTCGACGCGCGGGAGCACGCGTGGCAGGTAGATCTCCTGGATGGCCTTCTCGGTGCCGTGGGCCTCCCAGGACTCGCGGGAGGCCCAGCGCTCCACCAGGGTGAACCTGGTTTCGTCCTCAAGGGACTGGTAGGCGTTCCAGTGGACGCAGCCGTCCTCGGCGAGGCACAGCGGCCGCATGTCGGCGAAGGCCTCGGCCACCGCCGGGGCCTCGGCGGGGTCGGTCACCCTGACGTGCACGAGAAGGTCGAACATCAGGACTCCTTCACTGCTGCGGCGGCCAGTTCGGGGAGCCAGTCCGCAGCGGGTCGGAAGGCGAAGCCGAGTTCGGCGGCCTTGTCGACGCTCATGCCGAAGTCCGCCGGGCATGAATAGGGGGAGAGGTCGTCGCCGGAAGGGGACTCCTGCTCGACCACTGTCGCCTTGCGGCCCACGGCCTCTTCGAAGGCGGCGAGTACGTCGTACACGTTCACCGGTTCCGGCGCCGCGGCGTTGACCGGGCCCTCGACCTCGTTCGTCGCCAGCCACGCCAGGAACGCCGCGGCCTCGGTCGCGGGCACCAGCGAGGTCTTGCCGGGGTTGGCGTGCGCCAGGATCTCGCGGCCCTCCCGGAGGTGGTCCACGTGGAACTGGACGCGGCCGGTGAAGTCCTCGTTCGCGTCGAGCACGTGCGCGATGCGGGCGATCGCGACCGGAACCGCCGCCTGTGAAGTCATCGCGGCCTCGGCCTGGCGCTTGCCCTCGCCGTAGTTGGGCCAGAGGAATCCCTCGTCGTCCCAAGGCAGATCGAGGTCGTACCGGTAGTCCGCCGGGTCCAGCTCGCTCTCGCGGGCGAAGGCGCTCATGGGCGGCGCGGGGATCTCCCAGCGGAAGGTGTCGGCGTTGTAGACCTCCATGCTGGAGGTGAGCACGAACTTTCCGGCCCGGTCGCCGAAGGCCTCGCAGGCGGCGACGGCGGTCCTGGGGGAGTAGCACATCTGGTGCACCACGGCGTCGAAGCGGGACGAGGCGACGGCGGTGGTGAGCGATGCGGTGTCGGTCGCGTCGGCGACGAGCCGCTCCACCTTGTCGCCGAATGGGTCCGGCGTGATGCCGCGGTTGACGAGCGTGACGCGGTGGCCGTCGCCGAGCAGGCGGTGGACCAGGCGCTTTCCGAAGAACCGGGTGCCGCCGATGACGCAGATGTCTGCCATGATCTGTCTCCCTTGCTAGGTCGCCGCTGCCGCAGCGGGTTCGGCTTCAGTCTCCTCCACCGGTTCGGCGGGCGCCTCCTTGCTGAAGAGGCAGATGAGCGCGCAGACCGCGGCGACGGCGGCGATGAGGAACCAGTGCGCGCTCGGGGCGTCGGCGGCCACGGCGAGGTCGTACATGAGGCCGGCGAGGAGCGCCCCGGCCATGTTCCCGGCGCTGCGGAAGAAGTGCATGGCGCCCATGGCCTTCGCGAGCCGGTCTTCGGGGACCTTGCGCGCCACCCACATGTCGAACGACGGCGCGAAGAGGATCTCGCCGAGCACGACGACGAAGCAGCCGGCGAGGACCCACGCGAACGTCTGCCCGATGCCGAACGCCAGGAACGCGGCGACCATGCCCGCGAGGCCGACGGCCATGACGGTCCCGGGGCGAAGGTGCTTGATCAGGAACTTGAACAGCGGGTACTGGAGGACCAGGAGCGTGAGCCCGGTGACCCAGAACGGCGCGGACGGCACGAGATCGGGCGCGAACTGCTGCATGTGGAGCGGGATGCCCACGATGAAGCACATCTCCAGGAACCAGAACACGGCCGACAGCACGAAGTAGGCGGTCGCGCCGCGCACCTCGATGCCCTTGAACACCCTGAGGCTGAACAGGGGTGCGCGTCCCTCGGTCGCGGGCTCCGGTGCGGCATCCCCAGTGGACGGCTCGTAGCCGTGCTTCGGGATGAACGCCGAGGCCGAGAGGCAGAAGCCGATGAAGATGACGAAGACGATGGTGAACACCAGGCGCAGGTCGAACCCGGCGATGAGACCGCCCAGGAGCGCGCCGCCGAACAGGCCGACCTGGGCCGACATCTGGAACGTCGAGAACGCTTTGGCGCGTTCGTCTTCGGGGTAGGAGATGAGCACGTTCTTGAGCCCCGGGAAGGCGGTGCCGGAGCCGAAGCCGATGAAGAACGCCAGGACGCAGTAGAGGACCACGCCGCTGGAGAACCCCATGCCGAGCAGCGCGAGCGCTTCGAGCGCGGTGCCCGCGAAGACCGCGCCCCGGATGCCGGTGCGGGCCGCGAACCCCTCGTACGAGAACGTCGCGAGCAGGCGGCCCACATAGGTCATGCACATGACCAGGCCCGCCAGGAACCCCGACTCGGTCTCGCCGAGCGCGGCGATCAGGATCGGGAACCAGATGAAGTTGCCGATGTGGGCGAGGAAGATGCCGGCGTTGACCCCGATGAGGGTCCGTCTGCGTTGGGCTGTCACAGGATGACCTTGCCTTTCGTGTCGGTGGCGCGGAGCGCGCTGATCTCTGCGGCGATGGCGTCGCGGTCGATCGGCACGCCCTGGACGACCGTGGTCTCGGGCAGGGCCGAGAGCGGACTGGCGGGGTCGTGGAGGTTGAACGTGGCGGGCTGCCCGACGCTGATCGGGTGCTCGGGGGAGGGGCGCCCGGCGAGCTCGTCGAAGTAGCGGCGCCCGCCGACGGTGGCCTGCTCGCGCAGCCGGAACGCCAGGTCGGGCGTCGGGTCCTCGCCGCGCAGCAGTTCGAGCTCGGAGAGGAACGAGTAGCCGTGGTACGCACCGAGATTGCCCGAGTCGGTGCCGACAAGGAGCCGGCCGCGGTCGAGCGCCGCGAGCGCGTTGCGGCGCATGTCCTGGAGTGCGGCCGTGCGGGTCTCCTGCACGCCGTACTCGATGCCGAAGGGCTGCTCGATCTTCTGGACGAACGCGAGGTTGTGCGGGTCCTGGGTTTGGACGAAGCCTTCGCGGCTGTATTCGGCGGCGAAGTCGTCTCCGCTCATGATCATCGGCCGCAGGCCGGCGAGGGTGGAGACGAAGCGGGCGCCGTCGAACTCCTTCCAGTCGGTCTCGGTCAGCTCGGTGTCGCGCACCGAATGGGCGAAGAGCCGGAAGCCGCACTCGTAGGCGAAGCGGGTCTCTTCCAACGTGTTGCAGTCGATGACGGCGGGGATGCCGCGCTCCTCGGCCATGCGGGCGGTGAAGCGCAGGATCCGCTCGGAGAGGCGCGAGAAGCGCACCGGGCTGCCCGGCTGCTCGGTGCCGTCGGTGAACATGGCCTTGAGGAACGTCGCGCCGCGTTCGGCGTTGGCGCGCAAGGCGATCTCGAGGTCGGATTCGACCGCGAGCATGTAGACGGGCGCGGGGAACTCGACGCCGTGGCCGTTGCGCCCGGCCCCGTCGGTCATCGCCGTCACCGCGTACCCGCAGTGGACCACTTCCGGGTAGGGCCAAGGGGAGTCGGCGCGGCCCGCCTCCCATTCGTCGGCGATGACCGGGAAGCCGAACATGTCGACCACCTGGGTGACGCCGTGGTAGAGATACTGCAGGGCGGTGATGCGCGGCGAGTCGAGCGAGTCGTCCCAGTTGCACGGCAGCGCGAAGTGCGCGTGCGCCTCGGTGTAACCGGGCCACAGCTCGGTCTCGCCGCCGCCGCGCGGCCGTGGCACGGCGTCGACGTGGGTGAAGACGCCGTCGTCCACGACGACATCGAACAGCGTCGCGCGGTCGAGCGACGGTATCGCGATGCCCTTGTAGATGTGGGTGGTCATCGGGCGACGTCCAGCCGCATCCGCAGGTCGACGTGGTCCAGGGCCGCCTCGCAGCGCTTGTTGACCTCGGCGCGGTCGGCGCCGGTGAAGATGACGTGGCCGATCCAGTCGAAATTGGACTTCGACAGGCGGGACACCGTGGTGCCGGGCTTCTTGTACGCCAAGGCGGAATGGAAGCCGGGCTGCCCGTCGAGGTCGAACTCGATGGACTCCACGACGCCGTCGATGGGCGCGCCGAACCAGTGCCCGCCGGCGGTGGTCTCGCCGGGGAACGGCAGCTCGGGCTGCTCGCCCAGGGCCTGGCGGATGACCTCCAGGTAGGCGTCGACGCCGCTGGTGATCTGCATGAGCGAGGGCACGATCCCGCCGATCAAGCGGCCGTTGACCTCGCACAGCACCGGCCCTTCGGGGCCGAGCAGGAACTCGGTGTGGATGAACCCGAAGTCGACGCCGAGTTCCTTGAGCACCTTCGTGGTGGTCGCGAACAGCTCGTCCTGCAGCGGGTGGCCGGTGAAGTAGGTGGCGCCCATCTCGATGAAGTGCGGGAAGCCGCTGAGGGGCCGGTCGGTGAGGCCGAGGTTGACGATCTCGCCGTTCGCGAGCACGCACGATTCGACGGAGATGAGCTCGCCGGGCACGAACTGTTCGATCACGATCTCGGGGACGCGGATGACGCCGCGCCCGTAGTCGGCGACCCCTTCGAGCTCGGTGAGGTAGTCGCGCAGGTCGTCCTCGTCCTTGAGATGCAGGACATGGAGGCTGGCGGTGCCGTCGGAGGGCTTGGCGACGCAGGGGAAGCCGATCTCGCGGACCGCAGACTCCACTTCGGACGGGTCGGAGACGGCCCGGAACCGGGGCTGCCGGATCCCCTCGACGCCGTCCAGGGCGAGGCGGGTGCGGTGCTTGTGACGGGCGTTGCGGGCCCCGTCGACGCTCATGCCGGGCAGGCCGAGTGCGCTGGCGACCGCGGCGGTGTGGACGGTGTGGTACTCGCTGTAGGTCGTGACGCCGTGAACGTGGTTCTCGGCGTCGATCTCGCGGGCGAGCGCGACCAGCTCGTCGATGTCGAACGCGGCCTCGCTCTTGACCACGGTGCAGTTCGGGTGCGCGTAAGTGCCCGCCGTCAGCGGCGAGATCGCCAGGTAGAAGTCGGGGTCGACCGAGATCAGGGTGACGTCGTGGCCGAGTTCGAGGGCGTTGGCGATGCCCGCCATGCCGTTGGGGTTGCATTCGATCATGAGGACGTGCACGGTGCGGTCTCCTGGTGGTGTCGGTGCTGGGCCGCCGCGTCGAGGACGGCGGTTCTGGTGAGTCCGAGCTGCGCCATGGTCTCGGCGTGGTCGCCGCCCTCGGTGGGCCAGCGGTCGTCGGCGCACGCGCTGTTGACGCGGCATTCGGGCAGCAGCAGGGCGAGCGCTTCGGCGACGGAGCCCGCGCGGCGGTGCTCCTCGACGACGGTGAGGCGGTCGTGCCGGGACGCGAGGTCCTTCGCGGCGGCCGCCAAGTGCTCGTTGTCCACATAGCACAGATGCGCGTGGGCGAGGCCCGGGTCCTGCTCAGTGGCCTCCAGGCACAGCCTGGTGGCCTCCTCCCCCACCGACACCAGGCACGCGGCACCCGATGCTCCTTCGTTGGCCCAGTAGACCAGTGGCGTTCCCGCGTCGGCGGGGGAGAAGCTCTCATAGGCCGCGCTGCGGCCGGTGCGGATGTAATGCGGGCGGCCCGAGGCCGCCGCCGAGGCGACCACGGCGCGCATCTCGGCCTCGCCGTAGGGCGCGGCGACGACCACGCCGGGGACGGCGCGGGCGACCGCGAGGTCCTCGAGGCAGTGGTGGGTGGTGCCGAACCAGGCCCCGGAGACCCCGGCGTACGGGGCGACGACCGTGACGTTCGCGCCGAGGTAGCCGAGCGCGAGCTTGAAGCTCTCGGCGGCGCGCAGGGTCGCGAAGGGCGCGAAGGTGCTCACGAACGGCTTGAAGCCGCCCGAGGCGAGCCCGGCCGCCATGTCGATCATGGCCGCTTCGGCGATGCCCACGTTGAAGAAGCGGTCGGGGTGCGCTTCGGCGAACGGGTGCTTCTTGCCGCCGAGGTCGGCTTCGATGCAGACGATCGCGGGGTCGGTCTCGGCGAGTTCGGTGAGGGCGGCGCGGTAGGCGTCGCGGCCGGACAACGTCATCGGATGCCCCGCTTCCATTTCTCGGCCCGGTCGGCGTCGATGCTGACGTAGTGGGAGCCGGCCTTGCCTTCGACGGCGCGGACGCCCTTGCCCTTCACGGTGTTCGCAATGACCGCGAGCGGCCGGTCGCCCGCGCGGGACCCGGCGAGGACGGCGGTCAGCGCGGCGTGGTCGTGGCCGTCCACTTCGGCCGTGCCGAACCCGAAGGCGCGGAAGCGGTCCGCGAGGTCCGGCAGCGGCGAGATGTCATCGACCAGCCCGTCGTTCTGCCCGCCGTTGCGGTCCACGACGAGCACGAAGTTGCCCAGGCGCCGCGCGGCGGCGACCTGCAGGCTCTCCCAGACGAGCCCTTCTTGGAGCTCGCCGTCGCCGCTGACGGCGATGCCGAGACCGGGCAGGCCCTTGAGACGCTGCGACCAGGCCCAACCGGCGGCGTAGGGGAGACCGTGCCCGAGACTGCCCGTCGGATACGCCACGCCGGGGACCTTCGGGCCGGGGTGCCCGGTGTACGGGTGCCCGGCCTTCCCGTACAGCGGGGCGGGGTTCTCGGTCAGTCGACCCGTGACATATAGGGCCGCATAGAGACCGGCGGCGGCGTGGCCCTTGCTGAGCACGACGCGGGTCCCGTCGTCGCCCTCGGCCCGGTCGAACGCGGCCAGGAGGATGTCGATCACCGACAGGCTCCCGCCGAGGTGGCAGCCGCGTTCACTGGCGGCCATGTCCACGATGAGGCGGCGCGCGGCCACCGCCCGGGACGCTGGACTGCGCTCGGCCGCGAGATCTTGGAGGAGGGCCAGGCTGCTCATCGCGCCTCCCTGGCGAGCCAGTCGGCCACCGCGGCGGCGAGTACCGCGCGGGCGCGGCGGACCTCGTCGGCCCCGATGCGCTCGGCGTCGGTGTGGTCGAGCGCCGAGTCGCCGGGACCGTAGGCGACCATCGGGACGCCCTCCCAGGTCGTGGCGAGCGTGTTCATGTCGGAGGTGCCTTTCTTGACCACGTGCCGGGCCCGAATCTCATTGGCCGCGAAGGCCTTCGCGAACGACTTCGCCAGCGGTGAAGTGCGCCCGCCCTGAAAGCCGGGGGTGGCGCGCAGGATCGCCGCGTCCACCCCCGGCAGGTCCGGGAGCGCCTTGATGAGCGCCTCCGGTGCCGCTCCGGGGGGAGTCCGGAAATTCAGGATGGCCGTCGCCGTGTCGCGGCCCGGCTCGCGGCCGGTCCAGGTGTCGATGACCGCGCTGAGCGATTCGGGCGCTTCGGCGAGTACCGCTTCGCGGTACAGCGCCAGGGCCGCGATGAGCGCGTCCGGTGCGGACACCGCGTCCCGGGCCGCCGAATGGCCGCTGTCCACAGTGGCGGTGATGCGGAGTTTGAACAGCCCGTGGTACCCGAGCGTGAGCGTCCCCGAGCCGCTGGGCTCGCCGATGACGACCGCGTCCGCCGGATAGTGGTCGCGGACCCAGAAGGCGCCCTTGGAGGAGGAGATCTCCTCTTCGACGGCGCCGACCACGCGGATCTGCGCGCCGGCGGGCACGTCGGCCGCCGCCAGCACTTCGAGGAAGTTGACCAGGCAGCCCTTGGCGTCGACCGTGCCGCGCCCGAACAGCGTGCCGTCCTCCTGCCAGGAAGTGGGCCAGTGGAACGGCACGGTGTCGAGATGGCCGAGCATGAGCAGGCGCCGCGGACCGCCGCCCTTCGTGGCGACGAGATTCCCGGCCGGATCGATCTCGGCATCCAGTCCCTCTGCGGCGCACCAGCCCTGGAGGTATTCGGCGAGCTCGCGTTCGTCGCCGGAGACGGACGGGATCGCGGCGGCGCGGGTGAGCAGCGCCAGGTCCGGTGCGGGCTCGCGGCTGGGCCAGAAGCGGGTCCAGCCGGTCGGGTCGGTGAGGGTGTCGGGGCCGCAGATCGCCACGTCGGCGCTGGCGTCCAAGGCGATCTCGGCGGCGCGGACCTTCTGCTTCATGCGACCGCCCGCGAACGCCGCGCCCTCGCCGGGGTAGAGGTCGGTGAGGGTGGAGGCCGGGTCGTGCGGGTCGGCCAGGAGCCCGGCGGTGCCGGTGACGAGGCGGAGGTGGTCGGCCCGCAAGGAGTTCGCGAGCACGGCCGCGAGGACGTCGGCATCCACATTGAGCGGATCGCCTTCAGCGTCGGCCACGGGCGGGGAGAGGCACACGACGTCGAAGGCGTCGAGGAGCGCCTCCAGCCGTACGGTGTCCACTTCGGTCGGCATGCCCGCGCGGTGGTCGCGCACCAGACGGGTCCCGCCGGTCGTGGACCGGACCTTGAGCGGGCGGTTCGCCTTGCCGCGCACCAGGTGCGTCGCGGTGGCGGTGTTCACCGTGAGCCCCTGTGCTTTGAGACCCGCCTCGACCGCGGGCAGCGTCACGCGGCGGTAGGCCTCGACCAGGTGCGGCATCTCCTCGGGCGGGCAGTAGCGCACGGCGTCGCCGCTGCTCAACCCCAGCTCGGGCATGGAGCGGCCGATGGTCCGGTAGTGGCGTTCGATGCCGGCCGCGCCGCCCGCGACCATGAGCACCCGCGCGCCGCGGCGCACGAGGGTGGCGATCTCGGCGTAGATCCCGCCGTCGCCGATGTCCGATCGATCCAGTGTGGAGCTGCCGACTTTGACGCAGTAGAGCGGCTTCGTCACGGTCCCACCGCCGTCGTGGGCAGGCCGGTCGACTCGTCGAGGCCCATCATGAGGTTCATCGTCTGGACCGCCTGTCCGGCGGCGCCCTTGACGAGGTTGTCGAGCGCGGCCACGCTCACGACCTCGGTGCCCTGGACGCTGACCGCCACCTCGGCGAGGTTGGAGCCGACGACGGCCTTGAGCATCGGGAAGTCTTGCGGGCGTTTGGGAGCCGTGCGGAACTTGACGAACGGCTTGCCCGCGTATGCGGAGGCGTACGCGCGCTTCACTTCGAGCGCCGTGACCCCTTCCCGCAGTTGGGAATAGCAGGAGACCATGATGCCGCGCGGCATGTCGAGGCTGTGGGTCGAGAACTGGAGCTCCGGTTCGAAGCCGGTGAACTCGGCGAGGGCCTGGCGGATCTCCGGCGCGTGCCGGTGGCCGTGCGGCTTGTGGACGCGGAAGTTCCCGGCCCGCTCGGCCGGGTGCTCGCCGCTGCCCTTGCCCGAGCCCGAGGACCCGGTCTTGGCGTCCACGACCACCCGGGATTCGACGAGGTTGTCGCAGAACAGCGGGTAGAGCGCGTAGATCGAGGCCACGGCCATGCACCCGGGCAGGTTCACGAACCGCTCGGCGCCCAGGTCGGCCGACAGCTCCGGCACGAAGTACGCGAACTTCTCGTCGACCGCTTCGGCATCGGGGTAGTGGCGGCGGGTCTCGGCCCGGTCGTGGAGCCTGAAGTCCCCGGCCAGGTTGAGGACCCGATCGGCGTGTTTCGCGATGTGCGGGAGTGCCTTCGGGAGCGCCCCGGTGGGCAGGCACGAGAACGCCACGTCGACTTCGGGCATCTCCTCGAGCGGCCTGAGCCGGTGCCGCCCGACCACGGGATGGTTGCGCAGCCACGGATGGACGGCCCCCACAGTGGACCCGGCGTGGCGTTCGGCGGACAGGAACGCCAGGCGCACATGGGGGTGGTCGGCCAGGAGGCGGACGGTCTCGCCGCCGGTGTAGCCGCTCGCGCCGATGACGGCCACGTTCAGGCGTCGCTCGTCACCCAAGGCGGGCCGCCCGGTGCTGCGGCCGCGGGACGTCGCCCGAGGCCAGTTTGCGGATCGCGTCGGGGCGGGCGGCGACCTTCGCGAAGGCCTCCCCGTAGCGCAGCACCCGCTCGTACTCCACAGGGGATCGCAGTTCGCGGCACAGCACGAGGGTGCTCTCCAACATCGCGACCGTGTTCGGGAAGTCCTCGGGCCGGTGGTCGCGCACCGCTCTCGGGTTGAGCGAGAACGGATAGCCGTTGCCGAACCCGTCGCGGTGCCGGAACGGCAGGTGGCAGGGGATCGGCGTGTTCTGCCACTCCCGCGCCGGGACGCCCTCGGCCACGAGCAGTTCGTGCACGGCCTGCTTGACCGCGTGGACCGGCAGGTCGTCCAGGCCGATCCGCTCGGGGTGCAGGCCGATGCGGTACATGTTGTAAGCGTGGACGTGCCCCTCGGGCACGTGCGGCGGCTCGAACAGGCCGGTCCCGCGCAGCGACTCGGCGAGGATCGCGGCGTTGCGCGCCCGCACCTTGTCGTAGTAGGGCAGGCGTTCGAGCTGGCTCGCGCCGAAGGCCGCCGCGATGGGCGCCATCCGGTAGTCGATGCCGTGCCGCGCCAGGTAGTCGACGGCGCGGGTGTGGGCTTCCTCGGTGGCGAAGAAGGCGATGCCGCCCTCGCCGCCGAGCGGGAAGTTCTTGTCGGCCATGAGGCTCTGCCCCGCGGCGTCCCCAATGGAGCCCGCGATCCGGTCGCCGATGCGCGCCGAGTGGGCGTGCGAGGCGTCCTCGACCAGGGCCAGGCCTTGCGCGGTGCACAGGCGCCGCAGTGCGGGCATGTCGGCCGGGAGCCCGTGCACGTGGACGGGCATGACCGCCTTGGTCCGGTCGGTCACGGCCGCCGCCGCGGCGGCGGGGTCCATGCAGTAGGTGACCGGGTCGATGTCGACGAACACCGGGATCGCATGGGCCGCAACGACGGCCTGAGCGGTGGCGATGAAGGTGAACGCGGGGACGATGACCTCGTCGCCGGGCTCGACTCCGGCGCCGACCAGGGCCATGTGCAGGCTCGCCGTGCCCGACGCCGTGGGCAGCGCGAAGGCCGCGCCCACGTAGTCGCGATAGGACTCGGCGAAGCCGCCGACGATCTTGGCGGGGTCCTGCCGCTGGGCGAGCAGCATGTGCAGGACGTCTTCCTTGGTGATGACCGGGAAGGCGGTGCGGCGCACGTCCTTGCCGATCATGGCCGAGCCGCCGAGGGCGGCCAGCTCGGCCTCGCGGTCGGCCGCCGCAGGCGGATCGAGCGGGGCCGTCGGGTGGTCAGTGATCATCATGCGGCTCCAAGAATCTCGGTCCCGGACATCGGTGCGATCATCAGGAGGCTCCTGAAGGCGCGGCCTGTGCGGCCTGGCTCTTGACGGCTTGGTTGAGGGCGACCCTGATGCAGGCCGCCACCAGGGGACTGAGTCGGTAGTTGCACTGGACGCCCGGTACCAGGTCCGGATTGGACTCCTCTTGGGTCCACATCGTCCGCAGGTCGAAGGCGCCGAAGATCTTGAGGCGCTCGGCCCGGGCCCAGCTCGTCTCGTCGTCGGTGAGGACGGCGGCCGCAGGCCCGAAGCCCATGTCGCACAGGTCGACCACGAGGGCCGGCGCCGTGACGCCCGCGGCGAGGGCGCGCAGGTCTCCGGCGTTCTCGGCGGTGAGGCGGATCCGCTCGAACGGGACCGGCCCGTCGTCAACGGCGGTGATCCCGAGCCAGGCGAGGAAGGCGACGGTGGACTCGTCGAGCCCATCCGCGCCGATGCGGTCGCCGTGGCCGAGGCCCTGGCCGGCCACGGCGGCGTGGATCGCGGCGCTCGACGAGTTGACCAGGGACACGCGGCTGCGGCCGCATTGCTTGGCGAGCAGGCGTTCGAGTCCGGGCAGCTCCCGGTCGCCCTTCTCGATGCTCATCACGGTGCCCGAGGTCATGACCCGGGTGAGCACCACGGCGGTGTCATACAGCTCCATGCGGACTCCTCCTTCAAGGGGTGCTCGGCAGGGGGGCGGCGAGGGTCGCCAGGACGTGGTCGGCCACGGCGGCGGCGATGTCGACGCCGTGGACCGATGAGGACTTCGCGAACTCGGGGTTGGCGTTGACCTCAAGGACTTTGAGCGCCCCGACGGCACGGTCCTCGACCAGGTCGATGCCGTAGAAGCCCTCGCCGATGATGTCGGTCACCCGGCGGCACAGGTCGGCCATCTCGGCGGTGACGTCGATCCGCTCGACGTCGGCGCCGAGCGTGGTGTTGGTGCGGAAGTGGTCGGAGACCCGGCGGATGGCCGCCACGGGCTCGGCCCCGACGACCACGACGCGCAGGTCATGGCCGGGCTTGTCGACATACTCCTGCACCAGGACCGGGAAGAGCTTCCCGGCGGCGTCGGCGGATTCGCGGCCACCGATCCACGCGTCGACGCACTCGGCGTTGACCATCTTGGTGACGCCGCGGCCCCAGGAGCCGCTGACCGGCTTGACCACCGAGGGCCAGCCGAACGCCTCGACGGCCTCGCGCACCTGCTCGAAGCTGAACGCGAGGTGGGACTCGGGGTGGGGGACGCCGTGGCGGGAGAACATGAGCGCCTGGATGCCCTTGTCGCCGCAGGCCTCGATGGCCGAGGTGCGGTTGAGCACCCCGATGCCGAGGTGCTCGAGGAGCCGCGCCGTCGAGACGGCCTGCTGGTGGGAGAGGTTGCGGATGAGCCCGACCCGGGCGGACGCTCCACCGCGGACGATCGCGCCCAGGTCGGGAGGGAGCACCGTGGCGACATCGAGGCCGCGCTCCCGCAGTGCCGCCCCGAGGAGCTTCTCCTCGGGGCGCAGCATGGTCACCGACAGCAGGACGTCGGCCTGCAGCTGGTTCACTCGCCCCAGTCCTCTTCGACCTCGGGGGCCAGTTCGATCCGGGTGCGTTCGGGGGTCGTCTCGGCGACCTCGTGCTCCTGGCCGCAGGAGGCGCATTCGATGATCTCGCCCTTCTCCCAAGCGGCGTCGATCGTGAAGGGCGCGTCGCAGACGAGGCAGTCGGCGGAGGCGGTCTGGGTGCTCATGTGGCGGCCACCGGTTCCTTCCGGAGTGGGGTCATGGGATGGTTCCGCCACAACATTGGCCGTCCCGGGGCGCCGCTGTCAGTGGTCACTTGTGCGCGTGAGGGAGCGGGCCATTTCCGCCACGTGCGGTAGGTCGCAGTGGTGCAACCGATCGGGTTCCCGGGACGTCCCGCAAGATCATTTCGGAGGGACGGACGAGTGTGGTCGACACCGTTCCCCAGCGTCAATGTAAGCGCTCCCAGCAGGGGCGGGACCATGTTATATTTCGAGCGGGGGACCGGAACGCGACGATCTGGACACGGATTGCTAATGACCCGCCTGATTCCCCTGTGCCGCAATACCTGCCGTCGTCGAACCCGCCCGGGACCCGAGCGAGTTCACCCCTCGGAAGGACCATCATGCTGAGCACCTTCGGATTCGACTCCGAGACCGAAGCCGTCTACCTCGCGCTCCTCGAGAACCCCACCATCGAGGAGGCGGAACTGGCCGAGCTGCTCCCGCACGAGCGGGCCGTGGTCGAGACCGCCATCGACAACCTCACCCGGGCCGCGCTCATCACCCACGAGAACGACCGGCTCGCCCTGGTGGACCCCGAAGTCGGCCTCGCCTCGCTCCTCGCCAGACAGCAGGCCGCGGTCGCCAACATGCAGCACCAGCTCGAAGAGGGCCGGATGGCCATGACCCGCATGCTCTCCAAGTACGGGGCCAAAGTGCCCAAGGACAGCGGCGTCGAGCAGATCATCGGGCTCAAGGCCATCCGCGACCGCATCGCCGAACTCGCCGGCGACTGCGTCGAGGAGCAGCTCATCCTCGCCCCTGTGGGCAAGCTCTCCGCAGCGACGTTCGAAGAGTCCCAGGCGGTCGACGAGGACGTCCTCAAGCGAGGCGTGCGCATGAAGTCGGTCTACCTCGACGCCGTCCGCAACGACCCTTACACGATGGAGGCCCTGGACTGGGAGATCGAGGCGGGGGGCGAGGTCCGAACGGCGCCTTCGCTGCCGCTGCGGATGATCATCTTCGACCGCGAGCGCGCCATCATCCCCATCGACGATCTCGACTGCGAGATCGGGGCGCTCGTGCTCGGCAACCGCGTCATCATCCAGGCGATGGTGGCGCTGTTCATCAGCATCTGGGCCGAGGCGCAGCCGCTCACCCGGCGCCGCCCCTACCGCTCCGAACCGCTCACCGCCCAAGAGCAGCACGTGCTCAAGCTCTGGGCCCAAGGCCACACCGACGCCTCGGCCGCGCGCCAGATGAAGGTCTCCCACCGGACCATTCGGCGGCTCTCGGAGGACCTGACCAAGCGGCTCGGCGCGCGCAGCCGCTTCCAGCTGGGCGCCTTGGCGACCTCCCGCGGCCTCATCAGCGACGCCGACCTGATCTGAACGCCTACAACGAGAGCGGCATCGCACCCGCCTGGGTGCGATGCCGCTCTCGGTGCCGGGGCGGCGGCGGGGATCAGGGCTGATTGGCCGGCGGGGCGCCGTTGCCCCAGCCGTTGCCCGCGAGGTCGGCGTCATCGGCGAGGCCAGGGGCCGCCAGACCGATCGCGAGCAGAGCGGCGAAGGCGAGGGTCAGCGGAACGATGATGCGTCGCACAGTGGGTCATCCTGTCATCGGGTTGTGTGAATACGTCCCCATTGAATCCGCTTCGCTCGGCTACTGACAGTCGTCAAAAGTATCCGCTCGGCTCAATAGGCCATACAACCGGCCGGTCAGTTTTCGGCGCACGGCGACGGCCCCGGACCTCGCGGTCCAGGGCCGTCGGTTTCCCGGTGGTGGTCAGACGTCGGAGCGCTTGATGCGCCATGCGGCCGCGCCGATCACGGCGACCACGTACCCGGCGAACACCGAGAGCCCTGCCCAGGGCGAGAGCGCGCCCTCCGCTTGCGTCAGGGCCGTGAACGAGTCGGCCGCCTCGGAAGGCAGGTACTGCACGAGGTCGCTCCAGCTGTCCGGGATCAGCAGGGCTGCCACCATGGCGAGCAGGAACATGACGCCGAACAGTGTGGTGATCGCGCCGGGCGTGGAGCGCATGAGCGCGCCGAGTCCCATGCCGAGCAGGCCGCAACCGGTCATGACGACCGCGGTCCCGATCACCGCGCGGGCCACGCCCGGGTCGGACCATGACGCGCCGGCGTCGCCGATGAGGGCCTGGCCGGCGGTGAAGGCGACGGCCGAGGCGGCGAGCGCGGCCACGAACACCACGCCGGTGAACACCGCGATCTTGGCCCACAGCACGGGAAGTCGCTTCGGCACGGCCGTCATCGAGGAGCGGATCATCCCGGTGCTGTACTCGCCGGCCGTGAGCAGCACGCCGAGCGTGCCGAACGCGAGCATCGCGAAGTTGGTGCCCGTGAGGCTCGCGCCGACCGGGTCGGTCGGCTCGCCGCCGGGAGGGCCGCCCTGCGACGGGCTGCCGTACAGCGACGAGGCCAGCAGCCCGAAGCCGACCAGCAGCAGCACCGCGACGCCCAGGGTGATGACGCTCGAGCGCACCGACCAGAACTTGATCCATTCGCTCTTGACGACCCGCGGCAGGCTGACCCGCTTGCGGGGGAGGGAAACGGCGGCGGTGGTCATCGGGCTTCTCCGATCAGGGCGGACTGGTATTCGACGGCGTCCTTGGTGAGCTCCATGAAGGCCTCCTCAAGGGACGGACGGATGACGGTGAGTTCGTGGATCGGGATCCCCGCGCCCGCGGCCCGGTCGCCGATCTCCTCGGCGGACAGGCCCGTGACCTCGAACAGTCCCCGATCGACGCTGAGCACCGTGGTCTCGGGCCCGGCGATGAGGTCGTGCAGCTCGTTCGCGTGCGGCGACCGCACCCGGACCGACTCGTTGGAGGCGCTCTCGATGAACCCGCTCACCGACACGTCGGCGATCAAGCGGCCCTTGCCGATCACGATCAGGTGCTCGGCGGTCAGCGCCATCTCGCTCATCAGGTGCGAGGAGACGAACACCGTCCGCCCCCGGGCCGCCAGATCCCGCATCAGGTTGCGGATCCACAGCACGCCTTCGGGATCGAGCCCGTTCGTGGGCTCGTCCAGAACGACCACTTCAGGATCGGCCAGCAGCGCCGAGGCGATCCCCAGCCGCTGGCCCATGCCGAGGGAGAACCCGCCGACCCGCTTGCGGGCCACCTCATGCAGCCCCACCAGGTCGATCACCTCGTCCACACGGGACTTCGGCACGCCCGTGGTCGCGGCGAGCGCGAGCAGGTGGTGGTAGGCGGTGCGGCCGGTGTGGACCGCCTTCGCGTCGAGCAGCGCACCGGCCTGGAACATCGGGTCGGGGTGCTCGGCGTACGGACGGCCATTGACCGCGGCCGTGCCGGAGGTAGGCCGGTCCAGGCCGAGGACCATCCGCATGGTGGTCGACTTGCCGGAGCCGTTCGGGCCGAGGAACCCGGTCACGATGCCCGGCTTCACGGTGAACGTGAGCCCGTCGACGGCGACCTTGTCGCCGTAGTGCTTGGTGAGTTCGTGTACTTCGATCATGCGGTCAAGTCTCGGATCCGACGGCCGTAATCGTCGTCCTCCGACCATGGGCCGTCCGACTACCGCAACGGCAGTAGACGCACCGTTCGCCGCTACTGCGCGTGGACGATGACCTGCGAACACGTTCACGCGTACGATTTCGGCATGGCATGGGGGACGACGCGCGCGTGGACGCGAAAGCACGCGACGCTCATCGACACGGTCTTCGCGATCGTGTTCGTCGGACTGTTCTTCACGGCCTACTTCTTCGGCGACGATCACGGCCCCGAACGCGGCCCCGACGTCACCTTCGCCGACTCGGTCCCGGCGCACGTCATCGCGGGCGCCACGGCACTGGTCGTCCTCGCCGCCCGCAGGCGCTGGCCCGAACGGCTCCTGATCCTCGACACGGCGGTCTCGGTCGGCGTCATCATCGCCACCGGCGACCGCCACCCGCTGCTGATCCTCGCCTGGATGATCGTCGCCTACACATTCGCCCGGCGCACGAACCGGCGCCGCTCGTGGCTCGTGGCGGGCTCCTGCATCGCGGCCATGTACCTCGCGGGCGGCCTGTTCGGCGCCGGCGGCTGGACCGATCCGTCCAACCTCGGCGCCACCGCCTGGCCCATCGCCGTGGTGGCGGTCGCCGACGCGACCCGCAGCCGCCGCGACTACATCGCCGAGGTCGAGGGCCGCGCCCGCCGCGCCGAGGAGACGCGCGAGGAGGAGGCCCGCCGCCGGGTCGCCGAGGAGCGGCTGCGCATCGCCCGGGAACTCCATGACGTTGTGGCCCACCACATCGCGGTCATCAACGTGCAGGCCGGCGCCGCCGCCCACGTCCTGGAGACCCGCCCCGAGGCCGTCGGGCCGGCGCTGGCGCACATCCGGCGCGCGGCCGACACCGTGATGAAGGAACTCGGCTCCGTCGTCGGCGTCCTCCGCGGAGAGGACGAGCTCGACGAGTCGACCGAGCCCACGCGCGGCCTGGCCCGCCTCGCCGAACTGCTCGACTCGTTCGCCGCCTCCGGCCTCCAGGTCGAGCACCGCCAGCGCGGCGACGCGCGGGCACTGCCCGCGGTCGTCGACCTCGCCGCGTACCGGATCGTCCAGGAGTCCTTGACGAACGCGCAGAAGCACGGCACCGGCAAAGCGACACTCATGGTCACGTACACACCGGACGCGGTCCTCATCGACGTGTCCAACGCGGTCGCTGCTGAGAAGGCGGGCAAGGGTTCGGGCTACGGTCTGGTCGGGATGCGCGAGCGCGCCGCCGCCACGGGCGGCACCGTCACCGCCGGAGTTGTGGACGGGCGCTTCGCGGTCCACGCCGCGCTGCCCGCCACCGTGAAGGAGACGCCGTGACCATCCGAGTCCTGCTGGCCGACGACCAGGCGCTCATCCGCGCCGGGTTCGCCATGATCATCGGTTCCGCGCCCGACCTCGAGGTCGTCGGCGAGGCTCACAATGGCCGCGAGGCGGTCGAACTGGCCCGCTCCGAACGCGCCGATGTGGTGCTCATGGACATCCGCATGCCCGAACTCGACGGCATCGAGGCGACGAAGCGGATCGCCGCCGACGAGGACCTCGCGGGCGTGCGCATCCTCGTCCAGACCACCTTCGAGAACGACGACAACATCGTCCTCGCCCTGCGCGCGGGCGCCAGCGGCTTCCTCGGCAAGGGCGTCGAACCCGAGGATCTCGTGCGCGCGATCCGCGTCGTCGCCGGGGGCGAAGCGCTCCTGTCGCCCAAGGCGACCCGCACGATGATCGGGCGCTTCCTCAGCCAGAACGAACCCGGTCCGCTCTCCACCCCCGAACCCCTTGCGGCCCTGACCGAACGCGAACGCGAGGTGCTGGCGCTGGCGGCCCACGGCCTCTCCAACGACGACATCGCGGCCAAGCTGTACCTCTCGCCGCTCACCGCGAAGACCCATGTCAACCGGGCCATGACGAAGCTCGGCGTCCGCGACAGGGCCCAACTGGTCGTCATCGCCTACCAGACCGGCCTGGTCAAGCCGGGCGACCCGCTCCCGTAAACGCGCAACCGGGAACCTTGGCGTAGACCTGCACTTCCACCAGTCCTGCGGCCCAGGCGGCACCGTTGCCGTTGTGGTCGTTGACGACCTTGTGGACTTCGATGCGGACGTGGCGGTATCGGCCGGAGAGCCCGTCCGTCGTGAAGCCGACCGTCGTGTTGGCGGACCGGTCGGCCAGCGACACCCAGGTCTCGCCGTCGACGCTGCCCGACACCGTGTACCCGCTGTAGGTCTCCGATCCGTTGTAGCTGCGCCAGCTCAGATCCACGCGGCTGAGGTCGCGTATGCGGCCCAGATCGACGTCCCACGTGAACGGGACCCCGGCCGGCTTGTAGTAGTTGGTGTTGTCGCCGCTCGTATTGAGGTTGTACGCGATCCCGTCGTTCGCGGCGCTCGGCGGGAAGGCCGCGTCGGCTTGTGTCGCCTCGACCGGTCGGCCTTCGGAGACGAGCGCGACGTTCGGGACCTGGACGGTTCCGGTGGCTGCGTCGAAGCTCCATTCGGGGTGGAAGCCCATGGTCAGCTCGGTGCCGTCGACTTGGAGCGGGAGCCACACGTACGTGGAGGAGCCGAGTGCGCCGGGGTTCCAGCGGTCGCCCATGTAGAGGTATTGGCGGGTGCCGTCGGTGGCCTCGATGGTCATGATGTTCGTGGGCTGGCTGTAGTAGGTGGTGTTGTTGCCGACCGGGGTGAGTTCGGACCAGCCGTCGGGGTCGGCGATGTCGCTGGTCGTGGCGTACAGCGCCTGGTTGGGGTACCAGCCGGATTGGGCGGAGGTGACGATGGCGTATTCGCCGTCGATCTTGACGAGGGCGGGGGCTTCGCGGCGGCGGCCTTCGAACAGGGGGTAGGAGTGCTGCCAGTCGACGTCGGTGAAGTCGGCGGTGAGCGGGTAGAGGCGCATGCTCAGGTGGTCTTGGGAGGACACGAGGTAGGCCTGGCCGGTGTCGGGGTCTTGGAAGACGGTGAAGTCGCGGGAGCCGTAGCCCCAGAGGCCGTCGGTCCCGGCGTAGGTGGGGTCGGCGTGCTCTGTGGCGACTTCGCCTGCGCCGGGGCGGAAGTTGCGCACGATCGCGTAGTCGCCGTCGATGGTGTCGCTGGTGGCGACGATCAGGTGGGAGGCGGCGTAGTTCTCGGCGGTCTCCCAATGTCCCCAGAGGATGAAGGTGTCGGTGGCCTCGTTGTAGACGAGTTTGGGGCGCTCGATCTTGCACGCCGCGCCGTCGTAGGTGCCGGTGGTGCACACGCCGGGCGTGTCCTGGGTGAGCAGGTCGCCGACGAACTCCCAGTTCCGGAGGTCCTGGGACCGGTAGAGGCTGACAGCGAGGAAGAGCGCGGAGTTGTGGCTCTTGTTCTCGCCGACCCAGTAGTACCAACCGTCGTGCTCGAGGAAGCCGCCGCCGTGGGCTTGGATCGGGTTCCCGCTGGTGTCGTTCCAGGTCTGGCCCACCGGCACCGGCTCGCCCTCCTCGGACTGTGCGGCGGATGCGGCCGGCCCGATGAGGAGCACCCCTGCCGCGACGATCACCGCAGCGGCCCAAGCCGCCCAAGCCCGCAACCTCAACGCCATGACATCCGCCTTCGGGCCGTATCTCAACATCTAACAATTTCGATCAATAGTGAGCGGCGTTGAGAGCGCTGTCAAGACCGGAGTCGACAGAGACGATGTCGTTCGGTGACGGTTTGGGCCGATCGTCGGTTCGGCTTCAACCAGCTGCGCCGAAGAAGTGGGGGAATACCCGGGGTGTCCGGCTGAGGCTGGGCCGGTTTTCGGTTGGGCTTCAACCGATCAGCGACGAAGAGGTGGGGGAATACCCGGGGTGTCCGGCTGAGGCTGGGCCGGTTTTCGGTTGGGCTTCAACCGATCAGCGACGAAGAGGTGGGGATCGCCCGCAGGCGACTGGCCGAGTTCGGGCCCGTTCCAGTTGGGCTGCAAACGGTCAGCGACGGTGAGGTGGGTGTCTGCCGAGGTCGCAGACTGGGGCCGGGCGGTTGTCGGCTCGGTTGCAGGCTGTCAGCGACGGTGAGGCTGCGATCCGCTCGGGGCTTGTAGCCGGGACCGGGCGAGTCCGGTTCGGGGTGGCCGGCACTGCGGGGTTGATTGCCGCCGCACCTGCCGGGCCGGTCGCGGGGACGGCGAAGCGCGGCGACGTGATGGCGTGGCGTGGCGTGGCGTGGTGCGTTCGCGCAGCATTATCAAAGTCGAGTTCGCCATGACCGACATCTCCCTTCGCTTCGTCTCTCGGTCTTCCTCTGTGGCTCTTGGCCTTCGATCGCGGACCTGCGGCCTTCGATCCTTGTTCTCGCATCGTCGGTCGTGCCGGTGGGCTTCGTTTCCGCCTCGACCGTCGCCAGATCCTGGTCTGGTCCGGCTTGGCGTGCTGCATCCCTCGCCCCTGCGGGACTGACCCCGTGGTGGCGACACCAGGACAGGGGGACGAAGCGCCCGGCCGACTTTGAGGCCGCCGTGCCCTTGCCGTGTGTCCCTTCCAGGTGCCCTGCGGATGCGTGGTGGTGTGCCTCGTTCGGGGCACTGCCTCCGGTTGGGGTGATCCCGCCCGGCGATCTCCCGCTCCTTGGTTCCGAGTCCGTCATTGATGCTTTCTCGGCCTGGGAGCGAGTCCCGATAGCACGTGGGGCATGCCTGCGAGCCCCGGGCTGAGACCGGCCCGAGCTACGGGCGGGTGGTCTCGGCTTCCGCCGGGTGGTCGAGTCGGCCAGAGGCTTGGCTTAGTCTGCTTGCACCTACTCGACTCCTGTACGGAATCCATATCCCTGTGCGTACCTCAATTATCCAGCTTCCCAAGGGCTGCCGCATCACCCATAAGACGAGAAACTATTCACGTTCCGCCTCGAACCGCCTGCACCCCAACCAAAACCGATCCCGCCGCCCACCAACCGACCCCGCCCCACCGCCCACTCCTCCGTCGCCGCCCGCCTGAAGCGCAGGCCACCACGGAGCGATACGCCTCCACCGCGTCCCGGCTCCCAGCCCACCCCGGGTCCAGCCCGGACCAGACAGCCACGGCCCCAGCCCAAACCGAACCGCATTGCCTCTAGAGGAACTTCACCCCTTGCGCGAGCGGCAGCTGCCCGGAGTAGTTCACGGTATTGGTGGCCCGGCGCATGTACGCCTGCCACGCGTCGGTGCCGGACTCGCGGCCGCCACCCGTCTCCTTCTCGCCGCCGAAGGCACCGCCGATCTCGGCGCCCGAGGTGCCGATGTTGACGTTGGCGATGCCGCAGTCCGAGCCGCTCGCGGAGAGGAACCGCTCGGCCTCGGCCTGGTCCTGCGTGAAGATCGCCGACGAGAGGCCTTGGGGGACACCGTTCTGCAAGGCGATGGCCTCGTCCAGGTCGTCGTAGGTGAGCACGTAGAGGATCGGCGCGAACGTCTCCTCCTGCACCACACCGTCCTGGCCCGGCATCAGGACCACGGCGGGCTCGACGTAGAACGCTTCGGGCGCTTCGCCTTCCAGGACCCGAGCGCCGCCGGCGACCACCGTGCCGCCCTCTGCCACCGCGCGCACGAGCGCTGCCTGCTGCGCCTCGAAACTGCCGCGGTTGATGAGCGGCCCGATCAAGGTCCCTTCGGCGCTCGGGTCGCCGATGGTGAGCGTCCCGTATGCGGCCGCGATGCGCTCGACGAGCGCATCGGCGATCGAGGTGTGGACGATGAGGCGCCGCAACGTGGTGCACCGCTGCCCGGCCGTGCCCGCCGCGGCGAACACGATGCCGCGCAACGCGAGATCGAGGTCGGCCGAGGGCGCGACGATCGCGGCGTTGTTGCCGCCCAACTCCAGCAGCACGCGCCCGAACCGCTCGGCCACGCGCGGCCCGATCTCGCGGCCCATCCGCACTGAACCGGTCGCCGAGACCAGTGCCACCCGCGGGTCGTCGACCAGGTGCCGCCCCACGACGCGGTCGGCGAGCACCAACCGGTGGATCCCTTCGGGCGCACCGACCTCGCGCACGGCGCGGGCCAGCAGCGCGTCGACCCCGATGGCGGACAGGTTCGTCGCCTCAGCGGGTTTCCACACCACCGCATCGCCCGCGACGAGGGCGAGCGCGGCGTTCCAGGCGTACACGGCGACAGGGAAGTTGAACGCGGAGACGACCGCGACGACGCCGAGCGGATGCCAGGTCTCGGCGAGCCGGTGGCCGGGGCGCTCGGACGGGAGCGTCTTGCCGAAGAGCTGCCGGGACTGGCCGACCGCGAGGTCGCAGATGTCGATCATCTCCTGGACCTCGCCGAGCGCCTCCGACTCGATCTTGCCGACCTCGGCGGTCACCAGGACCGCCAGCTCCCGCTTGTGCTCGGTGAGGAGCCGGCCCCAGCGCTTGACCAGGTTGCCGCGCACCGGAGCGGGGACGTCCCGCCAGGTCAGGAAGGCCTCGTGGGCCGCGGCGACGGCGGCGTCCACATCGGCCTCGGTGTGCTCGACGGTGCGGGCCAGGACCTCTCCGGTTGCGGGCGAACGGGTCTCGCGCGGCCCGGCAAACGCGTCAAGGTCGACGCCGAGGGCCCGGAGCGCCTTGGCGACGGCGGCGGTCTGCTCGCCCGCCGCGGGCGGGGCGTTGTGGGGATTGGTCATGTGCGTCTCCGGATCATGAGTCGGTGTCGATGCGCAGGCCGAGTTGCCGTTCGGCCTCGCGCAACGACTCGTCCTGTTGGGCGGCATACAGATCGAACGGGTCATGGATGTGGGCGCCGACCAGCTCGGACAGCCGGGGGAGGTCGTAGTCGGCGCCGGCCTGATCGTCGTCGCGCGTGCCCTCGTCGGACAGGTTCGACTGGAAGATGCCCGCGGCCGAACGCGGCAGGAAGTCCTCGTACACGATCGGCTCGGCGACGAGCGCCCCCGATTCCAGGAGGTCCTTCAAGGCGCTGCCGTCCGGCGCGACCTCGGTGGCCCGGAAGGTGAAGTACCCGAGCTCCTGCAGGACCAGGTCACGTTCGGTGCGAGGCAGCGACTCACGCCAGACCTCACGAGCGACCTCCTGCCGGGTGGCCCCGTCCCCGGCCTGGCGAAGGCGCGCGTCCACCTCGACGACGAGCCGGTCGTACAGTTCCCGCCCGGCCCGGGTGAGGGCGATCCCGCGCTGCTCGACCTCCCCGAAACGCACCCGCAGCGACCCGCGCTGGACACTCCCGTCCGCGTGTCGGAAGACCCGCTCCTCGGCGAGGGCCCGGAACGAGGTCTGGCGCAGCAGGACATCCGGGCCCTCCCAAGCGGGCGGGCCCTGGATCTCGTCGATCATGGCGATCCCGCGGGCCTGCATGCGCGCGTAGAGCTCGTCGATGTCGAGCACGCGGGGCGTGAGGTGGTTGATGTGCGTCGCGGGGACGCCGCCGATGTCCGCGGCGACGGCGGAGATCGTCTCGAGCGTGTCGTACCAGTCGCGGTCGATGGGTTCGGCGGTGAGCCGGAACGAGTCGGTCGCGAGTCCCAGCAGCCGGTCGGCATCGACGTCGTCCAACCCGCCCTGCAAGACCGCCTGGTCGGCGAGCGCCAGCAACTCGGGTCCGAACAACTCGCGGGCGGCGATGAACGCCTCCAGCCTCTCTTGGGTCTCCGCGTCGAAGAAGCGCCGGTCCTCGGTGACGAGCATGGAGGTGAATACCCGGAACGGGTTGCGCGCCAGCTCATCGCGATCGATCGGACGGAACGCGGTGGAGACGACCGGGACCGAGCTCTTCGAGGCGTCCCGCAGGTCGTAGAAGCCGACCGGGAGCATCCCGAACGCCGCGAAGACCCGGGCGACCTGCGCCAGCTCGCGCGGCGAACCCACCCGGATCGCACCGTGCCGCTCGGCGGTCACCCGCTCGATGCTGCCGAGCCGCAGCCCGGCTTCGCCTCGGGCGCTGGCGGTCTCGTCGTTCACGTCGCGGCAGACGTCCACAAGGGTGTGATACGCGGGCACCTCGCTGCCGTACATCTCGGCCAGGCGCAACGCGAATCGCGCCCGCAACTGCCACGTGGGGACCATGCGTGTCCTCCTTCTCGATCGGCTCAGATGATGTGTACCTCACGCACCGGTGCGGATTCGGCGAACCGGTCGGCGTGGAACGGTGCGGGATCCAGGAAAGGCTCGCGGCCGAGGAAGAGGTCCCGCACGACCTCGCCGACGGCGGGCGCCTGCAGGAAACCGTGTCCGGAGAAACCCGTCGCGTAGGAGAACCCGGGTATCAAGGCCGAGGCGCCGATGAGGGCATTGTGGTCGGGCGTGTTCTCGTACAGCCCGGCCCAACCCGACGCGAACGTCCGCCCGACCAGGGACGGCGCGACGACCGAGGCTGCCCGGTCGAAGGAGGGCTGCCACTCGAGAGAGAAGTCCCGGCCGAACCCGGGCGCTTGCTCCGGATTGGAGATCCCCAGCAGCAGCCCCTCGCCGGAGTTGTGGAAGTACATGGTGGTGGCCAGATCGAGCGTGAAGGGAACGGTGGGCAGGCCGGGCTCATCGGGCGTGACGCCGATCTGCCGCCGGACCGGCTCGACGGGCAGGGGGACGCCGACCATGTCACCGATCGGAGCCGACCAGGCCCCCGCGGCGCAGATGACCCGCGACGTGCGGATCGCGCCGCGAGTCGTCGCCACCGAGTTGATATGGGCCCCAGTGCGGTCGATGCCGAGCACCTCGGCCCTCTCGATCACCCGGACCCCGAGTTCGACCGCGGCGGCGCGGTAAGCCGCCACGACTCGACCCGGTTCGGCGTAACCGTCCCTGGGGGAGAAGGAAGCGGCCAGGAGGGCATCGCCGTTCAGGAACGGATTGAGCGCGACGGCCTCAGCTGGCGAGACCATCCGACCCGAACCGCCCAGGCTCCGCTGCAACGCGGTGCTCGCCTCCACCTGGGCGACCGAATCCTCGGTGCGGCAGAGAAACAGGTATCCGACCTGGCGAAGCCCGATGTCGGCGCGGAACTGCTCGAAGGCCTCAAGGCTCCGCTGTCCCAGCATGATGTTCCCCGGATCGGAGAACGTCGCCCGGACCCCGCCGAGCGGCTTGGCCGAAGACCCCTGGCCGACCAAGTCCCGTTCCACCACAACGACATTGCGAACACCGGCGTCGGCAAGGTGAAATGCGATGCTCAACCCGATGACGCCGCCGCCGATGACGACGACCTCGGCAGAACGGGGAAGAACCTTCAAGGCGCACCTCCAATGCACCTCAGTATCCCGACCAGGACCCTTCAGGTCCATCGAACGGTCCTGCAAGAAACCGTTTAGCATCGCTGCATGGATCTAGGATTCGTCAGGCTGCGCGCCTTCGTGGAAACGGCCCGCTCCGGGGCCATGACCAGCGCCGCCGCAGCGCTCGGCTACACCACGGGCGCGGTGTCGCAGCAGATCGCGGCACTGGAGCGCGAACTCGGCCATGCCCTATTCGAACGCGTCGGCCGGGGCCTGCGCCTGACCGAACGCGGCGCGCGGTTCCTGGACTACGCCGAGCAGATCCTCATCACCGAGTCCGAGGCGATCGCCGCGATGGAAGGCCCTTGGCGGCCGGGCCAAGCCCAGGTCGACATCCGGCTCGGCGTCTTCGGCAGCCCGGCCGCGGTGGCCCTCGGCCCGGCCCTCGAAGCCCTTCGGCGGCAAGCACCCTGGATTCGAGTCCGCTCAGTCGAACTCGAAGTGGACGCCGCCGCCGAAGCGGTCCGCCGCGCATCGGTCGACCTCGCGCTATCCGTCGACTACGCCTCAACGCCGCCCGCGGTGACCGCAGGCGTGGATCGAACAGTCCTGGTGACCGAACCGATGGCCGTTGCCGTACCTGACGACTGGCCGGCAGTCAGGACACCGGCCTCTCTGGCCGACTTCGCAGCATCCCCCTGGATCATGGCCGCCCCGACCTCCCACTTCGGCATCGCGTCCCGGGCGATGTGCCGCCGAGCGGGATACGAACCCGACGTCATCCACGAGGTCACCGAAACCGGAGCCTGCCTGGCAATGGCCGCGGCAGGTCTCGGGGTCACGCCCGCAACCCGCATGATGCTCCGAATGCGACCGGAGGGCCTCGACCTGATCGACCTGGCCGAGGCCGACCACCGCAACATCGTCCTGTTCGCCCGCCCCGGCCACACCACCCAGCCGTCCCGCAGACTCCTCGTAGACGCCCTTTGCGAGGCCATGCGTGACTATCGTTGAACGAAGTGCCTTCCCGGGCGCGTCGAAGCCCGTCGCCGGGACCTTCCGGCGCGGACCCTCTTCCTCGACGCCACCCTCCGCGACGAACCCACCGACCTCGTTGCCGGCCTTGGTGATTACGGCCCCCTGACCGACTTCGGCTGACGCAAGCGGAAGTTCGTGGTCTACTTCCACGGGCCTGATAATTTCCGGAAGTTTCGCAGTTCGGGTGTGCCGCTTTGCTGGTCGAAGCTGGTGGATTTCGAGGGATTCCGAACGGACGGCGTTCTCAGCAGTACTGATGCTCGTTCAGTTGCTCCTTCTGGCGCAAGAAAGTTCCGATAATTTTCCGGAAGTCATTGACAGTCCGATCTGGTCGGTACACGATACTCTCATCGATCTATATCGATGGAGTTCAATCCGGTCTGCCTGGAGCGGGCCGGTTCGCACCCTTCAAAAGGAGGAAGGATGTCCAAGGACAACGCGTCCATGGGTCCATTCAGTCGCCGCAGCATGCTGCTCGGCGGCGGCGCCGCCCTGGTGTTCGGCGGCGCGGGGCTGCTGCTGCCCGGCACGGCGAACGCCCAGCAGGTCATCAACACCAATCAGGAGGGCACCCACAACGGGTACTACTACTCGTTCTGGACCGACACCCAAGGCCGCGCCTCGATGACCCTCGGCGCGGGCGGGAACTACAGCTCGCAGTGGTCCGGCGTCAACAACTGGGTCGGCGGCAAGGGCTGGTCCAACGGCAGCCGCCGCGCCGTCCAGTACTCCGGCAGCTTCAACTCGCCGGGCAACGGATACCTGGCCCTGTACGGCTGGACCGCGAACCCGCTGGTGGAGTACTACATCGTCGAGAACTACGGCACCTACCGGCCCGGCGGTAACGACCGCCGCGGCACGGTCACCGACGACGGCGGCACCTATGACATCTACAAGACCACCCGCTACAACCAGCCGTCCGTGGAGGGCACCAGGACCTTCGACCAGTACTGGAGCGTCCGCCAGTCCAAGCGCACCGGCGGCACCATCAACACCGGCACCCACTTCGACGCCTGGGCCCGCGCGGGCCTGAACCTCGGCGCGTTCAACTACTACATGGTCCTGGCGTCCGAGGGCTACCAGTCCAGCGGCAGCTCCAACATCACCATCGGCAGCACCGGCGGCGGCGGAGGAGGAGGCGGCGCCTGCACGGCGACGCTGTCGGCCGGCCAGAGCTGGAGCGACCGCTACAACCTCAACGTCGCCGTGTCGGGCAAGAGCGACTGGCAGACCACGTTGAACATCCCCTCGCCGGCGAAGGTCATCGCCACTTGGAACTGCAACGCCACGTATCCGACCGCTCAGCAGCTCGTCGCCACCCCCAACGGCAACGGCAACAACTTCGGCCTCACCATCCAGGCCAACGGCAACTGGAACTGGCCGACGGTCGCCTGCAGCTAAAGACCTGGCAAGACGGCACGGTCGCAAGTTCATCGAAAGTGGCCCTGGCTCCCGCCGGGGCCACGTCGCTGAAAAACTTCGCCCCGGGATGTCGAGAACGGTGGCGTGACTCCGTCGTCTCATGCGAACGGCCGGAATAACCTGGCCTGGAGCGACCCGGAGGTCACCGTGAAGTACGTGATTCTTATCCACTCGAACCCGCAGCCCTGGGGGCATCCCACAGGCGATTTCATCGCCGAGAACCAGGCGCTGCCCACTGAGCAGCGCGAGCGGATGAACGCCGAGTTCGAGGCGCTGCTGGAGGAGTTGAGCGCCAGCGGCGAGCTGGTAGCCGCCGAGGCCTTGGCCGACCCGAGCACGTCGACGCTGTACCGCTGGCAGGACGGCAAGCCGCTGACGACCGACGGCCCGTACTCCGAATACAAGGAGCACCTGGCCGGGTTCTTCCTGGTCGACGTCTCCGGACCCGAACGCGCCCAGGAGATCGCGAGGGTGTTCTCCGGTCCCGGCGAGACCATCGAGCTGCGTCCGGCGATGTGGCCCGGCGGCGAGGACCACTAGTGGGACCGGACCGCCTCGAGGAGGTGTGGCGGCGCGAGTCGGCACACGTCCTCGGGGCGCTCGTCCGCCGCTACCAGGACTTCGACCGCTGCGAGGAAGCGGCGCAGGAGGCCCTGGTCGCGGCGGCACTGCACTGGCCGGAGGAGGGCGTCCCGGAGTACCCGCGCGGCTGGCTCATCCAGGTCGCGTCCCGGCGCCTGATCGACGCCCTGCGCAGCGATCTCGCCCGCGTCGACCGCGAGGCCAAAGCCGAGGCACCGGTTACCGAAGCGATCGACCAGGATGATTCGCTGCATCTGCTGCTCTTGTGCTGTCATCCGTCTCTTTCCGCCGCTTCGCAGGTCGCCTTGACGCTAAGAGCGGTCGGCGGGCTCACCACCGAGCAGATCGCTTCGGCGTTCCTGGTGCCCGCGGCGACCATGGCCCAGCGGATCAGCCGGGCGAAGTCGACCCTGTCGAAGGCTGGTGCGCGCGTTGGTGCTGTTGCCGCCGACGACCTGACCGAACGCGTGCGATCGGTGCGTCAGGCCCTCTACCTGATCTTCAACGAGGGGTACGCCAGCAGCGGCGGCACCGCCCTGGTCGACGTTTCGCTGACTTCGGAGGCGATCCGGCTCGCGCAAGAACTGCACCGGCGACTCCCCAGCGACACCGAGACCGCGGGCCTGCTCGCCCTGATGCTCCTGACCGAGGCCCGCACCGCGGCGCGGGTCGACGGCGAAGGCGAACTCGTACCGCTCGCCGAGCAGGACCGGTCCGGTTGGGACCGAGACTTGATCGCCGAAGGGGTTGCGCTGCTTGAACACGCGCTCCCCACCGGCCCGGTCGGACCGTTCCAGCTCCAGGCGGCCATCGCCGCCGTCCACGCCGAGACCGCCGACTACGCCGCCACCGACTGGCCCCAGATCGCCGAGCTCTACCGGATGCTCGACGCCATCGCGCCGAGTCCCGTCGTCACCATGAACCGTGCGGTCGCCGTCGCGATGACCGAAGGGCCCGAAACGGCGCTGGCGATGCTCGAGTCGTTGCTGCAGAACAGCAGTCTCGAGAAGCATCACCGGCTGCACGCCGTCCGGGCCCATCTCCTTGAACTGGCCGGTCGAAGGACCGAATCCGAAGCCGCCTACCGGGAGGCGGCCCGTCTCACCACGAGTCGGCCCGAGCAGCGCTACTTGCTGCGAAGGGCCGCGGCGGCGTAGCTACCGGCCGCGACCGGCGTGGTGGCGGAAGCGGTCGGCCACCGGGGTCTCGATCCGGGCGAGGTCGCCGTCGTTCTCCTGGAGTTCCCACAGTCCCATGGTGAGTCGGTGCGACTCGCGCGGCAGCTCCGTGTGGCGGTAGGTCCACTCGTACATGTCGAACAGCGGCCACCAGGTGTACCCGACGACGTCCACACCGGACCCTCGCAGGTCGTGCATGGCCGCCACCGACTCGTCGAGCCAGTCGGTGCGCTCCTTGACCGAACCGGTCACGCAGGTCTCGGTCAGCATGACCGGCACCTGATACCGGTCCGCCGCTTCGCGAAGCAGCTCGGCGAGCCCGGTGACGCCGTCGTCCTGGCACGGACGCGGGTCCTTGAAGCCCCCCTTGTGGAAGACCCCGGCCTCGAACACCTCGGTCGAGTGCAGCGGGTAGTAGTTCACGCCCATCACGTCCGGCAGGACAGGTGCTTCGGTGAACCACGCGAAGTACTCGTCGTTCCAGCCGTTCGCGGCCAGGAACGGCTGCAGCGGATGGGATTCGTCGACCCGGCCGGTCACCAGGTCCTCCACGAGGAAGACCTGTTCCTTCAGCCTGGCGGCGTGCTCCCGGTGCTCGGGGGCGTCGATGTCACCGACGTAGCGCATCCCGGCGTCCACGTGCACGAAGACGGCCTTCTCTCCGAGCACGTCGGCAATGGAGCGCTGCGCGAGCACGAAGCCGCGGGCGAGTTGCTGCACGATCTCGCTGAAACCTTGCGGCCCTTTGAGATACGGCGGCCAGTACGCGTACTCCCCGGAGAACAGGGCGTGGATCATCGGCTCGTTCACCGGCGTGTAGTCGGTGAAGCCCAAGTGCGCGTAGCGCTCCGCCACCTTCGCCGAGTACTCGGCCACTCGGGCGGGGTAGTCGGCGTTCGCGAACTGGTCCTCCATCCACAGCGGCGTGCCGTAGTGCATGAGGTCGACGATGGGGCGCAGACCGAGCTCCGCGAAGCGGTCCATGACCTGGTCGAGCCAGCTCCAATGCCATTGGCCCGCTTCAGGTTCGATCCGGTACCACGGCACGCCCCAGCGCACGAGCTCCGCGCCCGCCCCGCTCGCCAGAGCCAGGTCGGAGTGCCACTTCGCGTAGTGCTGGGTGAGCTCGTACTCGTCGATCGGCCGCTCGCCGGGCGCCGCTTGGGGCACGAACGTGTCCTCGACGCCGACCGCGAAGTGGAGGGCGCCGTCGCGGTGCCAATGGGGGGAGGTCATTTGAGTCCTGTCGTTGCGATGTTCTCGATGAAGCGGCGCTGGATGAAGAGGAACGCGATGACGAGCGGCAGGATCGCGATGAGCGAGCCGGCCATCATCACGCCGTGCGGCACGATGCCGCTCGGTCCGGTCAGCAGCGTCAGGCCGGAGGTGATGGTGCCCATCTCGGCGTCGGTGGTGAACACCAGCGGCCACAGCAGGTCGTTCCAGTTGTTCACGAACGTGAACAGCCCCAAGGTGAGCAGGGCGGGCACGGCGTTCGGCAGCACGATCGAGCGGAAGATCCGGAACTCGCCCGCGCCGTCGATCCGCGCGGCCGCGTCGATGTCGCGGGGGAGCGCGAGGAAGAACTGGCGCAGGAAGAAGATCCCGAACGCGTCGGCCGCGCGCGGCGCGATGAGCCCGGTGTACGTGTTCACCCAGCCGAGGTCCGCGACCAGCTGGTAGAGCGGGATCAGCGTGGCCTGGAACGGGATCATCAGGGTCGCGATGATCGCGACGAGCAGGAGTTTGCGGCCCTTGAAGTCCATGCGGGCCAGGGCGTACGCCGCGAGCGAGTCGAAGACGAGCGCGAACACGGTGACGCCGCCCGCGAACACGAAGCTGTTGCCGACCAGCCTGAGGAACGGCAGCTCGGACGTCACGGTCTTCAGGTTGTCGAGCGTCCAGGTGTCCGGGAGCAGGCTCGGCGGGTAGGCGTTCACTTCGGCGACCGGCTTGAACGCGGTGAGCACGATGATCACGATGGGCAGCAGCACGACGGCGCTGACGAGGATGAGGGCGACCGTGGCGGCCACGGTGCTCGGCCGGAGCTCGCGGAAGCGGCTGCGCTTGGCGGCGGCGGTGCTCATGCGATGTCCTTTTCTTTGCGGCCGAAGAACGCGAACTGCACGAGGCTCAGGATCAGCGTGGCGATGAGCAGCACGTACGAGAGCGCGGAGGCGAAGCCGATGTCGAGCTTGCGGAAACCGGACTCGTAGATCTCCATGACGAGGGTCTGCGTGCTGCCGTAAGGGCCGCCGCCGGTCATGACGTAGATCTGGTCGAAGGCCTGGAGCGCGGCGATCATCGCGAAGATCAGCACGAACGCCATCGTGTTCGACAGGAGCGGGAGGGTGACGTTGCGGAACCGCGACCACGGGCCCGCGCCGTCCATGCGGGCGGCCTCGTACAGCGAGGACGGGATGTCCTGGAGCCCGGCCAGGAAGATCACGAAGTAGAAGCCGAAGAGCTTCCACACCGCGACGAACGCGACGGCGGGCATCGCCAGCTCCGGGTCCTGCAGGACGTTGCCGAGCTGGATCCCCATGCCGCGCAGCCAGTAGTTGAGCAGGCCCACCTGCGGGTCGATGAGGTAGCTCCACGCGAAGGCCGCCACGGCGAACGAGACCACGAAGGGCACGAACAGCGCGGTGCGGAAGAACGAGCGGAACGGCAGGTGCGGGCTGTTGAGCAGCAGCGCCAGGCCGAGGGCGGCGAGGACCGCGGTCGGGGTGAACAGGACGGTGTAGAGCACCGTATTCGTGACGGCCTTGAGCAGGTCGGGGTCGGAGAAGACGTCCACATAGTTCTGGATGCCGACCCATTCGGGGTCGCCGAAGCCGCTCGCGTCGGTGAAGGACAGGCGCAGCGCCGAGAGCATCGGCCACACGGTGAACAGGCCGATGATGATCAGGCCCGGTGCGAGGAACGCGGCGGCCATCGCGTTGCGGCGCAAGGGGCTGTCGAGCCGGCGGGGCCTCCCTCCGAGCGGTGCGGGCGGGCGGTACCGGCGGGCCGGTGACTGCTGTGCACTCATGGTCTCCTCGTTTCCTCCGTTCGTGAAAGAGGGCGGGGACGCCCGAGGGCGCCCCCGCCGGTACTGATTACTCGTCGAGCGCGGTCTGGATCTCGGTCTGCGCCTCGGCGAGCAGGGCGTCGATGTCCTCACCGGCGACGGCCCGCTGAGTGAGCTCGTCGACCGCGGCGAGGACGTCCACGCTGTTCACGACGCCCGGCAGGAGCGGGCGACCGGTGTCGGCGATCTCGCTGAGCGACACGACGACCGGGTTCTCGGCGACGGCCTCGGCCGGGACGTCGGTGCGCAGCGGTGGCCAGCCCGAGCCGAGCGACCAGGCGACGGCGTTCTCGTCGTTGAGGAAGAACGAGAAGAACTCCTCGGCGGCGGCCTGCTCGTCATTGCTCGTGTCGGCGGTGACCGACATGGTCACGCCGATCGCGGAGGCGGCCTGCTCGACGGGACCGGCCGGGATCGGCGCGATCTCGTAGGCGATGCCGTTCTCGTCGGCGATCGAGGCCATCCAGGGGCCGCCGACGGTCATCGCGGCCTTGCCGGCGCTGAACAGCTCGTCGGCGCCGATGCCGTCCACACCGGTGGGCGAGATCTGCTCGTCCACGATCGCGTTGCGCCAGAACTCGAGCGTCTCGGCGTTCTCGGGCGAGTCGATGACGGCCTTGCCGTCCTCGACGATGTTCCCGCCGTTGCCGTAGAACAGCGACGGCCACAGGCCGTTGGCGACGGTGGCGTGGTCGGGCAGGACCGTGCCGTACTGCTCGGGCGTGCCGTCGCCGTTCTCGTCGACCGTGAGCTGCTGCGAGGTGGCGACCCACTCGTCCCAGGTGGTCGGGGCCGCGGTGACGCCGGCGGCCTCGAAGAGCGCGGTGTTGTAGTAGACCGCGAGCGGCACGAAGCCGGTGGGCACGCCGTACTTGGCGCCGTCGACCTCGACCATGGACACTGCGCCCTCGACGAGGTTCGCGGTGTTGCTGTCTTCACCGGCGTAGAAGTCGTCGAGCTCCTGGAAGGCGCCCTTGTCGGCGTAGACCGGCAGGCGCTCGGCGGGCATCGCGACGATGTCGGGGCCTTCGCCCGCGGACAGCGCGGTCAGCAGCGAGTCGTCGATGCTCGCCCAGGTCTTCACCTCGGTGGTGATGGTGATGTCCTCTTGCGACGCGTTGAAGTCGTCGACGATGCCCTCGAGCACGTCGCCGTCGGCCTCGGTGTAGCCGTGCCAGAACGTGAGCTCTACCGGGCCTCCGGCCTCGTCGCTCCCGGAGCAGCCGGTCGCGATGAGCGCGAGTGCGGCGACCCCTGAGCCGAGCAGGATCCGTGTGCGTGTCATTTCCGTGTTCCCTCCCAACGCGAGACTGCGCTGTCTTTGATTGGTGCAACGCCGATTCGGGAGGCCTGGGCAACCGGGCACGCCTTGTACAACGTTGTAATTTCGTGAATCCTAAGGACCCGTCATGGCGGCTGTCAACGCCGTGGGGGCTTCGTTTCCACTTCTTTTCCATTCCGTGACCGGGGACTTGACCGATCGACGGCAGCGGATCTAGGATGTGCTCCTCCTAACATACAACGTTGTAAGAAACGGAACCGCTCATGTCACTTGTCCAAACGCGCAACATGCGACGCTTCAGCGCCGCCTGCGCACTGACGGCCCTTATGGCGCTGCTCGTCACCCTCGGATGGCAATCTCCCACACAGGCGGTCACCACCGGGAACGGCGCGCTGGTGTACTCGCCGGCAGCCGGCAGCTCGTTCAACCCCGAAGGCGCCGCGCCAGCCGGCACCACCTACGCCAAGATCATCGTGCTCTCGAACGGCACCCAGCTGGTCACCTACGACCAGCTCGTCCTCCAGAACGGCGAGCAGGTCTACCCGATCTACCGCTCGACGGACAACGGCACCAGCTTCACCAAGATCGCCGACGTCAACCCCAGCGACCAGTTCCCTGCCCTGACCCGCACCGCCCAGCCGTTCCTCTTCGAGGTCACCCAGACCACCGGCGACCTGGCCGCGGGCACCATCCTGCTGGCCGGGATGATCATGCCCGAGGACCGCTCCTCCAGCCGCCTGGTCGTGTACAAGAGCACGAACCAGGGGACGAGCTGGAGCTACCTGAGCACCATCGACTCCGGCGGCCCGGCGGTCTACGACCCGTCCCCGTCCTCCACCACGACCACCGTGTGGGAGCCCTCGCTCGCGATCGACGGGAACGGCGGCCTCGCCGCGTACTTCTCCGACGAGCGCCAGAAGGCCAACGGGGTCCTCCAGGCCATCTCCTACCGCCGCTCCACCGACGGCGGCCACACCTGGGGCTCCCTCGTCAACGTCTCGGCGCCGACGAACCAGAGCGACCGCCCCGGCATGATCACCGTGACGAAGATGGGCGACGGCCGCTACCTCGCCACCTTCGAGGTCGTCAACCGCCCCAGCCAGTCCAACAACACCGCGCCGGTCTACTACAAGACCTCCGCCGACGGCCTGAACTGGGGGACCACCACCTCCATCGGCACGCCGATCAAGCTCGCCAACGGCCGCGGCATCGGCTCCTCCCCGTACGTGACCTGGGCGCCCTCCGGCGGCCCGAAGGGCATGGTCGTGGTGGCCTCGAAGTGGTCGCTCGACGGGAACGGCACCATCGACGGCGGCCAGAACTTCTACGTCAACTACAACCTCGGCGAGGGCCCGTGGGAGCGGCTGCCGATGGCGGTCACCTACGACGCCTCCGACACCCAGGGCGGCAACTTCTCCGGCTTCGCCCAGGGCATCGACGTGAGCGCCGACGGCCGCACGCTCTACCAGGCCACGAACGTCGAGAACCTGACCACCGACCTCAACGACATCAGGGTCGGCTCGATCCCGCTCGACGCCCAGCAGTACGAGGCCGAGAACGCCACCGTGAACAGCGCCTCCACCGTCGCCCACGTGCAGGCCTCGAACGGTTCGAAGGTCGGCAACATCAACGACGCCGGCGACTACGTCGAGTTCACCGTCAACGTCCCGGCCGCCGGGACCTACACGATGAACGTCCGCTACGACAACGGCTTCGGGTCCACCGCGACCCACAGCGTCAGCGTCAACGGCGGGGCGGGCTCCTCGATCAGCTACCCGGCCACGGTCGACTGGGGCCGGTACAACTGGGCGCAGAAGTCCGTGAGCCTCAACGCGGGCAGCAACACCATCCGGTTCACCAAGGGCACCAACTTCGCCGAACTCGACGTCGTGCACCTGTACCGGAGCACCGCGCTCGACCCCGTCTTCCAGGTCGCGAACCGCAACAGCGGCAAGTTCCTCGAAGTGCTGGGCGCCTCGACCGCGGACGGCGCGGCCGTCGGGCAGTGGGGCGACACCAACAACGCGACCCAGCGCTGGACCGTGAGCGGCACCAGCACCGTCAAGTTCACCAACCGCAACAGCGGCAAGCTCCTGGAGATCCCGAACGCGTCCACGACCGACGGCACCAATGCCGTCCAATGGGGCCCGACCGGGAGCGCCACCCAGTCCTGGAACGCCGCGACCACCGGCGGCTGGTGGACCTTCGCCAACGCCAACAGCGGCGACAGGCTGGAGATCGACGGCTGCTCGACCGCTGACGGGGCCGTCGCCCAGCAGTGGCCGTCCAACGGCTTCACGTGCCAGCAGTGGCGGCTCGTGAAAGAGGGCATCCAATAAGCGGCCACCGGGGCCGGCGGGCGACGAGCCCGCCGCCCCGGGGGTCACACCCTCGGGGCGGACTCCCGCTCCACGATGCTGAAATCCGCCAGCTTGGTGCGCGGCGGCAGTTCGGCGCCGCCCTGCCCGATGCGTTCGAGCAGCGTGCCGACCGCGGTGCGGGCCAGCCACTCCCGGCCCGGATCCACTGTGGTCAGCGACGGGATGGAGTAGGCGGCCTCGTCCAGGTCGTCGAAGCCGAGCACCGCCACGTCCTCGGGCACCCGCAGTCCCGCCTCCTGGAGCACGCGCATCGCGCCGAGCGCCATCGTGTCGTTGAAGCCGAAGACCGCGTCGAACGCGACGCCGCGCTCCAGCAGCTCGTGCATCGCCCGCGCGCCGTCGGCGCGGTGCCAGAGCGTCGCACGTGCGACCAGCCGCTCGTCGTACTCGATGCCCTCGGCCGCAAGCGCTTCGCGGTAGCCGCGGAGCCGCAGCCGGGCCGAGCCCATGACCTCGGCCTCGTTCTCGCCGATGACGGCGATCCGGCGGCGGCCCGAACTGATGAGGTACTCGGTGGCGGCGCGGGCGGCGTCCTCGTTGCGCATGGTGACGTGGTCGCACGGCCAGTCGAAGGTCCGCTCGCCCAGCAGCACCAGCGGGAACGGGACGTCGAGCGCCTCGGTGTCCTCCTGCCCCATGCCCAGCGGGCTCATGATGAGGCCGTCCGTCATGCTCAGGCGCGGGCTGTGCAGCAGCGCCAGCTCCCGCTCGCGGTCCCCGCCGGTCTGCTCGACCAGCGTGACCAGGCCCTTCTCCTCGGCGGCCGCGATGATGTAGCCGGCGAGCTCGGCGAAGTAGCTCAGGTTCAGTTCGGGGACGGCGAGGGCGATCGTGTTCGTGCGGCCCGACCGCAGGCTCCGCGCGCTCAGGTTCGGCTTGTAGCCGAGCTCGGCGATCGCGCGCTCGACCTTGTCCCGAGTCGCCGGGCGGACGTGCGGATGGTCGTTGATGACGTTCGAGACGGTCTTGAACGACACGCCTGCCAGCTTCGCGACATCGCGCAGGGTCGCGGCCATCGCACCTCCTCGGTCGGGGCCATCCTACAACGATGCAAACAATCGGATTCCACCTAGCATTTCCCTGCGCTCCGCGCCGCCCATCGGCCGGAACGCCGTCCCATCCACCCGTCAACCAGCAATGGAGACAACGATGTCCGTTTCAGTGATACGGCGAGGCCGGGCGCTCATCGCCCTCGTCGCCGCCGCCCTCCTGATGACCTTCGCCCTGGTCGCGGCGACGCCGACGCCCGCCAAGGCCGCCGTGACCACCGGCGTCTGGTTCACGATCAGCAGCGCCCATTCCAACTACACCCTCGACATCAAGGACGCGTCGACCGCGGCCGGCGCCGAACTCACCCAGTGGCAGCGCACCGCCGGGACGAACCAGCAGTTCCGCTTCGTCTCCTCCGGCGGCGGCTACTACCGCATCCAGGCCCGCCACTCCAACATGGTCCTGGACGCGTGGGGCTGGAACGCCGCCGACGGCGCGACCATCGCCCAGGCGACCGACCAGAACTTCACCAACCAGCAGTGGTCGGTCACCGAGCACGCCGACGGCTCGTACAGCTTCATCAACCGCTTCTCGGGCAAGGCCCTGGACCTGTGGGAATGGTCGACGACCGCGGGCACCCGCGTCTCGCAGTACACCTACAACGGCCTCAACGCCCAGAAGTGGTGGCTGAGCGAGGCCGCGAACACCGGCGTCGCGAACCCGATCCGCTCCAACGGCGCGGACCCGTGGATCGAGTACCACGACGGCTACTACTACATGTCCACGACCACTTGGGATTCCACGGTCAACATGCGCCGCGCCACCACCCTCGCCGGCCTGAAGACCGCCACGGACTCGACGGTGTGGAACGACTCCGGCAACACCTCGCGCTGCTGCTCCCACTGGGCGCCGGAGTTCCACCAGATCGGCGGCGTCTGGTATCTCATGTACACCTCCGGCAACTCGCAGACGAACTTCGACGGCCAGCGCCTCCACGTGCTGCGCTCGACGAGCTCGACTCCCATGGGCCCGTACGAGTTCATGGGCACGCCGCTGCCGAACCAGTGGAACATCGACGGCACCTACCTCGAGGTCAACGGCTCGCTGTACCTGATGTGGAGCGAGTGGGTCGGCGCGAACCAGTCGGTGCGCATCGCCGCCATGTCGAACCCGTGGACCGTGACGGGCTCGCAGGTCACGATCGCGACGCCGACGCTCAGCTGGGAGACCGTGGGCGCCAACGTGAACGAGGCCCCGGTCGTGCTCCAGCACGGCGGCCGGACCTTCGTCACGTACTCGGCCTCGTCGTGCACGACGGACGACTACAAGCTGGGCCTGCTCGAGCTGACCGGCTCGAACCCGGTCGCCGCCTCGTCGTGGACGAAGCGCTCCACGCCGGTGTTCCAGCAGGCCGCCGGTTCTTACGGCACGGGCCACAACGGGTTCTTCACCTCGCCCGACGGCTCGCAGCACTGGCTGGTCTACCACGCCAACCCGCAGACGGGCCAAGGCTGCGGTTCCAACCGCGAGACCCGCGTGCAGCCCTTCACCTTCAACGCCGACGGCACCCCGAACTTCGGCACCCCGGTCCCCAGCGGCCGAGTCTTGAACCCGCCCTCGGGCGAGTGACCGACCCGAAAGGGGGCCCGGCGACGGGCCCCCTTTCGGCTGCACCGGGCGATCGGCCATCGCGGATGGAATGGCATGGATCGGCAGGATCGCCATCCTGATTCCTTCACGAATCCTTCCGTGGGAACTCATGAAGAACTCGTGATGGCTCATTGCAGAATGAGTCATGCATGCGAGACGTGACGACGGCATTCGCCTGATCGGCGCAAGCCCAAGATCAATTTGCGACCGCACTCGGGGCACCCCGAATGCGGTTGGCGGCGAACGCGATATAACCTTGGCAGCCCCTTCGCATTCTGCCCCCGAGGCCGCCGCTCATGATCAATGATTCCCCCGGTCCGAATGGTTCCTTTTCTCCGCGATCGCCGAGGTCATCGCGGTCGACGGACCTCTCGATCCCCTATTCGTTCTCCCGGCGAATGATGGACCGGTGGCACGGGTGGCGTGACGGCAGGAAAGGCATTCCTGAGCTTCCTGTGGCCAATGTGAACGAAGGCAATGCGCCGCACGGATCCGAACCCCCGGTGACAGCGATTGCCGAGTCGGGCATCAACGTCAGCCAGATGCATTCGATGCTCACCAATCAGGCCCAGCAAGAGGTCGCCGCGGTGCGGAAGGCGTGCGTCGAGGCCTGCGTCGAATCGTCCAAGCGGCAGGCCGCCGCCCTGAACGGGCTCGGCGCCTTGCGCGAAAGAGTGAGCGCGGCCCTGACCCGCCGCGATGCGATCGGCAAACCCGACACCACCGAACCGCCGCTGCGGCGCTCCTTCGAGGAGGGCCGCGAGGACCTGACCGAGGACACCGTCCGGCGGCGCCGGCTGGCGGACCATCGGCGCGAGTACGACCGGGCCGATGCCGCGTACATCGCCAGGTGGGACGAGTTCAACCGGGCCCGTTCCGCGGCCGACGCCCACCGGAAGGACATCGACGCCCTGTGCCAGGCGGCGGCGCACCGCGCGCGGGCGTACTGGCACCACTACCAGATCCGCCGCTCGATCTACTCGCAGCAGCTGGTGCGGACCCATCCGGAGGGCAAGCGCCTCAACCGGCTCCTCCAGCAGGCCGAGCCCGACCTGCCCGCGTGGGTCGACGACCCGCGGCTGGTCCTGTCCGAACAGGACCGCGTTGACGACCTCGACAGCGAACCCCGAGAGTGGTGACCACTTGAACGTATGGATGCGGACGATCCGCGACCGGCGCCGCGACGCCCTTGCCGAAGGACCGGATCCGGCCCCGTTCGCGCCGGTCGACGACACCGGCCGACGCGAGTTCGAGCGCGAGATCGAGGCCCGGATCGCCCGGCTCGTGCCCGACGGGCTCGACGAGGGCTCGCTGGCAGCGCCCTACGACCAGGCCATTCGCGACCGGGTCAAGCAGTGGATCGGCCAGATCGACCGGCAGCTCAACGTCTACCAAGCGGCCCTTCAGGGCCGGATCGAAGTCGCGGAGGCCCGGCTCCAGGCCGCCTGGCACCGCCACGAGATCTTCCGCAGCCGGCTCGAGGACGCGAAGACCGTCCGCGAAGCCGTCGTGCCCGCGCCGCCGAAGAACGACTTCTGGGCCGCGGCCGCACCTGAACCGGACGGGGACACGGTGCAGCTCAAGCCGACCGCTGCTTCCGAGCCCTCACCCGCGCGCAGGAACGGCATGGTCGAGAAGATCATCCTCGCCGGACGCTCCCGCGCCACCTGGTTCTACCTGGTGGCGCTGGTGGTCGCGCTCGGCGCGGATGTCGTCGCGTTCTACCAGATCATGAAGCTCGCCATCCCCGAGAACTCCGAGTCCTTCCACATCATGATGACCGCGGCCATCTCGCTCGCGGTCGTCTTCCTGGCCCATATGATCGGCGTGTCGATCCGCCACCGCGCCGAAGAGGGCCGATGGCGGCCCGGCGGCGTCGCGCTCGGGATGGCCGTGGCCTGGCTCGGGCTCGGCGTGATCGCCTGCTACATCCGGCTCACCGTCGAACCGCTCGGATCGGCGCTGTCGGCCGTCGACTCCGGCGGCTTCAGCCCCACCGAGACTCCTGCCGCCCCGACGGAACCGCTGTCGACCGGGCCCAGCGAGACCATGATCCTCAACGCCATCCTGTTCGCGGCGTTGTACCTGGTCGCGGGGATCATCGCCGCGTCCGGCGCCTATGCGCTGCACGATCCCGCGCATGCGCGCTACAGCCGGGTGAAGCACGCCTATGAGAAGGCCTGCCTCGAAGCCGAGGCCGATGCCGAACGGCTCAGCCGCATCCGGCAGCGCCACGCGCATCTGCTTGAGCTCAAAGCGAAGAGCGAGCTGATCGCCGCCGAGGAACGCGTCCGCCTGGCCCTGGTCGGCGACGAGTTGCAGAACTTCGCGCGGCACAAGATCGCCGAGATCCTCAAAGACCCCGCGATGACCGACGCGCTCTTCCGGTCACCGCCCCTGAACACCGCCGACTGAGTCGCCCCGCGGACCGCCCCCTGTTCCACCGACCGACCATCCTGGAGCCAGCCACCCATGCCGACGTCCACCCTGACCAGAAGCCTGACCGCCGCCGGAGCGCTCGCGACGCTCGTGCCGCTCATCGCCGCCTGCGGTGGCGAGTCCGGCCTCACCTTCACTCCGCCCGACCTCGAATGCGAACCGGCCTCGAACCACCTGAGCCTGGTGTGGGGAGCCCGCGCCAACAACCCGGCGCCGGAGCTGCCCGCCCCCACCGACCAGATCCTGTACGACGCCCTCGCCGACTCCAGGCCCGTCGAAGTCGTCGTCCCCGACGGCGCACCCACCGGGACCACCACGTTCAAGTTCGAGCCGACCGCCGGCAACGACGACGCCCTCAAGCTCGAGTTCGAGGAGTACCGGGCGGCACTGGGAGCCGAGTTCGCCGCCCTCCGCAGCGAAGAGGCCGAAGCGGACACGCTCGGAGCACTGTCCCTGGCGGGCCGGTCGATGACCGAACCGGGCGTCATCCTCGTCGTCGACTCCGGCCTGCAGACGCTCGCCCCGCTCGACTTCCCCGGTGAGGGCCTGCTCGCGGCCGAACCCGACGACGTCGCCGCCTACCTGGAGGAGACCGACTACCTCCCCGACCTCAAGGGGCAGACCGTGGTCTGGGTGGGCTTGGGCGACACCGCCGCACCCCAGGAGGCCCTGCCCACGCCGCAGCGCAACGACCTCCGCCGCATCTGGACGGCCGTGATCGAGGCGGCCGGCGGCTGCGTCGAGTTCCCCGACGAGCCGCTCTCGGCCGCTCCGATTCACGACGACTTCGCCTCGGTCACCCCGACCGCGATCCCGGAGAGCCCCGCGCCCCCGGAGCAGTGCGGCACCACCGTCTACGACAGCAGCAGCGCACTCCGGTTCAACGTGGACCAGGACGTCTTCGTCGACCCCGACGCCGCCCGCGAGACCCTGTCCGGCATCGCCGACCTCGCCCTCGCGGACGACCGCCTGAGCATCAAGCTGACCGGCACCACCTCCAGCGAAGGCGCGGACGAAGACAACATGGTGCTCTCCGAGTCGCGGGCCGAGGCGGTCAAGGCCGTCCTGGTCGACCTGGGCGTCCCCGCGGACAGGATCGCGACCGAAGGCGTCGGATCCCACTGGCCCGGACGGGAGAACGACATCGGCGCCGGCGGGGAACTCCTGCCCGGCCCGGCCGCGAAGAACCGCGCGGTCGTCGTCGAGCTCGCCTGCCCGGCGGGTTAGGGAACGGCGATGGAGCCGATTCCCTACCGGCCGCAGGAGCGGTTCTCCGACTGGTACCACGGGTGGCGGGACGGCCTCGCGGGCCTGCCGGGACGGCCCTCGCCGAGACAGCCGATCCCCAACCCGCCCACCACACCCCATCGCGAATACCTGATCCGCTCGGGCCAGCACCTGTTCACCGTCGAGCACCTGCGCCTGCAGGAGCGCCTTGAAAAGCTCGCTCTACGGGAGGAGACCACCGCTCTCGAGGTCGCGATGGCCCGTAAAGCGCTGGCCGAGCGCGAGGGGCGCCTGGCCGAGGTCCGGTCCGAGTGGGGGTCGTCGCGGCTCGAGTCGCGGATGCCAGGCGAGTCGGGCCTGCACCGGGAGACGGTTCGCAAACGCCGAGAACGGGAACGCGATCGCGCGATCGCCGAGGTGACCTTGGAGGTGTCCGCAGCGACATTGACCGTTGATCGCGCCGAGGCCGAGGCGGCCGCGGTTCGGGGGGAGATCGAGCGGGAGCAGACGGCGGCGCGCATCCGTGTCGAGCGGGTCCACGAGTACATCCACCAGCGCATGGCGGCATACCGGCGTCGCCTCGTCCAAGTCCATCCGCACGGGGCCTGGGTCAACGACCAGATGGGCTTCGACAAGCCCGAGGTCCCCGGTTGGGCCGAGTCGCGCCGGACCGCGGAGCCGCCCCCGGGCCGGCATAGAGCCGATCCTCCAGTGCGGGAACCAAGGCAGGACGACTCAAGTCCACTCCCGCTCGGGGACCACACGATGCTCGGCTCGGCGTCGCCGCCGGCCGATCACGTGATCCCCGGCGACGGCGTGATGCCGGTGCACGTCACCATCACGCGCGCGGGCAAGGCATTCCGGTTGAAGGTCGTCGGCGAGGGCAGTCCCGTCTACGTCGACGGCGTGGCGGTGCGCTCGGCCCGAATGGAACCCGGCGATGCGTTCGAACTGGCCCGGGCCCGCTATGAGTTCACCGCGGACGGGAGCGGGCTGCGTCCGAGTCTCCCGTTCTGCGATCTCATCGTGCACGACCTTTCGGCCAAGACCCGGAAGGGGACGCCTCGGCTGGCGGGGATGTCGCTGGTGCAGCGGGAGGGGTCGGTCCTGGTGATCCTCGGTCCCTCCGGCGCCGGAAAGTCCTCACTCTTCTCAGCCCTGATGGGGGAGTTGGAGGTCGACTCCCGTGGCCAGGCCTACTTCAAAGGGCACCGGCTCGGACCGCACACCGACCAGATCCGCGACATGCTCGGCTTCGTCCCGCAGCACGACGACCTCCACCGCACACTGACGGTGCGGCGGGCGCTCGACTACGCGTACAGGCTTCGGCGCGGCGGGCACGGCAACCGCGCCGAGCGCGCTGCCCGGATCACGCGCACCTGCGAGGACGTCGGCCTCGAGGGGCAGATCGACCAGCTCGTGGCCACGCTCTCGGGCGGGCAGCGGCGCCGCGTCTCGATCGCGGTGGACATGATCTCCGAACCCGACCTGCTGCTGCTCGACGAACCGACCTCGGGTCTCGACCCCGGCATGGACCGCGACATCATGGCGAAGCTCCGCGCGTACGCCTCGCCGGAGGACAGCGGAGTCGGCAGGACCGTCATCGTGGTCACCCACTCCACCGAGCATCTCTCCCCAGATGACACGGTCCTCGTCGTCGCCAAGGGCGGCAGGCCGGTCTACTGCGGACCGCCAGAGCGGCCGCTGTTCGAGGCGATGGGGGTCGATTCGTACGCGGACCTCATGGAGACGCTCGACGAGGACGCCGCCGACCTGGCCGAGGACTACCGGAACGGCCCCAGAGCCGCTGAAGCGGAACGCGAGGCGACCCTCGCCGCGAAGCAGACTTCGCCACCGAAACACCCTGCGATGGTTCGCTATTGGCGATTCGTCGCCTTCTGCAGGCAGCTTCCCGTCCTGCTCCAGCGCCAAGCGGCGCTGGTGATGACGCGCGGCCTGTCCCGCAACCCCCGCGACCACTTCTGGGAGCGCGGCAGAGCGGCCTTCGTCGCCCTGCTGCCGTTGGTGATCGCGGCGATCGGGGCGATCCTCGCCGCAGCGGTCAGCGGCGACGTCGGCCTGGGCGACCCGGGCGGCGACGTGCGAAACCGAGAGGCCCCCGTCGCGCTGAACCTGCTGGTGACGCTGTGCGTCCTCGGCGGCCAGGCGCTGACCTACAACGACCTCGTCGCCGACTTCCCGATCATCAAGCGCGAGTATCGGACCGGCACCCGCATCGGCGCGGTGGCGCTGTCGAAATGGCTGGTATTCGCGCTCGTCGCGACGCTCCAGGCGCTCACCGCCGCAGGAGTGTACGTGCTCTTCCGGCCCGGACCGGACCACGCGAACGTCCTCGGCGGCTTCAGCGAACTCGCCTTGGACCTCGTGATGACCTCGATCGCCGCGATGACACTGGGACTCATGGCCTCCGCGCTGTCGAGCAAGACCGAGCAGGCCGTCTCGATCTCCACCGGCGCCGCGATCGCACAGGTCGCCTTGAACGGAGCCACAGTGGACATCACCGGGAACGAGGTGCTCAACCTGATCAGCGGCTTCCTGCCCGCCCGCTGGGGCATGGCAGCGGCCGCCTCGTCGACCCACCTCGAAGAGATCACGCGGGTCCGCGACGACACCCTCTGGAGCGCCGGCACCGGCCAATGGACCTTGAACCTGATGATGCTCGCCGCCATCACGATCGTCTGCTTCGCGGTCACGGTGAATCGCCTCCGCAGCCGCCTGACCTCAACCCAATGACGAAGCGCCCGTTCATGTCCACAAGCGACCGATGGCACTGGACCCGACCGGCCGGGGGCTGGACCTGGCTCCTGTTCCTGCTGTTCCTCCCGGCCGTCCCGATCTACTTCCTGATCGCCTGGGGTGTCCTGGCCGCAAACCGGTCACTGCGGTCGAAGGACCCGCTCTTCCCCGACGACCCCCGCATCGCGGGCCTGCAGACCGCCCGCACTCTCGTCGGATTCGCGGTCGTCGCGGTGCTCTACGTCGTCCACGTCGACCGCGGGGTCGACCAATTGACCGAGGACATGGGCACCAAGGCGGTCCTGGGCATCGCGGTCAGCCTGGTCGCGCTGGCCACTGGAACCGCGTGCTTCGCCGCCCGAACGCCGGACCCTTCGCAGCGCCGCGAACTCCTGGCCCGGGCGGGCTCCCGCTCGCTGCCCGCGCTGCTGATCTACGCGGTCGCCGCAGCCGTCTTCTTCGCTTTGGCAAGCGTCGACGCGCCGTCTTTCGGCGCGCGCCTCGCTGTGGCGGCGGCGGGAGGTTTCTTGGTGGGCTTCATGATCCGAGGGACCTACCTGGTCCTCAAGTCGGTATTCGCGGCCGGCGACGTCCATCCCCTGCTCCCGCCGGTGCTCGCCCCGGTGATCGCCTGGACCCTGGCCGCCGTCGAAATCCTGGGCCCCGGCTCGCTGCCGCTCCACCTCCGAGCGACGACCGCTGCTTGCGGCGCAGCCGCGGTCACGCTCCTGAGCGTCGCGGAGGCGAGGAGGCTCCAAACCGACCACGGCGTCACTTTCCCTCGCCCGCGCAGGGGAAGCTAGTAACGGCCAATCCCCGAACCAGGAGTACCCACAATGGCTAAACATGCCAAACCCAAAGGCCGCACGGTATGGGTCCGCCTCGAACGCGGGCCCGTCATCGTCGCAGGGGTGTGCGTCATCCTCGGGGTGAGCCTCACCGCCGTATTCGGCGGCGGGCCGGGCGATGCCGAGAGCGCCGAGGAACCCACGCAGTCGCAGACGAGTTCGTCCGAGGAGCCGACGGCATCGGAACTGCCCAGCGAGACTCCTGCCGCCGAGACCACTGGACCGCCGTCCCTTCCCGACGTCGCCTACCTGGTGGACCTGGCGGCCAACGATCCCCATCTCGATGTCGGCACGGGAATCGTGTCCGTCCTCAACGACGAGTACGACAAGAGCCTCTGGTACCGCTGCGAGCTCTACTGCAATGACAGCGCGCCCGCCAGCGTGGAATACAAGATCGGCGGTGCCTACGACCGGTTCGTCGTCATGGCGGCGGTGAACGCCGACGCCGAGGAGGGCGACCAGGAGGGGTTCTTCCAGGTCTACCTCGACGACTCGCCGCTCTTCGAGGACCACGTCAAGGTGACGCGGGGCGAGCCCGAGGTGATCGATGTGCCGGTGGAGGGCGTGACCTGGCTGCGCATCGAGGCCTACAGGGAAGGGACCGTGGACAACCCGGCGCAGGCCGGTGCCAACTTCGTGGGCGGGGTGTCGAACAAGTTCCCCGATCTGGCCTGGGCGCGTCCCGTGCTCTGCCGAACCCACGCGGCCTGCGACGAATGGGCGACGTACTGAACCGCGCCCCTGCGGCGTCCTCACTCCTTTGCAGCTCTCCGCAACTATGTCGACGGCCGTCTATGTTTTCGATAACATTTCTGCTACCTTGACCCTTACCTGCGAGAGCCGGGCCTTTCCGCGGCTCTCGCATCGTTGACCGACGACCCCTGAAGGAGTGGCAATGAAGCCGAAACGGCAAGTGTTGTGGAGGGCGCTGATCGTCTGCCTAGCGGCGATCGCGCTGGTGGCGGCGCCGACGGCGCCCGCGCAGGCGTACAACCCGATGGGCGGGGTCCTCTACGACCTCGGCGACCGGGACTGCCTGAAGGGCCTGGGGAACTGCGCGGTCTACCCGAAGGCGACGCAGCTGCCGGGCGGGCGCCTGGTCGCGGCCTTCGAGAACGCGGTCGTAGCCCAGTCCGGCAGTGCCGACGGGGAGACCCTCCCGATCTACAAGAGCGACGACGACGGCACCAGCTGGCAGCACCTCGCCGAGGTGCCCGCGCCCGCCTACCTCTCGAGCGACCCCGCGTACGACCGCTACATCAGCCACTGGGGCAGCCCGTACCTCTACGCCCTCCCGCAGCAGGTCGGGAACCTCTCCTCCGGGACCCTGCTGCTCGCCAGCATCGTCACGGGAGACGACCACTACTTCCTGGAACGCAAAGCGGCCGACCCGAACTGGGTGCCCAACAACGACGGCGACCGTTCCGACATGGCGCTCGCGCTCTACGCGAGCAGCGACCAGGGCACGACCTGGCGGGTCGTGAACATCATCGCCACGGGCGGTTGGCAGGGCGGCAGCGCGGGGGCTACCGGCGTCAACGTCGCGGCCGCGAACACGTACCGGCAGGTCGACCCCGTCTGGGAGCCGTTCCTGATGGTCTACAACGGACAACTGGTCGCCTACTACTCGGACGAGAACGACTACACCGGCGTCACCTCCGCGGGCGTGCCGATCCTCGACCCCGCCAACGCCACGGCGACCGACTCGCAAGGCCAGATCCTCGTTCACAAGACCTGGAACGGGACCAGCGCCAACTGGAGCAGTCCGGTCGTCGACGTCCAAGGCCTGACGCAGAACATGGGCAACGGCAAGACCGAGATCGGCGGCGGCCGCCCGGGCATGACCACCATCGCGCCCACATCGGACGGCAGGTGGCTGCTCACCTACGAGTACTGGGGCGGCGGCTCGAACATCCGGTACAAGATCGCCAACAGCCCGCTCGACTTCAGGAACACTGGGGGACAAGCGGGTTCGGAGATCAGTGGACTGCCCGTCTCCAGCGGCTCGCGCTCGCTCTCCACGGGAGGCAGCCCGGTCCTCATCGGACTCCCCGACGGCCGGATCGTGTACAACGCCGCCGGCAGCGGCAGCGTCTGGGTGAACGAGACCGGTTCGAGCACCGGCACGTGGACCGAGTACCAGACGAACATCGGCGCGGGCTACAGCCGCACTGTCCAGTACGTCGAGGACACCGGCCGCGTGGTCATCCTGCAGGGCACCTGGGGCGGGCCCACCAGCGCGGCGATCATCCGCTTCGGCGAGGTCGACCTCGGCGACTCGGAAGGCGCCTACCACCAGCTCGTCAACCGGCAGACCGGCCAGGTCCTCGGGACCGGCGGCAATGTCACCGACGCGAACATCGGGAACGGCGACGTCCCCGACGTCGTGCTGGAGGACGCGGGCGCCACGGCGGTCCCGGACACGCAGTTCTGGCACCTCGCCACCAAGGGCGGCGATTCGGTGACGCTGCTGAACAAGTCGGGCGGCCGCGCGGCGGGCATCTGGACCGGCAGCGCGACCGCCGGCCAGCGCATCGGCTCGTGGGTGGACGACACCGGGACGGGCACATGGAATCTCGTCGCCACCAGCGGCGGCTATTACCGGCTCCAGTCGACCGCGAACACGAGTCTCTACCTCACGGGCGGGGCCGAAGGGGCGGCGGCGACGCTGCAGCCCTTGAACAGCAACGGTTCGCAGGAATGGCGACTGGACGACGGCCTCGCCGCCGGAGCGGTGAACCTGACGGCGCGGCACTCCGGTGACTGCGTCGACGTGTTCAACGCGTCGACTGCGAACGGCGCCGAGATCGCCCAGTACACCTGCAACGGCGGCGCGAACCAGTCCTGGGAGTTCCAGGCTCTCGGCAACGGCTACCACCAGATCGTGGCCCGGCACTCGGGCAAGTGCCTCGACGTGCTGAGCGCTTCGACCGCCGACAGCGCCAGGGTCGTCCAGTGGACCTGCACCGGTGGCGCGAACCAGCAATGGGAGGTGCAGGACGCGGGCGCTTACGTTCGGCTCGTGGCGCGGCACAGCGGCAAGTGCCTCGACGTGCCGAGCAGCTCCCTGGTCGACGGCACCCGTCTGCAGCAGTACGCCTGCAACGGCGGCCAGAACCAGCAGTTCGGCTGGAGCGCGATCTAGATTCGAACGGGGCCGGTCTCAATGGGACGAGACCGGCCCCGTTCGGCGTTCGCGGCTCTAGGGCGCGGTTCCCGCCGCCCACGTGGTCGACTTCCGGATGACCAGTTCGGTCTGCAGTGCCGGAGCGCGCCGTTTCGGGGGCGTCTGGTCCACGCGGCTGAGCAGTTCCCTTACTACGGAACGGCCTTGGGCGGCGAAGTCAACCCGCAGTGTCGTCAGCGGCGGCGAGAAGTACGCGGCCTCGGGGATGTCGTCCACCCCGGTGACGCTGACGTCCTCGGGCACGTGCAGGCCCAGTTCGGTCAGGGCGAGCATGGCGCCCAACGCCATCTGGTCGTTCGCGGCGACGACCACTGTGGCCCGCAGGTCTTCGGCGATGCTCATGATCGCGTCGTAGCCCGATTTCGCCGACCAGTCACCGTGGACGATGCCGGTGGACGTCAAGCCGCGTTCGGCGAGCGAGCCTTCGTAGGCGCGGGAGCGGTTGCGCGAGGACGACCACGCGCGCGGACCTGCTATGTGGAGGAACGACGTGTGCCCCAGGCCCGCCAGATAGGCGATGAGCGAGGGGAATCCGACGGCGGACAGCTCGGTCTTGTGTCCGGTGCGGGCGTCGTCCTCTTCCACCGCGAGGAGCGCGGGGACCCGGAACTCGGTCTGCTCGAAGGCCTCGGTCATCGCGTCGTTCGAGGCGAGCGCGAGGACGCCGGCGATGTCGAGCTGCGTGATCAGTCCGATGGCCTCTTGGATCGCGTCGTCGTCGGTCATGTCGAGGGTGACGATGTCGAGCATGTAGCCCGCCTCGCGCGCGGCGACGCTGGCGCCCTGGACGATGCGGCTCGGGCCGACCTGGTCGATCTCGTGGGTGAGGGCGGCGATCCGGTGCGAGCGGCCGCTCTTGAGCGAACGCGCGGTCAGGTTGGGCTGGTACTTCAGCTCGGCGAGGGCCTTGACGACCTTCTCGCGGGTGTGGGGCCGGATGCCCTCGTAGCCCTTCAGGAAGCGGCTGACGGTCTGGTGCGAGACGCCCGCCGCGCGGGCGACGTCGTAGATCGTGGCCGGCTTGGCCGCGGCCGCCTGGTCGCCGGTCGCCGGGGTGCCCCCCGCGGGAGGCGTCCCGTCGCCGATCGCGTCCACGTCCATCCACTACCTCCGAGTCCGATTCCGGCTCACAACACGGCGAAATGTAACGCACTGCGCCCCGGTGGGGCCAGTCTGGTTCGCGAGGGAAAGTTTATCGAAAACATCCCACCAAACCGGCCTTGTTTTCGAAAACATTACGGGTTAGTCTTCTCACCACTCTCATCGGTAACAGCAACGGAGCGATCACGAGATGGACCCAAGCCCCTCAGCCCCCCTTCCGCCCGGGATCCTGTTCGGCGCGGCCTACTACGCCGAATACCACCAGTCGGAACGCCTTGAGCTGGACCTCGACCTCATGCAGGCGGCCGGCTTCACGGTGATCCGGGTGGGGGAGTCGGTGTGGTCGACCTGGGAGCCGCGGGACGGGGAGTTCGACCTCGAATGGCTCGCGCCCGTCCTCGACGGGGCGCACCGGAGGGGCATCGACGTCATCCTCGGCACGCCGACGTACGCCGTCCCGCCGTGGCTCCAGACCGCCCACCCCGAGATCGCCGGCGAACGCCGCACCGGAGAGCAGATTCCTTGGGGTGCAAGACAAGAGGTCGACTACACGCATCCCGCGTTCCGGTTCCACGCCGAGCGGGTCATCCGGGCGATCCTGAAGCGGTACGCGGACCACCCGGCGATCATCGGCTACCAGGTCGACAACGAACCGGGCCTCGAGCTCTTCCACAACCACGGCGTCTTCACCCGTTTCGTGCGCGACCTCAAGGCGCGCTACGGCGACGTCGCGACCCTCAACCGCGAATGGGGCCTGACCTACTGGTCGCACCGGATCGACGACTGGTCCGAGCTGTGGCGACCCGACGGCAACACCTTCCCCCAGTACGACCTCGCCTGGCGCCGCTTCCAGGCCGAGCAGACCACCGAGTTCATCGCCTGGCAGGCCGACCTCGTCGCCGAATACCGCCGCGACGAGCAGTTCACGTTCACGTGCCTGCAGTACCCGCGCCGCGGCCTCGACGACGAGCGGCTGAACCGGCGCCTCGACGTGACCGCAGGGAACCCGTACTACGGGATGCAGGACCACCTCGACGCCACTCGCGAACTGCCGCAACCGAACTACTGGACCACCACCGGCGTCGCCGGGCTCCTGCGCCAAGCCGACCGGATCTACTCCTCCAAGCAGGCCCGCTACCTCGTCACCGAGACCAACGCCCAGGCCATCGGCACCGCCGACGCGAACTTCCCGCCCTATCCCGGCCAGCTCAAGCAGGCCGCGTACTTGTTTCTCTCACGCGGCGCGGCGATGATCGAGTACTGGCACTGGCACACCCTCCCCTATGGAGCGGAGACGTACTGGGGCGGCATCCTGCCGCACAGCCTGGAGCCCGGCCGCGTCTACGAAGAGGTGGCCGAACTCGGCGCCGAACTGCGGCGACTGGGAGGGAACCTCGACGGGTACGTCCCCGACGCCGACGTCGCGGTCCTCTGGTCGAACCCCAGCCGCTTCGCCATGCAGTACATGCCGCCCTTGAACACCGGCGGCGAGGCCGACGACGAGTCGTACGAGCACATCGTCACCGCCTTCCACCGCGGCGCGGTCGACGCCGGACGCCAGGCGCGCATCATGCACCTCGACCAGGCGCTCGACCTCGGCGCCCCCGAACTGGCCCGGCGGTTCCCCGTCCTCGTCGCCGCCGGGCTCTACATCTCCACCGACGCCGAACTCGCGCTGCTGCGCGAGTACGCGGACCTCGGCGGGCACCTCGTCCTCGGCATCCGCACCGGCTACGCCGACGAAGAGGCCCGCGCCCGCGTCGCGATCCAGCCCGCCCACCTCCACGAGGCCGCGGGCGTGCGCTACGAGGAGTTCTCCAACCTGGAAGCGCCGGTCGCCGTCCACGGCACCGGCCTCCTCGAACTCAACGAGTCCGCGACCGCGAAATGGTGGATCGACGGCCTGATCCCCACCGGCGCAGCAACCCTCGCCCGTTACGAGCACCCGCGGTTCGGCGACTTCCCCGCCGTCACCACCAACCCCCACGGCGACGGCCGCATCACCGTCGTCGGCTGCGTCCCCTCGCCCGCCCTCGCCGAAGGCCTCCTCCAATGGGCCGGGGGCGCATCCACCGCCGCGACCCTCGCCGACTCGGTCGACCACCCGCTGACCGTGTCCTCCGGGACGACACCAGACGGACGCCGCACCTGGTTCGTCTTCAACTGGGGCTGGAAGCCGCAGAGCCTCCGCCTCGCAAGCACCGTCACCGACGCCCTCACCGGCGAACTCCTCCCCGCCGGCACCGAAGTGCCCCTCGATGCATGGGCGACCCGGACCTTCACCACCGCGCGCCCCGAGCAGCGCGCCGACTCGAACGAAAGGACCCACCCGTGACCACCGCCGTCACCGAACGCGCGGCGAGCCCAGTGAGCACCCGGCGAACGCGCCCGCACAAGCTGAAGCGAGACTGGCGCGGCTGGCAGTTCGCCGCACCCTTCGCGATCGTCTTCCTCCTCGTCTTCATCGCTCCGCTGCTCTACGCGCTCTGGCTGAGCCTGTTCCAGAACCGGATGATCGGCGGCACCGTCTTCGTCGGTCTCGACAACTACGCGACCGCGATCGCGGACCTCGCCTTCTGGGACGGATTCGGGAGAGTGCTGCTCTTCCTCGTCGTCCAAGTCCCGATCATGCTGGTCCTCGCGCTCGCCGCGGCCCTCGCGATCGACAGCGCCCGCCTCTACGCGACCGGCCTCTTCCGCCTCGTGATCTTCCTGCCGTACGCGGTCCCGGCGGTCGTCGCGGTCCTCATGTGGGGCTTCATCTACGGCAACAACTTCGGCCTCGCCGCCGACCTCAACCAGCTCCTCGGCACCGACGCCATCACCCCGTTCGCCCCGAACTGGATCCTCGCCTCCCTCGGCAACATCGTCACCTGGGAGTTCGTCGGCTACAACATGCTGATCTTCTACTCCGCGCTGAAGACCATCCCGCACGAGCTCTACGAGGCCGCCGAGATCGACGGCGCCCGCGGATTCGAGGTCCTCAAGGCCATCAAACTGCCCGCCGCCCGCGGCGCGATCGTCATCGCGACGATCTTCTCCATCATCGGCAGCTTCCAGCTCTTCAACGAGCCCAACGTCATCCAGCCGCTGGCGAACAACGTCATCACCAGCTCCTTCACCCCGAACATGTACGCCTACAACCTCAGCTTCGCGGGCCAGCAGTACAACTACTCCGCCACGATCGCCATCATCATGGGCGTCATCACCGCCGTGATCGCCTACGCGGTCCAGCTCCGCGGCACCCGCAGAGAGGACCGCTGATGTCCGCCTACCGCACCATCCACCCCAAGGCCCGCCGCCGCCCGCACTCGTTCACGGCCCCGCGCAAGTCCATCGTGCTCACCCTGGTCATGGTCGTCTTCCTGGTCTACGCGCTCGTCCCGCTCGCCTGGCTGTTCATCAACGCCAGCAAGACCCAAGGCGACCTGTTCTCCGGCTTCGGGCTCGCCTTCGGCGACTCGTTCGCCCTGTGGGACAACATCGTCCAGACCTTCACCTACCGGGACGGGATCTTTCTGCGCTGGCTCGGCAACACCCTGCTGTACGTCGTCGTCGGCGCGGGCGGCGCCACCCTGCTCGCCACACTCGCCGGGTACGGCCTGGCGAAATACGGGTTCCCCGGCCGCAAGGCCTACTTCGCCGTCGTGCTCGGCGCGATCGCCGTGCCCGGCACCGCCCTCGCGGTCCCCACCTTCCTGCTCTTCAGCAACCTCGGCCTGACGAACACGCCCTGGGCGATCATCATCCCCTCGCTCATCAGCCCGTTCGGCCTGTACCTGATCTGGGTGTACACGCTCGAATCGGTGCCGAACGAGCTCCTGGAGGCCGCCCGCATCGACGGCGCGAGCGAGATACGGACCTTCTTCACGATCTCGCTCAAGCTGCTGACACCCGGCATCGTCACCGTCGCGCTCTTCGCGATCGTCGCGACCTGGAACAACTACTTCCTGCCGCTCATCATGCTCAGGGACCCCGACTGGTACCCGCTCACCGTCGGCCTCAACCAGTGGAGCTCCCAAGCCTCGGGAGTCGCCGCCGAACCGATCTTCAACCTCGTCCTCACCGGATCGCTGATCACCATCGTCCCGATCATCGCGATCTTCATACTCCTGCAGCGCTTCTGGCAGTCCGGCCTCGGCGCCGGAAGCGTCAAGGGCTGAAACGAGCGCGCCGCCCCCACCCCTGCAACACGCTCACCACCGCAACACAATGAAGTGAAGGGAACGACCAATGTCAACCTCTCAACGAAGGAGACTGCCGGCCCGCGCAGTCGCCGTCCTGGCAGGCGGCGCCCTCCTGGGCGCCGCGCTCACCGCCTGCGGATCCGACACCGACGCCGCCGAGACCGGCTCCGCCGCCGACCTCGACGCCGCGCTCGAAGCCGGCGGCGAACTCACCTACTGGACCTGGACGCCCTCAGGCGAAGCCCAAGCCGAGGCCTTCATGGCCGAGTACCCGAACGTCGAAGTCGAAGTCGTCAACGCCGGCACCTCCGTCGACCAGTACACGGCGCTGCAGAACGCGGTCGCGGCCGGCTCCGGCGCTCCGGACGTCGCGCAGATCGAGTACTACGCCATGCAGCAGTTCGCGCTCTCCGACTCCCTCGTCGACCTGAACCAGTACGGGTTCGCCGACCTCGAAGACCAGTACACCGCCTCCACCTGGGGCGCGGTGAACCTGAACGGCGGCATCTACGGCCTGCCGCAGGACTCCGGCCCGATGATCATGCTCTACAACCAGGCCATCTTCGACGAGTTCGACCTAGGAGTGCCCGCCACCTGGGACGAGTACATCGCCGCCGCCGAGGCACTCCACACCGCCGACCCGACCAAGTACCTCACGAACGACGCCGGCGACCCCGGCTACGCCCAGCCGCTCATCTGGCAGGCCGGCGGCCAGCCGTACCAAGTGGACGGCACGAACGTCACCATCGACCTCCAGGACGAGGGCACCAAGCGCTGGGCCGACACCTGGAACCAGATGCTCGAACCCGGACTGCTCGCCCCGATCCCGACGTGGAGTGACGACTGGTGGAAGGCGCTGTCCAACGGCACGGTGGCCAGCATCATCACCGGCGCCTGGATGCCGGGCATCCTCGAAGGCTCGGTCCCCGAAGGCGCCGGCGACTGGCGCGCGGCGCCCGTCCCCAGCTACGACGGCTCGCCCGTGACCGCTGAGAACGGCGGCAGCGCCCAGGCCGTGCTGAAGCAGTCGGACGACCCGGCCCTCGCGGCCGCCTTCCTGCGCTGGCTGAACAGCTCCGAGGAGAGCGTCGGCGTGTTCCTCGAGAGCGGCGGGTTCCCGTCCACCACCGCCGATCTCAACTCCGAGGAATTCCTCGACTACGCGCCCGAGTACTTCGGCGGACAGCAGATCAACCAGGTCGGCGTCGCCGCCTCGGAGAACGTCGTCCCCGGATTCCAGTACCTGCCGTTCCAGGTGTACGCCAACAGCGTCTTCCCCGACACCGTCGGCACCGCCTACACCGACCAGAGCGACCTGAACGCAGGCCTCCAGGCCTGGCAGGAGCAGCTCGTGACCTACGGCGAATCCCAAGGGTTCCAAGTCAACTGACCACTTGAATGAACGCGGGCCCGGTTCGAAGGAACCGGGCCCGCGTCGTGTGCTCAGCCGGCCTCGTGCCGATCGGCGTGCATGACCCGCAGCAGCGCCGGAATCCCCACCGCCAGGCCCGCCCGCTCGTCCTCGGTCATGGCCGAAGCCCAACGCTCATACCGCTCGTGCAGCACTCCGGCGGCATCGCGGTGGAGTCGCCGTCCCTGCTCGGTGATGTCGAGCCGGTAGATCCGCCGATTGTCCGGATCGCGCTGGCGCGTCAGCAGACCATCCACCTCGAGATCGGCGACCAGGCGGCTGACGCTGCTCTTCTCCAACCCGAGGCGTTCGGCGAGCTCGCGCTGCGAGATGCCGGTGTGCAGGTCGAGCTCGTGGATCGCGAGCAGCTGCGACATCGACAGCACCCGGCCAGGGAGCAACTCATCGAGCAGCGCGAACTCGGCGGTGCGCACGAGCTCCAGGAGCAGATGGTGCAAATGGTCGGCGTCGGTTCCCATCGTCACTCCTCCACGTCGTCGGTTGCATCCTGCAACTGAACATCGTAGACTCGATGGAAAGTTGTACGATACAACCATTGGAGGTCGTCATGCCGCACGATTCCCGAGGCCACGCACACGGAGACCACGGGCACCGAGGCGAGGCCATCGAAGGCCGCCACAGCGCCGTCTACGACCGGCTCGCCCGCCTGCTGATGAAGCCGCACTACCGGCGCATCGCCACCGACATCGCGGCCGCCGCCCCACGCGGCGCCGCCCTGCTCGACATCGGCACCGGACCCGGCATCCTCCTCAAGTCCCTGGCGCGCCTCCGACCCGACCTCCACCTCGTCGGCGTCGACCTCGCTCCCGACATGATCGACCACGCCCGACGCAACCTCGCCGGTCTCGACGACCTGGAACTCCACGCCGCCGACGTCGCCGCGCTCCCTTTCCCGGACGACCGTTTCGACCTCGTCGTCTCCACCTACAGCTCCCACCACTGGGCCGACCCCGAAGCCGCCGCCACCGAAATCGCCCGCACCCTCCGCCCCGACGGCCGCTTCATCGACTACGACTTTCCCCGCGCCCCATTCGAAGCGCTGACCAAGAGCGCCACCCTCACCCCGGTGCGCCAAACCCCTTTCAAGAGCCTGTTCCTCAAGACCACCCGCTTCGAAGCCGCAGCGAACTGAACGTCAGGCCCGCCTGCACGGCGGGCCTGAGGTCCACTACGAGTCCGATACCGCCACCGCGATCGCGCGGTTGCGGCGTCCGCCGGTCCGCTTGGTCATGGCCGCGGGGACGGCGGTCTTCATCCGGTAGAACTTGAGCGGGCTGCCGCTCACCGCCTCCTTGTAGGCGATCGCGGCGCGGCCCTTGAGGTACCAGCGGCTCGGGGTGTCGTCCGGTTTGGTGAACTGGATGACGGCGTCCCTGCGGCCCAACGAGACCGGCTGGTGGATGTAGCCGAAGCGGAACGGCTTGGGGGCCTTGCCCCGCAGCAGCCTGGTGATCGACTCGGCGGTGTGCGCGGCCGACGGGATGCCGCTCTGGCAGGTGCCGTGGATGACCCCGTAGGCCTGGCGGATCGCGGCGGCGTCGCCGATCGCGAAGATCTCCGGATGCGAGACCGAGCGCAGCGCGGCGTCGACGTCGACCCGTCCGGCCTCGTCGACCGCGATGCCCGCTTCGGCGGCGAGGCGGGCGTACGCGACACCCGCGGTCCACAGTGTCACATCGGTCGGGATGCGTTCGCCGCCTTCGAGTTCGACCGCGCCGGGAAGAACGCGGGCCACGGAGACGCCGGTGCGGACCTCGACCCCGAGGCGGTCGAGCGCCCTCGTCAGGTGGGCGCGGGCCTTCGGGCCCGTCATCGATCCGGGTTCGCCGCGGCTGAGCAGGCGCACCCGCATCCCGGGGAAGGACTCGGCGGTCTCGGTGGCCGCTTCGATGCCGGTGAGGCCCGCGCCGCAGACCGTCAGGACGCCTTCCGCATTGTCGCGCAAGGCGACCGCGAAGTCCGGGTCGCCGATGGTGAAGGCGTGCTCGACGGCCGGGGTGGCGCTGCCGATCGCGTAGACGAGCAGGTCGTAGTCGAGCCGGCGGCCGTCGTCGAGGACGACGCGGCGGTGGTCGGGCTCGATCCGGGCCGCACGGCCCCGGACGAACCGGACGCCCGCGGGCTCGACCAGATCCGGGATGCGATGGGCGCCGAGGTCCTGGCCGACGGCGGCCTGGTGCTGCCGGAGCCGTTCATCGAACAGGTCGGTCGGGTTGGGCAGGGTGACGTTGGCGGTCTTGGTGCGACGGGCGATGCCGTGGGCGGCCATCATGCCGGTGTAGCCGGCGCCGAGAATCAGGATGTCGTTCATACCCCAAGGACGGGAGGGGTCTCGCAAACGTGATGTAGAGTGACAATCGTCACATTGCGCCGAGTTTTTCGGGGTTGGAGACCAGGTGGATCTCCTCGACCATCCCGTTCACCAAATGCAGCATGACGACCGCCGCGGCGGTGCTCCCCGAGCGGACGACGATCGCCGGACCGCCGTTGACCTCGGCGAACTCGACGCCCGGATCGTCGGGCATCCGGCCCGCAAACGTAATGAGCGCGCCGGCGACCAGCTCCAAGCCGTGAATGATCTTGCGCGGCGCCGGGGCCAGTCCGCCGCCGTCGCAGACGAGCGTGACGTCCGGGGCGAGGACCCCCATGAGCGCTTCGAGGTCGCCACCGGCGCAGGCGTCCATGAAGGACACCGTCGCGCGCTTGCGAGTGGCCGCATCGGTGTCGTACCGGCGGCGCTTCGCGTCCACGTGCTCGCGGGCGCGCTTCGCCGTCTGCCGCACCGACTCCTCACTCCGGTCGAGAATCCGCGCGACCTCACCGTGCGAGTACCCGAACGCCTCGCGCAGCACGAACACCGCCCGCTCCAGCGGCGACAGCGATTCGAGGACCAACAACATGGCCGACGACACCGTGTCGGCCAGCGCGAGATCATCCGCCAGATCGCCCCCAGTCGGCACGGGCTCCGGCAGCCAAGGGCCGACATAGGTCACCCGATCGGCCTTGGCACTCCGAAGCCGGTCGATCGCCAACCTTGTTGTGACCGTGACGAGGTACGCGGTCGGGTCGTCCACAGTGGTCGCGTCAACCCGGTTCCACCGCAGCCACGCCTCCTGAACGATGTCCTCAGCGTCGGTCACCGTCCCGAGAACCCGATACGCGACCGCCTGCAACAGTCCGCGCCGATCCTCGAAAACGTCCACCCCGCAACCCTATCGATCCCGGACCGCAGCTTCGCCTCGACGCCGAATGACTCGAACGTCATCGGGTCCGATAGGCCCGGAGGAACGCCCGCACTCCCTCGACGATGAGTGGCCGAACCCGGGAGTCCTTCGCGGCGTTCGCGGAACCGAGCCTGCTGAGCGTGACGCCGAAGGTCAGCGCGATGAAGTGGTCGGCCGCGAGCCGGGGGTCGGGAACCTCGAGCAGTCCGGCCTCGGCGAGGGCGGCGAACCGTTCGCCCATGGCCTCTTCGGGCGCGTTGGTCAGCGCGCGATCGTCCGGGTGGGGCAGGTGACCGGAGGCGGTCCTGACGAAGCGCTGCAGCGTGGTGTACTCCGCGGAGTCGAGCATGTCGGTCGTGATCCGCATCGAGAACGTGACCAGGGCGGGTTCGAGTTCGGCTGCGTCGGTGAGGTTGTCGAGCGTGTCTTCGAGGGTGCGCCGGACCGTGGCCAGCAATGACTGGCCCACGGCGTCGAAGACCGCGTGCAGCAGTGTCTGCTTGTCGCCGTAGTAGTCGTAGACCGTCCGCTTGGACACCCCGGCGTGGGCTGCTATCGCGTCGACGCTCGTTCGGTCGAAGCCCACTGTGAGGAACAACTCGCGAGCCGACGAGAGGATGGCGGCCCTCTTCTGTGCGGACCCCGCACGCAGCGTTTTCTCTGTCGGCATAGGCAGATCCTAACGGACCCCGGACGAGGATCGCCCTCGGCGACCCACCGGATAACACTACACCGTGTAGTGTGAAATCTGAGACCAACGACGAATAGGACGTCTATGACCGTCACTTTGGAGTCCCCTGTCCGCATCGGGAAACCGGCCCTGGGTGCGCTCGGCGCCCTCGCCCTCGCACTCGGCACCCTGCAGGCGGTGGTGGAGCCTTCACTCCCGCTGCTGCAACACGATCTCGGGATCGGCCCCGCCGAAGGCTCCCTGATCTTCATCACCCTGCTCATCACCGGTGCGGTCGTCGCACCCATCGCGGGCAAACTCGGCGACCGCTACGGCGGCAGACGAGTCCTCGTCGTGCTGATGACCGTCGTCTCGGCCGGCGGCCTGATCTCCAGCGTGGCGCCGAACCTGCCGGTGCTGCTGCTCGGCCAGGTACTGCAAGGCGCGATGGTGGGGGCGCTGCCGCTCTCGTTCATCCTGGTGCGCAAGCACCTTCCTCCGGGCCAGACGCAGGTGGCCGTCGGCGTCGTCAGCGGCTTGTTCACGGGCGGCAGCCTGGTCGGCATGCTGATCGCCGGGCCGATCGCGGAGGGGCTGTCTCGACATTGGATGTTCGCGATCCCGACGATCGCGATCATCGCGGCGACGCTGGTCGTGGCCCGATCGATGCCGGACGATCCGCCGGCCGAGTCGGGCCCCAGGATCGACTGGCTCGGCGTGATCCTCTTGAGCTGCACGTTGATCGCGCTCGTGCTCGGATTCATGGCGGTGACCGGCGGCGGCCTGTCGCCGCTCGCGACCGGCGCCGTCACCGTGGTCGTGGCCGCCTTGGCGACGGGCTGGGTCGCGGTCGAACGCCGGGTGTCCTCGCCCATGGTCGACCTGCGCATGCTGGCGTCGCCGGCCATGTGGAGCTCATGCGTGGTCACCCTGCTCATGAGCCTGGGCTTCGGGATGACGGTGTACCTCGTCCCGCAACTGTTCTCGGTTTCGGCCGAGGACTACGGATTCGGGGCCGATTCGAGCGACATCGGACTGTTCCTGCTGCCCGCGACCATCGCCGGAATAGCGGCCGGCACGGTCGCCGGGATGGCGTCGCGGCGCTTCGGCGCGCGAGCGGTGATCACCGCCGGCACCATCGTCACGGCGGGCACCTTGATCGTCCTGTCGTCGCTGCACGACGCGACCTGGCAGTTGATCGTCGCGAGGGCGCTGATCGGCTTCGCCGTGAGCGTCAGCGCCACCGCGCTGCTCGCCAGCACCGCCACTGCCGTGGCCGCCAAGGACACCGGCATCGCCACGAGCCTGCTCGTCGTCACCCGCGTGGTCGGCGTCGCTCTCGGCGCTCAGGCCGGCGGCGTGATCCTCGAGGCCGGAACCGACCCGGCCTCGGACCTGCCGACCGAGGCGACCTTCACCACCGGATTCATCATCGCCGGCGTCATCGCCGCGCTGTCGCTGCTCGTCGTCCGCGTCATGAAGAAGGGAACCCAGCCATGACTTCCACAGACCTGTCGAACACCGCCGAGAGGACGGTCCTGATCTCCGGGGCGAGCATCGCCGGACCCGCCCTCGCGTACTGGTTGCACCGCTATGGATTCGCGGTCACCGTCGTGGAGAAGGCGAGCGCCCCGCGCGGCGGCGGCTATCCGATCGACGTGCGCGGCACCGCTATCGAGGTGGTCAAGCGGATGGGCCTCCTGCCGCGGCTGCAAGAGGCGCACATCGACTCGCGGCGGCTCACCTTCCTCGACGCCGAAGGCGGCGAAGTGGCCGCGGTGCGCCCGCATGCGCTCGCCGGGAGCGTCGAGGGACGGGACCTCGAAGTGGCTCGCGGGGACCTGACGGCAATCCTCTACGCGGCCGTCCGCGACGACGTGGAATTCCTGTTCGACGACTCCATCGACATCCTCGACCAGTCCGACCACGGCGTCGACATCACCTTCCATAGCGGCATCCGGCGAAGGTTCGACCTGGTGGTCGGCGCCGACGGCATGCACTCGCGCACCCGGAGGATCCTGTTCGGCCCCGAATCGCGATTCCACCGCTACCTCGGCTACTGCTTCGCCGTGTTCAGCATGCCCAACAGTTTCGGGCTCTCCCGCGAGCTCATGCTGTGGAACACCCCCGGCAAGGCCGCGGGCCTCTACGCCACCGGCGAGAACGACGACGAACTGCACGCCTTCCTGAACTTCCACCGACCGGTTCCACCGCTCGATGCCCTCCGCGACCGCCAAGCCCAGGAAGACTTCGTCGCCGAGGCCTTCGCCGGGGCCGGCTGGCAGGTTCCCGACATCGTCGGCGCCATGCGCGAGGCGGACGACCTGTTCTACGACACGGTCGGCCAGATCCGCATGCCCGCCTGGTCGAACGGCCGCGTCGCACTCGTCGGGGACGCCGCGTACGCGCCCTCGTTCCTGACAGGACAGGGCTCCAGCCTCGCACTCGTCGGCGCGTACATGCTCGCCCAATCCCTGGGCGCGAACCGGAACCACGCCACGGCCTTCGCCGCCTACGAGCACGACACACGGGAGTTCGCAGCGGCGAACCAGGCACTGGTCGACCACGGTTCAGCCGCACTCTTCCCCACCACCGCGCACGCCTTGGAACAACGCAACACCGCACTCCGCGAACTCGTCACCATGCCGCCCCCGACACCACGGCCGGCATACACAGCCCTCACTCTGCCGGAACCCCTCCCAGAGCCGTGAGGTCGCTCCTTCGAGGTCCTTCGTCGATATAGGGGATAACGATTTCAAGTCGAGGTAGCCGGATCGGCTTCGCCGGGACCGGAATCCGGTGTCCAGGATATCGCGACATTCGGTCTGTGATGGTATAGCTGCTGTTCGTAGCCGTGTCGAGTGAAGAATTTTTGATGAATGCATTGACATGCCTGAATGAAATCCTTATCTTGATGCATGAGGGATAACGTTATCCATCTTCGGTTCACGATCCCGCCGGCCGCCCCGGGCCCGACAGTCGAAGGAGCACCATGTCTCACGAACCGACCGCCCGTTCACTGCCGCTCGCCGGCCGCACCGTCTTCAGACGTCGAAACCTGCTGAAAGGTGCGGTCGCCGCCGGCGCCTTGGCCGCCTCAGGCGCCGGCGGCCTCGTCATCGCGAACGCCCAAACGGAATCCGGGGAAGCCGGTGCGCAGGCGATCGGCCACCCGGGCATGGTCCACACCCAGGCCGACTTCGACCGGATGAAGGCGAAGGTCGACGCCGGCGCCCAACCCTGGAAACAGGGTTGGGACAAGCTGGTCGCCAACGCCCACTCGCAGAGCACCTGGACTCCCCAGCCGGTCGAGGAGATCGTCCGCGGCAGCACCGACAAGCCCCAGAACTACTGGCTGCTCTACAACGACGCCCACGCGGCCTACCAGAACGCGCTGCGCTGGCGCATCAGCGGCAGCACCGCGCACCGCGACGCTGCCGTGCGGATCTGCAACGCGTGGTCGGGGACGCTGAAGTCGATCTACTGGCCGCCTTCGGACTCGCGCCTGGCGTCGGGCATCTACGGCTACCAGTTCGCCAACGCCGGCGAGCTCGTCCGCGGCGCGCCCGGGTTCGACCTGGGCCGGTTCCAGCAGATGATGAAGACCGTCTTCTACGAGCTCAACAGCGACTTCCTGGTGCGCCACAACGGCACCTGCCAAACCCACTACTGGGCCAACTGGGACCTGTGCAACATGGCCTCGATCCTCGCCATCGGCATCCTCTGCGACGACCAGGCCAAGATCAACGAAGCGGTCGACTACTTCCGCAACGGCGCGGGCGCCGGCTCGATCAACAACGCGATCCCGTTCGTCTACGGCGACGTCGGCCTCGCCCAGTGGCAGGAGTCCGGCCGCGACCAGGCGCACTCGATCATGGGCATCGGGCTCATGGGGACCTTCATGGAGATGGCCTGGAGCCAGGGCATCGACCTCTACTCCGCCCGCGACAACGCGTTCGCCAAGGCCGCCGAGTACGTCGCCCGCTACAACCTCGGCTACGACGTGCCGTTCACGACCTACCGCAACTGCGACGGCATAGAGCACACCGTTGTCTCCGAAGGCGGACGCGGCCAGATCCGGCCGGTCTGGGAGCTGATCTACAACCACTACAGCGCCAGGAAGGGCATGCGGATGCCCTACACCGCGCGCATGGCCGCCCTCGCGCGTCCCGAAGGCGGCGGCGGCGACTACGGCGGCAATTCCGGCGGCTTCGACGCCCTCGGCTGGGGCACGCTCGCGCACATGCGCTCCACCCCGGCGGTCGTCTCCGGCGCCACCTACTACCTGATGTGCGAGCGCTCCGGGAAGTTCCTGGAGAACGGCCGATCCACCGTGGACGGACGCCCGGTGATCCAGTGGGGCGAGAACGGCTTCACCCAGCAGCGCTGGAAGATCACCGACGTCGGCAGCGGCCACTACAAGCTGGTGTGCGAGCACTCCGGGAAGGCCCTCGACAACGGCAACTCCACGGCCGAAGGCGCGCAGGTGAAGCAGTGGACCGACAACGGCGGAGCCACCCAGCGGTGGAGGATCACCGACGCCGGTGGCGGCGCGGTCGTGCTCACGTGCGAACGCTCCGGCATGGCACTCGACAACGGCAACAAGGAAGCCGACGGCGAGCCCGCGATCCAGTGGCGCGTCAACACCGGCGTGCCGCAGCGCTGGCGCTTGATCCGCGCCACCTGACTCGAGGGCTGAAAAGGTTATCCTCAATGCCATGTCCTCCTCGAAGCCGTACCGCGCCCCCGTCCTCGCCGACGTCGCGAAGGCGGCGGGCGTCTCGGTGCCCACCGTCTCCCGCGTACTCAACGGGACGAAGAACGTCGCCCCGGAGCTCGCCGAGCGGGTCCACGCGGCGGTGAAGGAGCTCGGCTACCGTCCGAACAGTGCGGCCCGTTCACTGCGGTTGAGCCAGCCGAACCTCATCTCGATCATCGCGGAGGCCACGACGTCGACCTACGGCTACGCGGGCACGCTCCGCGGAGTCGAGACCGCCGCCCAGCGGGCGGGGATGTCGGTGTCGATCACCATCGTCGCGTCCGATGAGGACGAATCGGTGATGCGCGCGATCGACCTCGCCCTGTCGCAGCCCATCGGCGGGGTGATCGTGCTGGAGTTCCGTCGCGCCGGCATCAAGGTCTCGAGGGCGCTGCCCGAATCCCTGCCGGTGGTCGCCGCGGGAGGTGGATCGGAGCGAACGGACGGCACTCTGGCGGCGCTGATCGATGAGGCCGCGGGCGGCCGCCAGGTAACGGAGTACCTGCTCCGGCAAGGGCATCGGACCGTCCACCACATCGCGGGGCCCACCGCGGGAAAGACCTCGGGCCGCACCGAGGGCTGGCGCGCCGCTCTTCACGACGCCGGTGCCGAGGTCCCGACGGTGATGAGTTCCGAGTGGGACGCCCTCGCCGGTTACCGCTGGGGCGAGCGGATCGCCGGTCGCGACGACGTGACCGCCGTGTTCTGCGGCAACGACGAGATTGCCCTGGGAGTCATGCGGGCCTTGGCGGACCGCGGCATCGACGTCCCGGGCGATGTCTCCGTCGCCGGATTCGACGGCCATCCCCTCGTCTCGCTCTGGCGTCCGTCCCTGACCACGGTCGAGCAGGACTTCGAGGACCTCGGCGCTCGCGCGTTCGGGCTGCTGTCGCAACGGCTCCAAGGCGTGGGCGGCCTGCAGTCGTCAGTGGTCAAGCCCCAACTGGTGGTCCGCGAGTCCACGGCGCCGCCGCGCCGCTGACAACGGAGTCGTCGCCCCTATTCGGGCAGGGCGATGCGCACGATCTCGAAGCCGGATGCGGCGACGCGGACGGCTTCGGGCCGGTCGGCGACCACGACGAGCCTGTCGCCGCTCGCCCAAGCGCGGCACCAGTTGTCGGCCTCGGCGGACACCGTGACCTCGGCGTCGCCCGGGAACCGCCGGTCAGTGGTGTACGGCTTCACGCCGGTCATCCAGGCGGCAGCGTCTTCGAGGGTGCGGACCTGGACGTCGGGGATGCGGCCGGAGGCTTCGGGGCCGACGTTGAGCAGCAGCCGCCCGCCCCGCGAGACCACGTCCGAGTAGTGCTTCGCCAGTTCGCGCGGGCTCAAGGTGAACGATTCGTCCTCAACCCGGTTGTAGCCGAAGGAGGAGCCGAGCCCGCGGTTGTGCTCCCAGCCGGTGCCGGTCTCGTGGTCGGCGTGCATGGAGTACTCGCTCGTGCGGAAGTCCCAGACCTCGGCGCCCCAGCGGTCGTTCACGATCCCGTCGGGGACGACGCCGCGGTAGTGGGCGATCAGCTCGGCGAGCGAGCCGTCCTCCTTGCCGGTCTCGGGCCATTCGATGTCGTTCCAGAGCACCGAGGGCGCGTACCGGTCGATCAGGTCCCGGACGTGAGCGGTGGCGTAGGCGGTGTAGGCGGCGTCGTTGGGGCGGTACCGCCAGATGTCGTCGCCCTCAACGATCGGCGGGCTGTCGGTGACCGACCAGTCGAGGCCCCCCGAGTAGTAGACGCCGAAGCGCATCCCCTGCGCGCGCACGGCCTCCGCGAGCGGGCCGAGCAGGTCGCGCTTCGGGCCGCGGTCGACGGTGTTGAAGCCTTCGCTGCCGGGAGCGTCCCACAGCGTCACCCCGTCATGGTGCTTCGTGACGGGCACGACGTAGTCCGCCCCGAACGCGCGGAACAGCCGCGCCCATTCGGCGGGGTCGTAGGCCTCCGCCTTCCACTGGTCGAGGAAGTCCTCGTACGGAGCCGACCCGTAGACCTCCGCATGGTGCGCCGCCGCAGGCGACCCTTCGATGCGGATGGTGTTCGCGTACCACTCGGCATAGGAGCTGTGCATGAACCACCCGCCTTCGGGTTCCGGCTCGCCTGCAACGTATTCCGGCTCGGCCCAGGCGGGGACCGCATACGGTCCCCAGTGGATGAAGATCCCGAGGCTCGCCTCCTTCGCCCATTCGGGCAGGCCTCGCTCGCGCGGTGGGGTCATGCTCGTTGCTCCTTTCGGGGGGTCACGCCGACCACGCCGATGGTCAGCAGCAGGTTCGCGTACTGGCGCTGATCGCCGGTCGCGATGACGACGGCGGTCTCGGTGGTCCGGGCGAGGTCGTAGAAGGCGAATCGCTCCACCGCCTCGAACGGGACCACGTCGCCGAGCGCGGACCGGTAGCCCTCGTGGGCGGGCACGGGCCCCCCGTCGGACGCCATCACGACCGCGTGCTCGATCGCCACCGAGTCCAGCAACGTCTCGAGTACCTGATCGCCCGTGAGCAGGCCCGGGCGGAGGTTGAGGTGGATCATCGCCGCCGCCGGATTGGCGTGCGTCGAGCACGGGAAGTGCCCGTCGGCGATGAGGATCCGCGAGCCGTGGCCGGCTGCCGCGAGCGCGGCGAGGAGCGGCGGGTGGATGAGGCCGTAGGTGAGCATGTCGTCCTTTCGGCGGCGGGCCCGGCCGCCTCGCGTCGAGCCTAATGACGAACCTTGGCGACCGGAAGGTTCGTACTCACCAAGTACTGGTCCGTTTTCACCACCGGTCAGGTGGCTTGCGGCCGCGCCGGACCTGAACGCGGAAGCCGCCCCGCGTCGCGCGGGGCGGCTTCCTCCTGTCAGCTGGTGATGTCGCCGTAGATGATGCCGCGGCCGTTGGTGGTGAGGTAGACGCGGCCGTAGACGAGCGGGTCGCCGGTGATGGCGGACCCTGAATAGGCCCACTGGTGGGCGTCGTCGTTGATGCGGGTCCACTTGGAGCCGCCGTCGGTCGAGCGGTAGATGGCGGCCTTGTCGTCGATCAGCGCTGAGGTGTAGATCGCCGGGTAACCGGACGATTTGGCGGCTTTGCCGAAACCGACCGACTCGGCCGTGTCGAACTTGGCGAGGCGCTTCCAGGTGATGCCGCCGTCCTTGGACCGCCACATGCCCCCTTCGATGTCCTTCTCGGAGTCCCCGCGCCCGGCGAGCCAGACGTGGTTCTTCTTGCCGGGGACGGCGCGGAAGTCGTCGACACCGCCGGTGGGCAGGCCTGTCGCTCCGGTGTCGGTGAACGTCGCGCCCCCGTCGGTGCTGCGGTAGAACGTGCCGCCCGAGAACGAGTACAGGACCGACGCCTTGACACGGTCGGACCGGATCTTCGCCCCGGCCGGGAGTCCCTGGACCGGGTTCCACGTCTCGCCCAGGTCGGTGCTGTACACCGGGGTGACCTCGGAGTCGCCCGGGGTCCAGAAGATCCTGGACCCGTCGGCGCTGACGGCGACGGTGCCGCCGTGGCCGTCACCGGGGACGCCCTCGACCGGCGCGGCGTTACGCCAGGTCTTGCCGCGGTCGGTGGAGACGCCGACGTGGCCCCTCTCGTTGCCGTGCACGTTGCCGGTACCGACGACGATGTCCGGGTCGGCTTGGGCGAAGTCGACGCTGGTGCCGGTGGACCAGCCGGTGTCGATCATCGGTTCGGCCCGGTCGAGGTCGGTGTGGACGAACCCGCCGACGTCGCCGACGGCGGAGACGAGCGTCCCGCCGAGCGCGGCGAGGTCCAGGACCGCGCACTCCTCCACGCCTTCGGCGCGGACGCCGACGGTGA
>NZ_JBHRWO010000010.1:0-174234 GCF_042647865.1 Glycomyces rhizosphaerae
CGAAGGCCCCGCCCGCAGCACGAATGACACGCGTTATGACAGTATGAGCAGGCAAGGGGCTCCTCGGGATGATGAACATGGTTGCAGCACAACCGTTCTACCAAGAGCCCCTTGCTCCATACCTACCGGGCGAGACCAGGCTTGACAACCCGACCACCCCACTAACTGAACGGCATTGCGGTTAGCGGCCCTTGCCGCCGTGCTTCTTGTGGACCGCCTGCTTGGAGACGCCCAGGACCGTGGCGATCTGGGCCCAGCTGGAGCCATTGTTGCGGGCGCGGCGGACCATGACCGATTCGAGGCGTTCGGCCTCAGTTCGCATGCGCCGCACGACTTGCAGGCCCCGCAGGGGGTCGGGTTCGTCCTCCGCCAGTGCGGTCAATCCATCTTCCATGCGTCAACCGTAGTTGACGATCACTCGATCGTCAACTACGGTTGACGCATGGCCGGTCAGAGACCGACGCTCCCGTGCGGGACGCGGACTCGTGGCGGAGTCTTACCTCAGCCTCACCCGACCGTCGCTGTAGGACTCGATCGCCGCGGCCATTGCGTGGATGCGCATCGCGGGGAGTTGCACGGCGTCGGCAAGCGGCTCTCGCGACCCGTCGCCGCGGCCGACCGCGACGAGCGCGCGCATGGCGCCGGTCCCGTCCCTGTCGTATTCGAGTGCCGCGATCTCGCTCCATTCGAGCCGGAACCGGAGACGGCGTTCGGCCAAGCCGCCGGTTGGCCGAGCGGTGCTCCAAGCCGAGACGTCGGCGCCGCTGACGACGACTTCGATGTCGCGGCCCTTGAAGGTCATCGGCAGGAGCGGCGCACCCGACTGCTTCTGCCAAGCCGCGGCCAGTGAGACGAGTTCAGCGTCGGTCACGTCCTCGGCCGGTTTCCGGGCAGATGGCCTTCTCGCGACTGCACCGCTCGGGCTCGAGTCCGGGTCCGGGCCGAACAGCGCGAACAGACCGAAGGCGATGGCGATGATGCCGCCGATCACGCCTGCCACTCGATCGAACGGGCTGTCTTCGGCGTCGGCCACCTCGTCGTAGTCCTGTTCATACGAGTCCCCGTTCCCGAAGGTCACGCAGGTGTCGTCGGCCTCCATCTCCTGACCGCCGCATGTCACCTCGTCGTCGCCGCCCGAGTTGGCCGCGCAAATGAAGCAGATGATCGCGAAGCCGAAGGCCACGAGCCCGGCGTAGATGCGTCCCGCGACTTTGACGCCGGTTCCGGGTTCATACCGATTCGTCATCTGCGCGCTTATTCGTAAAGGTCGTCGGCGGCTTTGATGCCCCAGACGTCCTCGTCCGGGTCCTCGAGGAGGAACGATTCGCGCTCGACCTCGTCGCCGGTATTGCCACCCGCTCCGCGGCCGCCACCGCCGCCCATCATGCCGCCGGCCGCGCCGGCCTTGGCCGCGTTGCCGGTCGGGGCGCCCCCGGCCGGAGCACCGACCACGGTCGCGGTGCCCACGCCGCCGCCGGTGGGCGCACCGCCGGACTGCATACCGCCGAGGCCGCCGCCCGGAGCGCCGCCGAGGCCGCCGCCACCGGAGGCGAGGCCGCCGGAGAGGTCATCGGAGTCTTCGAGTTCGGAAGCGTCCCAGGGATTGTCGACTTCGGGCATCTCGGGCTGGGCCATGTCCTCCATGCCCTGAGGAGTCTCCGGGGTGGTGGGCTGCTGGCTCTCCGGTGAGGTCGGTTCCTGCTGCTGGTCCTGCTGCTCGGTCGACTCCTTTTCTTCCTGCTGCTCTTCTTGCTTCTCCTCCTCCTCTTCAGAGGCGGACTCCTCTTCGGATCCCTCTGTGGCAGCGGTGGAATGGTCTTCGGCGGCCTTGTGGGACTCCATGTCCCCGGCCGGGTTCCACTTGTCGTCCAAGGGCTTCAGGAGTTCGGCCGCCTGCGTGAGGGCCGCTCCGGCAGTCGAGTCGGCGGCGTTGATGAGGGAGGTGAGGGCTTGGAGGCCGAGCGTTCCGACCATTGCCTGGGCCTGGAGTCCGGCTTCGATGACCGCGCCGAACGGGCCGGCCATGGCGATCGCGGTGCGCTGCGCCGGGCCGAGCGTCACCATCGGCGCGGGCTGGATGTTGAAACCGACGGCCTTGAGCGCGGCGTCGGCGGCTTTGAGGCCGGTGCACTCCAGGAGCATCTGCCCCGCGGTGGCGGCAAGGCTGCCCGCGGTGGCGGTGACTTCGCCGATGACCTGGGTGAGGTGGGCGTTGACGTTGCCGACTTCGCCGTTGAAGGCGTCGTTGGCGGTGTCCCGCCAGTGGTTGTTGATCTCGGAGACCTTGGCGCCGTATTCGGTCTGCTGGGTGGCGAGGTCGGTGGCCGCCGCGGTCATCTCCGAGGCGTAGGTGAGGAACTCGGAGGGGTGGGCCGAGAGCGCGTCCTGGTAACTGGGCATGGTGTCCTCCTAAGGCTTCGGGACGGGGGTGATCTGGCTCTGGATGCCGCCGAAGCGGGAGCTCATCTCCTTGTCGGCCGTGTCGAGGTCGTCGGCGCTGCCGACGACCTGGTCGCCCTGCCAGGTGAGGCGGTGCTCGACGCCGGTGGTGACGGCTGAGAGGGCCGCCTGCCAGCGGCGGCCCGCTTCACCGGTGGCGAAACCGGTGTTCTTCTCGGCCGCAGTCGCCGCCGGGCGCTCCACCCGCCTGGATGCGGCTTGGCTGTTCGGTGCCAGTCCGCGCAGGCCGGTGCCGCCCGTTCGCACATCTTCAACGTCCATGTGCACGGTCATGGGCTCCTCCTTCTACGAGGTGTCGACGCCCTTGCGGGCGGACGCCCGGCGGCGTCAGGAGTACTGTCGCGCGCTTCGTCACGGCTCGGTCCCGGCGCGAGCTTGACCAACCCATGACGGATTCGTGACGACTCGGCTTTCCATGGGCCGCACACGCAATCGAAGGCCCGGGACGGGTCTGCAACGCGAGGAGGAGGTGTGCCGCCGATGACCGATGAGCTGTTCGCCAGCGGTGAGGACGGGTCCGCCGACACCGGTTTTCTGGAGCTGCCGACGTTCGAGTTCACGCTCGGTTTCGGCGACACCGCGACGATGGGCTCGGGCGACCGCGCCGGCTGCTCGTCGGCACAGTGCCCGCACCCGGTGGCGCATCCGGCAGAGGAGGACTGGGTGCAGTTGGCCTCGGCGGTGCCGGTGGAGGGGCAGCGGGAGCGCTTCAAGCCGCGGTGCGAGGGCATGGCGTATCCGACCGAAGCGGACTTCCGGGCCGCGGTGACCGCGGTCCGGCCCGAGGACGCCGACGCGTTCTCTTTGCAGCACTTGCGGACCGGTTGGACAGAGGAGGTCGGGTCGAAGGTCGGCACGTGGCCGGATCGGTTCAAGTCGAAGCTGGCTCAGCTCGCCGAGGGCTGGGCCGGGGAGGATTTCGACGCGTTCGCGGCGCAGGCCGACGAGGCGCGGATCCTGGTGGAGGGTGCGCTCGACGACATCGAGGCGACGGTGGCGGAGTTGGCGAGCCGGGAGTCGGCGATCTACACGCTCCAGGGCGGCGACTCGGGCGAGATCCCTTATCCCGCACCGCTGGTCGGGACCGAGGGGGAATGGTCGAACCTCGTGGCGCTGCATGTGCGCCCGGCCTGGTGGCACGGCGACTGCATCCAGATGACCTGCGATGAGGCGGAGAAGGCGCTGGAGTTGGCGGGGGCTGACACGGGCCTGGCGACCGAGGTGCGGGAGTTCATCGAGGAGCGGGTGGGCCAGCAGCTCTTGGGACTCGGGACGCTGGTGTCGGAGGTGCGGGCGCTCGCGGGCGAGGAGGCCAGGGAGGTCTTCGCCGAGCGGGTGGCGGCCGAGCTGGCGGCGTATGTGGAGCGGCAGGCGGCGATCGACGAGGCCATCGCGGAGAAGCTCGCCGGGCAGAGCGCGGAGTTGGAGGCGGTGCGGACCACGGGCGACGACCGGCCGTACCCCAGCGCCGCCGACACGTCCTATATGGAATTGACGGTGCCGGAGGCGGAGCAGCCCGCCGCCCCGGTCGCACCGCAGACGACCGAGGACCCGAGCCCGGTGCCGCCGAACGGCGACGGCACGGTGCTCGCCGAGGAGACGCCTTGGGAGAGCGAGGAAGCCGACGAGGACGAGCCGTCGGGCGGTCTCGCGAGCGGCGGCGGCTTCGGCTCCGGTTCAGGGGGCGGCTCGTACTCCGGCGGCGGACGCGCGCCCATGCTGCCGGGATCGCCGGGCCCCGCAGGCAATGTGCCGCAAGGGCTCTTCGGTCCGGCGGTGACGCCGACGACCACCGGTTCGGCGAGCGGCGCCAAGGGCGGGCTGTTCCCCGGAGCTTCCGGTGGCGCGGGCGGTGCGCCGGGCCGGGGCGGGAAGCCTTCGGAGCGTTCGGGTTCGGACAAGAAGAAGGACGAGAAGGACGACGAGGGCCCGCAGAACCTGGCGCGGCGCGAGACCGGGAACGTCTGGGGCTACACCAAACCGAACGAGGACCCCTACAACTAGACGGCTTGCCGTCGGAAGGAGCGACCATGGCGGATCGGGTGTTCGACCCCGAGGCGATCGGCGAGTACCGGCAGTTCCTGCTGGAGCTGATCGAGGAGCTGGAGAACGAGGTGCTCCCGGTGCTGGCGACCGGGACGCTGAGCCGGGCCCCGGCGTTCGGGACCGCGCCGGGCGCGGCCGAGAACGCCACGGTCCAGTACCTGGAGTTCCACGCGGCGACCTGGCGGAACCTGCAGTTCCTGCGGGGGACCCTGTACGGGTTGGACGCGGCGCTCGCGGAGATGACGAGCGGCGACGACCCGGTCTACTTCGACTTCGGCCAGTTCGGCCCGACCGCGAGCTGATTCGACTTCGGCCGGTTCTGTCCGTCCGCGAACTGCGTGCGCTGGTCTGAGGCTTGTCGTGGCGCAGGCTACAAAGGCCGTCCACAAACCCCCACCCGCCACTAGAGGGGAAAGAAGTCTGGGGCCGAGCGTTGCAGCCGGGTCCGACAGAAAACGCGCCGTGGCGGGGCCCGAGTGGGCCCCGCCACGGCACTATCACTCGAAAGTGTTAGAACGCCTCGTCCGGCAGGTCCATCGCCGTCAGGTCGGCGGCCTCGACGACCTTGCGGTCGGCGGTGAGGCGCGGCAGGACCTCCTTGGAGAAGAACTTCGCCGCGGCGACCTTGCCCCGGTAGAAGTCGTCGTCCGCGCCCGCGTCGAGGTTGTTCTGGGCGATCTCGGCCTGGCGCAGCAGCAGCCAGCCGACCATCAGGTCGCCCACGGCCAGCAGCAGGCGCCGCGAGTGCAGCCCGGCCTTGTACAGCTCGCGCGGCTCGTCGCCCATCGCGGCCATGAGCGCCGGCTGCAGCGCCTCGAGGATGCCCTGCACGTCGCCGAGCGCGCGCAGCACCCTGCCGCGCACCTCTTCGAGCTCCGCGTGGCCGTCCTGCGTGGACTCCATGATCTCGCCGGCGACGACCATGAGCGACTCGCCGTTGTCCTTGATGATCTTGCGGAACAGGAAGTCGAGGCTCTGGATCGCGGTGGTGCCCTCGTACAGCGTGTCGATCTTCGCGTCGCGGACGTACTGCTCGAGCGGGTAGTCCTGGAGGTACCCGGATCCGCCGAACGTCTGCAGCGCTTCGTCACTCAGCAGCTGGTACGCCCGCTCCGAACCGCAGCCCTTGACGACCGGCAGCAGCAGGTCGTTGATCTTCTTCGCGGTCTCGGCCGCGTCCTCGTCGCCGTCGGCCTCGGCCAGCAGGGCCTTGTCCTGCCAGGAGGCGGTGTACGCGACGAGCGCGCGCAGGCCCTCGGCGTAGCTCTTCTGCATGAGCAGCGAGCGGCGCACGTCCGGGTGCTTGATGATCGGCACGCGCGGCGCGGTCTTGTCCGTGGACTGCAGCAGGTCGGCGCCCTGGATGCGGCTCTTGGCGTAGTCGAGCGCGTTCAGGTAGCCCGAGGAGAGCGTCGCGATGGCCTTGGTGCCCACCATCATCCGCGCGTACTCGATGATGAGGAACATCTGGCGGATGCCCTCGTGCTTGTCGCCGAGGAGCCAGCCCTTCGCGGGGGACTTCTCGCCGAAGGTGAGCTCGGCGGTCGCGGAGACCTTGAGGCCCATCTTGTGCTCGATGTTGGTGACGTTCACGCCGTTGCGCTCGCCGAGCTCGCCCGTCGCCGGGTCGAACAGGAACTTCGGCACGATGAACAGGCTCAGGCCCTTCGTGCCGGGACCGCCGACACCCTCTACGCCGACGGGCCGGGCCAGGACGTAGTGGATGATGTTGTCGGTCATGTCCTGGTCGCCCGAGGTGATGAACCGCTTGACGCCCTCGATGTGCCAGGAGCCGTCGGGCTGCTGGTACGCCTTGGTGGTGCCGGCGCCGACGTCGGAGCCCGCGTCGGGCTCGGTCAGGACCATGGTCGCGCCCCAGCCCTTCTCGATGAAGAGCTTCGCCCATTCCTTCTGCTCGTCGGTGCCCTCGCGGTAGGCGCTGTGCGCGAACGAGGAGCCGGCGGCGTACATCCACAGGGCCGGGTTGGAGCCGAGCACGAGTTCGGCCAGGGACCACCAGAGCATGCGCGGCGCGGAGGTGCCGCCGAGGACCTCGGGGAGGTCGAGGCGCCAGTACTCGGCGTCGATGAACGCCTTGTAGGACTTCTTGAACGCCTCGGGCAGATGCACCGAGTTGGTGGCCGCGTCGAAGACGGGCGGGTTGCGGTCGCCTTCGACGAAGCTGGCTGCCAGCTCCTCCTCGGACAGGCGTGCCAGCTCGGCCAGAATCTCGCGGGCGGTCGCCTCGTCCAGGTCCGCGTAGGCCGGATTGTCGAGAATCTTGTCCGCTCCGAAGACCTCGAAGAGATTGAACTCCAGGTCTCGGAGGTTGTGGCGGAAGTGCGTCATTGCGGGTCCTCCATTACTCGGTGGTAACCCCCATCATATTACCCGTCAGTAGGTAGCTCAAGTATTCCGCGCCGAAGGTCTGTTGAAAAGTCCGGAAACAAGGAAGTCCAGTCGGATCCCCGACTGCCCCGGCCTGGGGTCGTTCCTTCGATCGGGTGAGCGTTCCGGCAGTTCGGCGGGTTTGCCGTAACCTGCGCACCCGTGCCTCGTTGAACCGTGTGACCGACCGCCTGTGCGAACCACCGGGAGCACCCCATGATCCGAGCCGTCGCCGACCGCATCGCCTCACGCGCACGACCCGCCTACATCGGCCGCCACCGTCGCGCGCGCCCCGTGCTGCACCGCGTCTTCCGCGTGCCCTTCCCCGCGGCCGTGTCCCTCGAAGAGGCGGCCCGGTGAACTTCCGCCGCCGGCTCCCGGTCCGGCTCACCAAGCGCCGCCGCACGGTCTCGCGCATGCAGCGGCTGCGCCGCTGCCGCATCGGGCAGGCGACGGGCGCCTAGTTCCTAGCGTTCGCCGCTGTCCGGTCGGTAGTCCAGCAGCAGCAGCGCGATGTCGTCGGTCAGCGGGCCGCCCACCCAGCGGCGCAGCGCCGACTCCAGCGAGGCCAGTCCGTCGCCCACGTTCCCGTGGCCGATCAGGCTCCAAGCGCGCTCGCGGATCGGGAAGAACTCGCCGTCCTTGCGCGCCTCCGCCAGGCCGTCCGTGTACAGGAAGATCCGGTCCCCCGGCTGCAGCCGCACCGTCAGCTCCCGCGCCGAAGGGCTCAGCCCCAGCGGCGGCGCCATCGATTCGGGCTCCAGGTACGTGGCCACCCCGTCGCGCACCAGCATGGGCGGCGGGTGCCCGCAGTTCACGATCTCCAAGGTCCCGCCGCGCTCCTGCAGCAGGATCGCCGTCACGAAGTCCTCGTCGCCGGCGTTGCGGGCCACCGCGTGGTCAAGGTCGTTGACCATGCACCGCTGCTCGGCCCGCTCGAACGCCACGTGCCGGTAGGAACCGAGCACCGTCGAGGAGAGCCGCACGGCGTCCAGGCCCTTCCCGCGCACGTCGCCGATGATGATCCGCACGCCGTAATCGGTGTTCAAGGCCTCGTAGAGGTCCCCGCCGATGTCCGCGCCCGACCGCGCCGAGACGTACCGGGCCGCGATGTCGAAGGGCCCGAGCCGCTCCCCGATCGGCCGCAGGATCGCCTGCTGCACCACCGAGGCCAGCTGCGTCAGCCGCTTCATCCGCTCGTCGTCGCGCTCGCGCACGATCGCCACCGCCACCGAGATCACCACGGCCACGGCCACGACCAGGAAGTCCACGCCGTGCGAGACCACGCCGTCCATCGCGAAGTCATGCAGGATCCACAGGTAGGTGAAGGCCGCCACCATGCTCGCGAGCCCGACCCCGGCCACCCACCGCCACGGCAGGAACGCCGAGGCCGCCAGGGGAGGCAGTGCCAGCCACGAGATCGCATGCGAGTCGTCGCGCACGGTCAGCCGCAGTCCGACCAGGACGAGGACGACAGCGAACGCGGCGGTGAACGCCGTCCGCACCGAGGGCGCCGACCAGCCCTGCCAGCGGTCAGCGCGTGCCATCTGGGGCCTCCGTCGCAGCATTGTGCGCATGTGGGTGAATGCCTCCTTCCTACCGGATCGCGGCCGGGTCGCCCGCGCGTTCGCAGAAGCTCCTGCGCGGGTGGTCCGGATTCGGACACGGCCTGGGCCGTGCCCCGGGCGCGCCCGGCCGAAGCCGGAGGGATGCGCACGCCCGCGTGCGTTCGAGGGCGAAGCGGTGCCGGGATCGTCGCACCAGACTTCGACCGTCGTCGATGGGGCGCCCGGAATGCCGGACCCGATTCGACCATCGCCGATGTGAAGATCGTAATGGTCCGCGGCGCGTTACCGGGCGTGGAGGACACCGACGAACGGGTGATGGCCAAGTCTGTGCGTTCGGCCGGATACGAACGCCGAACGGCCCGTTGACACCTCGGCCGATCGGAGGGTGTCGAACCGTCCTGAACTGGGCACCCGATCCCCGTTGCGCAAGCAGCAGTGGCGCGTAAGCGCGCGCCCGCGGACCGCGGCCGGACCGCACCCTGCGTGACCAAAGGCGCTGGCGCGGTCACGGCCGCCATGTCAAAGTTGGACGCGTGCAGTACACGCTTTCGAGGACCCGGTTCGACAGCCCTGTGGCGCAGACGCTCTGCGCCGAGATCCAGGAGGAGTACGTCCGCCGCTACGGCGGGGGCGACGAGACGCAGCTGGGCGAGGACGACTTCCACCCGCCGAACGGCGACTTCATCGTGGCCTACGACGAGGCCGGCGAGCCCGCCGGCTGCGGCGGCTGGCGCACTCATGGGGAGGACGCCGAGATGAAGCGCGTCTACGTGCGCGAGACCGCCCGCAGGCGCGGCCTTGCCCGCCTCCTCGTTGCGGCCGTTGAGGATTCGGCCGCCGCGGCCGGCCGCAAGCGCGTCATCCTCGAGACCGGCCCGCGCCAGCCCGAGGCCGTCGCCATGTACGAAGCCCTCGGCTACCTCCCCGTGACCCCGTTCGGGCACTACGCCTGCACGGACGGCTCCCTCCACCTGGGCAAGGAGCTGCGCTCGGAGCGCGGATAGAAGGTCTTGCGGGACAACGATTTCCGGCCGGACAGGCGTTCGCCTGTCCGGCCGTTTCCGTTTCCCTGAGCGACTTTTGCCATTATTCGCTGAAAAAGTTCTTTAGCCGTGAGCAACCATGAATCTCTCTCACTGCGTCTTTCGGTCTAGGACGGCCAAACGGCCTAACCCTCACATCCACCCCGAAAGGATTCACAGTGGACAGGAAGAGGAAGAACCTGGTCCGCCTCGGCACCGGCTTCGGCGCCGTGGCCGGCGCCGCCGCCATCGCGTGGGCAGGCATCGCCGCCCACGCGGAAGAGCCCGTCAAGCCCTCGAGCGACTTCGAGGCACAGATCATCGGCGGCCAGCCCGTCGAAGAGGGCCAGTACCCCTGGCTCGTCGGCCTCGGCTCCCCCGGTGAGGGCTCGGCGTACGACCGGCAGTTCTGCGGCGGCTCGGTGATCGCCGAAGACGTCGTTCTCACCGCCGCTCACTGCGTCGAGGACTCGGCCGCCGAGGACCTCGTGGTCTTCTCCGGCTCGATCGACCTCGAGTCCGAGGACGTCGTCGAGACCGCCGTCGCGGACCTCCACGTCGCCGAGGACTACAACGCGCCCGTAGCGATGGCGAACGACTGGGCGCTGCTCAAGCTCGCCGAGCCGGTCGACGTCGAGCCGATCGCGCTGGGCACCGAGCCCACCGAGTTCGAGACCCTCGAGACCGCCGGCTGGGGCGACACCGGCGAGGGCTTCCCGCCGATCGCGCAGTGGGTCGAGGTGCCGTTCGTCAACGACGCCGACTGCGAGGCGGCCTACCCCGACGAGGTCGACGCGGCGTCCATGCTGTGCGCCGGCGACATCGAGAACGGCGGGGTCGACTCCTGCCAGGGCGACTCCGGTGGCCCGATCATGACCCCCGCCGGTGACGAGCAGGTCCTGGTCGGCATCGTCAGCTGGGGCTACGGCTGCGCCGAGGCCGGCAACCCGGGCGTGTACGGCGAGGTCGCCGACTTCAACGACGCCATCGAGGAAGTCCTCGCAGGCTGGGAGTAACCACCCCGGGGCCGGGTGAGGCCCCGAACCCTCAGGGCCGCATGGCAGGCGGTCCGATTCACTCATAGCGACCGGGCGGACCGCGTGCGACACGCGGCCCGCCCGGTTCCGTCGGACCCGAACACTTGGAAAGGATGCGCATGCGCAGCAGCAGGAAGCGCCTCGTCCGGATCGGCACGCTCGCGGCCGCCGGACTCGGCGCCGCCGCCCTCGTGGCGAGCACGACCGGGGCCTTCGCCGAAGAGCCCGAACCGAGAGGCGATGTCGAGACGAAGATCGCCGGCGGCGAGAGAGCCGAAGAAGGCCAGTACCCGTGGATGGTCTCGCTGTCCTGGACCGAGGACGGCTCGCACTTCTGCGGCGGCTCGCTCATCGCGCCGGACCTCGTCCTCACCGCCGGCCACTGCTTCGACGAGGGCAGCGCCGAGACCATCGAGGTCCGCCACGGCTCTGTCAAACACGCCGAGACCGACACCTATCAGATCGAGGACTACATCGTGGCCCCCGACTACGACTACGACCTCGTGTACGACTGGGCCGTCGTCAAACTGACCGAGCCGATCCTCGGCGCCCAGCCCATCCCGCTCGCGCCCGCCGACCTCGACAACTGGACGGACTTCGAGGTCGCCGGATGGGGCGTCCGGGGCCACACCGGCACCTCGTCCAATCTTCGCTGGGCCGAGGTCCCCTACATCACCGACGCCGAGTGCACCGAGCTCGCCGGGAAATGGGGCTTCACCCCCGAGACCCAGATGTGCGCGGGCGTCCTGGAGGAGGGCGCAGAGGTCAACGCCTGCCCGGCCGATTCGGGCGGGCCGCTCATGGCCGAGATCGCCGGGCAGAAGGTCCTTGCCGGCATCGTCAGCTGGGGCTCCGACTGCTACGCCGACCCCGACCCGGGCGTCTACACCAGCGTCGGCGCCCAGATCGACGACATCGCCCTCGCGATCGCGCAGCTGAGCCTCGACGAATAGCGGGAACGGAAGGGCCGGGCGGACTCCGTTTCCCCGGCCCTTCCGCATGCCGTTCGATGTGGATCACCACCGCGAACCGAAAAGGACGCTTAGCACTCCTCTGTCCCCATTAGCATGACAGGTACGTAAATTCGGTCATATTCACTGAAATACCGGCTCTGCCGGGAATATATGAATATGAGGGCTTTTCCCGTAGGGTCACCGGAAGGCAGCTCACAACGCCGCCGCTTCTCGACACCCCATCGCGAAAGGACCTGCGCGTGCAGAACCGCAGAAAGACCCTCACCCGCATCGGAGCCGTGGTCGCGGCAGGCCTCGGCGCCGCCGCCCTCACCCTCGGCGCGACCGGCGCCTACGCCGAAGACAACAGCACCAACGGCGACGTCGACGCCAAGATCATCGGCGGCCAGCCCGCCGACGAAGGCCAGTTCCCCTGGATGGTCGCGCTCGCCGATGCGAGCGACCCCTCCTTCAACTACTGCGGCGGCCAGCTCATCGAGGCCGACGTCGTGCTCACCGCCGCCCACTGCACCGAGGGCACCGCCGCCGCGGACATGCTGATCCGCCACGGCAACAACGACATCACCCAGACCGACGTGTACGAGGTCGCCGAGATCAAGGTCGCCGACGATTTCGACGGCGGGACCATGGTCAACGACTGGTCGCTCGTCAAGCTCGCCGAGCCGATCCCGGACGCCGTGACCGTGCCGCTCGCCGACGCCGACACCAAGGACTGGGGCACCCTGACCGTGGCCGGCTGGGGCACCACCGAGTCCGGCTCGGGCTCGCAGGAACTGCTCTATGTGGACGTCCCGTACGTCACCGACGACGAATGCGCGGAGGCCTACGGCTCCGGGTTCATCGCGGACAGCATGATCTGCGCCGGTGACCTCGCCAACGGCGGAGTGGACTCCTGCCAGGGCGACTCGGGCGGGCCGCTCGTCTCCGCCGACGGCGTGCTCGTCGGCGTCGTCAGCTGGGGCGAAGGCTGCGCCGAGGCCGGCAACCCGGGCGTGTACGCCAACGTCGGACTCCTCTACGACGACATCACCGCCGCACTCGCGACATTGTGACCATGACCGCGGCGGCGGGGCCTCCCGGCCCCGCCGCCGCGGCCTTGTATACTTCGATCGGCTCCGTTCAGCGGAGTTCGCGGGTGTAGTTCATTGGTAGAATGCGACCTTCCCAAGGTTGAGAGGCGAGTTCGATTCTCGTCACCCGCTCCAAAGCTTGAAAGGCCGCTCCGGTTCGCCGGGGCGGCCTTCTCGCGTTCTGCGCCTTAAAAACTCTGGCATTCCGCAGCATTGATCCCGTCCTGTCCCGGACTGCGAAGCGGCAACAGAGACCCTCTTCACATTCATCCGTCCCGAAGGTACTATGACCGCATCGAAAGTTTCCGATACTTATCCCGAAAGTTTCGGAGCACCCTTCATCCCTCGAGAGGACGAGCAACGATGCGAAATCCCCTGCTCCGGCCGAGAGCGCTGGTGGCCGCAGGTACGGCCGCCGTGCTCGCACTTGGCGCCGCCGCGTGCGGCGACAGCGGCGAGAGCGACGCCGACGTCACCTTCTGGCACATCCAGAACGAAGACCCGATGAAGTCCACCTGGCAGGCCATGGCCGACGAGTGGTCAGAGGAGTCCGGCCAGAGCGTCGAGGTCTCCGCCATCGAGGTCGAGGACTTCAAGACCCGCCTCGCCACCCAGACGCAGGCCGGGGACCTCCCGGACCTCTACAACACCTGGGGCGGCGGCGTGCTCGCCGAGCAGGTGGAGGCCGGGCTCGTGCGCGACATCTCCGGGCTCGACTGCCTCGACCTGGTCAACCCGGTCGCCTTGGAGGCCTACACGATCGACGGGAAGCTGTACGCGATCCCGTTCGACCAGGGCGTCGTCGGATTCTGGTACAACAAGGACCTGTTCGCGCAGGCCGGGATCACCACCCCGCCGACCACCTGGGCCGAATTCACCGAGGACGTGCAGATCCTCAAGGACGCCGGGATCACCCCGATCGCGCTCGGCGGCGGCGACAAGTGGCCCGTCCACTACTACTGGACCTACCTCGTGATGCGCCTCGCGGGCCTCGACGGACTCGCGGCCGCGGCCGAGTCCAAGGACTTCTCCGACCCGGCGTTCGCCGAGGCCGGGCAGCTCCTCGCCGACCTCGCCGCCATGGAGCCCTTCCAGGAGGGCTTCGAGTCAGCCACGTACGGCGAGGCCGACGGCCAGGCCGCGCACATGGGCGAGGGCATCGCCGCCATGGAGCTCATGGGCCAGTGGGGCCCGCAGGTCCAGCGCGACGCCTCGGGCACCGAGGGCATCGGCGAGAGCCTCGGCTTCTTCCCGTTCCCCGCCGTCGACGGCGGGCCGGGCACGGCCACCGAGTTCCTCGGCGGCGGCGGCGGTTTCGCGGCCGGCTCGGAAGCGCCCGACGAGATCGAGGACTTCATGTGCTACCTCCTCGAGGAGGAGAACCAGGCCCGCTCGGTCAAGGACGGCAACATGTCCACTGTGGCTGCGAACCCCGAAGCGGTCCTGCCCGAGCCCAACCACGAACAGCAGGCCGTGATCGACGCGATGGCCACCGCCACCGACACGCAGCTGTACCTCGACCAGGCGTACCCGCCGTCGATCGGCTCCACGATCAACGACGCCTCGCAGGGCCTGATCCTCGGCGAACTCACCCCTGAGGACTTCGTCGCCATGGTCAACGAGGCCTGGGCGGCCGAGCAGTGACAGCAGTGAGCACCAAGCCCTCGGCGCCGGCTTCCGCCGGCGCCGGGGGCGCTCCCCGCAACAAGAGCCGAGGCCGCCGTCCCAGCGCCGGCACGCTGACCGTGTTCATCGCTCCGGCCCTCATCCTCTTCTCGCTCTTCGTGCTCTTCCCGGTCCTGTTCGCGGCCTACACCGCGTTCTTCCGGTGGAACGGGCTCGGCGGCCTGCCCACCGAGTTCGTGGGCCTGGAGAACTTCAAGGCCCTCATCGGCGACGAGGTGTTCCTCGGCGACATGTGGCGGATCGCCCTCATCACGATCCTCTCCATCGCCGTGCAGCTGCCGCTCGCCTTCGGCCTCGCGATGCTCCTGCACCAGAACTTCCCCGGACGCACCGCGTTCCGGCTCCTGTTCTTCGTGCCGTACATCCTCACCGAGGCCGTCACCGCCGTCCTCTTCGGACTGATCTTCTCGCCGCGCCGCGGCTTCGCCGACTCCCTCCTCGCCGGGCTCGGCTTCGACGGGCGCATCGGCTGGCTCTCCGACCGCGGCATCGTCATCTTCGTACTCTTCGGCATCCTCACCTGGAAGTTCTTCGGCTTCCACATGATCCTGTACTTGGCGGGCCGCCAGAACATCCCCGAAGAGCTCTACGAGGCCGCCAAGGTCGACGGCGCCACCGGCAAGCAGCTCTTCCGGCACATCACGCTGCCGCTCATGGGCCCGACCATCCGCATCACCGTGTTCCTCTCGGTGATCGGCACCGTGCAGCTCTTCGACCTCGTCTACGTGCTCACCAAGGGCGGACCGTTCCACGCGTCCGAGACCCTCGCGATCACCATGTACGAGCAAGGGTTCGTGCGCAACCAGATCGGCTACGCCTCGGCCCTGTCGATCGCCATGTTCCTCGTCAGCCTCGTCTTCGCCCTCATCTACCAGCGGTACGTGCTCGGCCGAGACCTTCAGGGCTCCATCACGAACGGAGGCCGTGCATGAGCGTCAACACCAGACGCGGGAAACTGCTGCGCAACACCGGGTTCTACGTGGCCGCGTTCGCCGCGGCGGTCTTCGTGGCCACCCCGATCCTGTTCGCGCTCCTCGGCGGCTTCAAGGACAACCAGCAGCTGCGCGAGAACTCGCTCGGGCTGCCGAGCCCCTGGAACTGGCAGAACTATGTGGACGTCATGATCGACTCGACGTTCTGGCGCCAGCTCGGGAACTCCGTGTTCATCGCGCTCGCGACGACGTTCATCGTGGTGGCCGCCGCCGCGGCCGTCGCGTACGTGTTCGCGCGCTTCCAGTTCCGCGGCCGCGAAGGGCTCTTCACGCTGTTCGCGGCGGGCATGATGTTCCCCTTCGCGGTGGCCGTGCTGCCGCTGTTCATCATCCTGCGCACCTTCGAGATGCTCAACAGCCCGCTCGGCGTGATCCTCCCGCAGGCCGCGTTCGGCCTGCCGCTCACGATCATCATCCTGCGCAGCTTCTTCCGGCAGATCCCCGCCGAGGTCGAGGAGGCCGCGACCATCGACGGGGCCGGGCCCTGGCGGTTCTTCCTCCAGATCCTGCTCCCGATGTCGCGGCCGGTACTCGCCACCGTGTCGGTGCTGGCGCTCGTCGGCTCGTGGAACTCCTACCTGCTGCCGCTGGTGGTGCTCAGCAAGCCGACCTGGCAGACGCTGCCGCTCGGCGTGACGCAGTTCCAGGGCGAGTATGCGACCGAGACCGCGAAGGTCCTGGCGTTCGTCATGCTCGCGATGCTTCCGGCACTGATCTTCTACGCGTTCGCGGAACGCCACCTCATCAGCGGTCTGACCTCGGGCGGCACTAAAGGGTGAGCCGTCCGAACACGGACGGGCCCGGGGCCCCTGCCAATCTACGGCTCGCAAGCAGCGCCGAGGGTGGGACGCCTGCGGGCCCGTCTTTTCTGGTCGGGAACCATTCGCCGCGCCCCGGCGTCCGAAGAGACATGAAGACCAAACTCCTCATCGCATGCGCCTCGGCGGCGTCCTTGGCCGCCGCGGCCGCGTGCACCTCTCAATCCCCTGATCCCGACATCGGCACCATCCCTTGGGTTCCCGTTTCGGCTCAGCTCACCGCCTTCGAGAACTGCGACGCCGCGCTCGAAGGCATCCAGGACGCGGCCATCGCCGCGTTCAGCAACTGGGAGTTCAACGACGTCGCCCGAGGCGGCGGGACCGAGGACTTCGCGGCCGAGTCCGATGCCGGAGCCACCAGCGCCGAGGCACCGGCGCAGGCCGCCGGCGACGACGCCTTCTCCGAGACCAACAACGCCGTCGAGGGCGTGGACGAGCCCGACATCGTGAAGACCGACGGGACCTTCGTCTACAGCGTCGTCGGCAACAACCTGCGAGTGGCCGACACCCGCTCGGCCGAAGTGGTGGCCGAGCGCGAGCTGGACAGCGAATCCTGGGACCACAAGCTGTTCCTCGACGGGTCCTCCCTGCTGCTGATGTACACGCAGAGCCATGACGAGGACGAGGCCGAGAAGGGCTACTACACGGAGTTCCGCCTCGACCGACTCGACCCGACCACCCTCGACGTGCTCGACACCTTCACCATGGAGGGATCCATGGTGGACGCTCGCCTGGTCGACGGGGAGGTGCGCCTCGCCGTGGGCTCGGAGCCGCAGATCGACGCCGTGTGGGCATCCATGTGGGAAGAGGACGCCGACGACGAGGACCTCGCGAACGCTTTGCGCGAGACCGAGATCGAGGACTGGCTGCCGGAGTTCAGCGTCAACGGCCAAGACCACCAGGTCGACTGCGCGGAGGTCGCGCACCCTGAGCGCTTCTCCGGCTCCTCGGTGAGCGTGTTCGCGCTGCCCGCCGCCGGCGACTGGACCGAGGCCTCGCCGCAGACGGTGATGGCCGACGGCGAGACCGTCCACGGCACTCCCGACAGCCTCTACCTCGCGCACTTCGACTACGCCTGGGACGAGTCGGATCCCAAGGGCGAGAGCGAGATCTACCGCTTCGTGTTCGAGGACGGCAAGGCCCGCATGGCGGGCGAGGCGGCGGTGGCCGGAAGCCTGCTGAACCAGTACTCGATGAGCGAGTACGACGGGCACCTGCGCATCGCGACCACCGAGAACGAGCAGTTCTGGGGCTGGGGCGGCTGCCCGCCGAACGCCGACTGCCTCTGGGGCGGCGCCCCGGTCGAGGACGAGGCGGCCGAGCCGTCAAAGTCGACGGTGACGGTGTTCGCGGTCGGCGAGGACGCCCTGACCGAGACCGGATCGGTGACCGATCTCGGTGTGGACGAACAGATCTACGCCGTCCGCTTCATCGGCCACACCGGCTACGTGGTGACGTTCCGTCAAACCGACCCGCTGTACTCGATCGACCTCACCGACCCTGAGAACCCCGTGGTGACAGGCGAACTGAAAATCACCGGCTACTCCGGCTACCTCCACCCGGTCGGCCCGGACCGCCTGCTCGGCGTAGGCCAGGAGGCGACCGAAGACGGCCAGACCACCGGCCTCCAGGCGAGCCTGTTCGACACGAGCGCCGATGAGGCGACGGTCCTCGACCAGTACTACCGCGAAGGCGCCGACTCGTCGGTGCTGTGGGATCCCCACGCCTTCCTGTACTGGCAGGACGAGAGCATCGCGGTCCTGCCGGTGCTCGACTGGGAGTACCAGGCCCATGCGGTGGTGCTGAACATCGGCGACGACACGCTGACCGAGGCGGCCCAGATCGACCACAGCGCCGCCGGAGGCGACCCGTACAGCTGGGAGATCCTGCGCTCTCTGGTGATCGGCGATCAACTGTGGACGCTCTCGAACGCCGGACTCCAAGCGAACCGACTCGGCGGCGAATACGCCCCCGAGGCCTGGATCGCCTGGTAACAGGACTTTCCTCCGGAGCCGGGGAAATCAGGGCCCGCACCGCTTTCGGGTGGCGGTGCGGGCCCTCCCACTAGAATTCAGAGCTTTCAATTCATTCTGTGCAGTTTTTCTGCGTGATAGCCTCTGAAGGAGGAGGTGTTCGCATGCTGATCAGCTTCAAGGTGTCCAACTACAAGTCGCTTCGAGACCCGCAGGAGCTGTCGATGCTGCCCAGCCGCAGCGGCAGCGATTTCACCTCGTTGCCGGTTGCAGCGGTCTACGGCGCCAACGCCTCCGGCAAGTCGAACCTGATCGAAGCGCTCTCGTTCGCGAATCGCATCGCAGGCCGCTGGAGTGAATCACTGCACCGGCCGTTCCGCCTGGACCAGACCTCGATCGATCGGCCGACGACCTATGAAATCGAAAGTGAACTGGACGGCGTCCGGTATGAGTACCACCTCTCGGTTTCGCCGAAAGGCGTCGAACACGAGCATCTGAACGCCTACCCCCAGGGCCGAAAGCGCGTCCTCCTCGACCGCGTCGGCGAGAAGATCACCATCGGGGCAAGCATGACGAATCGGTCGGCTCTGCAGTCGCTCTCGTCAGAGACACCGTCAGATACGCCGACACTCGGCATGGCCGACACCTTCAAAGCCACTGAATGGCAGCCGTTCTGGCAGTGGCTCCAGACCGGACTCCGATCGACGAACCCACGAATCGACCCAAGTTTCCTGAAGTTCCACAACGAGCTTCCGGACGCCGTCGAACGTCATCCGGTGCTAGTAAAGCTCGCTAAGGTCGCTGACCTCGGCATCATTGACATGCGGGTTGTCGAAGCTCATGTCGTCTATCTCGATGGCCTCCCGGAGTCGGGTGAAAGGGCCGCAGCCGCACAAGCCACCGAGGACATGCTCGTCTACAGACTGCTTCAGCCGAGCGCCACGTCTCTTGCCACAGGCGTCGACACCTCCCGCGCCACGAGGGAAGTGTTCCCCGGCTACCGCCGCGTCGAGTTTATCCACCGGTCGGGAGGCGCTCCCCTTTCGGAAGGCGACGAGTCTCGGGGCACCATCGCGTTTCTGCTCTATATGGCGCGTATCCTCGATGCGCTTCGTGATGGGGCCGCGCTCGTGATCGATGAGTTCGATACGAGCCTGCACCCGCGCATAATCCCGCGGATCATCGAGCTCTTTCAGGACCCGCGCACCAATCCGAAGAACGCGCAGCTGATCTTCTCGACCCACGATGCGACCCTTCTCGGGACGAGTTTCGGTGAGCCGATCCTCAAACGCGACGAGGTCTGGTTCGTGGAGAAGCACGGGGACGGTGCCAGCGAGCTGTACCCGCTGACCTCCTTCAAGCCCCGTAAGGAGCACAACCTCGAACGCCATTACCTCGGCGGCAGCTATGGCGGCGTTCCCGACATTCATCCTGAATCGCTGGTCGACATCGTGGCGGCGGCGAACAAGACGGAGTAGGCCTTTGCCCCGGAACAAGACTCGCCCCGACCGCTGGCGGCAGCGTGAACGTCGAGACAAGATCCTGGTCGTCATCGACGCCGAGGAAACCGAGCGACAGTACCTCGAACAGTTCAGGGGCAAGTCCTCGCCGACGATTCCCCACGTCAAGATCGTCACCAAGAACAAGGATCCGCTCACGGTCGTCAACCACGCGTCGACGAAGACGACTACAAGGACGGCGGAACCTTCCACCGTGCGATCGCAACCGCAGGAAAGCTGATCCAGCTGGCCGTCTCATGCCCTTGCTTTGAGCTATGGCTCCTGCTGCATTTCGAAGACTGCGGCTCGGAGCTGAATCAAAAGGATGCGCGTCGACGCCCGCAAAAACACCTCCCCGACTACGACAAGAGCGCCCTGCGCTGCGAGGACTTCCATCCTCACCAAACGGATGCGATCAAGCGAGCCAAGAAACTGGAAGCAGGGCACCGAGAGACTCACCTGAACCCGTCAACCGGGGTATGGCGGCTCGTCGAGAGGCTCAGCGGAGCCGGACCACAGCCCTGAGCCCAGACCGGTTTGCAGGCACCGGTATGCGAACGAAGCGCCCTTTCTTGAGGAGTAGCGGGCCCGCACCGCTTTCGGGTGGCGGTGCGGGCCCGTCCTCGTGCGAGCGCGGTGCGCTCGCGCCGGGTTACTTGCGCCAGAACAGGTGGTGCGTCACGCCGCTCGGGCTGGGCACGATTTCGAGATTGAAGCGGTCGGTCAGTTCGTCCGGGGACTCCCAGAGCCGCGTTCCGGAGCCGAGTTCGACCGGTGCGACGGCGACGTGCATGGTGTCGACCAGGTCGGCGTCGAGGAATTCGCGGACCACGGTGGCCCCGCCGCCGAGACGGACGTCCTTGCCCTGCGCCGCTTCCCCGGCCTGTTCGAGCACGGCGGCCGGGTCGGCATCGGTGAAGTGGAAGGTGGTGTCCGACAGCGTGAACGAGGGGCGCAGGTGGTGGGTCATGACGAACACCGGGGTGTGGAAGGGCGGCTCATCGCCCCACCAGCCCTGCCAGTCGTAGTTCTCCCACGGGCCGCGATGGGGGCTGAACTTGTTGGCACCCATGATCTCCGCGCCGATGTTGTTGGCGAAGTCGCGGATGAAGTAGTCGTCGAGGCCGCGGCTCCCGCCGGGGTCGGTGCGATTGGGAAAGCTCGCCGTGGCGAGGGCCCAGGACATGAGCTGCCCGGGATCGGCGTGGCCGAACGGCCGCTCAAGGCTCTGGCCCTCGCCGGCACCGAACCCGTCAGCCGAGACGGTGAAGTTCTGGACTCTGAGAAGCTGGCTCATATGGTTCCCCTGCCCTGCTGATCATGGTGCTGATGATGATCAGACTCTGCGAGCGGGGCGGATTCATCGCTTCTGCCGGAAACCAGCGTCGTGTTCTAGGTCACTCCCTGCGGCGGGCCGAGCGTTCGCCCGGCCCACCGCGAGGTTACGGGGGCGTCGGGTCGTCAATCGGCCCTTTCGATCTCGGTGAGCATCCGGACCGCACCGAGGCCCCACATCTCGCTCCAGAAGCTCGGGTAGACGCCGGGCTCGTCACCGTCGCCGGAGGGCCAGCCGGTCCAGACCGCGTTGCAGGCCTGGGACCAGGCGCCGTTGTACCAGATCGGGAGGGCGGGGAGGTCGCGCATCGCGATGCGCTGGAGTTCGGCGATGACCTCGGGGTAGCGCGGGTCGTCGGCGGCGAGGGTCGCGAGCTCCTGGGTGAGCTCCCAGGCGAGCTCGTCCTCCCAGCGGGAGAAGTTCGAGAGGCTCTGGGTGTCGCGCACGGGCAGCTCGAACAGGTACTGAAAGTGGCTCCACGGGGAGTTCGTGACCCAGCTGGAGTTGTTGATGAGCAGGTCGAAGTCGCCGGTTCCGCGGGCGGCGTCGACCTCGGCGGCGTCGATGAACGAAGCGGTGACATTGATGCCCACGTCGCTCAGGTCGCGGGCGATCGCGCGGGCGGCCTCCTCCCAGTCGGTCCAGCCGGCCGGGACGACGAGTTGCATTTCGATCTTCTCGCCGTCGAGGGTCTCGACGAAGCCGTCGCCGTCCGCGTCCTGGTATCCGGCCGCCGCCAGGATCTCGACCGCGCTGGAGGGCTCGAAGACGAAACCGTGCTCGCGAAGCGCCTCCGCGTCGTAGTAGCGCTCCCAGATCGGCAGCAGGCCGGTCGGATGCGCCTCGCTGACCATGCCGCCGTAGACGGCGTCGACGATCTCGCCCGGGCTGATCGCGTAGGCCATCGCGCGGCGGAACGCGGGGTCGTCGAGCGGTTTCCGCGTGGTGTTCGGGATGAGCATGGCCGTGTTCACCGGCGCCATGAACGGCGCCTTGTCGTAGTAGGTGCTCAGTTCCGGGTCGCCCGTGAGGAAGTCGTCGACGCCGGGGGTGAAGTTGTTGGCCAGGTCCAAGCGGCCCTCGACGAGCATGTGGAGGATGTCGGCGTTGGCGGGTGTCACGAGGTCCACGATGTACTTGGGGCGCACCTCGAGGTCGAGCGCCTCGGTCGCCCACCAGCCGTCCCGTTTGACCCACGCGATCTGCTCGTCGTCGAAGCTGTGCACCTCGTAGGGGCCCGTGACTACCGGTTTCGCGTCGAGCGGGCCGCCCAGCAGCTCGTCCGCAGTGTAGGTCTCGAAGACGTGCTTCGGGACGATCTCGTTGGTGTACAGGATGTTGTCCCATTCCTGTTGGCGCGCTTCGCGGAAGCGGAACCTCACCGTCAGGTCGTCGACGACCTCCACCGATTCCAGCCAGTCCCAGACGCCTCCGTACGACACGCCCTCGATCTTGCCCAGCTCGAAGGTGAACGCGACGTCGGCGGCGGTGAACGGCTTGCCGTCGCTCCACTTGATGCCGCTGCGCAGGAGCACCTCGAACTCGAGCGCGGCGATCCAGGCGCCGGACTCGGCGAGCCAGGGGCTGAGTCGCTGCGCCACGGTGTCGAACTCGAAGAGGTACTCGTAGCCGAGGCCGTTGAGGCCGGTGACCCCGCCGGCCGAGATCGGGTTGAAGTCGCCGGGCGGTCCCCAGGCGGTGCCGGTCGAGTACAGGGTCTCGCCGCGCGGGAACTCGTCGTCCCCGTCGCCGCCCTCCGGGGTCTCGTCGTCGGTGCAGGCGGCGGTGGCAAGGGCCGCCGTGGCGATGAGTGCGGGTAGATGTCGCCTCTTGGTCATTTCAATGCAGCTTTCGATTCGAGGGATGACACACCTCGTCGGTGCTTTTGCAGGGGTGGGGCCTTCCCATCGGGCGGGCTCCGAATGCCGGTGCGCGAGTGCGGGGGTACGTGCGGGGTCGCCGCGCCGGAGTGCGCGGTCTCGCGATGTTCTCAAGCTATCGCAGCTCGCCGGCGATTACAGAACACCGATATCCGGAATGACCGTCCATAGCGTCCTTGCAGAAGACAGATACCGTGCACAGTGGTGGAAACGCTCCAACGGCGCGGACGCACTTCGATATCAAATTGAGACAGGCGAGAGTTTCGATGCCGTGCGAATCGCGCGTATTGCGCCCCGGTGCCCGAAAACGCTAGCGGGCCCGAACCGCTCACTCAGGTGGCGGCGCGGGCCCGGTGCTGCGGGGCGGCGGTCGACGGTGCCGGGCTCAGAGGCCGGTGTCGGACTCGCGGAACTCGAACGGCTTGCCATGCTGCGCGCAGGCCTGGCGCAGGTACTGCAGGAGCGGGTTCATCTCCTCGCCCGAACGGAAACCGAGCTGGGTGGCGACGAAGCCCTCGCGTTTGCCGATCGCGTCGATGATCGCGAGCTTCTGCGTCTTCGTGGCCGGCCGTTCGATCAGGGCTTTGGCGTCGAACACGTGGATGTTGACCGTCGTCTTCGCGCCGTGCCAGTCCACGATCGCGGTGCCGGCGGCGTATCCCGCCGCCTCCGCCCGGGTCATCTTCTTGGGGGCGTTCGGGGAGAACTTCACCGCTTCGATCTTCGCGACCTCCTCCCAGGAGATGTCGAGGCCGCCCTGGGTGACGAAGCCTTCGGGCACGACCAGGAGGTCGATGAGGTCGTCTCCGGTCCAGCCCTGCACGGTCCTGGCACCGGTCCACAGGAGCAGGAAGATGAGGAACCCGATGGCGCCCAAGGCGGTGACGATCCACAGTGCGACCGGGGAGTAGTCGGTCGTGAAGATCGCGGTGAGGGCGAGGACGGTGACGCCGGCGTCGAGGAGCAGGACCGTGAGCCAGTGCTTGGCCGCCCCCTTCATCGCCGAAGGCTGCGAGACGAAGCGGAAGACCTCGTTGGGACGGGTGGGCGGCTGGGGCACGCCGGCGTCAGGGGTGGGGGCGGTGAAGGTCATGGACAGTGATGCTAGCGAGCGTGCGCACGCCTGTACTGGCGGTGTCGGTACGAACGCGATGCGGGGCCGCCCATCGGGCGGCCCCGCTTCCTGTTTCCCTCAGGCTCTTGTGGTCTCGGCTAGCGACCGAGGTTCTGGAACTTGCGGACCGCGAGCGGCAGGAAGATCGCGGTGATGATCACCGGCCAGATGATCGCGGCCGTCAGGGCGTGCTGCTCGGGCCAGGAGTCGCCGACGGCGCTCGGGTTGCCGAAGAGCTCGCGGATCGCGGTCGCGGTGGCGGACACCGGGTTCCAGGCTGCGATCGCGCCGAGCCAGCCGGGCATGAGCTCGGGCGGGGTGAACACCGAGGAGATCATGCCGAACGGGAAGGCGATCGCGAACAGGTTCCCGGCCTGCTCGACGCTCTTGACCAGCAGGCCGAGCCAGACCCCGACCCAGATCAGGGCGAACCGCAGCCACAGCAGGATCGCGAAGGCGCCCAGCGTCTCCCAGAACGTACCGCCCGAGCGCCACCCGATGACCAGCGCGATGAGGAAGAGCACGAGCAGGTCGACGGCGGCGTGGATGGTGTCGGCGATGTTGCGCCCCACCACGACCGCGGAGGAGGCCATGGGCATCGAGCGGACGCGGTCGATGAAGCCCTTCTGCTTCGCCTCGGCCACAGCCCAGGCGGTGTTGGTGAAGCCGAAGGCCATGGTCATGGCGAACATGCCGGGCATGGCGTAGGCGACGTAGTCGACCCCGGCGCCTTCGCCGGTGACGTCCATGGCGGAGCCGAAGACGTAGACGAACAAGAGCACCATGACGATCGGGAAGCCGAGCTGCCAGGCGAAGTTCACCGGTTGGCGCACCAGGTGGGTGAACTCCTGGCCGACGATGGTCCGGTAGTCGTGGATCGTCCATTTCAGACGCCCAGCGAAGGTCTCGTCGGGGAGCGGCGCGAGGGTGGTCACTGCTGGTCCTCCTTCTTGGTCTCCCCGATGAGTTCGAGGAAGGCCTCGTCGAGCGTCGGGCGGCGCAGGCCGATGTCGGCGACGGTGAGGCGCTTGTCCTGCACCGCGGTCGCCGCGGCGGTGAGTGCCGGGACCGGTTCCTTGACCGGCGCCGAGACGCTGGAGGCGCCCTCGTCGGTGACGGTCTCGCCGTCGGCGACCGCGCTGATGATCCCGTGCAGGGCAGGCAGATCGGACGGGTCGGTCGCGATGATCTCGAGTCGGTCGGCGCCCATGCGGCGCTTGAGCCCGGCCGGGGTGTCGTCGATGAGGTTGCGGCCGTGGTCGATCACGGCGATGCGGTCGCAGAGGCGGTCGGCCTCGTCGAGGTAGTGGGTGGTGAGCACGACGGTGGTGCCGTCGGCGGCTAGGCCGGAGACGGCGTCCCAGACCTCGCGGCGTCCGGCCGGGTCGAGGCCGGTTGTCGGCTCGTCGAGGAACAGCACCTGCGGGGCGAGGATCATGCTGGCGGCGAGGTCGAGGCGGCGCTTCATGCCGCCGGAGAAGCCCTTGGCCTGGCGGTCGGCGGCATCGGCGAGGCCGAACTGGGCGAGGAGCTGGTCGGCGCGCTCGCCGGCTCGGGTCTTGTCGAGCCGGAACAGCTTGCCGAAGAGGACGAGGTTCTGGCGGGCGGTGAGGAGTTCGTCGACGGCGGTCTGCTGGCCGGTGAGGCCGATGCGGCGGCGCACCTGGCGGGCGTCGCGGGCGATGTCGAACCCGGCGACGGTCGCGGTGCCGCTGTCGTATCGCAGCAGGGTGGTGAGGATGCGGACGGTGGTGGTCTTGCCCGCGCCGTTCGGGCCGAGGAGCCCGAGGACGGTTCCGGCCTCGGCGGTGATGCTGAAGCCGTCGAGCGCGGCGGTGTCTTTGAATCGTTTGCCGAGGTTGTTGGCCTCGACGGTGGTGGTAGGCATTGACTGGTCCCCTTCAATCGGGTACGTTGTACCCAGTAATAGCATACAGCGTACCCGATTAGCAAGCGCGATACCATGAGGCCCCTATGGCGACACCACAGACGGGGGCGGGCGACCCCACACGAAGCCTCGAGCTGCTCTGGCGCGAGTTCGGGCCGCAGCCGAGCAGGCCAGGACCGAAGCCGAAGCTCACCGTCGACCGGATCGTGGAGGCCGCCGTCAAGGTCGCCGACCGCGAGGGCAGCTGCTTCGGGATGCGCAGCGTCTCAGCCGAACTCGGCGTGGGCGCCATGACGATCTACCGGTACGTCCCGGGCAAGAAGGAACTCATCGACCTCATGGTCGACCGGCTCTCCAGGATCGGCGACGACGCGCCCGACCTCGAAGAGCTGGACTGGCGCGAGGGCCTGGAACTGCTCGCCGAGGGCACGTGGCGGATCTACGAAGCGCACCCGTGGCTCCTGGAGATCAACCAGAAGCGGCCGGTGCTCGGCCCGGACTCGATGGCGGGCTACGACTTCTCGCTCGCGGCCTTCAGCGCGCACGACCTGCCCGACGTCGAGATCAACCTCGTCGTCACCGCCGTGATGAACATCGTGACCGGCACCGCGCGCCAGTACCTGATCCGCGACAGCGTGGACGAGGCCCCCGAGACCGCCGAAGAGGAATGGTGGAGCGCGCAGGGGCCGTATCTGGAGCGCGCGATCGCGTCAGGCCGCTTCAAGCACGTCGCGCGCTTCTCCGACCCGCAGGCCTGGAACATCACCGGCCATGACGCGATGCGCTACGCCGTCGACCGCTTCCTCGACGGCCTCGCCCCGCGCATGGAGGCCAGCCGCAGAGCGGACTAGCGGCGGTCGCCGGGGCGCACGAAACCGGACTCGTACGCCATGATGACCGCCTCGGTCCGGTTCCGCGCCCCCAGCTTGGTGAGCACACTGCCCACATGGGTCTTCACGGTCTCCAGGCCGAGGAACAGCCGCGTCGCGATCGCCTGGTTCGACAGGCCCTCCGCGACCAGGCGCAGCACCTCCGCCTCGCGCCGGGTCAGCGCGACCGGGCCGTGCGCGTTGCCCGGCGGCGGGGCGTGCGACGCCGCGAGCGACCGGATCGCCTCGGGGAACAGCAGCGCGTCGCCGCGCGCGACCACCCGGATCGCCAGCGCGATCTGGCCGATGTCGGCCCGTTTGAGCACGAATCCGCTTGCGCCGCTTCGCAGTGCCTCGTAGACGTACTCGTCGTTCTCGAACGTGGTGATGACGAGGACCTGCGGCGGCTCGGGCAGCGACTCGCGCAGCAGCCGGGTCGCGGAGATCCCGTCCAGGTCGGGCATGCGCACGTCCATGAGCACGACGTCGGGCCGCCACTGCTTCGCGAGCGGGAGGACCTGCGTCCCGCCGGAGGCCTCGGCGACCGGCTCGATGCCGGGCTGGGCGGCGAGGAGCGTGCGCAGTCCGGTGCGCGCCAAGGGATCGTCGTCGGCGATGAGCACGGAGACGGGCGGGGTGGTCACCGCCCGATGATGCCACCCCGCCTTCGCGTCCGCCTCCCTCGTGAGAGCGAGAACGCGGTCAGCGCGCGGCGGCGACCGGCTCGCGCTCCAGCGGTGCGTCGGCGGGCCGGTCCGCCGCGAGGCGCCCGCTCAGCAGGAGCCAGGCCGCGACGGCGACCATCGGTACGAGGCCGAGCAGCGCGCCGGTGTTGACCCGGTCCTCGCCGACGGCGATGCCGACGATCAGCGCCAGCACCATGTTGTTGCCCGCGTGGGCGAGGCTGGCCGTCCACACCGATCCGCTCGCCATGCGCAGCCAGCTGAGGATGACCTCCTGGAACAGGAACGAGACGGTCCAGATCGCGAGGCCGAGCGTCACGTTCGCGAACTCGATGTAGCCGAGGAACGCGAGCGGGTAGTGCCAGACGGCCCAGATCAGTCCGGTGAGCACAGTGGACATCAGCGGTCGTTCGGGGAGGAGCCGAAGCCGCAGATAGCTCGTCCAGCCGAACTCCTCGCCCCAGTAGACCGGCGTCAGCACCACGACCACGACCAGGAGCACCGCGATCGACGCCCACGCGGGCACGCCCGGCAGCAGCGCGAACGCCGCGGCATCGAACTCCCACACGCCCAATGCCACCGCGACCGCCAGCGCGGCGGCGGCGAACCCGAGGGGGCCGAGCCACGCGGCCAGGTACAGCCGCCACTGCTCGCGCAGGCGCGGCCGCATCCCCGCGTCGGCGAAGCCCTCCCGGGTGACCCACTTGCGGACGACGAACGCGGCGATCGCCGGAGTGAACGCGATCCCCGCGACCTGCACGAGCGGGTTGACCAGCGACAGGCCGAACAGCAGCACCGAGGCGAACATGCCGGCCCAGGCAAGGCCGAACGATATGGCGATGAAGGCGATGACGCCCTTGGTTCTCGACTCCACGGGGAGGTCCTCTCTCGAAACGATGTCGCCGCCAACGCTCGCCGCCGGGCCGCGCCCGTGCCTCCCGAGCGGTGGGGAATCGCGCCTCCCTCTCCGGAGGGAGTCGCCCGCGCGCCGCGGATGCCAGACTCGGCTCCATGCGACAGCTCTTGCGCCCCTTGCGCGACCCGATCGCCCTCCTGGGGTGGACGCACGCCTTCCTCGCCGCGGCGGCGGCGGGCCTGGCCTGTGTCCTGGTCGCGGCCGTGCTCGCGGCGGCGTGGCCGGGTCCCGTCCCCGGGTCGGTACTCGCGGCGGCCGGGTGTGCCGCGATCGCAGCGGCCGGGCTGCCCAAGGCTTCGCGGCGGGCGGCGGTGCGCACGGCGAACCGGCTCCTGCGGGCGGGCCTGCCCGAACCGGCTGCGGCGCGGCGTTTCTCGACGGAGGCCTGGTTCCTGCTGTGGACCTTCGCGGGTGCGGCCCTGATGCTCGCCACGGCGGTGGCGCTGGTCGGGCTGGCGCTGCCGGTGGTGTGGCTCGACGGCGGCGAGACCGTCACGATCCTGGTGCCCGTGGAGGTCCGCCCGGGCACGGCCGGGGCCTGGACCCTCGCGGTCGCGGTCGGGCTGGTGGTCGCGCTGATCTACTGCGCCGCAGCGTATGCGGCGCTCATGCGCCGACTCGCCGGGCGTCTCCTCGGGCCCGGCCTGGCCGAACGCCTCGCCGGAGCCGAGGAGGAGGCCCGCCGGGTCGCGTCCCGCAACCGGCTCGCGCGGGAGCTGCACGACGCCATCGGGCACACGCTGACGACCTCGACCATCCAGGCGGCGGTGGCCCGGCAGGTCCTGGAGACCGACCCCGCATCGGCGCGGCTCGCGCTCGCGGCGATCGAGGAGTCCTCCCGGTCGGCTTTGGACGACCTCGACCGGGCGCTGGGCGCGCTCCGGCAGGAGCCCGCGCCGTTGACTGCGGCGCCCACCCTCGCGGACCTGGGGCCGCTGTGCGACCGGGCCGCGGCGGCGGGCACGGTGGTCGCGGTGATGGTGGTGGGTGAGTTTGAGTCGGTGGCGCCTGCGGTGTCGCGGGAGGCGTACCGCATTGCGCAGGAAGGGATCACGAATGCTCTGAGGCATGCGCCGGGGGCCGCCGTCGAGCTGGAGGTGGAGGTCGGGGAGGACCGGTTGGGTCTGCGGGTCGCGAATCCGGTGACGGGCGGCGGCGGGGGCTACGGCCGCGGGCTCGAAGGCATGGCGGAGCGGGTGCGGCTCCTGGGGGGAGCGGTGGTGGCGGGTCGGGACGCCGGGGGCCGGTGGGTCCTGGAGGTGACGCTGCCTTTGCGGCCCGGCGGGGCCGCGTCAGTCGGCGGCGATACCGGCGGGGCGGCGTTCACGGCGTGAACGGTCCGGGAACCGGCCCGGCTTGCCGGGCGGCGTCACCGGGTCCGGTGCGATCGGTCTCGCGCTGCGCCGAGGTCGGCACAGCGCGCGAAGGCGCTACACGCTATGCCCACCTGAAGTACCAGGCCTTCGACCTGATCATGTGCTCGGCCAGGTCTTCCAAAGTAGGCACTCCGGAGTCCAGCAGCTCGGGGCAGTACGCGTAGACCTCGCCCGCGACCGCGATCGCCTCTTCGGCGGACGGCGGGTGCGGGACGTAGAGCTCGATCACGTCGTAGGTCATGGCGACCAGTTCGGCTTCGAAGCGGCGGTTCCAGCTGTGCAGGACCGCGGCGTGCTCGGCGCCGTACAGCTCCCAGTTCGTGGATCCCTTCCACGGGAACATGGCCGGGATCTTCCAGCCCGCGTCGGCCTGGACGAGCCCGAGGAGGCCCTGCTCCTGCGGGGTGGCGAAGTCGGTGTCGCCGCGGCGCGGCAGGATCGGGACGCCGCGGGCCGGCTCGCCCGCTTCGGCGGCCTTGTCGTGCAGGAGCTCGGCGGCGTTGATCTCGTCGGCGCGGGTGAGTTCGTCGTCGCCTTCGTGGATGATCGCCTCGCCGTTGTCGCGCCATTCCTCGGCCGCGCCGAGGAGGACGGGCATCCAGCCGGTCTGCTCGGCGGACTGGCGGATGTCGAGCCACCAGCCCAGGGCTTCGGAGGGGCGGACGGCGAAGGCCCACATGGCGGTGTCGCCGCGGCGCACGAGCTGGTGCATCTTGGGGACGCGGAGCCCGGCGGCGCGCAGTTCGGCACGGGGCGACCCGGCGATGTCGAGGGACTCGTCGTCCTCGATGCGCGGCATCATCTCGTCCCGGCCGGTGGTCGGCGGGCGCGGCGGCTCGGGCTTGTCCAGTGTGAGCAGTTCACGGCGGGGCCGCTCGGGCACGAAGATCGCCTCTAGTTCCGGTTCGGGCCTGATCTCGGAGGGCTGCTTGAGGACTTCGGCGCCGGACGGCTCGTCGTCGAGGTGCGAGTCGGGATCGGGTTCCGGGTCGAGATCGGGCACGGCCGTGAGGATCGGGCCTTCGGGTTCGGGCTCCGGCTCGTATTCGGGTTCGAGCGCGGGCACGAGCCTGAGGCCGCCGGTCGCTGGCGCCTGTGTGGCGATGCTGTCCTCCTCCGCAGCCTCCGGCGAGGGTTCCGGGCTGTTCTCGGGGGCGGCATCGTCTAGGGCACCAGAGGAGACGCTCGGTTCGGGCGAAGCCTCGGGCTCGGAGGCAGGTTCAGGTTGGGCGGCGGGATCTGGCACTGAATCAGGTGTGTCCCGGCGCCCCAACAGACGCTGGAGGAGTCCCACAATGAACCATGATGCCCTGTCGGTCCGACATCCGCCACGCCCACCCCCGAAGCGGCGGAGGAAGAATGCGAGGAGCGCTTGGGGACGCTACTTGCCGCGGCCCTTCCGGAAGAGGATGCCGAAGAAGAAGGCGCAGGTCATGATGATGACCATGACGGCCAGGAGTTTGAAGAGCAGGCCCATCAGCGTTCCTCGGTTCGGGTCGGGAGGCGCATCATTTCACCTTGGTCAGTTCGGGGCGCTTCGGGTCGACGGTGTCGCCGCTCGATTTGCCGGTGAGGCGGCGCTTGACCCAGGGGGCGAAGTGCTTGCCGGCCCACTTGACGCCGTTCACCTCGCGGCGCACGCGCGGCTGGTTCGGCAGGGGTTCGGTCCAGGCCGGGTCGGGTTCGACGCCGAGCGCCTCGCACACGTCGTAGGCGACGCGCTGGTGCCCGTACGTGTTGAGGTGCAGCCGGTCCTCGGACCACAGGCGCGGGTCCTCGAACGCGCGGTCGGCCCACAGGTCGATCAGGATCGCGTCGTGGCGTTTGGCGACGCGCTTGTAGGCGTCGTTGGTGGCGACGAAGCGCTTGCGCAGCACCGAGATGCCGGGGATGTGCGGGGTGATGTCGGCGCAGGTGAAGAGGATGACCTCGGCGCCGGAGGCCTTGAGGAGGCGGACCACCTCGTGGGCGCGGGTCGAGAGCTGCACGGGGTTGAAGCCGGGGCGGAGGGCGTCGTTGCCGCCTGCGGCGAACGAGACGAGGTCGGGGCTCTGCTTGATCGCGGGGACGACCTGCTCGTCGACGATGCGGTCGAAGAGCCGCCCGCGGATGGCGAGGTTGGCGTAGGCGAAGGCCGGCCACTGCTCGGCGGCGTGGAGGGCGAACAGGTCGGCCCAGCCGCGGTACCCGTCGCCGGCCGGATCGGGGTCGCCGACCCCTTCGGTGAAACTGTCGCCGATGGCTACGAAACTCGAGTACTCCGCCGCCATTGCACCCCACCTCCGTCTGCGCTGAGCGTCGCCCAGCCGCGGTGACGGCGCGGGCGTTCTCCAGCGTGCCTCATATAGATAACGATCGGATTTCGATCAGGTGGCGAGGACGGCCACAGCCGTCTGGACGGCTGTGAGACGACAGAGGTCGAAGGGTGAATGCCCTTCTGCCGCTTCAGGTTTGACGGTTCGAACGTGAATGGAGGGTCTAGGCAAATCGGACACTGCGCCAATTGGCGGAAGGGTCGCCGAGGCCGGGTCCGACAGGATTCGGCCGTCGAATCGGGCTAGACGTGTTCGAGGCGCCCACCGGTGAAGCCGGTGGGCGCCTCGATAACAGGTCAGGCGAGCTCTTCGCTCCCTCGAATCCGACTAGGCGTGCTCGCGGTGCACGACGACCTCGCCCGCAGGCACGTCGATCACGCCCTCGGCGGTCTTGACCTTCGCGTCCTCGTCCGTGTGGTTGATGCAGAACAGCCAGCTGCGGCCGTCCTCGTGGGCGCGGCGCACGACCTCGACGCCGACCGGCGCCTCGGCCACCGGCGCGACACCCGCGTCCTCGGCCGCGGCGGCCACGATCCGGTCGAGCGTGGCGTCGTCGGGGAACGTCGTCAGGTAGTGCGCGGTGCCCTCACCGAAGCGGTTGACCAGCCAGGCCGGGGTCCCGTCGGCGTAGGTGTCGCGGACCTCGGCGCCGGTGGATGCCGCCGCCTCGCTCCAGATCGTGCCGGTCCCGCCCGAAGCGAGCTCGACCGAACCGCCGATGAGCGGGTAGAACTCCTCGGTGCGCACGCCGAGCACGTCGCGGATCGCGCCGGGGTAGCCGCCGAGGTAGACCGTGTCGGTCTCGTCGACGATCCCCGAATACGGGGTCACGAGCACGGTGCCGCCGCCGTTCACGAACTGCCGCAGGTTCTCCGCGCCCTTGCGAGACAGCAGGTAGATCGCCGGGACGACCACGAACTTGTACTTCGAGAGGTCCCCTTCGGGTTCGGCGACGTCGGCGGTGATGCCCGCCCGCCACAGCGCCGCGTAGTACACGTCGAACACGGCCTGCGCCTTGATCTCGCTGGTCGGGCGCGACTCGTCCTCTTGGGCCCACGCGTTCGGGAAGTCCCACAGGATCGCCGTGTCGGCGCTCACCGTGGAGCCCTCGACCTCGGCGAGTTCACCCAGGCGCGCGCCCAGTTCGACGACTTCGCGCCAGATCTTGGAGTCGGTGCCCGCGTGCGGGACCATCCCCGAGTGCCACTTCTCGGCGCCCTGCTTCGAGGCGCGCCACTGGAAGAACATGATGGCGTCCGCGCCGCGCGCGAAGTGCGCGAGCGAGTTGCGCAGCATCTCGCGGGGGGCCTTGGCGCGGTTGCGGCCCTGCCAGTTGACGGCGGAGGTGGAGTGCTCCATGAGGATCCACGGCCTGCCGTTCCCGAGCGAGCGCGCGTAGTCGGCGGCGAAGCCGAGGTTGACGTGGGCGTTCTCGCCGACCAGGTAGTGGTCGGTCGAGACGACGTCGACGGCGTCGCTGAACTCCCACAGGTCGATCTCGGGGTGCGAGCCGGTCATGAAGTTCGTGGTCATCGGCTTGTCCGAGTACTTGCGGATGACCGCGGCCTCGGCCTTGTAGTTCTGCTTGAGCCGCCAGGACGAGTAGCGCTTCCAGTCCAGCACCTGGCCCGGGTTCGCGAACGTCGGCGTCGGGAGCGGCGCGTACACCTGGTCCCAAGCCGAGTAGGCCTGCGACCAGAACGCGGTGCCCCACGCGGCGTTGAGCCCGTCGAGGTCGCCGTAGCGATCGCGCAGCCACATGCGGAACTTCGCGGTCGCGGCCTTCGTGTAGGAGCGGGCGTTGTGGCAGCCGTACTCGTTGTGGAGGTGCCACAGGCCGACCGCCGGGTGGTCGGCATAGCGCTCGGCGATCTTCTCGGTGATGGCGAGGGCCTTGGCGAGGTAGACGTCCGAGGAGGGGTCGAAGGCCTGGCGGGAGCCGTGGGTGAGCTGGCGGCCCTCGGCGTCGACCATGACCGCTTCGGGGTAGGTCGCGGCGAACCACGGCGGCGGGGACGCGGTTGGCGTGGCCAGGCAGGCTTCGATGCCGTTGGCGGCGAGGAGGTCGAGGACCTCGTCGAACCACGCGAATTCGTAGCGGCCCTCTTCGGGCTCCAACAGGGCCCAGGAGAAGATGCCGACGCTGACGCGGTTGACGCCCGCTTCGCGCATGAGGCGCATGTCCTCGGCCCAGATCTCGCGGGGCCACTGCTCGGGGTTGTAGTCACCGCCATAGACGATCGCCATGCGGGGAGCTCCTTCACTGGGGGAGGGTTGGGTGCGCCCTCCAGGCTACGGGAAGCCGAAGTTGGCATCAACCCCATTGACCAGCTTTTTCGCCCCGTTTTACAAAGTGGCGGCCGTCTCGAATCGTTTCAATCGCAGCCCCCGTGAGCAGGCAGAACCGCTCCAGAAACCGTGCGTTGTCACACCCCGGCGTCAGGGTTGTCGCCGGGGGTGCGGTGAATGTCCGTTTTGAAGGCTAGCGCCAGGAAACGCCAAACTCGCTAAGCGCCGACGTACCAACCCGCCGCGCCCGGCTCGATCCACCAAGTCCGCTTGCGCCCCAGCTCGCCCACGAGCCCGTCCTGAATGAACGTCACCGTGTCCTCCGGGTGCACCGCCACGGCCCGCCCCCGGGCCCGGCGCACCTCGATGCGCAGCTTCTTCCGCAAGCGCCCCACGGTCACCGGCACCGCCACCGCGACGTCGACCTTCCCGTCCGCCGGGTCGGGCTCGGCCAGCACCATGTCCTCGGTCGCCGCGTAGCCGTCCGCGTTCGCGACCACACAGGCGAGAATCTGCTCGCTCCCGTCCGCGAGAACGACATCGTCGATGTTCACGACCCCGCGCCAAGGCCGGTCCCCGCCGCCCAGCCGCACGCCGTCGACCGCGACGCCGCCGCCGTCGTGTCGCAGCAGATCAGTGTGCTTCACCACTCCCTCGGCCACGGCCGCAGCGACCTCCGCCGGCTTCTCGGGCAGGCCCAGCCGCGCCACGATCCCCGGCGCGGCGCCCAGCGGCAGGATCGCCAGCGCGGGCAGGTCCGGAATGGTCCGTCCCTCGGGCAGGCCCTCAGGCCGCTTGCTCGGAGCCGGGACCGCCATGCGCACCAACCGCGCCATGACCGCGTTGACCTGCTCGTCCGTATCCACAGCGAGTACGATGCGCTCGTTGGGATCCGCGAGAGCGGCGTCGACCTCTTCGGGTTTGGAGGCCTCGGCGGTGCGCACGATCGCGCCCCGCGCCTTCAACTCGTCCACCAGATGCAGCGCCTGGGTGCGCGGCCCGGGATTCGCGCAGTTCGACTCCACGAGTGTCAACACGACTACGTTCACAGCCGCCACCTTACGGTGTGACGGGGACCCGATTCATAGTGCTTAGGCCTGGTGAGACCCCGCATAAATGAATGCAAGTAGGCTTACCAAGTAATCGGGTGATCAACTTCCCGGGAGGATGGGCAGATGCCAGCGATCGCGGTCGTCGGAACGCAGTGGGGCGACGAGGGCAAGGGCAAGGTAACCGACCTGCTCGGCGCCGAGATGGACTACGTCGTGCGCTACCAGGGCGGCAACAACGCCGGCCACACGGTCGTCACCCCTGACGGCACGAAGTACGCCATCCACCTGGTGCCCGTGGGCATCTTGACCCCGGGGGTCGTCCCGGTCATCGCCAACGGCGTGGTCGTGGACCCGAAGTTCCTCCTCGCCGAGCTCGACGAGCTCATCGCCGGGGGCGTGGACGTCTCCAACCTGAAGCTCTCGGCCGACGCGCACCTGATCATGCCCCACCACCGGGCCCTCGACCGCGTGGTCGAGCGCTACCTCGGCGGGGCACGCATCGGCACCACCGGCCGCGGCATCGGCCCGGCCTACGCCGACAAGGTGGCGCGCCAGGGCATCCGCGTGCAGGACCTGCTCGACCCGAAGATCCTCTCCATCAAGCTGGAGCAGATCCTCCGCGAGAAGAACCAGATCCTCGTGAAGGTCTACAACCGCAAGGCGATCGACCCGCAGGCCGTGGTCGAGGAGTACCTCCAGTACGCCGAGCGCCTCAAGCCGTACATCGCCGACACCCGCCTGATCCTGAACCAGGCGCTGGACGCGGGCAAGAACGTGCTCCTCGAAGGCGCGCAGGCGACCATGCTCGACGTGGACCACGGCACCTACCCGTTCGTGACCTCCTCGAACCCGACCACCGGCGGCGCCTGCGTCGGCACCGGCATCGCACCGAACAAGATCACGACCGCGATCGGCATCATCAAGGCGTACACGACCCGCGTGGGCTCCGGTCCCTTCCCGACTGAGCTGTTCGACGAGTTCGGCGAGTTCCTGCTCAAGAAGGGCGGCGAGTACGGCGTCACCACCGGCCGCCGCCGCCGCTGCGGCTGGTTCGACGCGGTCCTCGGTCGCTATGCGGTGCGGGTCAACGGGATCACCGACCTCTTCGTGACGAAGCTCGACGTGCTGTCCGAACTGGAGCGCGTCCCGATCTGCGTCGCCTACGAAGTGGACGGTCAGCGCGTCGAGGAGATGCCGATGACGCAGACCGATGTGCACCACGCGAAGCCGATCTACGAGTACCACGACGGCTGGTTCGAGGACATCTCCCACTGCCGCAAGTTCGACGAACTGCCCGCGAACGCGCAGACCTACATCGAGCGGCTCGAAGAGCTCTGCGGCGCCCAGGTGAGCGTCGTCGGCGTCGGCCCGGGCCGCGAAGAGAACATCATCCGCCACCCGATGCTGTAAGTGCATTCGCGAAGGGGCGCGGGCATTGCCCGCGCCCCTTCGCGTTGCCCCCGATAGCCGTACTTTCCGGGCGTCCGCGATCGAACCTCGCAGGCGCCGCAGAGGTGCGTTCAGGTCGGTCCGCTCGACCGATTCTCCCAAGGGCGCCTTTGCACTCGATGGTGCGGTGCACAATCGGGGTTCAAGGGGGTGGGACTGATGAATCAGGCAAGAGATGTACTGGACAGGCTGACCAACACGGCGATCGAGCAGCACGACCTCGACGGGGCGATGAGCCTCTACGCCGAGGACGCCGTGGTGATGACTCCCGACGCGGGAGTGCTCCACGGCCGCGACGAGATCACCGCGTACTGGCACGACTTGATGGACGCCTTCCCGGACGGCCATTACGAGCACATCAGCAGGATGGAAGCCGACGGCAAGGCCGTCGACGAGGGCTACTTCGAGGGCACCAACACGGTGGAGATGAAGACGCCCACGGGCGAGACGATCCCGGCTACCGGCAAGCGCGTCAAGCTCCGCAGCTGCGACATCGCGACCGTGAAGGACGGCATGATCACCGAGCATCATCTGTACTTCGACGAAGGCGAGTTCATGCGCCAGCTCGGACTGACGCCGCCGCCCAGCTAAGGGCCGGCCAAAGGCGCCCAACAAAGCAACGACGGCCTCCGGCTTCGCCGGGGGCCGTTCACTGTCCGGATATGGTGCGACCCATGAGGATTGAAGTCGACCGGAACTCAGTGCCGATGGGTTAGGACGTCGACCCGCACCTGCAACAACGGCGCAGCGCCCCTGATCAAGCCCGCCCCATTGGCGGCGAAGCCGCTGCATCGGTTCAGGCGTCGATGCGGGCCAGTACGCCGAGCTATCGCCGGACAGGCACAATCCGGAAATGTCGGAGATTCCCGAGTCGCGCTGCGTCACCAGAGGCTACCAACTATTGCGTTGAACGTGGGGCCCCCTACGTCCCCAAGCGCGATGGCAGGTTCAGGCCAGGACCTTGATGTTCCAAATAGGTCTCTGTAGGTTCGACCGGGATGAGCGGCAGAGCTTTCGCACCGCAAAGCCGCCCATCCCCCCACAGGAAGGGCCAGTCCAATGGCCCACCCCGAAGAAAGGCAAACATAGCATGACCAGCAATAACCCCTGGGCGAAGCGCACCGCTGTCGCAGTCGCGGCCCTCGCGATCCTCGGCTCCGCTTCCCCCGTCCTGGCGGCGACCGCGGAGACCTGGGGCTCCCGGGCCACGACCAACTCAACCGACACGACGGTGACCGTTACCGACACCTCACAGAACGCGAATGAGGCCAACTCCGACTTCTACGTGAACGGCAGCAACACGATGCGAACGATCACGGCGACCGAGGGGAAGAACTCCTCGGTGACGAGCGGGAAGTACGACGACGGCATCGAGAAGATCCGAGCCTGCAACGTTCGGCCGCTTTCGCCGGACAACTGCTCCGACTGGAAGAACACCTGATCGCCGCCACCATCTGATCGGCGCGATCGTCACGTGACACCCGTCCGATCAGGGGGAGCTTGAAATCCAGTGGGCCAGGAGCGATCCTGGCCCACTCCCGCGACTAAGGGGAGTGCCAACCATGTCCAAACTGCCGAATCCCGTGCTCGCGATCAGCGGGCTCTCCTACTCGATCGGAAACCGCGCGCTCTTCGATGGACTCGAGCTGACGCTCTCGCAGGGAGAATCGGCGTCCATCCTCGGCCCCAGCGGATCTGGCAAATCTACGCTGCTCTCATTGATCCTCGGCCTGTTCCCGATGGATTCCGGTGTGGTGAGACTCGACGACGAGAGTATCGCTGACATGTCCATATCTGCACTGGCTCGACTCAGGGCACGTGCCATCGGCATGGTGTTTCAATTCGGTGAATTGCTCCCTGAACTCAGCCCACAAGACAATGTGGCGCTGGCCGCCATGCTGGCAGGAGGGGATGCAGCCGAAGCCCAGAGCAGGGCATCCGATCTCCTCAAGCGACTCGGTGTACCCGACTCCCCCACAGTGGAGACATTGTCGGGAGGAGAACGGCAGCGCGTCGCCGTGGCACGAGCGCTGATCAACAAACCACTGCTGCTGCTCGCAGATGAGCCCACCGGCGCATTGGACGAGGAAAATCGCGACAAGGTGGCCGACCTCCTCTTCAGTCTTCCCTCTGAACAAGGATGCGCACTCCTCGTCGTGACCCACGATCGATCAGTGGCCTCCCGAGCTGACCGAGTCCTGACGATTGCGCAAGGCTCGCTCCAAGTGGCTGCCGAGAGCGAGCAAGGTCAATGACCAACGCGCACAAACTCACCCGGCAACTTCTGGTCATAGGGTTCGCCGCAGGCCGCCGTGCAGAGGCCGGGCGCATACGATTCGCCGCACTCGCCGCCGCCACCACCACGCTGGCCCTCGCGTTGGCGACAATCGCCGCGATCGGCATCGCAAGCGCCGCGAGACTGGACCGCGCAGGCGAGGGCGTGCCGACGCTAGCTGAACCCGACGCTCCAGAGACCGGTCTGCTGCTCATGGAGAGCGCATTCGACGAGTTGGAGAACGACCGCCAGTTCCAAGTCTTCTATCTCGACCCGGTCGGTCCCGATGCACCGCTGCCTCCTGGGCTCACCGACTGGCCCGAGCCTGGACAGGCCTATCTCTCACCGCGACTCGCATCCGCCGGGGCAGACGAGGGGATTGCCGACCGGTACGGCGAGTTCGGCGGCCTGATCGATACCGACTCCTTGGCCGACCCTGGCGAGCAGTTGGCGTACGTACGACCGGTCGGCGGGCTGGACACCGTGAACGGGGACCCGCTGCGCGTGGTCGGTTTCGACTCAGGCGGAGACCCGGAAAATGCCTGGGGCGTTCACTGGCTCCTCATCGAACAGGACTTCTCCATCGGCGGGCTGATCGCCATTGCGCTCGCGATGCTGCTGCTCCCCTCAGCGCTGCTGACCGTTGTCGCGGTACGAACCGGTGCTGCACTGCGCGACCGCAGGGAACATCTGATCACCGTGCTGGGAGGCAACAGACGCAGTCGATTTCTGATCTCACTTGGTGAGTCGGCCCTCCCGGTCGCAATCGGCGCCATCGGCTCCGCTATCGCGATCATCGCCGCTTCATCCTTCGAGTTCACCGTGCCTTACGCGGAGTTCGTCATCGCACGTGGCGACCTTCTCCAGGGTTGGTGGCTACTGGTGCTCTGTCCTGTATCGGCCGGGGCGATGGTCTTGCTCGTCTCTGCAATCCTGGGCGCGCGAGCAACCGATCGCCGCTCGAATCGTCCGAGACCAGCACGCCGGCCTCGCCTGCTCCTCCTCTGGGCGACGCTGTGCCCCGTGTTCATCTGCGTCGCAACGGTTCTGCCGCCTTTGTTCGCGGGAACCCCCGGCTACGCGCTCTCAAACCTCATCGGTGTCGCAGGAGTGATAGCGACCCTTCCTTCAGCGATAGCGGTGAGCACAGCCTGGCTCGCGAGCCGCGTCGAGCGCATCGGCCGTACGCGGAACAAGCCGTCGCTGCTGATCATCGGACGCCGCATAGTTGCCCATCCGCGCGCGACCGCCAGGCAGATCAGTGGTGTCGCGACGGGCGCGGTTCTCCTATGCCTCGTCCTCGGGTACCAGGGACTCTTCTCCGAGCAGGCAGTGAGCGCGCAGCAGTACCTGGACCGATACGGCTATCAGATGGTCCAGGTCTCGGCCAATGGTGCTCCCACCGAGCCCCAAGCAGACCGCTTTCTCGTGGATCTGACGGGCCGTCTCGACTTCGTAGCCGCAACGGTCGACAGCACGCAGGACACTTCGATCAGCTTCTACGGTGACTGCCAAAGCCTCGAAGTGCTCAGCCTGCCTTGCCCTCCGGCGGGGCAGGTCGCACAGCTGACCGGGACTCTCGTCGACCAACGGCTTGAGAACTGGGTCAGCGGGTTCCGCTTCGGCGACCTCTCGCTGACCGTGCAGGAGGCCGACGTCCCGGTGGTGGTGGCAGAACATGATGCACTCATGCTCGGGTTCACCCCGAACGGAGGCGAGGTATCGGTCGCCGATGTCAAATCCGCAGGCAAGGTGTTCACGACGGGGGTCAGCGTTGAGGCCCCTGGCGAGTCCTGGTTGACCGGGGCCGTTCCGCATCGCGATCAAGCCCGCTGGGTCGGATTGTTCGGAGCGATCGGTTTGATGGTCCTGGCCGGTGTCGCCGCAGTGGGAGCGGCAGGCGAATTCATCCGCAGCAGCCGAGCGCTCTCGCCTCTGGTAGCGGTGACCGGTCGGACAACAGTGTTTCGGAACATGGCCGCATTGGCGGTCTGGACGCCCCTGTTCATGGCTTCGGTAGGCGGGTTCGCCGTAGGAGTCTGGGTGACCCGACCGTTGACCTCAATGGGTCAGAACTTGATCACTCCAGGCCTGCTCTTGGCATGCAGCGGGCTTGTGCTGATTGTCGGTGCGCTCATGTGGTGGTGGGCTTCCGCAACGATGATCAAGGAGGCATCCGAGTGGCGCCCAGGCCGCAGTGACTGAACGACTCGGACGCCGATCTGCGCGAACCGGCCCCCGGCGATGCCGGGGGCCGGTTCGCTTGCGCTTCGGTAAGCGGGTCGTGGTGGCGCGCAGGAGGGTTGCGAACTCGGCGGGGCGAGGTCGAAGACCGGGGAGTCGTGGCCGAGCTTCGAGTCGCGGACCTGGAACTGGCCTTCGAAGGTCCTGGCCTCCACGCAGTTCTGGTCAGCACGGCTATTACTGCTGCGGCTCGACTTGCGCCAGGTCCGGCGGCACTCGACGCAGTTCTGGTCACCGCTGTCGCTGCTGCGACGGGACTTACGCCAGGAGGTTGCTTGCATCTATGAACTCCTTATCGGGACGGCGGGCGGTGCCTGCCTCGTCTGGTCGAAGGCCCCTTCACAGTGGCTGACGATCTTGCCAGCATCCTCGTAGTGGCTCCCGTGGAGAGATTCTAGATAGACCGTCGTGGGGAAGACTCCGTCGGCGAAGTACATGATCCTGTATGGGCCAAGGATGCTCGGGTAGTTACCTGCGGCGTACGGTATCACCAGCATATCGATGTTGTCGCGCTCGTTCAGATCCAGCAATTGCCGGTATTGCCCCTGCATAACCTCCAAGCTTCCGACCACCCGTCGAAGCGCCGCCTCGTCGGTCAAGTAGATGATTTCTGGTGCACTGCTGCTGCCCAGCACCGCCCCCTGCCGCTCGATTCGCAGTCCTTGGTCAGGGCCGCCTTTCTTCGCTTGTAAGTTCGGATTCCGCGCACTGCGCGTGCAACAAGCGTTACCTGAGACTCATGCGAACCGCATCCCCGACACGCCATGAGATCCCCTTCGTGCCAAAAGTGTCTAGTTAACGGTCACTTTGACTTTCACCACTCCTGCGCCATCATCGCGCCGAAAACCCACGTATCACTCGTGCGCCATCCGCCACGGTGCGATGCTGGAGTCATGCCACCCCGGGTCGGGGCCATCGTTTCGCGCGACTGGAGAAGGCACATGAGCAGCCAGCACACCCACACTGTGACCACCACTGACGGCGCCACCATCGCGGGAAGCGTGAGCGGCGAAGGCCCGCCTTTGGTGTTCGCGCACGGCATCATCGGTGATGGCGAGCTCGACTGGCAGGCGCTGGTGCCGCATTTGACGGATCGGTTCACCTGCCACCTGCCGAGCCTGCGGGGCCGCGGCGGCAGCAGCGACCATCCCGACCTCGGCTTCGGCCGAGTGGTCGACGACCTCTTGGCCTACGTTAGGAGCGTTCCGCAGGCCACCGGCCTGGTGGGCTGGTCCCTCGGCGCCGGTATGGCGCTCACCGCGGCAGGCACGCGGCCGGACGCGGTGGCAGCGCTGGCGGTCGTCGAGCCCGGCATGCCGGGCCTGATGAACGAGCAGGAGCAGGCGGCCATGGGCGCCGCAATCGCCCTCATGGCCGAGCTGGCCGGCGGGGGAGGGGGCGCCGACGCGGTCCGCGCGTTCGCCGGTTTCGTGTTCGACGACAACGACATCGCCACTGCGGAACGCATCGGCTACTTCGGGGCCACAGCGCGGTACGTCCCGGCAATGCTCGATTTCTTCGGGCAGCAGATGCAACAGGTGGGCCCGGTCCCCGAGGACCCGGCCCTGCTCGGCAGGATCACGGCTCCGGTGCTGGTGGTGCAGGGATCGAACCCCGCGCCCAACGTCGCCGCGGGCGTGCGGCAGGTGGTCGACAACGTCACCACCACACAGCTCCGGGAGATTCCCGGTGCGGGACATGCCATCCCGCTGACCCACCCCGAGGCGCTCGCCGACGCGCTCGCCGAGTTCTTCATGGACCGGGGCCCGCGCCAGTAGGCCCCGATTCGAAGCCGAACGCGAAAAGCGCGGCCTCGTCTGAGACTCGAGCCTCGAATTCACCGCCGTTTTCCTGCCCGCCAATCAGATCCGATCGTCGAGCGGCTTCATCATGACCCGATCGGCACCCAGATCCGGATCTGATGGCGCAGCGAGGTCGATGAAGCCGTTCCGTTTGTAGAGGCCCTTGGCCGCCGCGTTGCGCTCGTAAACGGCGAGCCGCAGTTGCGCCGCACCAGAAGTGCGTGCCCACCGCGCCACTCCAAGGATCAGCGCGTCACCGACGCCGGCGCCTCTTGCCTTGGGGCTCACCCACATGGCGATCAGCTCCCGCGTCATCGCATCGCCGGTTGGCACACCGCTCGCCATGCCGACAGGGCGGCCATCGACCTCGGCGACGAGGTTGTGCGAACCCGGCATCGCGAGACGGGACCGCCAGCGCTCTTCCCGATCGCCGTCGCCCTGCCAATCCGCCAAGCGGGAGGCGAATGCGTAGGGCGCCTCGGCTAGCGCGGCGAGCCGCAGCTCCCTCCACAAGCGCCAGTCTTCGCTGGAAAGCGCGCGCAGCTCGATCACGCCCTCAGTGTGGCAGTCTCCGCGTCCGAAAGTCGCTGGGGCACTATGGGGAACGCCGCGACTAGAATGTGAGCGCCGAACACCGATTCAACAGCGTTCTCCTGGGAGCGGCTCAGAACTGGAGGTTCCGTGTCCTTCGTCCAACCCGACCTCCCCGCGCTGCGAGCGAACTACGAAGTCCAGTGGGCTGAAGGGAAGGCCGCGTTCACCGATGGCACCTTCCAAGTCGATCCCGTTCCCCGCGACGGCGTTCCGCGTTTCGGGCTGAGCTTCGTCGTGCGGGCCGAGGGCCCGTTCGCCGACAGGATCGCGGCCGAGTCCGAGGCGATCGCCGCGCGGTGCCGCGGCACACATCTGAACTATCGCCCGGAGGACCTCCATTCGACGGTGAGAAGCGTTGAGGGCTACCAGGACACGGTGCCTCAGGCCCAGATCGACCACTACCTCGGACAGTTCAAGCAAGCCGTCGAAGGGCTCGGCCCGATCGAGGCGCGCTTCGAGGGCCTCGGCGGATCGCGGGGCGGCCTGTACGTTCGCGGCTACCCGAACGCGACCCTCCTCGAACTGCGGCGCCGTCTGCGCGACGCCCGCGTCCCGTTCGGGAACCTCGGGCCGGCCGGCGGCGACGGCGATCGGTACCGCGACAACGCGCACGTCTCACTGCTCGTGCCGCGCACGGCCGTTCCGGAACCGGAGGTCGCCGCCTACGTCGACGCCCGCACCACCGCCGACTTCGGCTCCTTCACCTGCGCCGAGGTCTCACTCGTGGTCTGGCGCCCCGACCTCCGCGCGGCGAACATCGAAGAAATCGACCGCATCAGCTGGTGAACCGAGCCCAGGGCTCGATCAATTTCCCGGGGCTTGGTCGGCGGCTGTGCCCAAATGGGCGCGGCCAGTCCGCTATTCGTCCTGTCGACCCGCGACCCAGTCCTCGCCGCGGAACTCCACCCACAGCCCCCGCAGTTTGGAAGCCTCCTCTTCGACACCGGGAACCGTCGCGGTGGTCAGGTACGGCAACGTCGTCTTCCGCCCGTTCCGGTCGCGGACGACGACCCAATCCTGACCCCGCCGATCGCGGACGACCTCGATGGACTGGATGTCGCTCCATGGTGTCCGCCTTGTACGCAGGAGCCCTCTGACGGTCAGGTACTCGGCACTGGTCCCCGTGTACATCTGCCGCGTCAGGCCGAGAAATATGCCGGTCAAAGCGAACACGGTGACACCGATGAACAGCGCGGCCCACACCGGCACCCCGTCTGCGGTGAGGCCGAGCGATCCCGAGCAGATCCCGAGCATGCCCATCAACACCGCGCCCGCCGTGTGGTCCGATGCGAACGTCGTGTTGTAGATGGGAAACCGCCGGAAGTCGTGCATCACGCACCGCCTCTCGCCATCCGACCGACCGGAGACCCAGTGTGCGGAACCGACTCCGGGACCGGTCCCGATCCCCTTCGGCCGTCAGAGCACGCGGTCGAGGATGACGCCCTTCAACTCGATGAGCGTTTCGATTCGATGGCTCGCCTGCGAGAAGTCTTGGCCTTCAGTGAAGTCGTTATGGACGATGACGCAGTCGATGCCGGCCGCTACGGCTGATCGCAGACCTCTCGACGAATCCTCTACGACCAAGGTCGCTTCTTTGGTGGCCCCGAGGCGTTGCAATCCGGTCAGGTACGGTTCCGGATGCGGCTTGGCGAGCTCATAGTCCTCGCGGACAAGGACGAAATCCATGAACCTTCTGATCTGGCGATTCTCATGGATGATCGCAAAATCCGCACGTCTTGCGGTCGTCACGATCGCCATGCGGACGTATTTCGACAGCTCCTCGAGAGCTTCGACGACGCCCTCGATCTCGATGGCTTCTGTCCTGAGGTATTCCTGGTAGTACTCGTTGCGGACCTCGCGCTGCCTGTCGATGGTCGGCTCATCGATGCCCGCGGCCCTGGCTTGGGCCCACGTGGCCAAGCCCTGACTCATGTCCCGGATGTACTGCTCCTTGTCCAAGGTGAACCCGACGTCCGCCAAAGCACGTTCTCCGGCTTTGTAATACCAGCCTTCGGTGTCCACCAGAACGCCGTCGTGATCGAAGAGCACGTACTTTTTCATTGCTTCCAACGTTCGGTGAAGAGTTCGTATCCGGGGGCTTCGCCGGGCAGCTTCGGGTTGTCCGCTGCGCGCAGGCCGTCGAGGGCGATCGCGGTGATGCGGGCTCTCGCGGCGGCCGCGGCTTCGGCGAGGTCGGTTCGGCCCTGTTTCGCGAGTTGCTCGATGAGCGGGGACTTGCCGAGCTGCTCGATGAGGAGTTCGACGTCGATGACCGTGGCGTCCGGGCGCAGGGCCCCGGCCGTGTGCGCCCGGTCGATGACCGCGGCGACCGCCGTGTCGGCGCGGCGGTTCTTGGCCTGGATCTCTTCGGTGAGGGCCAGCGTCCCGGCGATGGGACTGAGCGAGCCGGCGAACTCGATGGCCCTGGTGACGTACGCGGCCAGTCCGTTCCAGGGGTCGGGGTCGGCCAGTGCGGCCTCCGCGGCCTCCAGGTACTGGTCGAGGACCAAGTCCAAGAGCCGCAGGAAAAGCGCGTCCTTGGTCGGGTAGCGGCGGTAGAGGCTGCCGATGCCCACGCCCGCGTGTTTGGCGATGGCGGCGACCGAGGCGTGGGCGCCGTCGGTGGCGAGGACGGCGCGGGCGGCGTCGAGCAGGGCCTGGTCGTTGCGTTCGGCTTCGGCCTGGCGGGGGGCTCGGCGGCGTTCGACTGTCATGCGGGTCATGGTACCCGGACTTGCGGAGCGGATCGCTCCGGTATAGATTCAAACGGAGCGAATCGCTCCTAAAGAAGATTGAAGGAGGCACCACGATGAACGCCGAGAACGAGACCACCGCCATCGCAGCCACCGTCGCCGAATACCAGCGGCACCAGAACGACCCCGGACCCTTCCTCGCCCTGCACACCGACCAGACCGCGGTGGTCAACATCGCGGGCCGCCGCGTGCTGGGCAAAGACCAACTGACGCAGGCGATGACGGCCGCGCTCGCGTCGCCGCTGGCGCAGGTGCGCACCACGCTCGACATCGAGGACATCCGCTTCCCGCGCTCCGATGTGGCGCTCGTCAGCGCGATCAAGACCGTCCACGACGAACGGGACGAAGCCGGCGGCCTCCCCACCACCGGCGCCCTCACCCTGGTGATGGTCAAGAACGCCGATCGGTGGCAGGTCACCCTCGCCCAGACCACACCCCGTCTCGCGGCCTGAAGGCGCGCGGGTCCACTGCCTATTCTGGAGTCCCCTCCGAAAGGCGGACCCCCGTGAAACGACTCGTCCCCCTGCTCGCGCTGCTCGTCGCCCCCGCGCTCGTCTCGTGCGGGGGCGTCGAAGCGGGCGGCGCTCCCCCGTCGAGCGACACCGCCATGAACGTCGAGGACGGCGTGCAGCTCGAGTTCCGCATGACCGAAGAAGCGCTCGGCACCACCAGCGCCGACTGCGAGGCCCGCTACCCCGACACCGACGGGGAGTCGGTCACCCTCGATGCCGACCCCGGAGAACCGATCGACGTGTGCGCGGAGGTCGACGGCGTCCTCGGCGAGGTGCGACTCGCCCCGGCGATCGTGAGGGCCGAGCACGTCGACTACCTCGACTTCGACTACGGGACCGCGGGCCTGCCCACGGTCTACGTGGTGTTCGACGAGGAGGGCGTCGAGGCGTGGAACGCCGCCGCCGCCGCGGCCACCGAGGAGGACGGGTGGCCCGGGCTCGTGCACATCATGGTCGAGGGCCGGTCGATCGAGGTCACCAGCAGCAGCAACCTCAGCCCCAAGGGCATCCTCCAGCTCGAGGGCATCGACACCATCGAGGAGGCGGAGGCCATCGTCAACACCATGGCCACCGGCGACCGCTGACCTGCCGCCGTATTCGACGCGAACCTTCGGTTCGCGAGCACACAGGGGTACCGCCCGACCACTCATCGCCGCTATAGTGCGGATTGGACGCTGTTCGCGCCGATTCGCCCCTTAGGAGCGGCTATGAGGACATTGACGACCTGCGTGGCGGCCTCGATGCTGCTGCTCGCCATATCCGCCTGCAGCCCAGAGGAATCCGAGGAAGGCGACGGTTCGATCACCTTCTGGACGCCGTACACCACTCCTGAGCGGATCGCGGCGCAGCAGCCGGTCATCGACGCGTTCACCGAGGCCACCGGCATCGAGGTCGAGATGGTCCCACTCGAACCGGACCAGGCCGGGCAGACGCTCGTGACCTCGGCGGCCTCGGGCGACGTGCCCGACGTGATCGCGCACAATCCTTCGAGCACCGCCGCATGGGCCGCGCAGGGGCTGCTCGACGACGAGGCGCCGCAGGAGATCGTCGACGACCTCGGCTCCGACACCTTCAGCGGGGCCGCGCTCGACATGGTCACGATCGGCGGGAGCCTGCACGCCGTGCCCTCGGACGGGTGGGGCCACACCATCGCCTACCGCACCGACCTGTTCGAGGACGCCGGGCTGGAGCCGCCCTCGTCGGTCGCGGACATCGCGGCGGCGGCCGAAGCGCTCGACTCGGACGGGTTGGCGGGCATCGCGATCGGGACCACTCCGGGGGATGTGTACACGCAGGAGGGCATCGAGTCGATGCTGCTCCCGTTCGGGTGCAGGCTCGCCACGGAGGGGTCGGTCCAGATCGACTCGCCCGAGTGTGTGGAGGGCCTGGCCCACTACCAGCGGCTCGCCGCAGCGGCCGGTCCGGCGCAAGTGGACGTCGAGGCCGCGCGGGCCGCGTACCTCTCCGGCTCGGCCGCGATGGTGCTGTTCTCCTCCCACGTCGTCGACGAGGTCGCCGGGCTCGACGTCGACAACCCGGTGACCTGCCCCGAATGCGCGGAGAACCCCCGGTTCCTGGCCGAGAACACCGCCTACCTGACCACGTTCACCGGTGTCGGGAACGAAGCGCCGGTCGAATACGGACAGACGACGAACTACGGCATCCCGGCCGGTGCGAATATCCAGGACGCGAAGGCGTTCATAGAGTTCATGCTCACCGACGGCTACGTGGAGAACCTCGCCTCGGCGACCGAGGGCCGCATCCCGGTGCGGCCCGGCCCGGAGGCGGGGTCGACGGAGTATCTCGACGCGTGGTCGGCGCTGCCGTTCGGCAACGACCGGACGCAGGAGGTCTCGATCGAGCAGATCTACGGCCCGCAGCTGGTCGAACGGCTCGCCGCCGGGGCCGAGGAGTTCACGCGCTGGGGCTGGGGCACCGACGACGCCGAACTGGCCGGGATCGTGTTCTCGCAGACGATCCTCGCCACCGAGGCCGAGGCGCTCTTCGACGGCGCCCCGCCCGAAGAGGTCGCCGCGTCGATGGCGGCCGCAGTCGAAGCGGCGCAACAGGACCTGGGCGGATGAGCGAAGGCGCGCCGACCGCGACGGCGGCCCCGCCCGACCCCGCGCCGTCCGCTCCGCAGCGCGAGAGCCGGGGCCGCAGGACCCTGACCATCTCGCAGCGGGAGGACCTCCACGGCCGACTCCTCGTGAGCCCCACCGTGATCGTGGTGCTCCTGTTCGCGGTGCTGCCGTTCCTGGCCGTGGTGCTGTTCGCGTTCCTCGACGTGCGCCTGGTCGACATCCCGCGCCTGTACATCGACAACCTCGAGTTCACCGGCGAGAACGTCGCCGCGGTCTGGGGCTCGCCCCGATTCTGGTCGGCCGCCACGACCACGGTGATCTACGCGGCGGCCTCGTCGGCCGGGGCGGTGCTCGTCGGGCTCGCGGTCGCACTCGCGCTGCGGCGCCCGTTCCGCGGGCGCGGGCTCATCCGGGCGCTCGTGCTCATCCCGTACGTGCTGCCCGTGGTCGCGGCCGCCACGATCTGGAAGACGCTCCTCAACCCCGGGTACGGCCTGGTGAACGCGGTCGGCACCGAATGGCTCGGCTGGGCCGAGCCGATCGCGTTCCTCACCACGACCAGCCGCGACCTCGGGCCGTTCGCGGTGCCGGTCGCGCTGCTGTGCGTCATCGCGTTCGAGGTGTGGAAGACCTTCCCGCTCGCGTTCCTGTTCATCACGGCCCGACTGCAAGTGGTGCCCGAGGACATCGAGGAGGCCGCGCAGATCGACGGGGCCGGGAAGACGCGGATCTTCCGCCACCTGCTGCTGCCCGAGCTCGCCGGTGTCATGGCGCTGCTCGCGGTGCTGCGGTTCCTGTGGTCCTTCCAGAACTTCAACGACATCTACCTCCTCACCGGCGGCGCGGGCGGCACTGAAGTGCTCGCGGTGCGGGTCTACTCGGAGCTGGTGGTGCGCGCCAACATCGGCACGGCGAGCGCCACGGGCCTGCTCATGACCGGGATGCTCCTGTTCGTGGTCGCCCTGTACGCGTGGATGATCAAACGGGAGAAGGCATGAGCAGACCCTCCACTGAAGACCGCGTCCTCGGCGTACTCCGCTGGATCGTTATCACTATGGCCGTGCTCGTCACTGCCGGGCCGCTGCTCTACGGCTTCCTGCTCTCCTTGCGGCCCTTCCAGTCCGTGGTCTCCGAGCCGCTGGACCTCTTCCCCTCCCCCGACGAGGTCACGATGGAGGCCTACCCCACCGCGATGGTCGAGTACGGGCTCGGCGGGAACATGGGGAACTCCCTCCAGGTCGCGCTCGCCACCGCCGGCCTCGCGATCCTCTTCAGCGTCCTCGGCGCCTACGCGGCCGTGCGGCTGCGCTTCTTCGGGCGCAACACCGTGAACGTCGTCTTCCTCGGCGTGTACCTGCTCCCCGGGATCGTGCTCGCGGTGCCACTGTTCGTGCTGCTCAGCCGGGTCGGACTCACCGGGACGCTGGTGGGCCTGGTGTTCGTGTACGTGGCGCAGACCGTGCCCGTCGCGCTGTACATGCTCCGCACCTACCTCATGGCCGTGCCGTCCTCGGTGGAGGAGGCGGCGATGATCGACGGGTGCGGGCGGCTCGCGCTCATCCGCCGCGTCGTACTGCCACTCGCGCTCCCCGGCGTGGCGGCCACCGCCCTGTACGTGTTCATGATCGCCTGGAACGAGTACCTGTTCGCGCTGCTGTTCCTCGTGGCCGACCGGGAGCGGTGGACGGTCTCGCTCGGGATCGCGCAGCTCACCGAGTTCTCGGTGCCGACCACGGTGCTCATGGCCGGGTCGATCGCGATCACCGTGCCGGTGGTCGCGGGGTTCTTCCTGGCGCAGCGGCTGCTCGTCACCGGGCTGACCTCCGGCGCAGAGAAAGGTTGAGGCGCATGCCGATCCGACTGGGAATCCTGGGCGCCGGGGCGCGCGGCTCCGACGCGTACGGGGCCTGGGCCCTCGCCCACCCCGACCGCGCCTCCATTGCGGCCGTGGCCGACCCGATCCCGCACCGGCGCGAACGGCTCGCCGACTCCGGGAACGTGCCGATCGGGCACCGCTACCCCGACTGGCGCGACCTCATCGCCGACGCCGACGCGATCGGCCTGGACGCGATCGTGATCGCGCTCCCCGACGCCCTGCACGTGCCTGCCGCGCTCGCCGCCATCGAGAGCGGCCTGCCGATCCTCCTCGAGAAGCCCGCCGCGACCACCTCCGAGGACCTCGAGTCGCTCGCGGCCGCCGCACGCGACCGCAAGGCCCGCATATGGATCGGGCACGTAATGCGCTATCAGCAGTTCTGGCTCGCGATCCGGAGGCTCCTCGACGCCGGCGCGATCGGGCGGCTCATGACCATGCGCGTCGAGGAGAACATCGGGTTCTGGCACTACGCGCACTCCTACGTGCGCGGCAACTGGCGCAACCTCGCCACCTCCAGCCCGATGGTGCTCGCGAAGACCTGCCACGACCTCGACATGATCCGCTGGTTCGCGGGCGAGTCCCCGTCCTCTGTGGCCAGTGCCGGGAGCCTCACCCACTTCCGGCCCGAGAACGCGCCCGAAGGCGCGCCGGACCACTGCCTCGACGGGTGCCCGGCCGCCGGATCCTGCCCGTTCTACGCCCCGCGCTACTACGTCGATGCCCTTGCGGGCGAGGACGGCTGGCCGGTGGCGCTCCTCGGCGACGACCCGACCCCGGAGGGCCGCCTCGCGGCGCTGCGGACCGGGCCGTACGGGCGGTGCGTGTTCCACTCGGACAACGACGTGGTGGACCACCAGCAGACCGTCGTGGACTTCCCCGGCGGCCTGACCGCGACGCTCTCGACCTCGGCGTTCACCGGGCAGAACACGCGGACCGTGCGGCTGACCGGGACGGCGGGGGAGATCGCGGGGAACCTGCGGACGGGGACCGTCGAAGTGCACCTGTTCTCGCCGACGGCAGTGCTGCCGGAGGTGCCGGAGGCGCGGTTGGTCGCCCACGAGACACGGCCTCCGCTGGGGCACAGCGTGTTCGAGCTCAGTGCGGGACTGGTGGACGCCGAGGGGGAGCCGGACGACAAGGGCCATTCGGGCGGCGACGAGGCGCTGATCGACGCGTTCATCACGTCGCTGGAGGGCGGCGAGACGGCCGCGACGGACCTGGAGGCCTCTTTGGACAGCCACCGGATGGCGTTCGCGGCGGAGCGGTCGCGGCTCGAACGACGCACGATCGACTGGGAGGCACTGTGACTTGGTGGCGGGACGCGGCGATCTACCAGGTGTACCTGCGCAGTTTCGCGGACGGTGACGGCGACGGGATCGGCGACATCGCCGGCCTCGAATCGCGGCTCGTCTACCTGCGGGAGCTCGGCGTCGATGCACTGTGGATCAGTCCGTGGTACGTCTCGCCGATGGCCGACGGCGGGTACGACGTGGCCGACTACCGGGCGATCGACCCGGCGTTCGGCACGCTCCAGGACGCCGAACGGCTCATCGGGGCGGCGCATCAGTTCGGGCTGCGGATCATTGTGGACCTCGTGCCGAACCACACCTCCGACCAGCACCCGTGGTTCCAGGAGGCGCTGCGGTCCGAGCCGGGCTCGCCCGCACGCGAACGGTTCCACTTCCGGGACGAGCCGAACAACTGGCAGTCCCGCTTCGGCGGACCGGCATGGTCGCAAGTGGAGGACGGCCAGTGGTACCTGCACCTGTTCGACGCCTCCCAGCCCGACCTCAACTGGGACCACCCGGAGGTGCGGGAGGAGTTCCGCTCGATCCTGCGGTTCTGGCTCGACCGGGGCGTGGACGGCTTCCGCATCGATGTCGCGGCGCGCCTGGTGAAGCAGGCGGGCCTGCCGGACAAGCGCGGGCGGTTCGAAGGGGTGCCGACCTTCGACGACGAGCCCGGCGAGCCCGACAAGGACCGCCCGGAGGTGCACGAGATCTACCGGGACTGGCGACTCGTGTTGGGCGAGTATGGGAACGACCGGGTCTTCGTGGGCGAGATCTGGGTGGTCGACCCGGAGCGGTTCGCCATGTACCTGCGCCCGGACGAGCTGCACACAGCGTTCAATTTCGCGTTCCTCAAATGCGCGTGGGAGTCCGAGGCGCTCCGCTCGGTGATCGACCAGACCCTCGCGGCGCACGCGAAGGTGGACGCGCCGCCGACCTGGGTGCTGTCGAACCACGACGTGACCCGACACGTGACTCGCTACGGTCGCAAGGACAGTGCGTTCATGAAGCGGGTGCACGACGTGCCGGCCGACCTCGCGCAGGGCACCCGGCGGGCGCGGGCGGCGGCGCTGCTGAGCATGGCGCTGCCGGGCAGTGTGTATGTGTACCAAGGCGATGAGCTGGGGCTCCCGGAAGTCTTCGACCTGCCGGATGCGCTGCGCGAGGACCCCGTGTTCCGCCGGACCGATGGTCGCGACCTGGGCCGGGACGGCTGCCGGGTGCCGCTGCCCTGGGGCGGCGACGCGCCGCCGTACGAGTTCGGCAAGGGCGGCGCGTGGCTGCCGCAGCCGCCGGATTGGCGGGACCTGACGGCCGCGAAGCAGCTGGGCGACGCGGACTCGATGCTGTCGCTGTACCGCCTCGCGCTGCGCATCCGCAGAAGCGAGCAGGCGTTGGGTGACGGCGACATGCGTTGGCTGGTAAGCGAACCGGACGTGCTCGCGTTCGAGCGCGACCCCGGCTTCACCTGCATGGTGAACCTGACCGACCACCCGGTGGCGCTCCCGGAGGGCACCCCGCTGGTCGCCAGCGCCGACCTCATCGGCGCGGTGGGCGTCCCGGCCGAGCTGCCGCCGGACGCGGCCGTCTGGCTGCGCGCGGGTTGACGACTGCCGCCCCGAAACCCGATGCCCCGAACCGCCTCGCAGACCCATGCCGTCCCTAGCCCCCACCCACCACGAGAGGGGAATGTAGCGCCGACTTTCCCGCGCAGGTACGACAAGAACCGGCGCCCGCGGCCGCCATGTCACCCGAAAGTGTCAGGCGACCGAGCCGAACAGGCCGTGCCACAGCTCAGGGACGCGCGCATCGACGGCGGCCATCGCCTCGACGTGCGTGCCGCGCGGCAGCCGGATCAAGTATCGGGGTGGGCCGGCGGGCAGGACGAACCGTTCGAGGAGCGGGTCGTCGCGGTCGATCGGGTGGTGCAGGCGCAGCTCGATGGACCAGGACGTGTAGCTGAAGGCTGGCGAGGTCGCGCCGTTGAGCGAGTACTCGTGGAGGCCGATCGCGGCCGCGCTGTTCCAGGGAACGACGGCGTGGGCGTCGCCGTCGCTGATCCACAGACCGGCGTTGTCGGTGCTGATCGAGAGGTCGCTGCGCCGCCGGGCGTGACGGAGGCAGACGAACGCGAGCATCGGGAAGAGCAGCATGAGGATCGCGCCCGTCGCGATTGACTCCATCGGGTCCGCGACTCGGAGCGGGTTGATGATGGCCGTGACCAGTTTCAGCACGCCGTAGAGCGCGAGCGCGACGCCGGCGGCTCCGAAGAGCACCCATTTGCGGGCGATGCGGCGGCCGACGGGGACGGGGGTCGCGTCGGGTGTCGGGGTCGAGGTCGGTGCGGGGTACATGCTGGGCCAGCTTAGAACCGGTGTGCCGGCGCATCCGGGGTGAAGCGGCGACGCATGGTGATCGCGCCCGTGGCGGGAGTCGACCGGCCTCGCTAAAGTTGCGTGTCGGAGGTGAGCGGTGCGCAGGAGCTCGGAATGGGTCGTCGTCGAGCGCAGTTCACCCACCCGTCGGATCTCTTCCCTGGTCCTCTATTCGCTCGGTTGCGCCACGGTCGTGTTCGCGCTGTTCATGCTCGTCCGCACCGAGCCGGGCACTCTCGACTCGGGCGAGCCGAACCCCGTCGCGGCTCTCCCGGGGTTCTTCACGGTCATGGCCGTGATCGGCGCCACCAGCTTCCTCGTGCCGCTCGTGCGTCCGCCGAAGCTCATGGTGAACCACTTCGGGCTGCGCGTGCGCCCCGGTTTCGGCAAGAGCCTCCTCATTCCGTGGAGCAACGTCGAGGAGCTCGCCGCGATCCACGTCGGCGCCAAGCGGCGCGGCACCTCCTACCTCCTGTTCGCCGCCGACAACTACCTCGGACGCGGCGGCTCCGACCGGCCCGGGTTCCTCGGCCGCTCGGTGCTGCGCGAGGCCAACCGCGCCACGGAGGGTTTGGTCGCCGGGTTCGATCTCGCGGTGCGCTGCAAGGACTTCGCGCCCGAGCCGCAGCAGCTGCTGGCGCGTCTCGCCTCGTACGCGCCGGGTCACGTCCAGGTCGTCGACCGGCTCTAGCCGAGGGCTTGACCGCTTGTTCGCCGTGAGCGAAACCGGGCCTCGGCGCACGTGGGACCCCTGCGGATCGAAGGTCACGATCCGGGATGCACGGCTTGCCCCAAATGCCGCTCCCTGACCCGCTCTGATGATCCGTACACTGGAGTCGACCTGACCTCCCACCCCTGGAGGAGGGGTCGCCTCAGCCGCCCGGCCGTCAGCGCCGGCGGACCGTCCAGCATTGGGGGTACCCGTGGCGTCGATCCCGGACGAGGGCCTGCGCGCGACCCTGGCCACCATGGCGCCCGGCACCGCCCTGCGCGACGGCCTGGAGCGCATCCTGCGGGGCCGCACCGGCGCGCTCATCGTCGTCGGCTGCGACAGCCAGGTCGAAGACATCTGCACCGGCGGCTTCGAGCTCGACATCGAGTTCTCGGCCACCCGCCTGCGCGAACTGTGCAAAATGGACGGCGCGATCGTGGTCACCAACGACGGCTCGCGCATCGTCCGCGCCGGCGTCCACCTCATGCCCGATCCGTCGATCCACTCCAACGAGTCGGGCACCCGGCACCGCACCGCCGAGCGCGTCGCGATCCAGACCGGGTTCCCCGTGATCTCCGTGAGCCAGTCGATGCACACCATCGGCCTGTACATGGGCGACATCCACCACCTGCTCGAACCGTCCACGCAGATCCTCTCCCGCGCCAACCAGGCCCTCGCCACCCTCGAGCGCTACAAGCTGCGCCTCGACGAGGTCGCCGGGAGCCTCTCGAGCCTCGAGATCGAAGACCTCGTGACCGTGCGCGACGCCGTCACCGTCCTCCAGCGCCTCGAGATGGCCCGCCACATCGCCGACGAGGTCGAAGGCCACGTCATCGAACTCGGCACCGACGGGCGCCTCCTCGCCCTCCAGCTCGACGAGCTCATGGCCGGCGTGGACGCCGACCGCGAACTCATCGTGCGCGACTACCTGCCCGACGGCGCCGACTACCGCAAAGCCCTGCACACGGTGGACGCCATGCGCTCCCCCGACCTGCTCGACCTGATCGCCGTCGCCCGCTCGCTGGGCTACCCGAACTCCCCGGACGTGCTCGACCGGCGCGTCAGCCCCCGCGGCTACCGGATGCTCGCCAAAGTGCCGCGGCTGCCCGAAGCCGTCATCGAGCGGGTCGTGGGCCACTTCGGGGCGCTCCCCGAGCTGCTCGGGGTGACGGTGGAAGAGTTGCAGGACGTCGACGGGATCGGTCCCGGGCGGGCCCAGAGCATCCGCGAGTCGCTCACGCGCCTCGCCGAGGTCTCGATCCTCGACCGGTACCTGTAAGCCGACTCGCGGGCCGGCCGCATTGCCGGTGCGCCGCTAAGTCAGACGCAGGTTCGTCGGGGCCGAGGCGGCCTCGCCCAAACGCGCCCGCAGCTCGTACTCGCCCGCGGGCAGCTCCCGGCGGTCGCCCTCGCAGCCCTCGTCCGAAGCCAGGCCGTCCACGGTGAACTCCACGGTCTGGCCCGCGCCGTCGCTCAACTCGACCTCCTCGCCCTGCGGGGTCCCGCAGTGCGCGCTGGAGTAGACGACGTCCTCGCCGGCGGTCAGCTCGACGGCGACCTCCCGCAGGTTCGCGGTGCACGCGGTGTCCGCGCCACTGGCGACCAGGACGCTCACCGGCACCTCCGAACCCGAACGCACCTCGTCGAACGCGGCGACCACCTGCAGCATGAGCTCCTCGGCCGGGCAGACCTCCACCGGCGGCTCGGTCGGGCTCGGCGGATCGCTCGGCTCCTCCGCGGCCGGCGTCTCCCGTATGTAAGGCCGGTTCACGGTCGCCGAGGACGACGGCACCTGCCATTCGTTCTGGGCCGGATCGGCCTCGCCCACAGGGTCCTCATCGCCGCCGCCGAACGCGCTGAGCACCAACACGACCAGGAGCACGACCGCGAGCACCGCGCCGGCCACGATCCCCCGGCGCTTCCAATAGACCGACTCCGGCTCCGAGCCCTTCACGAACTTGCCCTTGAAACCCTGCACGCCGGGACGCTAACGCAGCGGAGTCGCGTGAGAGCGGAATTACACGCAACTGCGCCTAGAGCGGACCCGAAAACGTCGTACCCCTCGGGCACTTTGGAAACCGGGGACCCTTGCCCAGGCATGCGATGCGTGTTCGGAGTGCCCGCCGAACCGGCCGCGGCAACCCCCGGAGCCGAACGTCAGACCCCGCCACGACAATGGGAGACATGCGCGCAGCCGAGCCGACCTCCAAGACCTCGCCGGACCTGCCCTCCCCGGCGGAAATCAGCGCACGCCTCCTCCCCTGGTTCGACGCGCACAACCGCACCGAACTGCCCTGGCGCCGACCCGGGACCACCGCCTGGGGCGTGCTCGTCTCCGAAGTCATGAGCCAGCAGACCCAGGTCGCCCGCGCCGCCCCCGTGTGGGAGGCCTGGATGGCGCGCTGGCCCACCCCGGCCGACCTCGCCGACGCCCCGACCGCCGACGTCCTGCGCGAATGGGGCCGCATGGGCTACCCGAGGCGCGCCCTGCGCCTCCAGGAGTGCGCGCGGATCGTGGCGACCGAGCACGGCGGCGTCGTCCCCGCCGACCCGGCCGAGCTCGAGAAGCTGCCGGGCATCGGCGTCTACACGGCCGCGGCCGTCGCGGTGTTCCACTACGGCCGCAGGCACGCCGTCGTGGACACGAACGTGCGCCGCGTCGTCGCCCGCCTCGGCGGGCAGAGCGACGCCGGCACCGCCACCACGAAGGCCGACCTCGCCGCCGCCGCGTCGCTCCTGCCCGAGGACGCCCCGACCGCGGCCCGCGTCTCGGTCGCGCTCATGGAGCTCGGGGCGCTGGTGTGCACGGCCCGCAAACCCGAGTGCGGCACCTGCCCGGTGAGCGACACGTGCGGGTTCTCCGGTCAGGAGGTCCCGGCCGGGCCGAGCCGGAAGCGCCAGCGGTACAAGGGCACCAACCGGCATGTGCGCGGCGAGGTCATGGCCCTGCTCCGGGACGCCGACGAACCGGTCGAGCGGGCCCGGATCGACGCGGTGTGGCCGGACGCGAGGATGCTCGACGAGGCCGTTTCGCAACTCATCGCCGAGGGACTCATCGGCACCGATGAATCGGGCCGATTCGAACTCCCGTCCCAGTGACAAACCCTCCGGCCACTGGTAGCGTCGGAATTGAGATAACTTCACGATGCTCGGTCGGCGCCGATTCTCAGATCGGCGGCCCTGGGTCGAACCTCACTCATCACCAAGTGAGGCGCCGGACGGACCTTCGGGTCCGGCTCATCCGGTGCCAGGGCCGAATCGCCTACCGCAGGGCCGCCCCCGAGCGGCCGGCCAGGAACACGACGACGCGGCTCGCGCCATGAACCGTCGCGTCGACCGCGGACCGGACGCACGAAAAGCGGGCCAAGTGGGAGCGGACGCCTTGAGCGACGGACGCGACCGGGCAACGGCAATGCCGTTCGGGTACCGCGCGCTCAGACCCGGGCGGCATTGTTACGTGCCGATAGGGAGTCATCCTCGCTTCCGCAAGAGTGTCGTACCCCTATGAGACGGTGTCCTTTTCACTGGTAGTGGTGAAGGTGGGAATGGGTGGGTACCCGGGGCCGCCCGTACGCCCGCCAGGCCGGCTCAAGCCGCCTCCGCCTCGCTCGCGATCGGCGCTTCCACCCGCTTCGCCCAGCGCACCAGCCACCACACGATGAGCACCGCCGGCAGCCCCTTGAGCATCACCCCGGCGAGCACGCCGAACGCGCCCAGCCCGAGCCCGTCCCGCAGCAGCGGCGAGTTCCACAAGGCGTGCAAAGCGATCACACCCGCCAGCGAACCGGCCGCGACCCACACCGACCGCCCCGTCTTCCGCGTCGCCGCATACGCCACCCCGGCGCCCACGATCGCCGTGAACACCGCATGGCTCCACAACCCCGCGAGCACCCCGCGCACGATGAACACCGCGATCACCGGCTCCACCACGTCCCCCGCCCGGTTCAGCACCGTGCTCGACATCGCGAACGCGTAGCCCTCCACGATCTGGAACCCCACACCGCAGAAGGCGCCCAACACGATCCCGTCGAGCACGCCGTGCACGCGCCCCCAGGCGATCGCGACCACCAGCACCACACCCGCGGCCTTCACCGCCTCCTCGACCAACGGGGCGGCCAGCACCGGCGACCACCGCTCGGCCCACGCCGGGCCCTGCGCGGTCGCCAGCAGGCCGTACAAGGCGCGCGAACCGAACAGCGACGTCATCACCGCCACGGTCGCTCCCCACACCAGGCCGAGCGCGAGCGCGGCCGCCGGGAGCGCGAGCCGGTCGGAGACGCGCCCCCGCAACCACCAGAACGGGATCGCGAAGAGCGAGAACAGAAGCAGTGCGGTCGTCCCGGCCCGCGGGTAGGCGAGCGCGACCGGCAGCGTGTTGTACAGCAGCAGGATTCCCGCAGCACCGATGAGCATCGCGGCCGTCCACTGGACGGGGGAGGCCGGGTCGAGGCGCATCAGGCGGTCCCGAAGGACAACTGGGCGATGAGCGCGTCGATTCTGTCCACAGTGGCAGAGTCTAGCGACGTGCCAGTGGCCGTGACCTCGGCCCGGATCGTGTCGTGGACGAAGGCGCACGCGAAACCGGCGCCGGTCTCGGTGACGAAGCTGCGCCCGGCGCCCTCGACCCCGTCGGCCGCGCACGCGCGGGGCTCGGTGAGCTGCACGCCCGGTTGCACTTCGAGCAGACGGGACATCTCCTCGGCCAGGTACTCGGCGTCGAAGTCGTAAGGACCGGCCACGGCGATGTCGACCTCGGCGTCCCCGACGAGGAACTCGACGCGACCAGAGCCGGGCTGGTAGAAGCCGGGACGCATCCGGACCTCGTCCGGCGCAGTGAGAGTGACACCCGAAAGGGTGAACGTCTCGCCGCCGACATCGACGGTGGGGGAGACGGCCTTGTTCAGCAAGGGCACGCCGAGCGCGAACATGAGAACCACCGCCGCGACGGCGGTGGCGATGGCAAGGCTCCTCGTACGCGTCACGCACCAAGCGTGGCACGAGCCATTTGGAAGCGCATCGGGAACGCCCGCCTATGGGAGCGTGAGGCCCGGTTCGCAGCGATGGCCATCCCAGGGGCAAAGGCAATGCCGCGCCTTGAGGGGCGCGGCGATGGAGCCATGGGGTTATTCGTTCAGGAAGCGGGCCCTGAGGGAGGGCCCGCATCCTCGGTTGTCGAGCTCCGCGGTGCCGACGTCCGCGGCTTCGATGGGGCATTGCCACTCGTCTGCGGCTCGCACGCTTTGCCGAGACTGATCATTCACGGCTCGCAGGCTTTGCCGAAAGTGATCATTTGCGGCCGGAAGGGTGGTCCGGCCCTGGTTCCTGCACCGTGTCGCCACGGCGCTGTTGCTGCTAGCGATGGCGGTGCCCGGTCGGTGGCACCTCCGCCGCTACTCCGCGGCTACGCGCTGAGCCGGGATGTCGCCGTTGATCAGGGCGCGGATCTCGGACTCGCGGTAGCGGCGGTGGCCGCCGAGGGTCCGGATCGCCGAGATCTTGCCGGCCTTCGCCCACCGGGTAACGGTCTTGGGGTCGACGCGGAACATCGCGGCGACTTCGGACGGGGTAAGCAGGGCCTCGGATTCCACCGGAAGGTTCAGCTCTGTCGTCATCGTTCTTCTCCTCCACAGACGGGCTGCGAATCACCGGCGCCGAGCCTTGATTCGTTCCTTCTCCAATCGTCCGGCCTGTCGTAGATGTCCGACATAGGCCGAACGGCCGATTTTGCTTGGACTTTCCGGCTGGTCCCCTCATCCGAGTGATCACTCCACATGCGAATGCCCAGGCAGCGGGCTCGTCGTGGTGCAGCGTCCGAGGTCAGTTGAGTCGTTCCGCGAGACGACGATCACGCCATCGGTCGACAAGGCGCGCATAGCAATCCTGGGCCTCCTCGGGTTCGGAGGCGCCGAGGTGGTCGACGGCCTGCCAAGTGAGGTCGACCGAGTCCTCTTCGCGCAGCTCCTCGGGGTCCATCCGGGCGGCCAGCCCCCCGTAGTCGAGCTCCACGACCGAGTCGCGGTGGAAGCCGTCGAGCCACTCGCCGGTCTCGGTGAGGGCCTCGGCCAGTTCGGCCCCCTCTCCGAACTCGGCCCGCACCAGGTTCCTGGCGACCACGATGCCCGTACGGGCCTTGGCGATCGGCGTGCGGTAGCGCAGCTGGGCCACGCCCCGCTGGATCACCAGCTCGCGGTCCTCGGGCCTGACGCAGGCGAACCAGCGCAGCGGGACCGACCAGGACGCGACGTGCTCGTGCGCGTCGGCCGGGGCCTCGTGGCGGTCGACGCCGTCGTCGAGGGCGACGACCTCGGCCGCCGAGGACAGGAACTCCGCGGGGAACAGCGCCTCGGCCACGGCCTCGGGGGTCAGCCGCCGCACCTCGAGCGCGGAGGCGGCGATCCGGTAGCGGAGGTTCCACGGGCAGATGAGCGGGTCGGCCGTGCGGCCGCGATCGATGACGTACGCGTCGCGCGCGAACGAAGGCACTCCCCGCCAGGGCCAACCGATCCGCTCGTAAAGTGCTTCTCGGCGCAGCCGCGGGCCTTCGAGGGGGTCGACGGCGCGTCCCGATGCGGCGTACGCGCGCCAGTAGTCGGCGTCGACGAACGCCCCCGCCGGCTCGTAGACGCGCAGATAGGACGCGTTCGGTGCGTACACGAGGCAGATACTTCCATAGTCATATGCTGGTGGCGTAGGCATACCCGCGCTACGAACGGATGAGTCGGCCGAGACCCGGCCGCCCCCTGGGGCGGGGCCCGCAGCGCCGCGGCGCAGGGCCACCCCGCGAGAAGAACTGGAGAGCAAGCCATGAGCATCTTCGACGGCAGCGGCCACGAACAGGTCGTGTTCTGCAACGACCCCGATTCGGGGCTGCGCGCGATCATCGCGATCTACTCCACCGCGCTCGGGCCGGCCCTCGGCGGCACCCGCTTCTACCCTTACGCCACTGAGGAGGACGCCCTCCAGGACGTGCTCCACCTCTCCGAGGGCATGGCCTACAAGAACGCGATCGCGGGGCTCGACCACGGCGGCGGCAAGGCCGTCATCTGGGGCGACCCGGCCGTTGACAAGAGCGAGGCGCTGCTGCGCGCCTACGGCCGCTTCGTCGAGTCGCTGGGCGGGCGCTACGTGACCGCGTGCGACGTCGGCACCTACGTCGAGGACATGGACCACGTCGCGCGCGAGACCCGCCACGTGAGCGGGCGCAGCCCCGAGGCCGGCGGGGCCGGGGACTCCTCGATCCTCACCGCGTTCGGCGTGTTCCAGGGGATGCGCGCGGCGGCCCAGCACCGCTGGGGCGCGGTGGACCTGGCCGGCCGCACGGTCGGCGTGGCCGGGCTCGGCAAGGTCGGGCGCCACCTCATCCCGCACCTGCTCGAGGCCGGGGCCGAGGTCGTCGCCTGCGACGTGAACCAGGCCGCGATCGACTGGGCCCGGGAACGCTTCCCGCAGGTGCGCATCGTGGCCGACGCGGACGAGCTCATCTCCTCCGGGATCCACGTGTACGCGCCGTGCGCCCTCGGCGGAGTCCTCAACGAGAGCTCCCTCAAGACCCTCGACGCCGAGATCGTGTGCGGCGCCGCGAACAACCAGCTGGCCGAGCCGGGCGTCGCGGCCGAGCTCGACCGGGCCGGGATCCTCTACTGCCCCGACTACGTGGTGAACTCGGGCGGGGTCATCCAGGTCGCCGACGAGTACGACGGCGCGTTCGACTTCAAGCGGGCCGAGCGGCGCACCGCCGGGATCTTCGCGACCACCGCACGCATCCTCGAGCGGGCCAAGGGCGAGGGCACGACCCCGGTCGCGGCCGCCGACGCGCTCGCCGAGGAGCGCATGGCCGCGGTCGGCCGCCTCCAGAGGGTGCGGCTCTTCCGCTGACGCCGACCGGTCCCCGGTGCGCGCGAGCGCGCGCCGGGGCACGTTTTCGATCACCGCGTGTCGCCGGACGCGTTCGCACAGCAAGAACGAATCTCACGATTCGGGCTGTTGTTCGTCCCGGTCTGGTGGTCATCGCCGGTAATCTGTGGCATCCAACTCATGGGCCGGGATGCACTCCTGCGCTTCGAGGTTGTACCGTAGGAGCCACGAAGAGATTGCAAGCATTCCGGGGCGCCTTATCGGCCGCCCCGATGATTTCTGTGCGAGGGGGTCGAGCCATATGGGGCGAGGCCGAGCTAAGGCAAAGCAGACCAAAGTGGCCCGTAAGCTCAAGTACCATTCTCCGAACACCGACATCCGAGCGCTGGAGCGCGAACTCGGTGGCGGTCGTGAGGACGAGGTCGACATTGAGCCTCCTGAAAAGGAGCCGGACCCGTATGCCGCTTACGCCGACGATCGGTACGACGGAGACGAAGACGACCTCCGTGAAGATGACTGGCTCCCGCCTAAGAAGCAGTTAGCCGACCAGGCGGGCCCGGCCGACCGATACTCGCAATCTCCATATCCAGTACGCGCAGGTGCCTTCAACGACCCCTGCCCGAACCCCAGGTCCGCTCCCCCACGAGCCGGGCCCGAGGCGCTGGAGCAAAGACTTCGGATACCGGCGGACGCGCGGCCTCGACGGGCCGATTTACGGCTCGCAAGCCTCGCCGAGGCTGCATGCGAACCGTGAATTAGCGAAGTCTTTGGGATAACAGCCAATACGCACGAACGAAGAGGCGGCGCGACCTAGGTCGCGCCGCCTCTTCGGCTGCTCGAATGCGGTTACTGCTGCGGCGCCTGGGGCCACGGGTTCTGCTGGGTCGCCGGCGGCGCCTGCGGGGCCTGGGGCTGCACCGCGGGCTGCTGCCCGGTCGGGTAGGCCTGCGGGGCGGCCGGGGCCGCGGCCGGGGCGGCCGAGCCGGGGACCATGACCGCGCCTGCGGCGAACAGACCGTACGCGGCCACGAGCAGGAGCGCGCCGATCCAGGCCGAGGCGTCGGAGGCCGAATCGCCCTCGCCGAGCGCCAGCATCGTGAACAGGAGCTTCGCGAGGAAGAGCGACGCGCCGGCGATCGTCAGCGCCTTCCACAGCGTCCGCAGCTTCTCACCGGTGAACAGGGTCAACGCGAACGTGACGATGACGGCCACGAGGATCGAGAGGACGCCGCCGCTGATCTCGCTGCTGACGAACGTCGACAGCGTCGTCCCGTCGAGGCTGCTGAACTCGTCGGAGCCCGAGCCGCCGGAGCTGGTGCCGGCGATGAGCCCGGCGAGCACCAGCGTGCCGAGGCCCGAGAGGCCGAGGATCGCGGGCATGGAGGGCACGCCGAGCTTGTCGAACAGCGACGGCGCCGGGGGAGCGTAGGCCGCGTACTGCTGCTGGGCCTGGTACTGGGCCTGAGGCGAGGCGTAGGGCGCCTGGGGGTACGCCTGCTGTTGGGGCTGGCCGGAGGTCGGCTGCTGGGGATACCCCGCACCTGATTGCTGTTCACTCATGTCCTCATCATGCCTTGGGCGGGCAAGTGGACGCATTCGGGTTGCGAGGGCATCCCCTGCAAGGAGCCCGAACGCGCGGGCGGTCGCGGGCCTTGAGCGGACGCGCGGGTCACTTGTGGCGCCGCGACCCGCCACGGGCCCTTCGCGTTTCGCGGACCGGATCGGTCCGGCTCGGATTCGCGGGGCCCAACCGCAGCACCGGCAGCGCCTGAACCCGTAGGCTGGAAACATGTCGCAACGTCTCCGTCCCGTTTCGCCTATTTGGGTGGCCGGCCGTCCGCAGCACGGCGAGGAGGAGTTCTTCGTCACCCACCCCTTCGACGAGTCCCCGGTCGGCGCCACCTCATGGGCGACCGCCGGGCAGGTGGAGGCCGCCGTGGCCGCCGCCTCGGGGGTCGCGCCCGAATGCGCCTCGCTGCCGGCGCACGTGCGGGCCGAGGCCCTCGAACACGTCCGCCGCCGCCTGGACGAAGAGGCCGAGACCTGCGCCGAGCTCATCACCGCCGAATCCGGCAAGCCGATCGCGTGGGCCCGCGTCGAAGTGCGGCGGGCCGTCTCGACGTTCCGGTGGGCGGCCGAAGAGGCCCGGCGCTTCGTCGGCGAAGTGCAGCGGCTCGACACGGACTCGGCGGCCGAGGGCCGCCTGGCGCTCGTGCGGCGCTTCCCGCGCGGCCCCGTGCTCGGCATCTCCCCGTTCAACTTCCCGCTGAACCTCGTGGCACACAAGGTGGGCCCGGCGATCGCGGCCGGCTGCCCGATCGTGGTCAAACCGGCCCCGTCGACGCCGCTGTCGGCCCTCCACCTGGGCGCGCTGTTCTCCGAGACGGACCTGCCCCCGGCGATGCTCTCGGTGCTGCCGGTGCCCAACCACCGGGCCGACCAGCTCGTGGACGACCCGCGGCTGCCCGTCGTCTCGTTCACCGGCTCAGGGCCCGTGGGCAAGCAGATCCTGCGGCGGATCCCCGAGAAGCACGTGACGCTCGAACTCGGCGGCAACGGGGCGGTGCTCGTCGGCGCCGACTACCCGAAGCGGGAATGGGCGGCCGAGCGGATCGCGATGTTCGGGAACTACCAGGCCGGGCAGTCGTGCATCGCGGTGCAGCGGGTGTTCATCGAAGCACCCGCCTACGCCGACATGGCCGCCCGGATCGTCGAGCACGTCAAGGCGCTGCCCTCGGGCGACCCGAACGACCCGTCGTGCAAGGTCGGGCCGCTCATCAGCGCGGACGCGGCCGCACGCGTCGAGGGGTGGATCGAAGAGGCCGTGGACGAGGGCGCGAAGGTCCTGTGCGGCGGCACGCCGCGCGACGGATCGCTCGTCGAGCCGACGGTGCTCGCGAACGTGCGCCCGGACGCCAAGGTGCTGCGCGAAGAGGTCTTCGGGCCGGTCCTGGTGCTCGCCAGCGTCGACGGGTTCGAAGAGGGGCTCGCCGCCGTCAACGACTCGCGGTACGGGCTGCAGGCCGGGGTGTTCACCGAGAGCCTGCCGCAGGCGATGCTCGCCCACCGCACCCTCCAAGTCGGCGGTGTGATCATCGGGGACGTGCCCTCGTTCCGGGCCGACCAGATGCCGTACGGCGGGGTCAAGGGCTCCGGCGTGGGCCGCGAGGGCGTGCGATCGGCCATGGAGGACTACACGGTCGAACGGGTGCTCGTCCTTCCGGACACTCTTTGACGCACTGATTCGGGTGCCCGGGCACCGGCGGCCACAGCCGGGCCCGAAGCCGCCGAGTGGCGCATCACCTCGCACCGGTGACGGCAGCGGCCCTTCGGCCCCATCGCACCCCGCTGAGCTGCGATATTCCTTACTCGATGCCGACCCTGCTTCGGCCGACTCTTGACAAGTCCCTATAGCGTGGCGACATGACTGTCCCTCCGAATTACGGTCCTCCCCCGGAGCAGCCGCAAACCCCCGGCTACGGTTACCAGTCGCCTTACAGCGGCGGCCAGAGCCCTTACGGCGGCCAGCCTCAGCAGCCCGCGTACGGCGGAGGCGCGCAGCAGCCGCCCTACGGCCAGGACCCGGGCGCCCCTTACGGCGGCCCCGTCCTCCCGCCCGAGCCGCCGAAGCGGAACCTCGGACTCATCGGCGGCATCGTCGTCGGCGTCACCGTCCTCGTACTCGGCGCGGTCCTGCTCGTCACGCTGAACCTCAAGGGCGACAAGGACGACGACACCGCCGAAGGCGGGGGCGACACCTCCGAGTCCGCCTCCGAGGAGCAGCACACGCCCGAGGAGGACGCGACCACCCCCGCGGACGACGCGGGTTCCGAAGTGGGCCAGTGCCTCCCCTACGAGTCGGTGGTCGAAGGCAGCGGGTTCGGCCTCGTCGACTGCGCCGACGCGACGGCGTTCTGGGAGATCACCGCGCAGTCCTACGACGTCGCCGACATCACCGTGGACGACGAGGGCAACCTGACCGACACCGCGCCGGTCTACGAGATGTGCGGCGCCACCTCGGGCTACATCATCGCCGGCGAGGCGTGGACGAAATGGGACTACGTCTACTCCGCCGGGAGCCTCGACTCGCTCTACTGCCTCACGGCGGTCGGCAACCCCGACCCGGAGGAGCCCGGGCACCTGCCCCACACCCCGGACGTCGGCGAGTGCTTCGACGACAGCCCGCAGTGGTGGACGGTGGACTGCTCCTCCGACCTGGCGCTCTACACCTTGGTCGAAACGATCCCGCTGGACGAGCCGGTGGCGGACATGACCGACGAAGAGGCCGACGAGCAGGGCGCCGCCTGCGCCACCGACTGGTACTGGCAGATGACCGACCTGGAAGGCCGGACCCACGGATTCATCTGCGGGAACGACGTCTAGGCGAAACTTCAGCTGAGACGGGGCGGCCGCCGGCCGCCCCGTTTCGCGTCCCCACCCGGCGGTGCCTGCACGCCCGGCCCGACGCAGCGGTTCGCCGTCCCGCTCACGCGGTGCTCCACCGTCCCGCCCATCGGCGGGCACGGAAACGGCGGTGCGAACCCCTCGATCGCACCGCCGTAAGTCCTGTCGCGGCTCTAGCCGAAGCGGCCGGTGATGTAGTCCTCGGTCCGCGAGTCGGACGGGTTGGAGAACAGGCGCTGGGTCTCGTCGAACTCGACCAGGAAGCCGTAGCGCTCGCCCGCGTCGTCGACCGCCGCGGAGAAGAACGCCGTCGAGTCGGAGACTCGGGCGGCCTGCTGCATGTTGTGCGTGACGATCACGATCGTGTAGTCGCGCACCAGCTCGCTCATGAGCTCCTCGATGCGCGCGGTCGCGATCGGGTCGAGGGCCGAGCACGGCTCGTCCATGAGCAGGACCTCCGGCTGCACGGCGATCGCGCGGGCGATGCACAGGCGCTGCTGCTGCCCGCCCGAGAGCGCCAGAGCGCTCTTCTTCAGGTTGTCCTTGACCTCGTCCCACAGCGCCGCGCCGCGGAGCGCCTGCTCCACGCGGTCGGCCAGGTTGTCCTTCATGCCGTTGATGCGCAGGCCGTAGGCGACGTTGTCGAAGATCGACTTCGGGAACGGGTTCGCCTTCTGGAAGACCATGCCGATGTGGCGGCGCACCGCGATCGGGTCGACGCCCGGAGCGTAGATGTCCTGGCCGTGGAACGAGATGTTTCCGGTGACCTTCGCTCCCGGAATGAGGTCGTTCATACGGTTGATCGAGCGCAGCACCGTGGACTTGCCGCAGCCCGAGGGCCCGATCATCGCGGTGATCTGGTTGCGCGCCACGGGCAGGGAGACGTCGCGGACCGCGTGCGCCTTGCCGTAGTGGATGTCGACGCCCTTGATGTCGATGACCGTCTCGGTCTTCACGGGCGCGCCAATTCGGCCCTGCGGGGTCAGGCCCGCGATGGGGGCCTTGGCGCGGGTACCAGTCTCGTTCACGCTCACGCGAACTCCAATCACCGAATGTCAACCGCCGTTAACGTGTTCTGCCCTCATGGAACGCCATGCAGGTGCACGCCGGTGAACGTATAGGTGAACTGGGGGTGAATGGAATCCGCTCCTGAGTTCGGTCGTTCAGATGTGACGCAGGTCGATGTTCGAACGGGTGTTCGAGATCACGCGGGATCGACGCTCAGGCGTGCTCGGGCGGCAGCAACTCGTCGTTCGGGTAGCCGCCGAGCAGGTCGTCAGAGGCGGTGAGCGTGAACTCCTCCGCGATCGCGACCTGGCCGAGGTCGACCGATCCGGCCACGTCCCCGTCCTCGGCGAGCTCCATGAGCATCCCGCGGATCACCGGGGCCGGGACGCCCGCGTCCTCGGCGAGCGCCGCCAGGCTGACGGTCACGGTGGCCGACTTCGCCCCTCCGGGCAGCACGAAGTGGCCCTCGTCGTCGAACTCGTAGTCGACCCCGCCGACCCGCCGGATCGCGATCGCCGTCAGCTCTTCGAGGTCGCCGCGCTGGTCGGCGGCCTCCTCGATGGCTTCGAGCTTGTCGAACGCGAGCACGTCGAACGGGTTGATGTACAGCAGCGGGGCGACGTACAGCTTCCCCTCACGCATCTCGGAGCGGTACAGCCCCAGCGCGAGCAGGAACTCCAGGAGGTCGCGGACGGTGTGCGGCACGGGCAGTCCGGCCCGGCGGCAGTGGGTGGTGAAGGTGTCGATGCGTTCGGAGCGCTCGGCGGTGGCCCGGTCGTACTCCTCGCGGGCTTCCTTCTCTATGACCTCTTGGGAGGCGCCCAGGTGGTGCTCGGAGGCTTCGGCGATCCAGTCGTCGACGTCGCCCGGGTCGCACCAGACCGGTTCGTTCCAGATGTCGTCTTCGGGGAAGGCGTCGGCCCACCAGCTCGCCGGGAACGGATTGACCGAGGGGACGGTGCGGAACAACTCGATGCTGCACGGCATGATGCGGATCCACGCTGGGTGCATCGGGGCTTGGACGGGGCCGGACTCGTCGCCGAAGGGCCTCTCGAAAGATTCCACCCATCGACGGTATCAGCGCGGGACGACACCGCCGCGCCGCTGGGGCGCGACTTCGCTTTCAGCGTAGCGGCGCGGAGGAGGCCGTCCCGGCGAGTGATACCAGGAATTGCTCAGTGCCCGTTGAGTGCCCGATTGACGGCCCACTCCGTGCCGTGAACGGCCAGATGGAGTGCGCCGGCGCCGGGACGGCCCTCGCGCGCGTCGGGCTTGCCGGCCCCGCCACGGGTTCGCACCCGTTTGTGGAGGGACGCACCTCTCGCGTCCGGGCCGACGTTACTCCGAAGTGGCCTCACGGGATTCGACCGTTCAGCCGGGTTCGGCTAGCCGTTCAGCCGAATGCCGGTGAGATCCGGTTCGAACTCGGCGAGGCTGCCGGCGTACTCGGGGGTGAGGTACTCGAGCGTGCGGACCTGCTGCTCGAGCAGTCTGCCCACGGTGACGATCTGATCGGCGGCGTTCAGCACCAGCCAGTGCTCGTACTCGGAGTGGCGTTCTTCCACCGGCGCCAAGGTCACAGCGGTTTCCTCCCTGATAGGACGTACTTTCGGACATCGTGCGATCCGAACAACGTAATGCGCACTGAGACCTGCACGGATTCATGACACGCGACCGGCAGATGAAATACGGGCCGCCACAGGAGATCACACCCTTGCGTGTCAGGACCGCAGCACCAGCCGGAGGGTCGAGACCCCGTCCTCGGCGACCTCGATCGGCACGCCCCAGTCCTGGCGGGTGAGGTGGCACGCGGGGTGCTCGGCCTCGGCGTCGCAGGTCGCGGCCTGGGCGACGACCTGGAGGACGCCCTGCTGGATGCCTTCGGCGAGCAGGAGGTCGCGGCCGAGCTCCTCGCCCCTGCCCGCGCCTTCGGCGAGGAGCTGCGGCGGGTCGGCCGAGACGGTGACCTGGATCGGGGAGCCGTAGGTGTAGTCGAGCTTCTGCCCGGCGGCCGGCTCGAAGAGGACTTCGAGGCGCAGCGCCCCGGGGGCGACCTTGGTGCGCTTGCGGGTGACCCGGTGGTGCTGCCCGGAGACGGCGGCCTCGCCCAGGTCGGGCGCGGTCAGGCGGTGGGCGGCCGATTCGACCACGAGCACCTTGCCGCCCAGGACGATCACGTCGCTGGGCTCGGCGAGACCCGAGGCGAGGGTGGACACCGTCTCGGTCTGCGGGTCGTACGCGCGCAACGCCCCGTTGTAGGTGTCGGCCACGGCGATGCGGCCGTCGGGGAGGACGGCGAGGCCGAGCGGGTGCTGCATGAGGGCGTCGGCGGCGGGGCCGTCGAGGTGCCCGAAGTCGAAGAGGCCCTGGCCGATCGCGGTGTACATCCGGCCGTGCTCGACGTAGCGGAGCGCGGAGGTCTCGGAGTCGACGAGCCAGAGGCGGTCGCCGTCGGCCGCGAGCCCGGAGGGCTGGGCCATCCAGACCTGGGAGAGGGGGCCGTCCTTGAGGCTTTCGACGGTGGTGCCGGCGTAGACGCCCGCGGCGCCCGCGACCGGGTCGAAGTACCAGAGCTGGTGGATGCCGGCCATGGCGACGATCAGCTTGCCGTCGAACCAGGCGAGGTCCCAGGGCGAGGAGAGGTCGACCTCGAGGGCGGCGGTCGCGCCCACGTCCATGCGCCACTGCTTCCCGGTCCCGGCGACGGTGGTGACGCGGCCGTCGGCGAGGCGGACGCCGCGCAGAAGGTGGTTCACGGTGTCGGCGACGACGAGGTCGTAGCCGACCTGCTCGGCGATCTCGGCGGGGAGGAGCGCGAGGCCTTGGGGCTCATTGAACTGCGCTTCGACGCCGTCGGTGCGGCCGCGCTCACCGGTGCCGATGGTCGCGACGACCGTGTCGGCCTCGGCGGCACTTGCGGAACCGTGAAGGCGCTCGGTCTGCGCGAGGCGGACGAGGCGGTGGTGCGCGGAGTCGGTGACGAGGACGTCCCCGCCGGGGAGCTCGATCGCCTTGCCGGGGAAGCGGAGTGTGGTCTCGGCGGGCGGGGCGGCCACATACAGTGATCCGGTGGTGTCGAGTGTTCCATCGGCCGTGTGTTGAGCGACCAGCTCGCCCACAATCGCATCGAGTGCTTCGAGGTGTCCCTCGCCGGCCATCGTTGAAACCACGTACCCGACGGGATCGATCACTACCAACGTCGGCCAGGCCCGGGCAGCGAATGCATCCCAGGTGGTCAGGTTCGGATCATCGAGGACGGGATGCTCGACGCCGTAGCGCTCGACGGCCGCGGCGAGGGCCTGCGGGTCGCGCTCGTGCTCGAACTTCGGGGAATGGACGCCGATGATGACGAGCGCATCGCCGTACTTCTCCTCGAGCGGACGGAGTTCATCGAGGACATGCAGGCAATTAATACAACAGAAGGTCCAAAAGTCGAGAAGCACGACTTTGCCGCGGAGGCCTTCGAGGTCCAGCCGCTTGTCACCGGTGTTGAGCCAACCGCGACCGACGAGCTCGGCCGCGCGGACGCGGGACTGTTTGTTTGCGGGAGCGGGACCCTGAGCCATCCGGCGAGCGTAGCTCGGCGTCGGTTCTGGGCCCTTGCGCGACGCCCGTTTTTGAATGGGCCTCACATTGCAAAGCGGGTCGACGGGCGCTAGCCCGTCGGCCCCGAAGCGCTGTCGTACCCCCGAGATATTTTTGAACCAGGGGTCCCTTAAGGTCGGATTTATCGTGCTTTATCGGCCCATCGGGTGGTTCGCCCTAGGAGGCTTCGTCGGTGGGCTCGGCGCCGCCTTCGCCTTCTTCGGGGGCGCCGAGGAGGCTCAGGCAGTAGGTGTCGTCGCCGACCGTGAGGGTCTCGCGGCCCGCGTCGGCGCATTCCTGGCCGTCGCCGACCTTCTGGACGATCTCGTAGTCCTCGCCGTCCTTGGCCTCATCGCAGTCGATGGCCTCGGCCTGGTCGCCGCTGGTGTGGCGGACGCAGCCGTTCTCCTCGAACTTAGGCGCGGCGAACAGCAGGAAGTACAAGCCGACACCGGCGGTGACGACCACCAGAGCCGTGACCGCGATGAGGATCGGCACGAGCTTCTTCTTGCCGCCCTTGCCTTGAGCCGCCTGGGGCGGGTACTGGCCGGGCGGGACCGAGCCGGGCGGCATGCCCGGCTGCGAGTACTGGCCGCCGGGCTGCGGCTGCGCCTGGTTCGGGTCGTAGCCCTGGGGCATCGCGGGCGGCGGCTCGCTGTACGGGTTGTGCGCGCCGATGATGAGCTTCTGGGTGGCGTCCGACTGGGTCGGCGGCGGCTGCTGAGCGGCCGGAGGAGGCGGCGCCTGGTAGGACGAGGCGGGCTGCACGTACGGAGCGGCCGGAGGCGGGGGAGGCACGGCGCCCGGCGACTGGACCGGGCTCGGCGTCGGAGCCGGCGCGGGGGACTGGGCGCCCTGGTTGGCCAGCGGGTTCGGCGGCGGGGAAGGCCAGGCCGAAGGGGACGAGGCGGCCTGCTCGCCGTAGGGCGCGGGGGCGTTGAAGCCCGAGTGGCCCTGGGGCGGCAGCACTTCGGTGCGCTCGTTGTACGGGTCCGCGGCCGGGGCCGGGGGGGATGACGGCTGCGAGGGCTGCAGACGCAGGATCTGCGTGCCGTCCTCATCGAACTGCGTCGGGGACGAAGGTGCCTGCGCTGCAGGCGGTTCCGGAGCGGCGGGGGCGACCTGCTCGGGCGCGCTGTCGGCGGACGGAGCGGCCGGGATGTCGATGTCGACCACCACGCCGGTCGGGATGGCCTGCGTGACGTCCTCGCCCACGGAGGCGGGCTCGGCTGGCGCTTCCGGAGCGGCTTGCGGCGCTTCGGGTTCGGGAGCGGCATCGGCGACGGGCGAGGCCGGGACGTCGGCGGCGGGTGCCGGCGGGACGTCGGCGTCAGCCAGTGCGGACGTCGGCACGGCCTCGGTGGCGCCCTCGTCGATCGACGGGGCCTCCGGGGCTTCGGGAGCCTGCGGGGCCTCAGGAGCTGCGGGCGTCTCGGGGACGACGGCCTCAGGCTCGGCGGGTGTCTCGGGTTCCGGAGCGGCATCGGCAACAGGGGCCGCCGGGACGTCGGCGTCGGCCGAAGGCGCGGCTGCGTCCTCGCCGGCGGCGGGAGTGTCGGTTGCGGTGCCCGCGCTGTCGTCCGGGTTGGCCGGCTCCGGCTCGGGGCTCGCGGTCGAGCCCGCCTCTGCGGCGGTGTCGGTCCCGGGGACCCGCTCTGCTGCGCTCTGGTCGTCGCTGCCCTCGCCCTTTTCAGGCGGGTTGCCTTGCTCGGAGGTCACGGCTGCTCCTCAATGCTGCTTCCGGCCTGGCGTCTTGGGGGCACGCCAGACGGGTCACACGGTACCGCAGCGGCGCTCGCCGTCGCTCGACAGGGTTGTGGAGCGATTCGGAAATGGCACAGGGTTGCGGCGGCGTGCCGCCTCGTGAATGGACGGCCGCGGCGGGAGGAAACGGGGGTGGGGGCACGGAAAAGGCCGGGTGCCAGCGGTTGCCCACCCCTCATGGCAATCGCGGCACCCGGCCGGTGTGAGAACCCCCTGGAGAGGGTCTCAATGGTGCGGGAACTCGGCGCTGTCCGCCGCACCAATGGGAGGAGATAAAGTTCGCGGTCCCAGTCGCCCGAGACGGTCGGAAACTTCGAAGATATGTTTCCCCGTTGTTTCCGTGCCTCAATTACAACACCGAATACTGGGATCCGCCAACGATTCGTCGGTGCCCTTGATCACGTCCAGGCGAGCAGTGTTTCCCCAGGGTGCTGCAGGAATGAGCCGACGTCGGCGAGGAACTGGGAGCCCAGTTCTCCGTCGATGAGCCGGTGGTCGAAGGACAGTCCGAGCGTCGTCACCTGACGGACCGCGATCTCGCCCTCGTGCACCCACGGCTGCGGCCGAACGGCGCCGAACACGAGGATCGCGGACTCCCCCGGAGGGAGGATCGGCGTGCCCGTGTCGATGCCGAAGACGCCGACGTTGGTGATCGAGATCGTCCCGCCTGACATGTCGGCGGGCGAGGTCTTCCCCTCGCGGGCGGTGCGCGCCAGCGAGGTGAGGGCCTCGGCCAGTTCGACCAGGCTCAGGTCCTGGGCGGCCTTGACGTTCGGCACGACCAGGCCCCGCGGGGTTGCGGCGGCGATGCCGAGATTGACGTCGTGTTTGACGACGATCTCCTGGGCCTCGTCGTCCCATTTGGCGTTGATCATCGGGTGGCGGCGGGCGGCCAGCAGGACCGCCTTTGCCACGAACAGCAGCGGAGTGACCTTGACTTCGGCGAACTCCTTGCGGCCCTTGAACTCCTTGACCGTCTCCATCATGCCGGTGACGTCGCAGGTGAGGAACACCGTGGCGTGCGGCGCGGTGAACGCCGAGGCCACCATGTTCTGCGCCGTCAGCTTGCGCACGCCCTTGATCGGGATGCGCTGGTCCTCGGCCGCGGCCGTGACCCTGGTCGGCGCGGCCGCCTCCGGAGCGGACACGGCTGCTTCGACGTCGGCCCGGGAGACCGTGCCGTTCGGGCCCGTGGGGGTGACCGACGCGAGGTCGATCCCGAGGTCTTTGGCGAGCTTGCGGACCGGGGGCTTGGCGAGCACCGGCCCTGACGAGGCGGCGGGGGCCACCGGCGCGGAGGGCGCAGGTGCGGGGGCCGCCGGAGCCGGAGCGGGCGGCGCGGGTGCGGCCACCGGTGTCGCCACCGGTGCGGCCGGTGCCTCGCCTCCCGTGCGGCGCTTGCGGCGCTTCGAACCGGCCTCGCGCGCGCCGTACCCCACGAGGTTCGGCGTGCGCTCGTCCTTCTTCTTCTCGGCGGGAGGCGCCTCGACGCCTTCGACCTCGAAGCTCGCGAGCGGCTTGCCGACGTCGATGGTCTCCCCGGCCTCGGCGTGGTGCTCCGCGAGCACCCCGTCGTAAGGGCTGGGCACCTCGACGAGGGCCTTGGCGGTCTCGACCTCCACGAACGGCTGGTTGAGCTTGACTTCGCCGCCCGGCTCGACGAGCCACGCGGCGACCTCGCCCTCGGTGAGTCCCTCACCGAGGTCGGGCAGGTTGAACGTGATCCTCTGACCCATGTCCCGCTCCTCAGTACTCGAGTGACCGGTCGACGGCGTCGAGCACCCGGTCCAGGTTCGGAAGGTAGTCGTCTTCGAGGCGGCTCGCCGGATAAGGCACGTCATAGCCGGTCACCCGCAGCACCGGGGACTCCAGGGAGTAGAAGCACTCCTCGGAGATCCGCGCGGCGACCTCCGCGCCGATGCCGATGTTGCCCGGGGCCTCGTGGACGATCACGGCGCGGCCGGTCTTGCGGACCGAGGCGAACAGCGGCTCCCAGTCGATCGGCGAGAGCGAGCGCAGGTCGATCACCTCGAGGTCCAAGCCCTCCTCGGCCGCCGCGGCGGCGGCGTTCGCGGCCACGTCCACGGTGGGGCCGTAAGCGATCAGCGTCGCGGTGCGGCCCTCGCGGAGGGTGCGGGCGCGGAACAGGTCGAGCTCGGACGCGCCGGTGGCGACCTCGCCCTTGGCCTGGTAGCGGCGCTTGGGCTCGAAGAAGATCACCGGGTCGTCCCCGGCGGCGGCCTGCTGAATCATCCAGTAGGCGTCGTTGGGGTTCGCGCAGGTCACGACCTTGAGGCCGGCGGTGTGCGCGAAGTACGCCTCGGGGGACTCCGAGTGGTGCTCGATCGCGCCGATGCCGCCGCCGTAGGGGATGCGCACGACGACAGGCAGGCGCACGCGCCCGCCCGAGCGGTTCGGGATCTTCGCCAGCTGCGACACGAGCTGGTCGAACGCGGGGTAGACGAAGCCGTCGAACTGGATCTCGCAGATCGGCCGGTAGCCGCGCATCGCGAGGCCGATAGCGGTGCCGATGATGCCGGACTCCGCGAGCGGGGTGTCGATGATGCGCTCGGACCCGAAGTCCTTCTGCAGGCCGTCGGTGACGCGGAAGACGCCGCCGAGGCGGCCCACGTCCTCGCCCATGACGAGCGACTTCGGCTGGACTTCGAGCACTCGGCGCAGACCTTCGTTGAGCGCCTTGACCATGGTCATCGTCGTCATCGGACCTCGCTCCCCTCGTCGAGGGAGGCCTGGAACTCGAGCGCCTCCGCACGCTGGGCCGCGATCTCCTGCGGCATCTCGGCGTACACGTTGTCGAACATCTCGGCGACCTCCGGGTCGGTCAGCGCCATCACGCGGGCGCGCAGCTCGCGGACGAGCTCGCCCGCCTCGGTGTCGATCGCGGCGAAGTAGGCCTCGTCGGCCAGGCCCTCGGCGTCCAGCCACTTGCGGTAGCGGACGATCGGGTCCTTCGCGCGCCAGAAGTCCAGCTCGGCCGCGTCGCGGTAGCGCGTGGCGTCGTCGGAGGTGGTGTGCGGCTGCATCCGGTACGTGTAGGCCTCGACGAGGCTCGGGCCCTCGCCGCGGCGGGCGCGGTCGAGCGCGGACTGCGTGACCGCGTACGTCGCGAGGACGTCGTTGCCGTCCACGAGGATCCCGGGGACGCCGAAGCCCTCGGCGCGGCGGTACGGCGGCAGCCGGAACTGGCGGGCGTTCGTCTCCGAGATCGCGTACTGGTTGTTCTGGCAGAACAGCACCAGCGGGGAGTTGAACACCCCGGCCCAGATCAGCGCCTCGTTGAAGTCGCCCTCGCTGGTCGCCCCGTCGCCGTGGTAGACGACGACGGCCTCGCCGTCGTCACCGCCCACCGCGCCGTCCATGGCCACGCCCATGGCGTAGCCGGCGGCGTGGAGCGTCTGCGAGGCGATCACGATCGCGTACATGTTGAAGCGGTCGGCGGCGACGTCGCGTCCGCCGAGGTCGGTCCCGCGGAAGAGCGCGAACGACGAGATGAGGTCGATGCCGCGGCACCACTGGACGCCGAGCTCCCGGTAGGCCGGGAAGACCGTGTCCTGGGCCTTGAGGGCCCGGCCGGAGCCGACTTGCGCGGCTTCCTGGCCGAGGAGGCTCGGCCACAGGCCGAGCTGTCCCTGGCGCTGCAGGGCGGTGCCCTGGGCGTCCAGTTCGCGGGTGATGACGAGGTCGCGGTAGAGGCCGCGGTACTCGTCGTCGGTGAGGTTGATGTCGTAGTCGGGATGCTTGACGCGCTGACCCTCCGGAGTCAGCAGTTGCACGAACTCTGGTTCGTTCGCTGAGGCGGGTTTCGGACGGCTCTTGGCCGTCTTCTTGGCAGGACGCTGTGTGTCGCCCATGTATGCCTCCTCATATTCGTATTCCGGTGTATCCAAGCATCCCAAAGTCTTGGGTGGTGCGCGCCATAGCCGCCGCCCCATTACTATTCGGGACTGGAGACTGACGCTACGTAGCTAAATCGGTCGAGCCATCGACATCATCGGTCCTGAACGGCCGTTTCGTCGCACGGGGGTGGCGGGAAGGAGCGCACGGTGAGCGACACAGGCAACGACCAGGGCGGACACTGGCCGGTGGGCATCTGGTTCGCCATGGTCGGAGTGAGCGCGGGAACCGTGGCGTCCTACGCGCTGATCGGATGGACCTTCGCCAGGGGCCTCGACGCCGGCGACGGCGCCGAGCCGCTGGAATACGGCTCGGAGACCGTCATCATCGAAGCCGAGGAGTCGCCCGACCCCGAGGGCGTCGCGGGCGGCGACGACGGCCAGGAAGGCCTCGTCGAGCCCGGAGCCGAACCGCGGGTCGCCGCCAGCGCGGCCGAACCCCAGGCCGGTCTCATCGCGGAGTCCGGCGACGACGCGAGCCGCCTCGCGGACGAACCCAGCGGCGACGAGCCCGCACCCGAAGGCTCGAAGCCGCCGCAACTGGTCCCCATCGAAGAGGACGGCGACGGCTGCGGCGGTGGGGAAGATGCCGACGACGCGGACGGCGACCAGGGCTGGGACGACGGCGGCAGTGACCACGATTGGGCCGACCCCGAGTTGCCGGAATTGGACCTCGTCCTCGACCAGGTCGACCTCGAGCTTGAACTCGAACCGCAGGAGTGAGCCCCCGCTCGCCAAGGGGCGGGCCCGGTTGAGTCCCGCTCGCCCGAAGGGGTGAGTTGTGGTGAAGCCCACCCCGTAGCCGTAACTTGCATATGCGGATTGCCGTTACCCCTATTGAGAGCGCGTCGCAGAGTGACGAACGCACACGGATTTCTGTGGGGTACAAGCACATGGACCTTTTCTCCCGCACGATGCTCGCCTGTTCGGCCGAGGCGGGCCTGACCTCGACGGCCCTGTCACGGCACGTCCCCCTTCTGCTCCGCAACATCGGGCCCGGAGACCAGGTGTCGCTGCTGAGCCGATGCGTCGGCTCCGACGGACTCGGCAGCGGCGACCACGTCCTGATGCTCACCGGCCAGCGCATGGTCGTCACCCGGCAGTCACGGCTCCTCGGACGGGTACGCCTGTGCCTGGACGCGCCGGTGACCGCGATCGAGAACCTGCGCTGGTCGGCGGACCCGGCAGGGCCCGGCGTCGAACTCAACTTCACCGTCCTCGAAGGACCGGGCGCGACCGAGCCGCGCCGCTGGCACTTCTGGCTCCCGGCCACCCACGCCAAACGGGTCTGGCGGATCGACGCGCTCTTGGCGCGCGCGTTCCGCCGTCCGATGGCCGACTCCCGGCCCGCGATCGAGACCGTCCGCCCGTCGCGCTCGATCATGTTCGATGAAGCTGAACGGACTGAGGACACGGTCGCCCTGGTGAAGTCCACATTCGCGGACGCGGTGACGCCGGCAGGAACGCACCCGGCGAGCCCGCTGCCCGCCCCGGACCTCGGTGTTCCCGCGCCGCGGACCGTGCCCGAGCGATCGATGCCGTTCGCGGGCGTGTTCCTGCCGCCCGAAGACCGCCCGGCTGAGGCGCTGCCCGACCCGGAGGACGCGATCAACCGCCAGCGTCCCGTTCCGCCGCAGCAGAACGGTTTCCAGCCGAAGGGCTTCGAGACCACGCTGGTCGTCGCCTGAGGCGAGCGCCGCGGCAGGACGCGGCGCGCCTCCTTGACCAACTCCCCCCGACGGCGGAGGGGCCGGTGGTCCAGCGTCGCTGGATCACCGGCCCCTCGGTCGGTTTCGGCGTTACCGCCCGGCCGTTACCGGCGCAGTTCGGCGGTGGCGCACTTGACGGAGCCGCCGCCCTTCTTGAGCTCGGAGAGGTCGACGGGGACGGTTTCGTACCCGGCGTCGCGGAGCTTGCGGGCGAAGCCCTCGGCTTCGGCGTTGATGACGACGTTGCGGCCGTCGGAGACGAAGTTGAGGCCGAATCCGGCCGCATCCTCGGCGTCGGCGATCACGGCGTCGGGGAAGAGTCGCTCGAGCAGCAGGCGGCTGCCGGGGGCGAAAGCCTCGGGGTAGTAAGCGATGCGCTCGTCGTCGAGGGGCGCGAGCGCGGTGTCGAGGTGGTAGTAGCGGGGGTCGACGAGACGCAGCGAGACGACGGGGCGGCCGAACACGTCGGCGGCCTCGGCGTGGGCGCGGGCGTCGGTGCGGAAGCCCCAGCCGGCGAGGATGAGTTCGCGGCCGGGCAGGTAGGTGAAGTCGCCTTCGCCTTCGTTGATGTGCTCAGGCTCGGCGAACTTCCAGCCGGAGGTGCGGTACCACTTCTCGTGGGCGTCGGCCTCGGGGCGGCGTTCGGGGTGGCGGAAGCTCGCGCCGTAGGCGATCCCGTCGACGACGAACGCGCCGTTGGCGGCGTAGACCATGTCGGGGAGGCCGGGCTCGGGCTCGAGGCGGACGACCTCGTGGCCGAGGGCGGTGTAGGCGTCGGCCAGGGCTTCCCACTGGGCGCAGGCGAGCGTGGCGTCGACGGGGGCGGTCGTGTCCATCCAAGGGTTGATGGCGTACTCGACCGCGTAGTAGGCGGGGCGGCACATGAGATAGGTGCGGCGGCCGGGCGACCGGGTCGCGGGCGCCTCAGCGGTTGAAGAACGGTGTTTCTCCATGGCGCGAGTTTAGACAGCCTGAGCGCTTTGCGCCTCACCAGCAGGCCTGTGACACTCAGAGTGTGACCAACACGTCTCACCAGGCACATCATCGAGACGCGCAGAGGTGGCGGGGCCCTCCCCTGGGCGAGGACTTCGTCGGGCAACGCGGAGGTGGCACGGCCCTCTCCTGGACAAGGACTTCGTCGTGCGACGCGGAGGTGGCGGGCCTCTGTTCCAGGCGAGGAATTCGTCGTGCGGCGCTGGCGGTGGGGCCTTCTCGACCCGCTGTTTGAAGCCCTACTCGGGCCGCCGTCTCGGCGCCATTCTCGGCCGCTTCTTCGAGCTGTCGCTTTGGGGGCCGCCCCCGCCCCCCACCCACCCCCCTTGCCCACCCGCCGCCGACCTGCACGCCAGTTCTCGGTTGATGCCGTTCGTTGTTCTCGGTTCCCGGCGGCCTGGCCTTGGCCGCCGGGACCGGTTGTCCGCCACCGCCATTGGCTGGGGTGGTCTTCTCATGGTCGTCTCGCCCGCCATCGCGATCGGCTGAGGCGGCTTGGGTCTAGTCGCCTTGCCCGTCATCGCGTTTGGCGGGGGTGACCTCCTTTCGCTTGCTTTGTCTTTTCGCTGTGGTGGCGGTTATTCGACCGCTACCGGGCCTGCTCGGGAGACCGCTCGGGCTGGACCGAATGCCGCTGGGAGGCCGTTCGGGGTCTCGTTCACGTAGACCGTCACTTCCAGATCGTTCACCTCGCATCGTTCGAACTCGGTGGCCGAGCGTTCGACCATCGCCCGGGCCGCCGCGCACGCCTCGCCCTCACCGAACAACACCTTCGCGGCTCCCGCCAGCGCGGCGGCGTCCGCCGCTCCTTGGGCTCGATGTCGTGCGGCGCCGGCCTGGCCGACGGCGGTGAAGGCCACCGCCGACACCAGGACCGCCGCTGTCACGCCGGCCGCCAGGACCGTCGAGGATCCCCGTTCGCCGTGACTGCTGCCGCGCGAAGCGGCTCGGTCGGGCGCTTGTTCACTTCGCTTCTTCCTCATCCGGGCAGGCCCGGTTCCATTGGTGCGGCGGCTTCGGCGGTGATGTCCATCGACGGCGTCAGCGGGCCCAGGGGCCGCACCGGTGCCGTGACCACGGCGCGTGCGACCGTGTCGTCGCTGGTGACCGCGACCGATCCGCCTTCGGGAAGGTAGGGCGCCGCGACCGCTTGCGGGTCCTCTCCTCTGGCCGCCGCGATCGCGGCGCTGTTGGCCGCGTCGATCGCGCGGACCTTCATCCCCACCGTCGACACCGCCCACATGCCGAGTGCCAGGACCGCGACCACCGCGGGCAGGGTCGCCGCCAGTTCGGCGGTGACGAATCCGCGTTCGCCTCCGGCTCGCCTGGCCTGGTTGCCGCCTCCCGTGTCTGTCGGTGGTGGGTTTCGGCTCGCGGCTCTCATGACAGGGCTCGTTCGATCAGGTCGGACAGGGCGCTTTGGACCGGGCCGGAGGTGAGCACCTTCAGCAGCACTCCGGCGAAGGCGACCGCCGCGAGCGTGCCGACCGCGTATTCGGCGGTGCTCATGCCGCTTTCGCCGCGCATCCTCGTGGCGAACTGCTCGCCCCAGCTCGGTTTCACCGTGCCCTGCATCCGGCCAGGGCTCCATTCGTCTTCGGTCTTCGGCCGCGGGCTCGGGCGTCGTCTTGCTTGCTCCGGACCGTCGGTGGGCGGGCCCGCGGTGATCGGGGTCCGGCTCCGGTTCGCGCCCGGTGACCAGGGCTGTGTTGCGCCCGTTCGGGTTCCCGGCGCCGTTTCGTTGGTTTCGGGTTCCGGATCGTGGCGCGGTCGGGGCTGGGCGGTGGGTTCGTTGTCGGGACGGTTCGTTCGGCAGCGCTGGTCGGCGCATGCGGGTCGCGGGCAGGCGCCGCCCGGTTCGCAGGCGGTTTTCCAGCGGCTTTCGGGGCGGCAGGCGGCCTGGTACGAGTCGGGCTGGGACGGTGCGCGGCGGGTGTGTTCGGGCCGGTCGCGGCGGGTCGGGAGGGCCATCGTGGTGTGGGTGTTCGCGTTCATCGCGGTTTCCTCTCTTCGGTTTTCGGGCTGTGGATCAGAGGCCGGAACTCAGGGTGTCGGTGACGATGCCGAGCACCACGGGGCCGATTCCGGCGATCACGAACGCGGGCAGGAAGCACAGGCACAGGGGCCCGACGAGGGCCACTGCGGCGCGTGCGGCGCGTTCTTCGGTTCTGGTGCGCAGGTCGGATCGGAGCGAGGCCGCGAGTTGTTCGAGGCCCGCGGCGATGGCGGCGCCGGAGTCGCCGGATCGGTCGAGTTGGCGGGCCAGGCGTGCGGCTCCGGGCAGCTTCCCGAGTTCCGGGAGTGCTTCGGAGGCGCAGGCGCCCAAGTGGAGTGCTCCGGCGAAGCGGTTCAGGCGTTCGCCGATCTCCGGGTCGTCGGCGTCGGCGACCGTGAACGCCGCCTGCGGGAACGGGGCCCCGGCGCGCATGCAGGCGGCGAGGAGGTCGAGCGTCCAGGGCCAGGCCGGGGCGAGTCGGTTGGCGGCGGCCTGCTCTGCGCGGTCCGGGTCGGCGCGCAGGAGGCGGGCGGCGAGCCACCAGGCGCCGAAGCCCGCGACGATGCCGATCACCCCGCCGATGGCGACGGCGGCCGCGACGCCGGCGAGTGGTCCGATGAGTTTGCGCAGCATCATGAGCTCCCCACATTGACCGTGTTGATGAGTGCGCCGGTCCATGCGAGGCCAGCGGCCTGCAGGCCCATCGCGGCGACGGCCGCGCCGATGCCCGCGGGGCTGGCGAAGAGGAAGGCCACGGCTTCGACCCCGAGCGCTTCGCCCAGGGCGACTCCGGCGGCGGGCAGGGCGATGAGCAGTGCGGCGGTGGCTCGGATGGACGCGGTCTGGGCCTGGGTTCGGGCGGCGGCCTGGTCGTCTTCACGGAGGTGTTCCGCGAGTCTGCGGCAGAGGTCCGCGGCGGGTGCGCCGAGTTCGGCGGCGATGCGGAGTGCGGCCCGGAGGCGGCGTGCGGTGACGTGGGCTTCGGCGGGCCAGGCCGGTTCGGCTGCGGCGACGGCGCGGGCCGGGTCGGTCCCGGCCGCGAGGTCGGCCGCCAAAGAGGCGACCGTGTCGGCGGCGGCGCGGCGGGTTTCGCGGTCGCGTTTGCGGCGCAGGGCGAGATGCCAGGCGGTGACGGCGGCCGCAGCATAGATCGCCGTCACGGTGCCTGCGGCGACTGCGGCGAGTGGACCGAGGCCGCCGTCGTGGCGCGATCCGACGAGCCAGGCCGCGAGCAATGCGGCCATCAGCGCGGTGACGGCTGCGGCGGTCTTCGGCCGGTTCGCGATCAGGGCGGTGGCGATGGCGGTCATGCGGTTTCTCCTTCCGGCGAGCGGTCGGTGCGGTGACGGGTACGGGGCTTGGCGGGTCGGGTCGACGCGGGCGAGGTCCGTTCGCTCAGGCGATGCTGGCGATTGCCGGGGCCTGCGCGGCGGGCGCTCTGCGGGCGGGCCGCTTCCGGTTCGAGCCGGGCCCGGGTCTTGCGGGCTCGGGCGGACGGTCCGCAGCGGCGGCGTTCGGGCGGTTGGGCGAATGCGGTGGCGGTCATGCGCGGTACTCCCTCGAAAGCGGTCTGGCGGCGAGCTGGGTGGGCTCGCCGATGCCTCCAGGGCCGGCGAGATCGGTGGTGGCGGTCGGGGTCGACGCGGTTCGGGTCGTGTGGTTGCGGCTCATGCGTTCCGCTCCCTCAGGAGGCGTTCGAGGATGCCCGCGCCGGGACCGGGGCCGTGGCGGGTCCAGGCGGTCGAGACCGTCAGGCCCTGCGTTCCGGTGTGGCCCGTTTCGATCAGGGCTATCTCGGCGACTTGGCGTCCGGTGCCGTTGCGTCGCAGGTGGATGATGACTCTGAGGGCGGCGACCAGTTGGGCGTGGAGCCCTTCGCGCGGCAGGCCGTGCGGGAGCGCGAGGGCTTCCAGCCTCGCGGGGGCGTCGGCGGCGGCGTTGCAGTGCAGAGTGCCTGCGCCGCCTTCGTGGCCGGTGTTGAGGGCGCCGAGCAGTTCGATCACCTCGGCGCCGCGGCATTCGCCCACGATGATCCGGTCGGGCCGCATGCGCAGCGACTGGCGGACGAGTGCGGCCAGGTCGACCTCGCCCGCGCCCTCGATGTTCGCCGGGCGCGATTCGAGGGTGAGCGTGTGCGGGTGGTCGGGCGCGAGTTCGGCCGCGTCTTCGACGATGACGATGCGTTCGTCCTTGGGCGCGTTCGACAGCAGGCTGGCGAGCAGCGTCGTCTTCCCGGTGCCGGTGCCGCCGGTGACGACGAAGGCGAGGCGAGCTTTCACGATGCGCAGCAGCAGGTCCGCCATGTCGGCGGTGAGCGTGTCCGCCTCCACGAGCTGGGTGAGCGTGAACGCCCGGGACCGGTGGGTGCGGAAGGACAGGTAGGGCCCCGAGGTGGCGATCGGCGACAGGACGGCGTGGAACCGGGTGCCGTCGGGCAGGCGCACGTCCGCGTAAGGGCTGCCCGCGTCGAGGCGCCTTCCGGCCGCGGCGGCGAGTCGGCAGGCGAGGGACCGGATCGTGTCGGACCGGCCGAGCCGGACCTCCGCGGGTCGCAGGCCTTCGCCGCGGTCGGCCCAGACGCCGCCCGAGCCGTTGACGACGACATCGGTGACCTTGGGATCGTCCAGGAGCGGCTGGAGCGGGCCGGCCCCGATCAGGTCGTCGCTCAGCGCCGCCGACAGTTGCAGGAGCGAGGCCTGGTCGGGCGGCGCGGCCCCGGCCGCGCACAGGGCCCGGACGATGTCCGCTTTGGCCGCGCCGCGCGCCCCGCCGCGGTTCGTTCCGGGCCGGGTCTGGGCGGCGAGCTGGCGGCGGACTCTCGTGATCAGGTCGAGGTTCATCGCTTCGCCCCGGCCTGCCCGACGCCGTTCCCGGCCAAGGCCAGGCCGCCTCGTGATCGGGGCCGGCTGAGTTCAGCGGTCAGCTCGCGGATGCCGCGCCCGACCCTGCCTCGGGGGACTCGCCCCTGGCGCAGCAGGACCGGGAGGCGCCGGTCAGTGGGGACCGAGCCCCACACCGGCGGTTCAAGCCAGTCGGCCTCGCGCGGGCCGTCCCAGGCGACACCTACCGGGCTCGGCCTCGCTTCACCTCGCAGGACCACGCCGAGGTGGGCGTTGTGGAGGCCGTAGGCGGCGGTGACGCTGCGGGCGGCCTCCCAGGAGCGTGTGCCGGGCCCGAGGGCGACCGCGATCGCACGGGCGGAGGCGGCGGCGCTGAGGGCGGCCTCGGTGCGGGTGCGGGGCAGGTCGACGATGACGAGATCGGCGGTGAGGCGGGCGGCCCGCAGGACCCGCTCGAACGCGGCGGCGTCCACTTCGGCGGGATTGCGCGGATCGGGGCCGACCACGTGCATGCCAGCGCGATGCGGGAGCCCTCCGAGGACCCGCTCGGGGTCGAGCGTGCCGGTGCCGTTCGCGAGCGAGGGCCAGCGCCAGCCCGGCTGCGAGGCCAGGCCCGCCGCGGCGTCGATGCCGCCGCCGGTGTGGTCGAGGTCGATGAGGACGGTCTTGCGGCCCTCGCGGGCCACGTCGGTGGCCGCGGCGAGCGCGAGAGTCGAGGCGCCGGCGCCGCCGTGCCCGGCGACGGTGGCGATGACGGGCGCGGGTTCGACGCCGCGGATGGTTCGCATGAGCAGGTCGGTGAGGTAGTCGTCGGCGTCGGGGAGGGCGAGGACGCCGGTGGCCTGCATCTGGATGGCCATGGGCCACAAGAGAGAAGTGTCGTCGGTGTCGGCGCCGAGCCAGGACATGGTGGTGCACAGGAGGAGCGGTTCCCTGGACGGGAAGTCGCAGGCGATGCATTCGGGGGCGAGGTCGGGGCCGACGAGCACGAGGGGCGCGCGCTGCCAGTGGCGTTCGGCGTCGTGGACATGGCGGATGCGGAGCAGGGGATGGCCGACCGCGGCGGCCAGCGGGGCGATCTGGTCGGCGAGGTGGTCGTCGGCGGTGACGAGGAGGGATTCGGCGGCGGGGGCGGCGGTGATCGTGCTGCGGTCGAGTGTCGCGGCCATTACTACTCCTACGTTCGGTGATGTTCACGTGCCTTGGAGTAACCATGACCGGCCGCGGAGGAGGTTGACAAGGAGCAATTTTTCCTCTGTGGATAACTTCCGGCTTAACGGGTTATTCGGACAAATATTGGGGCGCAATGCGATTCGCGTTCGTGATTTGCCTGTGGATAACTCGGCGTGAACGCAGCGAGGGACCGTCCCGGTGGGACGGTCCCTCGCTGCGGATCGCTGTGCTTATTCGGGGCGGATGCCCCAGACGCCGAACCAGGCCTCGCTGGGCGAGAGCTCGACCAGGTCCTCGCCGGTGGCGAGGGCGTTCGGCGGGCAGGTGGTCGGCTCGATCGCGACGGAGCCGCGCTTGCGGCTCCCGTCGAGGCCGTCCGCCGTGTAGATGTGGACCCACGGGAAGGACTCGTCCATCCACACCGTGACCGCCTGGCCCGAGACCGGGTCGGCCAGCCGCACTTCGGCCTTCCCGTCCGAGCCGCGCTTGAGCTCGCCGTAGCAGTCGTCGATCACCAGGTCCTTGAGGACGGTGGGGGCGTCGAAGTCGGCCGGGCCCGCGCCGACCGGGATGCTCTGCTTGTCGAGCTTGAGCTTCTTGGCCGCCGGGACGTGGAGGGTGGCCTCGTCGATCCGCTCGAGCGAGCCGGGGACGAGGTAGGAGTGGGTGCCGAAGCCGAACGGCGCGGTCTTGTGGCCGGGGTTGGAGACGGTGTGCGCGGCGCGCAGGCCGCCGGGGCCGATGGACCAGCGGGTGCGCAGGTGCAGCGTCCAGGGGTATCCCAGGCGCGCGGGGAGGCGGCATTCGAGGGTGACGGAGGTGTCGGTGACGTCGACGGCGTTCCACTCGGCCCAGGCCACGAAACCGTGGAGCGAGGTGTTCGTCTCGATCTCGTTGACCGGGAGCTGGTAGTCGGTGCCGTCGTACGTGTACTTGCCGTCACGCACCCGGTTGGGCCAAGGGGCCAGCATGTGGCCTGACCAGCCGGGCGCGAGCTCCTCGTCGCCGTAGGTCATGACGATCGGTCGGCCGCGGTAGGAGTACGAGCGCACTCCACCGCCGACAGCGACGATGGTGGCCTCGTGGTCGTTGTAGGCGATCACCCATTGCTCGCCGGACAGCGCCATAGGGGGTACCTCCGTGTCGTTATCGGTGGTCGGGATGTGCTTTGACGTTAGCTCATGGCCGATGACCTGCGGCACGCGTATCGATGTGGGCGAGATCGCAGGAAACCGTTGAAACCAACAAGACCCATTATCGAAACCCTCCCATGAAAAGCGGCAAAGTTGGACAAACCGCCAAGCTCACGATGGTTGTCTCATATTTTGCGCACCATCTGTACCGCCATTCAGGATCACCCCCGCCCCGTGGCCACTTCCGTCGCGGTCCGGCTTGAGGCACCATTTCCAGATAACTACGAACCGTCGCCTCCCGGAAGCCCCCGGTCGGCAACCACAGGGACAACACACTCAGGAGTACAACGATGTCTGAGTTCAAGCCCGGCCTCGAGGGCGTCATCGCCTTCGAAACCGAGATCGCCGAGCCTGACAAAGAGGGTGGATCGCTCCGCTACCGCGGTGTCGATATCCAGGACCTGGTCGGCCAAAGCACCTACGGCGACGTATGGGGCCTCCTCGTCGACGGCAAGTTCGGGAACGGACTTCCGGCGGCAGAGCCCGTACCCGTGCCCGTCTCCTCCGGCGACACCCGCGTCGACGCCCAAGCCGCGGTCGCCATGCTCGCACCTTACTGGGGCCTGCAACCGCTGCTCGACATCGACGACGAGACCGCCCGGGACGATCTCGCCCGCGTGTCGGTCACCACGCTGTCGTTCATCGCCCAGTCCGCCCGCGGCTCCGGCCGCCCCGCCGTGCCCCAGTCGGAGATCGACAAGGCCGGCACCATCACCGAGCGCTTCATGCGCCGCTGGCGCGGCGAGCCCGACCCGGCGCACGTCAAGGCCGTCGACACGTACCTGATGTCCGCCGCCGAGCACGGCATGAACGCCTCCACCTTCACCTCCCGCGTCGTCGCCTCCACCGGCGCCGACGCCGCCGCCGCGATCTCCTCCGGCATCGGCGCGCTCTCCGGCCCGCTCCACGGCGGCGCCCCCTCGCGAGTCCTCCACATGATCGAAGGGGTCGAGAAGTCCGGCGACGCCGACGGCTACGTCAAGAACCTCCTCGACTCCGGCGAGCGCCTCATGGGCTTCGGTCACCGCGTCTACCGCGCCGAGGACCCCCGCTCGCGCGTGCTCCGCGCCGCCGCCAAGGAACTGGGCGCACCTCGCTACGAGGTCGCCGAGGCGCTCGAATCGGCCGCGCTGGCCGAGCTCCGGGCCCGCAAGCCCGACCGCGTGCTCGCCACCAACGTCGAGTTCTGGTCGGCGGTGCTCCTCGACTTCGCCGAGGTCCCCGCCGAGCTGTTCACCCCGATCTTCACCTGCGCCCGCGTGGCCGGCTGGAGCGCCCACATCCTCGAGCAGAAGAAGCTCGGCCGGATCGTGCGCCCCTCCGCGACCTATGTCGGGCCCGGCCCCCGCAAGCCCGAAGAGGTCGAGGGCTGGCAGTAGCCGAAGCAGCTTCGAAGCGGCCCGCGCCGCCCCGCAAGGGGTGACGCGGGCCGCTTCGTGTGCCGACCTCATATGTGCGCGTTCGCGTTAGGATCGACGCGACCATGGCGACGCTCGCCGGCCATGAACCAGCGCGAGCCCCACCACCCGAACGGCACACCCCATGTCCTCCCCCCGACCCTTGCCGCTGCGCCGCCGCGACCTCCTGGTCGGTGGCATCGCCGGTCTGGCCGTCACCGCCGCGGCCGCCGAGAGCGCCTGGTCGCTCCGCGAGGCCGCAGGCGAGACGGCCTTCCCCGCGCCCGCGCGCACCGGCCCGATCCACATGCAGATCGTCGCCCACCCCGACGACTGCCTCTACTTCATCAACCCCCGCGTCGCCCGCGTCCTCGACGACGGCGCCGGGCTCTGCACCGTGGTCCTCACCGCCGGGGAGGCGGACGGTCGCAACACCTGGGAGGCCGCCGCCCCCGCCGACTTCGCCGGGTACGCCGCCTCGCGCGACAACGGCCTGCGCCGCGCCTACGCCCTCCTGGCCCTCGGCGACGCCGACGCGCCCTGGGACCGGTACCTCGCCCCGCTCGACTCCGGGCAGGACGTCGAACTCTGCGTCCTGCGCGACAGGCCGCAAGTCCACATCGTCTTCTGCTCGCTGTGGACGAACCTCGGACGCATCACCGGGGAGTTCACACGGCTCCTCGCCCTGTGGGAGGGCCGCCTCGACGACTCCCTGGTCCTGCCCCCGACCGGCTCGCCGCTCTCAGCGGAGTCCACGGTGGACCGGTCCACGATCCAGGCCACCCTCCTCGAACTGCTCGACCGCTACCGCCCCGCCGTGGTCAACACCCTCGACCCCGACCCCGACCCGGTGGTCGGCGAGCAGCTCGGCGCCGAACAGTCCGGCTACTCCGACCACATCGACCACACCGCCGCCGCCCTCTTCGCCTGGGAGGCCGTCCGCACCTGGGGCGCGGCCCGCACCGTCGAGTCCTGGCGCGGCTACTACAACCGCCGCTGGCCCGGCAACCTCGGCGAGGCCGACCTCGAGCCCAAGGGCCGGGCCCTGGACGTCTACTCCTGGAACGACGGCGCCGACTGCGGCCTCGCGAGCGGCTGCGGCGACCGCCTCATCGTCGGCCCCGGCGCCGGCATCACCTACGGCCACGCCTCCCACCCGCGCTACACCGCAGCCGTGGCCGCCGCCGAGATCGACGGCCTCATCCGCCCGATCACCGTGCGCGACAACAAACTCCAGGTCCTCGGCGAGGACGGCTGGGAAGACCTCGGAGGCCCCGACGCGCTCCCGTCCCTCGACCGGGCCGGGACCAAGCTGTACGTGATCAGCGCCGAGCACGCCCACGATCCGGCCGCTCACGTGCGCGACCTCCACTGCTACGACCTGGCCTCCGGCCAATGGCAGCTCCTCGGCAACCCCGCCGGAACCGGCGCGGCCGCCCGCATCATCGGGCAGGTCGCCGCAGCCGACGACGGCCGCGCCTCCCTGGCCTGCGTCCGCGACCCCGAAGGCGGCCTCGCGGTGCGGGTGCGGCCCGAAGGCGGGCAGTGGACCGACTGGGCCCGGCTCGACGGCCCCGCCGTCCACGACTGCCCCGCGGCGGTCGCCGTCGACGGGACCTTCCACATCATTGCGGCCACCCCCGACAATGTGGCGATCTGGGAAGGCGACGGGACCGACTGGACCACCCGCCCGCTGGATCTGCCCGGACCCGACGGCCAGCCGTACCTGCCCGCCAGCGCCGTCACGGCCGTCCGTGCCCCTGACGGGCGGATCGTGATCGCCTCCCGGATGGCCGGGAGCAGCGACGTGGTCCTCCATTTCGGGCAGGGCGAGACGTGGACCGGTGTGCTCGTGCCGCTCGAAGGCGGGGTACTCGCTCCGGCGCTCGCGATCGGGCCCGATGGGGCGCTGGCCGTGGCGTGCGACGACGGGACCGGCGCTCCGGCGGTGCTCTTGCTCTCACTCGCCGATCTCGAGCCGGCCGGCGGATTCGCGTTGCTGTCGCGGCCGTGGACCCGCGGCGACATCACCCTCGTCAAGCGCCCGGCCGCGGCGTTCGGCTCGGACGGGGCGCTGCGCCTGTGGGCCGTTGCGGCCGACGGCGAACTGTGGACGGCCGAGACCGAGCCGGGCGGCGAGCCGCCCACGGGCTGGGCGCCCGCGGTCTGAGCGACGCCGGTCTCAGCTGGCGGCCGGTGCGGGACCGCCCGGTCACGGGACGGGAACGCGGGTTTACAGTGAGCCCAGGACCGACCGAGAACGGAGCCGACAGTGACCGACCCGATCACCATCCCCGCAGAGCTGCTGCCCGCTGACGGGCGCTTCGGCGCCGGCCCCTCCAAGGTGCCGACCGAGGCGATGCGCGCGCTGTCCGGACTGGGCGGGTCCGTCATGGGCACCTCCCACCGCCAGAAGGCCGTCAAGTCCGAGGTCGGGCGCCTGCGGGCCGGTCTGGCCGAGTTCTTCGCCCTGCCCGAGGGCTACGAGGTCGTCCTCGGTGTCGGCGGCGCGACCGCGTTCTGGGAGGTCGCCGTGTTCGGCCTCATCGAGGACCGGGCGCAGGCCGCCAGCTTCGGCGAGTTCGGCTCGAAGTTCGCCAAGGCGATCAAGATCGCCCCGCACCTGGGCGAGCCGACGATCGTGACGGCCGAGCCCGGCACGGCCGCGTACCCGTCCTTCGAGGACGGCGTGGACGCGTACGCCACTCCGCACAACGAGACCTCCACCGGTGTGGCCGTCGAGGTGAAGCGCATCGCCCACGAGGGCGCGCTGATGCTCCATGACGCGACCTCCGCCGCCGCGGGCCTCGCGGTGGACCTCACCGAGACCGACTGCTACTACTTCGCGCCGCAGAAGGGTCTGGCCTCCGACGGCGGCCTGTGGATCGCGATCATGAGCCCGGCCGCGATCGAGCGCGCCGAGCGCATCGCCGCGTCCGGCCGCTACATCCCGGCGTTCCTGGACCTGAAGACCGCGATCGACAACTCGCGCAAGGACCAGACGTACAACACTCCGGCGGTGGCCACCGTGGTGCTCGCCGCCGAGCAGGTGGACGCGCTCAACGCCGCTGGCGGGCTCGACGCGGCCGCGAAGCGCTGCGCCGAGTCGGCCGGGACCCTGTACTCGTGGGCCGAGGCCCGCGCGTTCGCGACCCCGTTCGTGACCGATCCCGCGCTGCGCTCCAACGTGGTCGCCACGATCGACTTCGAGGGCGTGGACGCCTCCGAGATCGCGAAGGTGCTGCGCGCCAATGGGATCGTCGACACCGAGCCGTACCGCAAGCTGGGTCGCAACCAGCTGCGGGTCGCCACTTATCCGGCCGTGGCCCCCTCGGACGTGGCCAAGCTGACCGAGGCGATCGACTACGTGGCCGAGCGGCTGGGTTAGCACCACCTCCTGTTCAGTTCGGCTGCCGTATCGCGGCCGGTCGGGCGGGGCGGCACCCGCATGACGCTCCACCCGACCGCTTCGAACGTATCCGCCGCCTACGACAAGACAAGGCCGGTCCTACTTGGACCGGCCTTGTGTCGTGCGTCTCAAAATTGAGCCATCTGCGTCTAGAAGCCCAAGCGGCCGTAGTCGCCGAAGGCCTCTTCGACGTCGTCGAGTTCGATGCCGTAGCGCGACAGGTGGTACTCGTGGCTGCGGCGCATCCCGGGCCGGGCCAGGACCTGCTCGAGGTTGGCCTCTTCCTTCATGGTCCAGTTCATGCCGAGCCGTTCGAACAGCTTCGGCAGGAAGCCGTACGGGTCGGCCGTCAGCGAGTGGTACGGCACGTCGACGAACCGCTCGCGCGAGGCCGAGGACCGCACCGCGCGCGCGTCCGCGACGCCCTTGCCGAAGATCTCGAGCCACTCCGGGCCGATCCTGGACGGGTCGTACGAGCGGTGGTGCAGCGCCCGCCCGGTCTCCACAAGGGAGCACCAGGAGCCCATGACGGTGGCGGGGTCGCGGTGCAGCCACACGATCGTCGCGTCATCGAAGACCTTGAGGAGCACGTCGAGGTTGAACAGGTGGAACGGGGTCTTGAGGACCCAGCGCTTGCGCGGCTGGTTCCACTGCAGCACTTGGAGGACGCGCTTGAGGTGCCCGTAGTCCTCGGTGTAGTCGCGCTCGTCGACCCAGCGGCGGTACGCCGGCATCGTCGTGCGGGTGATGAACTGGTACCCGTGCGGCAGAGCGAACACGCACTCCTCGGGCTGCAGCGCGTTCATCGGGTGGATGAGGTCCCACACCGGCGAGGCCTTGCTGGCGAGCGACGCCATCGTCTGGGCGTCCTTGACGAGCTTGTCGCGCAGCTTCGGGTCGATGTCCCCGCGGTGGGTGTTCATGAGCTCCCACATCAGCGGGGCCCGGTTGCCCTCGGGCTGGATGAGGATCTTGTGCGTGAGGGTGGTGGCCGTGCGCGGGAGGCCCACGACGACGATCGGACGCTCGATCGGCTCGGCGGCGATCTCGGGGTGCTCGGCGATGAGCCGCTCGACGCGCAGGTGGTTGGTCATGCGGCGGGTCAGGTCGTCGACGTAGCCCTGCCAGCCGATCATCGAGAGCGTGTCCAGCTTGGCGACCTCGCGGAACAGGAAGCGGTAGGAGTCGACGAACTCCTGCGCCACGGCCGAGTCCGCCTCCGCCCGGCGCTCGGCGCGGTGCACCATGCGGTCGAAGACCTGGTCCACACGGGAGCGTTGGGACGCCACCCTTGGGGCACTGAGGGTGTTGACGGCAGTGAGCCAGCGGGCGGTGCGACGCATGGGTCCTCCAGACCAAAGGGGCTTCAACACGAAGAGTTTTTCATGCCCGGCCCGGTGTTCGCCTTCCGCTACCGGTGCCCCCTCGGCGAGTTCTGTCCATTAAGGCGTGGAGGAATCCAGGACGTCTGCCAGTATTGCAGCCTTCAACTCTGTGCCCGGCAACACCGAGGCGGGCGGACGAGGCCGGCGAAGGGACTGGGCTGAAGCAGCAAGCACCACTACCGTGACGTGAGCGGCCACCACAAGGTGGAGTCTCCGTCGTTCTCGGCGGAGAGTATGTCAAATTGGGTTCGTGGACCAAGCCCCCGACTCCGAACGCCTGCGGCTGCTGCCCGAGCTCATCGAGCACCAGCGCGTGCGCACCACTCCGGTGAAGGCGAGCGACTTCACGATGCCCCTGGCCACGCCGCGCCCGTGCCGGGCGACCGCGCAGCGCCTCACCTTCGACGACGGTACGAGCCTGTTCGCGAAGCTCGCCGAACACGCCCCGCCCGGCTACCTCGCGGCCGAGGCCAACGGGCTCCGCTGGCTGCGCGAGGCCACGCCCGCCGCGGTCGAACCGCTCTACGCCGACGACCGCCTACTCGTCGAGCCGTGGATCGAACCGGCCGAGCCAACCCGCGAGCACGCCGCCGAACTGGGCCGCCAGCTCGCGCTCATGCACGGCGCGGGCGCGGACCGGTTCGGCGCGCCCTGGCGCGGCTACATCGGCGAGACCTTCATGGACAACGACCCGGCGGGCTCGACCTGGGCGGAGTGGTACGCCGCCAAGCGGATCGAGCCGTACCTCAAGCCCTCCCGCGACAACGGGGCGCTCGACGCGGCCGACATCACCGCGATCGAGGCACTGGCCGCGAAGCTCCCCGAACTCGCCGGGCCCGAGGAGGCGCCCGCGCGCACCCACGGCGACCTGTGGTGGGGCAACGTGCACTGGGGCGCCGAGCGGGCCTGGCTGATCGACCCGGCCGCGCACGGCGGCCACCGCGAGACCGACCTGGCGAACCTGCGCCTGTGGGGCGGCGTGCCGATGTTCGAGACGATCGTCGCCGGGTACACCGAGGTGCACCCGCTCGCCGAGGGCTGGGAGGCGCGGACACCGCTCCACCAGCTGTTCCCGCTGCTGATCCACACCACGCTCTTCGGGCGGCCCTATCGTGACCAATTGTTGGGAAACGTGTCTCACTTTACGAAACTGTCATATTGACGAACTAGGCTCGACGCATGTCAGCACCGACTCCGAACCAAGGGACCGCGAACACGCCGGCCGCGGCGCTGGGCTTGCGTGACCGGCACGGCCGCACCGCCACCGACCTGCGCGTCTCCCTCACCGACCGGTGCAACCTGCGCTGCACGTACTGCATGCCCGAAGCCGGCCTGCCCTGGTTGCCGAAACCGACGCTGCTCACCGACGACGAGGTCGCGCGCCTGGTCGGGATCGCCGTCCGCGACCTCGGCGTCACCGAAGTGCGCTTCACCGGCGGCGAACCGCTCCTGCGCCCCGGCCTCGTCGACATCGTCACGGCCACCGCGGCCCTGGAGCCGCGCCCTGAGATCTCCTTGACCACCAACGGGATCGGCCTCGAGCGCCTCGCCGGGCCGCTGGTCGAGGCCGGGCTCGACCGCGTCAACGTCTCACTCGACACCCTCGACCCCGGCACCTTCAAGGACCTCGCCAAACGCGACCGCCTCGAAGCCACCCTGCGCGGCATCGAAGGCGCCGCCGCGGCCGGGCTCGCCCCGGTCAAGCTCAATACCGTGCTCATGCGCGGGATCAACGACGGCGAGGCTCCCGCGCTGCTCCGCTTCGCCATCGCGCACGGCTACCAGCTGCGGTTCATCGAGCAGATGCCGCTCGACGCCGCCGGCGTGTGGCGGCGCGAGGAGATGGTCACCGCCGCCGAGATCCTCGACGCGCTCAAAGCCGAATTCGACCTGGTCCCCGACCCCGCGCACCGCGGCTCGGCCCCCGCCGAGACCTGGCTGGTGGACGGCGGCCCCGCGAAGGTCGGCGTCATCGGCTCGGTCACCCGCCCCTTCTGCGGCGACTGCGACCGCACCCGGCTCACCGCCGACGGGCAGGTCCGCAACTGCCTGTTCGCGAGCGGCGAGACCGACCTGCGCGGCCTCGCCCGCTCGGGCGCCTCCGACGCGGAGATCGGGGCGCGCTGGCGCGAGGCGATGTGGGGCAAACTCCCCGGGCACGGCATCGACGACCCGTCGTTCCTGCAGCCCGCCCGCCCGATGTCGGCGATCGGAGGCTGAACGTGGTGACGGTGCGGTACTTCGCGGGCGCGAAAGCCGCCGCGGGCATCGGCGAGGAGCAGGTCAGCGCCGCCGACGTCGCGGAGTTGAAGACGGTGCTCGGGCAGCGGCACGGCCCGGTGCTCGACAAGGTGCTCTCAGCGTCGACCCTGCTGGTGGACGGCCTGGCCGCGAAGGACCCGGCGACCGTGCTCCCGGCCGGGGTGACGGTGGAGGTGCTGCCGCCGTTCGCAGGTGGCTGAGGCCGGACGCGAACGTGAAAGCGGAAATTCCGGATTCGTCCCCGGGCTGGACCCCCGATCCTGACCGTACGCCCGAGGTCCGACACGGCCCGGGTTCGCGGGGCGACTCGCCCGGCCGGGGAGCCGCTGCCGCTTCCGTGTCGTCTGTCTGCGAGGATGCATAGGTGCGCCGTCCTGATGAACGCAAGCAACCGCAGGTGGCGTCCCCGCTGTTCGAGCTCTCCGCCGACATGCGGACCACCGCGGAGCGGCGCCGCCGCACGCACCGGTCCCACCACTCCAGGTACGTCCGCGAAGCCGTGCCCATGCCCGAACCGGCGCTGACGACCCGGACCCCGGACCCGTGGCTGGAGTCCGCGCCCCTGCTCACCGGCATGGACGAGGTCGGCGCTGGCCTGCTCGACTCCTTGGACGCGATGCAGCGCGTCGCCGCCTCCGCCGGACGCGGCCCGCTGCTCATCAACGCCTCCCCCGGCACCGGGAAGACGCACCTGCTCATCCGCCGGGTCGCCTACCTCGTGCAGGAACTGGGCGTGCCCGCCCGCCAGTGCCTGGTCCTCGCCGCCTCCGGGCCCGGCGCCGCCCGCATCCGCCGCGAACTGGGCGCGCTCATCGGCCGCGAGGCCGCCTCGATCACCGTCGCCGAATTCGACGACTTCGCCGCCGCGAGCCCGCCCGAACTCGGCCACGTCTTCGTCGACGACCTCCCGCGCATGCCGATGCGGCTGTTCCGCCAGGTCACCGAGCACCGCGGCGCCGAAGCGGACATCACCGCCACCGGCGACCCCGACTCGGCCCTGGTCTCCGGCGAGCCCGCCGCGTTCGCGGCCTTCAGCGACCAGTTCCCGCAGGCCCACGTCATGCGCCTCTCGCGCAACCACCGCAGCCCCGCCGCGGTCCTCGTCGCCGCCTCGCAGGTGATCGAGCCGATCAGCCGCGTCCCCGGACGCCTGGTGCAGCCCGAGCGCCCGGCGCTCGAGGGCTCGGGGATCGGCCGGTGCTTCGCGATCGACGCCGACGACGAGAAGCACTTCGTCGAAGACCTCACCGACCGTCTCGCCGAGCTGGGCGTCGCACCCGAGGAGCTCGCGGTCATCGGCCCCGACGGCATGTCCGTCGCCGAAGCCGCCGACGGCGAGTTCCGCGTGGTGTGCCTCACCGGGATGACCGCCGAGGCCTGGCCGAACACGGCCGCGGCCCGCCGCGAGCTGTACGTCGCGCTCGGACGCACCCGCGATCTGGCCTACGTGAGCCACACCGGGGCGGGCTCGCCCCTGCTGGCCGATGTGGACCAGGGGCTGTTCAGTCCTTTCGGGATGGTCCCCCAAGACCGTTCGGGCCCTGAGCAGCCGCGACTGCTGTAAGGGCTGCCGTGCGGAGTTCCCACGCGGGCAGAAGGGTATGGGCCACAATAGTCGGGTAACCACACTCTGACGCTGAGCGCACGCGCGCGCTGGGAGGCCCCGATGGAGCACACCGAAGAGGACACCGTTCCTCTGCACCGGCCGGATGCTCCGGGGTGGTCGCCGTTCGCGCCGCCAGGTGCGAACCATGAGCGCAGTGCGCCGCCAGGTGCGAACCATGAGCGCAGTGCGCCGCCGGATGCGAACCATGAGTACAGTGCGCCGCCACAAGCGAACGAGCAAGATGGCGTCGAGGCGAGCCGGCAGAACGGCGCGCCGCCGAACGCCGACCGGCAGCAGGACGCCGAGCCGGAGGCGATCCACCATCTCCGCGTCCGCGAAAACGACCACGTGCCGAGCGCGCCTCCGCCTCCCGCGACGCCGCTGCCCGCCGCTGAAGCCACGCCCCCTTCGCAGTTCAAAGCGCCGGCTGGCAACGGCTGGCCCGATCCCGCGGCTCTGACGCACAGCCAGTTCAACGAAGCGCCCGTGTCGAACGCGCTCGTCAACCAGCCCCTCCAGGTTCCTTCGCCAGTGTTCCCGGACCACGCCGGGGCGCTCGAACGCCTCGGCGTCACCGCGGACGACTTCGCGTCCCGCCGCGTCGTGCCCCCGCGCCCGCCCGTCGCCGAGACCGGCCTGCGCGGCGCGCTCCACCGCTTCAGCCTCGGCCTCGTCGCCATGCCGCCCGGCCCGCGCGAACGCGCCCGCCAGCGGGCGGTCGACATCGTCCGCCGCAACTTCGGCGGCCTGCGCCAGATCACCGTCGTCAACCCCAAGGGCGGCGCGGGCAAGACCGTCGCGGTCCTCATGCTCGCCATGACGTTCGGCCGCCACCGCGGCGGCTACGTCCTCGCCTGGGACAACAACGAGACGCAGGGGACGCTGGGCATGCGGGCCCAGCAGGACTTCCACGTGCGCACGGTGCGCGACCTGCTGCGGGACCTCGACCACTTCAAGGGCCCGACCGGGCGCATCGGCGACCTGTCGCAGTACGTTCGCGCCCAAGGCGGTGCGATGTTCGACGTGCTCGCCTCGGACGAGTCGGCGACGGCCGGGGAGATGCTCACGTCGCAGGCGTTCGGCGACCTGCGCGAGGCGGTGTCGCGCTTCTACAAGCTCATCGTCGTCGACACGGGCAACAACGTGCGGGCGGCGAACTGGCAGGCGGCGATCGACGCGACCGACCAGCTGGTGGTGACGATGTCGGCCCGGAACGACTCGGCCGAGACGGCCGCGAGGATGCTCGACCACTTGGAGCAGACCGGCCGCCGGGATCTGGTGCGCGGGGCGGTGTCGGTGGTGTCGATGCCCGCCCACCGCAAGGACGTGGACCTACCGGCGGTGCAGCGGCACTTCGCGGCCCGTACGAGGGCGGTGCTGCTGGCGCCGTATGAGAAGCTGCTCGACTCGGGGGAGCCGATCCGCTACGACTCGTTGAGCAAGGCGTCGTCGGGGTCCTGGCTGCGGATCTCCTCGGCGGTCGCCGAGGGCCTGTAGGCCTCGAGGAGCTCGACGAGGCCGGCTGTGGCGTCGGTCAAGCGGCGGTCGTCCTCGTCGGCGTGGCCGATGACGAGCGCTCCCTGGATGAACACGAGGGCGGTGCGGGCCAGCCGGTCGGGGTCGGCGGCGGCCGCCATCTCGCCGCGCTCGACCGCCCGTGCCAGGATCGCGGCGAGATCGCGTTCGAGCTCGGTCCAGGCCTCCTGGACACGGCGCATGGTGGCGGGGTCGTCGGCCAGCTCCACGGCGGCCCGCACGACGAAACCGCCCTCTTTGGAGTGACGGGCGACCACTTCGAGGAGGTCGGCCACGACCCTCGGCGCGTCGAGTCGGTCCTCTTCTCCTGTATCTCCACTGCTTTCCGCGGCTCTTTCCAGGGCGCGGTGGGCTATCGAGCGCAACTCGGGTTCGGTGTCTTCCCGGTAGCGGCCCAATGCCGTTATGTAGAGCTGGTGCTTGGAGCCGAATGCGGCGTAGAGTCCGGCACGGTTCATGCCGGTCGCCGCGACGAGGTCCGACATGGAGGTGGCGGAGAATCCGCGTTCCAGGAAGACCCGTGTCGCAGCGCGCAGAACTCTGTCCAAATCGGCGTTCTTATTTCTGCTCACGTTGTGCACCGTATCGACACCCGGTGCTACGGGTCAATAACCGGAAGGCGAGAGTTCACTCGCGTGGCGCGAGTGAACGACTGCACTGCGCGACCCCGCAGCTTGACACCCAGCGAATCCACCCGCGAGAATGAGCCCAAACTGCACAGGCGTCAGGCGGGGGAAGTCCGGTGAAAGGCCGGCGCTGACCCGCAACGGTAGTCGCGGTTCGACGTTCGCAAGAGACACGGTCGAACAAATGCCGAGCACCCTTCGCGAAGCTCGGTCCACCCGCGTGAGCCCGAATGCCCGCCCGACGCCGCCCGAAATGTCAACGCCTGTCGTGGTCTACAGGCGCTTGCGGCGCCGCCGCCTGCCCGAAGACCCCACTCGCTATAGGAAAGGTCAGGCAATTGCGCCACCTGTCCGGTCGACTGCTGGCCGCCGCCGCGGTCGTGCCCATCACCGTCTTCGCCTCCGCCGCACCGGCTGAGGCCCAAGAGGAGACCTTCGCGCAGCCCGCCCAGGCCGCCGCCTCCTGGCTCGTCGCCCAATCCGACGGCACCTCCTGGAACAACCAGGACGTCTCGACCTCGCTCGACGCCGTCATCGCGCTCGAAGCCGCCGGTGTCGGCGGCGACCAGGTCCAGGCCACGCTCGAGTGGCTCAACAACACCGACACGCTCACGCCGTACGTGTACCCGACCGTCGAAGGGGCGGCCGAGCCGACGCTCAGCGCCGGTTCGGCCGGGAAGGTCATGTACACCGTGGCGACCGCCGGGGGCGACCCCGAGAACTTCGGCGGCATCAAGCTCGCCGACGCGCTCACCGCATCCCAGACGGCGACCGGCTCGTACGGCGACGGGACCGCCCTGTCCACCGCTTGGGCGGTGCTCGGGCTCTCGCGCACCGACAGCCCCGCGGGCGAAGAGGCCGCGGCCGGGCTCGCTGCCATGCAGTGCCCCGACGGCGGGTTCAACTACATGGACGTCGACGGCGGTGACGACTGCGTCTCCGACCCGGACACGACCGGGTTGACCGCGGCCGCGCTGGCGACGCTCGGCGACGCCGGGTCCGCCTCGCTGACGTCCGCTGTGGACTGGCTGGAGTCGGTGCAGGCCGAGGACGGCGGGTTCGACAACGGCATGGGCGAGAACGCGAACTCGACGGCGATGGCCGCTCAAGCGTTCCTCGCGGCCGACCGGCCCGACGCCGCCGGGCGCGCGGTCGCGTTCCTGATCGGGCTCCAGTACGACTGCACCGGCGCCGAGCCGGGCGCGATCATGTACACCGACCCCGAGGGCGGGGACTACGTCGAGATCTCGCGTCTCCTGGCGACCGCTCAGGCGATCGTGCCGATCGCGTCGCAGAACCTCACCGAACTCGACGCGACGGGCATCGAGCCCGGCGTGCCGGGCACCGGTTGCGAGAGCGCCGGGAGCGACGCCGAGACCACTGACGCGGTCGAGGACGAGGGTTCGGCCTCGTGGCTGCCTTGGGCGATCGGCGCCGCCGTGGTGGTGCTGGCCGCGCTGATCATCGGCTTCGCGCTCAAGTCCCGCCGCGGCGCTGCCGCGACCGAGGCGCCGTCCGGTGAAGAAACCGATGCCGCGGACGAGGGAAGCACCGACAAAGACGGCACCGACAAGTAATAGTCGGCACGTGTCCCGAAGCGAACGAAACGCAGGCAGCGCCCGTCGATCCGGCGGGCGCTGCCTGCGCGCCATTGTGTCTATCACCGATGTCGCACCCCTGTGTCACCCTTGGTTTCAGGGGGCCCGAGTCTCGACACACCCGGCCTCGGGGGCCCGAACCGCAACGCCCGCCCGGCTCACGCGCTGGCTCGTCCTTCTCATCGCGGCGCTCGCCGCGCTGGCACTCCCCGCTGCACCGGCCTCGGCGCACGAGTCCTGTTCGGGGGTGACGGTCGTGGTCGACTTCGGTTCGCTCGCCGCCGATCCCGCGCCGGGCTGCGCCGCCGACCCCGCGAACGGCCTCGATGCGCTCTCGCAGGCCGGGTACTCCGTGACCGAGGTGGCCTCGATCCGCGGCATGGTCTGCCGGATCGACGAGCTCCCCGAGAGCGACTGCGGCTCGGCGCCTTCCGCGAAGGAGTACTGGTCGTACTGGCGCGCCGGGTCCGACGACGCCGAATGGAGCTATTCGGCCGTGGGCGGCGCCAACGCCCGGCCCGAACCCGGCGACGTCGAAGGCTGGTCCTTCGGCGACGGCTCGACCCCGCCCGACCTGGCACCGGACGAAGCCGCGGACGCGGCCGAAGGCGCCGAAGCCGATGCGGACCAAGACTCCTCGTTCACCTGGCTCATCGCCGTCGCCGCGATCGCCGTCATCGCCGGGCTCGTGATCTGGCGCCTGCGCCGCGACCGGCGCGCGTGACCGGGCCCCGCGGAGCCGCCGTGACTCCACAAGCAGCAGTCGCCGCGACCCGGCGCACCGCCCACCCCGTCGCCTGGTGGGGCTGGGCCCTGCTGCTCGCCACCGCCGCCGGGCGCACCGCGAACCCCTGGCTGCTGCTTCTCATCGTCGCCGTCGCCGGCCTCGTCGTCACCTGGTGCCGCGGCCCCGAACCCTGGTCGGACGCCTACCGGGTCTTCCTGTTCATCGGACTCAGCGCGATCGCCGTCCGCATGGCCTTCTACATCGTATTCGGCGGGTCCGACGGTCCCACCGTCCTCTTCTCGCTCCCCTCCGCGACCCTCCCGGACTGGGCGGCGGGCTTCCGGCTCGGCGGCGACGTCACCGCCGAAGGCGCGCTCGCCGCCGCCTACGACGGCCTGCGCCTGGCCACACTCCTCGTCTGCGTCGGCGCCGCCAACGCCCTCGCCAGCCCGCGGCGGCTCCTGCGCTCGGTCCCGGCGGCGCTGTACGAGGTGAGCGTCGCGGTCGTCGTCGCACTGTCCGTCGCGCCGCAGCTCGTCGCGAGCGTCGGACGCGTCCGGCGGGCAAGAGCCTTGCGCGGCAACACGAGCCGCAGCCCCGCGAACCTCATGCGCACGGTCGTCTCGCCAGTGCTGCACGACGCGCTCGACCGCTCGCTCGCGCTCGCCGCCGCGATGGCCTCGCGCGGCTACGGCCGCGCCGCGGGCATCCCCGCCCCGACCCGCCGCGCCACCAGCGCCTCCCTCCTCATCGGACTCATCGGGCTGTGCGCCGGGGCGTACGCGCTCCTCGGCACCACGACCCCAGCGCCGCTCGCCTGGGCCGCCGTCGCCTGCGGCGCGGCCGTGGCGGTCTTCGGGATCGCCTTCGCCTCCAAGCGGGTCCCGCACACCCGCTACCGGCCCGACCGCTTCGGCGCACGCGACTGGGCGGTGGTCGCCTCCGGTGCCGCGGCCGTAGCCGGGACCGTCCTCAGTGGCATCGTCGAACCGGCGGCGCTGTGGCCCGCGACGAATCCACTCGCGGTCCCCGACCTGCCGATGTGGGCCGCGGGCGGCATCCTCCTGGCCACCGCGCCCGCCCTGCTCGTGCCGTCCTCAAGAGGGGGAACACCATGAACCGCGGCGGGATCGCCTTCGCGAACGTCACTTTCGCCTACGCAGGGAAACCCGTCCTCGACGACGTCTCCTTCGACCTGCCCGAAGGGGAGTTCTGCCTGCTCGTGGGCTCCACGGGCGCGGGCAAGTCGACGCTCCTCAAAGCGGTCAACGGCCTCGTCCCCCAGTTCACCGGCGGCACCATGCACGGCCGGATCACCGTCGCCGGACGCGAGGTTCGCGGCCGGACCCCCGCCGACCTGGCCGACCTCGTCGGCTACGTCGGCCAGGACCCCTTGGCGGGCTTCGTGACCGACGAGGTCGAACGCGAACTCGCCTACACTGCCGAGCAACTCGGCATCGACCCCGCGGCGATGCGCAAGCGCGTCACCGAGATCGTGGACCTCCTCGGCCTCGCCGATGTACGCGACCGCGACCTCGCCGCCCTCTCCTCCGGTCAGCGCCAACGGGTCGCCATCGGCGCGGCCCTCGTCGCCGGGCCCGCCGCGCTCATCCTCGACGAACCGACCTCCGCGCTCGACCCGACCGCCGCCGACGAAGTGCTCTCGGCGCTGCACCGACTCGTCCACGACCTCGGCGTCACGGTGCTCCTCGCCGAACACCGGCTCGAACGCGTCGCCCAATACGCCGACTCGGCGCTGCTGCTCAACGGCGGCAAGGTGACCGCGGGCCCGGTCGGCGAAGTGCTCGCCGTCTCGCCGGTCGCGCCGCCCGTCGTCGAACTCGGCCGCCTCGCCGGATGGCCCGGACCGCCCGTCACGATCCGCGAGGCCCGCAGGCATGCGGCCGGACTGCGCGACACCCTCGCCGGACTCCTCCCGCCCGCGCCTCCCATCAACGGCCCCAGGGCCTCCCGGTCCCGCAACAGGACCGCGGCCGGGCCGCCGCTGCTCGAAGCGCGCGGCGTCCACGTCGACTACCCCGGCGGCGTACGCGCCGTGAACGGCGTCAATCTGCTCGCGGGCCGCAGCGAACGCATCGCCCTCATGGGCCGCAACGGATCCGGCAAATCGAGTCTCCTGTGGGCCCTGCAGGGCACCGGGAAACGCTCCAGCGGCGCCGTCACGATCGGCGGCGCCGACCCCGCCGCCCGGAAACCGGCCGAACGCCGGACCCTGGCCGGGCTCGTCCCCGCCGAAGCCGCCGACCTCCTCTACGCCGAGACCGTGCGGGCAGAATGCGAAGGCGCCGACGACGACGGCCGCGCACCCGCCGGCACCTGCGCGAAGATCCTCGCCGACCTGGTCGAGGACGTCGACGACCAGGCCCACCCGCGGGACCTCTCCGAAGGCCAACGCCTGGCACTGGCCCTGGCCGTGACCCTCACGGCCGCACCGCCGCTGCTGCTGCTCGACGAACCGACCCGGGGCCTGGACTACCCGGCGAAGGCGGCCCTCGCCGCGAGGCTCGGCAGACTCGCCGACGCCGGGCACTGCGTGGTCGTCTCGACCCACGACGTGGAGTTCTGCGCCGAGTTCGCGAGCCGGGTCGTGATCCTCTCCGACGGCGAGGTGGTCGCGGACGGCCCGGCGCGGCAGATCGTCGCGGCCTCACCGATGTTCGCCCCGCAGGTCGCCAAGGTCCTGCCGGGTTGGCTCACCGTCGGGGAGGTCGCCGAGGTCTTGGGCGAGACCGGCGATGACGCCGATGGCTGAGGTGGAGCCGAGCCCGATCGCCGCGACGCCGCGACCGGCCGTGCGCTGGAAGGCTTCCCTGTCGCTCGCGCTGGCGGCCGGTTTCGGGCTGGTCGCGATGTCGTGGCCGCTGCTGGCGTCCCCGGGCGGAGCGCTCACCGAGACCACTTCGGGCCCTTGGCTGTTCGCGCTGCTACTGCCGCTGGTGACGGCGGTGGTGCTGCTGCAGTTGACCAGTGGCGGGCTGGACGCGCGGGCCGTGGCGATGCTGGGGGTGCTGTCGGCGGTGGTGGCGGCGGTGCGGCCGTTCGGTGCGGGCGCTGCCGGGGTGGAGACGGTGTTCTTCCTGATCATCTTGGCGGGCAGGGTGTTCGGGCCCGGGTTCGGGTTCATCCTGGGGTGCACCGGCTTGTTCGCTTCGGCGCTGCTGACGGGCGGGGTGGGTCCGTGGCTGCCGTACCAGATGTTCGCGGCGGCGTTCGTCGGTTTGGGCGCGGGGCTGCTCCCGGGGACGCCGGACTCGCGGGCGGGCCGCGCGACCGAGCTCGCGGTCCTCGCGGTCTATGCGGCGTTCTCGTCGCTGCTGTACGGTCTGCTGTTGAACTTGTCGTTCTGGCCCTTCGCGATCACGCACGGGAACCTCGCGTACGTGCCGGGCGGCGGGTTCGGCGAGAACCTGCCGCGTCTGCTCGCGTACTCGCTCGCGACGTCCCTGGGCTGGGACATCGGTCGGGCGATCACCACCGTCGCGCTCCTCTTGCTGACGGGCCCGCTGCTGCTGCGGGTGCTGCGCAGGTCCGCGAAGAAGGCGAACTGGGACTCGACGCCCCTCTGAGAAGCTCCTATGCGCACGCCGGTCGACCTGCCGGTTCACGCTCCGGTTTCGGCTGCGAGCCTTTCGAACTCGGCGGCGATGTCGGCGTCGGCCTGGGCGTAGGTCTCGGCGCATTGTCGCAGGCTCTCGGCGTGGCGGCCGATCGTCGAGCCGAGCAGGCCGGTGAGGTTCGACAGCTCCGTGCAGCCCTCGACGTAGGCGTCCGCGAAGAAGAGCCCGGTCAAGCCCCAGGTCATCTCGGCCGCGCCCGCTTCGCCCGCGACGGCGGCGATCGCCTCCGCGTTCGGCGCCAGGCCGTCGAGCGCCTGCGCCGCGGCCTCCAGCTCGGTCGGCTCCACCTGCCACCGGGAGGCCTCACGCACCATAGTGGTCAGTACTGAGGTTTCGCCGCTCAGCGCGTCTGCGACGTGCCCGTAGAGGTCCGCCGCCGCGCCCTTCACCGAGTCGACCACGGCTCCCCCGGCGACCGTGAGGAGCTCGTTCCACAGCCGGTGCTCCCCGGCGGCGCGGTCGACGACCGGGTTCGCGCGGAGGAACCCCAGCAGCTTCATGAAGATCTGCTGCGCGAACTGGAACTTCCTGGTGGCCTTGAGCAGCATCCGGGACGCGGTGACCGCGGCGTCCATGACGAACGCGACGACCGAGGCGCCCGCGGTGGCCACGCTCGTCGCCAGTGCCGTGAGCCCGCGCGTGACCGCCCATGAGACGAACTCGGTCAGGACCGATTTGACGACCTCGTAGATGGTCTCGGCGAGCATGCGCGCCCAGTCGAGGAGCGCGGCGACGTCCTTGGCGCGCTTGCCCATCGCGCCCGCGGTGGCCGCGAGCCCGCCGATCGCGTTCCCGGCCGCCGCGGCGGCTTCGCCGTCCCACGCGGTCACGTTGGCGTCGGCGGCGTTCGCGATCTCGCCGTCGAGCGCCCCGAGCGCGGCCTCGACCTGGCCGAGGACGTCGATCTGGCGCTGCATCTCGGTGGCGTCGCCGGAGGCCATCATGAGCAGCTCGTCGAGCGGCTGCACGAGGTCGAGGATGACGGTGATCCCGGCGCTGACCAGGGTGCCGATCGGATCGGTGAGGACGCCCAGGGCGTCCGCCCCGAGCCCCTCGATCTCGCCCGCGATGGCGAGACCGGTGTTCAGGGCGCTCTCACTGCCGGCCTGCTTGACGGCGTCCGAGGCGGCGGTGTAGCGGCTGACGAACGGCACGTCGATCCACTGTGTCCCTGACTCCTGCTCTTCGACCTCGGCGTACCTGGTGATGTCGGAACCGTGAAGGTCGGTGTCGCTCAAGGCGGGTCTCCGTCGGGTGAGTGAGTCGGGTGCTCACTCGAACCCTATGGGGGACTGGGCGTTTTACCGGCGAACGACACGTTTGACCGGTGTGTCGTCGAGCGCGGCCGGGCGCCGTCAGTCGAGGACGGCGACGAGGCCTTTGAGGCCGGCGGCGATCTCCTTCGGGCCCGGGGCGCTGTCGGGGTAGGACATCCATTGCATGACGACACCGCTGACCAGGGCCAACTGCACTGCTCCGACGGTGCGGATCGTGTCGGCGTCGATGGCCTCCTCGATCTCGCCGGTCGCCAGGGCGGCCATGGCGGCGGTCGCACCGGGTTGGCCCTGGGCGTAGACCTCGGCGAGTTCGGGGGTGCGCTGGGCCTGCATGAAGAGTTCGAAACTCGCCATCCACATGGTCGGGTTCGCCTTGACGTGGTCGATGAGCAGGTTCCAGACCGCCTCGAACCGCTTGGGCCCCTTGGGTTCGTCGAGCTTGGCGAGTTGCGTTTGGAGCCCGGCGTCCCAGTCTTCGAGGGAGGCGAAGAGCGCCTGCTGCAGCAGGGCCTCCCTGGAGCCGTAGTGGTAGCCGATCGCGGCCATGCTCACTCCGGCGGCGGTGGCGATGTCCCGCACCGTGGTGCGGTCGTAGCCCTTCTCGAGAAGGCATTTCTTGGCGCCGTCGAGCAGCGCTTCTCGGTTTCCCATGGGACACAGCCTAGCAGTGACCTGCACGTTTGCCTAGCGCGATCGCCTTGCGCAAATTTTTTGGGCGATCGCCTTGCACGATCGCCCAAATTCTTGGTACGGTTCTCCCAGACGCGACCGAACCCCGTTCAACACCAACCGAAAGCGAGCCTCCCAATGGCTTTCTCCAAGACCGCCAAGACGATCGCCGCGAGCCTCGCCGCCGTCGGCGTCACCGCCGCCTCGATCGCCTACGGCACCACCGCCGCCTTCGCCGAGACCCAGCGCCGCCAGGACCCGACGCTCGTCGACACCGACCTCGGCGCGCTCCAGGGCGCCGCCGACGGCGGCGTCCGCTCCTGGCTCGGCGTCCCCTACGCAGCCCCGCCAGTCGACGAATTGCGCTGGGCCTCACCGGAACCGGCCGACTCATGGGAGGGGGTGCGGGAGGCGACCGAGTTCGGCAACGTGTGCTCCCAGGGCCAGGCGAACATGCCCGGCATCCCGAGCCTCGACGAGGACTGCCTCTACCTGAACGTCTATGCCCCTGAGCAGGCCCGGGACGACCTGCCGGTCATGGTCTGGTTCCACGGCGGCGGCAACTCCTACGGCGCGGGCGAGCAGTACGACCCCTCGCGCCTGGTGGCCGAGGGCGACACGGTCGTCGTCACCGTCAACTACCGCCAGGGCCTGTTCGGCAGCATGGCCCACCCCGCGCTCGACGAAGGCGGCGAGACCACTTCGGGCAACTACGGCTTGGAGGACCAGCAGGCCGCGATGCGCTGGATCGGTGAGAACGCCGAGGCCTTCGGCGGCGACGCGGACAACGTGACGATCTTCGGCGAGTCCGGCGGCGGCTTCGACGTCTGCGCGCACCTCGCCTCCGAGAGCTCGGCCGACCTGTTCGACAAGGCGATCGCGCAGAGCGCGCCGTGCGGTTCCGGTTGGGCCCCTTCACGAGCGGAAGGCCAAGCCCGCGACATCGCGGTCGCCGACGAGCTGTGCCCCGAGGTCGAGGACGTCGAGGCGTGCCTGCGCGGCCTCGACGCAGAGGAACTGAACACGGCCACCGCCGGCCTCTACGAGGTGCAGCCGGTCGTCGGCGGCCCGGTCATGCCCGTCGCCACCGCTGACGCGATCGCCTCGGGCGACCTCAACGAGGTGCCGGTGCTCATCGGCATCAACCGCGACGAGAACCAGCTCATGACCGGCGGCATGGAGGTCCTCACCGGGCACGTGATGACCGACGAGGAGTATCTCCCCGCTCTGGTCGATCAGTTCGGCCCCGAAGCCGCCGACGCGATCAACGCCGAATACCCGCTCAGCGACTATGACCACCCGGCGAAGGCGCTGGCCGCGGTGCAGACCGACGCCGACTGGGCCGCGAACCTCTCGGACACCGTTGCGGCCCTGTCGGAGCACGTGCCCACCTACGCCTATGAGGTGTCGGCCTCCGGCACGCCCTACTTCAAGGAGTTCGAGGCCCCGTCGTGGGAGATGGACGCCTTCCACATGGTCGACGTCGCGTTCCTCTTCGACACCACGATCTTCGCGGACCGCAGCGCCGAAGTCGAGCCCCTCGCCGACCTGATGGTCAAGTCCTGGAGCACCTTCGCCCGCACCGGAGATCCGGACGACCGCGGCCGCTGGAACGAAGCCGAAGGCGACTGCGTCCGCCAGCTCTCCCCCGAGGGCGCAAGGAACATCGACTTCGCCGACGAGCACCACCTGGACTTCTGGAAGTCCCTGAACGCGTAGGAAAGCGAAAGCGGGGCAGGCCGACCGGCCTGCCCCGCTTTCGCTTTCCTCAGGTTCAGGCCCCCTCAGACGGTGTTGCGGGCCAAGCGGAAACCGAGGTCTTCGATGCGGAGGGTCGGCATGGTGCGGCGGCGGACGCCGGCCCGGCAGGACCAGTGCTCGTCGAACCAGCCGCCGCCCTTGATGACCCGGTAGTCCTTGTAGACCTCGGCGTCGTAGACGTCCCAGCACCATTCCCAGACGTTCCCGATCATGTCGTGCAGGCCCCAGGCGTTCGGCGCCTTCTCGCCGCCACAATGCGCCCTTTCTCCGGAGTTGGCGCGGTACCAGGCGATCTCGTCGAGTTCGCCGTAGCGGGGGCCGGTGGTGCCGGCCCGGCAGGCGTACTCCCATTCGGCTTCGGTGGGAAGCCGGTAGCCGTCCGCGGTGCGGTCCCAGACGACCGCTTCGCGCTCCTCCCCCGTGATCGCATAGGCGGGCCGCAGGTCCGCCTGCTCCGACACCCGGTTGCAGTATTCGACGGCCTCGAACCAGGACGTGTGCGTCGCGGGCAACAGGTCGTCAGCGCCGTCTTCGTCGGCGACGGCGAGCCCGTAAGCCTCGCTTATCGCTCGGCGCGTGACCTGCAAGGGCGACAGCAGGAACGGTGCGACCTCCACCGTCCAGCTCCGCTCGGTGCGCCGGTCGGTGATCGTCACGGCCCCTGCCTCGATCCTCTGCATCGACGAATCCTAGGCCGCCACCGGCCGGCGACACCGCCCCAGTGATCCGCGCCACTTGTCGGGATTCGCTGTCACGTTCGCGCCCGCTGCGGTTTCAACCGGATATAAGCGTCCCCGCGAATCGAACCGGAGCAGTCCCATGACCCTCGCCCACATCATCGTCACCATCGCCGCCGCGCTCTGGGTGGGCTTCTCGGCCTACTCGATCTTCACCAAGGCCGCGTTCGTGGTCGAACCGCTGCAGAGCTACGGCGTGCCGCAGTCGTGGTGGTTCTGGCTCGGCCTGGCCAAGGCCGCCGGCGCCCTCGGTCTCCTCGTCGGCCTGTTCCTCCCCTTCATCGGCGTCGCCGCCGCCGTCGGCATCATCCTCTACTTCCTCGGCGCCGTGGTCACCGTGCTGCGGGCCCGCTCCTACAAGACCGTGGTCTACCCGGTGATGTACCTGGTCCCGGCCGCCGCCGCGCTCATCCTCGGGGCCCTGGCCTGAAGCCGCCCGAGAGGGCCCGCGCTTAGCGCGGGCCCTCTCTCGCACAGGTCTACTTCTGCCACTGCTCGGCGAGGGAGACGCCCACCTTCGGGTTGCCGATGAGGGCCAGCGGGATGAAGTACCCGATCTGGCCGAGCACGGCCGTGAGGACGGTGAGCTCCTTGTCGCTGAAGTGCTTCGCGGCCGCGTCGAACAGCTCGTCGCTGACGCGCTCACCGGTCGGGTTCGGCGTGTGCACCGCCTCGGCCAGGGCGAGGGCGGCCCGCTCGGCCTCCGTGAAATACGGCGAGGTGCGCCAGGTGGCGACAGCGCCGAGCCGCTCGGGGGTGTCCACGGCGTCGCTCAGCTGGCGGGCCGTGAAGTAGGAGCTGCCGACGAGCTGGCCGACGCGCAGCTGCACGAGGGTGACGAGCTCCTTCGGCAGCACGCCTTCGGCGTTCGCCTTGTTGACCGCCGCGGCGATCTCGCCCACGACGGGAAGGTGCTGGACCGGGTTCTCGATACGGGGGTAGGTGCTCATGGTGGTGTTCCTTTCGGGTTGATCCGATACACCACATTGACGAGAGCGCCGCCGAAAGTGTGACCGCCGGAGACCACGAACGAGATGAGGCCTGCGTCACCGAACCAGCGCTGGCATTGCGGAGAATGCAGCGAGAAATCACGTATTGGATGTCGTACGTTCGGTGCCGGGCTTCGAGCTGCGCGACGGATATCGAGCATGAACCCAGCGTGTCTATCCTGTTACCCAAGCGCTCGCCCGCTCATGCAGCCGGCGCCGATCGAGGCGACCGACGCCTCGTCCGCACTCCCATTCGCCGGTCATCCGGCAGCCACCGGCGATCCAAGGGCTGCCGCGTCCTCGCCATGCCCTCCGCAGACTCGATCACCGCCCCGCAGCGGGACGGACCATCAACCCCTTCTTCTGAAGCAGGAGCGAACTCATCATGGGACGCAACACCATCTCCGCCCGCCACTGGCTGCCCGCCGTCAAGAAGCGGACCCTGACCGCACTGATCCTCGGCGCCGTGGGCACCCTCGCCCTGGCACTCGCCGGGCCCGCCTCCGCGGCGGCACCCACGGTCGCCTACACCGGCCAAGGCTTCATCGTCGACACCGACGGCACACCCAACCTCAAGGACGAGCGCTGCGGCCTCACCGGCCAGAACGACGCCGACGACGGCGGCACCGGCCTGTTCGCGGACTGGAACGGCCCGGGCCGGTCGTACGAGGCCGGGCAGTCCTACCTCGTCTGGGTCCTCACGCTCAACGCCAACCCGAGCGGCGGCGTGACCCTGCACCTGCCTGACGGCGAAGTCCCGATGGTCAAGATCGGCGGGACGTGGAAGTTCGCCGGCGACTACTACGCGTATGAGGACCTGCTCGAGCTGCCCGTCCACGCCACGTTCAACACCGCGGGGATCAAGCCGACCAGCCTCAAGCAGGTCAACCTCGTCGTCAGCCACGGCTGCCAGGAAATGACCGGCGAGGGCGCCTGGTGCTCGCCCGGCTACTGGCGCAACGCCTCCGACGCGTCCTGGGCGCTCACCGGCGTCGCCCGGACCGACCGCTTCAACGCCACAGTGGTGCCCGGTTACTACGACACCGCCTCCGCCGCCGACCCGACACTGACCCAGGTCCTGACCACGCCCGGCGCCAACACGTACGGCGCAGCGAGCGCCCCGCACGGGCTGAACGCATTCAACGCCACGGGCGCCTTCCTCACCGATCAGATCCCGGGCTACTCGTTCGACCCGGCGCGCATGGCGCAAGAGGACGCCTGCCCGATCGACAACCACGGCAACTTCAAGGACTGACCGTTCCGGGGTAGCGGCTTCGACCCCTGACGGCTCAGCCTCGCACGGTGAGCAGCCAGCGCCATCGCGGCAGTTCCGCGATGGCGCCGGCGATCGTCAAGGCGCTCAAGGCGGCGGCGCCCCACCAGGGCCAGGCGATCCATGCGGCGGTGGCGCCGCCGGCCATGGTGGCGGCGAGGATCGTGATGGTCACCCAGCCGGGCACGGGGATGAGGGTCTGGTGCTTGTCGCCGGGGGTGGCGTATACGGCGGGGACGGCGACGGAGGCGAGGACCACGCTGATGGCGAGCGGCAGGGAGATCTGGGCGAGGGCCGTGCCGATGGCGGCCCAGGCGCCGACTTCGGTGGCGAAGCGCAGCAGGGCCGCCCGCCGCCGGGTGGGCGAGGCCGCGCCCATTTCGTGAACGGGGGTCATGCGGTCATCTTGGCGCAGGGCGGCGGGAACCGATCGATCGGTCGGGCCCGGTTCGCCGCCGCTCCCGGCGGCACGGCTTCCGCCGTCGCCTTTACCGGGAACGATGCGGCCCGGCCGCTGGAAAGCGGCCGGGCCGTCTGCGTGTGTCCGCTCGGTGCGGTGGCGCGGTCCGCTATCCGACCAGGGCGCCGACGCCGAGGATCGCCTTGAGGTCGGCCGAGAGTTCGACCGAGGGGCGCACCCGCCACTGGTCGCCCAGTGCCAGCATCGTCGTCTTGGGTCCGTTCGCGAGCTGCACGCGCACCTGGGCCTCACCGCGGTGGGTCTTGAAGGTGTCGGAGAGCTTCTCGATGAGGTCCTGGTTCACCGCTGCCGCCCGCAGCGCGAGCGTGATCGGCGCCGAGTTCGCTTCGGGCCCTGTCGAAGTGTCGAGGACGGCGAGGTCCTGGGCGATGAGCTGGGCGGTGCCGTCGCGGCGGTCGAGTTTGCCTTTGACGCAGCACACCAGGTCGTCCGCGAGCGAGTCCGAGACGAGTTCGTAGGTGTTGGGGAAGAACCGGACCTCGATCGAGCCGGCCAGGTCCTCCAGGGTGGCCGAGGCCCACAGCTTGCCCTGCTTGGTGACGCGCTTGGCGACGTTCTGGAGGATCCCGGCGACGCGCACGTTCGCGCCGTCGGCGATCTCCTCGCCGTGGAGCGCGGCGACCGGGCGGTCCGCATTGGACGAGAGGAGCCGCTCGAAGCCGTTGAGCGGGTGGTCGGAGACGTAGAGGCCGAGCATCTCGCGTTCGAACGCGAGCTTGTCGCGCCGTTCCCATTCGTCGTCGGCGATGGTGAGGTCGACGCCGAGGGTCTCGGTCGTGTCGTCCATCATGCCGCCGAACAGGTCGAACTGGCCGCGCGCCTCCTCTTTCTTGATGGAGACCATCGCGTCGATCGCCTTCTCGTGGACCTCGGCGAGGCCGCGGCGGGCGTGCCCGAGCGAGTCGAACGCGCCGGCCTTGATGAGCGATTCGATGGTGCGCTTGTTGCACACCGGCGCGGGCACCTTCTGCAGGAAGTCCTTGAAGTCGGCGTAGGCGCCCTTCTCCTCGCGGGCCTCGATGATCCCGGCGACGACGTTCGCGCCGACGTTGCGGACCGCGCCCATGCCGTAGCGGATGTCCGTGCCGACCGGGTGGAACATGTGGCGCGACTCGTTGACGTCCGGCGGCATGACGGTGATGCCCATGCGGCGGCATTCGGAGAGGTAGATGGCCGCTTTGTCCTTGGAGTCGCCCACGGAGGTGAGCAGCGCGGACATGTACTCGGCCGGGTAGTTCGCCTTGAGGTAGGCGGTCCAGTACCCGACGAGGGCGTAGCCGGCGGCGTGCGACTTGTTGAACGCGTATCCGGCGAACGGGAGCATGATGTCCCACAGGGTCTTGATCGAGTCCTTGGAGTAGCCGTTGCCGAGCATGCCCGCCTCGTAGTCGGCGTACATCTTCTCCAGGACGTCGATCTTCTTCTTGCCCATGGCCTTGCGGAGCATGTCCGCTTGGCCCATCGTGAAGCCCGCCAGTTTCTGGGCGATGCGCATGATCTGCTCTTGGTAGACGATCAGGCCGTACGTCTCGGACAGGATCTCCTCGAGTGCCTCCCCGAGCTCGGGGTGGAGCGGGATGACCTCTTGGCGCTTGTTCTTGCGGTCGGCGTAGTTGTTGTGCGAGTTCGCGGCCATCGGGCCGGGCCGGTACAGCGCGTTGACCGCGATGATGTCGTTGAACTCGGTGGGCTGCATGCGTTTGAGCAGTTCGCGCATGGCCCCGCCGTCGAGCTGGAACACGCCCAGGCTGTCGCCGCGCGCGAGCAGCTCGTACGCCTTCGGGTCGTCCGTGGCGAGCGTGTCGAGGTCGATGTCGACGCCCCGGTTGAGCTTGATCGCCTCGATGGCGTCGCCGATGACGGTGAGGTTGCGCAGGCCCAGGAAGTCCATTTTGAGGAGGCCGATGTCCTCGCAGGACGGGTAGTCCCAGCCGGTGATGATCGAACCGTCCGGCCTGGCCCACATGGGGATGCAGTCGATGAGGGGCTGCGAGGAGAGGATGACCGCGCAGGCGTGGACGCCGGCGTTGCGGATCAGGCCTTCGAGGCCGAGCGCGGTGTCGAAGATCTGGCGGACGTCGTTGTCGCTCTCGATGAGGGTCCGGACCTCACCGGCCTCCTTGTACCGCGGGTGCTCGGTGTCGAGGATGCCCGAGAGCGGGATGTCCTGGGCGGCGACCGGCGGCGGGAGTGCCTTGGTGATGCGCTCGGCGATGGAGAAGCCGGGCTGGCCGTGGTGGACGCGGGCGGCGTCCTTGATCGCGGCCTTGGTCTTGATGGTGCCGAAGGTGATGACCTGGGCGACGAATTCCTTGCCGTACTTCTCGGTCGCGTAGGTGATCATCTCGCCGCGGCGGCGGTCGTCGAAGTCGATGTCGATGTCGGGCATCGAGACGCGCTCGGGGTTGAGGAACCGCTCGAACAGCAGGCCGTGTTCGATCGGGTCGATGTTCGTGATCTTCATCGCGTAGGCGACGAGCGAGCCGGCGGCCGAACCGCGGCCGGGGCCGACGTAGATCCCGATGGAGCGGGCGTGGCTGATGAGGTCGGCGACGACGAGGAAGTACGAGGGGTACCCGGCGTTGATGATGACGTTGAGTTCGAGGTCGGCGCGCTCGAGGTAGTCGGCCGGGACCTCTTGGCCGGGGAAGCGTTCCTTGAGCCCGTCCAGAACGAGACTGCGCAGCCAGGTGCCCTGGTCGTGGCCCTCGGGGACGTCGATGACGGGCATCCGGTCCTGGACGGCGAAGATCTCGTCGTAGGACTCGACCATCTCGGCGACGAGGAGCGTGTTGGCGCAGCCCTCCTGCCACATCTCGTCGGGGCGGACGCCGTACATCTGCTCGGCGGATCGCAGGAAGTAGCCCTGGCCGTCGAACTTGAACCGCTTCGGGTCGTCCAGTGTGGTGCCGGACTGGACGCACAGGAGCGCGGCGTGGGTGTCCTTCTGCGCTTCGGTGACGAAGTGGGAGTCGTTGGTGACGAGCGGCGGGATGCCCATCTTCTTGCCCAGCTCGTACAGCTCGTTCTTGACGCGCTGCTCGATGTCGTTGCCGTGGTCCATGATCTCGAGGAAGTAGTTCTCGGCCCCGAAGATGTCCCGGTAGTCGGAGGCCGCCTGGTAGGCCTCGTCCATCTGGCCCAGGCGCATGCGCGTCTGCACTTCGCCCGAAGGGCAGCCGGTGGTCGCCACGATGCCCTGCGAGTGCTGGGAGACGAGCTCGCGGTCCATGCGCGGCTTGTAGTAGTAGCCCTCGAAGGAGGCGAGGCTCGACATGCGGAAGAGGTTCCGCAGCCCTGTGGAGTCCTTCGCGACCATGGTCATGTGGGTGTACGAGCCCGCACCCGAGAGGTCGTCGCCGCGCTGGGACGGCTCGCCCCACCAGGTCGGCTTCTTGTGGAAGCGGTCGTGGGGCGCGAGGTACGCCTCGATGCCGATGATCGGCTTGACGCCGGTCTTCTTCGCCTGCTGGTAGAAGGCGTAGCCGCCGTACATGTTCCCGTGGTCGGTCATGGCGATCGCGGGCTGGCCCAGCCGTTCCGCCTCCGCGAACAGGGGTTTGAGTTTCGCGGCCCCGTCGAGCATCGAGTACTCGGTGTGCACGTGCAGGTGGACGTACTGGTTCGACACGCTTCGCTCCCGCTTTGACCTGTGGTTTCGTCCGCTGCGGGCCCCTGCGCGGCGCTGTGGCGGCACGGGCGCGGGCGGCCCGGTTCAGACCTTCCACCCTATCGCCCCGCTCCGCGCGGCCGCGCTGACTCCGCACCCGCCATGCCCATCGCCTCAGCCCTTGAAAGCCGGCACGACGGGGCTCCGACACGCCGCTATCACACTTCCCGAACAGGTACAAACAATCCACAGGCCCGATTCGGTTATCCACAGGTCGAAAAATAATTCTTGCCTGTAGTGGACATGCAACGGACAGTTGATACATGCACACGACACAAGCGAGAATCAGCCTCAACGGCCCCACAGATCTCCTGACGACCGTCCCGCTGCTGCTGGGTTTCCACCCCGACCACAGCCTCGTCGTGGTCGGTCTCATCGGCGGTGAACTCCAGTGCACCTTCCGGGCGGACCTGCCCGGTTCGGCCGACCACTTGGAGCACTTGCCGGACCTCACCGCTCAGTTGAGCCTCAACGAGTGCGACGGCTGCGTGGTCATCGTCTACGGCGAGGCCGACCTCGCGAAGGCGGCGACCGAGCGTGTGGCCGCCCGGCTCCACGCCGCCGGGATCGAACCGCTCGACCTGCTGCGGGTGGCCGACGGCCGCTGGTTCAGCCTCACCTGCGGCAAGCCCTGCTGCCCGCCCGAGGGCGCACCGATCCCGGAGACCTCCGCGGCCTCCTGCGAGGTGGCGGTCGCGGGCTGCTACGCCGAGGCGGACCGGAGCGCGATCGCCGCCCAGCTCGCCCCGGCTCCGGCGGGTCGGCGCGCGGCGGTGGCTGACGCGGTCGCGGCAGCGCTCAGGGCCGATGCCGAGCTCGACTGGGGCAGCCAGCGCTCGCTCGATCTCCACGCGATCGACCACTGGATGGGGGTCGGCACCCTGCCGGGTCCGGACGACATCGCGACGGTCGGTCTCGCCCTCGGCGACCTTGACATCCGCGACTACGCGCTGCGGCGCATCAACTCGGGCCGCTTCAAGGGCAACCGGGTCGACCTGTGGATCTGGGTGGCCCGGCATCTCGAGGAAGACCTGGTCGCCCCGGCCGCGACGGTGGCGGGCTTCGCCGCCTACCGGTTCGGCAACGGTGTGCTCGCGCTCGAGGCGTTCGAGTTGGCACTGAGGTCGAGCCCGCACTACCGGCTCGCGCAGATGCTCATGGCGGCGCTGCAGGCGGGCATCCCGCCGGGCGCGCTGTCGAGGATCGGCTGCGGCGACCGCGATGAAGCCGAGGTCGCAGAGGCCGAAACCGAGGAAGCAGCACTCGAGGAATCGGAGCAGACGGAGTGCAAGGAGGCGGCGATCGAGGAATGAAGGACACCGAGCCCAGACCCGCCCCACCCCGCTCCCGACCCACCGGCCCCACCTGATGGCTATAGCCCCAACGAAACCCAAACGGGAGGAAGGCAAAGGATGACCAATAGACGCCGCTTGAAACCGAACCTGCGCGACCGCTCAGCGGCACCCCACGATCGAGGAGTGATCGCTACGCTGGGGTCATGGTTGAGCACCCTGGCGACTTCGCCGCGATCATCCTCATCGGCGGCAAGGCGCGGCGATTCGGGGGGCGCGCGAAGAGCGAACTGGTCGTCGGCGGCGCGACGATCCTGGAACGGATGCTGTCGGGCTGCGAGGCGGCCACGGCCCGGGTGGTGGTGGGCACGCGGCCCGCCGGGTCCGAACCCCTGCCGGAGGGGGTGCTCCAGCTCTTGGAGGATCCGGCGGGTTCCGGACCGGCTTGGTCGGTGCGGGCCGGTCTGGCACAGGTGCCGGAGGGCAACGAGCGGGTGGCGATCCTCGGCGGTGACCTGCCGTTCCTGACCTCCAAGGCGCTGCAGCTGCTCCAGGACCGTGCGGACGCAGCAGGCCCTACCTACGGGTCGGTGTTCTGCGACAACGCGGGTCGCCGGCAGTGGCTGTGCGGCCTGTGGCCGATCGACCTGGTGCGGCGGAACGCGGCCGAGATCGAACCCGGAGACCCGGCGAGGCTCCTGTTCACCGGGATCGACGTCGAGACCATCGCTTGGGAGGACGCGAGTCCGCCCCCGTGGTTCGACTGCGACACACCGGAAGACCTCGAGCAGGCCCGAACCTGGGTCGCCGACCTCAAGTAGCTCCGGCAAGCGAAGCCTGGCGCCTCCCACGCAATCGGCGGCACCTGCGCCAACCTGAACGCGCCCCATCGGCGCGGACCGCACTGGCGCCGCCCGGACGGTCAACGACGACCGTCGGCCGCGCGAAAGCGACGGCCCGACACTCCGTGCACGACATCGACATCAGGGCGGGTGGGCGAGGGGGTGGGGGCGGGGGGAGGGGCCCCAAGGCCGGCCGGCAAGAAGAAGCCACGCCCTCCAATCAGCCACCGAGCAAGCCGCCGCGCACCATGTGCGAACGACGAAGCCCGAGCGCAAGCGCTCGGGCTGAAGAGCCGCAGCGGCGGCTCGGTATCGACGTGTCGACCCGCCGGGCCGCCTGACGGCGGCCCGTTAAACGATGTCGAACTGGTTGTCGAGCACGCCGGTCTGGAAGAACGTGACCGCCGCCAGCACCACCAGGAACAGGGCGAACCCGACCCAGTGGAGGGAGCGGCGCTCGCGCGGCGTGAACGTCAGGATCGCGCCGCAGATGAGGCCGCCGACCAGGCCGCCCACGTGGCCCGCGAAACTGAAGCCCAAGAAGAGCGTCAAGACCAGGTTGAGCCCCAGCAGGATGTAAAGGCCCTGGTTGTCGCGCTTGAGCTTGCGGTTGATGAGGATCATCAGACCGAACAGGCCGTACACGGCACCGGAGGCGCCCGCGGTCGAGGTGTCGAACGAGAACAGGTAGACCGCGACCGATCCGGCCAGACCGGACAGCATGTAGGCCGCGAGGAACCGCGCGGGCCCGAGATCGCGTTCGAGGATCCGCCCGAGCATCCACAGCACCACCATGTTGAACAGGAGGTGGATGACGCCGAAATGCAGGAACATGGCGGTGATCATGCGGAAGTACCCGCCACCGGCGAGGAACGGCGAGGTCACCGTCGTGCCGAGTATCTCCACCTCGGCGACGGTGTCGGTCACGGACCCCATGTTCGCCGGGAGCGGGGCCCCGAGCTGGTAGCCGGGAAGATAGCCGATCTCGGCGCCGAGCCAATGGAGCGGCGTCGACCCGGAGCCGGTCGCCGCGGCGAGACTGCCCGCCGTGATGACCGCGAGCAGGAACACCGCGACGTTGATGCCGATGAGCACCTTGGTGACGGTGCCCGCCGCGCCCGCGCGGGCGCCGCCGCCGAACGAGGAGCGCGTCTTGCGCATCGTCCGGCGGCCGGCGGCCACGCAGTCAGGGCATTGGAACCCGACGGGAGCGTCGATGCGGCAGTCGGCGCAGATCGGCTTGTCGCAGCGAACGCATCGCAGGTAGGTCTGGCGGTTCCGGTGGCGATAGCAGGTGGGGGCCGACTGCTCTTCGCTCATTGAGGCGTCGTTACTTCTCGATGACGACGGACTCGATGACGACGTCCTCGACCGGGCGGTCCATCGGCCCGGTCGGCACCTTGCCGAGGCGGGCGACGACGGCCTTGGAGTCCTCGTCCACGACCTTGCCGAAGATGGTGTGGCGGAAGTTCAGGTGCGGTGTCGGGCCCAGCGTGATGAAGAACTGGGAGCCGTTGGTGCCGGGCCCGGCGTTCGCCATGGCGAGCAGGTAGGGCTCGCCGAAGTGAAGGTCGGGGTGGAACTCGTCGGCGAACTTGTAGCCGGGTCCGCCGCGGCCGGTGCCGGTCGGGTCGCCGCCCTGGATCATGAAGCCGTCGATGATCCGGTGGAAGATGACACCGTCGTAGTACGGGCCCGAGCCGGGTTTGCCGGTCTCAGGGTCGGTGTACTCCTTGGTGCCCTCGGCCAGACCCACGAAGTTCGCCACGGTCTTGGGCGCGTGGTTGTCGAGCAGTTCGATCTTGATGTCGCCTGCATTGGTCTTCAGCGTCGCCTTCGTCATGGCGTCCATGGTGCCAGACGGCCGAGGTTCGTCCAACTTTCTCCCCCGTTTCCCTCGACGGGTGTCACAGGCCGGGGCACGATGAGACCTAAAGGCACCTAGAGGAGGCATTCACTATGGGCTTCAGCCGACATGCCACGACTCCCACCAAGGAGGCCGTGGACCATTTCACGCAGGGTGTGACCTCGCTGAAGAACGCGAGCTTCGCTGCGGCCAAGGGTACGAAGGAGGCGGCCGTGCCGAAGGTCAACGTCGTCCTGACCAAAGTCGGGCTCCGGAAGCCCCCGGCCCCCAAGTGGCCGTGGGTCGTCGGGGCGATCGGGGCCGGGCTCGCGCTCGGGGGCGCCGCCGCGTACTTCTGGTACCGGCAGCGGACGGAGTCGATCGGGGAGGCGCTCCTCGCGGACGAACTCCTCGACGACAGCGAGCTCAACGACCGGGCGATCACCGAGGAACTGGTCGACAGCGTCTCCCGCTGATGCCGGGAGGCATCGCGGCGGAGCCGGACGGTTCGTCCTGAGGTGAAGCCGCAGCAGCGGGGCCGCGTGAAATGAATATCGGGGGGACTGGTCGGCAACGTGGCCGGCCAGGGTCCGAGTACGGCCGCCGGGCGGGACCGGCGGCGTACTGATCGGGGATTCGCGGCGACGCGGGTCCCCGAAAGCATGCCCGCACCGCGGGGAAGGGCAACGCCGGACCGGTGCCTCGCCTCGGGGGGAGTGGGCGAGTTCACCGATCCGGCGTCAATGGGGGCGGGATAACGGCCGCTCCGCGGCGAACCGCGGTCACGCACCGATCTTTGCGCCCCGCATCCGTTCTGGGAAGGGCGTCGCGGTGGCGGTTATACGCCATGTCGCATAACCGCCATCCATTGTCGGCGTAACGTTCTCAGTCGATCACGGGTCGTGACGTCAGAGGCTCTTGGAGGCCTCGACGGCCCTCGCGAGGCGCCGCACGCCTTCGTCGATCCGGTCGGCTTTGACGGCCGAGTAGGCCAGCCGCAGGCAGGATTCGCCGCCTTCGAGCACGAAGTCGGTGCCCTTGACGACCTGGACGCCCTCGTCGGCGGCCGCGGCCGCGACCTTCGCGCAGTCGACGCCCTCGCCCAGGTCGACCCACAGGAAGTAGCCGCCGTCGGGAACGATGAACTCGGCGTTCGGCAGGTGCGCGCGCAAGGAGGCGGAGAGCTGGTCCACCCGCTCTTCCAGGGCGGCCTTGACCGTCGCGATCGACCGGTCCAGCGCCCCGGAGGCCGCGAACTGGTAGATCGTCGCCTGCGCGAACATGTTCGGCGCGATGTAGGTGTTGGTGGCGGCGGCGGCGATCTTCGCGATGATGTCGGCCGGGCCGACCAGGTAGCCGGTGCGCAGGCCCGGGCAGACGGTCTTGGAGAACGAGCACGCGTACACGACGCGGCCGGTCTCGTCCTGCTCGAGCATGGTCGGGAACTGCTCGCCGCGGAAGCGGATGTCGTAGTACGGGTCGTCCTCGAAGATCGTGAACTCGTACTCGTTCGCGAGCTGGAGCAGCCGGGTGCGCTTCTCGCCCGAGAGCGTCACGCCCGCCGGGTTCTGGAAGTTCGGGATGATGTGCGCCAGGGTCGGCCGCACGCCGCCCTTGAGGAGGGCCTCGAGTTCGTCCACGTCGATGCCGTCGGCCTGGAGGCGCACCGGGTGGAGCTCGCCGCGACGGTTGCGCAGGCCCAGGAGGGTCCGGTCGTACGTGGGGCGCTCGACGATCACCGGCGAGTCGGGCTTGACGAGCTCGTCGAACAGGAACGCGTCGGCCTGCATGGAACCGTTCGTGACCAGCACGTTCTCGGCCTTGACGCCGTGCTTGGCCGCGATCCACTCGCGCAGCGGACCGTAGCCCACCGAGGTGCCGTAGCCGGTGACCCCGGCCGGATCGGCGTCGAGTGCGGCGACGGCGGCGGCCTTGAGCCCTTCGGTGTCGACGATGTCGAGCGACGGGGCGCCCCTGGAGAAAGAGATGACGTCGGTGTTCGGCATGACACCAGCGTAAGCGGCCCGCACGGTGGACGTCGAGCGGCATATGCGCCGCCGGCGGCGCACCTCACCCGGCAGCACCGCGGGTCAGGTTCGGGCACATGGCCTCACGCCGCGGCACCGGGGAACGCGCCCTTGTCCACGATGCGGACGGCGGCGCCGCGCGGCTGGGCGGACCCCGCTTCGCCTCGGTCGGCGGTGCGGCCCGCTCGTGGTCTGGCCGCTGCCGCGATACGGTGCAGATGTGGGGTTCTTCGCCCCCGCAAGGCACTTGACGTAGGACATGCGGCCCCGCAAGCGAGAGCCGCTTCGCCGCCCCGCGCGGGCGGGGAGGGCGGCGCCGCGGGCCGGGCCGGGAAGTTGAGGAGAACGATGACGTCGCTCGACCGCACACGGGCCCCTTGGCCCTACGATTTCCTGCCCCCGCTCCCGTCGTTCACGGTGGTCTCTGACGACGTGGCCGACAAGGTCAGGCTCGATCCCGCTCAGGTCGCCGGGCAGGACGTCTCCCCGCACCTGGCCTGGTCGGGCTTTCCGGCCGAGACCGCCGCGTTCGCCGTCACCTGCTTCGACCCGGACGCGCCCACCGGCTCCGGCTGGTGGCACTGGATGCTCCTGGGCCTCGACGCATCGGTCACCGAGCTGCCGACCGGCGCGGCCGCCGCGCCGCCCGCGGGTGCGGTGCAGCTGCGCAACGACTCGGGAACCGTGGGCTACGCCGGTGCCGCCCCGCCGCCCGGCGACCCCGAGCACCGCTACCTGTTCGCCGTCCACGCCCTGAAGGCCCCGGTCAAGGTCGACCCGGACGCGTCGGTGGCGGCGGGGGCCATCCACCTCACGTTCAACGCGATCGCGCGGGCCGTCATCGCGCCGGTGTACCGCAATGACTGAAGCCGTGATCCTCGCCGCCGCCCGCACGCCGCTGGGACGGCGCGGCGGCGTGCTCGCCAGCGTCCACGCCGTGGACCTCGCCGCCTACGCGATGAACGCGGCGCTCGAACGCTCCGGTCTCGGACCGGACGCGGTCGACGACGTCATGCTCGGCTGCGTCTCGCAGGTGGGCGAGCAGTCCTGGAACGTCGCCCGCAACGCCGTCCTGGCCGCGGGCTGGCCCGACCTCATCCCCGGCACCACTGTGGATCGCCAGTGCGGTTCGAGCCAGCAGGCGGTGTCCTTCGCGGCGGCCGCGGTCCTGGCCGGGCACGCCGACGTGGTCGTCGCCGGCGGGGTCGAGTCGATGAGCCGCGTCCCGATGGGGTCGAGCGTCGGTTCCGGTGTGGGCGAGCCGTACGGCCCGGTGGTGCGCGAGCGGTACGCCGCGAACGTGGACGCGACGGCGCCGGTGCTGTTCAACCAGGGCTTGGCCGCGGAGTTGGTGGCGGAGCGCTACGGGATCAGCCGTGAGGCGATGGACGCGTTCGCGCTCGCCAGCCACGAGAAGGCCGCGGCGGCCAGTGACAAGGGCGCGTTCGCGGACGAGATCGCGCCTGTCGCGGGCGTGGCGGCCGACGAGGGCATCCGGCGGGACACGAGCATGGCGAAGCTCGGCGGGCTCAAGCCGGCGTTCACTGTGGATGGTTCGGTGACGGCGGGGACGTCGTCGCAGATCTCGGACGGGGCGGCGGCGCTGGTCATCACGACCGATGAGCACGCGCGGCGGCTCGGGGTGCGGCCGCTGGCGCGTATCGCGGCGGCGTGCGCGGTCGGTTCCGACCCGGTGCTCATGCTGGACGGGCCGATCCCGGCGACCGCGAAGATCCTGCGGCGTGCGGGCTTGGATCTGGACGAGATCGACGTGTTCGAGGTGAACGAGGCGTTCGCGGCGATCCCGTTGGCGTGGCTGGCCGAGACCGGCGCGGACGAGGAGCGGCTCAACCCGCGCGGCGGGGCGATCGCGCTCGGCCATCCGCTGGGGGCTTCGGGGGCGCGGCTTGCCGCGACGATGCTGCACTACATGCGGGACACCGGGTCCCGGCGCGGGCTCCAGGTGATGTGCGAGGGCGGCGGGATGGCGAACGCGACGGTGCTCGAGCTCCTGTGAGGGCACGCTGCCCGAACGCCGATAGGCATTAAAAAGGGGCGGATCAGGAAATATCCTGATTTACCCGCCCTTGGGGATCCGGCCTCGGCGATGCTTGCGAGCCGTGAATCTGCACGGCTCAAAAGCACGCCGGGGTCCGACATCGCTCAATTCGAACAGGAGACGAGGGGTACTCGCCTTCAAGGGGTCCGGGTCAACGCCACTTCGACAGGACGAGCAGGGCGGCGACCATGCAGGAGAAGCCGACGGCCAGGTTCCAGTACTCCCACGACGCGACCGGGTAGGCCATGCCGGAGAGGTAGAACAGGGTCAGCCATCCGATGCCGATCACGATGAGGGCGACAGCGGTGATCGGCACCCACATCGGGCTCGGCTCGTAGCTCTCGCCCGAGGTCGAACTCTTGCTCACGCCAGAGCTCGAGTAGACCTTCTTCTTACGCACACGTGACTTCGGCATCGACGACTCTCCAACTGAGGGACATGTCCGACGTCCAGGGTACCGCCCGCCGGTGACGCGCCGTCCGCGCGGCATCGCGTAGCTCACACCCCGGGAGTGAGCTGCCGAAGCGTCTGGAAGGCTCAGCGACACGCGCGGACAGAGACCGAGCCGGCTCCCGTAGGCGCCGTGCCTGCGCAGACCTGCCCGTTCGGTTGATAGTTGGGTTCGCGGCACAACCCTAGGATCGCCTCGCGCGTTATGGTTACGAGATCCCCCTACGAAAAGTACACCGGCACTATGGAGGCGAAGTTCCAGGTGAGCGATCAGGACTGGTCCCCCTTCGCGAACGAGTCTCCGTCTCGCCCTCGTCCCTCCCCGGGACCGGCCGCGGGCGCCGCCAAGATCCCCGGCCGTGCCGGCGTCCCCTCCCCGCACCCCCGCCCCTCCTCGACTCCCGACCCCGACAGGACCACCGCGCTCCGCCCGCCCGGCCTCGCGAAGGCACAGCGCGCCTCGCTCGTGCCCGAGCCCGACGGGACCGCGATCCTCCCGGTCATCCCCGCTGACGAGACGCCGGCGCCGCCCGGCGCCGACAGCGCGGCCCGCAAGAAGCGCTCCGTCAAACGCCACCGCGACGACGGCGGGCTGCGCGGCACCGTGCGCGGCCTCGGCGAAGTGCTCATCACCCTCGGCGCGATCGTCCTGCTGTACGCCGGGTACGAGGTCTTCGGCGTCTCCGAGGCGATCAACAACGAGCAGGAGACGCTCTCCACCGACCTCGACACGATCTGGGGCGGCGAGGTCGAAGGCGAGAGCGTCGACGGCGCGCCCGTGCCCGAGCTCGGCGACGCGTTCGCGCGCATGTGGGCGCCCGACATCCGGGCCGAGTCCTGGACGCTCGTCGAGGGCACCGAACCGGCCGACATCGAGTACGCGCCCGGCCGCTTCCTCGAAGGCGCCTACCCGGGCGAGCAGGGCAACTTCACGCTCGCGGGCCACAACGTGCCCGCGATCTTCTCGGAGATCCGCTCCCTCGAACCCGGGGACAAGGTGGTCATCGAGACGAAGGAGAACTTCTACATCTACGAGGTGCAGGAGCACGAGGTCGTCAACGAGACCCAGATCGACATCACCGCTCCGGTGCCGGGCGAGCCCGGCGTGGAGCCGGGCGACGGGGACTACTGGCTGACCCTGTTCACCTGCCACCCGCGGTGGGACAACTACGAGCGATACGTGGTCTACAGCCAACTGGTGGAGACGATCGAGCGCGACCCCGAGGGCGACCTGCCCCCTGCAGCAGTCGACACGGAGGCCTGACGTGTACTCGTGGATCTGGAGGAAGATCCCCGGGGGTCTTCCGGGTAAACTGATCGGCTCGGTCGCCTTGACCGTCGGCATGCTGGCGCTGCTGTGGTTCGTGGTGTTCCCCGCGGTGCACCCGCACATGCCGTGGAGCAACGTCGACCCGGCCGGTGGCGTGAACGTCGAGAACGGCGACGAGAGCGGCGCACCGGCCGACGGCGAGACGTGCGTGCCCGGCGTGGACTGCCCCGGCACGGGCTTCGACTCTGACGACTGGCAGACCGCGGAGTCCCCTGACGGGGAGTAGGCACGGTTCGATCGCACTGGTGGGGGCGCTGATGGAAGACACCGATGGGTAGCGTGCTGGTCGTCGACTTCCGCGACTCGTTCGTCCACACCATCGTCTCCTACCTGCGGGCGCTGGGTGCCAAGGTGGAGGTGCGCCGATCCGACCGGACCGATGTGGACGAGGCCGTGCGGCTGCACCCTGCGGGCGTGCTGCTGTCGCCCGGTCCGGGCCGGCCCGACGAGGCCCGGCTGGGCCATGAGCTGCTCGACCACTTCGCGGGGGAGGTGCCGGTGCTCGGGGTGTGCCTCGGGCACCAGGTGATCGCCGAGCACTGGGGGGCGGTGGTGACGCGCGCGGCCGAGCTGCGGCACGGCGAGACCTCGCCGATCCGGCACGACGGCGAAGGCGTGTTCGCCGGGCTCGCCAACCCGTTCACCGCCACGCGGTACCACTCGCTCGCCGTCGAGCCCGGGAGCGTGCGCGAGCCCCTGGTGGTGACGGCCCACAGCGATGACGGGACGATCATGGGGCTGCGGCACCGCGTCGTCGACGTCGAAGGCGTGCAGTTCCATCCCGAGTCGATCCTCACCGAGGACGGCAGCGCGCTGCTCGCCAACTGGCTTCGTCGCCTCGAAGGTCCGGCCAAAGGTTGAGGCCGAACGGGCCAAGCGGCGCTGGTACGGCCTGGTCGAGGACCTGCCGCAGGCGCTCGGCGCGAGGCGGCCGCGCGCGGGAGCCGCGATCGGGACGGCCCGTCGCCTAAGCTGTGTGCGCAAGCGGCGCCGACGGCGCCGTCAGGCAGCACCCCGGGGGACCGCGCATGACTCGAGAGGACTGGGATCCTCGCCGCAGGGAGGGCGGTTCCGCCTTCGCGGGGGTCCTGCTCCTGCTCGTGGGCGCCTGGCAGGTCTTCATCGGCTTCGCGATAGCCGGCGGCGGTGCGTTCATCTTCACCGGCGGCGGCTACTGGTACCGCGGCGACAACACCGGCTGGGGCTGGGTGAACATCGCGGTCGGCTTGGCGGCCATCGTGATCGGGCTCGGGCAGCTGGGCCTGGGGCGGCGGTTGACCAGATGGGGCGCGCATCCGACGCCGGCGCTGCTGGTCGCGGCCGTCTCGGCGATCAACCAGTGCTTCCTCGCCTCGCAATATCCACTGTGGTCCTCGCTGGTGATCGCGGTGGACGTGTTCGTCATCTGGGAGCTCGCCACCCGCGCCCGCGCGCGCGACGACGAGTCCGACCGCCTCAGGCCTTAGCGCGCCCGGCCGCGTGCCGAGTTCGCCCGAACCCGCCCCGGCCCGCACGCCGCCTGGCACGGTGAAGGCATGGGCGCCCGATCATTGGTCAAGGCCGCCAAACGGTACGGCGCGGCGAGCCGCGGCGACACCGCGGCGGCGCTCACCTACTACTCGGTACTGTCGCTGTTCCCCGCGATCCTCGTCGGCACCTCGATCATCGGCCTGCTCAACCCTGACGCGACCGAGGCGCTCCTGGACGGCGTCGCCTCACTCGCGCCCCCCGACACCTTCGCGATCATCGAGGACGCCGTCGCGCGCCTCCAGATGAACCCGGCCGCCGCTGGCCTGCTGGCCCTGGTCGGCCTGGTCGCGGCGCTGTGGGCCGCGTCGAACTACGTGGCGGCGTTCTCGCGGGCCCTCAACGCGGTCAACGGCACCGACGAGACGCGCAAATGGTGGACCGTCCTCATCGTGCGGGTCGTACTCACCGTGGTGGTGGGCCTTCTGACGGCGGTGTGCGCGATCGTCGCGGCCACCGGCGGGGCGGTGGCACGCGCGATCGGCGACGCGCTCGGTTCGAGCGACACGGCGGTCACGGTGTGGGGCTGGGTGAAATGGCCCGTGGTGATCGTGCTGGTGGTGGTGATCGTGGCACTGCTGTACTGGCTGGCCCCGGCGAAGCGCTCGCGTCTGCGCCAGCGCGCGCCGGGCGCGGCGCTGGCGGTGGTGCTGTGGCTCGCGGCTTCGGCGGCGTTCGGGCTGTACGTGGCGAACTTCGGCAGCTACGACAAGACGTACGGCGCTTTGGGCGGCGCGATCGTGTTCCTGGTATGGCTGTGGATCACGAACGCGGCCTTGCTGTTCGGTTCGGAGTACAACGCGACCGCGGAGCCGGAGGCGGACACGGCCGGTACGGCTGAGGGCGAGGCGGGCGAGCCGAGCGCCGGGCAGGCGGGGTCCTAGCCGGTGCTCTTGGGTTGGACCAGGCCTGATTCGTAGGCGAAGACCACCAGGCCCGCGCGGTCGCGGACGGCGAGTTTCATCATCGCCCGGTGCACGTGGGTCTTCGCGGTCGCGGGGCTGATGAACAGGCGTTCGGCGATCTCGCCGTTGGTCAGGCCGCGGGCGACCAGTGCCACGATCTCGGTCTCGCGCGAGGTGAGGCCCTCGACCTTCCCCGACAGGCGCGACGGCGGGTGCGCCACGTATTCGGCCACGAGTTTCGCGGCGATCTGGGGCGACAGCAGGGTCTCTCCGGCCGCGGCGGCGCGCACGCATCGCAGCAGCTCTTCGGGTTCGGTGTCCTTCACGAGGTAGCCGGCGGCTCCGGCGCGCAGGGCGTCGAAGACGTAGGCGTCGAAGGAGTAGTTGGTGAGCATGACGACCCGGAGGGCGTCGAGGTGCGGGTCGGCGGCGATGGCGCGGACGGCGCTGATGCCGTCGCCGCCGGGCATCTCGACGTCGAGCAGGGCGACGTCGGGCCGGTACTCGCCGGCGAGGCGCACGGCGGTGGGGCCGTCGGCGGCCTCGGCGACGACGGTCATGTCGTCCTCGGCGTCGATGAGGGCGCGGAAGCCGCCGCGCATGAGCGGTTGGTCGTCGGCGAGCAGCACTCGGATCATCGCGTCCTCCCCAGTTCCGTGGCGGCGGTCGGGGCCGGGATCGGCGGTTCAGGTTCGGGCACTGCGCGGTCGGCGATGACATTGGCGGGCATCGGGAGCCGGGCGGTGACGGTGAAACCGTACTCGCCGGGTCCGACATCGAGGGCGCCGCCGAGGGCGTCCACGCGTTCGCGCATGCCGGTGATCCCGCGTCCGGGCACGACGGTGCCGGGGCGGCCGTTGTCGGCGACCTCGACGAGGAGGGCGTCCTCGCCGCGGCGCACGCGCACCCGCACCCGGTCGCCGCTGGAGTGGCGCACCGCGTTCGTCAGCGCCTCCTGCACGATCCGGTAGGCGGCGTGGTCGACCTCCTGGTCGAGCACCGCGGTCTCGTCCACTTCGCATTCGAGCTCGATGGTGAAGCCGAGGCCCCGGTAGCGGTCGGCGAGGGGTTTGACGCGGGAGAGCCGGTGCCCTTCGTCGTCGCGCAGCATCGTCAGGGTCTCGCGCAGTTCCCGGGTGGCGTCCTTCGCGGCCTCCTCGACGGCGACGAGCGCCGGCGGCGGGTCCTCGCCGCGCTTGCGCGCGAGGTGGAGCGCCACTCCGGCCTGGACGCGGATGACCGAGATCGAGTGGGTGAGCGAGTCGTGCAGTTCGCGGGCGATCCGGACGCGTTCGTCGGCGGCCTTGCGCTTGACCGCCTCCTCGCGGGTGTGCTCGGCCTCGGCCATGTAGGCGTCCCTCTGGCGCCGCGACTCACCGGAGATGAGGGCGACGTGGAGCCAGCCGATGACGAGCATGGACTGCTCCATGACCGCGCCCGTGAAGTGGAATCCGGCCGCGCTCCAGTTGCCGAGCATCGTGACGGCGGAGACGACCAGGACGAGGCTGACGGTGAGCCTGCGGTGCCCCCGGTACATCGCGACGGCGATCGCCACCAGCGCCGGGACCGCGGCGAGGGGGCCGACTCCGAGGTGGCCGGAAGCGACCAGGGCGCCGACGGTGACGAGCAGGACCGCGCGCGGGTAGCGCCGCCACAGCGGGAATGCCAACGGCCCCAGTGCGAGGAGCGGCCAGCCGTACCAGGCCAGGCCGTCGGTGCTGGCCTTGGCCACGCCCGAGAGGAGGGTGTCGCTCAGCATGAGGAAGGCGACGACCAGGTCGAGCCGCGGCCCCTTGAGGCGGCTTTCGGAGGGAGTCGGCATGGGGCCAATCCTATGGCGGCGTCCCGGGTGCGGCGTCGGCCCGCGGTGCAGCGCCGGTGTACGGCGCAGGGTGTACACGGCGGCCCCGAATGCGCTGCTCGTTGCGGGGCGGAATGCCAGCGCAGGGACGACGCGCCGCGCGGCCCGCGCGGGGAGGCTGGAGGGCATGCGGCGCCGGGCCGCGAGATCCGCTCGGCGAGAGGCGAATCGAGGAGAACCCCCATGCCACCCCAGATCAGATACATCGCACCGGTCGATGCCCGACATGCCGAGGGCGCGGTTGCGGAGGTGTACGAGCAGGCGAAGCGGGAGCTGGGCGCGATCGGCGCGCCGTTCCAGATGCTCTCGCCCGCACCGGAGCTGCTCGCGGCGATGTGGTCGCTGCTGCGCGAGGCGCTGATGGTCGGCGGGCCGCAGGAGCGTCTGGCGAAGGAGGTCGTGGCGACGGCGATCGCGGTGCGCAACGGCTGCCGGTTCTGCACGGACGCGCACACGGTGCTGCTGCACGCGTTGGGCGAGGCGGAGCTGGCCGAGGGCCTGCGTGCGGGGAAGCCGCCGCGGGAGTGGGCGCCGTTGGCGGCGTGGGCGGTCGACCCGGGCCCGGAGGGGCCGTTCCCGGCGGAGGCCGCGCCGCGGTTCATCGGGACGGCGCTGGTGTTCGAGTTCATCACGCGTCTGGTGCAGGTGCTGGCGCACAACGAGTCGCCGCATCCGGTGACGGCGACGCGGCTGGGTCGTTCGGTGGCCTCGCGGACGCTGCGGGCGGCGGTGGCGGCGGACCTGGAGCCGGGGACGAGCCTGGCGCTGCTGGAGCGGCTGCCGGGCTGGGCGCGGGACGTGCGGGTGCGCGTGCCGGGCTGGGCGGGGGATTCGCCGGTGGGGGTCGCGTACGGGACGCTGCGGGCGTTGGCCTCGGCGGGGACGGGACTGCTCGGGGCGGACGCGGCCGAGGCGGTGGCGCGGACGATCGGCGTCCGGGAGGGGACGGCGGCGTCGGGCCTGCCGGAGCTGGTGGACGGCGAGGGCCTGGAGGCCGGGGCGGCGCTCGGGGCCCGGTTGGCGGTGGCGGCGGCGCTCGCGCCCGCCGCCGTCAATGAGTCCCTTGTAGATGCATGGCGGGGCGAGAGGCACTCGGATCACTGCGTGGTCCACCTGCTCGCCTACGGCACGATGACGGGCGTCGACGCCCTTCAGGACGAGATCGAGACGAGGAGCATCGATGCTTAAGTTCTACCGGGCCTGGACGCACGTGCTGCACGTGCTGATCGGTCTGCAGTTCTTCCTGGCCGGGTACGGGGCGATCGGGTCCGGTTCGCCGGACGAGTCGTTCTCGCTGCACATCATGAACGGCCGCGTCATCGCGGTGGTCGCGCTGCTGGGGATCCTGTTCGCGGCGCTGGCGCGCGCCGGCGGAAAGCTGGTGGGCATGTCGGCCGGCGTGCTCGGCCTGGTGCTGCTGCAGTCGGTGATCGCGCTGGTGAGCGTGGCGGGGACGACGCCGGGTCAGATCATCTTCGGCTTCCACGCGATCAACGCGCTGATGATCATGGGCTTGGCGGAGGCCTCGGGTCGGCTGGCGAAGCAGCTGATCGAGGACCGCAAGCCGACCCCGACCGAGGCGGCCCCCGCGACCGCTTGAGTTCTGGAACCAGGAAACCGGGCCCGCGGCGACACCCCGCCGCGGGCCGTTCCGTGTTCAGCGGCCCTCGGGACGGCCGCTGACGGTTCGGGGCGCGGAAACGGCTTGCCGACCGGTTTACGCTGGCGTACATGGCGAACTCCACAGACCCGGTCCGGCGCTCGGCGCGCGTGCTCCTCGTCGACGGCGACGACCGGGTGCTGCTGTTCTTCAACCAAGGCTCGGTGGTGCCGGGCGGCGACTCCTACTTCACGGTGGGCGGCGGCGTCGAAGCGGGCGAGTCGCTCCCCGAGACCGCGGTGCGGGAGGTGTTCGAGGAGACCGGCCTGCGGGTCGCACCGGAGGCCCTGGGCGCGGAGGTCGCGCGCCGCGAAGGCCCGTGGATCGCTGGTGACGGCATTCGGTACCGGGCGGAGGAGCACTACTTCTTCTTGCGCGTCAACCGTTTCGAGCCCGACCTGAGCGGCCTCGAGGCGGGCGAGCGGAACGAGGTCGCCCGGTGCGCATGGTTGTCGCTCGCCGACCTGGACGCGACGGACGCGATCGTCTTCCCCATCGGCCTCCCGGGCCTCCTCAAGCGCCTCTTCGCAGGCGAGCGACCCGAAGCCCCGATCGAGCTGCCCTGGGTCGACCTGTAGCGGATTGCGATTGTCGTACCCTCCGCTCATACTCGACGGGTGAGCGCTGAACCCGAATGTCTGCGTCGGCGGTGTGCGCGGGTGCTGCTCGCGGACGAGGACGACCGGGTGCTGCTGTTCTACAGCCGCGACTACATGGGACCGGGCGTGGAGTACTACGTGACGCCGGGCGGCGGGATCGACGAGGGCGAGACGCTCGTCGAGGCGGCGGTGCGCGAGGTGTTCGAGGAGACCGGTCTGCGCATCGACCCCGGCGCGCTCGGGCCGGTCGTGGCCGAGTCCGAGGGCGACTGGTCCGACAGCCCCGAGCTCGTGATCCATTCCAGCGACGCCTACTTCTTCCTGCGCGTGCCGCATTTCGACCCGGTCCGCGACGGGCTCGAACAAGTCGAGCAGGCCGAGTTCACCGCGGCCCGCTGGCTCACCCTCGATCAAGTGGCCGCGACCGACGACCGGATCTTCCCCGCACGGCTCGCCCACCTGCTCAAGGGACTCCTCGCCGGTGCGGTACCCGTTGCGCCCGTTCGGCTTCCATGGGGCGCCTGGCGATGGGACGCCGATAGGGACTGGACGGTCACCGAGCGTGCCACCATACTTGACCGGTGAGCGCGACGAACGAACCCACCCGAATCGACCGGCGAGGAGCCCGGGGCATCATCGTGGATGAACAGGACTGCGTCCTCTTCATCGGCGGATACGCCACCCCCGACCGGCCCGCCCGCTGGATCCTTCCCGGTGGCGGGATCGACCCCGGCGAGACCATGCGGGACGCCGCCGCACGCGAACTGTACGAGGAGACCGGCCTGCGCGTGAGCCATGAGGACCTGATCGGCCCGGTCGCCCGCCAGCACTACCGGAAGGTGCACCCGGACCGCACGTTCACGCAGGAGAACCACTTCTTCCTCGTCCGCGTCGAACGGTTCGAACCCCGGGTGACCGGCGGCGACGCCTACGAGCAGGACCTACAGTTCAACTGGATCCCCGTGGACGAGTTCCTCACCACCGACGGTTTCGAACAGGTCGAGCCGCTCCGGCAACTGGTCAAGCAGCTGATCGGCGGCGACATCCCCGCCGAACCGGTGGAACTCGAAACCATCGGCCGCCAGCTCGACGCGGCCTGAGGAGCACCCCTTGAGCATCGAATCCGAGACCGGCGCGGTCTTCCGCACCGCCGCCCGCGTCCTCTTCCTCGACCAGCACGACACCGTGCTCCACATGGGCGGCGACCATTGCCTCGACGGCGTCACGCGCTGGATCACCCCCGGCGGCGGCGTTGAAGTGGGCGAGGACCTCCGCGCGGCCGCGATCAGGGAGGCCGCCGAGGAGACCGGCTACGCGATCGACCCCGAGGCGCTCGCCGGGCCGGTCGCGTTCGGGGTGTTCACCGCGTTCCCGAAGGGGCGCTTGCTCGTCCAGAAGAACTGGTATTTCTTCCACCGCGTCGAACGGTTCGAGCCGCGCATCACCGGCGGCGACGCCTACGAGCAGCGGTTCGCCTTCGCCTGGCTGCCCGTCGAGCAGTGCGGCGCGGCCGACGGCACGATCCTGCCCGACCGCACCGTCGCGCTCGTCAAACGCCTGCGCGACGGCGACCTCCCCGCCGAACCGGTCGACCTCGGCGGCACCTACAGCCCGCGCTGGGGCCGCTAGGACCCGAAGAGCCGCAGGAACATCCGCACCCCGTCGCCAGCCAGCGCCGCCAGGTCCCCGTCGCTGATCGGCAGGGCCCCGATTACACCGGTCCGCTGAAAAAGGGAACCGAGAAGTGTAGAAGTGATCGCCGTCATGCCGTTCCCTCATGGCGGCGAACGGAAACGGCGCCGCCCCTGCTCGTACCAGCAGGGGCGGCGCCGCAAGAACTGTCCTAGAGTTGGATCTCCGACCGGTCGCCCGACCAGTCCGTGTGGAACGTGCCCTCGCGGTCCACGCGCTTGTACGTGTGGGCCCCGAAGAAGTCCCGCTGTCCCTGGATCAGCGCCGCCGGAAGGCGACGCGAACGCAGACCGTCGTAGTACGCCAGCGCCGACGAGAAGCCCGGCGTCGGAATACCGGCCAGGGCGGCGGTCGAGACGACCCGGCGCCAGGCGTCCTGCGCGTCCGTCACGATCTTCGTGAACTCCGGCGCCGCAAGCAGCGTCGGCAGCTCGGGGTTCGAGCGCCAGGCCTCGGTGATGCGGTCGAGGAAGCGCGCCCGGATGATGCAGCCCGCGCGCCACAGGGCCGAGCACGAGCCGAGGTCGATGTCCCAGTCGTATTCGGCGCTGGCGGCGGCGATCTGGTCGAAGCCCTGCGCGTACGCCACGATCTTGGAGGCGTAGAGCGCCTGGCGGACGTCCTCGACGAAGTGCTCGGGGAAGTCCACCTTCGCGGTGGGGCCGGTGAGCACGTCGACGGCGCCTTCGCGCTGCTTGGTGCCGCTGGAGAGCGCGCGGGCGAAGGTGGCCTCGGCGATGCCGGTGACCGGGACGCCGAGGTCGAGGGCGATCTGGACGGTCCAGCGTCCGGTGCCCTTCTGGCCGGCCTGGTCGACGATGACGTCGACGAGCGGCTTGCCCGTGGCGGCGTCGACGTGGCCGAGGACCTCCGCGGTGACCTCGATGAGGTAGGAGTCGAGCTCGCCGGCGTTCCACTCGGAGAAGGTCTTGGCGAGGTCGGCCGGCTCGATGCCGACGCCGCGGCGCAGCAGGTCGTAGGCCTCACCGATGAGCTGCATGTCGGAGTACTCGATGCCGTTGTGCACCATCTTGACGAAGTGCCCGGCGCCGTCGGGGCCGAGGCGCGAGCAGCACGGGGTGCCGTCGGGGGCCTTGGCGCTGATGGCTTCGAGGATCGGGCCGAGGGTCACATAGGACTCTTCAGAACCGCCGGGCATGATCGCGGGGCCGAGCAGCGCGCCCTCTTCGCCGCCGGAGACGCCGGTGCCGACGAAGTGCAGGCCCTTCTCGCGCAGGGCGGCCTCGCGGCGGCGGGTGTTCTCGAAGTGGGCGTTGCCGCCGTCGATGATCATGTCGCCGGGCTCCATGAGCGCGGCGAGCTGGTCGATGACGGCGTCCGTGGCGTTCCCGGCCTGGACCATGATCATGGCCTTGCGGGGGCGCTTGAGGGAGGCGACGAAGTCTTTGAGCTCCTCGGAGGGGACGAAGTCGCCTTCGTCGCCGTGGGCCTCGATCAGCTCGGTGGTCTTGGCGTGCGTGCGGTTGTAGACGGCGACGGTGAAGCCGTGGCGGGCGAAGTTCCGTGCGAGGTTGGAGCCCATGACGGCCAGCCCGACCACGCCGATGTCGGCGGTGCTCATACCCAGTCTCCCTACGTTGCGAAAGAGGTGTGCGACCCGATTCTCGCCGGTCGGCCCGGCGCGGGCGGTACCACGGCCGATCGTATCCACGCTGCGGGATGGACGGGCCGGGACACGGCGGCGGACTGTTCCGGTCGCACACGCGTCGGGCCTAGGCTGTGAGCATGCAGTACTACGAATCCGTCCTCGACCTCATCGGCAACACCCCGCTGGTGAAGCTCAACAAGGTCACCGAGGGCCTGGCCGCGACGGTGCTCGCGAAGGTCGAGTACCTCAATCCCGGCGGCTCCATCAAGGACCGCATCGCCCAGCGCATGATCGACGAGGCCGAGGCCTCCGGCGCGCTCAGGCCCGGCGGCACGATCGTGGAGCCCACCAGCGGCAACACCGGCGTGGGCTTGGCGATGGTGGCGCAGCAGCGCGGCTACAAGTGCGTGTTCGTGTGCCCCGACAAGGTCTCCGAGGACAAGCGGAACGTCCTGAAGGCGTACGGCGCGGAGGTCGTCGTGTGCCCCACCGCGGTCGACCCCGAAGACCCGCGCTCCTACTACAAGGTCTCCGACCGGCTCATCCACGAGATCGAGGGCGCCTGGAAACCGGACCAGTACTCCAACCCCGCGAACCCGGCCTCGCACTACCACCAGACCGGCCCCGAGCTGTGGAAGCAGACGGACGGGAAGATCACGCACCTGGTCGCCGGGGTCGGCACGGGAGGCACCATCACCGGGATCGGCAAGTACCTCAAGGAGGTCTCGGGCGGGAAGGTCCAGGTCGTGGGCGCCGACCCCGAGGGCTCGGTGTACTCGGGCGGGACCGGCCGGCCCTACCTGGTCGAGGGCGTGGGCGAGGACTTCTGGCCGGAGAACTACGACCGCGAGCTGGCCGACCGGATCGTGGAGGTCACCGACGCGGAGTCGTTCGCGATGACCCGCCGCCTGGCCCGCGAAGAGGGCCTGCTCGTCGGCGGTTCGGCGGGGATGGCGGTGGTCGGGGCGCTCGCGGTGGCCCGCGACGCCTCCCCTGACGACGTGATCGTCGTGATCCTGCCCGACGGCGGGCGCGGGTACCTCTCGAAGATCTTCAACGACGCGTGGATGACCGAGTTCGGCTTCATGGGCGGCTCGGGCGAGACCACCGTCGGCGAGGTGCTGAGCAGCAAGGGCGCGGAGATCCCCGAGCTGGTCCACGTGCACCCGCAGGACACGGTGCGCGAGGCGATCGACATCATGCGCCAGTACGGGGTCAGCCAGATGCCGGTGCTCAAGGCGGAGCCGCCGGTGACCAGCGGCGAGGTGGCCGGGGCGGTCGCCGAGCGCGACCTCATGGACGCCCTGTTCTCGGGGCGGGCGACGCTGCACGACCCGATCGAGCGGCACATCGGCTCGCCGCTGCCGACGATCGGCTCGGGCGAGCCGGTTCAGCGCGCCGTCCAGGCCCTGCAGGACCGGGACGCGCTCATGGTCTTCGCCGAGGGCAAGCCGGTCGGGGTGCTCACCCGCCAGGACCTGCTCAGCTACGTCGAGCACTGATTTCCGGGAATCGTTGACGCGCTTCGCCACACCCTCCTAATATAAGTTTTAACTTATATTAGGAGGGTGTCATGACCGATCCCAACGACCCGATCGCGTCCGCCGGACTGGTGGCCCGCGAGATCCGCACCGGCGAGCGCCACGGCGCCGCGACGAAGGTCCTCGTCGCGCGCCGCGCCTACCGCGCCGACCGGGCCGACGTCTGGGACGCGCTCACCAGCCCCGAACGGCTGCCGCGCTGGTTCCAGCCGGTGACCGGCGACCTCGAGGTCGGCGGCCGGTACCAGTTCGAAGCCCAGGCCGGCGGCCTCATCGAACGCTGCGACGCCCCCGAGCACCTGTCGGTGACCTGGGAGTTCGGCGGCGGGATGTCCTGGCTCGACGTGCATCTGAAGGACGAGGGCGACGCCACGGTCCTCGAACTCGTCCACGAGGCCCCGGTCGACCCGGACATGTGGGCCCAGTACGGTCCCGGCGCGGTCGGCATCGGCTGGGACGGGCTCCTGCACAGCTTCGGCTACTACCTCGCGACCGCCTCGTCGCTGGACCCCGCCGAGTGGGAGCAGTGGATGACCGGCCCCGAAGGCGTCGCGTACGCCCGCCTCCTCGGCGACGCATGGGGCGCGGCCGCGATCGCCGACGGCGACGACCCGGAGGCGGCGAAGGCCGCCGTGGACGCGGTCGTCGCGTTCTACACGGTGCAGCCGGAGCAGCCGGAAGCGTGAGCGGGGAAGCGTCCGGCGCATCGGCCGAGGCCGCATTCGACGCCCTCGGCGATCCCGTGCGGCGCCGGATCATGGAGCTGCTCAGCGTCGGCGAACGGCCGGCCGGGGCGGTGGCCGAGGTCCTCGGCGGCCACTTCGGAATCTCCCAGCCCGCGGTCTCCCAGCACTTGAAGGTGCTGCGCGAGGCCAGGCTCGTGACCGTGCGCGCCGAAGGGAACAAGCGCATCTACTGCGTCGACGCCGACGGACTGGACGCCGTGCGGCTCTGGCTGGAGCACTTCGCGGACGGGTTCGCCGGGCCGCTCGACGCGCTGGAGACCGAACTGGCCCGCGGCAAACGCGAACGGCGACAGGCCGAACACCCGGCGCGATCGCGTCGCCGCAGAGGGGCCGCGTAGACCGGTCGATCCGAATAGGAAAGTCCCCGACTCGTTCGGTTGCGGGCCTTGCGAAGGCTGTGCGCAAACCGGGCGAGTCGGATTTTTCTGCCCAGTTGCCTTGACAATCGTGCCGCGTCCGGACACCATGAGATGAATATATTTAGGATTCTTTATCTTTGGAGGTCCCTTGGGACGCAACCGCAGAGCGGCCATCATCGCCGCCGCCGCACTCGCCACGGCGGGTACCGCCATCGCGCTGCCGATCGCCCTGGCCGGCAACGCCTCCGCCGAGACCGCCTGCGCCGGAGCGGCCTGGACGTCCGGTGACGTCTACGTCGGCGGCGACCTGGTCAGCCACGACGGGCGCGAGTACCGCGCCAAGTGGTGGACCACCGGTGAGACTCCCGGCACCACCGGTGAATGGGGCGTCTGGGAGGACCTCGGCGCCTGCGACGGCGCCGAGCCGACCACCCCGCCCACCGAGGAGCCGACCGACGAGCCCACGGAGGAGCCCACCGGCGAACCGAGTCAAGGGAACGCGCACCTCACCGGGTACTGGCACAACTTCGACAACGGCTCGGGCGTCATGGAGCTCAACGCGATCCCCGCCGAGTACGACATCGTCGCGATCGCTTTCGCCGAATCCACCGCCACCCCCGGCCAGGTCGACTTCGCCCTCGACGCGAGCCTCACCGGCGCCGGGTACACCGAGGCCGAGTTCAAGGCCGACATCACCGCGCTCAAGGCCGAGGGCCGCAACGTCGTGATCTCGGTCGGCGGCGAGAAGGGCAACGTCACCGTCAACGACGCCGCCACCGCCTCCGCGTTCTCCAGCTCCGTGCTGGCGCTGATGAGCGAGTACGGGTTCGACGGCGTCGACATCGACCTGGAGCACGGCATCAACGCCGCCGCGATGGAGACCGCCCTGCGCGCCGTCGCCGCCGAAGCACCCGGCTTCACGTACACGATGGCCCCGCAGACCATCGACTTCCAGTCCACGGGAACCGAATACGCCAAGCTGGCGATCAACACCAAGGACATCCTGACCATCGTCAACATGCAGTACTACAACTCGGGCTCGATGCTCGGGTGCGACGGCCAGGTCTACGCCCAGGGCGACGTCGACTTCCTGACTGCCCTGGCCTGCATCCAACTCGAAGCCGGACTCGACCCGAGCCAGGTCGGCCTCGGTCTCCCGGCCGTGTCCAGCGCCGCCGGTTCGGGCTACGTGAACCCGACGATGGTGAACGACGCCCTCGACTGCCTCACGAAACTCGCCAACTGCGGCGACTTCACCCCCGACCAGGCCTACCCCGGGATCGGCGGGGCCATGACCTGGTCGATCAACTGGGACAAGACCAGCGGCTACAACTTCGCGAACACCGTGGCGGGCCACTTCGGATCGCTGCCCGCGTAACCGCTCGAAACATTGAACGGGCCCGGACGACGCTTCCGCGCCGTCCGGGCCCGCACTGTCATTGAGGCCGGCAGCGGCCCGCCCCAAGGCGAAGCGTGCTGCTAGCCGATGCTGATCTTCGGCTTGCGGCCCACCGTGAGGACCGGCTTGCGGGTCTCGGCGTAGAAGTCGTTGCCCTTGTCGTCCACGACGATGAACGCCGGGAAGTCCTCGACCTCGATCTTCCAGACCGCCTCCATGCCCAGCTCGGGGTACTCCAGGACCTCCATCGACTTGATGTTGTCCTGGGCGAGCTTCGCGGCCGGGCCGCCGATGGAGCCGAGGTAGAAGCCGCCGTGGGCCTTGCAGGCGTTCGTCACCTGGTCGGAGCGGTTGCCCTTGGCGAGCATGACGAACGAGCCGCCCGCGGCCTGGAACTGCTCGACGTAGGTGTCCATGCGCCCGGCCGTGGTGGGGCCGAACGATCCGGACGCGTAGCCCTCGGGTGTCTTGGCCGGGCCCGCGTAGTAGACCGCGTGGTCGCGCAGGTACTGCGGCATGGGCTCCCCGGCGTCGAGGCGCTCCTTGATCTTGGCGTGGGCGATGTCGCGGGCGACCACGAGCGTGCCGGTGAGCGAGACGCGGGTCTTCACCGGGTACTTGGAGAGCTCCTCGCGGATCTCGGCCATCGGCCGGTTGAGGTCGACGCGGACCACGTCCTCGTCGAGGTCGTCCTCCTGCACGTCGGGGACGTACCGGCTCGGGTCGGTCTCCAGCTGCTCGAGGAACACGCCCTCGGCGGTGATCTTGGCCATCGCCTGGCGGTCGGCCGAGCAGGACACGCTGAGCGCCACCGGCAGCGAGGCGCCGTGGCGCGGGAGCCGGATGACGCGCACGTCGTGGCAGAAGTACTTGCCGCCGAACTGGGCGCCGATCCCGAACTGGCGGGTCAGCTCCAGCACTTCCTGCTCCAGCTCGACGTCGCGGAAGCCGTGGCCGAGTGGCGAGCCCTCGGTCGGCATCGAGTCGAGGTACTTCGTGGACGCGTACTTCGCGGTCTTGACCGCGAACTCGGCGCTGGTGCCGCCGATGACGATCGCCAGGTGGTACGGCGGGCACGCGGCGGTGCCGATCTGGCGGAGCTTCTCCTCCAGGAACCGCATCATCGCGTCGGGGTTGAGGATCGCCTTGGTCTCCTGGAACAGGAAGGACTTGTTGGCGCTGCCGCCGCCCTTGGCGATGAACTGGAACTTGTACGCGTCGTCGCCCTCGGCGTACAGCTCGATCTGCGCGGGCAGGTTCGAGCCGGTGTTCTTCTCGTCCCACATCGTCAGCGGCGCCATCTGGCTGTACCGCAGGTTGAGGTCGTGGTAGGCCTGCCAGACGCCCCGGGAGAGGTGCTCGGCGTCGCGGCCGTCGGTGAGGACGTGGCGTCCGCGCTTGCCCATGACGATGGCGGTGCCGGTGTCCTGGCACATGGGCAGGACCATGCCGGAGGCGATGTTCGCGTTCTTGAGCAGGTCCATCGCCACGAAGCGGTCGTTGCCGCTGGCCTCGGGGTCGTCGAGGATCGAGCGCAGCTGGGAGAGGTGCGCCGGGCGCAGGTAGTGGGAGATGTCCTTGACGGCCTCGGTCGCGAGCTGCGTCAGGACCTCGGGCTCTACGGTGAGGAACCGCCGTCCGGCGGCTTCGACCGTGTTCACCCCGTCCTTGGTGAGCAGGCGGTACTCGGTGGTGTCGGGGCCGACGGGAAGCAGGTCGGTGTAGCGGAACTCCGATGTCACGCGTTCCAACTTAGCGCGCAGCGTGACCGGGTCGGGTGTGAGGCGAAGCTCAGTAGGTGTCGGGCCCTGGATTGTCGTACCCGCCCGGTAGCGTCACATCCAGGCGGCGCGACTCTGGCGCACCGCCTGTAAGCAGGTACGATTGCCCGGTTGTTCGCGCCGGCCCGGTCACGGGACGGAGCGGCACGCGCAAGTGATTCCTCCTGCTGCGGAGAGACCGCAGCCGTTGAGACCAAAGGGGGTGGAGCTATCTTGCGGCATTACGAACTCATGGTGATCCTCGAACCGAACATCGAGGAAGCCCAGGTCAGCCCGACACTGGACAAGTTCCTGAAGGGCGTCAAGGACGCCGGGGGAACCGTCGACAAGATCGACGTCTGGGGTCGGCGCCGTCTCGCCTACGAGATCAACAAGAGCAACGAGGGCGTCTACGCCGTCATCGACCTGCAGTCCGAGCCCGGTCCCGTCGCTGAGATGGACCGCCAGCTTCGACTCAACGAGTCGGTGCTGCGCGCCAAGGTGCTGCGACCGGAGCTTCGGTAACCCGACCCTGTAACTGCGAGACCTTAGGGAGAAGAGGTCATGGCAGGAGAGACAGTCATCACGGTTATCGGCAACCTCGTCGACGACCCCGAACTGCGTTACACGCCGTCCGGTGCCGCCGTCGCGAAGTTCCGAATCGCATCGACCCCGCGCACGTTCGACCGCGAGTCGAACGCGTGGAAAGACGGTGAGGCCCTGTTCCTCACCTGCAGCGTCTGGCGTCAGTACGCCGAGAACGTCGCCGAGTCACTGTCGCGCGGTACCCGCGTGATCGTGCAGGGCAGGCTCAAGCAGCGCAGCTACGAGACCCGCGAGGGCGAGAAGCGCACTGTCTACGAGCTGGACGTCGACGAAGTCGGCCCCGCGCTGCGTTTTTCCACGGCGAAGCTCAACAAGTCAAGTGGCGGTACCGGCGGCGGTGGCGGCGGTCGTTCCTTCGGGGGCGGCGGCAACACCGGTGGCGGTTCTGCACCTGACGACCCTTGGGCCTCGGCCGCCCCTGCCGGCGCTTCCGCCGGCGGTGGAGGCTTCGACGAGGACCCGCCGTTCTAACCGGGCACTGTTCAACAGCCCGGCACGATCTCGAGTAAGAGGCAAGACACAACATGGCCAACCCGAAATCGGCTCCCCTGCGGAAGCCGAAGAAGAAGCCGAACCCGCTTGAAAAAGAGGGTATCGAGTACGTCGACTACAAGGACACGGCGCTGCTGCGGAAGTTCATTTCCGACCGCGGCAAGATCCGTGCCCGCCGAGTGACCGGCGTGACCACCCAGCAGCAGCGCCAGATCGCCGCGGCCGTCAAGAACGCCCGCGAAATGGCTCTGCTCCCGTACACCAGCCAGACCCGATAAGGAAGGAGCGCGCTTATGAAGATCATCCTGACTCATGAGGTGCCCAACCTCGGCTCGGCCGGTGATGTGGTCGAGGTGAAGAACGGCTACGGCCGCAACTACCTTCTGCCGCAGGGCCTGGCGATCGCCTGGACCAAGGGCGGTCAGAAGGAGGTCGACTCGATCCAGCGTGCCCGTGCGGCCCGCCAGATCCACGACCTCGACCAGGCCCGCAGCGTGGCCGAGCAGCTCAAGAAGACCGACGCCCACATCGTCGCCCGCACGGGCGACGGGGACCGGCTCTTCGGCTCGATCACCGCGGTCGACGTGGTGAAGGCCGTCGACGAGGCCGGGGGTCCGAAGATCGACCGCCGCCGCGTCGAGCTGCCCGCCGCGATCAAGGCGATCGGGACCTACGACGTGTCGGTCAAGCTGCACCCGGAGGTGACCGCGAAGTTCAAGCTTCAGGTCACCCCGGCGAAGCGCCGCAAGAAGTAGGACGCGCAAGCGAACACAAGAAAGGCCCGCGATCTGCTGATCGCGGGCCTTTCTCATGAGCGAACGAGGGCCCGCACTCGAACGGATCACAGGCCCTTGTGGTCAGCGAACGAGAGCCCACGCCTGTTTCCGCAGGTCGCGGGCCTTTGTCGTACCCGTATGGGAGGGTGTCCTTTTCACTGGTAGTGGTGAAGGTGGGAACGGGCGGGTACCCGGGGCCACCCGTACGGCCTCGCGGCCGACGGCCGCGCCGCGACCGCCCGCGGCCCCGTCCCAGCTCAGATCACCCAGCCGGCGGTCCGCAGCACCACCGTCACCAGGCCCGCGCCGAGGATCGCCGCCGCCGAACCGGCCACGCCCGCCCGCCATCCCGCGCGCGGCAGCCGCAGCAGCACCGCCACCAGCAGGCTCGCCGTCAGCGCAGACAGCGTCCACGCCCAGCCGCCCGCGATCGCCGTCGACAGCCGCCCGCCCACGGTGCATCCGCTCTCGGCGCACGTCTGGTCCACCGGCGCCTGCGACAGCACCCACGCCAGATACACGGCCATCGGCACCGCGTACCAGGCGAGCGTCACGAGCAACGTCGGGGTGAACGCCCGCTCCCCCGGGCGGTCGTCGCCGTCGGGGTCGAGCCGGGGTCTGCGCTCGGGTTGCCGGGGGGCGTTCATGGGACTCGCGCTCCTCTGATCCGTGCCGGGGTCGCCCTTCACCTTAGCCGCAAGTTGGCACGAACGAATTTCCGTCCACAGGCGGTGGACAGCGTCGCCACAGGTGGCAACCCCGATTCGAGCCCCGATCACCTTCTTGTCCACAGGTTGTCCACAGGCCGAGCCCGGTTATCCACAGGTTATCCACAGCTTTGTCCACAGGTTGTCCACAGACCCGTTTGCAACCGTGCCCGGCGCGACATAGCGTCGTTGACGCCGCTCTTCTGTCGTATGCAGGCGGTACATTCACCATGAACGCACGGTGACCGAGGGGGTGGACGGCATGACCGAAGTGTCGACGGAAGGCGTCTTCTCACGGGGATCCAACGGCGCCAACGGTTCCTATTTCGACACCCCGCCCGAGGACCCCTTCGCCGGAGGCGGCGGCAACGGCAGCGGGGGCGGCGGCCACGCCCGCACCTACGAGCGCACCCCGCCCCAGGATCCCCAGGCCGAGATGTCGGTCCTCGGCGGCATGCTCATGAGCAAGGACGCGATCGCCGACGTCATCGAGGTCCTCGGCCACGGCGACTTCTACCAGCCCAAGCACGGCATGGTCTTCGACGCGATCATCGACAAGTTCGGCAACGGCGAGCCCGCCGACGCCGTCACGATCGCCGCGGCCCTCGCCGACTCGGGCGATCTCGCCAAGATCGGCGGCGGACCGTACCTGCACGACCTGCTCAACGCCGTGCCCACGGCCGCGAACGCCGGGTACTACGCGAAGATCGTCAAGGAGAAGGCGATCCTGCGCCGCCTCATCGAGGCCGGGACCAAAGTGGTCCAGTACGGCTACGGCGGCGGCCAGGGCGGCCGCGACATCGACGACCTCGTCGACCTCGCCCAGCAGGCCGTCTACGAGGTCACCGACAACCGCCAGACCGAGGACTTCGCGATCCTCTCCGACCTCCTCCAGCCCGCGATGGACGAGATCGAGGCGATCGGCGCCAGCCAGGGCCTCATGACCGGCATCCCCACCGGTTTCGCCGACCTCGACCGGCTCCTCTCGGGCCTCCAGGCCGGGCAGCTCATCATCGTCGCCGGGCGCCCCGGTGCCGGTAAGTCCACGGCCGCCATGGACTTCATGCGGCACGCCGCGCTCCACCACCGGCACGCCGCGGCCCTGTTCAGCCTCGAAATGAGCAAGCTCGAGATCGTCATGCGCCTCCTGAGCGCCGAGACGCGGGTGCCGATGCACGTCCTGCGTTCGGGCGATCTGTCCGACGACGACTGGACGCGCCTGGCCAAGCGCATGGGCGACATCTCCGAAGCGCCGCTGTTCGTCGACGACACCGCGTCGATGACCATGATGGAGATCCGGGCCAAGGCCCGGCGCCTCAAGCAGCGCCACGACCTCAAGCTCATCGTGGTCGACTACCTCCAGCTCATGACCTCGCCGAAGAAGACCGAGTCGCGCCAGCAGGAGGTCTCGGAGATCAGCCGTGGCCTCAAGTTGCTGGCCAAGGAGGTCCAGTGCCCGGTCATCGCGGTCGCGCAGCTGAACCGTGGTCCCGAGCAGCGCACCGACAAGCGCCCGCAGCTCTCCGACCTGCGCGAGTCAGGTTCGCTGGAGCAGGACGCTGACGTCGTCATCCTGCTGCACCGCGAGGACTACTACGACAAGGAGTCCCCGCGCGCGGGCGAGGCCGACTTCATCGTCGCCAAGCACCGCAACGGCGCCACTGACACGATCACCGTCGCGGCCCAGCTGCACCTCTCGCGCTTCGTCGACATGGCGGTCTAGCGCAGCCGTCCAAGGGCAAGCGCCGCAAGGCGTTCGGGCTGCGTTAGTCGCCGAAGAGGATCTGCAGGAGCGTCCGGCGCTCGCGGACCTTCGAGGTCTCACCGTTCCCGTACGTGGGCATCGGGGTCGTCGCCGATCCTTCTTGGGCGCCGTTGACCCACTTCTCGGTGTCGATGAGGTGCTCGAGCTCACCGCGGTCGAGCAGGACCGCGCGGCAGGCCGAGCACTGGTCGACGACGATGCCGTTGCGCTCGTACTGGCGCATGAGGGCAGCACACTTGGGGCAGGTGAGTTGCATGCCCGTCACCGTACACTTCGCCGCCGCCCCATGCGGTTCCGCTCGCGAGCGACGCTCAGCGCCACCATTCCACGGCCAGCGACGGGCCCGGGCCCGTCTCCGCTTCGAGTTCGTCGACCACTTCGTCGTCCTGCACCAGGCCCTGGAAGAGCGTGCCGGTGGCGGTGCCCGCCACCGCGTCTCGCAGCGGCAGCCACCAGCCGAGGAGCACCACCGGGTACAGCAGGTACCCGAAACGCGTCGACGGCATGAGCAGGAATGCCGCCGAGAGCCCCGCCGCGCACCACAGCGCCGCCGACGCGGCCGTGACCGGCGGCCGGGTCCACAACAGCACCGCGATGACGAGGGCCGCGAGTCCCAGGAGTGCTGGGGCGATGATCTCCCCGCCGGGAACGTGCTGGGCGACAAGGAATCCGGGCAGCGGCGACTGCGCGGGCGAGGTGACCACGCCGCGGCCGAGGCCGAACGCGATCACGTTGTCGAAGAAGCCGCGGGCGTCCACGGCCAGGACCGGCAGCATCGTGACCGCGACGGGGACGGCGAAGCCCGCCAGGTATCTCTGCACATTTGTGGCTCGCAAGCCTCGCCAAGACTGAATCCCGCCGTTTCTCCAGAGCAGGAACAAGATCACGACGGCGGCGGGCCAGGCGAAGAGCTTGAGCGCCGCGGCCGCACCGATCGCCAGTCCCGCGGCGAAAGGGCGCTCGCGGTGGGCGAAGACGAGCGCGAGGACCATGAGCGCGACGACGGGCATGTCGTCGCCGCCGGTCGCGAACGTCAAGGCGCACACGGGGAAGACGAACGTCGCCTGGACGGCGCGCAGCAGCGGGCCCTTGCCCGCACCGGTGTGGTCGGCAGCGCTGTCGGGGCCACCGCGAAGGAGCCGGACCGCGCCGATCGCGCAAGCGACGGCGGCGAGGAGGAAGTAGATCCGAGCGTCGGTCCACCAGTGCTCGCCGAAGATCGCGGCGGGGATGCCGAAGACGGCCATGCCCGGCTGGTACGGGTTGTAGCCGAGGAGCGGCTCGGGGAGGGCGGCGATCGTGTCGGCGTGCAGGTAAGGACTGCCGGTCTCGAGGAGTCGCGCGCCGGAGGCCTCGACGACGAGGACCTCTTCCTGGGCCCGGCCGCTGAGGCCGGCGGCGCGGTCGATCGCCATGAACACCAAGGGGATCGCGGTGACGGCGAGGGCGGCGCCGACGGCGACGAAGGCCCGGCGGCGCCAGATCGCGCCGGGCTGGGTCAGCAGGATCGCGGCGCAGATCGCCGCGGGAAGGTAGCCGCCGAAGGCGATCGCACCCCACTGGGCGTGCGAGTCGAGCGTGGTCCACAGCGCGGTGGCGCCCGCGAAGAGCGCGGCCAGGCCGTAGAAGGCGAGGTCGATGATGAGCGGACGGTTGGACACCCGGACAGCGTACGGGGGGCAGGCGAGTCGGGCCGGAGGGTGGCCGTTCCCCGAGGTCGGGTGTTTCGCGGTTCGACTCCCCGATCACAAGGGTGCCTTGCGGGTACGACATTTCAGCCAGGTTGGGCGGATCGGTTCACAGGCAGCGAGACAGCGCCTCCCGACGCGATTTCCGGGCCCCCGGTATACAAGGGTGCCCCGGGGGTACGACGATTCGGCGCCGCCGGGGCGGCGTGTTCGCTTTCAGCGGACGGGGATGCGGGCCCATACTTCCTGGGTGCCGTCGCCGAGGGTGCGGGCGCCCCAATCAGTGGACAGTTTGGACACTATGAACATGCCGCGTCCGTGGGCCGAGTCGAGGTTGACGGCGCATACGTGCGGGTGGGTCCGCGAGCCGCCGTCGATGACGCGGACCTCGACGTCGGTGGGGCCGAGCTCATAGGTCACGCACACGTCCCCGCCGGAGAGCGGCCGGGCGTGGCGGACGGCGTTGGAGACGAGTTCGGTCGCGCACACGAGAAGGTCGTCGCGGACCTCGTCGGGCAGGTTGGGGAGCGAGTCGCGCAGCCACCGGCGCACCTGGCTGGCGGCCCCGGACTGGTGGGGGACGCGCAGCCGCTCTGGTGCCGGTATCGCAGCAGGCATCACGGTCCCCTTCCTTCCTCCGTGCCGTGGGGGAGGCTATACAGCAACCTACCTGTTAGCTCCGCATGACGCCAGCATTACGGACGGACCCCGGGTCCGTCCCAAGGAGGCAGGTGCTTCAGCCCGCGAGGGTCTGCCGGATGGCGGCCGGGCGGTCGGTGAACATCACGTCGACCTCCAGTCCGGCCATGCGGTGAGCGGTGTCGGGGTCGTTGACGGTCCAGGTGTACACCTGGTACCCCGCCTCATGGCTGCGTTCGACGAAATCAGGGGTCGAATCGATGTAGTCGACCCGCGAGCTGAGCACTTGGACGCCTTCGGGCGGGCGGCGGAACGGGTACTCGAAGATCCACACGAGCGGCGTGTCCGTATCCAGTCCGCGCCAGGTCTTGAGGGCGGCGCGGGAGAAGGACATGACGGTGACGTCGAGCCCGGGCCAGCGCCGCAGCGTCTCCCACAGGCGCAGTTCGAGCCGGGGCCCGAACTTGGAGGGGTGCTTGGCCTCGACGAACATTTTGAGGTCTTTGCCGGAGTCGACGACGAGGCCGAATAGGTCTTCGAGGGTGGGGATCCGCTCGGCTTCGGGGTTGCCGGCGCAGTCGGGGTAGAGGTGCGCGAAGTTCAAGTCCCGCAGTTGCGCGAGGGTGAGATCGGCCACGGCGCCTTTGGCTCCGGCGGTGCGTTTGACGGTGCGGTCGTGGTGGAGGACGAGGTGCCCGTCGGCGGTGAGGCGGATGTCGAATTCGAACCCGTCGGCGCCTTCGACGATCGCCTGTCGGAACGCGGCGAGGGAATGCTCCGGGAGGAACTCGTTCGCGCCTCGGTGGGCGGCGATCAGCGGCTGGGACACCCTTTGACGATAGACCTTGGGGCTGACAGGCGGGCCGCACAGCGGTGTCCGGTTCGGGTGGTGGTGATGAACGTCCCTCGATCGGCGCGGCTCAGGTGAACGGCCGGGATGCGGCTGCGTCGGGGTCTGGCGCGGGCGGGACGGCATTGATTCGGGTGGCCGGTGCGAGGGCCCGGGTGGGAGGATCGATGCGTGCAATCCGACGACCAAGATGCGACTTCGCGAGCGTTCGCCGAGCCCGGTGGGGCCTACCGCGATCTGGGCTGGGCCAAGATCGACACCGGCCGTCCGGCCAGGACCGGGACGGCCGAGGCCGTGTACGCGGCGGGAAAGACGCCCGAGCAGGTCGTCGGGGCGCTCGCCGCGCTGCGCGAGGCGCACCCGGCGAGGGTGGCGGTGGCGACGCGCTGCGACGCGGCGTGCGTGGCGGCGGTGCGTGAGGCGTTCGGTGACGCGGTGCTGGTCGAGGCGGGGGTGTGCGCGGTCGGCGCGTTCCCCGACGCCGAGTCGGGGCTGCTCACGGTGGTGTGCGCCGGGACCTCTGACCTGCCGGTGGCCCATGAGGCGGAGATCGTGGCCCGGGCCAACGGGATCGACACGCGCTTGGTGGCCGACGTTGGTGTGGCCGGACTGCACCGGCTGCTCGACAAGGTCGCCGATCTGCGGGAGGCGGCCTGCGTGATCGTGGTGGCGGGCATGGACGGGGCGCTGCCTTCGGTGGTGGCGGGTCTGGTGAGCGCGCCGGTGGTCGCGGTGCCGACCTCGGTGGGTTACGGGGCGGCGTTCGGCGGGTTGGCGCCGCTGCTGACGATGCTGAACTCCTGCTCGCCGGGGGTGACCGTGGTGAACATCGACAACGGGTTCGGCGCGGCGATGGCCGCGGCCCGGATCCTCGGCGTGAAGGCGGCATCGTGAGGGCGGCAGTGGGGGAGGCGCAGTGACGATCGCTTGGCTGGACTGCTCTGCGGGCGCGAGCGGCGACATGTTCCTCGGCGCGCTCGTCGACGCCGGGGTGGACTTGGCGCTCATGCAGGCGGCGGTGGACGCGCTCGGGACCGAGCCGATCCGCTTGCGCGCCAATAGGGCGACGCGCCACGGCCTGGTGGGCACGAAGGTCGACGTCGAGGCCCCTGAGGTCGCGACGGACCGGCGTTGGCGCGCGATCCGGGTGATGCTCGAGGGCGCCGATCTGGAAGAGGCGACCCGGCAGTCGGCGCTGGACGCGTTCGCACGCTTGGCGGCAGCGGAAGCGGCCGCGCACGGCATCGACGCCGAGGACGTGCATTTCCACGAGGTCGGCGCGCTGGACTCGATCGCGGACATCGTGGGGGCTGCAGCGGGCCTGGCGTCCTTGGGGATCACTCGGTTGACCGCTTCGACGGTGACCGTGGGCGGGGGCACGACGCGCGGTTCGCACGGGTCGATCCCGTTGCCGGCCCCGGCGGTCCTGCGGGTGCTGTCCGACGCGGGTGCGCCGGTGGTTGGCGCGGTGCCGTACGAGGCGTGCACGCCGACGGGCGCGGCGATCATCGCGGCTGCGGCCGCGGGTTCGTACGGTTCGATGCCGGAGATGGTGGTCGAGCGGATCGGCGTGGGCGCGGGAGGGCGGGATCCGAAGGAACGCGCGAACCTGCTGCGGCTCGTCATCGGCCGCGAGATCGCTCCGGTGCGCAGAACCGGTGCGGCGCATGTGCATCGAAGCCACGATCATGGTCACGTCGGACCGACTGCGAACGGGAACTCGTTCGTCGCCTCGCACAGCCGTTACGGGTCCGGGTCCCCGGTAGAGCACCACCTCGGGCCCGAGTCCTCGACGGGGCACGACCACCATGAGCACGCATCGCCTGCGGCACAGGCACACCGTGACGCCGAGACCCAGGCTCCCGCGGCGGGTGCGAAGCCGGTCGTCATCGAGACGAATGTGGACGATCTCGACCCGCGCCTGTGGCCTGCGGCGCTGGCGGCGCTGCTCGACGCCGGGGCTTCGGACGCGTGGTTGACGCCGATCCTGATGAAGAAGGGCCGCCCGGCCCACACGGTCCACGTGCTGTGCCGGCCTGAGGCGATCGCGGCGGTGCGGTCGGCGCTGGTGCGGCACACCACGACGATCGGCATGCGCTCCTATGCGATCGAGAAGTACGCGCTCGAACGCCGCTACACGCACGTCAATGTGGACGGTCACGAGATCGGCGTGAAGATCGCGCTGGAGCGGGGCGAGGTCGTGAACGCGTCGGTCGAGTACGAGGACGCGGCCGCCGCCGCCCTCAGTCTGGGGCGTCCGCTCAAAGTGGTGATCGCCCAGGCCACTGCGCTTGCGGCCGAACAGTATTAGCGGGACCGCACCGGCGGGGGCGCTACCGATATCCTGCCCGCATGATTGATTTCGAGAACGGCTCGCTTTTCAAGCTCAAGCTCACCGACGACCCCGGCTTCCGCGACGAGGTCCAGCCGCTGCTGGCCGACGGTGAGGAGGTCGCACTGACCTTCGAGGGCGTGCGGGACTTCGTGGCCTTCACCAACAAGCGCGTCATCGCCGTCAACGTGCAGGGCATCACCGGCCGCAAGAAGGACTACACCTCCCTGCCCTACAACAAGGTCCAGGCCTACTCGATCGAGACCGACGGCCTGATGGACAACGACGGCGAGCTGGACCTGTGGTTCAGCGGCCTCGGCCGGGTCCGCTTCGAGTTCAAGGAGAACGTGGACCTGCCGGCGATCGCCAAGCACCTGGCGAACTGCTCGCTCTGATGATCGACTTCTCGAACGGTTCGCTCTTCAAGCTCCAGCAGGTCGACCCGGGGGGCATCGCCGGCGAACTGCAGCCGCTGCTCGTGGAGGGCGAGCACCTGGTGTCCGCGTTCAAGGGCGTGCGGGACTCGGTGGTGTTCACCAACAAGCGGGTGATCGCCGTCAACGTGCAGGGCATCACCGGCAAGAAGCGCGACTACACCTCGCTGCCCTACAGCAAGGTCCAGGCGTTCTCGGTGGAGACGGCCGGGACCCTCGACCTCGACGCCGAGCTGGACCTGTGGTTCAGCGGCCTCGGCAAGGTGCGGTTCGAGTTCAAGGGCCGGTGCGACATCAAGACCCTCGCCAACGTCATCGGCATGTACGTCCTCTAGGGAGGATGCGACGCCGGGCCGGTCGTCTCGTGGTGCCTACGGAGACCGGCCCGGCGTCGCTTTCATCCCCGGGCCCGTGCGGCCCGGGAGTGGCTCAGTGCCCGTGGGCGTTCGCCGAGGCGCTGGCCGGGACCGCGCCGATCTCCTCGCCTTCACCGAGGACCACGAACTGGCCCATCATCCCCGAGTCCTCGTGGACGAGGATGTGGCAGTGGTACATGTACGGCAGGTTCGGGTCGGTGTAGTCGGCGAAGCGCATCGCGAGCCGGTACTTCGTCTGCGGGTTCAGCTGCACGGTGTCCTTCCAGCCGCGCAGGCGCGGCGGCGGCTCCTCGCCGTCCACAGTGAGTACTTGGTACTGCACGTCGTGGACGTGGAAGTTGTGCATGAAGCCGTCCGCGTTCTCGACCTCCCAGACCTCGACGGTGCCCTCGCGGACGCCGAAGTCGATTCGCATGGGGTCCATGGACTCGCCGTTGATCTGGTTGAAGCCCGACAGCGAGAAGGAGCGCTCCGCGGCGATCTCGGCTTCGGCCAGATCCGGCGCGGTGCCCATGGTCTCGGGGATCTCGGTGGTGTCGGCGAGGGTGTCCGCGGCTCGGAATTCGCAGATGTCGAGCAGGTCGTCGCCGCCGTTGAAGCGCCCGAGCGGGCCCTCGTAGCCCTCGTCGGCCGGGTTGGAGCGGAGCGTGAGGGTCTCTCCGGGTTCGAAGGCGACCACGATCTCGGCGCGCTCGCCCGGTGAGAGTTGGAGGCGGTCGGTCTCCCAGGCGGTGGGGAGCAGGCCGCCGTCGGTGGCGATGAGGCTGAAGGGCCGGTCATCGCTGAAGCCGAAGTTGTACAGGCGCGAGACCGAGCCGTTGAGCAGGCGCAGGCGCACCAGGCGGGTGGTGACGTCGAAGTAGGGGCCGAGGGTGCCGTTGACCATGATCTCGTCGCCGAGGATGCCCTGCATGCTCATGAACGAGGCGTTGTCGTCGAACTGGTTGTCGCCGTTGAATTTGCGGTCTTGGACGATCATCGGCACGTCGTCCACGCCGTACTCCGAGGGCAGGTTCAGACCGGCGGACTCGTCGTCGTCGACGATGAACATGCCGGCGAGGCCGCGGTAGACGTGATTGCCGGTGCGCCCGTGCGGGTGCGGGTGGTACCAGAGGGTCGCGGCGGGTTGGTTCATCGTCCATTGGGGAGCCCAGACGCCGTCGGGTTCGACCTCCTGGTGGGGGCCGCCGTCCATGACGGAGGGCAGGTGCATGCCGTGCCAGTGGATCGAGGTGCCCTCGTCGAGGCCGTTGTGCACCGCGAAGGCGACCTCTTCGCCGCGCTTCGCGCGGATCGTCGGACCGAGGAAGGGGCCGTTGACGCCCCAGGTCTCGGTCTCGCGGCCGTCTTTGAGGGCGATCTTGCCGGACTGGATCTCGAGGTTGAAGACCCTTGCGCCCGAGGAGTCCTGGGTCGACTCGGCGAGCGGGGGCACGGCCAGGGGGGTGTCGAAGTCGACCTCGCCGACGGTGTCGAGCTTGGACTTGGTCCAGAAGTATCCGACGGTCCCGGCCCCGCCGAGCACGACCGCCCCGACACCGCCCCCGACGCCGATGAGGGTCCACTTGAGTGCTTTACGCCGCTTCATGTCTGCAATATTCGTGCGGCGCCTCGCCCGTTACATCGGGCCGAGGAAGGCAATCCGCATACCACTCGGGGACTACACCGGCGAGCGGAGTCAACCTCCAGTAGCGGTATCCACGATCGGAAGGTGCAGCGCGGCCTCGACGGCTGCGGCGGGGCGTGCTGCCGGTCGCGCTCCGCGCCGACCGACTACGGGGGTCGGTCGAGTCGACCTGCAGTAGCGGTCCTGGCGACCGGGTGGTGCGGCGCGGCCCCGGTCCCGGTCCCGGCGGCTGCCCACCGCGCGGGCGGGCTATGCCGACCGGCTGAGTCGACTTTCAGTGGCGGTATCCGCAGCGATTGCGGCGGGGCCGTGCTCCCGGCTGCGCCGCGCGCCGCGCGCGGACGGATTTCGGGGCCTCCCCTCCCCGCGCCCACCCTCCGCCAACCAGCACACCGAATACGTCCAGGTCCTGCGTCGTTCGTTGCAGATTCCCGGCGGCCTGGCCACGGCCTCCGGGGACCTCAGGCTGGGTCGAGGTAGCCGCGCAGGTGGGCGGCGTTCACCGCTGCGGCCCTGCCCGCGACCTCGAGTTTCGCCATCGCCCGCGACAGGTGCACACTCACGGTCTTCTCCGAGATGTACAGCTCCGCGCCGATCTGCTTGTTCGTCAGCCCGCGCGCCACCTGCCGCAGCACCGCGAGTTCCCTCGGCGTCAACGGCGTCGAGGTCGGCCCCGCCACGTTCAGCCGCGCCCGCTCCGCGAGCGCGCACAGTTCGTCCATCAGCGGCGTCGCCCCCAGGCGGATCGCGGTCGCCTTCGCCTCGGCGAACACCGCGATGGCCTCGGCCCGGGCCTCGGCCCCGCTCTCCGACAGCAGCGCCTCCGCGAGCCGCCAGCGCGCATAGGCCTGCCGGTACGGCTCGCCCCAGTTCTGGTCGTACGGCGCGTCCGCGGTTCCGGCGAGGCCGGCTTCGAGCAGCGCCAGCGTCTCGGAGGCCACCGGATCGCGCAGTGCGAGCTCCAGCCGCTCCTGTTCGCCCAGCACCGGTGCGGCGCTCTTCGCCTGCGCTGCATCGGTCTCGGGTGTGTCGGCCGCGTTGCGGTAGTCGAAGGCCGCGGCGGCCGCGCGCCACAAGGCCGGGTCGCCGTCACCGTAGAGGCGGGATTCCTCGGCGTCGAGCTGGGCGACCCAGGCCCGGCCTTCGGGGCCGAGGGTGCCGGACAGGGGCCTGCCGTGTTCGAGGAAGAACCGGGCCCGCTCAGCCAGGCGCTCGCCCGCGGTGAGCGCGTTCTTCGCTCCGGCCGTGTCCCCTTCGCGGCGCAGGCTGTGGACGAGGTCGGCGGCGGCGCCGACCCCGGCGGCGCAGACGGAGAGCCCCGCGAGGTAGTAGCCGCGCATGCGGGTCATCTTCTCGGTGGCGCGTTCGACGCGGCGCAGCGCCTCGGCCGGTCGGTCACGCCAGCGGTCGAGTTCGGCGCCGCACAGGGCGGCGAGCGCCAGGACCTGGCCGTCGAGCTGCCAGCGGTCGGCGAGGTAGTCGAGGCGCCGGTCGGCGGCTTCGAAGCGGCCGCGTGCGACGTCGACGAGGAGCACAGCGGCGGCGAGGCGGGTGAGCACGACGCCGGGCAGGACGCTGGAGGCCATCTCGCCGTTGGTGTCGACCTCGTCCCAGCGGCCGAGCATGTAGTTGCAGATGACTTGGCGGACAGCGGTCTCGAGGCCGAAGCCGCTCCATTTGTGGCCGGAGCGGCGGGCCACTGCCATGCCTTTGTCGAAGTGGGCGACAGCGTCGGCGATCCGGGCGGTCTCGACCAGGACGAGGCCGTTGTTGAAGTGTCCGCGCAGTTCGATCTCGTGCCAGTCTTTGCCGCGAACCAGGTCGAGGGCGTCGGTTTGACGGGCGAGCGTCTGGTCGAGCGACTGTTCGCCGCGCCGGAAGGCGGCGAGGCTGTCGGTGAGGATCGCGTCGGCCTTGGCGGCGTACTGGGCGTCGTCGGGGTCGTGGTCGACCGCTTCGGCCGTGGCGATGGCCCGCGCCGTCCAGACGGACGCCTCTTCGTGCTTGCGGAAGCTGTACAGAGCGCGGGCCAGCGTCGCCTGGGTGAAGGCCTTCACAGCGCGCGGCTCGTCGTCCTTCACGAGTTCCCATGCCTCCCAGGCGACTCGGAGGGCTTCCTGCTCGTCGCCTTCGATGGTGAGCAGGTGCCTGGCGTACTTGCGGCGGGTGGAGGCGCCCATGAGGTGGTCGCCGGAAGCATCGGCGAGGCGTACGGCGGCGGCCGAGTAGGACTGGGCGCGTTTGATCTCGCCGGAGGCCTCGGCATTGCCTGCGGCGCGGATGGTGAGACGCAGTTCGGAGAGGCCCTCGGGACGCTGGTCGGCGGGGACGCGGCCGTACAGGGACAGTGCCCGTTCCAGGTGCAGCAGTGCCTCGGCGGGGGCGGCCAGTTCGACGGCCTCTTCTGCGGCGCGGACTGAGGCCGCGAGCGCGCAGGGGAGGTCGCCGGATTCGAAGGAGTGGTGCGCGAGTTCGGCTTCGGCGCCCTTGCCGTTGTCGTCGGCGAGGGATTCGGCGATCCGCTGGTGGTAGCGGGTGCGTTCGCCCGGGAGGAGGTCGTTGTAGACGGCTTCGCTGAGGAGGGCGTGGCGGAAGGCGTAGACCTCGGTGGTCTTCTGGACGATGATGCCGTGGGAGATGGCGGCTCTGAGGGCCTCGTCGAGTTCGCGTTCGTGGCGCAGGCCGGTGTCGTCGAGGAGCTTCCAGGCGGCGGCGTTCAAGCGGCGGTAGGTGAAGCGGCGGCCCAGGACGGAGGCGAGCTGCACGACCTGCTTCGCGGATTCGGGGAGGCGCTCGAGCCGGGCGAGGAGGACTTCGGCGAGTTCGAAGGTGACCGTGTGGGTCTCGGCGGCGGCGAGCTCTTCGGCGAGGAACGCGTTGCCCTCGGAGGCGGCGGCGATCTTGCTGACGGTTTCCTCGTCGAGCCCGGTGTTGAGTTCGCGCACGAAGTCGGCGGCGTGCTGGGCGTCGAAGGGGTCGAGGTGGAGGCGGTGGACGGCGGGGAGGCGCACGAGCTCGGCCAGGAGCGGGCGGAGGGGGTGGCCGCGGTGGAGGGCGTCGGCGCGGTAGGTGCCGAGGATGACCACGCGCTGGCTGGTGAGCCGGGAGGTGAGGAAGGCGAGGAGGTCGCGGCTGGAGCGGTCGGCCCAGTGGAGGTCTTCGAGGGTGAGGACGATCGGCTGCGCGGCGGAGAGGTCGGCGAGGGCGGCGTGGAAGGCCTCGAAGAGGCCGAGCCGGCCGAGGTCGCCTTCGGCGGGGGTGGGGTGGCCGGGGAGGAGGGGGCTGAGGCCGGGGTGGTCGGCGGCGAGTTCGGGGTTGTCGCGCGCGAGGGTGCCGCCGATCTCGGCGAAGGGAAGGTAGGGGAGGGCGGAGTCGGCGGTGTCGAGGCAGTGGCCGGTGACGGTGAGGACACCGTCACCGGCGTTGTCGTTGAATTCGTGGAGGAGCCGGGTCTTCCCTACTCCTGCGTCGCCGGAGACCAGGACCGTGGCGGGGCGCCCGGCCCGGGCGGCGTCGAGCGTCTCGCGGAGCGAGGCGATTTCGGCGTCGCGGGCGAACAGGGGGAGGTCGGAACCCAGGCGCGGCATGTCAGCAATCATGACACGGGCCTAAGACGTTCCGCGCCTGTCATTTCGCCGGCTGGAACCGGGTGTCCGGTTCGCCGGCCGACTCCTCGTGGTGCTCGCCGCGGCTGAGGGCCTTGGCCACGCGGGCCGCGATCCCCTGGTGCCGGACGTGGGTGCCGCCGCGGCGGGTCTCCTTAGCGGCCTTGATGAGCGCACGGGCTTGACGCTCGTTCTCGGCCTGCTTGATGAGCTCCTCGGAGCGGGCGAAGTGGAGGTAGTGGAGGTCGAAGTCGTTCATTTGCTCTTCCTTTGATGTCGTTGGCCGGGGTTTTCCGGCCTGACACCAATGCTCCGGCTGAGGCCCGCCTGCGGACATCAGGCTTCCACGCAGTCCCTGCCCTTACGGGCCTTAGTTCCGGGCCCGTAAGGGGCTGAGGCCCTTACTCCGGGGGCCTCGCCGCGGTGAGGGCCTTACCCCGGGCGAGCCGCGAGGGCCACCAGACGGCCCGGCCGACGTCGAAGGTGAGGGCCGGGACGAGCAGCGAGCGGACGATCACCGTGTCGAGGAGGACCCCGAAGGCGACGACGAACGCGATCTGCGCCAGGAACAGGATCGGCAGGACCGCGAGCGCCGAGAACGTCGCCGCGAGCACCACCCCCGCAGAGGTGATGACCCCGCCCGTGGCGACCAGCCCCCGCAGTGTCCCCGCGCGCGTGCCGAGCCGCGCCGACTCCTCGCGCACCCGCGTCATCAGGAAGATGTTGTAGTCGATCCCCAAGGCCACCAGGAACACGAATCCGAAGAGGACCACGGTCGGGTCGGCCCCGGGGAAGCCGAAGAGATGATTGAAGACGAGCGCCGAGACGCCCATCGTGGCGGCGAACGACAGCACCACGGTGGCGGTGAGCAGCAACGGCGCCAGGATCGACCGCAGCAGCAGCATGAGCACCGCGAGGATGACCGCGAGCACGATCGGGATGATCACGGAACGGTCCCTTTCGGAGGTCTCCAATGTGTCGAGCTGGATCGCGGTGGCACCGCCGACCTTCGCGTCGGCGCCGTCCACGGCGTGCACCGAGTCGCGCAGGCGCTCAATGGTGTCCATTGCCGCATCGCTGTCGGGCGCGTCCTCCAGCACCGCCTCGATCAGGACCGACCCCTCGGCTTCGAGCACCGCGCCGGAGGCGTCGGTCTTCGGGGCCGCCTCGGCCACGCCGTCCACTTCGGTCGCGGCGAGTACCGCATCCAGCGCGTCGGCGTCGGCGACGACCACCGCGGGAGCGCCCGAGCCGGCCGGGAAGTGCTCGGCGAGGACATCCTGGCCGGCGACGGAGTCCACCTCGGTGAGGAACACGTCGGTCTGCGCGGTGCCGTCCGCCTTGAGCTGCAGCATGAACGCGGCGGCCACGACCAGGCCCGCCGCCGTCGTCGCCCACACCAGGCGCGGGCGGCGCGCCACGAGCCCCGCGACCGAAAACCACAGCCGGGAGCGGCCCGCGCCCTTCCCCGGCTTGACGCGGCGCGGCCAGAACGCGGCCCGCCCGCACAGCGCCAGCACCGCGGGCAGGAACGTCACCGCCGACAGGAACGCCGCTCCGATCCCGATGGCCGCCACCGGGCCCAGGCCCCGGTTCGACTCGAGCTGGCTGAACAGCAGGCACAGCACGCCGAGGATTACAGTCCCCGCCGAAGCGGCGATCGGCTCGATCGTGGCGCGCAGGGCCCGGCGGACCGCGGCGAAGCGGTCGGCGCCGGCGGTGAGCTCTTCGCGGAACCGCGCCACGAGCAGCAGCGCGTAGTCCGTGGCCGCGCCGAACACGAGGATGAACAGGATGCCCTGACTCTGGCCGTTGAGGTCGATCGCGCCCGTGTCGGCCAGGGCGTAGACCGCGGCGCTGGCCGCGGCGAGCGCGAACCCGCATGTGAGCAAGACCAGCAACGGCAGGAGCGGGGAGCGGTAGACGAGCACGAGGATGACCGCGACGACGGCGGCGGCCACGAGCAGGAGCAGGCCGTCCACGCCGGCGAAGGCCTCGCCGAGGTCGGCGCCGAGCGCGGCCTGGCCGGTGACGAGCACGTCGAGGCCGGCGGGGCGGCCGTCCTCGAGGACCGCGCGGATCTCCTCGACCGCGCCCTCTTCGGCTGCGGCGTCGATGAGGACGACGAGCTGCGCGGCCTCGGGCGGAGTCTCGGCCGAGAGCTGCGGCGGGATCGGCGGCCCGGCGTTGAACTCGAGCGCCGCGAGCGCGGCGGCGGCCGATTCGAGGTAGGCCTGGTCGGCGCCGGTGAGGCCGCCGGGCCGTTCCGCGACGATCACCGCCGGGGTCGCGCCGGTGTCGTCGAACGCGTCCCGCAGGTCGTTGACCTCGGTGGACTCCGCGGTGGACGGCAGGAACGCGGTGCCTTCGTTCGAGGCGACCTCGCTGAGCTTCCCGGCGAAGGGACCTGCGAAGGCGCCGAGGGAGAGCCAGGCCAGGGCCAGCAGCGCCGGTACGAGCCAGCGCAGACGAGGTACGGGTCGGTCGGCGGCCATGTGCGGATCTCCTCGCGTCGCAACAGATGGTTCCACGTCAGGATAGTTTGATGATCAAAGTATTTCTCGGCGGCGTGGCCGGGATCATGGGGGATGATGGGTCGCATGACCCGCGACATCGGCGACGAGCAGCCGCTCACCGACCTCGACCTCACCCGTCTGCTCCAGACGCTGACGGTCGAGTCCGACCGGTACGCCGAGCGGTTCGGCACCCGGCACGGCCTGCACCGCACCGATGTGAACGCGCTCGCGCTCATCCTCGACGCCGCCCGCCGCGGCGAACCGATGTCGCCCACGGGGCTCGCCCGGGAGCTGGGGCTGAGCCCTTCGGCGACGACGGCGCTCATCGACCGGCTCGAAGCCCTCGGCCACGTCGAGCGGACGCGCCCGGCCGGGGACCGGCGCCGCGTGGCGCTCGAGGTCCCCGCGGCGGCGCTCGAGGAGGGGCGGCGCATGTTCGTGCCGCTCGCGGCGGCCTTCGCGGCGGCGTGGACGGGTTTCGACGCGGCCGAGCGGGAGGTCGTGGCCCGCTTCCTGGAAGTGAGCACGGAGGCGATGCGCGAGGTCGGCGCCGAATGGGGTCACGACGGCCCCCAGCGCCGCCGGTAGGCCCCTTCCGGATCGAAGCGCTCGGCCTGCCGCGCGTGGTTGAACCCGCGGTTGGGGCGGGTGTCGTTGCCGGTGCCCGCCGTCCACTGCCAGTTCCCCCAGTTGTTCGCCTCGTCGAGGTCGACCAGGTGGCGGGCGAACCAGGCCGCGCCGTCGCGCCAGTCGAGCCCGAGGGTCTTCACGAGGTAGCCGGCGCAGATGAGCCTCGCGCGGTTGTGGATCCAGCCCTCCTGGAGGAGCTGGCGCATCCCCGCGTCGACGATGCCGATCCCGGTGGCGCCCTCCCGCCAGGCGTGCAGGGCGGTGGGGTCGGGGTCCCAGCCGTCGCGGGCGCCCGGCCGGTACGGGGCGTCGGCGAGGCGCGGGAACGCGGCGAGGACCTGCCGGTGGAAGTCGCGCCAGCACAGCTGCCGCACGGCGGCCTCGGGCACCCGCGGGTCGGTGGCGAACGCGCGGGCGGAGAGGCAGCCCAGGGCGAGAGGGGCTGAGCCGGGAAGTGCGGTCCCCGGCCAGGTCGTCGTGGCGTTCGGCGTAGTCCCCCGCGCCGGGCGCCCACGCGTCGAGCCGGGCGAGGGCCGCGCGCTCGCCGCCTTCGGGCAGGTCCGGGGCGGCCCCTTCGGATTCGGGCAGGTCGTCGCTCGCCGGGAAGTCGGCGGGGACGCGCAGGCGCTCCGGCTCGGGCGCCTCGTCGCGCCAGCGCGACTGCAACCAGGCGCGCCAGTACGGGGTGAAGACCTTGTAGTGGTCGCCGCCGCCGCTGGGCAGGAGGTGGCCGGGCTCGACGACGGAGGGGCCGGGGGTGAGCACGAGCGGCACGCGGTCGGCCGCGCAGGCCGCGGCGAGGCGTTCGCGCACGCGCGTCTCGAACGGGCCGACGTCCGCGGCGCACACGACCGCGTCTGCGCCGGTCTCGGCGCGGACGGCCATCGCCTGGTCCACGGCGTCGCCGCGGCGGACGGCGAGGTCCCCGCCGAGGGCCCGGAGCGAGGCGCGCAGGTCCGCGAGGGCGTCCAGGAGGAGGCGGCGCCGGTTCGGGTTCGAGCGCCGGTCCGGGTCGTCGATGTACAGCGGCACGATCGTGTCGGCGCGGGCGGCCTCGGCGAGCGCGGGGTTGTCGTGGACGCGCAGGTCGGCGGTGAACAGGAGCAGGGCAGTGTCGGGCATGGCGACTCCGAGCGGCATGGGGGGGTCGTCCAATGCGGACGGCCCCCCTGGGATCGTAGGCGATCAGGGCATGAGGACGGTGTCGATGATGTACACGGTCGCGTTGGCGGTCTGCACGTTGCCGCAGACCACGGCCGCCTGGTCGTTGACAGTGAAGTCCTCGCCCGAGCCGGTCACCGTGAGGGCCTCGCCCTGGAGCGTGGTGTGCTCGCCGGGCAGGTCCTCGGGGGCGAGCCGCCCGGAGACGACGTGGTAGGTGAGGATCCCGGTGAGCGTGACGGCGGACAGGACGGGGGTTGTTGCTCGCGGCGGTGGCGACCGGGTCGTCGGCCATGCCGCCTAAGCTGCCCTCGCCGTCGTCCGGGACGGCCGAGCAGGCCGCGGCGAATTCGCCCGAGGCCGCTTCGGTCTCGGTGGTGGTCTCCTCCGTCGCGGCCTCGTCGCTGGACGGATCCTCTTCGGAGCCGCGGGCGGCGAGGACGAGCGTGCATCCGGCGGCGACGGCCGCGGCTGCGGCGCGGGCGCCGCTCGCGGCGGCGCGGTGCTCGCGGTCGCCGGCGGCCTGCGCGGACCGGACCCGGTCGACGGCGCGCGATGGTGGTGATCCAGGCGCCGGCCGACCCGCGGTGCGCGTCGAAGCGGGTGGCGGTGCGCCACACCTCGACCAGGACCTCCTGGGCGACCTCTTCGGCTTGGGCCGGGTCGCGTAGGACGCGCGGGGACATCAGGTCGTAGAGGGCCGCGAAGGCCGCGTCCCCGCCGAGGGCCGTGCGGTGCAGCGGCGCCTCAGGGCTCTCCGGCTCGCCCGGGTACGGCGGTCAGCCGCGGCTCCCTCCGGGGGTCGGCCCCGGCGCCGGTGTCGAACATCCTCACGCTCCCGTGCTCGTCTCGGGTGGTCGCTGGGTGTTCGGAGCCGCGGCGCGGCCGGATGGGTCCGCGAGGCGGATTTCTTTCAGGCGGTATGGGGTCGCTCGACCTCGACCTGCGCCTTGACGACGCCGACGGGGCAGGAGAGGCCGTTGGGGCCGTGGTTGCAGTAGCCGTTCGGGTTGTGGTGCAAGTAGGCCTGGTGGTAATCCTCGGCGAGCCAGTACGGACCGGCGGGGACGATCGCTGTCGTGATCGGGCCGAACCCGGCCCCGCGCACCACCGGCTCGAACGCCTCTTTGCTCGCCGCGGCGGCGGTCTGCTGCTCGGGGGTGGTGGTGAACAGGACCGACCGGTACTGGGTGCCGATGTCGTTGCCCTGCCGCATGCCCTGCGTCGGGTCGTGGTTCTCCCAGAACACCTTGAGCAGCTGCTCGTAGGCCACCGCGCCGGGCTCCCAGACGACCTTCACGACCTCGGCGTGGCCGGTCAGGCCGGTGCAGACCTCCTCGTAGGAGGGCTTCTCCGTGTTGCCGCCCATGTAGCCCACGGAGGTCGTCCACACGCCGGGCACCCGCCAGAACAGGCGCTCGGCGCCCCAGAAGCAGCCCATGCCGAAGTAGGCGGTTTCCGCGCCGGGGCCGGGGGAGCCTTCGATGGGGTGCTGGAGGATCGGGTGTGTCGTGCTCATCAGGCAAGTCTGTCACGCGCGAATAACGATCGCCAGCCGTCGGAGCGGGACGTTAGCGTATGCGCATGGTTTCATCTATCAACCAGGTCACCTTCGACTCCCGGGACGGGTACGCGCTCGCGCAGTTCTGGGCGGAGGTCACCGGTTACATCGAAGACCCCCGGTACCCGAACGCACCCGAGGACGAGGAGAACTTCATCGGCCCCGACGGCGGGCACCCCGGACTCCTGTTCATCAACGTCCCCGAGGGCAAGACGATCAAGAACCGCCTCCACCTCGACATCAGCCCCGACACCACCCGCAACGAGGAGGTCGAGCGGCTCCTGGGCCTCGGCGCGACGATCTTCGAGGACCACCGCAAGGAGGACGGCTCCGGCTGGGTGACGATGCTCGATCCCGAAGGCAACGAGTTCTGCGTCGAGCGCTCCAAGGCCGAGCGCGGCGAGTAACGAGCAACGCCGCGGGCGCCCTGTATGAGGGCGCTCGCGGCGTGAAGTCTGACGAGCACGCCCTTCAAGGTGGAGCCTGCCGAGGAGAGGGGCCTTACTTCTCGGCCACGGCGTCCATGACGCCATCGCCGTCCGCGTCCACCGCCGCCGCGTCGTACTTGCCGTCGCCGTCGTGGTCGAGCAGGACGCTGTCGATCACGCCGTCGCCGTCCTTGTCAACGGCCAGCATGTCAGCGGTGCCGTCACCGTCGATGTCCACGTGGTACTCGACCGAGCCGTCCTCGTTGCGGCGCACCCCGACCGTCTCGTCGACGCCGTCACCGGTGATGTCCATCTTGTGTACTTCTTCGAAGCCCATGAGGCATCCCCTAACTGAAGTGGGAAAGTGTTGTCTGCACGATAGCGTGCCTATCCATGGGCAGTGGTACTCGCGTCGGTTAGCGTAGGGACCATGCATGAGGCTCAGGGGTTCTCCACACGCGCCATCCACGCCGGGCAGGAGCCCGACCCGCTCACCGGCGCGGTCGTCCCGCCCATCTACGCCACCTCCACTTACAAGCAGGACGGCGTCGGCGGCCTGCGCGGCGGCTACGAGTACTCGCGGTCGGGCAACCCGACCCGCACCGCCCTCGAGACCTGCCTCGCCGCCATCGAGGGCGGCACCCGCGGCTTCGCCTTCGCCTCCGGACTCGCCGCCGAGGACACCGTCCTGCGGGCGCTGCTGTCCCCCGGCGACCACGTCGTCATCCCCGACGACGCGTACGGCGGCACGTTCCGCCTGTTCGACAAGGTCGCGACCCGCTGGGGCCTCAAGTACACGGCCGCCCCCATCACCGACCTCGACGCCGTCGCCGCGGCCATGAACGCCGACACCAAGATGGTGTGGATCGAGACGCCCACCAACCCGCTGCTCAACATCGCCGACATCGAGCAGCTCGCCGACCTGGCCCACCGCCGCAACGCGCTCGTCGTCGTCGACAACACCTTCGCCAGCCCTTACCTGCAGCAGCCCCTCGCGCTGGGCGCCGACCTCGTCGTGCACTCCACGACCAAGTACATCGGCGGGCACTCCGACGTCGTCGGCGGCGCGATCGTCGTGCAGGACGGCGAGATCGCCGACGCGATCGCGTTCCACCACAACTCGATGGGCGCCGTCGCCGGCCCCTTCGACGCCTTCCTCACCTTGCGCGGCATCAAGACCCTCGGAGTCCGCATGGACCGCCACTGCGACAACGCCGAAGTCGTCGCCGAATTCCTCGCCGGGCACGCCAAGGTCGCCGAGGTCCGCTACCCGGGCCTCTCGACCCACCCCGGACATGACGTGGCGGGCAAGCAGATGAAGCGCTACGGCGGCATGATCTCCTTCCGCCACAAAGACGGCGAGCAAGCGGCCGTCGACCTGTGCGCCCGTACCGAGGTGTTCACGCTCGGCGAATCGCTCGGCGGCGTCGAATCCCTCATCGAGCACCCCGGACGCATGACCCACGCCTCCGCCGCCGGCAGCGTCCTCGAGGTCCCCGCGGACCTCGTGCGCCTGTCGGTCGGCATCGAGGACGCCGACGACCTCCTGGCCGACCTGCGCCAGGCCCTGCGCTAGACGGCACCGGCCTCCTCTCGTCGCCAAGAAGCCCTGTCCCCCGCAAGAAAGAAGGACGTGCAGTGAGCTGGTCGGGAACCACCGCGCAGCAGATAGCCAAAGCGGTCAGGCGCGGTGACGCCGACGCCGCGATCGTCGTCGACCACCACCTCCGCCGCATCGAGGACCACCGCGAGGCCGAAGGCGCCCTCACCAGCGTCCGCAAGATCGAATCGCTCGCCGAGGCCGCGGCCGTCGACGAGATCGAGAACCGCGACTCCCTGCCCGCCGCAGGCGTTCCCGTGGCCGTGTGCGAACAGCTCGCGGTCACCGGTCACGCCCCGCGGCTCGGCTCGAACGCCGCCGTCCTCCCGATCGCCGACACCGACCACCAAGCGGTGCAGCGCATCCGCGGCGCCGGCGCCGTGATCGTCGCATTCGGACGGTCTTCGGAGCTCGGGCTGTGGCCCGCGACCGACGACGACGGGAACGTCCCGGCCAACCCCTGGCGTCCCGACCGCGGCATCGGAGGCCCTAGCGGCGGAACGGCTCTCGCCGTCGCCACCGGGGCCGCGCCCATCGGCATCGGGCTCGACGGGCCCGGTTCCGCGGGCGGCGTGCGCACCGCCGCCGCCGCGTGCGGCATCGTCGCGTACAGCCCCGAGCACGTCCCAGCCGACATCAACACCGACCCCGAGCACTGGCTCGGCGCCCACACCGGCGTCATGGCAACCACCGTGGAGGACGCCGCGCTCGCGTACGCGGCGCTCACCCACCGCCACCCGCGCTCCACGGGCGACCCCGGCCGCCTGCGGATCGCGGCCACGAACCTCGCGCCCCTGCCCGCCCGCGTCGACGAGGACGCCACGAAGTGGCTGCTCAAAGCCGTCAGGTCCCTCACCGACCTGGGCCACGACACGTTCCGCGCCAAGCCCCGCTTCGGCGCCCGGCTGACCCCGGCCTCCTCCGGGGCCTGGACCTGCGCGGCCTACCTGCGCAGTCTCAAGTGCGGCCCCGACGGGCTCCAGCGCCGCACCAGGCGCCTGGTGTCCGTGGGCGAGAAGACCTACCTGCGCGGCCTCTTCGGCGGCGTCCTCGGCGACGGCAACCGCGTCCGCCGCCACCTCGAGGACTGGTTCGACCTCGAGGACTACGACCTGCTCATCACCCCGGGCCTGCCCAGCACGCCCCCCGCGGCCAAGGAATGGTCCACGGAGACCCTGCGCGCCAACGTGACCCACCTCGCCAGTGCCGCCGCGTTCACCGCGCCGTTCAGCCTCGCCGGACTCCCGGCGCTGGTCGTCCCGGTCGGCATGCGCAGCGACGGTGCCCCGGCCACGGTCCAACTCGTCGGCCCGCCCGGCTCCACCGGCCGCCTCTTCGACGTCGCGGCCCAACTCGTCGCCAAACTCCGCCCCCGCCGCTACGCCCCCGGCCTCAGCTGGGACTGACGAACCGACCAGGGCCCCTCGCGCCGAGCGCGAGGGGCCCTGTCCATGCCGGTGACCAGCCACGCAAACCCCCAGCTCACCAACGTGACCGCCGTCTCCAGCCCCTCCATGGGGCCGCCCCCGAACACTGTGTAAACTAGTCCCGGTTCCTAGGTCTACGACCTAGAGAACGCCAATCAAGGGGCTTTGGCGCAGTTGGTAGCGCGTTTCCATGGCATGGAAAAGGTCAGGGGTTCGAATCCCCTAAGCTCCACAGAATTGGATATTCAGTACAAGGGCGGTCATCATGATGATGACCGCCCTTTTCGCGTTGGAATGGGCTTTCAGCCCAGCTCCTCGGCGACGCCCGGTTCCTGGTGGGCTTGATCGATTGGTGTTGACAACGAGCTCGGCGCGTTGGTTCGATTGTGGTGTCAAAGCGGACTGGTCGAGGAGCGGTGACATGGGCAGGGGTCTGAGCCGCTTCAGCGATGCCGACGAGGCGATGCGGTATCTCCGGACGTGTCCGGCGCTGGTGCGGTGTCACCGTTGCAGCGGTATCGCGACGGCCAGGGATGGGCGAGCTTGTTGCAGCAGGTGCGGCTATAACGGCACTCCGGCGCCGAGCAGTCTTGAGCGCGTTCGCGGGTGCGTCTCGACGCGGTGCGGGAGCTGCGGGCAGTGGCTCACCTGGCGTGGACGGCGCAACGCGAGCGGAACGAAGCTGATGTGGTGCCGCTGCGGATGGTCGCGGCGTTTCGACATGACGACGTTGCCTAACGGGGCTTTGGACCGGGGCCAGGAGCCGCGCACGGGCTTGCCGCTATGGCTGCAGACGGAGTTCCGCGGACGGCTGTTGTGGGCGGTGAACGAGCCCCATCTCGACTTCATGGAGCGCTTCGTGGCCGCCGGGGTGCGCGAGCAGCGCCCAGGCAACTCGACCTTGGCGAGCAGGCTGCCCGCCTGGATCAAGTCGGCGAAGCACCGCCCGGCGCTGCTCAAGGCGTTCGCCGGGATGCGGTCGACGCTGCCGGAGTCGCATGCCACGAGGAAGGCCCGTGGCTGATAGTTGCCGACCGCCCTGTTCGACACGTCTTCGTTAGGCTGCGTCGGTGGATCAGTGGTCGGAAGTTGATGAGCCTGAACTCAGTTGGTTGACCGATGCCTGTGGACAGCAGGTCACCGGGTTCGGCCCTCCGCCTTATCCTGCAGGGCTTTGGATTCTGCATGCCATGTATGAGGCGGAGACCGAGGACCTTGCTGCTCGTCGAAGAGCTCAGGATGAGGATGAGGCCGACGAGGCGGGGTGGCCCGCTGACCCGGGACAGGGGTGGCGGCGGCTGCATTGGCATGAGCTGGCGGAGCGAACCGGGGACCCGGTGGTGGCGCAGCATGTTGCGCCGCAGTATCGAGTGCCGTCGTTTCGGGCGTTCCCCTCGGTCAAGCAAGGCGACGGACTGTGGGAGACGATCAGGTGGACTGGGGCAGCCTGGACCGGGAAAGCTTCCGCAGTCTCGCTGCCATCTTGCAGCGTTTTTCAGGCCCGGACTTGGCTGCGTTCGCTCATCCTGCATTTCTCCAAGATTCGCAAGCCGGCCTGCGCGTATTTCGAGGCCACCTTCGTGACTTGGAGGCCCTTGAGCAGCTCGACGTCTACCACAGTCCGGCGAACATTTGGCCTGCTGACCGATCCTGGCTGGTTTACACGGACTGGGACCTGTCAGGAACGAAGGTCTACGGCCCGCCAGAGCTGCTGACGATGATCGAGGAGGACGAGTTCCTCGAATCGGTCTGGTTGCCGCTGCCGGGAGATGCCTCAAGCACGGCGCTTTGAGTCCGGACCCTCGAGGTTGCCTGCGCTCGTCGGAATCGCGCTGGCAGGTCTGGGCTCGGTTCTGCATGCTTGTGCGATGCAGCGGTTGGTTCGTGTCTTTGAGGATTTCCTGTATGGCTTCGACTCTGGGGTCGATGTGCCGATGGAGGCTGCGCATGCGCTGGTTCGCGGGCTCGATTCGCCTGCTCTCATTGATCTCGCCGGCCTGAACCGGGATGATCGGCTTGAGATCCGGGACCTCATCCCAACAGCGGCAGAAGAACTCGGGGTCGCCATCGAGCCGCTGAAGGCGGTGTTCGAGCGGCGGGTCCGGGAGATTGCCGCTGCTTACTTGGCCGGAGAGCGCGAGTTCATCGATGCTCTAACGGGGATCTTGGCCTTGTTCTGGCGCTACCAGGACGAGGACATCGGGTACTACTGTGGCAACGCCATGCTGGACCTTGAGCTGTGGCTCGACGTTCGCGAGTTCGACCACAACGTCGACTCAGAGGCGGCCGCAGAACGCGACTTCCGTGCCCGAGCTGTCACGATGGTTGAAGGTTGCGGAAGCTGCAAGCTCGCTTGGCATCGGCAGACCTCAACGCGGGCTGGCGAGCACTGACGTTCATCGGGCGCAAATAGACGCGGAAGCGGTGTACTCAGCGTGCTTCTCGAATCAGGCGTTTGACGCTGGAGAGGCTGATGCCGTACTTCTGCGCGAGCGTCCTTTGGAGTTCGCCTGCTTGGTACTCGCGCACTATGGCGGCACGGTCTGCGCTGGTGAGACGGCGGTCGAGGGCTAGGGTCTTCCGTTGGATGACCGGGGTTCGGGCTGTTCGGTCGGCGGGCAGGGGTCAGGATTTCGGGTGGGGCGGGCGAACAGGTCAGGGAGCCGGTATGCGTGGGTTCTGACCTGGGGTGATGGGTTCAAGTACGCCGCTGCCAGCTCCACAGAATCGGATATGTAGTACATGGGCGGTCATCAGGTTGATGACCGCTCTTTTGGCGCCATCGCGCCACTCGGACAGGTCCTTGGTCTCGGCCCTGAGCCGCCACGACCAGACCGACCAGATCCCGGCTGCCATCGATATCGCAATCCCGCGTGGCCGGCGCAGACCAGTCATTGAAGCGCCGGTGGCCTGGCACTCATTCGACCCCGAGACCTTCGAGATCGGCCACACCGAGCTTGAGCTCGACGAGGAGACCGTGATCGGATTGTATGGGCCCGAGCGGAGCATCATCGACGCGTTCCGCCTGCGGCACCTCGAAGGCCACGAACTCGCCGTCGAAGCCCTCAAACGGTGGCTGCGCCGCCCCGGATCCTCCCCTGCCACCCTGCTCGCCATGGCCCGTGACTTCCCGAAGCGCGGCCCGCGCTGCAGACCGCATTGGAGATCCTGCTGTGACCGAGCGACCGACCCGAGCGACCGTGGGGGCCGTGTCTACCTCGATCTGCAGAACCTCGCCCGCCGCGACCATCGGCCGACCGACGAACTGCTGCAGATCTACGCGCTCGAAGGGTTCCTCGCCCGGCTCGCCGTCTCCGCGCACGCCGATCGACTCGACGGACTGGAGTTCGACCTCGACCATGTTGTGGTCGAGACGATCCGCGACGAAGAGTCCAACGGCGTCCGGATCGTCTTCGGCGCGCGCCTATCGGTCGCCAAGCTCCGACTGCATGTCGACATTAACGTCGGCGACCCGATCTGGCCCGGCCCACAGACAGTGCCGCTCCCGCGGCTGCTCGGCGGAAACATCGAGCTCGTCGGCTACCCGCTCACGATGGTGCTCGCCGAGAAACTGGTCACCGCCATCCAACGCGGCACCGCCAACACCCGCTGGCGCGACTTCACCGACGTGTAGCTGCTCTGCCGCCGTCACGATCTCGCCGGTGCCGAGATGACCGAAGCCATCACCCATGTCGCCGCCCACCGCCAGACACTGCTCGCACCGCTGAGCGAAGTCCTCGACGGCTACGCCGAACTCGCGCAGGCGAGGTGGCGAGCATGGCGGCGGAAGCAGCGGCTCGACGACCGCTTGCCGGAACGATTCTATGAGCTGCTGGATGCGGTGATCGGCTTCGCCGACCCCGCTGTCAACGACAAGTCAACGACTGGACCTGGGGCCGCCCGGCAACAGTGGCAACCGCACTGAGACCGAACATCAACAACGGCTCGTCGAGCAGAACTGGTCCTTGGTTCAACGAGCGGAGTCTTACCCACCGGCACACCCTCACCGCCGTGCATGAATGAACGGGCCTCCCTTGCGGGAGGCCCGTTGCTTTTGCGCTACACCGCGAACTGCCATCAGTCCACATTGAACAGCAAACCGCTGCCGCCGGCGAGATTCAGGTACAGGTCGCGGGTGCCGGTCGCGCCGCCGACCGGGCAGGTGACGTCCGCCCAGGTCTGCCAGCCGCCGGTGCCCGAGACGGAGCAACTGCCCACGACCGGGCCGTTCGGGCCGTCGACCCGCAGCTCGATCGTGCCGCCGCTGGTCGCCGAGGCCACCCGTGCGGTGAACGGGCGCGCTCCAGTGCCGAAGGCGGCACTCCCATTCTCGATCCAGCTCATGTTCATCCCGCCGGCGGCGTCGCCGTCCTTGTCGTGCTCAACAATCCGCGAGCCGGCACGCCGTAGTTACCGTCTGGTCCATTGCTGATTGACCTGTCCGCCGCCGCAGGTCCAGAGAGTGACCTTCGTGCCGTTGCTGGTGCCCCAGCCCGAGGCGTCCAGGCACAGGCCGGACTGCACCCCGGTAATGGTGCCGTCGGCGTTGACGTTCCACTGTTGGTTGGCTTGTCCGTTGCAGTCCCAGATCACCACCGCGGTGCCGTTGCTGGTGCCCTGACCGTAGGCGTCCAGGCACTTGTCGCCGTACACCTTGAGCTGCTTGCCGGCGGTGTAGGTCCACTGCTGGTTGGAGCCGCCCCAGCAGTCCCACAGCTGCACGTCGGTACCGTTGGCGGTGCCGAGCCCGGTGACCTCGAGGCAGCGACCGGACTGGGCACCCACGATCTCGGTGCTGTCCGCTGTGCCGATGCTGCCGGGTACCGATTGCAATGCGGAGTACCAGACCGCGGCCATCTTGTCGTATCCGGCGGCGGTCGGGTGGACGCCGTCGTCCAGGTCGGCGGCGGTCAGGGCGCTGTGCATGTCGACCACGTGCACGTTCTTGCCGGCGTTCACCTTGCTCTGCACGATGCCGGGGATCGCCGCGTTGAAGTTGTTCACCGCCGCGTCCCCCTCGCTCCACCCGAGCGGAGTGATCTGCGCGACGAACACCTCGGCGTTCGGTGCCGTCGTGGTGATGCGGTCGATCAGTGCGGACAGCCGGTTCGGGGCGCCGGAGACGTCGTAGTTCTGCAGGATGTCGTTGGTGCCGATGTGCAGCAGCACGGTCTGTGGCTGGTAGGTGTTCAGCCAGCCGACGACGTTCGCGTCGATCTGGTCGATGCGCCAGCCGGGGTGGCCTTCGTGGTCGTGGTCGCCGAGACCTGCCGGCCCGTTGAACTGCGACCCGACGAAGTCCGTGGTGTACCCGCCGTTGGCGAGGTGCTGCCACAGGCCGATCCGGTATCCGCCCGGCGTGGCCGTGCCCTCGGTGATGGAGTCGCCCAGCGGCATGATCCGAACCCCGCCGTTCGACTCCGCGCTGGCGGTACCGATCGACAACGTCACCATGCCCACCATGAGACCGAGCGCCACGATCGGTCCGAGCCACCTTGCTCTTGTTCGCATCTCTTGCTCCTTGAATTCGTAGGATCGATTCCGTTCCAGGTGGCCGTGAGGATCCGGGCGGGCTCGGTCTCGCACCGAGCCCGCCCGCTGCCTCAGGAACACCCGGGCCGAACCTGTGTCGTGCCGCTAGCGCTGCAGGGTCAGCAGACCCGGCCGATACGGCAGCGTGCCGTACTCCCCGCCGTCGGTGCCGGGGTCGCGCCCCTGGTAGAGCAACTGCAGGTTGCAGGGGTCGATGGTCTTGGTCTGGTCGGGGTTGGTGCGCACCAGATCACCGTGGCTGATGTCCCGGGTCCAGGTCGCGCCGCTGTTGACACTCCCGGCGAAGGGGCTGTTCACGGTCTCGGCCCCGGCCTGCGGTGTCCACGTGCCGTCGAGACTGGTGGCCGTGAACGAGCGGAAGTAGCGGCCGAACCCTGTGTAGTTCTGGGCCTCGACGATCATGAGGTACTGGTTCTGCCCCTGGACCTTGTAGACCTCGACCGCCTCGAACAGGTTGAGCGCCGTGTCGCGCAGGACCTCCGTGTACGACGATCCGAAGCTGCCCGGGAAGTCTCCGAGGGGCATGCTGGCCCGGTAGACACTGCCTTCGCCGTCGACGAAGAACATGTACATGTTCGTGTCGTCGCCGATGAGGCTCACGTCGTACCCGCCCCGGGGCCTCCCGTCATCAGTGGGGGGAAGGGACGCGGTGAACAGCTCCTGCTGCGCGGACCAGCCGTTGAGGTTGGTGGGGTCGCTCGAGGTGCGGTAGGAGAAGGTGCCTTGCCCGCCCCCGTTGTAGGCGAGCACCCAGATGTTCTTCGGGGCGAAGTAGAACAGCGTCGGTGCGATGGCACCGAAGGGCATCGTGTTCTGGGTGGCGGTGGCCATGTCGGACCAGTTCGTGAAGGGGCTGAAGGACATCAGTCCCCAGTTGCCGTCGGGATAGGGCAACGCGCCGTGCGTCGTGGCGTAGACGACCTTCTGGCCGTTGTGGACGACGACGGTGAAGTCCTTGAGCGATGCCCACCCCGCCTTCGGTTGCGCCAGTGGGCCGGTCGATGTCCAGTTGTACGTCGACGGAAGACCGCAGGCGCCGCTGCCGCCGTCAACGCGGACGAGCTGCCATTGCTGGTTGTTGCCGCCCCAGTCGCTGTACTGCACGACGATGGCGCCGTCGTTGGTCGCGGCGTTCTGGACTTCGACCGCCTTGTTGCTGTTGCGGTTGATCAGTCGCACGTAGCCGCTGCCGGAGTCGGCCAGCCGGAACTGCTGGTTGGTGCCGCCGTGGTCGGTCCACTGGTGGATGGCGGCACCGTCGGCGGT
>NZ_JBHRWO010000010.1:174329-187294 GCF_042647865.1 Glycomyces rhizosphaerae
TGGAGCTGGGCTCCGTCGGCGGTGGACACACCGCTGACGTCCAGGACCTTGCCACTGCTGCGGTTCACCAGGACGTACCAGGCGGTGGGGTCGGTCGACTGCTGGGCTTGGGCTGCGGTGAACGGGTTGAGCACGGTCGCGGCGGCGGCCCCGGCGAGCACGCCGGCTCCGCCGATCAGCATCCGCCTGCGGCTCTTGGGCGTTTCCATCCAGGCCATAGTGGCCTCCTTAGTCGAGGTTCGTTTCCGCAGACGTCGCCGATGCGTCGGGTCATGATGCGGGTTCATTGCTACGGGTGGGACCGGACGGTCGCGGACTGGCGGGTGCGCCGCCGCGGTCCGGTCCCGGATCGGTCAGTCGACGGAGGCCGCCGCGAGCGCGGCCATGCCTTCGGTCCAGCGGGACAGGAACGAGCAATCGGGTGCGGCCGAAGTCATCGGGTGCTCCTTAGCGGACGCGGGTACGGGAATGCCTGTTATCGCTCACATATCGCAACCTGGCTCCGAAACATCTGATGAATCTTTCGGCGATTCGAACTATAGAGAGATCTCGATGTGTAGTCAACGGCTCCACGGAAGTTTGTTGGTACGCCTAGCGTTAGACTGCCGCGTCGAGTCTCGGCTTCACGGTCGTTTCCTGCAGGCCTGCAAGCGATCTCTGACCGCGCCCAGCCGCGGCAGGATACCGCGGCTCTGGCGGGACGGCGGCGAGCCGGACGTGATCGAGGCCGTCGGACCCGCCCCGCATACGGCAGAGGCACCTGGCCAGCGCGCTGAGCATCCCGATCGACGAACTCGCCGACCGTCTTCGACGTCGTCTACCGCATCAGATCTTCGCGAGCGGTTGAACGTCTCGCCCGAAACGCAGCGTAGGCGTACTGGTCGTCGGTCGGATCCCTGCACCCTGTTGCGCTCGACAATTGAAGCCTCCGGATGAACCTTGTTGCGACACAACAGATTCAGCCGGAGTCTTCCTCAATTCTCCAGCACGGCTTAGAGGAGGGTGGTCCACTGCTGGTTGGTGCCGCCGTGACAGGACCAGAGGATGATCTCGGTGCCGTTGGCGCCGACACCGCCCATCGCATCCAGGCAGAGCCCGTTGAAATCGTTGGAGATCGATCCGTTCGAGTTCAGGGTCCAGCGCTGGTTGCTGCCGCCGGTGCAGTCCCAGATGACCACTTGGGTGCCCTCGGCGGTGCCCCAGCCATGGGCGTCGAGACACTTGCCGTCAGCCTTGAGCTCACCGGCGGAGGTGCGGGTGAACTGCTGGTTGGAGCCGCCGTTGCAATCCCACAGCTGGAGCTGGGTCCCGTTGGTCGAGCTCGAGCCGGGCACGTCCAGGCACCGACCCGAGGCCGCTCCGGCGATCTGGCCGCCGGTGGCCGTCGCGGTCAGACCGAAGAAGCGGAGCGTCTCGGCGGCGCGATGCGGCAGGCCGTGGTCGACGCCCTCCATGCTGATCGCCTCGACGGGAGCCTGGCCGCCGGTGCCGCCGTAGCGGGTGCGGGTCCAGTTCGGCTCCGGGGTGTCGGTGTAGTCGGCGGTCTGGTCGGTGCCGTTGACGTTCGTCCACTGGTCGATCTGCTCTTGGAAGTTCGGGTAGAACAGCGCGTCGTCCTCAGTGCCGTGCCAGATCTGCATGCGCGGCCAAGGGCCGTTGTAGCCGGGGTTGGCGCCGCGCACGGCGTCGCCCCACTGCTGCGGCGTGCGGTCGATGTTCCCGGCCGAGCACTCGTTGTTCCACTCCGAGCCGTTGGTGGTGGCGAAGCAGGTGAAGGGCACGCCCGCGTAGGCCGACCCGGCCTTGAAGGTTTCCGGGTAGACGCCGAGCAGGACGTTGGTCATCATCGCGCCGGAGGAGGTGCCGGTCGCGAAGATCCGGTTCCGGTCGGCTCCGTAGTTCGCGAGCACATGGTCGACCATCGACTTGATGCTGACGGAGTCGCCGCCGGTGCCCGAGAGCGAGGCTTGCGAGGCGACGTCGAAGCACTTGCTGGAGCGGGTCACCGAAGGGTAGACGATGATGTAACCGAGCTGCTCCGCCAGTTCGTCGAACTGGGTGCCGCTGTAGTAGGCCGGGCCGGAGCCGGTGCAATAGTGGTTGGCGACCACGAGCGCCGGGTTCGCAGCCACGTTGTCCGGCACGTACAGGTACATCTCGAGGTTGCCGGGGTTGTTCCCGAAGTTCGTGATCTGCTGCAGCTGCGCGGCGTGCGCAGCCTTGGGGGCCATGAAGACCAACAGCGCGGAGGCCGCGACGAGCGCGATCGCGAAGATCGCCGTCGCGCCGCGGCGCAGCCGGATGACTGTAGACATTGCTTCCTTCCTTTGATGGGTTTGCTGCGGCCAGAGGCGCCCGGACGAGGCGCCTCGGGCCGCTGGAACCGGATCTAGGCGATGTCGCCGTAGATCAGTCCGCGGCCGTTCGTCGTCAGGTAGACACGGCCATAGATCTCGGGGTCTCCGGTGATGGCGGACCCTGCGAAGGCCCACTGGTGGGCGTCGTCGTTGATGCGTTGCCAGCTGCTGCCGGCGTCCGTCGAGCGGTAGATGGCGGCCGTGCCGCCGATCTCCGCCGAGGTGTAGACCGCCGGGTAACCGGATCCGTCGGCGGCCCTGCCGAAGCCGACCGAAAGCGCCGTGTCGATCGCGCTGATGCGTGTCCAGGTCGCGCCGCCGTTCTGGGAGTGCCACATGCCTCCGCCGATGCCCTGTTTCTCGTCGCCGCGTCCGGCGAGCCAGACGTCGCCCCAGCGGCCGGGGACGACCCGGAAGTCGACGCCGCCGGCCGGCAGGCCGGACGCCCCGGTGTCGGTGAACGTCGCGCCCCCGTCGGGGCTGCGGTAGAACCTGCCGCCGGAGAACGCGTACGCGATCGGCGAGTCGACCCGGTCGCAGCGGATCTGCGCTCCGGCCGGGAGCCCTTGGACGGGGTTCCAGGTCGCGCCGAGGTCGGTGCTGCGGACCGGAGTGACAGTGCTGTCGCTCGGCGACCAGAGGATCACGGACGCGTTGGCGGCGATCGCGACGACGCCGGCGTGGCCGCCTCCCGGCACACCTGCGAGCGGCGAAGCGGCCTGCCAGGTCCTGCCTCCGTCGGTCGAGACGCCGACGTGGCCGACTCCGTTGTCGTGGGGGTTGCCCGTGCCGACGATGACGTTCGGGTTCCAGTGGGCGAAATCGACGCTGGTGCCGGTGGACCAGTCGGAGCGGATCATCGGCTCGGCCCGGTCGAGGTCGGTGTGGACGAACCCGCCGATGTCGCCGAATGCGGAGACGAGCGTCCCGCCGAGCGCTGCGAGGTCCAGGACCGCGGTCTCCTCGACGCCTTCGGCGCGGACGCCGACGGTGAACTTCTGGATCGGCCGGGCCAACCGCTGACCGGATGCGTCTCGGCCGACCAGTTCGCCTTGGGCGTCCCACTGCGTCAGGTCGTCGGTGCCCCAGATGGTGGCGCCGGTCCCCCACATGATCCGGTCGGAGTCGTGCGGGTCGATCGCGAGCGCCTCGATCATCCAGCCGTGCTTGACCGCGTACGTGTCCCCGTCGTCCTGGCTGTTCCAGGACAGCCACGGGGTGCCAGTGTTGTCCATGTCGAACCGGTCGACCCGCCCGGCGTCGTCCGAGTAGTCCCAGCTGAGCGACCAGGTCGCGCCGGAGTCGGTGGAGCGGAAGAGGACCTCGTCGGGGCCCCAGTTGTTGCAAGTGGACGCCATGAGGGTCCTGGGATACTGGCGGTCGACGGTGACCCCGCCGAAACCGGGGATCGGACGGCCGGGGTTGTAAGGCGGGGTGACATCGGTCCATGCGCCGGTCAGCGTCGAAAGCCGCTGGATCCTGCCGCCCCGGCCGGAGGAGGGCCCGCCATTGTAGGGGCCGGGGTCATGGCTGGTGATGATGTAGAGGTAGCCGTTGGTGTTGTCGACTGCGGCCTGCTTCGGGATGGTGCGGTGGCCGTCCACGCTGCCGAGCGCTGCGGCGGCTCCGGGGACGGGCTGCCAGGTCGCGCCGCCGTCTCTCGAGACGTAGAGCGGGTCGTCCGGGTCGGCGACGCCCACATAGATGTTGCCGCCGATCTGGTCGAACTCGATCCAGAGCACGCCTTGGTTGTCGGCGGAGTAGGGATTCGAGGGGTCGATGACGAAGTTGCCCGCGTTGGGGAAGTTCCCGACCTTGGCCCAGGTGCGGCCGAAGTTGTGCGAGCGCCACAGTCCGTTGCCCGAGGGGGTGCCCAGGTACAGCTCGTAGTTCTTCGCAGGGTGGACGGCGAGGCGTTCGCCCATGCCGCGGCCGGGCATGTTGCCGCCCTGCTTGAACGGCAGCTCCGCGACACCCCAGCTCTCGCCGCGGTTGTCGGAGTAGAGCACGGCGCCGTTGTCGGGGTCCCAGTCGGTGGTGTAGGTGCCGACGGCGGCGTAGACGCGGTTCGGATCGACCGGGTCGGTGGCCATGGAGACCACGCCGGAGTGACCCCATTTGTCGCGGCCGACCCAGTCGAGGAGGGGCTTCCAGGTCCGCGTGGCCTCCTGCCAGCGGTAGCAGCCGCCGATGTCGGTGCGGGCGTATATGAGGTTCGGCTCGGTCTCGTTGAAGACGATGCCGGGCACGAAGCCCCCGCCGTTGACGACGGCGTTCTTCCAGACGTAGGTGTCGGCGGCCTGCTGGGCGAAGGCCGGGACGGGCAAGGCGCCGGCCACGAACGCGGCCGCGCCGAGGGTGGTGAAGGTGCGTCGTTGCACGTTGTTCTCCTTGGGTTGGGATGTGGGCACGGAGCGGCACTGGGATCGATGGGAATCCCACGCCGCTCGGTCAGGTGTCGTCTAGGAGACGGTGCCGGTCAGGGTCGTGCCGGTCTTGGCGACCGTGCAGCCCCCCGTGCCGCCGTCCCAGAAATCCGTTCGAGGTCCCCCATCGGCTGCTCGGCTCGCCGAGGTCGGCCGTCTCGACGCTGGCGGTGAAGCCGTCCTGCCATTGGCCGGTGACGTCGTCGTCGACCGCGCGGCCTTGGGCCGCTTGGGCACTGACGGCGCTGCGCGGTCCTGCGGTGAGGGTGCTGACGACGGCGGCGGCGATCGTGCCGAGGCGAAGTCGTCGCCCAAGAGTCGGGTTCATGTCAAGACTCCTTGCCAGGAGCGTGGGGTTCTGCGAAGGACGAGAGGTGCTGATGCATCGAGGCATGTAGATTCCTAACCTGACGCGGAGTACGCTACGGCCTGCGGACAACTTTGTCAATTGATGAAACCAAGTAAGGGCCTTCATGCCAGCCGAAGTGCGCGGCGGAGCTTGTGAACACCGGATGCGATCGTTCATATAGCCCGGGAGGTTCGGCAGTTCCGGCTCACGAGCAGAGGTTAGTTTCTTTAATTGACAAAGTAATGCTGTCGGCACGACAAGGGGAACCCTCGCACCGTGGCCGATCGCCCGCTCATCGGCCGCGAAATCGGGGGTGCGGCGCGCCGTTCATCCCCGCCACGGCGTCCGCGACACCGAGGTAGAACATCGCACCTGGCGCCTCGTTGAGGCACAGTGCGAAATCCTCGCCGTTGAAGGGCCAGGCCGCCTGGGCCCATGCGACGGACTCCGGCCCCAATGCCGCACTCAGGTACCGGCCGGCGGCCGTGCTGAGCTCAACCGAGTTCACCATGGCCGGGAACGACCACCCGGGAACTCGACGTGTCCGCCCGCGGCGGCCGCGATCAGCGTGATCGGCCGCAACGGCGGCGGCCGCATCGCCGCCTGGCAGCACGATCCGGATGTGGTCTTGCCTGGGCTGGCCGTAGCCCGGAGAGACCACGATGGTGCCGGTGGGGAACGGGCTGCAGTGCAGCGCATAGAACTCGCGCGGTGCCAGCTTTTGCACCAGGCCGGTGTCCAGCATCGCTCGTGCGCCTTGGGCGTTCTCTTCGGCGGGCTGGAAGAGGAACACCATCCGCCCGCGGATCGGCTCGGAGCTCCGGGCCAGTGCCCGGGCGATGCCGACGCCGATCGCGGTGTGCAGGTCGTGCCCGCACAGGTGCGCGACGCCGGGGACGCGCGAGGTGAAACCTTCGTCGAACACCTTGCCCGAGTGAGGGATCGGCAATATCAGTAGACCGTCGACCAGGGGCCGTATGCGGGTGGGGTCTCGCCACGGGGATCCGGTCTGGCACGCGCCAGGCGATGCCGTTGACCAGCGTCCGAAGCGGCTCGGTCGGGGCAGCCGGCGGCACAGGTGCTCCCACTGGCCATCGGACAGGTCTTCACGTGCTGTTACGCCCGACAATTGAAGCCTCCGGGTGAACCTTGTTGCAGCACAACAGATTCAACCGGAGGCTTCCTTACATCTCAAACACGGCCTAGTCGACGATGTCGCCGTAGATCAGGCCGCGGCCGTTGGTGGCGATGTAGACCCGGCCGTACACGTCCGGGTCGCCGGTGATCGCCTTCCCTGTCCAGCCCCACTGGTGGGCGTCGTCGTTGATGCGGATCCAGTTGCGGCCCTCGTCGGTCGAGCGCCAGATCCCGCGCACGCCGCCGGCTTTCGCGGAGGTATAGATCACCGGGTAGCCGTACCGGGTGCGGGCCTTGCCGAAGCCGACCGCGTCGGCCTCCTCGAAGTCGCGCACCTGCCGCCAGGTCTTGCCGCCGTCGACCGAGCGCCACATGCCGTACGTCCTGCCGGCTTCGCCGCCGGTGAGCCACAGGTGCTTCGCCTTGCCGGGAACCGCGCGGAGCTCCACGGGCCCTTCGGAAGGCAGACCGGTCGCTCCCGTCGCGGCGAAGGCCCGGCCGCTGTTCGTGCTGGCGTAGCAGACGCCTCCGGCAAAGGCGTACAGGCGGTTCGGGTCGGTGCGGTCCGAACGCACGAGCGCCCCCGCGGGCAATCCTTCGACGGGCGCCCAGGTCTGGCCGAGGTCGGTGCTGCACACCGGCGTGGTCGTCCCGTCGCCTGGGGACCAGACGATCACCGCCCCGTCAGCGCTCACCGCGACGGTGCCCGCGTTGCCGCCGCCCGCGACGCCATCGAGGCGTTTCGTTGTCAACCAGGTCGCACCGCGATCGAGGGAAACCCCCACGTGCCCGTCGACCTCGCCTTCGACGTCGCCGGTGCCGACGACGACGTCGGGGTTCAGGCCCGCGAAGTCGAGGCTGCGGCCGGACGTCCAGTTCGGGCGGCGGATCATGACACCGGGCTGCTCGAGGTCGGTCTGGACGAACCCGCCGAGGTCGCCCATCGCCGAGACCAGGGTCCCGCCGAGCGCGGCGATGTCCTGGACCGCGGTCTCCTCGATGCCCTGGACGCGGATGCCCACTTCGAACGGCTCGACCGGCAGCGGCACCTGGTGCCCGGCCGCGTCGTCCCAGCCCACCAGCGGGCCCTGCGCGTCCCAGGCGGTCAGCTGCTCGGTGCCCCAGATGGTCCCGCCGATCCACATGATCCGGTCGGAGTCGTGCGGGTCGATCGAGAGGGCGTCGATCATCCAGCCGTGCTTGATCGCGTAGGCCGGGCCGTCGTCGACCTTGCCGAACGTCAGCCACTCATTCCCGGTGGGGTCCAGGCTGAACCGGTCGGTGCGCTCCGGAGGCCACGACCAGTTCGCGTCCCACGCGTAGTCCCAGCTGGTCTGCCAGGTCGCGCCGGAGTCCGTGGAGCGGAACAGGATCTCGTCGGGGTACCAGTGGTTCTCGGTCGCGGCCATGAGGGTGCCGGGTCGCTGCCGGTCGACGGTGAGGCCGCCGAATCCGGGGATGGTGCCGAGGGGGTCGTACGCGGGGGTGATGTCGGTCCACTCGCCGGTGGCCAGCATTAGACGTTGGATCGAGCCGCCCCTGCCGGTGGCGGGCGGGCCGTTGTAGGGGCCGGGGTCCCAGCTGGTGACGATGAAGAGGTGGCCGTTCTCGTGGTCGATCGCGGCCTGTTTGGGGATGGTGCGGTTGCCGTCGGCGGTGCCGAGGGCTTCGGCCGCGCCGGGGACGGGCTGCCAGGTCGCGCCCCGGTCGGCGGAGACGTACAGCGGGTCGGCCGGGTCGGCGACGCCGACGAAGATCCGGCCGTCATCGGCGAACTCGACCCAGATGACGCCCTGGTTGTCGCCGGAGTAGGGGTCGCCGGGGGTGACGACGAAGTTCCCGGGGTTCGGAAAGTCGGTGACCTCGGACCAGCTGCGGCCGTGGTCGACCGAGCGCCACAGGCCGTTGCCGTTCGGGGCTCCCAGGTAGACGACCGCGTTGTCGTGCGGATCGACGGCCAGGCGCTCGCCCATCCCGCGGCCGGGCATGTTGCCGCCCTGCTTGAACGGCAGCTCGGCCGCTCCCCAGGTCTCCCCGTAGTCGTCGGAATGGAGGACGGCGCCGGAGGTCGGGTCCCAGTCGTTCGTGTAAGTCCCGACCGCCGCGTACACGCGGTTGGGCTCCACCGGGTCGGTGGCGACCGAGACGACTCCGGTCCAGCCCCACTGGTCCCAGCCGATCCAGTCCAGCAGCGGCTTCCAGGTCTGGGTGGGTTCCTGCCAGCGGTAGAGACCGCCGATGTCGGTGCGGGCGTAGATGAGATCGGCTTCGGTCTCGTTGAAGACGATGCCGGGGACCCAGCCGCCGCCGTTCACGATCGCATTGCGCCAGGCGTAGGCGCCCTCGCCGGGGGGCTTGGCGAGCGCGGTGGTGGGGACTGCCGCCGCGGCCGCTGCGGCGGCTGCAAGGGAGGCAGCGAGAGTGCGTCTTCGCACGAGTGCTCCTATGAGGACGAGAGGGTCAGCATGGTGAGGGTGAGCAGCCGAGACGTTTGTTTGGAGACTCAACATAACAGGCGACCGCTTCCGCGGCAAGGGAGGCGAACGATTTTGTTCAGCGCGTTGACAATAGCAATTATATCGAAGATTATCACTGTATCGTGTTCTCTGGGAGCGCTTCACCCGCTACGATTCGAAGGATTCGAGACATGCGACCACAACGAAGCGACGGTCTCGCAGCCTGGGCCGACTCCGAGGGCATCGGCTGGCTCGCCTGGACCGCCTGATCCGCGGCGTTCTGCGGAAGGCCGGTGTCAGCGCATGCCGGCCGCGTCGAGCAGGACGGCGACGGTGGGGGCCAGGAAGCCGTCCAGGTGCTCGGCGCCGATCCCGGCGCGGGCGCTGGCGCCGTCGAAGACCAGGGTCAGCTGCCGGGCGAGGAAGTCCGGATCGCCCGCCCCGCCCTGTTCGGCCTCGGCGCGGAAGAAGGCGGTCAAGTCCGCCTTGACCTGTCGTGCCACCCGGCTCGCGGGGTGGTCCGGGTCTTTGAGTTCGATCTCAGCCGACAGGTAGGGGCAGCCGCGGAACTCCGGGTCGGCCGACTGCGACGCCACCTGCTCGAAGACGTGGACGATCCGATCGCGGGCCGCACGGCCGTCGTCCGCAGCGGGCAGGAGCCCCGCGACGTACGACGAGGCGCGCCGCTCCAGGCTGGCGGCCAGGAGCTCGTCCTTGCTCGCGAACAGCTGGTACATGGAGCGCTTGGACACCCCGGCCGCCTTGCACAGCGCCTCGATGCCGATGTTGACGCCTTCGCGGTAGGTGAGCGCAGCCGCCGCCTCCAGCAGCCGCTCTCGGGAACTGGGCTTCACGTCCGTGGTCATCGTGCCAGGCTAGCGCGATTACGGCAAAATGAAAACTGATCGGTGTACCTCACTTGCATCTTGGAAACCGATCGGTTTATCATTGGAGAAACCGATCGGTTTCCAATCGAGTCTGAGGAGCACCGCAATGTCCAACGAAACCCCGCGTCCCACCATCCGCATCCCCGGGACGACCAGCCACACCATCCCCCCGCGCCACGCCCGCGAGGGGGCGCTGCGCTACCTCAAGGCGGGCCGCGGCGCGCCCTTGGTCCTGCTGCACACCGTGCGCACCCAGGCCGAGCACTTCCGCGCCCTCATCCCGCTGGTCGCGGACCGGTACACCGTGTACGCCCTCGACCTGCCCGGCATGGGCTACTCCGAGATCGTGCCCGGCGCCTCCTACGAAGAGCCCGCGATGCGCGCCGGAGTCGAACGGCTCCTGGCCGAACTCGACCTCCGCGACGTGACACTGCTCGGCGAGTCCATGGGCGCCACGCTCGCCCTGACCACCGCCGCCGACCTGCCCGAGCGGATCCGCCGCGTCATCGCGGTCAACACCTACGACTTCCGCGGCGGCATCGCCCGCTCGAGCCTCCTCGCCCGCGCCGTGATCAGCGGCGTCCGCGCCCCTCTCATCGGCGCGACGGTCGCCGGAGTCGAGCCCAAACCGGTCTTCCGCGCCATCCTCCAGGGCGGACTCGGCGACAAGGCCGCCCTCCACGAGGACTACGTGGACGAACTCCTCCACGTCGGTGCACGCCCCGGCTACCCGACCGTCGCCAGCGGCGTCTACCGCAACCTCCCGAGCCTCATCGCAGCCCGCTCCCGCTACCGCGAGGTCAAAGCGCCCATCCACCTCGTCTACGGCGAGCAGGACTGGTCCCGACCCTCGGACCGGAAGGCCAACCGGGCGCTGCTGCCCGACGCCGAGTTCACGCAGGTCCCGGGCGTCGGCCACTTCATCTCCCTGGAACGGCCCGACATCCTGGCCGACCTCCTCACCCGCGAAGGGGCCGCGTCCGCGAACTGACGACGGGAGGGCCGCGTCCGCGAACTGACGACGGGAGGGTCGCGTGCGACACAATTCGGCGCAAGGAGTAGATGAAGTTCGATCCGTCGTCGCTGTAGGAGAAATGCGCCTGCCGTTCGGCGCGGCAGGCGTTCCGGAACGGGAGACGGACGAGGCGGTATCGAAGGGTGCAGATTGGCCTATTGACAAAGTTTGGTCGTTAAACTTAGTCTGATGACGGACAAGGCCTCCAGCGGCGAGCGCCGCTCCCTCACGGAATCCGCCTTCCCCCAAGGAGAGTCGTGAAGAGCTCAACCACTGTCCATAGAAGACGAATGCGTCTCGGCGCGATCGCCGCCGCCGCAGTCACCGCCCTGACCGCGGGCCTGCTAGGGGCCGTCAGCGCTCAAGCTGCCCAAGGCTGCGAGGTCGACTACGAGGTCACCGGCCAGTGGTCGGGCGGCTTCAACGCCAATGTCGAGGTCACCAACCTCGGCGAGCCGGTCAGCAACTGGGACCTCGAGTGGACCTGGCCCGACGGCCAGCGCGTCACCGACATGTGGAATGCGAAGGACAAGAGCAAGGCCGCCTCGGCCAAGGCTTCCGGCCTGGGCTACAACGCCGCGCTCGCGACCGGCGCCTCGACCTCGTTCGGGTTCGCCGGTTCGTGGTCGGGCGCGAACACCACCCCGGCCGAGTTCCGCCTCAACGGGCGCGTCTGCGACGGCTCGGTGAGCGAGCCGACCACGCCGCCGAACGGTGCCACGGCCATGGAGCAGGTCGCGGCCATGCAGCCGGGCTGGAACGTCGGCAACACCCTCGACGCGCTGGGCGGTGAGACCGGCTGGGGCAACCCGCTGATCACCGAAGAACTCCTCCAGACCGTCAAAGCCGAGGGTTACAACTCGATCCGCCTGCCCGTCACCTGGGACGAGAACCTCGGCCCCGCACCGGACTACACGATCGACCCGGCCTGGCTCGACCGCGTCGCCGAGGTCACCGACTGGGCGATCGCGAACGACCTTCAAGTGCTGCTCAACATCCACCACGACTCGTGGATGTGGATGAGCACCATGCCCACCGACCACGACGGCGTGCTCAGCAAATACGAGGCGATCTGGACTCAGATCGCCGAGCGGTTCAAGGACTATCCGTCCGAGCTGTCCTTCGAGAGCGTCAACGAGCCGCAGTTCGCCGACACCGAAGCAGCAGCGGGGGACGTGCTGGTCCACGAGCTCAACGTCGCCTTCCACGAAATCGTTCGCGGCTCCGGCGGGAACAACGAGGACCGGCTCCTGGTGATGCCCACGCTGGTCACCAGCGCCGACCAGCCCCAGCTGGACGCGCTCAAGGCCACCATCGACGAGCTCGACGACGACATGATCGCCGCGACCGTCCACATGTACGGGCCCTGGCCTTTCAGCGTCAACATCGCCGGGGGCACCACGTACAGCGAGCAGGTGGAACAGGACATCACGTCGACCTTCGAGCGTGTGAACGACACCTTCGTCGACAGCGACATCCCGGTCATCATCGGGGAGTGGGGCGTTCTCGGCTACGACTGGACACGCCCCATCGTCCCCTCCCAGCAGTACGGGGAGCTGCTGAAGTTCTTCGAGGGCATGATGTACCAGGCCCGGGACAAGCAGATGACCTTGATGCTGTGGGACGCCGGCTCGTACCTCAACCGCGACACCCTCGAATGGCGCGACCCGCTCGTGCAGTCCTACATGGACTCAGGTCTGACGACGCGTTCGGGCACCGCCTCGTTCGACTCGATCTACCTCGAGAAGGCCGGGACCATCGCGGACGAGTCGCTCGCCCTCAACCACAACGGCCTCGAGTTCAAGGGCCTGTGGCACGGAGACACAGCATTGACCGAGGGCGCCGACTACACCGTCACCGGCGACACGCTCACCCTCACCGCCGCCGCGCTCACCCGCCTCGCGGGCGACCGCGCCTACGGCACCAACGCGACGATCGAGGCCCGCTTCTCGGCCGGTCTGCCCTGGCGGATCCACATCATCAGCTACGACACATCGCAACTCTCGGACGCGTCCGGGACCACGGACGCGTTCGCGATCCCGACCCAGTTCAACGGCGACCAGCTCGCCACCATGGAGGCCAAGTACGCCGACGGCACCAGTGCCGGGCCCCATGACTGGACCTCCTTCAAGGAGTTCTGGGCGACCTACCGGCCCGACTACAGTGCGGGCGCGATCGGCCTCACCTCTGACTTCTTCAACGGGGTCAGGGAGGGTGAGCCCGTCACCCTCACGTTCCACTTCTGGGGCGGCGGCACGATCGACTACACGGTCACCAAGACCGGCACGACCGTGACCGGAACGCCCGCCTAAACGGCGACCAGCGCCGCGGCGTGGGT
>NZ_JBHRWO010000010.1:187337-255620 GCF_042647865.1 Glycomyces rhizosphaerae
ACCCGGGTACCCACGCCGCGGCGTGGAGGCAGAACTCCAGATGATCAGCTCATCGACTTCAGTGGCACGCGCAGCGCGACCCTCCAGCCTCCTATGCCTGTCGGCCCTGCTTCGAATGCTCCTCCCAACAGCTCCGCGCGCTGCTTGAGGCCGATCAGTCCGTGCTTCGCGCTCGGCAGCGGCACCACCGGTCGTTTCGGTGCCGTGTTGACCACCTCTGCCAGAACGGCACCGTCGTCCCGGGTGAGCTGGACGCGGACCGCGGCGCCGGGGGCGTGCTTGCGGGCGTTCGTCAGCGCCTCCTGAACGGTCCGGTAGATCGCCCGCTGCACCGGGGGGCTGAGCTCCGGCAGCGGCCCCGTCTCCAGCTCGGCCCCCATGCCGGCGTTGTCGACCAGTTCGCCCAACTGGTCGAGTGTGGGCTGCGGGGCGAGGCCGTTGCCTGCGCCCCCTCCGGCGCGCAGCACGCTCACCATGTACCGCAACTCATCCAGCGTGCGCGCCGCCAGCGTCCGGATCGTGTCGGCGGCCTCCTTCGAGGCCGCTTCCTCGGTGCTCACCTGCAGTGCTCCGGCCCGCACCGCGATCAGACTCACCTGATGCGACACGACATCGTGCATCTCCCGGGCCAGGTGGGCGCGCTCCTGCGCCAGCACCTTCTGCGTCGCCAGCGCCTGCTCGTGCTCGCGGACCTCGCTGATCTCCTCCAGTCGCCGCGACAGCTCGGCCTTGGTCTGCACCAGCTGGCCCAAGAACACCGCCGCGCCCGCGGGAGCCAGCGAGTACACGCCCCACACCGGCCAAGCCGATTCGGAAAGGATGTCGCCGCCGCCCCACCACGGGGCGATCGTCAATCCCGCGTACACCAGGGCACACGCGCTCAGCAGCCGGCGGTTTCGCGTCGAGCACGCGACCGTGAACAGCGCGATGAGCGACGCCGCGGACTGGCCCATGAGCAGCGGCATCGGCAGCGTGGCGATGAAGACCGCCAACGGGAACCGGCGACGCGCCGCCAGAGCGAGCACCCCGGCCACGAGCACGGCGTCGTCCCACCAGTTCCCGGGCATGTGGTTGAACCACAGGTCGGCTCCGGCCACAGCGATGAGGGCCGCGTCGAGGAATACGGCGGGCCAGTGTGAGCCCGAGTGCCACCAGGCCGTCAGGCGGGCCGCGACCGAGCTCATCGCTGCCCGCCTTCGTCGAGCAGGCCCGCGCGTTCGGCCAGGAGCGCAGCCTGGACCCGGTTGGCGACCTGGAGTTTGGCGAGGATCGCTGAGACGTGGTCTTTGACGGTGCCGACGCCGAGGTAGAGGCGGGCGGCGATGTCGGCGTTGGACAGTCCGTCGGCGAGGTGCACGAGGACGGCCCGCTCCCGGTCGGTCAGGGTCTCGATGAGACCGGTGTCGGCGGGCTGTCTGCGGGCCGACGCGAGGTAGCCGTCGACGACGGTGGAGGTGACTTTGGGGGAGAGGACCACGCCGTGGGCGGCGAGGGTGCGCACCTGCAGGGCCAAGTGGTCGGGGGCGGTGTCCTTGAGCAGGAACCCGGCCGCGCCCCGGTGGAGGGCGGCGGCCACGTACTCGTCGTTGTCGAAGGTGGTGAGCATGGCGACCACGGGCGGCGAAGGCTTCGAGAGCATGCGGTCGAGCACGGTCAGACCGTCCATATCAGGCATACGGATGTCGAGCAGGACGATGTCGGGGTGCTGGCGTTCGGCCTCGGCCACCGCGCGGGCGCCGGTGACCGCGCCGACGACCTCGATGTCCGGTGCGGCGCTGAGGATGAGCTCGATGCCGCTGCGGATCAGCGCCTCGTCGTCGACGATCAGTACCCGTATCACGGCCGCTCCTCGCTTGTCGGTTCCACGGATCGATTCGTAGCACGGCCGGACCTCGTCGCGCTTCCGTCGCGGCCGTTCCGCGGCGATTTCCGCCGGTCGGCGGGGGTCCTTCGGTCTGTCGGCGGGCGAGGAGTCCCCGCCAGGAGGGAGCGGTTCCCGCCGTCCGCGGCGGCGCGGCGGCCCTTCGCCGGATGGGAAGTGCGCCCGCGCGGCCGCAAGCTGAGTCCATGACTGACACCGACACCGTGCGGAGCGAGCGGACGCTGCGGCTGGTCCGCACCGACCGCGGGACGCCGCCTGAACCGAAACCACAGCGAGGCGGAGCGCTCGGCCGCGTGCTCGGGCTCGACCTGGCCCGCGCGCTGGCGATCTTCGGCATGTTCTACGCGCATGTGGGACCGATGCAGGAGTTCGAGAATCCCGTGGTCGACACGATCATGCAGATTCCGCACGGCCGCTCGTCGGCCCTGTTCGCGATCCTGGCCGGCCTGTCGCTGGTCCTGCTCGCGGGCGGACGCCGACCGCGGCCCGCGCTCGAACGCCGGCAGCGGATCGTGAAGATCGTCATCCGGGCGGTCCTGCTGATCGCCCTCGGCACGGCGCTGACCCTCTGGTTGCACACCGACATCGTCATCCTGGCGTTCTACGGTCTGTTCTTCCTGCTCGCGCTGCCGTTCGTGCGGTGCGGCGTCAAGACGCTGGCGGTCCTCTCGGCCGCGTTCGCGCTCGTCGGCTCCGTGGTCTTCTACTGGATCTCCATGGCGCAGCCGGCCTTCGTCACCGCGCTCAACGCGCACGACCCGATCACCCGCATGGGCGCCGACGGCCTCGGCCGACTGCTGTTCACCGGCCTCTACCCGGCCGTCCCCTGGCTCGCCTACATCGTCGCGGGCATGGCGATCGCCAAGCTCGACCTGTCCGCCAAGCCGGTGCGCATCGGCATGGCCTCGGTCGGCACCGGACTGGCGCTGGTCGGCTACGGACTCTCGTGGGCGCTGCAGAAGGTCCTGTTCGCCGGAGGCGGCATGGGCGGCGGCTCCATGAGCGGCGGCTCCGGCTCCTCCGGTTCGGGTATGGCGTCGTCTTCGATGGGCTCGGGCTCGTCCGGTACGTGGTCGGACTCGATGAGCGGGTTCGATCCGTGGTCGTCGGACATGCTGCAGTTCCTGCTCTCGGCCTCGCCGCACTCGGGCACCGCGTTCGAGCTGCTGGGCAACATCGGCATCGCGATGCTGGTCATCGTCGGATCGGTCACGCTGCTCGACCGCTCGGCTCTGGCCCGCAAGCTCCTGACGCCGATCACGGCGGCCGGGGCGATGTCCCTGACCCTGTACGTCGCCCACCTGTGGGCCCTCAACCACGTCCCGTCGAACAGCGACGGCGGCGCGGTCACCGCGGCGCTGGCGGTGTGGGGCTGGTTCTGCGTGGCGGGCATCGCGTTCGCCTTCGTGTGGTCCCGGTTCTTCAAGCGCGGACCGCTCGAATACCTCATGCAGTGGGCGACCAGCCCCGCCAAGCTGATCCGCTGATCAGCCACGACACGACCGACGCGAGGCAGGCCGCTGGGCCGGGGCGACCGCTCCGGCCCAGCGGCCCCTCGCCATTTTGCGGGGAGTACCGACATGACCGAGGCAACCGCTCACGGCATCACGCTCGCGCGTGCGGACGACGCCGACCTCCCGGCCTTCCGTAAGGAACTGCACCGGGCGTTCACCGAAGCTGCCGCCGCGTACGGCATCGGCGGCGAGGAGGTCCCGATCCCTCCCGATGAGGACGTCCGAGCCTCATGCCGTGCGCCCGGGGCCGCCGTCTACCACGTGCTGCTCGAGGGAGCGAAGATCGGCGGCGCGGTGCTGAAGATCGACGACCGGACGCACCGCAACTCGCTGGATTTCTTCTACATCGCCCCAGACCATCATGGCCGCGGCATCGGCCTCGCGGCGTGGAAGGCGATCGAAGCCGCGTACCCGCAGACCGAAGTATGGGAGACCGGGACGCCCTCCTTCGAGCAGCGCAACATCCACTTCTACGTCAACAAGTGCGGGTTCCACATCGTCGAGTTCTTCAATGAACACCATCCCGACCCCCACGACCCGCATGGAGAGGAAGCGGACGAGGACCACGGCGAGGGCCCGGACGGGTTCTTCAGGTTCGAGAAGGCCATGCGGCCGTAGGGCGGTGGGAAGCCGGCCCGTTCCGGTCGCGTGCCGGCTGCCCCGCCGATCGGGGTCCCGGTTCCCGCCGATCGGCGAGTCGGATACCGCGAACTGCCGGGTGGTTCACGCCGTCCCCTTCGCCACAGAGTGGAGACATGACACATTCGCAACCGCCGCAAGAGAAAGCGGCTCCGCAGGAGCACGCACCTGCATCGCTTCGAACTCCGGGCGAGCCCGACGATGCCGCCTTGACCGCTCCCCCTTCGAAGGGCGACGCGTCGATGGGACGCCTCGTCGGTGTGGACCTGGCCCGCGCGCTGGCCGTGTTCGGCATGTACATCGTGCACGTCGGGCCGATGCTGTCGACCACGAGCGGCGTCGGCAGCTGGGTCCGCTACATGGCTGACGGTCACTCGTCGGTCCTGTTCGCCACCCTCGCAGGCTTCTCGCTGATGCTCATCGCCGGACGCAAGGAGCCCAAGACCGGCCTCGCCGGACGAAAAGCGAAGGCGCGCATCGCGATCCGCGCCGTCGTCCTGCTCGCCTTCGGCACCCTGCTGGCGAAGCTCTACGGCGACGTCATCATCATCGGCTTCTACGGGGTCTACTTCCTCGTCGCCATGATGTTCCTCAAGCTGAGCGCGAAGACGCTGGCGATCACCGCGGCGGCGCTCGCGGTGGTCGGGCCGCAGCTGGCGTTCGTCATGCGCCCGCTGCTGAGCGGCTCTTTCCAGCAGGCCGTCGACGCGTACGACCCGCTGGAGAAGCTCAGCGGCGTCGGCGTGATCGACCTGCTGTTCACCGGCTTCTACCCGACGATCCCCTGGATCGCGTTCGTGGTGGCCGGCATGGCCCTGGGACGTGTCGACCTGTCCGCCCCCGCCAACCAGCGCCGCCTCGCCGCCCTCGGCGCCGGGCTCACAGCGGTGGCCTACGGCCTGTCGCTGCTGCTGGCCGGCAAGGGCGCGCTGCGGAGCATGGCCGAGGACGGGTCATCCTCCGGCTCATGGTCAGGATCGGGCTCGGGCTCGGGGTCCTGGTCGGGGTCCTGGTCGGGCTCGTCGAAGCCGTCGATGGACAGCGGGTCGTTCGACTACCGGCCTTCGGTCCGCGAGCTGTTCGTCGCCGGGCCGCACAGCGGCACTACGTTCGACATCATCGGCAGCGTCGGCATCGCGATCCTGGTGATCGTGGGAGCGACCTTCCTGATGGACCGCCTGCCGCGCCTGCGCCGCCTGATGACGCCGATCGTCGCGGTGGGCACGATGTCCCTGACGGCCTATGTCGGCCATTTCGTCGTCATGTCCTCGCTCTCCCTGCCGGGCGGCGGCGTCCGCGGTTCCTGGATCCCGGTGCTCACGCTCATCCTCGGAGCGATCGTCTTCGCCGCCATTTGGTCCCGCTTCTTCAAACGCGGGCCGCTCGAGTACCTGCTCAACCTCGCCGCCAAGCCGGTGAGCCACCTCAAGTGAGGCAGGGGATCGCACGATAACCGTCCGAAACGGAGCGGGGCGCCGAACCTGTACGGTTCGGCGCCCCTTACTTTCTGAAGGCTAGCGGAGGCTCCAGGACTGGTTGGCGCCGCCGCTGCAGGTCCACAGGATGAGCCGCGTGCCGTTGTTGGTGCCGCCGCCGAAGGCGTCCAGGCAGAGGCCGTTGTGGGCGTTGGTGATGGTGCCGTCGGCGTTCATGTTCCAGAACTGGTTCGTGCCGCCCGTGCACTCACCGATCACGGCCTTGGTGCCGTCGGCCGTGCCCGAGCCCTGCGCTTCGAGGCACTTGCCGTTCACCTGCAGGTCACCGGTCCCGGTGAGGGTGAACGTCTGGTTGGCGCTGCCGTTGCACTTCCACAGCACCGCTTGCGTCCCGTTCACCGTCCCCGAGCCGGGGATGTTCACGCAGCGGTTCGAGGCGGTGCCAACGATCGCGCCGACGGTCGGCTCGCTCGTGAGGCCGAAGAATCGCAGCGTCTCCAGGGGCTGGTAGGGGAGGCCGTGGTCGACGCCTTCCATGCTGATCGCCTCGACCAGGGCCTGGCCGCCGGTGCCGCTGTAGCGGGTGCGGGTCCAAGTCGGCTCCGGGTGGTCGGTGTAGTCGGCGACCTGGTCGGTGCCGTTGACGTTGGTCCACTGATCGATCTGCTCTTGGAAGTTCGGGTAGTAGAGCGCCTGGTCCTCGGTGCCGTGCCAGATCTGCATGCGCGGCCACGGCCCGTCGTAACCGGGGTTGGCGCTTCGGACCGCGTCGCCCCATTCCTGCGGCGTGCGGTCGATCGTGCCGGTCGCGCAGTCTGAGTTCCACTCCGAGCCGTTGGTGGTGGCGAAGCAGGTGAACGGGACACCGGCGTAGGCCGACCCGGCCTTGAAGACCTCGGGGTAGACCCCGAGCAGGACGTTGGTCATCATCGCGCCCGAGGAGATGCCGGTGGCGAAGACCCGGTCGGCGTCGGCCCCGTAGGTGGCGATCACGTAGTCCACCATGGACTTGATGCTGACCGAGTCACCGCCGGTGCCCGTGAGCGAAGCCTGCGAGGCGACGTCGAAGCACTTGCTCTCGCGGGTGACCGAAGGGTAGATGACGATGTAGCCGTACTGCTCCGCCAGTTCGTCCCACTGCAACCAGTCGTAGACGTTGGTCGCCGACCCGGTGCACCAGTGGTTGGCGACCACGATCGGCGGGTTCGCAGAGACGTTGTCGGGCACGTACACGTACATCTCGAGGTTGCCGGGGTTGTCCCCGAACTCGGTGATCGGGGTGAGCTGGGCGGCTTGGGCCGCCTTGGGCGCCATGAACACTGCGAGCGCCGAGGCGAGGGCGAGGGCGATCGCGAAGACCGCCGCCGCGCTGCGGCGCCATCGGAGTACTGCAGACAAGGGCTTGTTCCTTCCTGATTGGGGCCGAGGGGTACCGGCGCGGGCCGAGCCGCGCCGGACTGGAGAATCGCGGGCCGCCCCGAGGTGTGGAGGGGCGGCCCGCGACGTCAGGTGGTGATGTCGCCGTAGACGATGCCGCGGGCGGTGAGGTAGACCCGGCCGTAGATCTCGGGGTCACCGGTGATGGCCGACCCGGCGAAGGCCCACTGGTGGGCGTCGTCGTTGATGCGGCACCAAGTGATGCCGCCGTCGATCGAGCGGAAGATGCCGTCCTGGCCGCCGACGGTGGCCGAGAGGTAGATCGCCGGGTAGCCCCTTCGCGTAGCGGCCTTGCCGAAGCCGACGCCGATCGCCAGATCGACCCCGCTTACCTTCGTCCAGGTCGTGCCGCCGTTGGTCGAGCGCCACAGGCCGGTCGCGACCTCGGCCTTGTCACTGCGCCCGCCCAGCCAGACGTGGCCGGCGCGGCCGGGTGCGACCCGGAAGTCGTCGACGCCTTCGGCGGGCAGGCCGGTCGCGCCCGTGTCGGCGAAGGTCTTGCCCGCGTCGGTGCTGCGGTAGAACTTGCCGCCGGAGTAGGCGTATACGACCGAGGCGTTGACGCGATCGGACCGGACCCGGGCACCGGCGGGGAGCCCTTGGGCCGACTGCCACGTCTGACCGCTGTCAGTGGTGTAGATCGGGGTCTTGTCGGTGTTGTTGGGGGACCATACGATCGCCTTGGCGTCGGCGGTGATCGCGACGGTGCCGCCGCTGCCGTTCTGGACACCCGCGGGTCGCGTCGCGTCCTGCCAGGTCTGGCCGCGGTCGGTGGAGAAGGTGACGTGGCCGGCGGTGTCGCTGTGCACGTCGCCGCTGCCGACGACGACGTCCGGGTTCGAGGCGGCGTAGTCGAGGCTTTGGCCGCCCCAGCCGCCGTGGAACATCCGCTCGGCCCGGCCCAGGTCGGTGTGGACGAAGCCATTGACGTCGCCCATGGCCGACACGAGCGTCCCGCCGAGCGCGGCGAGGTCGCGGACCCAGGTCATCTCGATGCCCTCGGCCCGCACCCCGACCGTGAACTGCTCGATCGGCAGCGCGACGCGCTCGCCGGCCTCGTTCTGGCCGATGAGTTCACCCTGGGTGTCCCACTGCGTCAGGCTCTCGGTGCCCCAGATGGTGGCGCCGGTGCCCCACATGACGCGGTCGGAGTTGTGCGGGTCGATCGCCAGGCCCTCGATCATCCACCCGTGCTTGACCGCGTACGAGGCCCCGTTGTCGGTGCCGCGCCAGTCCAGCCAGGGCGAGCCCGAGCTGTCCATGACGAACCGGTCGGTGCGCTCGTTCTCGCTCACCAGGTCCCAGCTGAGCGACCAGGTGGCGCCGGAGTCGGTGGAGCGGAACAGGATCTCGTCGGGACCCCAGTTGTTGCACGTGGAAGCCATGAGAGTGCCGGGGTTCTGGAGGTCCACGGTCACGGCGCCGAAGCCGGGGATGGGGCGGCCGGGGTTGTACGGAGGGGTGACGTCGGTCCATTCGCCGGTCTGGGTGGCCAGGCGCTGGAGCTTGCCGCCCCGGCCGGACGCGGGCCCGCCGTTGTAGGGGCCCGGGTCGTAGCTGGTGATGACGTACAGGTACCCGTTGGTGTTGTCCACAGCGGACTGCTTGGGGATGGTGCGGTTCCCGTCCGCATCGCCGAGCGCCGCGGCGGCCCCCGGAACCGGGGTCCAGGTCGCGCCGCCGTCTTCGGAGACATAGAGCGGGTCGTCCGGATCGGCAACGCCCACATAGATCTTGCCGCCGATCTGGTCGAAGTCGATCCAGATCACGCCCTGGTTGTCGGAGAGGTACTCGTTGTTCGGGTCGACGACGAAGTCGCCGGGGTTGGGGAAGGATTCGACCTTCGCCCAGGTGCGGCCGTAGTCCTTGGACCGCCACAGGCCGTTGCCGCTGGGCGCACCGAGGTACAGCTCGGCGTTGTCGGCCGGGTTCACCACGAGGCGTTCGCCCATGCCGCGGCCGGGCATGTTGCCGCCCTGCTTGAACGGGAGTTCGGCGACGCCCCAGGTGTCGCCCTTGTCGTCGGAGTACAGGACCGCGCCGTTGTTGCCGTCCCAGCTGATGGTGTACGCGCCGACCGCGGCGTACACGCGGTTGGTCTCGACCGGGTCGGACGCCATCGAGACGACGTACTGGTAGCCCCACTTGTCGCGAGGGACCCAGTCGGTCAGCGGCTTCCAGGTCCGCGTCTCCTCCTGCCACCGGAAGGCGCCGGCGACGTCCGTGCGCGCGTAGATCAGGTTCGGCTCAGTCTCGTTGAAGATGATGCCCGGCACGAAGCCGCCGCAGTTGACCACGACGTTCTTCCAGGCGTAGGCATCGGTGCACTGCGGGCCGGGCTTGGCGAAGGCAGTGCCGGGCAGGGCGCCGGCCGCGACCGCGGCTGCGCCGAGGGAGGCTGCGAATGTGCGTCGTCGCACGGGGTTCTCCTTTGTGCTGGATCGAGAGGCTGGATTCCGACCTGTGAGGTGGTGCGACCTCGCAGGTCGACTTCCATGGAGCTGTTGGGACTCGTGATGGGTGCGTTCGGACAGGTCGATGGGAACGTTGCATCGAGGGATGCATATCTCTGAGCTACTTCGCAGCACAGTACGCAACTACCGTCGAGTTTGTCAATTAGCGAAATTAAGTCGACCCGGGCGCAGAATAAGCAGAAATTGGACAAATCCGCGTCGATCACCCTGTCAGTTAGGGCTTGAGTCGGCATCCGGGTCGATCTGGGCGGGCAGCCGGGAGGGGATTCCGCATCGAGCCGAAGAGCTGAGCGCTCTTCTCCAGGTCAGCGAGTCTATGCCGCGATGACAGTTTTCAACCTATTTATGGTAGTTTACCATCGATCTTTGTTGTGTCCCTGAACTAACTGCTGGTCGCATCTCGCCGCAGCGGAGTCGGAGCCTCGATCGCGCGAACCAGGGGCGCCGATCCATAGGATCGGCGCCCCTGGTTCGCGGATGGCTAGCGGAGGCTCCAACTCTGGTTGGAGGTGCCACTGCAGGCCCAGAGGACGAGAGGGGTGGTGTTGGCGGTGGCCCCGCCCATCGCGTCCAAACAGAGTCCGTTGTGGACATTGGTGATGGTGCCGTTCGAGTTCACGTTCCAGCGCTGGTTGGCGCCGCCCGTGCAGTCCCAGATCACGGCCTTGGTGCCGTTGGCCGTGCCCCAGCCCTGCGCTTCGAGGCACTTGCCGTTCACCCGCAGCTGACCCGAGGCGGTGCGGGTGAACCGCTGGTTGGCGTTGCCGTTGCAGTCCCACAGCACCGCTTGCGTCCCGTTTGCGGTCGAGCCCGGGATGTCCACGCAGCGGCTCGAGGCGGCGCCGACGATCAAGTTGCCGCTCGCCTGCTGGCCGGTCAGGCCGAAGAAGCGCAGGACCTCGGCCTCGGGCACGGGAAGGCCGTGGTCGACGCCCGCCATGCTGATCGCCTCGACCATCGCCTGGCCGCCGGTGCCGCCGTAGCGGGTGCGGGTCCAGTTCGACTGCGGCTGGTCGGTGTAGTCGGCGGTCTGGTCGGTGCCGTTGACGTTGGTCCACTGGTCGATCTGCTCTTGGAAGTTCGGGTAGCGAAGCACGTCGTCGTTGACGCCGTGCCAGATCTGCATGCGCGGCCACGGACCGCTGTAGCCGGAGTTGGCATTGCGTACCGCATCGCCCCACTGCTGCGGGGTGCGGTTGATCCGGCCTTCGGCGCACTCGGAGTTCCACTCCGAGCCGTTGCTGGTCGCAAAGCACGTGAAGGGGACGCCGGCGAAGGCCGCCCCCGCCTTGAAGACCTCGGGGTGAGCCCCGAGCAGGACGTTGGTCATCATCGCGCCCGAGGAGACGCCGGTGGCGAAGACGCGGTTGCGGTCGGCCCCGTAGTTGGCGATGGCGTGATCGACCATCGACTTGATACTGGCCGAGTCACCGCCGGAGCCGTTGAGCGAAGCCTGCGAGGCGACGTCGAAGCACTTGCTGGCGCGGGTCACCGACGGGTAGATGACGATGTATCCGTACTGCTCCGAGAGCGCCCGGTACTGCGTGGAGTTGTAGAAGTCGTTGGCGGAACCGCCGCACCAGTGGTTGGCGACCACGATCGCCGGGTTCGACGCGACGTTGTCGGGCACGTACACGTGCATCTGGAGGTTGCCGGGGTTGTTCCCGAAGTTCGTGATCTGCGTGAGCTGTGCGGCCTGTGCCGCTTTAGGGGCCATGAATACTGCGACCGCCGAGGCCAGCGCGAGGGCGATCGCGAAGACCGCCGCCGCGCTGCGGCGCCATGGGATGAGCGTGGACAAGAGGTGTTCCTTCCTCGTAGGGAGGGTCGCGTGCCGCCCGCATCGCGAGGCGGCACCGGCGAGGTCAGTTGGCGATGTCGACGTGGACGATGCGGCGGGTGCTGATGTCGACCCGGCCGCATTACATCGAGGAATGTCGATTCTTGAACTGATGCCAGTACGGTACGCAGTCGTCGATGCGTTTGTCAATTAATGGAACTAAGTAACTCGGTAGCCGGTCGCCGTCCACGATCACCCGGCTGGGCAAACACCGGAAGACCTCGTTGACTTCGCCTTACGGCTGGACTCAACCCACCCCTCCGGCCTCCAGCCGGAGCGCCACCCTCAGCGGGTTTGCCCGATGTCGGCAGGTATAGACCTCGACTTTGTTACATGATTTAATCAATCATTTCGATCCGATCCCTGCGGCGTGCGAGATGGCGCTCGCGCCCCAGACGCTCGCCGAGGGCTGACCGCGGCCGGACCCGCCGCCGATCTCCTGTCGGATCGGGACGTCGGCCCCGCTGTTTAGGGACCGCGGTCCCGGGACCCGAGGAGACTGAAGGGAGAGACTGAAGGAGACACCGAGTGCTGGGAAGGAGGTGGGTTCGATGATGAATCAGATGTGGCAGAACGACTGGGACGGGCGATCGGATCACATGTCGGGTGGCGACTGGTGGCTGATGGGGCTCATGATGCTGTTCTGGGTGGCGGTCCTCGTGCTGCTGGTCTGGGCGGTGATCAGATTGAGCCGAGCGCTCGAATCGCGTCACGCCCAGGCTGAGGCCTCCCGGCCGCAGCACCGGGAGACACCGCGCGAGACGCTCGACCGCCGCTACGCCGCCGGCGAGATCGACTCCACGACGTACGACGAGATCCGTGCCCGATTGGAGAACCGCAGCCCGGACACCTCGTGAAGTGTTCGACGGCCTCGCGCCCGCAACCTTGGTACGGTCGGATCTCGAAAGGTGACGGCCTCCGCTTGCGGCCGGCCTGACATCGGTCGCGGTCCTGGAGACCGCCTCAGTGCGGACGTGGCGTTTCCAGATCGTCCCGAAGGGTGAGCAGTGGAGAACGAGCGAGTCCCCGTCGAACTCGACCCGAAGCTCGCGCTCGGCCTGCTCGGTCACGCCGAGTTCGGGCGCGTCGCGTTCGTCGCCGACGGGGTCCCCACGATCAGACCCCTGAACCACGTCGTGCTCGACGGGCGGATCATCGTCTACACGCAGCACACCTCGGCGCTCGGGCGAGCGGTGCGGCACCAAGCGGACCTGAAGGTGGCCTATCAGGCCGATGAGATCGAACCGCACAGCCGACTGGGCTGGAGCGTGCTCGTCAAGGGCACCGCTGTCGACATCTCGCGCGATCCTCACGCGGATCAAATCGGATTGCAGGTCCAGACCTGGATGAAGTACCCCGTGGACATGGTCATCGCCATCGAACCGCAGGAAGTGACGGGCCTGCGGCTCACGATCGGGAACTGAACCGCGCTTTCAGACGGCACCGTTTCCGAGCTGCCGCATTTCATGGTTCCCGCACTCTGCCGTACCCGGCGTCCAACCTCATCGCGCGCCGGACCCTCGGCTGGGAACCGGCCCGGCCCGGCCTGCTCGCCGATCTGGACAACGGCAATTACTTCCCCGCCGGCTGGCGTCGGGAACGCGGATCGGCGTCCTTGCCGCGTCAGAACCCTTCGTAACCGCATACCTTCCACTCGCCGCCTTCCTCGATGACGGTCATGATGATGATGACGTCGCCGGGCCTGTGCTCCTTCTCCCAGACGTAGTCATAGGTCGGCTCATCGGCGATCAGGAAGGTCGCCACCTCGTGGTAGCCGTCGTGCTCGCGCGTGGTCACGTAGACGCCCGGGTCGATGTAGTCGAGGTCCGTCACCTCTTGTGTCGCGGCGTATTCCAGTGACTCGGTGACGGCGGTCGTCGGGTTCGCGCATGTGAGGGATTCGATCGCGGGGACGTCGTTGTTGATACTCGCTTCCATCCAGCGCGCCGCCACACCTTCAAGGCTGTCCGGAGCGAAGTCTTCCGTGGTCGAGTACTCCAGCGCCGGTTCTGGTTCGTCGCTTCCCGACTCCGTCGGACTGACGGGCGGCGGTTCGGGCGCGGACTCGGCCGTTTCGCCTGGGAGCACCATGATGGAGAGGAATCCCATGGCGCCGAGGATCGTGCAGACACTGATGGTGACCACGAGCATTGCGGCCTGGTCCCGGGTCATCTGCCGGGACCGGACGGGCTGACGGACGGGGTTGGGGCTATCGGTCATGACAAGCGAGACTAGGACGCCCGATCCTTCCACGATTACTGTCGCTTGTGGACCTGAGGACTCGCCGGAGTCGCTGTCACTACTGGTCAGGGTCGGTACGCAGCCGCATTGTCACCGAAGCCTCGCGTGAGCGTCGACCGCCGAGCTGCCGGTTTCCCGCCGGTGTCCTGCCGCTCGCAGAAACGCCCGGGTGATGTCACCCGGGCGTTCTGTGTTGCCGTGCCGCCGTTCGTTAAAGCTCGGCGAATGCCTGCTTGTTGGCGGTCAGCCATTCCTTGAAGTTCTGGAGCCGCGGGTTGAGATCGCGGACGGCCTGGAGGTCGCGGCGGCCGGTGAACTCATCGTCGAAATCGGCGTAGTACTGGAACATGTTGCCCATCTCCTCGGCGCCGGGGAACCCGGCCGCACGGAAGCCGTCGAACGGCACCGGGTAGTAGTGCACCGGCTCGCCCAGCGCCTCCGAGAAGGCCTCGGCGTACTGGGCGCCGGTCAGGTGCTCGCCCGCGATGGAGACGGTCTCGCCGATGAGCGGTGCGCCCTTCTTGAAGATGCCGTACGCGGTGCGGCCGATGTCCTCGGCGGCGATCCCGGAGAGTTGCCGGTCGGCCATCGGCAGGGCCAGGACCAGGCTGCCGTCCCCCTGCCGCTTGGGCGGGAAGAAGGACAGGAAGTTCTCCCAGTAGTACGTGGTCTGCAGGTAGGTGGTCGGGACGCCGGCTTCGGCGAACAGGGCGTTGGCGTCGCCCTTGACGTCGAAGTGCGGGACCTTGTACTTGTCCAGGAGCGTGGGCATCCTGTCGTCGTGGAGCGGGATCGACTCGCGCGTGTCCTCCAGCGTCGACCAGACGGCGTGCTGGACGCCGGCGGTCTTGGCGGCCTGCGCGAGGTTGCGGGCCTGCTCGTACTCGCGTTCGGGCGAGCCGTGCTCCCAGAAGTTGGTGACGAGGTAGGCCCCGTAGGCGCCGTCGAGCGCCTTGGCCACGCTGGCCTCGTCGTCGAGATCGGCCTGGACGACTTCGGCGCCGAGCGCGGCGAGTGCCTTGGCCTTGTCGGATTCGGTGTTGCGGGTGATGGCCCGCACGGTGAACCCGGATTCGGGGTCGGCGAGGATCGCGTGCGCGAGCCCGCCGCCCTGGGCTCCGGTTGCGCCGACGACTGCGATGATCTTCTGCTCTGTCATGGTCGTGCCCTTCGGTTTCGCTGAGCTTATTGATGCGTCGTCTACTTGTATGCGATGCTGCATGACATGTCATCGACCTTAGCGCTAGATAGATGATGCGTCAAGCAGCTGCTATCGTGGAGAGGTGAACGACACCGTCCCGTGGCTGAGCGCCGAGGAGCAGCGGTCGTGGCGTGCCTTCATCCGGCTGCACCAGAAGGTCTCCTCGCGCCTGACCGCAGACCTCCAGGCCCACTCGAAGCTCTCCGGCGCCGACTTCGAGGTGCTCGTCGCCCTCACCGACGTCCCCGAGGGCCGCGTCCGCTTCCAGGAGCTCGCCCGGGAGATCGACTGGGAGCAGAGCCGCCTCTCGCACCAGATCCGCCGCATGGCCGGGCGCGACCTGGTGGCCCGAGAGGAGTGCGCCGAGGACGGGCGCGGCGCGTTCGTGGTGATCACCGACCACGGCCGCGAGGTCATCGAGGCCGCCGCCGCCAAGCACGTGGTCACGGTGCGCCGCCTGTTCATCGACGCCCTCAGCCCCGAAGAGCTCGCCGAACTCGGCCGGCTCTCCGAACTCATCAACGAGCGGATCGACGGCGAAACGCGCTAGCGGCCATCGCGTCGACGGCCGCTAGCGTCCCTCCTAGGGGGCTTGCGTCAATTCGCAATGTCCGTCCATACAGGTCCGTTTCAGGCGGCCCATCGAGATGGCCTCGGCCAGACCGAGCGCCCAGCAGACCGGGCACCCGCGCAGCGCGAGCAGCCCGACCGGGGCCAGGAGCAGACTGACCGGCCCGGCCACCGGGAGCAGCGCGAACGCCGCGATCAACGCCCCGAAACCGATCCCTCCGCGGACCAGGTGGCGCGGCAAGGACTTGCTCGCGAAGCTCCCGTTACCCGCCATTGCACAGCCCTTCCTGAACGGCAGCCCGAGCGCGGTGCAGCCTCGATTTCATTGCGGCCGTGCTGATTCCGAGCGCATCGGCCGTCATCCGGCCGCTGTAGCCCTGAACGTCGCGCATGACGAGCACGCGCCGCTGATCGGCCGGCAGGCCCGCGATCACGTCCGCCACAAGTCCGGCCTCCAAGAGCTGCAAGGCTTCTTCCTCGGCCGAGGGCACGGCCCGCTCCGGCGGCGACCCGCGGTGGCGCAACGCGACCCGCGCCCGCCGGATGCACTCGTTGCGCACGATCCGGAACATCCACGCCGCCAACGCCCCGGTCGCGCGCAGCATCCCGATCTTGCGGTACAGGATGATGAGCGCTTCCTGCGCCGCGTCCTCCGCGTCCTGCGGTGTGGTGCAGAGCGAATGCGCGAACCGCCGCACGTGCGGGTGCGAGCCCGACACGAGCGCGGTGATCGCCCGGCTGTCCCCCTCCTGCGCGGCGGCGATCAGCGCCCCGTCGGGCCAGCTCGTCTCAGCCACGCGAACGCACCCTCCTGTGCAGCACCACGACGCTGCACGTCCCCATGAGCAGTACCAAGACCCCGACCGCGATGCCGATGACCATGACGACCTCCTGTTCCCGAACCGGCCCGTCTGACCGGACGGATAAGAGAGGCGCCGACCCCCGGGAAGGATTCGCGCCGCGCCGGATTTTCTGGGCTCCGCGCGTCGACTGTAGGGGAACGGCCCATGGCTTGATGAGGGAGTTTCGATGCGGCAAGATGAGCCCGTGAGAATCGGATTGCTCGGGTCGTTCGAAGTCCAGGTCGGCGACGACGCGGTGGCGGTGCCCGGCGCGCGCTCGCGTGCGCTCCTCGCGGCGCTGGCGCTCGAGCCGGGCCGGATCGTCCCGCGAGCGCGCCTGGTCGACTGGATCTGGGGCGACGAACCGCCCGCGGACGAGGCGAACGCCTTGCAGGTCTTGGTGTCCCGACTGCGCAAGGCGATGCCGGACGGCTCGGTCGAGTCGAAGTCCGGCGGGTACCGGCTGGCCGTCGAGCCCGATGCGGTCGACGTGAGCCGGTTCGAGGCCCTGGTCGCCAAGGCCCGCAACGCCGAGGACCCTGAGAAGGCGGACCTGCTGCATGCGGCGCTCGACTTGTGGCGCGGCACCGCCCTGGAGGGCATCGCGATCCTGGGCAGCAAAGCGTTCGACGCCGTGGTCGTGGGCCTGAACGAGCGCTACGTGGCCGTGCTCGGCGACCGCGTGGACGTCGAGGTGCGCCTGGGCCGCAGCGCGGACCTCATCCCTGAACTCACCGATCTCGTTGCGCGCTATCCGATGCGGGAGAGTTTCGTCGCGGCGCTCATGCGCGGCCTCGCCGAGTCCGGCCGGGGCGCGGAGGCGCTGACGGCGTACCGGCAGCTCTCCGAGCGGCTGGCCGACGAGCTGGGCGTGGACCCCTCTGCCGAGCTCTCGGCCCTGCACATCGCGCTGCTGCGCGGCGAGATCGGCGGCCGGTCAGAGAACCGCCGCTCGAACCTGCGCTCCGAGCTGACCACGTTCGTGGGCAAGGAGAACGAGGTCGCCGCGGTCGCCGACCTCGCCACCGGGCACCGTCTGGTCACCTTGACGGGACCGGGCGGATCCGGCAAGACCAGGCTGGCCACGGAGACCGCCCGGACGATGCTCGGCGACCTGCCGGACGGGGCGTGGCTCGTGGAGTTGGCCCCGCTCGACGCGGGAGGCGAACTCGCGCAAGCGGTCCTGACCGCGATCGGCCTGCGCGACCAGCAGGGCGCCGCGGGCGGGGACGCGACGGAGCGGCTCGTGGCCGCGATCCGCGACCGCGTCATGCTGCTCGTCCTCGACAACTGCGAGCACGTGATCGAGGAGGTCTCGGCGTTCGCCGACCGCCTCCTCGGCGAATGCCGGAGCCTGCGCATCATCGCCACGAGCCGTGAACCGCTCGGCATCACCGGTGAAGCGCTGTGGCAGGTCGAGCCGCTCGCCCTGCCCGGCGCGGACGCGACGCCGCAGGAGACCGGGGCCTCGCCCGCGGTGCGACTGCTGCGGGACCGCGCTGAAGCGGTGCGCCGCAACGTCGGCGACGACGAAGCCACACTGTCCACTATGGTCCGTATCTGCCGGGCGCTCGACGGGATGCCCCTCGCCATCGAACTGGCCGCGGCCCGCTTGCGCACCATGTCCGTCGACCAGCTCGCCGACCGCATCGACGACCGCTTCCAGCTGCTCACCGGCGGCAGCCGCACCGCCATGGCCCACCACCGGACCCTGCGCGCGGTCGTCGACTGGAGCTGGGACCTGCTCAGCGAGGCCGAACGCGAGCTGCTGCGGCGCGTCTCCGTGTTCACCGGCGGCGTGAGCCTCGAAGCGGCCGAACGGGTCTGCCCCGAAGGGGAGTACGCGCTCGACCTGCTCACCGCGCTCACCGAGAAGTCGCTCCTGCGCACCGACGGCGAGGGCGAGCCCCGCTACCGGATGCTCAACACCATCCGCGAGTACGCGACCCAGCGGCTCACCGAGGACGGGGACGCGGCCGCCGCCCGCCGCGCGCACCTCGCCTACGTCACCGACCTGGCCGAGACCGCCGACCCGCGACTGCGCGGCCGCGACCAGCTGACCTGGTTGGCCGCCTTGGAGACCGAGCACGACAACATCAACGCGGCCCTGCGCGGCGCGATCAACGACGGCTGGGCCGCCGAGGCGATGCGCCTGGTCGCGGCCGTCGGCTGGTACTGGTATATCAGCGGGCACCGCGCGGAGGGCACCGAGCTCGCCGTCGCCGCCGGCTCGCTCGAAGGCGAAGTGCCGGACGAGATCCGGGCACTTTCCGGGACCATCATCGCGCTGTTCCTCACCTCCGGGTACGGCGGCGACCAGTACCAGGCGCAGGAGTGGATCGAGTCGGCGAACGCGGCGGCCGTGCGCAGCGGGCACCGCCACCAGATGCTCGGGTTCATCGCGCCGCTCGCGCGGATGCTGGAGGCGCCCACCGACTTCCTCTCCGCGTTCGACCCCCTTGTGGACGACGAGGATCCGTGGGTTCGCGCGCAGGCACGACTCGCGCGCGGCCGCCTGCGGCTCGTGCTCGGCAGCGACGAGACTGATGTGGACAGTGACGTGGAGTTGGCGCTCTCCGAGTTCCGTGCCCTCGGCGACCGTTTCGGCATCTCGTCCGCGCTCGCCTTCCTGGCCGAACGCCTCGCCGCACGCGGCGAGTTCATCAAGGCCTGCAAGCAATGCGACGAGTCGGCCGCGGCACTTGCCGAGCTGGGTTCCCCCGAGGAAGTCATCAGCGCCCGGATCCGGCAGGCGCAGCTGTACTGGCTGCACGGCGACGAGCGCGCCAGCGCCGCAGCGCTGGCGCAGGCGGAGCGGCTCGCGGCCGGGATCGCCTGGCCGGGCACGATCGCGGAGTTGACGTTCGCGAAGGCGCACTTGGCGCGCTGGCGCGGGGACTCGGAAGCGGCGCGCGAGCTGGTGGCGACGGCCGCGGCCCGGCCGGACGCCGAGAACGGCGGCATCCGCTTCTCGGTGCTGGACTTGAGCGGCTACCTCGCCGAGGATCTGACCGAGGCCCGCGGTTTCCGGATCAAGGCGCACTCGGCGGCGATGGCGATGGACTATCCGCCGATGATCGCGCAGGCGCTGATCGGGGTCGCGGATCTCGCTGTGCGGCGGGGGAAGGACGTGGAGGCCGTGCGGCTGCTCGCGGCGGCCGAACGCGTTCGGGGCACTGTGGACCTGACGCAGTTCGACGCCGTCCGGATCGCCGAGGACACGCGGAACCGCCTCGACGAAGCGGTGTTCGACGAGGCGGTTCGTGTGGGCGGGCAGAGCGACTGGCGCGAGTTGGTGGACGCCGTACTCGGTTCTCCGTGAAGGGCCGCAAGGTGTTAGATCGCCTGCGCCGCCTTGACGGTGATGTTGCCGCCGCTGGTGCGGGCACGCACCTTCACCGTGCGCTCGGGGACACCGGTGACCTCGACGTTGTCGTGCACCCGGCCCATGGCGGACTTCGCGTCCAGTTCGACGGCGGTGCCTTGGGGGACGCCGACCTCGAGCTTGCCGATCGCGGTGTCGAGTTCGACCGGACCGGCGCCGATCACGCCGATGCGGATGTCGCCGATGGAGGTCTTCGCCTCGACGGCGGCGTGCGCCGTGTCGATCGTGATGGGGCCGTTGGCGGCGTTGACGTGCAGGTCGCCGTCGACCTCGCCGATCCAGGTGTTCCCGCCGATGTTCTTCACGGTCGCCTCGCCCCCGACACGGCCGACCTTGACGTCGCCGCTGCCGCTGACCTCGGCCTTGCCGTGTACCCGCTCGACGGCGACCCGGCCGCCGGTGGTCTTGAGCCGCACGTCGGCGGCCTGGGCGACCTTGATGTCGCCGATGGCGTTCTTGAGACGGCAGGAGCCGACCTCGCCGCGCACGGTGTACTCGCCGTCGGCGGTGTCGCCCTGCACGTTCGAGCCGGTGGGCAAAGCCACGGAGACCCGCACCGAGCCGAACTTGCGGGCGAAGGCGGTGCGCAGCTTGGGGTGCCAGACCCGCAGTTTTCCGGCCTCGAACTCGACGTTGACCTTCTCGGCGGCCTCGACGTCCAGCTGTCGGGTCGGGTCGATCGGGTGGACCTCGACGACGGTGTCCGTGCGGTCGGCGGCGGTGAAGTGGATGTCGCCGAGGATGATGTCGACGGCGGCGGTGATCGGGGCGGGGGTGGTGAAGGTCTGCATGTCAGTGCCTCTTTCGAGCGGGTTCTCGTTCGCCTTGATGCGATAACGATCGCCCGCTCCCCTGTCGGGGCCCTGTCCTCGGCCTGTCACGGCCCCTGACACGCGTCAGTTCCCGAAGCAAGCCCAGGTCATTGCGGCTTTCCGAAGTCGTTGAGCAACCCGTCGAGCGTGGCTTCCAGGGCCTCGGTGTTGGCCTTGTCGAACCAGGTGGTGCGGACGCGCTCGTTGTTGCCGCCCGGCGTCTCGTGTTCGGCGGCGAGCTGGTGCAGCGTGCGGCTCTCGTCCCCCAGCGAGCGGCCGACGCCCTGGTAGAGGCTGCGGAGGTAGCGGTCGGCGGCCTCGGGCGGCACGCCGTGCCCGGCGGCCCAGTCGCCGAGGGTGGCGAGGTACGCGTAGTGGCTGGTCAGCGTGCTGGCGAGCACGGAGCACACGTTGTAGGCCGTCTCGTCCGCGACGGGCTGCGCGCCGCCGAGCCGGTCGTAGAACGCGTCGGCCACAGGGTGGGCCGGGTACGTGATGGTGACGGAGCGCCGTTCGCGCGCCGAGGGCAGGGGGATGGCGGCCACGATGTCGGCTTCGGTGTCGAGGAGTTCGCGCAGTTCGTCGCTCGAGACGCCGGGGATCACGTTGATCACGGTCTTGTCGGCGCTGACCCTGAGCCCGGTCAGGGCCTCGTCCCGGTCGCGGAGGCGCACGGCGACGACCACCAGGTCCGAGCGGTCGACGACCTCCTGGTTGTCGGCGCACACGTGGACGTCCGGATACTCGCGGGCCAGCTCGGCGGCAGTGGCGGCGCCTCGCGGAGAGAGGGCGATCTGCGGCGGCGTCTCGGGGCCGGCGTGCAGCCCTTCGACCATGGCCTTGCTGATCTCGCCTACGCCGATGAATCCGATGCGTTCCACTGCGGCTCCTTGTCGGTCGGGTATTCGGTGCCGCCCCATTCATACCCGGCGCCCGCCGCGGAAGGGTGGGAAGCGCCGGGCGGGGTACTCCTCTACGACGAAGCGGCGCCTTCGCGGGCGTCCGCTCACCCGAAGGAGGATCGATGACCGTCAAGGAGCGCATCACCGTCCAAGTGACCGACGCGCCCGAGTTGAACCGCTACGAGGCGCGGCGGGCCGACGGCGAACTGGTCGGGTACACCGAGTACCGCCGCCATGACGGCACGATCATGCTCGCCATCACCGTGGTTCCGGAGGAGCTGCAGAACCATGGGATCGGCACTGCGCTGGCGCGGTTCGCGATCGCCGAGGCGCGCAAGGCCGGGAAGCGGATCGAGCCGGTGGACCCGTTCATCGCCGGGTGGCTCGAGCGGCACCCCGAGCACGCCGAGATGATGCACGAGAAGGCGATCCACCTGGGCGAAGAGACCTAGCCCTGCTTCTTGCCGCGCAGCTCGTCCCAGTGTTCGAGCCGCTCGGTGACGCGTGCTTCGAAGCCGTTCCGGGTGGGCCGGTAGAACTTGACGCGGTCCATCTCCTCAGGGAAGTAGTCCGCGCCGGAGAAGCCGTCCTCGGCATCGGGGTCGTACTGGTAGCCCTTGCCGTACCCGATGTCCTTCATCAACCTGGTGGGCGCGTTGCGGATGTGCATGGGCGGCGCGAGCGAACCGGTCTGCTTCGCGCTGCTCATCGCCTCCCCGAAGCCGCGGTAGATCGCGATGGATTTCGGTGCGGTCGAGAGGTAGACGACGGCCTGCGCGATCGCCAGCTCCCCTTCCGGTGAACCGAGCCGCTCGTACACGTCCCAGGCGGCGAGCGCCTGCTGGACGGCCTGCGGATCGGCGATCCCGATGTCCTCGTTGGCGAAGCGGACGACGCGCCGCGCGATGAACAGCGGGTCTTCGCCGCCGTCGAGCATCCGGGAGAGCCAGTACAGGGCGGCGTCGGGGTCGGAGCCGCGCATCGACTTGTGCAGGGCCGAGATGAGGTTGTAGTGGCTTTCCTGGGTCTTGTCGTAGAGCGGCGCCCGCTTCTGGATCCGCTCGGCGAGGCCCGCGGTGTCGAGCGGTGAGGTGCCTTCGGGCAGGTCTTGGAGCTGCTCGACCATGTTGAGCAGGTAGCGGCCGTCGCCGTCGGCCATCGCGATCAGGGAGCCGCGAGCCTGGTCGTCGAGAGGCACGGGCCGGCCGGCGTCCTTCTCGGCGCGGGCCAAGAGCGTTTCGAGCGCGGCGGTGTCGAGCCGGTTGAGGACGAACACCTGGCACCGCGAGAGGAGCGCGCCGTTGAGTTCGAAACTGGGGTTCTCGGTGGTGGCGCCGACGAGGATGATGGTGCCGTCCTCGACGTACGGCAGGAAGCTGTCCTGCTGGGCGCGGTTGAACCGGTGGATCTCGTCGACGAACAGCATCGTGCCTTGGCCGATCTCGCGGCGCCGCTGCGCGGCCTGGAAGACTTTCCGCAGGTCGGCGACGCCGGAGAACGTGGCGGAGAGCGGTTCGAAGGCGAGGTCGGTCTCTTCGGCGAGCAGGCGGGCGATCGTGGTCTTGCCGCATCCGGGCGGGCCCCACAGGATGGTCGACACGGGTTTGCCGCGTGCTGCCATGCGCCCGAGCGGCCCTTCGGGGCCGAGCAGGTGGTCTTGGCCGACGACCTCGGCGAGCGTCTTGGGGCGCAGCCGGTCGGCCAGGGGCCGGGGCGGTTCGTCGCCGAAGAGCGGCAGTGCGGGAGCCGGTTCGCTCATGCCGCCAGCCTATCGCCGGGGTACGACATTCCGGCCGACGTGAAAGGATGACCGGTGTGGACCCCATTTGCGAGGTAGTGATCACCGGCCCCGACGCGGGCTGGCTGCGCGAGTTCACGCGGAAGCTCGTGGAGGAGCGGCTGGCCGCGTGCGGCCAGAACCTCACGGAGATCCGCTCGATCTACCGGTGGGAGGGTCGCATGCGGGACGAGGCCGAGGCCCGGGTCATGCTGCACACCCGCCAGTCCCTGGTCCCGGAGATCATCAAGACCGTGCGCCGGGAGCACCCGTACGACGTGCCGTGCGTGCTCGCGACGCTGATCACGCAGGCCAATCCCGACTACCGCGCCTGGGTGGTCGAGCAGACCAAGTCTCCGGGCGACGAGGCGTAGAGAAAAGCGCGACCGCGAACCGCGGTCGCGCCCTTACCGGTTCAGGCCTGGCCCCAGAAGGCGTCTTCGGCGATCTGGTCGGCGGAGAACAGCCAGGCTTCGGCGACCTTGCCGTCCTCGATGCGCAGCAGGTCGATGCCGTCCATCGACATCTCCATGCCTTCCCGCTTGCCGGAGAAGCGGATCGGCAGTACGGCGAGGTCGCCGTTGATCATGGGCGCGCCGGCGGACTCCAGCGCGAACGTGCCGTTGCTGACGCCCATCATGGTGCCGATCATCGCTCCGACCGTGTGGCCGCCGTACTTGACGCCGGAGAACTGGTTGGCGCCGGGCTGGTGCCAGACGATGTCGTCGGCGAAGAGTGCGAGCAGCGCGCCGGGATCGTCGGAGGCCATTGCGGCGATGTACTGGTGGGCGACGGCTGCGGTGGATTCGGTCATCGTTTGCTCCTTCGAACTTGCGGTGCCGGATCGTTCATCTTCTCCGGCGGCTCCGCATGACCCCGCTATACTCACTTTTTGTAACCAGTTACTTCAACGTGACCATTGGGAATGAGTGGCGCATGTCTCAAGAACCGGATTGGAACGTGCTCACCTCGACCTGTCCGTCCCGTACGTCCCTCGTCCGCATCGCCAACAAGTGGACGGCGATGATCGTCATCGTCCTCGGCCGGGGCCGCATTCGCTTCCGCGACCTGAAGACCGCCGTCGACGGCATCAGCGGGAAGGTCCTCACCGATACCTTGCGCGACCTCGAACGCGACGGCCTAGTCTCACGGCATGTCTTCGCCGAGGTCCCGCCCCGCGTCGAATACGAGCTCACCGCACTCGGCCGCACCCTCCACGGCCCGCTGCTCGCGCTCGGCGACTGGGCCGAGGAGCACATAGGCGAAGTCCTCGAAGCCCGCGCACGCTACGACACTCATTGAGGGGCACCGCATGACCGAGATCCGCGACATCGACGTGGTCGTCTTCGACATCCTGGGCACGCTGGTCGACGAACCCGACGGGATCGGGGCGGCGATCCGCGAAGCACTCCCGGACGCCGACAACACTGCCGAACTGGTCGCCTTGTGGCAGAAGCATGTCGAAGCGGAACAGAAGAGCATCGCGCGAGGCGAGCGCCCCTACGCGAGCACCGAGGTGATCGACGCCGAAGCGGCGCAGATGATCGCCGACCGCGCCGGTCTCGCCGATCCGGACGTGTTGTCCCGCTTGGCGACGGCCGGGCAGCGCCTCGCCCCGTGGGACGACTCGATCGCCGGGCTCGAACGCCTCGCCTGGCACTTCCCGGTGGTCGGTCTCTCCAACGCCGGCATGGCAGCGCTGTTGCAGCTCAACGCTTTCGCCGGTCTGCGCTTCCACCAGGCCCTGTCGAGCGAACTGGCCGGGGCCTACAAGCCGTCGCCGGAGGTCTACCGGCTCGCCCTCGACGCGGCCGGCCGCGCGCCCGAGCGGGTGCTCATGGTGGCCGCCCACGCGTGGGATCTCCGTGGCGCGCAAGCGGTCGGGATGCGGACCGCGTATGTGGCCCGGCCGGTCGGCGACCCGCCGAAGGACGATGACGCCTTCGACGGGCACTTCGAGGGACTCGACGCACTGACCGCCGCGCTGGTCGCGCGCTAGGCGGGGACGAACACGGTCTTGCCAGATAGCTTGCCCGCATCCGATTCGCCGTGCACCGCAGCGAGATCGGCCAGCGGGCGGCGCCCGGCGACATGGACCTTCAGGGTCCCGGCGTCGACGCGGGCGGCGAGTTCGCCCAGCTGATCGGCGCTGCCGTGGGCGAAGACCTGCACCCCGCGGACCTGCCGCGCGGCGTCTTCGGGAGCCGGACCGGTGGTGCTGGCGAGGACGCCGCCGTCGGCGACGAGCCCGAGCAGGCCCGCGGTCGCCTCGGGTGCGGTGCGGACCAGGTTGAGCACGATGTCGTACGGCCCGCCCTCGGCCTCGGTCACGGGCGTCGCCCGGTGGTCGATGATCCGGTCGGCCCCGTAGGAGCGCAGGCGCTCGGCGCTCCGCTCGCTCGCGGTGGCGGTGACGACCGCACCGGCCGCCTTGGCGAGCTGGACGGCGAAGCCGCCGACCGCGCCGCCCGCGCCGTTGATCAAGATGCGCTGTCCCGCTTGCAGTTCGGTGTACTCGAACAGCGACTGCCAGGCGGTGAGCCCGCCCGCGGGCAGGGCCGCGGCATCGGCGAGCTCCACGGTGCGCGGCGCGGCGGCGACCACCGCAGCCGGAGCGACGACGTACTCGGCGGCGGTGCCCTCGGCGCCCGCGTCCAGGAGCCCCACGACCGCGTCGCCCACCTGCCTGCCTTCGACGCCGGGCCCGATCTCGCTGATCGTGCCTGAGAAGTCGATGCCCGGCACGATCGGGAGCGGGATCGGGAAGATCTCCCGCACGTATCCGGCGCGGATCATCGCGTCGATGGGGTTGAACGAACCGCCGGCCACTTTCACCAACACTTGGCCCGGGCCCGGGACGGGCCGCTCGACCTCCTCGTACTTCAGGACGTCGCTGCCGCCGTGCTCGTGGTATCGGATTGCCTTCATGACCGCCTCCAAGTTTGCTTCGATGTCGAAGTACTTCCAACCTATATTGTTTCGACATCGAAGCAATAGTTCGGCACCGTGAGGCCTGTCACGTTGCTTTGAAATCGAAGCACTTATGATCGAGGCATGGCCGACAAACTGGAACCCGAGCAGCTGCGCACCTACTTCGCGCTCATGGAGTCGGTCAGCCTGCTCCAGCACGAGGTCGAGCGGCACCTCCGCTCCGAAGGCGACCTCAGCTACGTCCAGTTCCAGCTCCTCGCCCGCCTCGCGGGCGCGCAGCGGAAGCTGACGATGACCGAGCTCGCCGACGGCGTCGTCCTCAGCCGCAGCGGCCTCACCCACCAGGCCTTCCTGCTCGGCCAGGCCGGACTCGTCGAGCGCACCGCCGACCCCGACGACCACCGCTCGACCCTCGTCGAGATCACCGAAGCGGGCCTGTCCAAGTTCGCCGCCGTGCTGCCCGGCCACGTCCAGGTCGCCAAGGACCTGCTGTTCGACCAGCTCACCCAAGACGACGTGAAGAGCTTGGGCGACATGATGACCCGCGTCCGCGACCACATGCGCGCCAGGCCGCCCCGCTCGGCCGCGACCCGCAAGCGCCGCACCCCCAAGGCCCTCGAGAACTAGCCGCGGTCGCGGATTCCCTTGAGACGGGCTTTGAAGTCGCGGTGTTCCTTGGACCGTTGCCTAGCCCGGATCGCAGCTCGGCGCTCCGAGGACTGGCGGCGGAACCAGCGACGGTAGAAGAACCCCGCCGCGATCGCGAACACGGACGCGGCGACCAGTGATGTCCACAATGGTCGAATCGCCAACGCCACCGGGAATCCCTCCGGACGGTCGAAATGCTCGATCGCGGCGGCCCAGGTCTGCAGGACCAGCCAGGCCAGGAAGGCAATGCCGAACACCGGGAACGAGACATGGGTGCTGTCAACGGATTCGGTGCCGCGGGCCCGTTCGGTTGCCTCGACCAGCTCGTCGAGTTCCCGCTGCCGTTCGCGCAGCTCGGTCGCCTCGCGGACCTGGTCGTCGACCGGTCTCGACGGGGTCGGGTTGATCCGTTCGGCCAGGGAGGCCGCGGCCACGACGGCGGCGGCGAGGATCGCAACGGCCCCGAGCGGGCCGGCCACGGCCACCACGAGGCCCGTCCACAACTGCTCCACGGCTAGCCCCGGCGCTTGCGACGTCCGCGCCAGGCGAGGAGCCCGGTGGCCAGGACGATCACGGCACCGGCCGCGGCGGCCAACGCCCACATGGTGAAGGCCAGCCCCCAGCCGGGGACCGTCCAGATCGCCTCCGGACTCATCGCGACTCCCTTGTGCCTGGGCCGATTCGGCCTCGCCGTCATCCAAGGAGAGACTCCCACACCGTGATTGGTGGTGCCTGCACCACCAGGAATGGGACCGCCTCCGTGACTGTTCTGTCCGAATTTTCCGAATAGCGTCGGACTCAAAGCAAACGCCTGCAACAGAACTGAGAAGCGATGAGCCCGCGAACCCCGAACCCAACACCCTCCATACCAGACACGAAGCGGCCGGTCACCGTGCGGATCGCGTCCTGGAGCGCCGCCAACCCCTGGAAGGCCGTCCTCGCCTGGACCCTGTTCGTCATCCTGTGCTTCGGCGCAGGGACGGCGGCAGGCACCAAAGAGGCCGCCTTCTCCGACTTCTGGGTCGGCCAAGCGGGCCGGGCCGAAGCACTGGCCGTCGAGAACGACATCGCCGCCCCGCCCGTCGCGCAGATCCTGATCACCTCGCCCAGAGGCGATCTCGACGAGAATGCGGCCGCCGCGGCCGCCGCCGACTTGAGCACCCAGATGAACGCGCTCGACGAAGTCGCCGAGGTCGCGGAACCCGTGACCTCCGAAAGCGGCGACGCGGTCATGGTCGCAGTGACCATGTCGATGCCCAAGCACGAAGCCAAAGAGCGCATCGACCCGCTGCTGGAAACCACTGCGTCAGTGCAGGAATCCCACCCCGACCTGGACATCGCCCAGACCGGCGGCGAAGCGATCTCCGTCGAACTGGACGAGACGATGGGCGCCAAACTCGCCCAGGTCGAACGCTTCGCACTGCCAGTCACGCTGCTCATCCTCTTCCTCGTCTTCGGCTCGCTCCTCCTGGCGGGCGTACCACTCCTGCTGGCGATCACCTCGATCATCGCCTCGCTGGGCGTCTACGCCCTGAGCTCGTACTTCTTCCCCAACGCCGGCGGCGCGGTCGCCAGCGTCCTGACGATGATCGGCATGGCCGTCGGCGTCGACTACTCGCTCTTCTACCTCAAGCGCATCAGGGAAGAGCGAACGCGCACAAGAGGAACCCTGAGCGTCGCCGCCTCGATCGAGGCCGCCGCCGCGACCGCCGGACGCACCATACTCACCGCGGGCATCGCGGTGATCGCTTCACTCGCCGGGCTGTACCTGGTCGGCGACGTCGTCTTCTCCTCGATCGCCACGGCCTGCATCATCGTGGTCGCCATCGCCATGATCAGCTCCCTCACGGTGCTCCCGGCCCTGCTCGCCAAGCTGGGCCGCCGCATCGACGGCGGCAAGTTCCTGCGCCGCGACAAGAACGCCCGCAAGCAGACTTCGGGCGAAAGCCGGGTGTGGTCGGCGATGCTGCGGCCCTCCATGAAATACCCGATCGCCACCGCCGCCATCGGCCTGACCCACCTCATCGGACTCGCCGCCCCGGCGCTGGCCATGAAGCTCAGCGTCGAAGGCAAGGAGACCTTCCCCGACTCACTGGACACGATCGCCACCTACGAGGCGACGACCGCGCAGTTCCCTGACACCGGCGTCTTCCACATGGTGGTCGCAGAGGTCGATCCGTCCAACGCGGACGAACTCGCCGCGGCCATTGCCGAACTCGAAGCGCGGACGCAGGACAGCGACCTGTTCGCCGAGACCGACCGGCCGCGGATGCGTGTGTCGCCAGACGGCTCGGCCATCGCGCTGGAACTGCCGATCCACTACCCCACCAGCGACCCCCGCGCCGCCGAGTCGCTCAACCTGCTGCGCGACGACCTGGTGCCGAGCCTCATCGGCTCCATCGACGGCGCGACCTACGCCGTCTCCGGCGAGCCCGCCTACGCCGCGGACTTCTCGGACCTGCAGTCCTCGCGCCTGCTCGTCGTCCTGGCATGCGTGCTGGCGGCGACCCTGCTCATCATGCTCATCACCTTCAAGTCCTGGGCGATGGCGGTCCTGAGCACGGTGCTCAACCTGTTGTCGAGCCTGACCGCTTGGGGCGCACTGGTCCTGGTATTCCAAGGCACCTGGGCCGAGAGCCTGCTCGACTTCGAGTCCCCAGGGTTCCTCGGCTCGCGCACGCCGCTGATGGTCTTCGCGATCCTCTATGGACTCTCGCTCGACTACCAGCTGTTCGTGATGAGCCGCATCAAGGAAGCCGCCCAACGCGGCCTCTCACCCCGAGAATCCATCCGCGAGGGCATCCTGTCCTCGGCGAGCGTCGTGACGAGCGCGGCCGTGATCATGATGTCGGTGTTCGTGGCCTTCATCTTCACCGACCGCATCGAGATGAAGCAGCTCGGATTCGCACTGGCGCTCGGCGTCCTGCTGGACGCCGTGGTCGTGCGGGTCATGCTCCTGCCGGCCCTGATGACGATGATCGATCGCTTCGGCTGGTGGCCCAAACGCTGGCAGGCAAAGAACGCCGCAACCGGAGGGACCCGACCCGAGAGCCCTGAGCTGCAAGGCTCCGCACTCGGCTAGCCCGGAAAAACAGGACGCAAGGAGACCTGCCCGCCGATTACCGTGGGCAGGTCCCGCGTCGTGCACGGCGCGATCGCCAATGCGAACGGAGCCTTCATGACCACCTCGCCTTCGCCGGTCAACCGCCAGTGGATCCTGACCTCCAGGCCCGAGGGCCTGGTCGACGAGTCCTGCTTCGAACTGCGCACGAGCCCCGTGCCCGAGCCCGGCCCGGGCGAGGCGCTCGTCCGCGTCGTGTGGCTCGCCTTCGACCCGACGCAGCGCGGTTGGCTCAACGACGGCGACAACTACATCGACCCCGTCCCCCTCGGCGAGGTCATGCGCTCCAGCGGCGTCGGCCAGGTCGTCGCCTCGAACAATCCGCAACTGGCCGTGGGCGACTGGGTCGCGGGCATGGTCGGCTGGCAGGACTTCGCCATCGCCGGCGACACGGGCCTGTTCGGCCTCAACCGCGTTCCCGATGGCATCGACCCCAAGGCCATGCTCGGCATCTTCGGAGCCACCGGCCTCACCGCCTACTTCGGCATGGTCGACATCGGACGGCCCCGCGAGGGCGACACGGTCTTCGTCACCGGCGCCGCCGGAGCGACCGGCTCCATCGCGGGCCAGATCGCCCGACTCCTCGGCTGCCGGGTCATCGGCGCGGCCGGGGGACCCGAGAAGTGCAAGTGGGCGATCGAGACCGCCGGATTCGACGCCTGCATCGACTACCGCACCGAGGATCTCGAAGCGCGCCTGCGCGAACTCGCACCTAACGGCCTCGACGTCGTCTTCGACGGCGTCGGCGGCACGATCCTGGACGCCGCACTCGCGAACCTGGCCGAACGCGCCCGCGTCGTCGTGGTCGGCGGCATCGCCTCCGGCTACGGCCCGGGCGAGCCGCCGCCGGGACCGCGGAACTACCTGCAGCTCGGCATCAAACGCGCCCGAATGGAAGGCTTCATCTTCCTCGACTACCTCGAACGGTTCCCCGAGGCGTTCGGCCGGCTCGGCGAATGGGTCGGCACCGGCCGGCTGGTCTACGCCGAGGACGTGCGCGAAGGCCTCGAGCAGGCACCGGCCGTCCTCCGGGGCCTCTTCGAAGGCCGCAACCTCGGCAAGCAGCTCCTCCGCATCGCCGCAGAAAACACAGTCTTATTCCACTTCGAGGTGCCCGGCGGGTAGTGCAGCACGGTGATGGTCAGGCCGGTCTCGGCGGCGAAGGCCGGAGGATGGAGGCGAGGCGGGTATGGGCGTACTGGAGTTAGGCGCCGGTGTCGCCGGTGAGGGAGACCATGATTCCTACTCCGCGACAGTGGATCGATACGGCCGCAGGTTGAGGAACCTGCCTTAGGCTTCCAGCATGTACGCCTTGAGATTGTCCACAAGGGCTTTGATCATGCTGATGTCCGTGCTCCTTGCGCTGGCCTCATCAGGCCTGCTGCTCGCCCGGCCCGCGCAGGCTCAGGCGCGCGGGTCGTGGGCCGGGTGGGGGGCCTTTGAAGGCGGTGCCGGTGACTACCACACCTCCATGTCCTTTTCGACCAGTCCGCAGATCACGGCCGAGGTGACCTCGAATTCGCGCGGCGGCGGGGTCGGCGTCGTCTCCGGGCAATCCGCTTGGCTGTCCGACGGGACCCCGATCGGCGCGAAATACGGCTCCTCCAGGAACCAGCCCTATCTCAACCTGCGACCCCAGGCCGACCGGGCCGACTCGCCCTCGTACACCACCTACGGCTTCGACGGGGCCGTGCCGCCGGGCGGTTGGGCCTTCGCGCTGGGCGACATCGACGCGGACCAGGTCAAGGTGACCGCCAAGGGGCCGGACGGCTCGACCCTGACCGCGGCCGAGCTCGGGTTCCAGGGCACCTTCAACTACTGCAGCGCCTCGTCCCCTGGAGGTCCGTCATGCTCCAGCGGCGGGACCGACGAGCCGACCTGGGAGGCCTCGACCAAGACGCTGACCGGCAACGACGCGGCCTCCGACACCGACGGCGCGAGCGGCTGGTTCGAGCCGACCGTGCCGGTCCAGTCGCTCACCTTCACGTTCACCCGCCGCGCCGGGTTCCCGGTCTACCAGACCTGGTTCGCGTCGCTGGGCTGCGAGATCACCGGGTCGGTCACCGACTCCGGCGCACCGTCCGCAGGGGTGCAGGTCAATGCCATCAACTCAGACGGACTCGTGCTCGACTCGACCACCACGGGCGATGACGGCGCGTACTCGTTCCCGAACTACATGGTCGGACCGGAGTACACCGTGGAGGTCATCGCGCCCGACGGGAAAATCGTGGACGACGCGATACGCCGGCAGGTGGACCTGAGCACCTGCCCCGCGGTCCCGGCGGACTTCCAGCTGCGGGACATCGTGCCGACCTCGGTGAGCGGCAACGTCTCCACCACCGACGGCGAGAACCTCGGCGGCATCACGGTGACGGTCGCGCTCGAAGACGGCACGACCAGGACCACCGTCACCGACTCCGAGGGCAACTACCTGTTCGACGATGTGCCCGCGGGCGACCACACCATCACCATCGACGAACCCGCCGGATACGACTACTACGGCGCCGACCAGCGCGACGTCACGGTCGCGCCCGCGCAGACCACGCCCATCACCAGCCAGGACTTTGCGCTGACGGCCCAGGCGCGCCTCCTGGGCAAGGCCATCGCCTGCGAAGAGCCCCTCCCCGGCGTGACCGTGACGCTCACCAAACCGGACGGCTCAACCGAGTCGACCGTCACCGACGCGGACGGCGTCTATTACTTCGCGGGGCTCTCGGCGGACTACTACACGGTCGAAGTCGATGTGCCCGAAGGGCATGACGCCGAAATCCCGACGACGAAGAGAGTGAGGGTGGTCGACACCGACGTGTCCGGAGTCCACTTCTACTTCTCTAGGCGGGCGGCGGTCACGGGGAAGGTGACCGGCCCCGGCGGCGATCCGATGGGCGGCGTGAGCTTGACCATCACCCCGGAAGACGGGTCGCCCGAGCAGGTGACCACAGGGAACGACGGCACGTACGGCGTCGGCAACCTGCCGTCCGGGGCGCACACGGTGAAGATCACCGCGCCCGGCGGATACGAGGTCGACGGAGAGATCGAGAAGACGATCGCCAATTCGAGCACCTGCGGTGACGCGGTCGCCGACTTCGCGCTGCTCGAATCCGACGAGCCGGACGACTCCGGCGACAACGACCCCGGCGACCCGAGCGAGGGCCCGAACGCCGGTGCCGGCGAGGACGAGCCGTCCGCGGTCGCCTACGAGGACGACTTGCCGAGGACCGGCACGAGCCTCCACATCGGGCTCATCACGGCTGTGTTCCTGCTCGCCGCGGGCGCGGTGATGGTCGCGGCGGCGAGAGCCAGGAGCGGCGAAGAGGACGAGTCGGCGATCTGAAGCGAGGGCTCCGGAACCGCGAGGTGACGGGGCACGGCGACAGGGGGCCGGGCCTGCGGGCCCGGCCTCCCCTGTCCCCAAGGGTCCTTCTGCGTATTAGTTGACGGGGCCGTCTCGGTTTCTCAGTTCGTTGATCCAGGTGTGAACGACCAGACTGCGATGTCGACGAAATCGAGGCCGGGGCAGAGGTCACCGACCGGGTGCGCGCCCCGGGCGCGTGCCGCCCCGATCTGGAGACCGCGCAGTCGCGCTTCACCGCCGCGACCTTGAGTGCGCGAAGCTCGGCGACCCGCTCTGGGACCTGCAAGCGGATGCAAAAGTCTCCTTCGGGTGAGTTAGCATGTCGCCGTGACATACAGCTTCTTCCGCCTCGGTTAGCGCTCCGCTAGCCGTCCAGAGGGAAACCCGTGGCTAGCGATGTGGTGCGGCTTCCCGCCGCTCCAGGTCGCTCACCCGGAGCTTTGTCATGTCACCAAACCGTCGTTCGACGGTGGGCTCATTCACGCCCATAACCCTGGAACACCGGAATCTCTTCGCCAGCACGGTCCACGGACTCGAGCACCTCGCCGCGGCAGAACTCACCGAGCTCGGATACCGCGTCGTCTCCATCCAGAAGCGCCAGTTGCTGCTCGCCGCTGCGGAGCCTTGCCCGGCCGATCGTCCTCGCATGGTCGACGACCTGCTCATCCAGATAGCGCGAACGGTCGACCCGGGTTCCACCAAAGCGGATCTGCAGCGCCTGCACTCCCTGCTCAACGCCGCGGACCTGAACCCGGTCGAGTCCGACTTCGAGCGCGGCGATCCGGTCCTGGCCGTCTCGGCATCGATGATCGGCCGGCGCACCTACAACCGCCATGACCTCGAGGACGTGATCGGCTCGTTCCTGTCCGAGCGGCTCGGTGCCCGGTACGCCTCCCGCAGCGGCGGTCAACGGCCGCCTGCCGGTGCCGCCGAATGGCGCGCAGTGCTGTCGCCCGAGGGGCTCCTGCTCGGCTACCGGGGCCTTCGCCCGCCCCTTCATCGCCGGCCGTGGAAGACCGCATCGATCCGGGGCACCTTGCACCCACCGGTCGCCGCGGCCATGGCCCGGCTCGCCGGGATCGAAGCGGGGATGACCGTGCTCGATCCCTGCTGTGGAGCTGGAACGATCCTCGTCGAAGCCCGGGAACTCGCTCCCGGCGCCGACTTCATCGGTTCAGACCTGAACGCGGAGGCACTCGCGGCCTCGGCACGCAACGCGCAGCACCTCACCGGCATCACGCTCGCGCAATACGATGCCGCGCGGCTGCCGATGCCCGTCGGCAGCATCGACCGGTTGGTGACCAATCCAGCCTGGGGCCGCCAGGTCGCCGAGCTGCAGCACTTCCCCACGCTCCTGGCAGCGTGGCGGCGCATCATCACCGACGACGGAAGGCTCGTTTGCCTGGTGCCGCCCGAACTCTTGTGCCACTTCGAAGCCGAGCGATCAGGTTGGAAACTCGTCGACAGTCATCAGCTCAGCCTGTCCGGGCAGCACCCGGTCATCGTCATGGCCGAGCCGAATCGCGGCCGAAGCGTCGATGAACGTGGCCCCGAGTGAAGGAATCAAAGGGCGACCGCTGCCGCGCTATGAGCATCGAACCGGCCTGGACGTCGAGCAACTGCCCCTATTGGAGCGAGAGGTCGAGGCCAGGATCGGTTCCTGGCAGCCCGACACCGGCCGCCGCAAGGCCCTGGAGCTGTTCGATGCGATCGTGGTCTGCCTGATCTACCTGCGGCACAATACGATCCAGGCAGCACTCGGCGAGCAGTCACAGGGGTGTTCATCTGATGGTGCGTCGGCTTGCGCCGCTTGCGGACGCACCCGCCGAGCCTGGCGGAGCTTGAGGACTGTTGGATGTGCCTCGGCCGCTGAGCCGAGCGGAGTGCCTGGCCTGCATACGTTGAGGGCTGCGCCTAGGGGTCGGTTCGGGTAGTGTGCGACTTGCTCAGCATCCCGGTTAGGAAGGCAGCACCCCCATGGCGAGTATTGATGAGGTCATCGCCTCGATCAGCGCGAATACGAACGCGGCGACCGAGTTTCAGGGTCAGATCGAGGGTACCAAGGCGATGACCGAGGAAACCCTCGGTCAGTTGCAGGCGTTGAGTGTCGAGGGCGCGGCGGCTGCGATCGGGGCTTGCAAGGATCAGTTGGAGGAGTGCTCCGCGCTGGCTGCGGCCTTGCAGAACAAGCTGAACGAGGCGATGGCTACGGCAACGGCCGCGAAGCAGCAATAAGTATCGGCAGTGGCTGATCTACAGACGCTGGCCGCCAGGATCGAGGCCGACCGGGCGGAAGTGGAGTCGCTTGCCGGACCGATCAACTCGTCGAAGGGACAGGCCGAGTACGCCGCCGCTGCGATCGGCGGGCTCGGTGCCGAGGCCGCTTCAGTGCGACTGCGCGGGGTGGTCGACAAGATTGAGGAAGCGGAGTCGATTCGCGCTTCGCTTCAGGGCGCGTTGGTGAAGGCGCACTTCATGGTCGTGTCGGCCATGCATGGCAGGATGGGGCCAGGGGCGCCAGGATCTGGTGCAGTCGTGCCGCTCAAGAGGGTCGATGCCCAAACGGGCGCACCGAAAGCCGGACTCGATGCAGTGCCACCGCACCTACGGCAGGACCCGACGCCAAGTGGTGAAGAGCTGTCCGGCATCGACCCGACCATCGGCCCCTTCCAGAAGGAGCACGAGGGCGCTGGCGACGACAAGAAGATGAGCAAGCTCAGTCGATTCGGCCGCACGGCCGTTCGCAACACCGGCGATCTGGCCGAAGCTTCAAAGAACATCGTCGACGCTCGTGCCGACACCTTCGAGCGCGACTACGATCCTTGGGGCCCTTCCGCTCAGACCACCACCGAAGTACCTTCCGCCCCGCCATCGGCGCCTGGCTTCTATCGCCCGGAGGCGGCCGACATTCGCGCCGGAGATGTTATCGGCACTAGCATCGTGGTAGCAGTGATCGCTGTCGAAGGGCTATCGCGGATTCTCAGAAAGAGGGAGCATGGCAAGTAACCCGCTGATCCGGGACCTCGTCCGAGCCATCGCGCTTGGCGACGGAGCCAAAATGAAGGAGCTGAACAACCAGCTTCCCGATGCCGACCGCGACGACTACGTCGTTCGCGTCGCAGCGATGTTCGCCGGGGTGACCGGGCATGTATTCGAGCATGACCAGAGCCCGACAGCGGTTCGCGAATTCGTAGGCAAGATGTCGTTCGCGTATCGCAACGCCAAGCCGCCCTTCAAGCCTCTTGCGATGGAGGCGCTGTTCCGGGCGCTCTTGGGCGAAGAGCACCTACTCGATGAAGTCTCGGCCGCGGATCAGTTCGATCTGGAGATCCTGGCGATTCGCATGATCGTGGATCAGTTCCCTGCAGTTGAGGCGCAGCTCGAAAGCTATCTCACGGACGCGGAGACGCTTGCCGCTCAGTGGCAGAGCGCGGAGTAGCGGCGCTCACAGTTTTGAAACCTCAAGGGGGACAAGGGCTTTGCCCTTGTCCCCCTTGAGGTTTCAAAAAGTCTCTAGACGCTTGAGTCTCGTAAGTTGACACGTAAGTTTTTGGTGCGCCATCATCGAAATAGGTTCTCGCGCAATCGTTAGCAAACCTACTTCTTACGTCTCGAACGGAGCTTGTTACGACTCATCCAGCTCACATCAGTCTTCATCGATAGGCCAGAATGTAATACGCCGCCCGGTGGCACTCGCTACCAAACTCGTTCCACCGGGCGGCCAACAACAGAAGGGATACTTCCGTGTCGTCTACGACGATACGCTATTCGGGCGTACCTGAAAACAGCCATTCCCGCGACTTCGCATCCGAATACGCGTCTGACTTCAACGCTTCCGCCGCCTTCGGTTCCAGTTCCGCTTCCGCATCCACTTCTGGTGCTGCTGGTGCAGTCTCAGGTGCAGGTGCACTCACCGAGGCTGGGGCCGGGGTCGCTGCAGCAACCGGCGCAGCGACCGCCGCTAACTCAGCACCTGCTTCACCCGCTGCCGTAGCTGCCGCCACCACCACGGACTCTGCCGCTGGCGCAGCCGATCACGCGGCCTTGGACTCGGCTTCGGGCTCGGCCTCAGGCTCGGGCGCTGATGGCTACGACACCACTGCCTCGGCTACTGCCGCCACCGTCGTCGCTGCCGCTGCCGAGGACACCACCGCCGCTGCGGCTGCCGCCGCCGCAATCCACTACGGGCTCAGCATCCGGGCCGACGGCTTCTACGACAAACGAGCCCGCCGCCTTTTCCTCCTCGACGGATCACCCGATCCGCTGACCCCGGGCGCCTACCGCGTCGCAGTCTCACCCGACCTGTGCGACCTCGCGGCACCCGAGTCCGACCCGTCCTCACCCCGCTACGAACCTCCCCACCTCCGGCACCAACCCGGCGATGACTGGGAGATCGGCGGCAAGCCGTACGACCCCGACGACCCGGGCCCGTTCGGCTCCTACGGCTGGCGACCGGACCCCCGAACCGGCCGCCATCGTCGCGGCGAATTGCCTGACCCGTTGCCGCCCAACGACACCGCCCGATTCGACCCAAGGCGCACCGGCACCACCGAGTCGGACCGACCGACCCCGTCCCCTGCCCCGCCCACGTCCCTGCTCACGCCCGAAGACGACGCTCCCCAACCGCAGGCCGCGTCCTCCGGGTCCGTTCCGCCCTGGCGTCCGCGATCCCGGACCGCCTCACCCCCAGCGGAACCATCCGAGCCCGAAGACGGGTCCGGGAACTCGCCGCGACCCGTGACACCCGACCGGCCCAGCCCGAAACCGCGCGACCGTTCGCGCTTCTGGTCGCAGTCCGACCGCTCACAACCGGAGCACACCATGAACCACCAGCGCCGCAACCACTTCGACCACGAGCCGGCCAACCGGTCCCAGTCCACCGCCACCGTTGTCGGCACCGACCAGGGCACGGCCGCCACCACCGACACCACCGGCGCAGGCCTCGGTCCCGGCGCCACCGGCCCCGGCTCGGGCCCCGTCCCCGTCCCCGCCTCCAACTCCGTCCCCTCGCCTTACAGGTTCGACAAGCTCCGCGAAGACGCCTGGGGCCGGTTCCTCGACAAGTCCACCGAACTCGCGGCCGCCCACCATCGCAATCGCGGGACCGCCCTCGAACGCGAGTGCGGCTGGCAGATCGCCCTGTGGATCCGCTTCTTCCGGTGGCTCCTCGCCGTGATCAAGGGCAGTTCCGCGAAAACCGAACCGCCACAACCGAATCCCGGCTCGCACAACCCCAACTCGCGCAACCCCGAGCCACCCGCCCTGCCGAACCAGGCCGGTCGGTCCGACCAAACCGGACCCGCCGACCGCGTCGGCCGCGCCGAGCGAGCGCGCCGAACCGCGCTCGCGACCCGCTCGACTCGCCTGGCCTCGGCCGTCCGCGGCGCTCAGCGCGCCCGCATCGAAGCCGACAGCGCAAGTAGCAGCGCAGAGAACGGCCCAGAAGCCGAAAGGCCCGGACCCCCGTCCCGCTCCTCGTCCCGTTCCGATACCGCCAGGCCCCGCTTCTCGCCCAGCTCCCCGTCCCGCTCCGAATCGATCGGCGCGCACCTGTTCGGAGGTGCGGCATGGGCGTAGGCCGACTCGCTCCACACCGCGTGCGCGCCAAGTACGCCCGCGCCCTCGCCGAGATCCCACTCCCGGTGCGTTCCTTCGACGGGATCGACCCGACCGCGCTGACCATCATCGGCGAGGAGACGATCGCGAGCCGGACCGTCCAATTCGGTCTCCTCGCGGGAACCCCGCGCCTCTGGCTCGTCTTCACCGAGGAGTACCCGCAGGTGCTCGGCTACCTCACCGGCCTCGCAAACACCGCGCTCAGCAACGGCGGGCCCGAACTCCATATCACCGAACCCGACCACGTCGGATGGGCCCGCCAGTCGGGCCATGCACGACAGCTCAAGACCGCAGGCCTCTCCGCCTGGCAAGCAGCCCAACGCGAATGCGAAGGATAGGGAACCCATGAGCCCAGAACCAACCACCGACCTGTTCCGGTCCCATGCCACCGCCCGCCTGCGCGGCGACACCGCCGAAGCCGCTCGCCTCGCGTCCCAGATCGGGCCGGGGCAGCTCATGACGCACCAGCTGTTCCTGGTGTCCCTGCTCGCCCAAGCCGTCGTCGAGGAATACGGCGCCCAGCCGGACCCGTCCGACCTCGCCGCGATCACAAAACGTCTGCACGACAAGCACTTCGCGACGAACCCGAGCTTCAACGCGCTGCGCGCCGAGGCGATGGTCCGGGCCGTGTGCGGCGATTCAGTGCTGCTCACCGAGATCCCGCACGCCGAACAGCCCGCCTACCTGTGGGCGGCGATCGGCGAACTCATCGAACCCGACCTCACCGACGCGCAACTGGCCGAGCTGTTCGACCTCGCCGAGGAGTACGGCCTGGAATGCCTCACCGAGGCCTTCGAAGACACCATCCGCAACCACCCCAGGCGAGCCGGCTCGCCCGAGACACTGCCCAAGGCGTCGCCCTCGGCGTCGCCCTCATCGCTGCCCTCGGCCTCGTCCGTCATCGAATCATCCGAAGAGGAGTCCGCATGAACACCTATGAGCTGCAACGCGAACACCTCGTCGCCCTGATCACCGGCGACCTCGAAGGCGCCGCTCGACTTCGTGCGCGCCTCGGGCGGGACGGCGAGATGCCAGCGACCGAGTTCATGCGAGCCGCGACCGCCGTGTGCCTCGAGTACCGCTTCGGGCCCGGTGCCGGTCTCGGTGCGGGCCCGATCGACTACGACGAACTCGCCGCGTTCATGGCGGAACTCCGCCGCTCGGGCCGGACCGCGGAGCCGCCGCCGGACTACCTCGCTGTCGAGGCGGTCGTCCGATCCCTTTACGGGGAAACGCATCTGATCGAGCCACTCGAGAAGCGGCAGCGCAGCCAGGCGATCTTCACCGCGCTCCAGCACCAGGTGCACCGCCACCCGTGGATCGCCGCCAACGCGGCATGGGTGGCCGAACGAGCCAAGCAAACCTGGTCGATCTGGCTCCTCGGGCGCCCGACCTGACCCACAGGTCATCCGGCGGGGCACCACCGCCGCCCCGCCGGATGACCGGCTTCGTGCGAACCAGCGCACGGGAAAAGATCTGCGCTTCCGATGCGACCTGCGTAGATTCCATGAATGGACATGACTGACATTCCCTTCGGGACCACCGACTGGTCGCAAATCGCCCCCACACACCACGCGGGCGAGACGGGCAGCGCGACCTGGCGGACGCGCGAATTCGGATCGATCCGAGCGCGCATCGTGGAATACGGCCCCGGGTACCTGGCCGATCACTGGTGCAACCGCGGGCACATCCTGTTCGTCCTCGAAGGCGAACTGACCACCGAGCTAGGCAGCGGCGAGGTCGTCACCATCAGCGCGGGCAGCAGCTACCAGGTCGGCGACGACACCGAACCCCATCGTTCGAGCACCCGCGAAGGCGCCCGGCTCTTCGTCGTCGACTAAGTCTCAGTTGGCACGACGAATCCCAGGTGAGTGGCACAGCAGTGCTCAGGCGCGCACAGGAAGACTCGTACTCACCCACCGGTCGTCCGGCAAGGCGCGACCGCCGTCCCGCCGGATGAGCGCTTCTCACCGCAAGGGGGCTCGCGGAGTTGTCGACCAGTAACTGGATGGTTTCTCAGTGGTTGACGGGGTTCTGGCGGTCAGGGAGGCCATTGGACGGCTGCCGTGATCCGCGGCGTCCTGGCATGCTGTCGTGATGGATCATGTTGAAGCACTGCTCATCGGCGGGCGAGCCGGTGTCGGGAAGACAACCGTCGGCTGGGAAGTCACGGCGCAGTTGGCAGCGGCCGGAGTCGCTCATGCCTACATCGAGGGCGACATGATCGGCCAGGTGCACCCAGCACCGGCGGACGACCCCGACCGGGTACACATCACTGAACGCACTCTGGCGGCCATCTGGGACAACTACGCCCGACTCGGCTGTCGCCGCTTGGTCTACCCAAGAACCGTAAGTGTGCTGCCGGAGTACGGAGAGATGATCCAGCGTGCGCTGACAGGCGAGGTTCGTCTGATCAGGGTCCTGCTCACCGCCTCCGATGCAACTGCCGTTGATCGATTGACACGCCGCGAGCAGGGCTCGCGGCTCGAAGCGGAGCTGCAGACCACAGCCCAGAAGGCGCCGATGCTCGAGGCTCGAGCGTCCTCGGGCACGATCCGGGTGAGCACCGACGACCGATCGGTTATCGAGATCGCCAAAGAGGTCATGGCGGCCTCTGGTTGGCTCGAGTAACCGGGTCGGGTTCGCCCAACGGGCAACGTCCCCGGTCGTGGCGCGACCTGGTGTTGGCGGCGTCGATGATCCGGGCGTGCGCCGGGATTGATCAATAGCTCAATAGTGGCTCGGTCGTTCTCTTGGTGTGGCTGATGACCTTCGGATCGACATGCGGAAGCTCGCTCCGGCACAGCAGGAGGTACTGCGCAAGCGGGTGATGGCGGCGGTGCGTCGTCGACTAGGAGAACGCCGGTTTCGTTGTCCTCCTAGATGATCCGCGCGCAGTAAGCAACATCCCGGTCCATATCGATCGTCCTCGACCCCCGCTAGGGGATTGAGAGCGGAAGCGACTCCAGACTCTCCGGGTCGGCGACGGCGAAGATCGCCGCGATGCGGTCGCCTTCGAAGCGGACGGTGAAGACCAGCCGCATCTTGCCGAGCGGTGCGAGGACGAAGCCGGGCTCGTCGCCCAACATGATCGGGGCCAGCCACGCGGCGGCCATGCCGGCGTTCGTGGCGAACTGCTCGGCCAGGACGTTCGCACCGAAGTAGTCGGTGCCCGCACCGAGTAGGCGGGCCGCCTCGTCCGGGTGGTAGCTCGCGTTGGGGTCCAACATGGACAGCAGGGCCGCGAACTCGCCGTCGCGGGCGGCCTGCAGGAACGCGTCGACGGCGCGGTATCGGCGGGTCCTGTCGCCGTCCTCCGCGATCGACTTGCCGCGCACCCGTTGCCGGGCCCGGCTGGCGATGCGCTGGGTCGTCTCCGGGCTGCGCTCGATGATCGGTGCGATGTCGGCGAACGGCACGGCGAACATGTCGTGCAGGACGAACGCGAGGCGCTCGGCCGGTGCGAGGGTGTCCAGGACGACCAGCATCGCGAGGCCGACCTCGTCGGCCATCGTCGCGACTTCCTCGGGGTTCGCGGTGCGGCGCAGCCGAACCTGCGGCTCGGGCTCGCGGTCGGCCATGGCGTCTTCGCGGCGGGATTTCCGGGACCGCAGCATGTCCAGGCACACTCGTCCGACGACGGTGGTCAGCCACCCGGCCAGGTTCTCCACCTCGCCGGTGTCGGCGCGGGCGGCCTTGAGCCAGGTCTCCTGGACGGCGTCGTCGGCCTCGGTGAGCGAGCCGAGCACCCGGTAGGCCACGGTCCGCAAGTGGCTCCGGTGCGCCTCGAAGTGCTCAGCGAGGATCTCTTCTTCGTCCATCTGTCTGGTTCCTTCGACGCGGTTCGTCAGTGCAGTGATAGGTCGCAACCCCGAAGGGAATTATCATGAACATCGCCCTGTGGATCATCACTGGACTGCTCGCCGCCCTCCTCCTCGTCAGCACTTCGAAAGCGCTCGTGCCCAGAGAGAAGATGGCGAAGACAGGCGAAGCCGCCGAATGGGTCCTGGACTTCAGCCCCGCTGCCCTGCGGACCCTGGCCCTCCTGGATTTCCTGGCCGCCATCGGCCTCGTGCTCCCGGCGGTCCTGGACATCGCCCCGGTCATGGTCCCGATGACCGCGACCTGCGTGGCCGCGCTCTTCCTGGGTGCCGCCATCATGCGCCTGCGCCGCGGCGAACGCAAGACCATCGTCATCGACCTGTTCTACTGCGCCCTCGCCGTCTTCGTGGCCGTCTGCCGATTCGGACCCTGGGCCTTCTGAAACCACGGCCGAGGAAGGCCAGACGTGGATCCAGTGGGACTGGGCGCCGCGGTCCGACGCGAGCGTGAACAGGCCGACTCGGACTGACGCGACGGCGCGCTCCCCCTCGTTCGGGAGAGCGCGCCGTTGCGTTCGATCCTGTTCAGGCGCTTTGCGAACGGCTCTTGAAGGAGCGCAGGCGCAGGCTGTTGCCGACGACGAAGACGCTGGAGAACGCCATCGCCGCGCCCGCGAGCATCGGGTTCAGCAGGCCCAGGGCCGCGAGGGGGATCGCGGCGACGTTGTAGGCGAAGGCCCAGAACAGGTTCACCTTGATCGTGCCGAGTGTCCTGCGGGACAGGCGGATCGCGTCAGCGGCGCTGCGCAGGTCGCCCCGCACCAGCGTGAGGTCCGCGGCCTCGATCGCCACATCCGTGCCCGTGCCCATCGCGAGGCCGAGGTCGGCTTTGGCAAGCGCGGCAGCGTCGTTGACGCCGTCGCCGACCATCGCCACGACCTTGCCCTCGGCCTGGAGCCGCGCGACCTGCTCCACCTTGTCGGCGGGCATGACCTCGGCGAGAAATGAGGTGATGCCGACTTCGGCGGCGATCCGCTCGGCCACGGCCTTGTTGTCACCCGTCAGGAGGACCGGGGTCAGGCCGAGCGCCTTGAACTGCTCGATCGCCTCGGCGCTGGTGGCCTTCACCGTGTCCGCGACGATGAGCACGCCGCGGGCCTCGCCGTCCCAGCCGACCGCGACGGCGGTCTTGCCTTCGCGTTCGGCCTCGGCTTTCGCTTCGGCCAGTTCGGGACTGAGTGCGAGCGTCCAGTCATCGAGCAGGGATTCGCGGCCCACCACTACGTAGTGGCCTTCCACGATGCCTTGCACGCCTTTGCCTTCGATGTTCTTGAAGTCCTCGACCTCCGGCAGCGTGCCTTCAGCCGCCGCGCCCTTCGCGATCGCCTGGGCCACCGGGTGTTCGGAGGCGTGCTCCAAAGCGCCCGCGAGTCGCAGGAGCTCGGCGCGGTCGACGCCCTCCTCGGGAAGGGTCTCGGTGAGGGTCATCTTGCCGGTGGTCACGGTGCCGGTCTTGTCCAGCACGATCGTGTCGACGCGGCGCGTGGACTCGAGGATCTCCGGGCCCTTGATGAGCACGCCCATTTGCGCGCCGCGGCCGGTGCCGACCAGCAGCGCGGTGGGCGTCGCCAGGCCGAGAGCGCAAGGGCAGGCGATGATCAGGACCGCGACGGCGGCGGTGAAAGCGGCCGCCGTCGGGTAGCCCGCGCCGAGCCAGAACCCGAGGGTGCCGACCGCGATCGCGATGACGATGGGCACGAAGATCCCCGAGACCCGGTCGGCCAGGCGCTGGACCTCGGCCTTCCCGGACTGGGCGTCCTCGACGAGCTTCGCCATGTGCGCGAGCTGTGTGTCGGAGCCGACCGCGGTGGCGCGCACGACGAGTCGCCCGCCGGCGTTCACGGTGGCGCCGGTGACCGCGTCGCCCTCGGTGACCTCGACGGGCACGGATTCGCCCGTGAGCATCGAGGCGTCCACGGCCGAGGTGCCGGAGACGATCACGCCGTCGGTGGCGATCTTCTCGCCGGGGCGGACGACGAACTCGTCGCCCGTGGCGAGGTCCTTGGTCGGGATGCGGGTCTCGACGCCGTTCCGAATGACCGCGACGTCCTTGGCGCCCATCTCGAGCAGTGCCCGCAGCGCGGCTCCCGCCCGCCGCTTCGAGCGCTTCTCGAAGTAGCGTCCGGCGAGGATGAACATGGTGACGCCCGCGGCCACTTCAAGGTAGATGTTGGCCGCGCCGTCCGAGGGCTGCACCGTGAGCTCGAACGGGTGGGTCATGCCCGGGGTCCCGGCGGTGCCGAAGAACAGGGCGTACAGCGACCACGCGAACGCGGCGAGCGTGCCGACCGAGACGAGCGTGTCCATAGTGGCCGCTCCGTGGCGGAGGTTCTGGAACGCGGCCTTGTGGAACGGCCAGGCCGACCACAGGACCACGGGCCAGGCGAGCGCCAGCGAGGCCCACTGCCAGTAGTCGAACTGGAGGGCCGGGATCATCGACATCGCGATCACGGGTACCGACAGGACGATCGAGCCGATGAGGCGCTGGCGCAGCGAGTCGAGCTCGGGGTCGGGCCGCTCGGTGTCTTCTTCGGAGGGTTCGGGTTGGGGGGGCAGCGGCAGGGCCGCGGTGTAGCCGGTCTTCTCGACGACGGCTATGAGGTCGGCGGGGTCGGTGCCCTCGGGGGCCTCGATGCGGGCCTTCTCGGTGGCGTAGTTGACCGAGGCGGTGACGCCCTCGACCTTGTTGAGCTTCTTCTCGATCCGCATCGCGCAGGAGGCGCAGGTCATCCCGCCGATCTCCAGTTCGATGCGGTCGACCGGCCCGGTCGGCAGAGCAGTCGTCATGGTGGTCCTTCCTCGCTCGCTCGGGGCCTAGTGGCCGTCGTCGTCGGCGTCGGCGTCGGCCCCGTGGCCGTCGTCTTCGGTCTCATGCCCGCCGGTCGCGCCGGCGGCGGCGTCGACGACGAAGGCGGCGCTGTGGACCTGGCCGTCGACCTGGAAGTCGAAGTACAGGTAGTACCGGCCCTCGGTGGGGACGTCGGTGGCGAAGGTGACCTCGGGGCCGGACCGGTCCCCGGCCGCGGGCTCGTCGCCCTCGGGGTGGACGTGGAGGTACGCGAGGTCGCCTTCGCGAAGGGCCACAAGGTGACCGAACGCTCCGAGGTAGGGCTCGACGGTGGTGACGGGCTCGCCGTCGCGGGTGACCGAGGCGGTGAGTTCGGCGGTGGATCCGGCGGTGAGGTCGCCCTCCAGGGTGACGGTGTAGCCGCCGACCTCGGAGGTGAGCACGGTCCCCGTCGGGGCCGCGGGCGCGGATTCGCCCGCGACTTCCACGGTACGCGTCAGCGTGACGTCGAGTTCGGTGTCGGTGTCGCCGGGGACGAAGTCGGCGTAGACGCGGTAGGTGCCCGCGGCGTCCCAGGTCCACGGGAGGGACCAGGTGCCGTCCGCGGCGAGTTCGGGGTGGACGTGGCGGAAGTGGGTGCCGTCGGAGCGGACCACGATGAGGTGCAGGTCCTTCTCGTGGGAGACGGTGTAGTCGGTGAGCGGCTCGCCGTCGGCGCCGGTGATCTGGAACGAGAGCGAGCCGGCCGCGCCGACTTCGCCGGGTGCGGTGACCTCGCCGAGCCGGTAGCCGTCCTGCTCGATGGCGAGTCCGCGCACGGGGTTCGGCTCGCCGCCGTGGCCCGCGTCCTCGGCGTCCTCGTTCCATTCATCGACGTTCTTGTCCGGGACCGTCGCCGCGGCGAGGCCGAACGCGGCGGCGAAGACGAGCGCCAGTCCGCCGCCGTAAAGCCCGATCCGTGTGCCGGTGTTCAATGCCATGGCCGTCCTCCTCGTCCGATGATACCCCCTCAGGGTATCTGCATGAAGAACATTCTTACCCCCCGGGGGTATCAATGTCAACCGCGGAGACCGGACAGTGGCCTGAGAGACAGGGCCCCGGGCGGGACGCCCCGAAGCCCTGTTCTGCAGAGCGGCAGGTCAGCTCCTCCTACGCGTGCCGAATATCAGCCCCAGGCCGACCATGACGGCGCCGAGCACCAGGTGGAGCCAGTTGTCGGCGGTGTTCACGGGCACGAAGTTCGCGGTCGTCTCCTGGTCGATCAGGAGGCCGTAGACCCAGAGCCCCAGGTAGATCACGCCACCGCCGACGAGGAAGGCCACCGCACCGGACGCCGTGCGCGCCAGGAGCAGCCCGACGACGCCGTACAGCAGGTGCACGATGTTGTGCAGGATCGACACCGCGAAGACCCCGAGCAGCAGCGCGCCCGAGTCGTGCCCGGCGAAGGTCATCGAATCGAACTCCGTGGTCACGCCGGGAATGAACCCGAGCACACCCACCAGCAGGAACACCGCCGAGATCACGATTGCGATGGTTTGGACCGGCGTCCTACCGGCTCGGACCGTTTCATGCATGCCAGCCATTTCGGGCTCCCTTCTCATGAGCGCCCAGGGCATGGAAATACCCGGTGGGCGCCAGTCCATGCCAATTGACGGCTCGCAAGCATCGCCGAGGCTGCTTGCGAGCCGTAAATGCGTAGCGCCGAGGGGGCCGACCGGCGCCCCGAGAAAACCCCTCAGGCGCGGTTCGCGGCCAGCACAGGCGCCGGTTCGGCCGCGCCCTCGGCGGTGTGGCGCGGCAGGAACGCGGCGATCGCCAGAGCGACCACGGCCGCGCCTGCGGCGATCGCCATGATCAGGCGGAACGCATTCTCGGACGGGAGGGCGGCGCCGCCAAGGTCGACGGTCATGTGGGCGAGGATGACGCCCGCGACGACGCTGGCGACCGAGGTCGAGGAGCAGGACCCGGGGATTCATGAACGCGATCTAGGGGTTGCCGGCCTGTCGGTAGCTGCTGTGCGACTCTAGCGATGCACAGCTCGCCCGGTCACATCCCGGGCTTGTCCGTGAGGTTCGAGACCGTCCAGAGCAGGACCAGGTCGCCGGTGCTCGGCGTCCGGCTCGTCTCATCGAATGCTCCCAGTCTCGAAGCGGCGCTGCGGTTCACGCGATCCTGGCCGATCTCGATGCGCTCGCCGTGCCTCTCGTTGCGCCGCTTCCGGTCGAGGAGTTGGTTCTGCGCGAGGTGTCGCAGAACCGGAAGGTTGTCGAACATGAGTATGCCTTTCTGGCGTATGTTCGAGCGACGCTAGAACACAGGAGTGACATTAGGACATCAGACAGCTTCCTGGGAATTCGTTTATTCAGGGTGGAAACTGTGACGGGAGGGCACTCGGCTGTCGGACCCTCGTGCAAAGCTGACGCTGATCCCTCCCGCCTCGCTGAAGGAGCACGCCCCGCGTCCACCTCGATCCCCCTCTATATGGGAGCGAGCCGTCCGCGCAGGTCGCGGCGGCGGCCTCCACCGTTGCTGTGACTTGCCCGTAAAGCGGAGGCGAGTCCCTGCGGCCGAGGCTAGGGTTTTCAACTGTGACCTCGCGCCGACGGTGCGTCGCGAGGCCCCGCGCGGCGGCGGGCTCCCACCCCATCCCGAGACCCGTTGCCGCCCAATCCCAACCCTCCAACCGAACACGGGGCCATTGCTGCAATGGAAACCACCACCCTCGACGGGAAACAGCCCATCCGATCGCTCGTCAGAGCACTCCGACCCAACCGGGGACGACTCGCCGCGTCCGTCGCCCTCTTCGCCGTCAAGGACAGCCCGCAGTGGCTCATGCCGGTCATCACCGGCGCGGCCATCGACGCGGTCGTGGGCGGCGGGCCGGTCTCGACGCTCGGCTGGCTCGCCATCGGCGCGGCCGTCCTCGTCATCCAGAACGCCTTCACCCACGTGTGGTTCACGAGCCTCTACATGGGAGCCGTGCGCTCCCTCGGGGCCGGCTTCCGCAACGCGCTCGCCGCGCGACTCCAGTTGCTGTCCATCGGCTTCCACTCCCGCTCGAACGCCTCGATCATCCAGAGCAAAGTCGTGCGCGACGTCGAGAACGTCGAGATGATGTTCGCCCAGTCGGGCGGGCCGTTCCTCTCGGCCGTGTTCGTCTTCGCCGGCGCCATCACCATGACCTCGCTGACCGTGCCGCAATTTCTTCCGGTGTTCGCGCTCTCGATCCCTTGTGGATTCGGGGTGTGGTGGTTCACCCGGCGCCGTTCCCGCGAACGCAACGAGGAGTTCCGCCGCGAGATGGAGGTCTTCTCCGCGCGGGTCGGGGAGATGGCCGCGCTCATGCCGATCACCAGGGCGCACGGGCTCGAGCACGTCGCGACCGGGCGGGTCGCGGAGGTGGCCGAGGAGGTGCGCCACCGGGGGCTGCGGCTCGACGTCGTCAACGGCCGGTTCGGTGCGGCCAGCTGGGTCACCATGCAGCTCTTGTCGGTCGGGTGCCTGCTGCTGGCCGCGACGGTGGCGGTCATGGAGTGGGCGCCGATCTCGGCCGGGCAGGTCGTGGTGCTCGGCACCTACTTCTCGATGCTCACCGGTTCGGTCGGGGCGGTGCTCAACCTGGTGCCGGTGACCGCGCGCGGCACCGAGTCGGCGCGGTCGATCGCCGAGATCCTGCAGGACCCGGACGTCGAGCACAACGAAGGCAAGCCCACTGTGGAGCGAGTCGAGGGCCGGATCGAGCTGCGCGGGGTGACCGTGCGGTACCCGGACGGCGGCTCGCCCGCGCTGGACGGGCTCGACCTGGACATCGAGGCGGGGAAGACCGTTGCGCTCGTCGGACCCTCTGGTTCGGGCAAGTCGACGCTGATGAACACGGTGCTCGGGCTGATCCGACCCGAGGGCGGGACGGTGGTGCTCGACGGGGCCGACATGGAGGCGCTCGACATGCGGTCGGTGCGGCGGCATGTGTCGGTGGTGCCGCAGGATTCGGTGCTGTTCGAGGGCTCGGTGCGCGACAACATCACTTACGGCCTGGGGCCGATCGACGATGAGCGGGTGCGGCATGCACTGCGCGACGCGAACGCGCTCGAATTCGTCGAGTCCCTTGCGGACGGCTGGAACACGGTGGTCGGCGAGCGGGGCGCGCGGCTCTCGGGCGGGCAGCGCCAGCGCTTGTCGATCGCGCGGGCGCTCATCCGCGACCCGCGGATCCTGTTCCTCGACGAGGCGACCAGCGCGCTCGACTCGGAATCGGAGCGGCACATCCAAGGCGCCCTTGAGACCCTGATGCGGGGCCGCACCACACTGGTCGTCGCCCACCGCCTGAGCACGATCCGCCGCGCGGACGTGATCGTCGTACTCGAACACGGCCGCATCATCGAGCAGGGCACCCACGATGAGCTGCTTGAGCGATCGGGACGGTACGCGGAGTCCTGGGGGGTCCAGCACGCGGCGGCTTGAGCCGGCCTGGCGGGCGTACGGGTGGCCCCGGGTACCCTCCCGATCCCACCTTCACCACTACCAGTGAAAAGGACACCCTCCCATACGGGTAAGACAACGGCCAGTGACCTGCGAAAACAGGTAAGTGCCCTCCTTCGCGCACGACAAAGGCCCGCGATCTGCCGATCGCGGGCCTTTGTCGTGCGCGAGGTGGGGCTGAAGCCGGTTGACAAAGTTTGGCGACACAACTTAGTCTTGGGCTTCCGTGCCGATCGAGGGAGCGCCGTGAGTCGAAATGCCGTGTCCGGGGCCGAGCACCCGATCGTTTCGGGGTTCCACCCCGACCCGACGATCTGCCGGGTCGGCGAGGACTACTACCTCGCCCACTCCAGCTTCGAGTACTTCCCCGGGGCGCCGATCTTCCACAGCCGCGACCTCGTGCACTGGAAGCAGATCGGCAACATCCTCGACCGCCGCTCCCAGTTCGTGAACGGCGGCGGCACCCCCTCCGGCGGGATCTACGGCTCGACCCTGCGCCACCACGACGGCCTGTTCTACTTCATCACCACCAACGTGTACGACTCCCGCGGCCAGATCATCGTCACCGCCGAGGACCCCTCCGGCGACTGGAGCGAGCCGGTCTTCGTGCCCGAAGCGGCCGGCATCGACCCCGACCTCTGCTGGGGCGACGACGGCGAGTGCTACCTGACCTGGACCGGCCGGGTCGCGGACACCGACCTCGACGGCATCCTCCAAGCCCGCATCGACCCGACCACCGGCAAGTTCAAGGCACCCGCGTACCGGGTCTGGCAGGGCATCGGCCTCGCCGCCAACGAAGCGCCGCACATGTACCGGATCGGCGACCACTGGTACCTGATGCTCGCCGAGGGCGGCACCGAACGCGGCCACTCCGTCACCGTCGCGCGCGCCGACCGACCCGAAGGCCCCTACGAGTCCTGCCCCGCGAACCCGGTGTTCTCCCACCGCTCGTCGGCGCTGCCGGTCCAGAACACCGGGCACGCCGACCTCGTGGAGACCGCTTCGGGCGAGTGGGCCGCGGTCTACCTGGCGGTGCGTCCGCGCGGGTTCACGCCGCAGTTCCACGTGCTCGGCCGCGAGACGTTCCTGGCCGGGGTCGACTGGGTGGACGGCTGGCCGGTCTTCGACGAGCACCGCTACGGGTTCACACCCGACGACACCACCTTCACCGACGATTTCACTTCGGACGCTTGGGATCTGCGTTGGGTCGCACCGTCGAGCGAACCCGATGCGATCGCCGCGCGCGGCGACGACGGGCTCGACCTGCGCGACCCGGGCGACGGCTCACCCGGACTGCTGTGCGCGCGCGTGTGCGACCTGCGGTGGACGGCCGAAGCCGAGTTCGCCGATTCAGGGCGCTTCGTCGTGTGGATCGACGAGCGCCACTGGTACGGGTTGACCTGCGAGAACGGCGTTGTCCGGGCGGAAGTGCGGATCGGCGGCGTCACGGCCGAACTCGGTTCGGCCCCCGCGCCGGAGGGTGCGGTGGCGCTGCGGATCGAGTCGGTCGAGCCGCAGGCGGCGAACATGACCGCGTACGGGCCGGACGACATCGTGCTGTCGCTCAAGGGCGACAACGGTTTCGCAACGCTGGGCCGGCTCGACGGCCGCTACCTGTCGACCGAGGTCGCGACCGGTTTCACCGGCCGGATGCTCGGCGTGGGCGCAGGAGGAGACGCCTCGCGCCTGCGCGAGTTCCGTTATGTCCCAACGGAGTCGCTGCCCGCCGAGTGACGTCTCGACTCGATCGGTATCGCTGCCCTTCGCGTGCGACCGCTCGGTTCACTCCGTCTCGCGGACGACCACGACCGGGCAGCCGGCGTGGTTGACGCAGTAGTGGCTCACCGAGCCGATCAGCGACCCGACGAAACCGCCGTGGCCGCGACTGCCCACCACCAGCAGGTCGGCGCCTTCGGCCATGTCGATGAGGGTCTTGGCCGGGTGGCCGCCCACCGTGTGGGGTTCGACCGTCACGTCCATCCTCCCGGCGAGGGCGTGGTTGACCGCCGTCTCCAGGGACTGCCTCGCGGACTTGTCGAACTCCTCGCCGCCGGGCAGGACCATCATGCCGGTGCCGTACATCGTCGGCACCTCCCAGGCCTGCACGGCCTCGACCTTGGCGCCAGTACGTCTGGCCTGCTCAATGGCCCATTCGAGCGCCTTGATCGAAGGTGCCGAGCCGTCGACGCCGACGACGATGCGCTCCTGCCGCTCCTCTGTCCCGTCCATGTCCACCCCTCCTCAGAACCGGTCTGACGATCGGGAATACCCGTCTGAACAGGGGTCGAACCCTCGCGGGCATGCGAAACGCCCGGGCCGCGGCCCGGGCGTCCTCCTGGTGGCCCTAACCGCCCGGCTGGGTGATCCGGATGTGGTTGCCGAACGGATCGCGCAGGGCGCAGTCGATGCCGTACGGCTGCTCGGTCGGCTCCTCGGTGAACTCGACTCCGAGGTCCTTGAGCCGCTTGTACGTGCCGCGGCAGTCGTCGGTGTTGAGGATGGTCGAGCCGAGGGCGCCCTTGGTGAGCAGGTCGCGGACCTGCGCGGCCGTCTCGTCTCTCTGCGAGGGCGGGCCGGGGACCTCGAGGAGTATGTGGCGCTCGGGGTCCTCCGGGAGCGCGACGGTGAGCCAGCGCATGAAGCCGAGGTCGGCGTCCGTCGAGATCTGGAAGCCGAGCTTGCCTACGTAGAAGTCGATCGCCTCTTCCTGGTCGAGGACGAACACGGTGTGAATGCTGATTCCGGTGAACATGCGATCAGCCTATGGCCGCCGAGTGGGGCAGGGCTTATCCAAAAATGCTCAGTCAATACTGCTCAGCCGAAACTGCTCGGTCTGGTCCAGGACTTCACGAAGCAGGACGGGACGTCGAACGGGGTCGCCTCGCGGCGGTACTGCGTGGGCGACCGGTCGATGATCGTGTTGAAGGTGCGGCTGAAGGTGCCGAGACTGTCGAATCCGACGGCGAGTGCGATCTCGGTGACCGAGGTTTCGGTGTCGCGGAGCATCGCGCAGGCGCGTTCGATGCGGCGGCGCTGGAGGTAGCGGTGCGGGGTCTCGCCGAAGGTGGCGCGGAACGTGCGGCTGAAGTGCGCGGGGGACATGAGGGCGACTTTCGCGAGGGACGGCACGTCGAGGGGTTCGGCGAAGTCGCGGTCCATGGCGTCGCGGGCGCGCAGGAGGCGGCGGTTCTGGTCTTCGCCTGGGGTCTTCACGGCTTCCTCCGAGGTCACGTGCGCGTATGCCGATGATCGCATGGGCGGGGGCAGGTCACATCGGGAGCTTCGTGCAACATATTGAAAACGAGTCCCGTTATCTTTGTCGATAACAACTGCCCCTCGGCGCTCCCCGGCGCCGCCACTGCCCCGGTGAGGTCCCTTGCGCACCATACGGTCCTTCGCGGCGCAGCCGCTTCCCGTGCGGCTGCTCCTGGTGAACCAGCTCGGCGTCAACCTCGGCTTCTACATGGTCATCCCCTACCTGGCGGTGCACCTCGAAGCGTCGGCCGGGATGTCGCTCGCGGCGATCGGGGTCGTGCTCGGGGTGCGCAACCTGGCCCAGCAGGGGCTGTTCCTCATCGGCGGCACGGCCTCGGACCGGCTCGGCCCGCGCGGGGTCATCATCGCCGGGTGCCTGTTGCGCGCCTTGGGGTTCGGGCTGTTCGCGCTGACGCCCTCGTTCACGGTGCTCATCGCCGCGTCGGTCGTCAGCGGCGTGGCCGGGGCCCTGTTCAACCCGGCGGTGCGGGCGTACGTCGCCGAGGCCGCCGGTGACCGGCGGGCGGAGGCGTTCGCGCTGTTCAACCTGTTCGCGAACACCGGCATGTGCCTCGGCCCCGTGGTGGGCAGCGCGCTCGTCATCGTCGACTTCCGGCTCGGGGCCCTGGTCTCGGCGCTGGTGTTCGCCGGTCTCGCGGTCGCTCAGATGCTGGCCCTGCCTCCGCACCAGGGCGCGAAGTCGACGACCACGGTGCTCGGCGGTTGGCGGGAGGCGTTCGCCGACAAGGGCTTCCTGGCGTTCACGCTCGCGACGGCGGCACTGTTCGCCCTGCAGAACCAGCTTTACCTGCTGCTGCCGAAGGCCGCCGTGGACGCCACGGGCACGACCTGGGCCACCGCCGCAGTGTTCGGCGCCTCGACGGTCGCGACGCTCGGCCTGCAGGTGCGCAGCACCGCCTGGTGCCAGCGGCACCTGAGCCGGGCGGCGGCGATCGCGCTCGGCATGGCGCTCATCGGCGCGGCCTTCCTGCCGCCGATCCTCCTGCCCGCCAGCGCACCCGCACTGCATTTCACGGCGGTGCTGGTGGCGGCGCTCCTGCTCTCGATCGGCGTCATGGTCGCCCAGCCGTTCGTCATGGAGCTCATCCCCGGCTTTGCGCCGCAAGGCCTCACAGGCACGTACTTCGGCGTCTACTACCTCCTCTCCGGTGTCGTGGCCGCCCTCGGCACCAGCGCGGTCGGGCTCGTCGCCGACCTCGCGGGCGATCGGGCCGCCTGGGCCTCATGGATCTGCTGCGCCCTCCTCGGACTCGCCTCGGCCGCCGCCGTCGCCGCGATGCGCGGCTCGCGGTCCCTCGCATCGGCGGCGCAGCCGACGACTTCGCCGAAGGACGGGCAACTCGTCACTGCGCCTTCGGAAGCCGAGGATCAGGACGCCGCATCGCCGGAAGCCGAGCCGCTCGTCCCCTCGCTTCGCGCCGCGTCCTCGGACGGCGCGCCGCCAACTGCTCCGGAGGAGCGCCTCTCGTCGCGCAGTGCCGCGCGGACCTCTTGCACCGCAACCACAAAGGAATCGACATGACCCACCCATCGACCAGCCCCCGTCTGAGCCGCCGCGTCGTCCTCTCCGCGACGGGCCTCGCGGTCGGCGCCTCGAGCGCCGTGCTCACCGCTTGCGGCTCCGATCCCGCCGCGACCGAACCGAAGACCGGCGGGACCCTCCGCGCGGTCTTCGCCGGGGGCGGAGCGGACGAGACGATCGACCCGCACCGTGTCAACCTCTTCGCCGACGCCGCCCGCGCCAAAGCGATGTTCGAGAAGCTCGCCGACCTCGGCTCCGACATGGCGGCCGTGCCGCGCCTCGCCGAGTCCTGGACTCCCGACGCCGACCTCACCGTGTGGACCGTGAAGCTCCGCGAGGCGACGTTCCACGACGGCAGCCCCGTGCGCGCGGCCGACGTGCTCTACAGCTACCAGCGGATCGCGAACCCCGACGAGACCTTCCGTGCCAAGTCCGACCTCGCCCCGATCGACCTCGAAGCCAGCAAGGCGATCGACGACCTGACCGTCGAGTTCGTGTTGAAGTACCCCCTCGCCGAATTCCCGAACTGCCTGGCCGGCTTCGGCACGTACATCGTGCCCGAAGGGTCCGACAATTTCGACGCGCCCGTGGGCTCCGGCCCGTTCAGCTTCAAGTCCTTCACGCCCGGCAGCGAGTTCACCGTCGAACGCTTCGACGACTACTGGGACGGCGCACCGAGACTCGACCGGCTTCAGATCGTCGTCGCCGATGAGGAGTCGGCGCGGATCAACGCCCTGCTCGGCGGCCAGGTCGAATACGCGCACGACCTCTCGGCGACCACCGCCCGCGCCAACGAGGGCAACGAGGCCGTCAACCTCGTCTCCTCCCCAGGCTCGAACATGCTCGGCTTCGCGATGAAGACCGACCGCGCCCCCTTCGACGATCCCCGTGTGCGCCAGGCGATGTTCCTCCTCTGCGACCGCGACGAGCTCGTCGAGTCCGTGCTCTCCGGTCGCGGCCAGATCGGCAACGACCTGTTCGGGCTCGGCTTCGAGCACTACGCGGCGGACATCCCGCAGCGCGAAAGGGACCTGGAGGCGGCCAAGGCGCTCCTCGCCGAAGCCGGCGTCCAGGAGATCGTCCTCGACACCGCCGACGTCGGCTCCGGTTTCACCGAGGCCGCCCAGATCTTCGCCGAGCAGGTGCGCGAGGCCGGGATCGACGTCGCCATCAACGAACGCAACGCCGACACCTACTGGTCGGAGGTCCTCACCGAGGGCCAGATCGCGTCCTACCGCTCCGGCGCGATGCCCATCGCCTCCCACATCTCGCAGCGGCTCCTCGACGGCTCCCCCACCAACGTCACCCAATGGCACCACGCCGACTTCGACGAGCTGTACCTCAAGCTGCAGTCCACAGCGGACGAAGCCGAGCAGGAGACGCTCTACCGAGAGATCCAGCAGCGCCTCCACGACGAAGGCGGCTACCTGGTGTGGGGCTTCGCGGACTGGATCGTCGCCACCCTCCCGAGCGTGCACGGCGTCGAGCAGGCCCCGGCGAACACCCTCGACTGGGCCCGCTTCGACAAGGTCTGGATGGACTAGTGCTCGCGTACGCGGCCAGACGGATCGGCCTCGGCGCACTCCAGGTGCTGGCCGTCGCCGTCCTCGCGTTCGCACTGGTCGAACTGCTCCCCGGCGACGCGGCCGTCGCGCTCGCCGGGGACCAGCCCGACCCGGCCAACATCGAGCGCATCCGGGAGCAGATGCACCTGGACGAACCGGCCCTCACGCGGCTCGGCGACTGGCTCGGCGGCCTCCTCACCGGCGACTTCGGCACCTCGCTCGTGTCGGGACGCCCGGTCGCCGGCCTCCTCGCCACCGCACTCGAACCGACGCTCATCCTCGCCGGGGCGACGCTGATCCTCCTGCTGCCCTTGGCGATCGGGCTCGGCGTGGCGGCGGCCCGGCGGCAGGGCCGCTGGCCGGACCGGCTCATCACCACGTTCACCGTCGGCCTGTACTCGGTGCCCGAGTTCGCCTTGGCGGTGCTCCTGGTGAGCGTCTTCGCGATCGGTCTCGCGTGGCTGCCGCCCACGGCCGTCGGCGTGCCTTCGCTGCCGGCCGAGCCCGCAGTCCTGGTGCTGCCCTTGCTGGTGCTGCTGGCGCGGCCGATCTGCTCGATCGCGCGGCTGGTGCGCGCGGGGATGATCGAGGCGCTCGATTCGGAGTACATCGCGCATGTGCGCCGCGCCGGGGTTTCGGAGCGGCGGGTCGTGTTCGCTCACGCGCTGCCGAACGCGGTGAGCCCGGCGACCGCGCAGATCGCGCGAACCGCGGACTGGCTGCTCGGCGGCGTGATCGTGGTCGAGAGCGTCTTCGTGATCCCGGGCCTGGGCACGGCCCTGGTCGACGCGGTGAACGCCCGGGATCTGCCTGTGGTGCAGGGAATCGCCGTGGTCTTCGGCGCGACCACGGTCCTCGTGAACCTGGCAGCGGACCTGGTCGCGTTCCGCCTCGCCCCGAGACTGGAGCTGACCCGATGAGCAACGAGCCGACGAACGCCGAACCGCAGCGCATCGAGCCGACACACCCGGATCTTCAAGAACCGTCGTACCCCTCGGGCGCCATCGAGACCGGGGGCGCTTCCGCTCCGACACCCCCGGCCCCGGGATCGCCAGAAAACGACCGGATGCCCTCCGGCCCTCAAGAACTGTCGTACGCCGCAGGCACCCTTGAAACCGGGGGCGCTTCGATGCCGACACACCCGACCGCGGGATCGCCGGTCGCCCAGAACCGTCGTACCCCTCGGGCACCATCGAAGCCGGGGGCGGTCGCGTTGCGACACACCCGACCTCGGGGGGCGGCCCGCCGCCGCACCGAACGCCTCCTGCTCCTCGCGCTGCTCGCGATCCCCCTCGGCCTTGCCCTCGTCGGCCCCTTCCTCCCGACCCCCGACCACGACCGCACGCAGCCCTTCGACCCCGCCGCGCCCTGGCCCGGCACCGACTACCTGGGCGCGAGCGTCCTCGACGGGCTCCTCGACGGCGGCTGGGGCATCGTCACCACCGCCGCCGCAGCCACCGCCCTCGCCTACCTCGTCGGGCTCCCGATCGGCCTCGCCGCCGCCGCGACCCGGCACCGCTGGCTCGACGAGATCCTCATGCGGCCCTTCGACCTCCTCCTCGCGCTGCCCTCACTCCTGCTCATGCTGCTGCTCGCCTCGATCGCCCCGCCCACGGCATGGATGCTCGTGCTCATCGTCGCGCTCGTCAACCTCCCCGACATCGCCCGGATCGTGCGGGCCGCCGCCCTCGAAGTCGCGCACCGCCCGGCGATCGAAGCCATGTGGCTGCAAGGCGAATCGCGCCGCCACCGGTCGATCTACATCGCCAGATCGATCCTTCCCACTGTGGCGGCCGACGCCGGGGTGCGCCTGGTCGGCGCGTTCTACCTCGTCGCCGCCGCGAGCTTCCTCGGCGTCGGCGCGGGCCCGGAGGCCAGCGACTGGGCCGTGATGGTCGACGTCAACCGCGGCGGGATCTTCTTGTCCCCGTGGGGTGTCGTGCTCCCGGCGGCGCTGCTGGTCGCACTCTCGGTCGGCCTGAACCTGCTGTTCGACCGGCTCCTCTCCCGAAAGGTCCCCTCATGACCGTGAACGTGGCCGGCCTGCGCGCCACAGCGGGCGCGAAGACCCTGGTCGAGGACGTGGACTTCACCGTCGACGCCGGGCGGATCCTCGCGATCGTCGGCGCCTCCGGCTCGGGCAAGACCACGATCGGCTCGGCCCTGCTCGGCGCGCTGCGACCCGGCGTCGAACCGACCGGCGTCGTCGAAGTCGCCGGAGTCGACGTCCTGCACTGCGCCCTAGGCGAAGTGCCCGCCGCCTACCTGCCGCAGCACCCGGCGGCGGTGCTCAATCCGGTGCGCCGCATCGGCGGCGTCCTGGGCGACATCGCGAACGCGAACCGGCGCAACGCCCCGGACGGCACCGGCCGTGCGAATCGCCGGCGCGGCCGGACGACCGGCGAACGCATCGCCGACGCCATGCGCCGCGCCGGCCTCGACGACCCGGCGTTCCTCCGCCGCTTCCCGCACCAGCTCTCAGGCGGCCAGCAGCAGCGATTCGTTCTCGCCCAAGCGTTCCTGTGCGACGCGAAGCTCCTCGTCGCGGACGAGCCGACAACCGGCCAGGACCTCGGCAACCGCGACCGGATCGCGGCCGAACTGCGGCTCGCGGCAGCGAACGGAATGGCGGTGGTCCTGCTCAGCCACGACCTCGAACTCGTGGAGGCCGTCGCCGACGACCTGCTGGTCCTCGAATCCGGCCGCATCGTCGAACGCGGCCCGACCGCGACGGTCCTCGCCGAACCCGCGCACGACTACACGCGCGGTCTGCTCGCCGCCCGAACCATGGAACGTGCCCCGGCCGCCGGTGCGGGGGCCCCGATCCGCATCGTCGGCCGGGGCCTCACTGTCGCCGTGGGCCGCCAGCGCACGCGCCTGCTCGACGGCGTGGACTTTGAAGCGCGCCAGGGCGAATGCCTCGCGATCCTCGGCGAATCCGGGAGCGGCAAGACCACGCTCGCCCGCACCGTGGCCGGGCTCCGGCAGGCGACCGCCGGGGAACTGCGCCTCGACGGCGCGCCACTGCCGGTGCGCGGCCGCCGCCGCAGCCGTGCCGAAAGGGCCCGCGTCCAGTACGTCTTCCAGGACGCGAAGGCGTCCTTCGACGAGCACCGCAGCATCGCCGAGCAAGTGGCGCGCAGCGCGATCCGCTTGCGGGGCTGCACGAAGGAAGCCGCCGCGGCCGAATCCGCAAGGCTGCTGGGCGAACTGGGCGTCCCCGCCGACGCCGCCGCCCGACTTCCAGGTCGGCTCTCGGGCGGTCAGCTCCAGCGAGCGGCCCTCGCTCGCGCGCTCGCGGCCGGGCCCGACGTGCTGGTCTGCGACGAGATCACCTCCGGGCTGGACGCGATCGCCCGCAAAGGCGTCCTCGAACTCCTCGCGGGATTGAAAGGCAAGGGCGGCATGGCGATCCTGCTCATCACCCACGAACCGGCCGTCGCCGAGCGCCTCGCCGACCGCGTGCTCCGCGTCAAGAACGGCATCGCGGTGCCGGCGGACTGAATCCCCGGACCGTCGGCGAGCCGATCGGTCCGTTCGATCATCAGCCGACGACCCGTCCCCGATCGGCGGGGAGCGAGTCCGGGCGGCGATGCGGTGCTTGCGAACGGGGATCGGCGGTCCCGCACGCCGTGCCCGTTCGGGGAATCCGAGCCTGCGTCGGCTTTGCGGCGATATATTCAGGGCTCCAGTGCCCTTTTCGGGCCTCAACGGCTTGACCTGCGAGGACGCCATGGCCCAACCCGCGAACGCGGTCGAAGCCCCGCATACGGCGAAACTCGCCTTCTGGACGCTGACCTCGATGGTGGTCGGCTCGATGGTCGGCGCGGGCGTGTTCTCGCTCCCCGCCCGGTTCGCGCAGCAGACCGGCGTCGCCGGCGCCCTCATCTCCTGGACCGTCGCGGGCGCCGGCATGCTCATGCTCGCGTTCGTCTTCCAGAACCTCGCGATGCGCCGCCCCGACCTCGACGCCGGGGTCTACGCCTACGCGAAAGCCGGATTCGGCGAATACCCCGGCTTCTTCTCCGCGTTCGGCTACTGGGCCAGCGCCTGCGTCGGCAACGTGACCTACTGGGTGCTCATCATGTCGACTGCGGGCGCTCTGGTGCCCGCGCTCGGCGAAGGCGACACGGTGCTCGCGATCGTGCTCTCCTCCGCGGGCCTGTGGGGGTTCTTCCTGCTCATCAAGCAGGGCGTGAAGGAAGCGGCGGCGATCAACCGGGTCGTCACGGTCGCCAAGCTCATCCCCATCGGCGTGTTCGTGATCCTCGCGCTGTTCTTCTTCGAGCCGTCGGTGTTCGCGGAGAACTTCGGCGGCGCCGACTACGCCGGATCCCTGTTCAGCCAGGTCAGGGGCACCATGCTCGCGACGGTGTTCGTGTTCCTCGGGGTGGAGGGCGCGAGCGTCTACTCCCGGCACGCGAAGCGCCGCGAGGACGTCGGGCGGGCCACGATCACCGGTTTCCTCTCCGTGTTCGCGGTCTTCGCGTCGGTCACGATCGTGTCGTACGGGATCATGCCGATGGCCGAGATCGCCGAGCTGCGCCAGCCGTCGATGGCCGGGGTCCTGGAGGCCGCGGTAGGCACCTGGGGCAAGGTGTTCGTGTCGATCGGCCTGGTCGTCTCGGTGCTCGGCGCGTACCTGGCGTGGACGCTCATGGCCGCCGAGGTCCTGTTCGTGGCCGCGAAGGACAAGGACATGCCGCGGTTCCTCGGGCGCGCGACGACAGCGGACGTGCCGGTCCCGGCATTGGTGCTGACGACGGCGCTGAGCCAGCTCGTCCTCATCGTCACCTACTTCTCCGACGACGCGTTCAACTTCGCGCTCGACCTCACCAGCGCCCTGTCGCTCATCCCGTTCCTGCTCGCGGCCCTGTTCGCGGTCAAGGTCGCCGCCGGACGCGGCGGTGCCCTTGGGCGCGGTAGCCCGGGGGAGATGACCGTGGCGGTCCTGGCCTCGGTGTACACCCTGTTCCTGCTGTTCGCCGCGGGCCCGAAGTACGTGCTCGTGTCGTTCATCGTCTACGCCCCCGCGACGATCCTGTTCGTCATGGCCCGCCGCGAGCAGGGCCGCCGCCTGTTCAGCCCGGGGGAGGCGGTGCTGCTGGCCGTCTCGATCGCGGGGGCCGTGATCGGCGTCGTGGCCCTCGCCGCCGGTTGGATCAGTATCTGAGGGAGCACTGCCATGTCCGATCGAGTCCAGTCCTACGGCGTCCACTCCGAAGTGGGGAGGCTCCGCAAGGTCCTCGTGTGCGCGCCGGGTCTCGCGCACCGACGCTTGACGCCCACGAACGCCGAGACCCTGCTGTTCGACGACGTGATGTGGGTCGAGAACGCCCAGCGCGACCACGCCGAGTTCGTCGAGAACATGCGCGACCGGGCCATCGAGGTCGTGGAGCTGCACGAGCTGCTGTCGCAGACCATGGCGGACAAGGAGGCCCGCTCGTGGCTGCTGGACCGCAAGATCACCGCGAACGAGGTCGGGCTGGGTCTCATGCACCAGACCAGGGAGTTCCTGGAGTCGCTGGGGCCGGCCGAACTCGCCGAGCACCTCATCGGCGGTCTGTCCACACACGACCTTCCGGAGGATCTGCGGCCGGGCTATGTGGCGCTGGCGCGCGAGTCGACGGGCGCGCGCGAATACCTCATGCCGCCGCTGCCGAACACCTTGTACACCAGGGACACCACGTGCTGGCTGTACGGCGGGCTGACGCTCAATCCGCTGTACTGGCCGGCGCGGCACGACGAGACGCTGCTGATGAAGGCCGTCTACACGTTCCACCCCGATTTCGCGGGGTCGCGGGTGTGGTGGGGCGACCCGGACCAGTCGTGGGGGCAGGCGACGTTCGAGGGCGGCGACATCATGCCCGTGGGGAACGGGGTGGTGCTCATGGGGATGAGCGAGCGTACGTCCCGGCAGGCGATCACGCAGGTCGCGAAGGCGCTGTTCGACCAGGGCGCGGCCAATCGCGTGGTCGTGGCGGGCATGCCGAAGCTGCGCGCGGCCATGCACCTGGACACCGTGTTCACGTTCGCGGACCGGGACGTGGTCACGCTGTACCCGCGGATCATGGACGCGGTGCACACGTTCTCGTTGCGTCCCAGCGACAAAGCGCCTGGCCTGGAATTGGAGGACCACGGTTCGGCGGCGTTCGCGGAGGTGGTGGCGCAGGCGCTGGGCCTGCCGGGGCTGCGGGTCATCGCCACGGGCGGCGACGAGTACGCCTCGGAGCGCCAGCAGTGGGATTCGGGGAACAACGCGGTGGCGCTGGAGCCGGGCGTGGTCATGACGTACGACCGCAACACGCAGACGAACACGCTGCTGCGGGACGCCGGGATCGAGGTCATCCCGATCGTCGGCGCCGAGCTCGGGCGCGGCCGGGGCGGCGGGCACTGCATGACCTGCCCGATCATCCGCGACCCGGTCGATTTCTGAACGCGGCCGAAAGGGGCGCGGCCGCGATGCGGCTGCGCCCCTTCGGGGGTGTTTCGGTTGGTGTCCTGGTTTAGCCCCACTGGCCGGGCTGGTAGGAGCCCGCGGGGGTCTGAGTGATGGCGTTCATCCGGTTGTACGCGTTGATGAGCGCGATGATCGAGACGAGGGCGACGAGTTGGTCCTCGTCGAAGTGCTTGCGGGCGTTGTCCCAGATGTCGTCGCGGACGCCTTCGCCGTCGGCGAGGCGGGTGCCCGCCTCGGTGAGAGCGAGCGCCGCCTTCTCGGCCTCGGTGAAGACCGTGGCCTCGCGCCAGGCGGCGACCATGGCGAGGCGGACCGGGGTCTCACCCTCGTGGGCGGCGTCCTTGGTGTGCATGTCGAGGCAGACGCCGCAGCCGTTGATCTGGCTGGCGCGGATCAGGACGAGGTTCGGGATCCACTCCGGCAGGGAAGCGTCCTTGAGGGCCCGGCCGGCCGAGTTGATGTGCTTGGCGAACTTCGCGGCGATGGGGTTCGAGTAGTAGTCGATGCGGGCTTCCATAGTGTGCTCCTTCGCGGTTCGTTCGATATACCGCCATGACGAGCCGCGGCGCGGCATTGTGACCGCCGAACCGGAAACGAGGCGTGGATCACGGTGCGGGCGTTGCGCGGTCGCGGCCGGTCACGTTCGCGGCCCCGCGAACGTCATAAGGTCGAGAACCCCATCGAAGGAGGAGCGACGATGAACGACGACCAGTGGCTGGCGGAGCGTTTCGAGGCCGACCGGCCGCGACTGGAGGCCGTGGCGTTCCGGATGCTCGGCTCCTCCGGCGAGGCCGAGGACGCCGTGCAGGAGGCCTGGTTCCGCTTGGCCGCCAGCGATACCGAACGCATCGACAACCTCAGCGGCTGGCTGACCACCGTGGTCGGCCGGGTCTGCCTCGATCAGCTGCGGCGGCGCAAGTCCCGCGCCGAGCAGCCGATGCCGGACTCCGGGACCGAGCCGGTCGCCCTCCCGGGCCCGACGGACCTGGAGGCCGACCCGGAGTCGGCCGCGGTCATGGCCGACTCGGTGAGCCTCGCGCTGCTCGTGGTCCTGGAGACCCTCGAGCCCGCTGAGCGGCTCGCGTTCGTCCTCCACGACATGTTCGGCGTGCCCTTCGACGACATCGCCCAGATCGTCGACCGCAACCCGGCCGCCGCCCGCAAACTCGCGAGCCGCGCCCGAGCCCGGGTACGGGGAACCGGTGCGCCGCAACGCAAAGAGGTCTCGAAGCAGCGCACCGTGGTCGAAGCGTTCCTCGCGGCGGCGCGCGGCGGGGACTTCGAAGCGCTCGTGTCCGTGCTCGATCCCGAGGTCACCCTGAGGACGGACGCGGCCGAGGTCGGCCAGATCATCCGCGGCGCGGCCCAGATCGCCGGCGGCGCGATGACGTTCGCCGCCATGGCGACCGGGGCGCAGCTCGTGCTCGCCGACGGCAAGATCGGCGTCATCTCCTCGCTGCCCGACCTCCCCACACGGGTGCTCGTGTTCACCGTCGAAGGCGACCAGATCATCGCCCTGGAAGGCATCACCGACCCGGACCGGGTTCGCGGCATGGCACTCACCCTGCTCGACGCGTAAGCGGCAACGGCGATGGTGCGGGCGCCGATCCGGTTTCGGATCGACGCCCGCGCCGCGAAAACTGTCATACCCCCGCGCGATAGTTGATTCGGGGGACCTGCCGATCCGACACGCCCGACCCCGGGAGCCGGACCGCCCGATCGCCTAGTGCCCGAACGCGTCCGAGTCCGCCGCCGAGGCCTCGCCCCGGTCGAGCGCCGAAATCGCCATCACGTCGTCCGGCTCCAACTCGAAATCGAACACGTCCAGGTTCTGCTCCAGACGCTCCAGATTGCTCGACTTCGGCACCACCGTGAGCCCCAGATCCAGATGCCACCGCAGCACCACCTGCACCGGCGTCTTCCCGTACTTCTCGGCCAGCTCCAGGACCAGCGGCTCCTCACGGACCTCGCCGCCCTGCCCGCCGATCGGCGACCACGACTGCGTCGTGATCCCCCGCTCCTTGTGGTACGCGCGAGCTTCGAGACGAGTCGTCAACGGGCTCAACTGGATCTGGTTCACGTCCGGGACCACGCCCGTGGCCTCGATGATCCGGTCCAGGTGCGCCGGTTTGAAGTTCGACGTGCCGATCGCCTTGACCCGCCCCGACTCCAGCAGCCGCACCAAGCCCTGCCAGGCCTCGACGTAATGCCCGTGCTGCGGGTTCGGCCAGTGGATGAGCAGCAGGTCGAGGTAGTCGAGGCCCAGCCGGTCGAGGCTGCGCTCGCAGGCCTCGGCCGCCAATTCGACGGCGTGCCATTCCTTGTTGAACTTCGTGGTGACGAACAGGTCTTCGCGCGCCACGCCGGAAGCCTTGAGCCCCAGGCCGACACCGCGCTCGTTCTTGTAGTTCTCGGCCGTGTCGACCAGCCGGTAGCCGAGCCCGATCGCCTCGGCGACCACTCGCTCGGCCTCGGTGTCGTCCAGCGGCCACGTGCCCAGGCCGAGGAGCGGCATGGCCGCGCCGTGGATGAGTTCGACCGTGGGTGCTGTGGGTGCCATGGAGGAAGCCTCTCTGATCGGATGCAGTCGTGAAGGGTGCGTGCCGCGGTCTACGCTACCGCCGCCCGAGTACCCTCGAAACCGGGCGAAACACCCGCAGTCGTTCGGCCTTCCCACATCATGATCTACTTTGTGTCAAGTGCTCGTACTTTTGTACCGGCACATAGATTCAGGACATGGAAACGAACGCGAACGCCGTCCTGCGCGTACCCCCGGCCGCCCCCGCCGAGGCCCTGGCCTTCTTCACCGCCCAGCTCGCCTTCCGCACCGACGTCTCCGACGTCTACTCCGCCCTCGACGACCAGGACTTCACCCTCGTCGACACCCGCGGCAAAGCCGCCTGGGACCAGGGCCGCGCCCCTGGCGCCGTCCACCTCCCTACCGACGAGATCGCCACCCGCGCAGCCGAACTCATCGACACCGCCAAGCCGGTCGTCGTCTACTGCTGGGGCCCCGGCTGCAACGGCGCCTACCGCGCCGCCGTCGAGTTCGCGAAGCTCGGCTACCAGGTCAAAGAGATGATCGGCGGCATGGAGTACTGGATCCGCGAAGGCCTCCCCGTCGCCACCGACGCCGGCGTCGAACGCGGCGAACCCGACCCGCGCACGGTTCCCGTCAGCGGTGTCTCCTGCGCCTGCTGAACCGCGCGCCATAATCGACGCATGAGCGAACTCCTTGCCATGCCCGAAGACTGGACCCGGGCACTGGCCATCGTGGCCCACCCCGACGACATGGAATACGGCGCCGCGGCGGCCGTCGCGGGCTGGACCCGCGCCGGACGCGAGGTCGCCTACCTCATGGTCAGCCGCGGCGAAGCCGGCATCGACACCATGTCGCCCGAGGAATGCGCCCCCGTGCGCGACGCCGAGCAGCGCGCCTCGGCCGCCGTCGTCGGCGTCTCCTCGGTCGAATTCCTCGACCACCGCGACGGCGTGATCGAGGCCGGGGTCGCGCTGCGCCGCGACCTGGCCGCCGCGATCCGCCGGCACCGGCCCGAACTGGTCATCACGCTGAACCGGCGCGACCACTTCATGCCCGGGCACTGGAACAGCGCCGACCACCGGGCGGTGGGCGAATCGGTGCTCGACGCCGCCAACGACGCGGGCAACCGGTGGATCTTCCCCGAACTCGCCGACGAAGGCCTCGAGCCCTGGGGCGGGGTGCGCTGGGTGGCGCTGGCCGCTTCGCCGGAGTCGACGCACGCGGTCGACGTGACCGACACGATCGAGGTCGGCGTGGCCTCGCTCCTGGAGCACCGCGCTTACATCTCGGCGCTGACCGACGAGGACCCGGAGACCTACGTCCGCGGCTTCCTCACCACCTTCGCCGCGGGTGCGGGCGAGCGCTTCGGGACGCAGTATGCGACCACGTTCGAGCTGATCAGTTTCTGACATCTGGCTCGGCGTGTCCAGGAATTTCGGTCGCGATCATGGCCGGAATCCGACATTGGAGCGTTTCCTGTCGCAGCCTGCGAGTACTTTTGCGCTCTGCAAATTCATGGCTCGCAAGCTTCGCCAAGGCCGGGGTCCCTTAAGGGGGATCTATCGCAATATCCCGGGCTTCCGCCGGTTTCACGTTTCGGAGCGGGGACCGAGCCGATGGCTCGGTCCCCGCTCTCGCTCTGGGGTCGCCGCGGTGGTCAGGCGCGGCGGAGTCGATCAGTCCGACTGGGCCGGGTCGGTCATTCGAAGTCGCCTTCCACCGCGCCGGTCTCGCCCGATTCCGTCGTGGCCTCGAAGGTGTACAGGTCGTCGTCCGCGCTGCGCGCGCCCGCGCCGTGGTTGTACTGGCCCGCGAGCTGGTATTCCCCGGCCGGGAGCACCTTGCCCTCCTGCAAGGTCCAGCGGTAGATCAGGAAGCCGTCCTCCTTGGTCACCACCGCCTCCGCGAGCCAGCTGTCGCCGCTCGTCCAGGCGTCCGTGGACTCCACGCCCGCGCCTTCGGCCACCCGCAGCTCGACACTCAGCCCGGCGAGCGCCTCCTCGCTCTTGAGCGTAAGAGTCGATTGCGACCAGTAGTCGTTGCTGGCCGGGGCGATCGAGCCGTCCGTCCACAGCCATTCGGGCCCGGCGTCGACTTCCGGGCTCGATTCGCCCTCGGACGTCTCGTCCTCGGAACCCTCGCTCTCGCCGTCGTCCGCACTCGTCTCCTCAGCCTCCGAAGAGGCGTCCTCGCTGCTCGCCGCGTCCGTGGTCCCCTCAGACCGGGTACCGGGACCGGCCGCGGGAGGTTCGGGAGTCTGGCCGATCCGCGGACCGAGGCCCATGGCCTGCCCGAAGAAGACGATCGCGCCGATGAGGACGACGACAGCGCCCGTCGCCAGCCCCAGTTGCGGGATCCGCCAGCCGCTGCGCACCGGTTCGGCCCGCACGCGGGGTTCGCGCATGCCGTCGGACACGCGCGCCCACATGCGGTCGCGGTCGGGTTCGTACTCCTCCGCCGTCACGCGGAGCCGGTCGGGTAGTTCGTCGTTCATCGCTGCTCCCCCTTCCGAATCGCTGCCCAGGCCGACCCCTCCGTGGGTCCGAGGATCCGGCGCAGTTCGGCCAGGCCCTTGGAGGTCTGGCTCTTCACCGTGCCTACCGAGACGCCGAGCGCATCGGCGGTCTCGCGCTCAGACAGTTCCAGCGAGTGCCGCAGGATCACGCAGGCGCGGCGGCGCATCGGCAGCCGCTCCAGGGCCTCGCGCACGTCCACCACCGCGGCCGAGTCGGGGCCTTCGTGCGACTCGCCGGGCCGCTGCCAGAACAAGGTGTTGCGGCGGCGTTCCCGCACGGCCGCGCGGATGCGGGCCTTGGCGAGGTTCGCGACGATGCCGCGCGCGTACGCGATCTGCGACCGGGCCCGCCGGGCCTGGTCCCATTGGCGCCACACCGCGAGCATCGCGTCCGCCGCGATGTCCTCGGCCGTCCCGCTCTCGCCGATGAGCAGCCACGCGAAGCGTGCCAGCTCGGCGTGATGCCGCTCGAAGAAGGCGCGGAACGCGTCTTCCTCCAGCTGAGCGGGGACGTCCAACGGGGGGCCTCCGGTCGGGGGTCGAATTCGGGGAGGCGGAGAGTCTAGCAGCCGAACCATCGAACCCTCACTTTCCGAAGCACAGCTTGGAGGAACGTCGGGGAAGACGGCGGG